>NZ_PVNL01000121.1 GCF_002994635.1 Enhygromyxa salina | reverse complement strand
ATCACGCTCGTGATCGAAGCCGCCGCGTGTCCGATCGCCGTGCCCCCGCGCCCCGAGCCGCCCCCGCCCTTTGGTTCGAGCGCGTGTGCACCGACGGCGACCGAGGGAGGCGCCGTCGGCCGCTCCGAGATCGAGCAGCCCGCCCCGACGTCGGGCAACGCGTCGGACAACACGTGGGTGTCGGCTCCGGCCCCGGCCACCTGCTCGCGGGGACCGGTGCGGACAGCGGCCAGCGCCTGCGACTGCGCGCCAACCATGGCCCGCAGCTCCAGCGCGAGCGCGGCCGCGCTGGGGCGACGCGCGGGTTCCTTGGTCAGCAAGCGCATGCACAGCGCCGCGATCGCGTCGGGGATCAGCCGATCCGGGGCCGCCTGGCGTGGATCCAGCGGCTCACTGTGAACGTGCAGCGCGAGGATGCCGACGAAGCTCTGGGCCGTGAACGGCACGTTGCCCGTCAGCAGCTCGTAGAGGATCACGCCGACGCTGTAGATGTCGGCCGCCGGGGTCAGCTGAGCTCCCATCACCCGCTCGGGCGCCAGGTAATAAGGCGTGCCGAGCAGCGAGCCTTGCTGGGTCTGAAACCCCTGGCCGCCCTCGGTGATCTTCGCGATCCCAAAGTCGAGGATCTTGAGCTGGGGGCCCGGCGCGCAGCAAAACACATTGGCCGGCTTGATGTCGCGGTGGATGACGCCTGCAGCATGCGCGGCGGCCAGCCCCTCGCACAGCTGGGCGAGCAGCTCGAGCGCGTGGTCGAGCCGGCCTTCGTGCTCGAGCCAGGCCTCGAGGCTCTCGCCCGCGAGCAGCTCCATGACCATGTACGTCTGCTGACCGGCCGGCCCGACGTGGCTGGCGAAGTCCACGATCTCGACGATCTCCGGGGTCTGGATCCGGCTGGCCGCGAGCGCCTCTTGTTGGAAGCGCGCCAGGTTCTCGGACGACTCCTGCGCCTCACGCCGCAGCAGCTTGAGCGCGACCCGGCGCCGCAGCACGGTGTGCTCGGCCTCGTAGACCCGGCCCATGCCGCCCTCGCCCAGCAGCCGCACGATCCGGTAGCGCTCGCCCACCACCGCGCCCGGCTGCAGCGCGGGATCGGGGTCGGCTCGCTCTTCGCTGCCAAACCGAAACGGTCGAGTCGGTCGCGCCGTCTCGGCGCGCGCTTCGGCTGGGATCGCAGCACCAGCGTGCGACGCGAGCGGCTCCGCCGATCGCGTGGGTAACCATGCCGCCGTTCCCGTGCCCGACACCGCGCCCACGGTAGCACTGCTACAGCGTCAGCACCGCCTCGGGCTGGCTGGACACGGCCTTTCGTCACCGCGCGAGCTTCCCCTCCCCGTCGAGCAGCTGCTGGCGCTCGGAACGAGCCACGCCACCCGCGTCGAGACCCCAGCGAACCGCCAGCCACTCGCCAAGTGGGTCGCCCTGGCCCTGCAGCCGATCGGCGATCAACGCTCAGGGTAGCCCAGGCGCGGCGCGGATCGGCTAACATCGCGGCGGTGTTGATCGCTCTCGAGCCCCCGCAGGTGATCATGATGTTGCTGGGCTTCGCCGGCATGCTGGGCTTCGCCGGGCTCGCGCTGTGGCTGGGCTTGCTGCATCGCAGGGAGACGAAGCGGACCAGCGCGGCCGCGTCGACGTCGAGAACGACGCCGCCGGCGACCCGCGAGACCTCGCCCACGCCCGCCGCCGCGCCGCACCAGCCCGAGTACCACGACCCAACGGAGTTCGTCGCGCTGCCCGGACAGCGGGAGCTCGACGCGCCGCTCGGATCGGGGATCGGGACCGAGATCATGATGGCGATCCCCGACGACCCGTACGCCGACACCAGGATCGCGCCGGGATCCGCGACGCCGGGAGCCGCGACGCCGGGAGACAGGACCGAGGTCGTCGCGGCGCGACTCGGCGCTGAGCCTGAGCCCGCGCTCGAGCCGTCCGACCGCACCGCGATGATCCCGAGCGCCGAATTGCTCGCGCGCCAGCGAGGCGCCTCGCCGGCGAGCACCGAGCTCGAGCCTGACGACAAGCCCGACGACAAGACCGCCTTCGTCGCGCCACCGCCCCCGGACGATCGCACCGCTTTCATCGCGCCTCCGCCCGCAGCCAGTCAGACCGCTTTCATCGCGCCTCCGCCCGCGGATGGTCGCACCGCCTTCGTCGCGCCTCCGCCCGCAGACGACCGGCCGTCCTTGGTCGCGCCGTCACCCGCCGCCAGCCAGACCGCCTTCGTCGCGCCTCCGCGCGAACCCAGTCAGACCGCCTTGATCACGCCTCCGCCCGCAGTCAGTCGGACCGCCTTCGTCGCGCCTCCGCCCGCGGCTCCGACCCTGGCCCGACCCGCCGCACCGCCAGCCGTCGCGGCCCCAACGACCACCGCCCCCTCACCGACCTTCACCGAGAAATCGGTCATCCCTACCCCGGCGCCGCCGAGCGTGAGCACGTCGGCGCCCTCGGTCGACCTCGCCGAGCATTTCTCCCTGGCCGCCACCGCGTACGAGCAGCTCCAGAACGCGACCACCAGCGCCTCGCTCGAAGCCTGGCGCGGTCACCTCGAGGTGCTCGCCTCGGTCCCCAGCGAGCAGCTCGAAGCGCACCTGCGTCCCGAGCTGAGCTCGCTGCCCAACCACCGCTCGGCGGCCGCGCTGTTGGCCCTGCTCCACAGCAAGTCGTGGCCAGCCAAGCGGGCGTTCCCTCAGCTGGTCGCCGAGCTCGAGCCAGATCTCCGCGCCGGCGCGCTGCGGGTGCTGCGGTCGTGGGACGATCCCCGCGCGCAGTCGATCGCGGCCGCCGGGCTCGCGACCGCCCAGACCGATCAACTGCGCGCGACCTGGCTCGAGTGCTTCGCCGATCACGGCTGGGATCCAGGCGCCGCAGCGATCGACGCCGCGCTCGCCCACGCCGATCCCCAGGTCGTCCGGGCCGGCCTGCGCGCGCTCCCCCACTGCGAGGCCGCGCCCAGGCTCGAGCCCAAGCTGGCCAACCACCTGTTCGCCGGCGACCCCGGGGTCCGGGCTCAGGCGATCGAGACCGCGCTGCTGTTCGCCAACAACAGCGCGTGGCTGGTCTGCCATCAGCTCGCCCGCAACCCCAGCTTCCCGAGCGCCGCGGAGCTCGTTGGGCTGCTCGGCACCGAGGCCGAGGTCACCAAGCTGTGCGCGACCCTCGACGGCAGCCCCACGCCCGGGCTCCTGCGGGGGCTCGGGCTCTCGGGTCGGCCCGCCGTGCTGGAGATCTGCGCGCTCCGCTTCGAGGACGAGAACACGGAGCTGCGCGCGGCCGCCCGGGCGTCCCTGCAGATCGCGGCCGGACGCAGCTTCGACGCTGGCCCCGAGGCGAAGACCTGGCTCGCGGCCCAGTCGAGCGCGCGCTTGCTGGGCGGCGCGGCGCGATCGAACGCGCAGGTGTTGGCGACCCTCGCGAGCGCGGACGTCCCTGTGCGCCGCGCTCTCGCCCGCGAGCTGGTGGTTCGTAGTCGCGGTCGGCTGCACCTCGACGTCGACACCTCGCCCGCAGCGTGGCGGCGTCAGCTCGAGCAGCTCGACGGCGCCACAGGCTTGCCAGCCCTCGACCTCGAGCGCGGCTTTCCCTGGTCCTGATACCCCTCCCGCGATGCTCACCCAGCGTCGCACTGAGGTCGGGTGCCAAACTCTGGTAGCGTGCGCGAATGCGCTTCGCTGCCCTGACGCTCCTGCTCGCGCTGCTGCCCCTCACGGCCCTGGCGGTCGAGCCGGTCGACGTCAGCGTCGAGCGGGGCTTGTTCATGGACGCGGTCGCGTTTCCGGTCGTGCTGAGCTGCGCGACGCCGGGCGCGACGATCACCTACACGCTCGACGGCAGCGATCCACGCACGTCGATGACCGCGCACAGCGGCCCCTCGGGCACCCAGGTCCTGATCGATCCCAATGCATCCGCGGCCCCGGGGGTGGTGCTGCGGGCCTACGCCTCGCTCGATCCAGATCCGCCCAGCAAGATCGCGGCGCACACCTATATTTTCTTGCCAGACGTGCTCACCCAGCCAGCTGATCTCCCGGGCTGGCAGACCTACGACTACAACGGCGGCGGCGGCCCAGCCCATCACGACTATGAGATGGATCCCGCGATCGTCGAGGACATTGCCTATACGCAAGAGATGATCCCCGCGCTGACGGCGATCCCCACCATGAGCCTGTCCGCCGAGCAGGGCGCGCTGTGGTCGGCCTATCGCGGCGACGCCGAGATCATGGTCTCGATCGAGGTCATCTACCCCGAGGGCGACAGCGAAGACACGACCGGCGGGCTCGAGCGCCACAGCCATGATCGGGTCAAGAACTCGATGCGGCTGTCGTTCAAGTCGCAGTACGAGGATCCCAAGTGGAGCACCGATCTGCTCTCGCGGGGGCCCCTCAACGGCGAGACCGCCACGGGCAACTTCGACCGCCTGGTCCTGCGCGGCGGCAACAACCGCAGCTGGGCGCGCAATTGGAACCCCGACCGAACCACCTACACGACTGATCAATGGATGCGCGACACCTCGATCGAGCTGTCGGGCGTTGGGTCGCACGGCACCTTCGTGCACCTGTACCTCAACGGGGTTTATTTTGGCCTGTACAACCCCGTCGAGCGCCTCGACGAGTGGTTCACCAGCGCGTACATGGGCGGGCTCGAGACCGATTGGTTTGCGATCAGCCACGCGGGCCCCAAGGGCGGCGACCCGGCGCGGTGGGAGTACTTGTCGGGGCCGCTGAAGGACGCCGACATGGCCGAGCTCGGCAATTATCAGGAGCTCCGCGAGTACCTGAATGTCGACGTGTTCTCCGACTATCTATTGTTGCACTGGTACGCGGGGGTGCGAGACTGGCCGGGCAACAATTGGTGGGGCGGCAATCAAAATGTGCCAGCAGCTCCATTCATGTTCTTCACCTGGGACGGCGAGTGGTCGTTTGGGGTCGGCATGGGCTCCCCCACTCAACCACAAGTGCACCCCGACTTCTTGGCGGGGGTTGGCAAGGGCGCGGGTCCAAGCACCGCGCGGATCTTCAACTCGGCCAAGCACAGCCCCGAATTCATGCTCGCGTTCGCGGATCGGGCCTATCGCGCGCTCTACAACGACGGCGCGCTGCGTGACGACTACGCCCGCGCGCGCTGGCAGGCGCTCGCGGATCACCTGCGGACGCCGGTCGTCGCCGAGTCGGCGCGCTGGGGCGACGCGGTGATCGGCGGGCCAACCCGCACGCGCGACGAAGACTGGCAGGACGAGGTCGACTTTCAAGACGCGTACATGGACGGCGCCGCCGCCAACCTGATCACGGCGCTGCGAACCGAGGGCTACTACCCCTTGGTCGACCCGCCGCTGGTGTTCGAGGGCGCCGACTTAATCGAGTTCACGCAGCTCGAGCTCGCGCCCGACACCCCGCTTGCCGTCCGCCTCGAGCTCGATGGCGGCGCCGGTACGATCTACTACACCGTCGATGGGTCTGATCCGCGCGCCGTTGGTGGCGCACCGCAGGGGATCGACGGCGACGTCACGGTCGACGTCAACCTGGTCTCACCCGTGGTGCTTCGAGCCCGCACCCTCGACGGCAACGAGTGGAGCGCGCTGCACGTGCTCGACCTCCACGGTGTTTCCATGGGCGATGGCGACGGCGATCCGGGTGATGGCGACGGTGATCCAGGCGATGGGGACGGCGATGGGGATGGCAACGGCGACGGCGATGACGACGGGAGTGAGACCGGCACAGCCGGCGACGAGCCGAGCAGCGATAGCAACGGCGCTGGCTGTGGCTGCGCCGTAGGACCTGTTGGAGCGCCTCCTGTGCTGATCCTGTTCGGCCTCGGCGTGTGGCGACAGCGTCGCCGCGCGAACGAACTCGCGCGCGAAAACCCAGCGTCCGTGTGATCGCTCGCAGCCACCGCGCGACGCCCCAAAGCTTCGCGAGGTTTTCCCTGCCGACGCTCCAAGTGCGGTGATACGCTGGCGCGAATCCCTGCAGACGTCTCATGATGATTCGTCTCGCCCGGGACCCAGGAGACACACAATGGAACCAATCCTCGGTACGATCATTCAATTTGCCGGCAACTTCGCACCCCGCGGGTGGGCGTTATGCGATGGGCAACTACTCCCCATCTCCACGAATAGCGCGCTGTTCTCGATTATCGGTACCACCTACGGCGGCGACGGCCGCACGAGCTTCGCGCTGCCCGACCTGCGGGGCCGCAACGCCATCCACGCGGGCAACGGTCCCGGCTTGAGCCCCCGAAGGCTCGGTGAGAAGTCCGGTCACGAGACGGTCACGCTCACCGTCAACCAGATCCCAGCCCACAACCACCTGGTCCAGGCCGACAAGACCCTCGCTACCACCGGGGACCCCACGGGCAACGCATTTGCCCACACTGGCGCCGACGTCAAGGTCTACGAGGCCGGTCCGCCCAATCAGTCCATGGACGCCGGCACGATCTCGATGACGGGGGGTGGCCAGGCGGTGAATGTGATGCCGCCGTTCTTGACGCTGAACTTCATCATCGCGCTCGAGGGTGTATTTCCGTCTCGCGGGTGACATCCCCCGCCCACACGAGGCCGGCTCATGTAGGAGCCCGAGTTCAGTGGACGATCTTCACCATTGACGACGATCCGTGCCCGAACCGCTCGGGCTCGTACATGGCCTCGGCGTGGACCGGCGGCAGCACGAAGGTGCCCAGGTTGGTCGCTCGCGCGGTGTAGCTGTACGTGTAGACCCCCGCGCCGAGGTGGTCGGCGAACAGCAACATTCGGTCGTCACGCATTTGCGTGTGATCGAAGCTAAACCACGGATACCACCAACCGCGGCTGACCTCGGCGAAGCGATACCCCCCATAGTCGTAGTCGTGCCCGCGGTCGTAGGTGGTGCCGCCCTGCCCCGTCACCCCCACGCTGGTCAGGAATCGCGGGTTTTGCCCCTCGAACCCGGCCGGCAGCGGGTCATCCACGACCACGAAGTTGGCCCGATCCTGCACGGTCAGCGTCAGCGTGACCTTGACGTTGGTCCCCGCCTTCACGCTCCACGTGCCGTCGTCGAGCTGTCGCACCGCGTCGGGATCGGGCTTGTCGGCGCCGCCCTCGGGCAGCGCTTCATAGCGGCGCGAGACCGTGAACCCGCGATCGACTGGGTCCATGCGAAAGTCCGCCGGGGCGTAGCGCAGGCCCAGCCGGTAGTAGAGCTTGCCGGGCCCGTCCTTGCCCAGCGTCACGCTCTCGACCGACTGCCCCAGCAGCGCCCGCATCGGCACCTGCTGGTTGACCTTCGCCATGTCCCGCCCGACGAATTTGGCCTCGCCCGCGAACATCTCGTCCAGCCAGATCCTGGCCACGAATTCCGGGGTCTCGCTCTCGACCGCCGCGTAGTAGCGCGACGCAGCCATCAGCGCCCAGGCGTTGGCGTGGGTGGTGTTCCAGCGCCCGCCATTGCGGGGGTCGCGGTCCGACATCAGCCCCGCCATGATCTTGGGCGCCATCTCGTCGTCGCCCATCTCCCTGCCCAGCTCGATCAACGCCATCAAGGCGATCGCGTCGGTCTGCGTGTTCGAGTGCATGAGCACGGCCAGGCCGTCGCCCGCGGCCTCGGTCCGCGACTCGGCGAAGTGGATCACCCGCGCGTTCTCGACGACCAGATCATCGAGCTCGGCGAGCACCGCCTCGACCGGCCCGGTTCGCTTGAACCGATGCGCCGCGCTCATCAGCAAGATCCGCCCGTACAGCGGGATCTCCGAGCGCTTGGCCCAGACCTTGTCGAACAGCTCCGAGCCCCGATCCTCGCGCGACAGCAGCCACAGCGCGAACGCCCGCGTGGTCCAGTCGTAGTAGTTGCCCCACCGCGTGGTCACGCCATTGCGCACGTAGCTGTCCAGATAGGCCATCGCCCGATCCAGCTTGGCAGCGTCGACCTCGTAGCCGGCCTGCTTGCCCTCGAGCAGCGCGAGCGTGACCCAGGTCGAGACATACGGCCAGCTCTCGCGCCGCCGGTCGTCGCCCCAATAGGTGAAGCCGCCGTCCCAGTTCTGGCGCTGAAACAGGCGGTCGATGCCCGCGCGCGCGAGGCTGTCCCGCCGGGCCCGATCGTGGACGTCGGCGATCGGGAAGTCGTCGAGCACGTCGCCCAGCGCGAAGATCGGCAGCAGCCGGCTGGCGGTCTGCTCAGAGCACTCGTAGGGGTAGCTGACCAGGAACTCCACGGCGTCCTCGAGCCCGTTGAGGGCGGTCGACGACATCGACACCTCGAGCCCGCCAAACCCGGGCAGCGCGTCCTGGGGCAGCTGGACCTCGCGCTGGACCGACGCCGAGGTCATGCCGTAGTCGGCGAACGCCTGCTTGGTCGCGGGCACCAGCACGGGGATCTCCAGCTGGGTCGCGTCGCGGCCCTGATTGGACAGCGCGGCGAACTGCAGCCGCATGATCCCCACGCTCTCGACCGCCATGGGGAACCGGACCTCCCGGGACTCACCCGGCGGGATCTCGAGGGTGTCCTCGACCGAGCCGAGCATGGTCACGTTGACCCCGCGGGTCCCGACCATGATCGCCTGCGTCGTCTCGCTCTGGTTGTCGACCATGACCGACGCCTCGAACTGATCGCCCATGTTCAAGAACCGCGGCAGCGAGGGCCTGAGCATGATCGTCTTGCGGACCCGGACCGAGGCTTCACCGCTCCCAAAGCGATCGGGCCGGGTGGGATCCACGGCCACGGCCATGATCCGAAAGCTGGTCAGGTTCTCCGGCATCTCGATCTCGACGCTGGCCCGCCCCTCGGCGTCGGTCTTCAGCTCGGACTCGAAGTAGGCCGTGGTCGCAAACAAGGTCCGCAGCGACACCTCCTGGGCCATCGCGGCGTTGGCGTCGATCGTCGCCGTCATGGCCAGCGAGCTGCTCGAGCGCTTGGGTGAGGGGGCGGGTGGTGGCATCGCCCCGGGCGCCTTCTCGGACTCCTTGCGCTCCTCCTTGGGCTGATCGGCGTTGGCGGCATAGCCGTAGCCTGAGCCGCCGCCGCCCCCCTTGCCGATCGTGCCGACGTTGCCGAGCCCGATCGTGCCTTCACCGGTCCCGCCGCCGCCGCGACCGGTCCCGCGCAGGCCGAGCCCGCCGACACCGTACGCCTCGCCGATCTCCTCGTCCATGAGGCCGCCCCACGCGTCGCCGTCACCCGTGGCCGCCGACGACTCGTCGGGGCTCGGGCCGATCGCGCTGGGCTTTGGTTGTTGCTGGGCGTCGCGCGGCAACACGAGGCTGTGATCCGCGAACAACCCGACCTCACCCTCGCGCTTGTGGTGAAAGAACGAGAGCGGATCCGGGGTCTGGTAGCCCATCAAGCTGAGCACGCCCTCGTCGACCACGAACAGCGCGACCGCGGCCGGGATCGGCTCACCGTCGACCGCGTGGGTGCGCAGATCCACCCGAAGCTTCGCGCCCGGCTCGACCCGGTCATGCTCGGGCTGGACCTCGACGACCACCGCCTTGCTGGCCTTCGAGACCATCAGCTCGACCTGGCCGCTGGCCGCCGCGGGTGCGCCCAGGTCTTGATCGGCCGGGGCACCCGCGACTGGCGTGCGGGGCTTGCTGAGCACCGCCGACGCGGTCACGCCCGCGACCATCTCGGGCGTGATCGCGACCTCGACCACCGCCACCCCACCACGCACGTACAGCTGGTGGGTCTGCGCCAGACCCTCGCGCTCGATCACCAAGAACCCGCGGGCCTCGTCGAACGGCGAGCGGACCAGCAGCTTGGCGGTCTCGCCGGGCTCGTAGCTGTCTTTGTCGGCGACCAGATCGACGCGCTTGTCCTCGTCGTCCCAGACCACCGCGTCGTCGCCGTGCACATACAGCTCGAGCACGGCCCGGTTGCTGCGGCCGCTCGCGTCGGTGATCTCGGCGACGACCTCGTGGGTCCCCGGCTCGCCAACGCTGACCTCACACGCGACCGGCGTCGCCCCCGACGTCAGCGCGCACGCGCTGGTCTGGGTCTCCTCGGTCGAATACGCGAACGTCCACACGCCCTGCTTTTGCACGGGGGTCCGGGTGGTGTCCTTGCGAATGACCTTCAGCGCCACGCCAACGTCGTGCACCCGCTTGCCGTCGACATCGACGACGACCGCCTCGACGCGGGTCCGCTCGCCCTCGCGCAGCACGCTACGCTCGGATCGGAGCCCGACGTAATAGGCCGCCGGGTGGACCACGAAGCTGCCGTTTCCGGCGATCGCCTGGCGGTTCTCGTCGGTCACCGTCGCCGCGATCGAGAAGGTCGCCGCTGTCGGCGGAGGCTCGACCGCAGGCTCGTCCTCGGGATCCGGTGGGGGCGGCGGCGCCTGGCCGGGCACCGGAGGCTCGACCTGCGTGAGCGCGTGCGTGACCTTCAAGATCCCCTGCGCGTCGAGCTGCTTGGTCTTCGACTCGAGCTGCTGGGTCGGGTTCCAGTTGCCGCCCCAGTAGTCGCCCCAGTGCCCACGCCGACCGGGCGACGCGGAGAAGTGAAACGCCGACAGCCCCTCGGCCGGCGGGCGGAAGTCCGTGGACTGGCGCGTGAGCGTGTAGTGCACGTCGGCGCCGATCATCGGCGCACCAAACAGATAGCGACCGCGGATCTCGACCGCGAGCTCGTCGCCAAAGTACAGCGGCGACGACTCGGCGCGCGCGACCTCGACCTCGAACTCGGGGGTGCGGAACGCCTCGACCGCGAAGTTGTGATAGAAGGTCTGGCTCGATCCAAACAGCCCGTTGTGCTCGAGCCTGAATGAGTAGTTGCCAGTGTCGCCGTTCTCGTCGGTCTGAATGTCGACCGCGAAGGTCCCAAACGCGCTGATCTTCAGCTTGCCCTTTTGGACCTCGACGCCGCGCTCGGTGTTGACCTCGTACTCGGCCTCGAGCCCGTTGCCCCACGGGATCACGGCGCCAGCGGGCCCACGCGTCTGCTTGCGCACCACCCCCACGAGGTGGACCATCTCGCCGGGCTTGTAGGGCTGGCGCTCGGTGAAGATGAAGGCCCGGACCTGATCCTCGGCCTTGTCGCCGTATAGATGCGAGACCCAGCGGCCCTCGAGATCGCTCTGATCCAGGGGCAGGAACGCCTCGTCGTTGCCGTGCTTGACCGCGAGCATCAGGCTCCACGTGCGGGCGTTGCCGAGCTTGGGCCGCGCGACGCCGTTGGTGTCGGACTTGCCCTTCCAGATCTCCCGCTTGCCCTGATCCGCGAGCAGCCGCACCTCGGCCCCGGCGACCGGCTCACCCGTATCGAGCGTGGTCACCAGCGCGACCGCGTCGTGGCGATCGATCGCCACGCTCACGCCGACGTTGGTCAGCTGCACGATCTGCCCCAGGGTGCTGCGCTCGGTCCAGCCCCAGCGCTTGTACTCTTCGGAGCGCAGCATCAAGTACACGAAGGTGTCGCTGCCCTCGATGTAGTCGTCGATATCGAGCGTGATCGTCTGCTCTTGCTGGCGAGACTTCGAGACGTCGATCTCGTGGGTATGCCGAGGGCTGCGCAGATCCTCGGGCCACTTGTAGTCATAGCCCGTCGAGCCATTGTGCCGGTAGTAATCGGCCAGCTCGGTGCTGTTGAACGACGAGGCCATGACCTCGAGCTTGCGCAGCCCCGCGACCTTGATCTGCACGGTGTGGCCGGCCTTGGCCTCGATGATCCCGGGGTGCTTGGCCTGCGGCCAGACCCGCAAGTTGGGCTCGAGCGGGCCGAGCTTGACCTTGGCCGTGTAGGGCTTGGCCAGCTTCTGCCCGTAGATGTCCTCGAGCCCCGCGTCGACGCTGACCTCGTAGGTGGTGTCGCCGATGAAGTCGCCGCTGAGCTGCACGCCGTTCCAGCCGGCGTCGATCCGCAGGTTCTCGACGGCCGGGCTCACGTGGACCTTGTCGATCACCCGCGCGTCGCGGATCTGGTTGCTGGCGTCGACGACGATCCCGTAGCTGGCCGAGCACGGCGAGGGATCGCAGCGATGCGGCGACAGCTTCAGGGGCGGGTAGGTCTCGAACGTGAACGCCAGCTTGTCGCTGCGCAGCGGACCCTCGCCGTAGACCCCCGGCGGTAGCTCGACGGTGTACTTGGTGTTGGGCGTGAGCTCGGCGACCGGGCGCAGCACGACCACCCGCGAGCGCTCCCACGCCTGCTCGCTGCCGGCCACCCACGGGTCGATGAACTTGGCCAGGTCCTCGTCCTGCCAGCGCGACTCCGGGATCAGCTCGAGCGCCACCCGCTTGGATCCGGCCTTCAAGCTCAGCGCGGCCGCAACCGCGTTCGCGTCGACGCCCTGGTTGAAGCGCAGCAAGATCGGCTGATCCAGGTGCACGTGGCTGGCCCCGTGTTGGTGCGGGACGCTGCGATCGAGCGCGAGCGTGGGCGTGGTGATCGACCACTCGACCGCCTTGGCGAGCTCGGTCCCGTGGGTCGACTGGGTCCCGGCCGGGATCGTGATCGCGTAGCTGGTCGAGAACGGCAGGCGCCCGGTCGGGTGGAACGCCAGGGCCCGCGTGCCCATCCAGCGAAACTCGCCCTCGATCGCAGGCTCGATCTGCATGGGGGCCGTGTGTGCGCGCAGATCCTCGATCGAGGCCAGCGGGACCATGGGGTGGTTGAACGACACCCGGATCGCGTCGACCAGCCCCTGCTCGCCGTCGGGGCCCGTGCGCAGGACCTCGAGCGGGCCGGTGGGTGGCTCGGACACGCCGACCGCGTCGCCTGGTGGGGCCGGCGGAGGAAACGGTAGCTCGATCTCCTCGCCGACCTGCGCCGGCTTTTGCGGGCCCGGCTTGGGCACGAGCTCGCCGTGTAGATCGGCCGCGGCGGGATCGAGCGGCGGGACGCCAGCCCAGAGATCGAGCTTCACGATCGGTTCGGGCTCCGGCTCGGGTTCGGGCTGCTTCTTCGTGCACGCCGCGATCACCAGCACCAGCGCCACGAACATCAGCGCGGCTGCGCGCCAGGTGGAGGTGCTCTTCAACGGATCGGCGACGCCAGGGTTCCCGCGCATGGCCGGCATGATAGCGCGGCCCACATCGGAGGCACGGCCAGTTTCAAGCCAGCCGACATACTGGAGCATTAGCCAGTAGCGGCGTCGCGCGGTCAGGGCAGGCGATCTTCAGGCAGCTCGAGCCCGCCCGCAAAGTGCCGGGGCTGGTCCTTGTGATAGACCTTCGTGGGTACCAGCGTGACTTGATCCAGCCCCTGCATCCCACCTTCGTAGGCGGCACACCAGTCTCGATAATCATCCCGCCACTCCTCGGCCACCAGCTCGAGCTCCGCGCAGGTCCAGCTGCTGCCGGGGACCGTCTCGCTGGCTCGCGTCGCGCACCACGACTTTTTCTCGGCCCACAGCGAGGCGTCGGCCTTCATGGTCACGCACCAGGGATCGCGGCCCGTGAACGGATCGGCGATGCCCTTGTCGGTCACCACCAACGTCAGCTTGGCCGCGGCGCCCGTGTCCTTGACCGCGGCGTAGCAACCGTCGGCCCAGCTCTGAAAGCTGGCGTCCAAGAACAGGAACTCGCGCACGTGCGCCGAGCCCTCGCGGGCAATGTTGAGCAGCGCGATCCCGCCGGCGCTGTGGCCCTCCGCGATCACGGCGTCGGGCAGCTTGCTCGGGTGGACGCCCAGCTCGTTCGTCAGCAGCGCGACCACCTCGGCGTGGAGCGTGGCGAAGTCGTCGCGGTAGTCCGGCGGCGCGGCCGGGTCCATCCACATGCGATCATAGGCGACGTTGCTCCACCCGCGGTGACCCGGCTCGAGCCGCTTGCCCGCGCTGAACGGATAGATCAGCGCGACATTGTGGTGAGGCCGGGTCGCCTGTAATTCCGTGATCGCGCCCAGGGTCTGCTCGAGCCGCTCCCAGCCGACCCACTGGTTCTTCTTCAGGCCCTCGCGCTGCCGCTCGACGTGCTCGCTGTAGGTGCCATGAAAATGAAACACCAGCTCGAAGGGCTGGGCGTTGTCGGCGTCGGGCGGGATGTAGATCAACACGTCGCGGCCGCCGTTGCCCTCGAGCTTGCCGATCCACAGCGTGCCCACCTGCGCGAGCTCGCTCGCAAACTCGACCAGGCCCGGCTGCGCGGCTGGATCGACCGTGAACCCCGTCTCGATGGTGGAGTCGGCGATCACGGGGGCCACGACCTCAGGCTGGGGTTGTGGCGGCGCGGGTGCGGTCTCGACCGTTGCGGGCGGTTCTGCGGCGTCCGTTGGCGAGACAACCGCGGGGCCGACCGCGGTACCCTCACCGCTCGGCTCGGCCGCGTTGCCGGGCGCGCATCCGCTCAGCGCGAACACGAGCGCGAGCGAGCGGCCTGCGTGCGTGGGCGAGAGCATCGCAGCCATTGTGCCCGAGCGCCGCGCGCCCTTCCAGCTCAAACCCGGATCCCCTACCCTCCGCGCATGCGCTTGGCTCGACTCACGACCCTCACCCTCGCGCTCGGCTCGACCACGTGCGGCGGCGCTGGCGGAGACATCGTCTGGCCGATCTCTGGCAAGGCCAGGCTCGACGCCGACAGGATCGGCGCCCCGTTCGGGCCCCGCGACCAGAGCGGCAAGTATGACTTCCACGCGGGCACCGACTTCCCCGTGCCTGAGGGGACCAAGATCCGCGCGATCAAGGCCGGTGAGATCGAGAAGGTCGTCGAGTGGGATGGCACGACTGGCCCTGGGAACTGGGTGCTGATCGACCACGGCGGCGGCGAGAAGTCAGCGTATCTGCACATGAGCAAGACTTCGGTCAAGGCTGGTCAATTTGTGGAAGCCGGCGCGACCTTGGGTCGCAGCGGTAGCGCCGGGTCGAGCTCGCCGCACCTGCACCTCAACTATATGGTTGGCGTTCAAGGGAACGGGGCCGACGAGTCGCTGGCCCGCAACGTGCTCGAGCTGCTGCCGCACGCGGAGATGCCTCCGCTCGAGGTCGAGTTTGGGGACGCCGCGGTCGCGCTGGTGGTGCCGATTCAGGTGATGACAATCCAGACGATTACGGTGGAGGGGGAGGGCGAGTCGCGGACGCTCGACTACGCGGAGGTGGTGGGGAAGGGAAACCCGGCTCGGGACTATCGGAGCCAGTCAGGGCTGACGATTGGGGTCGACGACGGCGATGACGGTCGGTTCAGGCTCGAGCTGGAGATCGACGCGCCGAGCTTTACGCCGACGCAGGTGATCGTGGTTGACATCGATGGTGAGACGTCGGTGTTCGAGCGCTCGTCCTGAGCGCTCGCCTCGTCGACTCTGCTGCAGCAGCCTCCCTACCCGGATCCCAACGGGACCGCGCGGCACGAAGAAGCCCAACGATAACGGCGGGATGCGGGCCAAGGCCGCACCACCATAACATAGGGGGAAGCGGACGGGCTATAGGGGGCGATCCGGACGGGGAGTCTTCTGTGATCGCCGGGCGCATCGGCGCTCCGGTTAGTCCTCCGCACCTCTGAATTGTCCACTCTCTCCCCCCGTCGGCACTAAATCTACTCACAGAACCCCAACATTCGCCACGATTTACCTTTCGACCCATCATCCATCGCCGCCGAACCAATACACGACGGCAGGATGGCTCGCGCGACCCCGCCACTACCCCATTTCCCGCTCACTACGGCGCCTGCGCGGCCACTTCAACGCCGACAAAGCGACGCATCCAATACGTCCCCGCAGGAAACACGGCCGGTTTACCCGCCAGCAGCAACTCCCGCGCCGCCGCGTACTCCCGTTCCCACTCGCGGTTCCGCGCCAACTCTCTCAACAGCTGGCCCTCACTCGAGGCCGCATGCTTGGGCTTGATCTTGAACCGCTCCTCGAAGCTCTTCGCCGCACGACTCCAGTGCTGTTTCGCTAGCTTGGGCAGCCCCATGAACCGCCGGCTGTGGCGGCGCATGCTCCGCTGAATCTCGAGCTCGCGCTCGCGCACCGCGTCCATCAATTTGTCGTACAGTTCGTCGTCATCGAGCTGCGAGAAAATTCCCGGCCGGACCAGCGTCAGCGAGACCTCCTCGGGCATATCACCGTCTTCGTCGAAGAACGCCGGTCGCTTGAAGGTCCGGGTCTCGCCGTAACGCCAACCGATCGTCGTGAACCCGGGCCACACCCTCGACCACCTAACAAGCCCATCCTTCACCGGATTGGTCAGCGTGTAGACCATGTCCATCAGCGACTCGTCGTCGGTCGGCCGCTGCGTATCGCAGGGACCCTGGCCGCTCCAAACGGTGTCGTCTCGGCCCAACTGCCGGTTGCGGCCCCTGGCGATGAGGCTGTGCAGAAGTTGCTTGAAGGGTACGAGATTGGCTTCGGGATCAGTGAGGTCGGTGTGGTGATGGTTGGACATCCACAGGCTCGAGTGGATCTGGATTCCGTAGCGCGCGGCGGCGTGGGCGAGGCAGTAGCCGATGAAGTTGACGACCTGCTTGGCATCACGTCCCGACGCGAACAGCATCAGTCGACCGATGCAGCGCCTGGTGATCTTGTAGCGGGCGCCACGGTAGAACGGCCGAGCACGGACGCGCGGGTAGTCGCGGGACTCTCCCCGGGCTCGGTTCTTCGCCCGACGGGCGGCGCTTGCTTGTTTCTGCGCGGGGGTGGCCACGCAGATGTTCTCGGCCCGCAGACGGGGGTGTTGCAGAATTTTGACAAGTTTGTCGGGCGGGGCCGTCGGGCTCTCCGGTGCGCTCGCTCGCGTCGGGCTTCTATCCCTCGGAGTGCTGCAACGATCAAGTGGGAGTGATCCAACGATCAAACTAGAGACTCCCAGTCCGGTGCGCCAGGTGCGCCCGGATCAAGTCCGGTGCGCCCGGATCAAGTCCGGTGCGCCCGGATCAGTCCGGTGCGCCCGGATCAGGTGGGCTCGCTCGCGTCGGGCTTCTATCCCTCGGAGTGCTGTAACGATCAAATGGGAGTGATCCAACGATCAAACTAGAGACTCCCAGTCCGGTGCGCCCGGATCATGCTCGGAGTGCTGTAACGATCAAATGGGAGTGATCCAACGATCAAACTAGAGACTCCCAGTCCGGTGCGCCCGGATCAAGGCGAACACGCGTCAACCGTCGCGAACCAACCTCGAGTGAGCACACATTCACAACGCATACACATCAGTTGGGTAGGCTGCCGATCATGCAACGTAACCACCTCACCCTCATGTTGCTCGTCGCCAGCGTCGCCTCGCTACCGTCGAGCGCCAGCGCAAGCACACATCGCAACCTGTGCATGTCCGCGCCGACTCACTGCACACCCACGGGGACCCAGGTGCCCCGGCTGGACGCGAGCGTCTGCCTGTCACGCAGCGGCGAGCTCACGATCAGGGGCACTGCCCCCTGTCCTGCGGACGCGTGGCCGTACTACCTCGAACACGGCGAGGTCGTCGACCCGACCACGGGCCAAGTGAACGCCTATCTCCCGCTCGACGACGCCTGCAGCCAGGCAGGCATGTGCGAGAAGGGCCCGCCACCGGATGGGACGCTAGAATTCCCGATGTGCTGCTACGTCAACCAAGGCGGCGAGCAGGTCTGCGTCAATGGCTTCAGTTGCGCCGGTACGATCTGGTATTGCTACGATGGCGTGTCGAACGATGATGGCACCGTCACCTGTTTTGCCTCAGAGCAGGCGTGATAGGAATGACATCACTTACTTCCTGAAAGCTCCTGAGCGCGTCGTCTCGCTCGCCTAACTGGCCGACTCGTCCATGAAGCAAGATCGCAACGCTCCAAGCCAACTGCGCGTGCTCGAGCTGCTCCGCCAGCTCGAGCCGCCTGGCGATCTCGCTCGCTGAGTTCGCCAGCCTGACCTGATCGCGTGAGGACAGCGTCTCAAACTGCTCCCACGCGTCGCCCAACGCATCAACCGCGGCCGCACCATCGCCCACACGCGCGGCGACCTCCGCTCGCAGTCGCGGGTTGCTCGACGCCAGCTCACCGAGCAAATCCTCAAACCCCAGCGAAGCACCACCACCCGTGCGGGCAGGCTCAGCCCGCGCGGCGAGATACGCCGTCACGCCCCCAAACGTGACAAACAGCGCCCCCACAAACGCGAGCGCCCGCCGACTCGACCACCCCCGCGCCCAGGGCATCCGCGCACGCAACCTCGCCCGCCGTGTCCCCCACGCATGCAGCACCTCGAGCCGCCCCAGCCACAGCTCCAAGCTCGGGCGATGCCCCGGGTCCCAGCGTAGACCACACTCGAGCTCATCTACGACCAGCTGTGGCATCGTCGGGTGCTGGCGTCGCGGCTGCGCGAACGCCCGGCTACGCGCACGGTTCACCGTCAGCTCGATCACCTCCGCGAGCTCGCCCGTCGACGGCAGCGGCCCATACGGCAGCTCCGCGAACAGACACGCCCAGGCCGTGGCCGCGAGCGCGAACACGTCCCCACTCCGGGTGCGCAGCCCCGCCGCCACCTCCGGCGCGATGAACCCCGGCGTGCCCACGATCCGCGTCGAATGACCGGGGACCGACGCCATGCCAAAGTCCGCGAGCCTGGCCACGCCGTTCAGAATCAGAATGTTCGCCGGCTTGACGTCGCCATGAATGACCCCCGCCGCGTGCAGCCGCGCGAGCCCTTCGCCGGCTTCGATGATCCGCGCGAGGATCTCGAGCCACCCATGCCGCTGACACCACGCGCTCAGGTCCTCGTCGCACAGCTCGGAGACGGAGAACAGCCAGCCGTCGTGCTCCCCGACGTCGTAGATCCGGACGACGTTGGGATGGTTCAGCTGCGACGCCGCCCGAGCCTCCGCGAGCACGAGCTCGTCGGCGTCGTCACCATCCGCGCGATGGATCTTGATCGCAACGTAGCGAGCCAGCAGGGCATCGACGGCCGCGTACACGGCCGAGTGCCGAGTGGCGCCCAAGCACTCCACGATCACATAGCGGTGCTCGGCCGCGAGCGCGCCCAGCTCCTCGAGGCTGACCGCGAGCGTCACGTCGAAGCGCGACGCGATCAGCTCGGCCAGCTTGTCGACAGGCGAGCGCGCGTCGCTGTCGATCCGCGCGCCCCAAGCCGCGAGCCGTCGGCTGCTCGCCAGCAGCGAACCTGGCGTGGGGGGCACCGCCATCGGCGAAGACTACCGGGTCTCGCGGTCCGCTGACCTGGCCTTTGGGTCAGTCGGACCGAATCTCTGGCCGCGCGGATCCGGGCGGGTAGCAAGTGATAACCTGCCGCCGATGTCCTGGCAGATATCCGCGAGCACAGCGACCGTCCAGCGCCTCAACACCGAGCTGCTCAAATTCTTCTATGCGCGAGTCAAGCAGACTCAGGACGCCGAGGATCTCGCGTCCACGACGTGGCTCGGCGCGGGGCGAAACTTCAAGCACCTGAGCTCCTTGCGGCACTTCTTGTTCTCGGTCGCGTACATTGTCCTCGCGGATCACCGGCGCAAGGCCGGCCGGCGACCAATTACGGAGCCCGCCGACTTCAACGCGCTGCCGGCGGTGTTCGTGGAACTCGACAGCCTCCTGGACCGCCTCACGACCCGAGCTGATCAAAAGGCGCACGCCGAGCGAGCCGCCGCGTTGCTGCCGGAGGCCTACAGAGACGTCGTGTTGCTGGCCCTCGACGGTCGCAAGAACGGTGAGATCGCCCTGACCCTGCAATTGAACGGCAACACCGTCCGCTCGCGCCTGTCTCGCGGACTGGCGTTGCTGCGTCCATTGCTCGATGTCGACGGTTGAATCGAGTTGGCGAGCCCGTCTGCACGAGGTCGAGAAGTCGGTGCTTTGGCGGTGAATCGCAGGATTACCTAGGCTGAGCCACGATGGCCCCACGGGGAAGCATTCACGTCGATCTCGATCCCGATGCGGCGATCGAGCTCGTCGCGACGAGCTTCGCCAATGCGCGCGGCTGGGCGATCGAGCGGCGCGGCCGAGCGCTCAGCATCCACCGCAAGCACTCGTTCGACTATTATTTTGGATCGGAGCCAGGCCCGAGCGCGAACATCCTGCAAGGCGGCGTCGGGCTCGAGATCGAGGCGCGACCGCTGCGTGATGGCGGCGCCCATGTCCGCGCCGGAATCACCCGCCACAACTGGCCCTCTGTGTTCGGGTTCGTCGTAGCGGATCTCGTGAGCACCCTCGGGTTCGGGACGCTGTGGGCTGCAATGGCGGCGCTGGAGCAGCGTCGAGCCCACCGAGGCGGCATGCAACGGCTGATCGGGCTGGCGATCGAGCCGCTGATGCCACACCAGCGCACTGTGGATCCTGGCCCGTTTCGCCGTCGGCGCTGATGGATGCCTGCGGCCCTACGTCGGGCCCCCCGCCGCCGCGTAAATACCGACGAGCTGCTTGGCGAGGAGGTCGGCCAACAGACTCTCCATCTCCGAGACGTCGAGCTGCTGCGTCTGCCACGCCTCGTCGGCAGCGTCGAGCGCAGCGTAATAGGGGTGTTTGTTCCCAGCGATCATTTCCGGGATCGTCGTTGTACCGGGCAGCACAAAGCCCGTTTTTGCACACAGCACGAGGTAAGAAACAACCCGAGAGGTCCGGCCATTGCCATCCTTCCAAGGATGAATCCAGTTGAGCCTCCACATGACGTAGGCCGACAAATGGAGCGCTGTCCGGCTCTCCCAGCTGTCGTTCACGTAGTCACACATTTCCTCGAGCAGACCGGGCACATCCGATGCTGGCGGAGGCTGGTGATCGGTGTTGGAGATCCGTATCGGGACGCTCCGCAGACTCCCAGGGTCAACCTCGAGTCCCTCGACAGCGAGGCGGTTGAGCTCGATCAAAGCCGATACGCGTAGGCGAAAGCGTGCGGCAGCAAGGGCCCCTTCAACCAGCGCCACCATCCGGTCGTACTGCCGGATACCATTCTCGGCCTCGAGAAGCGCCTTCTCGTCGTCAGTGAGAGAAGGGAGCGGCTCAGCGCCTTCGGGGGCACTCTCGCGCTCAGTCACGGGACGTCGAGATCTTGTCCGCAGCACGATCGATGTGCTCACGAGTGATGCGGTCGTTCTCGATGTGTGTGTTCCCGAACGCGAAGCTCCGGCGTTGCGTCTCTCGCTCCACACTCGTCATCGTGACGTTGCGCGCCTTGTCGATCAGCTTCTGAAGGTCCGAGGTCATATGGTTAGTTACATCCGCTGAGACCCGAGCGCAACCCAGCTCCGCTCGAACGCGCCCGTGACGCCTGGAGTTCGACCGGCCCGCACCCATTTTACGAACGCCTCGACCTCGCGCAGGCCAACGTCGACCGCGTCCCGCATCATTCTCGCAGCCCCACCCCGCCGCCGGCCCCGATCTGTTCGAGCAGCTCGTACTTGCCGGCGAGCACCTCGCCGGGGCGCCAAGCGTGGACGCGATCGCGCTCGGAGGTCACTGGATCACCGGCCTCGCAGGCTCGCGCAGAGTCCGTCGCGGAGACCAGCACCCGACAGCGTGAATGCCCGGTTAGTATCCCGCCCATGTTCGAGCGCGGGCTCCTCTCGTCACACACCATCCTCGTCACCGGCGGCGGCACGGGCCTCGGCCGCGCCATGGCCCTGCGCTACGCCGATCTCGGCGCGAGCGTGGCAGTGCTCGGCCGTCGCACCCAACCACTCGAGGAGGTCGTCGCCGCGATCACGCAAGCCGGCGGCAAGGCAGCATGGGCGAGCGCGGACGTGCGCGACCGAGCCAGCGTCGACGCGGCGCTCGATCAGCTCGAGACCGAGCTCGGACCCCTGACCGACGTGGTCAACAACGCGGCCGGCAACTTCTTGTGCCCGAGCGAGGATCTGTCCCCAGGTGGGTTCGATGCCGTGGTCAAGATCGTGCTGTACGGCAGCTTCAACGTGACCCAGTCGATCGGCCAGCGCTGGATCGAGCGCGGCAAACGAGACGACCCCCGCGGCTACAGCGTGCTGTCGATCGTCACCACCTACGCGTGGATGGGCTCGGCCTTCGTGCTGCCCTCGGCCTGCGCCAAGGCGGGGGTGTTGGCGCTGACCCGCTCGCTGGCGACCGAGTGGGCGACCTACGGGATCCGGCTCAACGCGATCGCGCCCGGCCCGTTCCCGACCGACGGCGCGTTCTCGCGGCTCTTGATGCCGGGGTCCGAGACGCTCGGCAAGCACCGCGTGCCGCTGGGTCGCTACGGCGAGCCGCCGGAGCTCGCGGATCTCGCGGTGTACCTGACCGCGGCGCCGTTTGTGACTGGTGAGTGCGTGACGATCGACGGCGGCGAGTGGCTCAACGTCGGGCAGGAGTTCGCGTCGATCACGGCCCAGCCCCGCGAGCAGGTCAAGCAGGTGTTCGCGAGCATGCGCGCGGCTACCCAAAAGTCGGGGTGACTGGGGGACACTCGCTCAGTCCCGAGTTGTGGCACCATCGTTGCCCGCCGTGCGCAGCCTCGTTCTCCCCGCCTTGGTCCTCACCGCCGCGCTCTCGCAGCTCGGCTGCATCGCCGTCGTCATCGAAGCCAGCGACGACGAGAGCGGCGAGACCAGCGGCGACGGCGACGGCGACGGCGATGGGGATGGCGACACGGGCGACGGTGACGGTGATGGGGACCCAGACACCGGACCCGGCGACGGCGATGGCGACACCGGTGACGGCGACCCAGACCGGTTCCGCGTGGTGGTGATCGCCGATCCCCACATTCCGGCCCCCGACTACGATGGCCAGGACAAGTCTCTGGAAGAAGCCCGCGCCAGCTTGCTCGAGACCCGCGACAAGATCGCGGCGATCGTTCCGCCGCCGAGCTTCGTGGTCGTGCTCGGCGACCTCGTCGACGACGCCTACCAGACCGGCGACGCAGTCTGGTACCAGGCCAACCCCAACGCGTTCGCCGACGTCGCCGACATCTTCGCGGGCTTCAGCGTCCCGGTCTACCCGCTGTTCGGCGACAGCGACTACGCCGTCCCGACCTATCCCAAGACCTTCTCGCACCAGCTGTTCGGCCAGTTCTACGCCAAGGACCCCTACTACGCCGTCGATCATCTGGGCTGGCGGTTCGTGTTCACCAACAGCGAGTACGGCCAGACCTTCGACGAAGGCACGCTGATCTACGATCCCACGCGGGGCTCCTACGGCGGCACGCAGCTCAACTGGATCGCGGATCAACTCGGCGCCGGCATGCCAACCGTGATGTTCAGCCACTTCCCGCTGTTCCAGGTGGCCGTCAACGAGGCGCCCAACAACGGCCAGCACACCGACATGGAGACGGTGCTGACGCTGCAAGGTGAGAGCGTGAAATTGCTGATGGCCGGTCACGAGCAAAAGTGGCTGGACATGCCGGCGTCCTACCCGGCCCCGCTCGTGGTGTTTGGCGCGACGCGCTACGACACCGACAATTTCTTGTTGATCGAGTTCATGGCCAACAGGTCGCAGTACGAGATCCTGGACCGCGACAAGGTCGTGTGGGATCAGGCCGAGGCCGACACCTGGATCTACGACGGGACCCCGTCCCCCGAGTAACCCAGCTGACGCTCGCTATAGGTACCCAAACAGCGCGACGCGCAGGCGCTTGAGCTCGTCGACCAGCTCCGGGTCGCCCTTGCGCATCGCCAGGCCGGTCGCGCGGGCCTCGGCGATCAACACATTGACCAGCTTGTCGGCCAGTTTCAGGCGCTGGCCCAGCTCGCGCGCCGAGGCCTCCTCTTCGGCCGACAGCCCGTCGGCCGCGGCCACGGTCGTGGCGCCCGACAGCAAGTAGCAGCCCTTCTGGCTGCCGGCCGCGAACAGCTCGCTGGCGTGCTCCACCGTCACGCCCTCGGTCTCGAACGCGACGACATGCTGCTGAATGTCGTAGGGCAGCGCCGACATGATCATGAGGAACTTGAGCCCTGTCAGCTCCTCGCGGCTGAGCCCATCGACGCCCGCGATCACCTTGACCGCCTTGGCCAGGTTGACCTCCTCGCCCAGCGAGAGCTTGAACCCAGCCGCCCGCACGGAGTTGACCGCGACCTCGCGCTCGGCGTGAGCGCGGGCTTCTGGGTCCATGTCATCGAGCAAGCGCTGGGTGCTGTCGGAGATCGGGTTGGCCATGGGTGCACACGACCTTGCCAAGTTCGATCGCCACCGTCCACTTGCGCCAAATCTGCACAAAATCGACGGGCCAAGGACGCACGTAGGCCGAAGCCATTGCACGGACGCTTGCTAATGCTGGCTCGACGATGCACGCCTCCACGACCTTCCCCCTTCACGCGCCCCCGAGCACCCTGGCTCCCCCCTCGATACGCGGGCGTGATCTCTCGCTCGCGCTGCTCGGCCTGCTCGCGCTCGGTGGCGCGGCGGCGCTCGGATCCCCGGCCGGACCGACGGCGGTGCGCCTGGCCCCGAGCGTGCTGCTGGTCGATCTGGCGGCGCTGGCCCTGACCGCGCCGGCTCTGATCGCGGTCCACCAGTTCCTGCGGCTGTCCGCCAAGCCCGAGGATCTGGCCGCGGGGCTGGGTCGGGCGCTGGTCCACGGCGGTCGCGTGGCCGCCGGGCTGAGCGTGATCGTGCTGTTCTTCTCGGCGACCACCAACCTGGCGATCCCGCTGCTGTTGGCGTCGCTGGTCGGTGTGGGGGTGTTCTCGACCGCGACCGCCTGCGTGGAGCTGACCCGGGCCGAGCGCCAGGGCGGCGCGGTCGCTGGCTACTTTCCGCTGTTGTTGCTCGGGTGGGTCGCGCTGAGCTGGGTGATCGCGCTGCGGGTCGGCGTGGACGTGGGCGCGTGGGTGCTCGGCCTCGAAGGGGGTGTGTGGTCATGAGCGCCGCACGACAGACCTCGAGCCT
Organism: Enhygromyxa salina; assembly: GCF_002994635.1. Taxonomy (GTDB): domain Bacteria; phylum Myxococcota_A; class Polyangia; order Nannocystales; family Nannocystaceae; genus Plesiocystis; species Plesiocystis salina_B. Next base: position 82,398 of record NZ_PVNL01000121.1, on the reverse strand, counting down.
GGCGCTGGTCGGCGTGCTGCTGCGCGAGCCCGCGCTGCTGCTTGGCGACGCTTCGGCGGGCGCCCACGACGACGATCCGCTGCGCGATCGACTGGCCGTGTTGGCCCCGCGGCTGCTCGGGATCACGGTGTTCGGCGCGGCGATCTTCGGCCTGGTGCTGGGCTCGTACCGCGGCGACCTGCAGTATGCCTACGCCGCGATCAAGACGCCGATGTTGCTGCTGATCCCGGTCTTGATCGGGCTGCCGGCGATCCGGGCGTTTCACGACGCCTGCGAGATCAGCGTGTCGTGGTCCCACCTGGCGCTCGCGAGCTTGGTCTCGATCGCGCGCACGGCCGTGCTCGCGGCGGCGTGTGGTCCGATCTTGTGGCTGTACCTGTCGATGCACCCCGACTATCACCGCGCGGTCCTGGCCATGGCCGCGTGCCTGTGCCTGGTCGGGCTCCCGGGGTTGATGACGCTGCTCGACAGCCTGCCCCGCGGCGGCCGCAACCGCCCGCTGGCGAGCTTCGCCTCGGTCGCGGTGCTCGGGGTCTTGCTCGCGCAGTCGGGCTGGTTGCTGCGGCCGTTCGTGGTCCGGCCACGCGCCGAGATCTCGTTCTTGCGCGACGTCGAGGCCGACGTGTTCTCGAGCCTCGCCAGCACCGGGAGCTCCGCGCGCGGGCACTACCGCGGCTGGGATGCGCGCGGTGCTGGCTTGCTCGGGCGTGAGCGCCAGCCGAGTCACGACGCGACCTCGGTCGAGCCGCCGATGGTTCAACCGGCCGAGCCCGCGGTCGAGGAGTCACCCCGATGATCGCGCTCGCGCTGGCGCTCGATTTGCTCGGCGAGCCGCGCGTGCTGGCTGAGCTCACCAGCGGCCGCGTGCCCTCGCTGTGGGCCACGCTCTCGCTCGGCTACCTCGGGATCGGGGCGGCCATGGCCTGGCACCTCGGCCGCCGCGGACACGGGCTCGGCACGGCCACCAGCGCGCTGGCCTGCTGGCCGCTCCTGCTCGGGCTCGTCGGTCGTCCACCACCGCCAACGTCGGAGCTGAGCCTGGCTCGCCCGACCTTCGCGGGCCCCAACCACGCCCGGATCGACGGCTGCATGGCCACGCTGCGACAGGGCCTGCAGGAAGACTTCGACGGACCCGCGGGCGCCCGCCTGATCGACGCCGCGCAGCTGGCCAAGCTCGCGCACTCGCTGCACCGCGCCGATCATCGGATCGCCCGGGTCGATCGCCTGCTGCACGAGACCCAGGCCCAGGGCTCCGGCCGCGTCGAGCTCGACCCCACGCTGCTGGCCGCGCTCGGCAACCTGCGAGGCGCTCGGGATCACGCCCACGCCGAGCTCGAGGCGGTGCTGTCAGGTCTGCTCTCGCTGCGGGTTCAGCTCGGGTTGTTCGCGCTCGCGGGTGAGTCGGAGCCGGTCCGCGAGCGGCTCGCCGAGCTCGAGGCTCGCGTGGCCGCGCTCGCGGAGCTATCCTCGGTCGAGCTCGCGCAGGTGCAGTCATGAGCGCCCTGCTGCGCCTCGGAGCCCAGCCCATGGCCGCGCCTGCCCGCCCTCCCACCGCCGCCTCGGCGAACTCGCCCGGCATCCTGGTCGTCGACGATGATCCGAAGCTGCGCGAGGTCGTGGGCTACGCGCTGCGCCGCGAGGGCTACGAGGTCTGCGAGGCCCGCCACGGCGGCGACGCGCTGGCGCTGCTCGACGAGCGCGGCTTCGATCTGTTGGTCGTCGACGTCTCGATGCCCGAGGTCGACGGGTTCGAGTTCGTCCGCCGCCTGCGAAGGCGCGACGACGTCACGCCGGTCCTGTTCCTCTCGGCCCGCAGCGACGAGATCGATCGGATCTTGGGCCTCGAGCTCGGCGGCGACGACTACGTGACCAAGCCCTTTTCCACCCGTGAGCTGGTGACCCGGGTCAAGGTGATCCTGCGTCGGATCACCCGCGGTCGGGCCGACACCCAGGACAGCGGCAGCCGCGACGACGTAGACGAGGCCCACGTCGACGAGTCGCAGCTGGTCGTGGGCCAGCTGCGGCTGAGCCCCGAGACCCACCGCAGCTGGTGGGGCGAGCACGAGGTCGTGCTGACCGCCACGGAGTTTCGCTTGCTCGAGGTGCTGATGGGCCGACCGGGTCGGGTGTACTCGCGCGACGAGCTCGGCGAGCTCGCCTACCCCGACACGCGGCATGTCTCGGGCCGCACCCTCGACTCGCACGTGCGACGGATCCGGGCCAAGTTCAGGGCCAAGCTCCGCGCCGAGTCAGGCAGCCCCACGCTGGGCAACGTCGATCCCGTCGAGACCGTGCACGGCGTGGGCTACCGGCTGCGCAATCATGAACCCAAAGTTTAGTGAGGCTGACGCCTCAGACCAACGAGTGCAGCCGGGTTCTCGAGCTCGAGGTTTTAGGGACGCCGACTTGCCCCCGCGCGAGGTCAGAGGGTGACTTCCCGCACCAGCTTCGAGTTCCACGGGCACCAGTGGCAGCCCGGGAGAAATGCACCGCCGGCCTCGTCCAGATGATCTTCGACATACCCCATGTCGGCGTCACACACTTCAATGGCCATCGAGAAGAAGCTGATGGTTGCGGGGTCGAGATGATAGCTCCACGCAGGGTTGTAGGGTGCCTTGCTCTTCTGAACCCTGCCCATGACGTGCACCCTCTCCCTCTCCTTTCCCGCGAGGATGTCGCGGGCCTCCTGGATCTTCTTTGGATCAGTCAACTGGAAGATAAACTCCTGATCCGGACGTTGCATAAATGTGAAGTAAGCAGTTTCTGACATGGGTATCTCCTGTGTAAAGTAGCTATATCAATAGCGGGGCGTTGGTCAGTTTGTCAACTCATTTGGTAGAGGACCCGGCTCATGGATCCTCCAGCCGGGCCAAGCGCCAGAGCGGCGATCAGTTTGAATTCACGCCGCCAGCGAGCTCCGGGGCTCGCGCGACCGCGCTGGCGGAGCTATTCTCCGTGGAGCTTGCGAAGCGCAGTCAGGAGCGTCCTGATCGAAAGCATCGATCCCTTCGCTACCGCGCACGACGTTGCCTATCGGCTGCGCAATCATGAACCACAAGTCCAAAGCCGAGGGCTCGGAGCCGCGCAGGCGAAACCTGCTCCCGGAGCTGTCGCTGCGCACGTGGCTGCTGGGTTCGCACCTCCTGGTGTTGCTGCTGCCGCTGGCGGCGTTGATTGGGACCGGGGCGCTGGCCATGGATCTGCGCCGCCAGACCCGGGTGGATCTCGAGCACCAGGCCGACGTGCTCACGGTGCTGGTCGCCGACATGCTGGCCAACCCCGGCGATGAACAGCGGCCCTTGCAGCTGCGCTTTGATCCGCTGCTGGTTGCGATCCGCGACCGCACCCTGGCGAGCGTGCGGATCGTCGACGCCGACGCCCAGGTCCTGGCGTCGAGCTCCGGGGATCAGCTCGATGTGATCGACATGTCGAGCGACGCCGTGGTGATGACCGCGCTCGCCGGCCGCACCGGGATGGAGACCCGCAATCGAGATCGGCCCCGACACGGCGAGCCGCTGTCGAGCCCCAGCCGCCGCGCGCGGGTCCGGCTGTTCATCGCCAAGCCGATCTACTCGGCGCAGGCCGATCACGAGCACGAGATCATCGGCGCCGTGCTGCTGTCCCGCACCCCCCGCGAGGAGCTGCAGGCGCTGTATCACATGTCCCCTCGCCTGGTCTGGGGCCTGCTCGCGGCGCTGCTGCTGACGATCGTGCTGGCGGTGTTCTCGGGGCGCCTGGCTACCCGCTCGCTCGAGTCGCTGGCCGACGCCGCCCGCCGGATCACCCACGGCAGCGGCAGCGAGGGCGCCAAGCTGATGCGCAGCGCCGGCTCCCACGTCGATGAGGTCCGCGCGCTGGCCACGGCCACGGCCGCCATGGCCGAGCAGCTACAGTCGCGGGTCGAGTACATCAATGAGTTCGCGGGCAACGTCGCGCATGAATTCCGCACGCCGATCGCCACGCTGCGCGGCACCGCCGAGCTGATCCGCGACGACGAGGACATGGCGACCGAGCAGCGCAGGCGGTTCCTGGACAACGCGCTAGAAGAGCTCGAGCGGCTCGAGCGGCTGGTCGACGGCCTGCTCGCGCTCGCCCGCGCCGAGCAGCCCCACGGCGGCGCTCGCTGCTCGCTCGCCGAGCTGCTCACCAGCTTGCCGAGCCGCTGGCCCGAGGTCAGCGTGAGCGAGGCCGAGCAAGCCGGGTTGGTCGAGGGCAGCGCGGCGCAGCTGGCGAGCGTGCTCGACAACCTGATCGACAACGCCTACGCCCACGCCGGGACCGAAGTTCGCGTGCAGGCCCGCGGGCTGGTCGCCCGCGACGGGCGGACCGGGTTCGAGATCATCGACGATGGGCCCGGGATCTCGGCCGCCAATCAGGCCCAGATCTTCGACCGCTTCTTCACGACCAACCGCGAGCACGGGGGCACCGGGTTGGGGCTCGCGCTAGTCCACCGGATCGTCGAGACCCACGGCGGCGCGATCGAGCTCGACAGCGCCCCCGGGCGAACCTGCATGCGGGTCTGGCTGCCGCTCGCCAACGAATGATCTCGGGAGCCCTCATGATAGACTCCGGCGCCGACGAGGCACCGCACGAGGATCCATGACCCTGCGCATTGGCCAGCAAGCACCCGACTTCCACAGGACCACGCACGAAGGCGAGTCGATCAATCTCGCGAGCTTCCAAGGGGAGAAGGCCGTGGTCTTGTATTTCTATCCCAAGGACGAGACCCCCGGGTGCACCGCCGAGGCCTGCAGCTTCCGCGACGCCTACGAAGACTTCACCGACGCGGGCGCGATCGTGATCGGCGTGAGCCCCGACAGCGCCGACAGCCACGAGAAATTCGCCGCCCATCACCGACTCCCGTTCAAGCTGATCAGCGACGAGTCTGGCGAGCTGCGCCGCAGCTACGACGTGCCCAAGGCCATGCTCGGCATGCTCCCGGGGCGCGTGACCTATGTGATCGACAAGCAAGGCAAGGTTCAGCACGTGTTCAACTCGATGCTGAAGGCCAAGCGCCACGTCACCGAGGCGCTCTCGGTGGTCAAGCGCCTCGCCGGCTGACGGGCCGGCGCACAGCCGCTCAGCGACCGCTGTAGCGACCCGCGCGGCGCTCTTTGAACGAGCGCACGCCCTCGGCGAAGTCCTCGCTCGCGGCCAGCGAGGCCAGCTGCTCGGGCAGCGCCGCGATCGCTGCGGCCGGCCCCTGCTCGACCGCCAGCTGAGCCGAGCGCCGGCTGGCCCGCACGGCCAGCGGAGCCTGGGCGGCGATCCGCTCGGCGATCTCGATCGCCTTGGCCCGCCCCTGCCCTTCGTCGACCAGCTCTTGCACGAACCCCAGCCGCAGCGCCGTCGCGCCGTCGAACTCGTCGCCGGTCAGCAGGTAGCGCATGGCGTTGCCCCACCCGGCCCGCTCGACCATGCGCAGCGTGGCGCCACCATAAGCCATCAGCCCGCGCTGGACCTCGAGCTGGGCGAAGCGAACGCCGCGCTCGGCGACCACGACGTCGGCGGCGAGCATCAGCTCGATCCCGATCGTGAAGCAGATCCCATGCACCGCAGCGACCACCGGCTTGGTCCGGCGCACGCCCTGCAGATCGAGCGGGTCGACCTGCCCGGGCTCGATCAGCGGGTCGGTGATATCGAACTTCGACAGCTCGAGCCCGGCCGTGAAGTGCTTGCCCTCCGCCAGCAGCACCGCGCACCACAGCTCGTCCTCGCGCTCGAGCAGGGTGTAGGCGGCCGCGAGCTCGCGCAGCATCGTGGGCGTGAGGCCGTTGTACTTGGCCGGGCGGTCGATCGTGATCTTCAGCAGGTGACCGTGCGCGGCGGTCGTGACTCGGCCCTCGGGGTTGTCGCTCATGCCTACGTTATAGGGCACTAATGTGCGCCGCGAGGGCGCCCACCCAGGGTGGTCGGGGACGAGCTCGCGCGCAGCCGCTGCTGGGCCTCGAGCAGCTGCGCGAGCTCCCCTCGGTCAATTGGCATCGCGGGAAGCCCCTGGGTCGCCGGGCCGTCGAACAGCACCTGAGCGGCGCCTAGGGCGTCGCCGGATGTGCCTGGCCGATCGGAGCCGCAGCTGAGCTCACAGGTCTGTTGCAGCAGATCCTCGAACGCGAGCATCCGCGCGGGCAAGAACTCATCGCGCAGCGCGGGTGAGATCCGAAAGCAGGATCCACCATCGCACGACTCGGGGAACACCTCGTCGACGTGCACGAACGCGCTCGAGGCTGGCGCGGTCAGTCCGTGGCCAAGGTCGAAGAAGGTCGCGGTCTGGTGGCAACCCATGCAGTTGCTGGCGAAGGTCGCCCGGTTGGCGAGCTGCTCGGGGCTGAGGTCACTGCCCAGATCGCTGAGCCGCTGGGCGAGCGCGGCCTCGAACTCGCCGCTGCCCGAGCCGAGGTGCCCGGCATAGTCGACCAGCGCGTCGTCTCGACTCTCGGCCGCGAAGCAGCGCGGCTCGACGCTCAGCCCCATGCTCGCGATCTCGTCGACGAGCAGGGTCTCGAGCCCAGCGAGGATGCTCTCACGACACAGCTCGCCAAACGGCTCGTCGCTCAGGTCGTCCCACAGCGGGCCAAACGCGTTGTCGCTGACGGGCACCTGGGCGACCGAGAGCCGGCCGTCTTCATCGACGAAGCGGAATTCCCGAAGCGTCCACGGGTCATCGTCGAAGCTGTTGGTCCGCACCTGTCCGCTGCCAAAGCTCATGTTGACGCCGGCCATGAACGGCTCGAACCCAGCGTCGCTGAGCTGCGGGTGGCCGTCGAGGAACGCCAGGCGCAGCTGCTCACCGCGCTCGACCGGATCTTCGACGAAGCTCAGGCCCGACCACAGCTCGGCGATCGGGGCGCAGGCGAGCAGGCCACAGCTGGGATCGGGGTTTGGGATCCGCGCCTCGAAGATCACCAACATTCGCCCGTTCGCGTTGTTGGCCATGATCAGGCGCTGCTCGCCGCAGTCGCTGCCGTCGAGCGGCGCGAGGTCGAGGCGGTTGACGTAGGCGATCGGAAACCACGCGTCGAGGTTGGCGACCTGCGCCGCCTCGATGCGCGGACACTGCAAGGGGTACCCGTTGAGGCTCGGGATGTCGTCTTCGAGCAGATCGTCGCAGTGGGACCCACCCTCGAGCGTCGCCTCTTCGTTGATCGTGAAGCTGTCGACCAGGCGGGTGTGGGTGAATTCTGGATCGCCGATTAGATCGGCGGAGATCGCCGCGCGATCCAGCAGCTCGGCCATCGAGACCCCCGCGAGCGCGTCGATATTGGTCTCGATCAGGGAGCGACGCGGATCGTGCTCGAGCAGCTCGCAGCCCTCACCCCCCGTGTCCTCGCTGCCGGACTCGCCGCTCTCCTCGCCGGACTCGGACTCGGACTCGCCGCTCTCCTCGCCGGACTCGGACTCGGACTCGCCGCTCTCGGACTCAGACTCGGACTCGGACTCGGACTCGCCGCTCTCAGACTCAGACTCGGACTCGGACTCGGACTCGGACTCGCCGCTCTCAGACTCGGACTCAGACTCGCCGGACTCGGACTCGGACTCTCCAGACTCGGACTCTCCAGACTCGGACTCTCCAGACTCGGACTCTCCAGACTCCGATTCACTAGATTCGGATTCTCCAGACTCGGACTCTCCGGACTCAGATTCACCTGATTCGGACTCTCCAGATTCCGACTCCCCTGATTCCGACTCCCCCTCCTCGGACTCAGACTCAGACTCCGACTCGGACTCAGACTCAGACTCCGACTCGGACTCGGACTCGGACTCCGAATCGCCATCACTCTCGTCGTCCGTCCCCGACTCCCAGCCGCTCGTCTCCTCGAACGGCGGATCCAGCTTGATCACGCAGCCCGCGTTCGCGACACAGAGCCCAAGCACGAGGGCAACAACTTCCGGTCCAGAGACAGTTCTGCGCATCATTTCACGCTCTCCCGATCAAGTCTCGATGACCTCGATTCACGTTGCCTTCAAAAAATAAACCCGGAACCGGACCGACCCCTGCTGGGTCCTCCCCCGAAGCCCCCTGACGTGCCGACACGAGAGCAAAACGAGCCAAAACTGAACGTCGACTCATGCACGGCGAGACCGGTCCGGTACCGGGTCGGCGCCCCCTCGGGGCCACCAGCTTGATAGTCGCGCGAGCACGATGAATCGATCAACGCGATCGCAAAAAAATGCTGCCGGCTTCGCCAACGTCCGGCGCAAGCACGCGCGCGCTGATCAGTCCACGTGCTCGACCGCTCCACACCTGCGCGCGTCGCCGTGGCCCTCGAGCGCCCCCTGCTCGTCGAGCGCGGCGACGTGAACCCCGCCAAAGAAGAAGTCGCGACGATCGAAGCCGTGCACCTGCGCAAAGCTGGCACTGAGGCGCGAATGTATCGCGGCCGAGTCACGGCGCGAGTCGAGCTCGACCCACGCGGCGCCGTCCTCACCGTGCACGCGCGGGGCCTCGACGGCCGCGGGCAGCGACAGCCCACGGCGCGCAAACCCGTGCAAGACGGTCGCCACCGCGCTGCGGATCCGATTCGAGCCCCCGCTGCCGAGCGCGACCACCCGACCTGAGGGGTGAGTCGCGATCGTCGGCGCGATCATGGTGGGCAGCGCGTTTGTCGGCCGATGCAGATGGAAGCCCGCGGGGTTCAGGTCTTCCTCGCCCAAGAAATTATTAATGTGCACCCCAGTGCCAGTAACGACGTGGCCGCAGCCCTCACCCGCGGTCAGCGTGACCGAGGCTGCCCCACCCTCACCGTCAACGACGGAGATGTGCGTGGTGCTGCCACGCGGCTCCGGGGACGGCAACGCCAGCCGAGCGCGATGCCCCGCGAGCGAGGCGTTGGCCTGGCGCAGGACCTCTTTGGCCTCGTCGTCGACCTCGATCGCGCCCGCCGACAGCTGCTCGGAGATCATCCCGACCAGGCGCCCGCCGAGCCGCGGCGAGCTCACGACCGTCCACTCGCCGACCCGAAACTGATGCGGGCGCGTGACCGTGGCCTGCGCCGCGTCGAGATCGGCGGCGGTGATCAGCCCGCCCCGCGCCGGACCGAACTCCTCGATCAATCCTGCGCGCAGCGGCTCGGGTGAGCGCCCGGTGGCCGCGAAGGCCTCGAGGGTCGCCGCCAACTTGGTGTTGCGAACCAGCTCGCCGACCTGCAGGGGCCGATCGGAGCGCTGGCCTTCGACGATCTCGGCCAGACACGCGAGGTCGCGGCGAAGGATCGGCCACAGCAGCGCGAAGGTGCGAGCCGTCAGCGCGTCGGCGACCACGCCCTCACGCGCGAGCGCGATCCCGGGCGCGGCCAGGCGCGAGAGCGGCAGCGATCCGAACCGCTCGGCGGCCAGGGCCAAGCCATCGAACATCAGGGGGACGGCGGCCGAGCCCCGCCCGACGTGGAACGACTGGGTGGCCGAGCCAAAGTCGACCTCGATCTGGTGAAAGTCGAGCTGCTCGGGCCGCCCGCCCGCGCCCGGAAACGGCGAGAAAAAATCAACCGAGACCGGGTCCGCGCCCGGCAGCCGGATCACCATGATCCCGGCCCCGCCCGCGGAGGTCAGCAGCGGCTCGGCCGTGAAGCTCGCCAGCGCCGACGCGACCGCGGCATCGACCGCGTTGCCGCCATCGCGCAGCACCTGTGCCCCAGCCCGCGCCGTCGCAACACTGCCCGCAGCAACAACCCCTCGCATCGGCGCGAGTCTACGCAAAAAGCCCAATTCCGACGAGCAGATCGGATCGCGGCCAACGCTCCTTCGCAGCCGGCTGGAGCCACCCGCGAGGCAGCGCACGAGCCCCAACCCTTGCGTCTCGCGCGGTTCAATGTTGTGCTCGCCGGGCACCAATGCCACCTGAAACCGCCACGAGCGAAGACGTCCAGGACTACCCCGGCGGCTACCAGATCACTCGCAAGGGGGCCGGTCGGCAGTTCGAGAGCAACTTCTTCGAGTTCTTCTCGCGCTGCCACGGCAGCGTGCCGTTGATCATCTACGGCCCGCTGGTGGTCTGGATCTTCTGGCTCACGGCCACACGGACCGAGCTGAGCCTCGGGTCGGCGATCGGCCTGACCGCCGCGGGCTTGTTCGTGTGGACCTTCGCGGAGTACTGGCTGCACCGCATGGTGTTCCACTTCGAGCGCTCGCCGAAGCTGCACTACTTCCTGCACGGCATCCACCACGTGTACCCCAACGACAAGTACCGCCTGGTGATGCCGCCCGGCGCCAGCGCGATCCCGGGGCTGTTGTTCTGGCTGCTCGCGTGGTCGCTGGTTGGCTTCGAGATGGCGCTGCCGGCCTACGCTGGGTTCGCGATCGGCTACCTCTGGTACGACATGACCCACTGGTGGACCCACGCTGGCAAGGCGCGGACCCGGTACGGCAAGTTCTTGCGCAAGCATCACATGCTGCACCACTTCAAGGACCACGACATGTACTTTGGAGTCTCCACGCCGATCTGGGACTACGTGTTCGGGACGATCCCCAAGGCCGGCGACAAGCCTGCCAAGCAGGGCTAGCCCGCACGCCACCACCAGCTGGCCCGCGGCGGCTGGCGAGCCACCGCCGCCAGGTGCTGATACACTGGCGGCGTGGCGGAGCCGACCAAAGCCGGTGAGATCCTCGACGACGAGGCGCTCCCTGCCCCCATGAGCGCGCGAGCCGAGCGGGCGATCATGAGCCTGGGCTGGCCTTATGTAGCCGTGCCGGGGACGCTGCTGGGTCGGTCGCACGAGGCCGTCCCGGACGCGGACGCCAGCTCGCAGGCGCTGGCCAAGTCGTGGCCCCGGCTGTCGGCGGTGGTCACCGGCGGCGCGAGCGGCCACCCGCTGGCGCGACGGATCATCGGCGGGTTTGGGCTGATGCTCGGCGGCAGCGCCGGGCTGTTCGTGGGCGGGCTCGGGGCCGCGCTGCTCGTCGCCCTCCTGCACCCCTTCGTGCCCCACATCGCCAACCTGCTGCTGCTGAGCATCACCTTGTTCAGCGTGGCCTTCGGCGCGATCATTGGACGGCGCGTGCTCGAGCGCGAGACCTTCGAGTAACCCAATCGTGACACCCATTCTGGTAGCGTAGGTGCCGGTGACGACCAGCATCCGCATCAGGGTTGGGCTGCAGGAGTACCAGTTCGAGGCCGCCAGCGGCGTCCACGTGGGCGCTGGCGATCTCCTGGATCCCGACACCGCCACGCGGGTGATTCGCCAGCTCAGCAACCCGCGCGAGCTCAGCCAGCTGCGCAGCCTGGTGATCGGTGGTGGGCGACGCAGCTTCGAGTGGGACGCCGAGCTCCCGCGCGTGCTCGCCACGCTGATCCGCAGCGGTCGCCTGCGGGTCCGGCGGATCCAGGCCGACAGCTACCGGGTGCTCGGGAGCACGCCCCTGCTCGAAGCGGTCGCCGACGCCGTCGAGAACCAGATCGTCGAGACCCACAGCGTCATGATCGAGCTGCTCGACGCCGACGGAAACCCCGTCCCTGGCGAGCCGTTTCGCATCAAGCTGCCCGACGGCACGGTCAAGACCAGCTCACTCGATGATCAGGGCAAGGCCCACATCACCGGTATCGAGACGCCCGGGACCTGCCAGGTGTGCTTCTACAAGCGCGACGCGGCGATCTGGGCGGCAGCCTGAGACCTCAGCTACCGTAGCTGTCGCGCAGCGCAGTGGTGGTGGCGTCGTCGGCTGCGCCGCTGGGGTCGAGCGCCTTGGCGGCCTGAAACCGACGCAGCGCGGCCTTGGTCTTGGGCCCGATCTCCCCGTCGATCGCACCAAAATAAAAGCCCAGTCCGCGCAGCCGCGACTGCACCCCGGTGGGCTCGTCGTGGGGATCGAGGTGGCCGAGCTTCAGCTCGTGCTGCTCCTCGCCGTCGCGCAGCGACAGGGTGCCGGTCTTCGCGGTGATCGAGATCGGCTGGTCGACCCAGCCGTCGTCGTCGGTCTCGCCCTCGAGCGTGACGCCGTCGTCGAGCTCGAGCACGTAGGGCTCGGCCGGGCGGGGCTCGCCGCGACGGGTCAGGCGCACGCGCAGGCGGATCGGACCGACGCTGAGCCTGAAGGTGGTGAGCGTGTCGGTCGGCGCGGGCTCCTGCTTTTGTTCGAGCTCGGGCACGAACAAGCGGTCGCCGGGCAGCAGCGTGTTGGGATCCGTTCGACGCTCGCGCAGCGCCGCGTTGTCGCCGTGGTCCCACACCGTCTCGGGATCGAACCCCCGCGAGAGCGCGATGGTGCTGAGGCAATCACCTTGTTTCAGCTCGACGTGTGGCATGTGTCAGGTTCCGACCAGGTGGGTGATCAGCTCGTCGACGAACGCGAGGCAGACTGTGTCTTTGCAGATCTGGTCGTGTTGCTCGCCGCCAGATGTGAAGAATTGCCGCTGGGTCGTCAGGTCGTACTCGGTGCCCTCGCGGTAGTCGTAGGCCTGGGTGGGGAACAGCGCCTTGCCGCTCGACAGCGGCACGGTCCCGTCGCTGTCGTTGGTCCGCCGCACCGCGCAGCCGCGATCGGCCGGGTCGACCTCGCTGGCGCCAATGCTGACCTCGCTGCCGTCGGCCCGCTTGGCCTTGTAGCGAACATCTTCGCTGAATGGGTTGAGCGAGTGCAGCGCGGTCGACAGCAGCGAGAGCTCGGCCTCGACGGGCGGCAGCTCGAAGTACAGCGAGGTGTCGCACTCGTTGCCGGTCCCGTAGAAGCTCCAGGTCTCGGCGTGCTTCCACAGGCCCAGCGCGAGGTGAAACGCGCGAGCTTCGTTGACCCGGCGGCTGAACTCGCGCCGCGGGACCGGGGCGATCGCGTAGCGCGAGTCGGCGGCCGCCAGCAAGCCCGGAGGCGACTGCGGGCGGGCGTAGAGCTCCCAGCACTGGCCGGCAAAGTCGCGCTCGATGCCCGGCCGCTCGAAGGTCTCGTAGCTGTACCACCAGCCGCCGTCGGTGTCGGTGAAGTCCTGCGTGGCCAGCAGCTGCATGGGGCCCGGCATCGCGCTGCAGATCGTCTGATATTTTTTGCGGTTGTTGCCGAGCAGCAGCATCATCGCGACGCCGTCGGACCCATAGGTCGCGCCCGTGAACATCCGGCGCACGGCGATCGCCGCGCCCGTGACGGGCTGCGCGATGTGGCAGACGCCCGCGAGCTTGGCCGCGACCGCCGGGTTGCGATGCAGGCCGGCCCGCGAGGCCAGCCCGCCCATGCTGTGGGTCAGCAAGATGAAGCGCTCGGCCTGCTCGGCCGCCAGGATCTCTTCTAGGCGCCTGCAGATCGCGTCGCCGCTGTCGTTGTTGCTCTGCCGCCAGTCGTAGCCGATCGCGTAGACCGGGGTGTGGTAGCCGCCGTAGCGCTGCTCGCTCAGGTGCTCGAGCAGCGAGCCATAGAAGTCCCACGCGACCCCAGCCCAGCCGCGCTCGCGCTGCTGAGCGTCGAGATCGTCACCCACGGTCATGACCACCGCCGGGTTGCTCAGCGCGAACTCCCGACGCACCCGCTCGGCGCTGCTGGTCAGCCAGTGGGTCATGCGCGTGATCGTGTGATCGGGATCCCAGTAGCAGTTGATGCTGGGAAAATGCAGGCGCGAGCCCATGACCCCGGGCACGAACACGATCGGGATCGTGTCGCTGTCGATCGTGTTGCCGCCCCGGCGAGCGACCGGCTGAACCGTCACGCAATGACCTCGCCCTCGGCGCGAATGCTGGCGAGCAAGGTGTCGATGATCGCCGTGAGCCGGGCCCCCTCGGTGCTCGGCGCCGAGGCCGAGAGCACCACCCACCGGTACAGCCGCGGGGCGCTCGGCAGCTGGGTCAGCTCGACCTTGCGCTTGGCGAGGATCAGCGTGGACTCGCCGTTGGGGTCGTTGTCGCTGCGCACGCGGAAGTCGAAGCGCGCGCCACCGTCGATCGTCCGCTCGAGCCGCGCGACTTCTTCGCCACCCGCGACCGCGGCCCCCGGCTCGAGCACCGGCTCGGGCTCGCCGTCCTCGAGCACCGTCAGCTCGATCCGCAGCTCGGCCTCGATGTCCTCCCAGATGAAGGTGCGAGGGCCGCGAAGCTGCGCGGGCACGTCGAGCACCCACGGGCCCGCGCTGTGGCGCTGGTGGCCGGGGAGCACCGTCGGCGTTGCGTCAGCCTGGGTCGTAAAGCTGGCGAAGATCGGATCGAGATAGGCGTCGAGCGAGCTCGGGTCGCGGTCGCCCTCCCACGCGAGCTTGACCCAGTCGCCTGGGTTCGGACCTGCGGACAGGTTGGCGATCACGATCTTGCCGTCGATGTGCTCCTGACCGTCGAGCCTGTAGGTGAAGAACTCGGCAGGCTCGCCCGCCAGCGTGGTCTGCCCCTCCGCGACCAGGGTGAACGACGAGCCAAAGAACTCGCTAAGCGAGTCGCGGATCTCTGCGATGACCTCCGCGGCCGGCGTCGCGCCGCCAGCCGGCAGCTCGAACTCCACGCTGAGCCGCTCGGGCGTCCCCGCGGATGAAGATGAAGATGAAAAAGTATGGTGGGTCCCATCCTCCAGCCCGAGCGGGCTGTCGAACGCTATACCGTCGACTCGCATGCGGCCGCGATCCTACACCGACGGGCCGCGTGACGGGAGGCCAGCCCCGACTGAGCGGTCAAACCTCGTACAGCGCGTCCATGTACATCCCCAAGATGTCGCTCACCGCCCCGCGAGCTGGCAGCGTCGCCGCAATTCCATACACGGGCGCCATCCCCCCGCTGCCGGCCGGTGTCCGCTTCACCTCCTCGATCGAGGCTCGAAGATCTTCCAAGAAGCGCTCGACCACGCCCGCCTGCGTGTGCCGCAACGTCACGGCAATGTGAACACACGACGGCCGGTGCAGCCCGTTTAGGTTCCAGCGTCGCTTGGTCATCGCGTCGCCGACTCGGTACACATCGAGAGATTTTGGATCTGCCGCGGCGAAGCTGATCACCCACAGCGGATCCCCGAGCACCTGAAGATCAGGCATCGCGGCGATCCCTTCGCGCAGCTGCTTGGCCGTCTGCAAGATCGCCTCGGTCGCGTCCAGGTAGCCCTGCCGCCCGATCGCCTGCATCGCCGCCCAGCAGGCCGCGCTGATCCCTCCGGCGCGGCTGCCCGCGAACGTTGGCGAGAAATAGATGCCGCCTGGCCAGTTGGTGAGCGTGAACCACTGGTGCTTGCGCAGGGCCTTGTCGCGATACAGCAGCACAGATGTGCCCTTGGCCGCGTAGCCGTACTTGTGGGTGTCGGCCGAGATCGAGGTCACCCCTTCCACGCGAAAGTCGAACTCCGTGATCGGGAAGCCGAGCTCGCGCGCCCACGGCAGCACGAACCCACCCAGGCACGCGTCGGTGTGGAACCCGATGTTGCGCGCGAACGCGATGGCCGCGAGCTCCGGGATCGGATCGATCACGCCGTGGGGAAAGCACGGCGCCGATCCGACCAGGCAGATCGTGTGGCGATCGACGGCCTTCTTCATGGCCTTCACGTCGGCGCGGAAGTCATCGCCCACGGGGATCTTGCGCAGCTCGATCCCGAAGTACTGACTGGCCTTGTCGAACGCCGCGTGCGCGCTGGTGGCCGCGACGATGTTGGGCTTGTCGTTGCCCTGCTCGGCGCGGGCCCGATCGCGGTAGGTCTTCATCGCCATCAAGATCGACTCGGTCCCGCCCGAGCTCACGGTCCCGCACACCTCGGCGGTCGGCCCGGCCTGCTTGGCGCCCAGCATGTCCGCCGTCATCGCGACGATCTCGGCCTCGTACTTGGTCACGCTCGGCCACAGATCCGAGTGCAGCGGGTTGGTCTGGGAGTGGATCGCGTAGGCCTGCTCGAGGAACCGCCGATGCTCGGGATCGCCGTGGTAGACGGCGCCCGAGACGAACCCTTCTTGCCAGCGCGACGCCTCGCGGTCGCTCATCGCCTGCATCTGCGCGAGCACCTGCTCGCGGCTGCGCCCCTGCTCGGGCAGCGACTCACAGCGGGGGTACTCGTCGGCGTAGGGCTTGGCCGCTCGGCGCAGCTCCGCCATCATCTTGTCGTACTCGGCGGCGATCCGGTCCTTGACGAACGGCAGCTTCTTGGCCTGCTCGAACAACACCGAAGCGACGCTCTCGCTGGCGTCCCGCAGCTGTTGCTTGGCTCGATCTTTGAGGTCCACCGGGTGGTTTTAGCCGAGCCGCGCCCCGCTTTCACCCGCCTGATGTCCCGGAATTGTCTTGTTGCCGACCGGCGCTTGGGTATTCTCCGGGTGTGACGCTTCAGGACCAAGATGACGGGGCCTGTCTCGAGGCTGGCGGGCTGGCGTGCTGGTGATCGCGCGGCCGGCCAGCGCTTGTTCGCTCGCTACTACGAGCCGGTCGCCCGGTTCTTCATCAACAAGGTCGGTGACAAGAGCCCCGATCTCATCCAGCGGACCTTCCTCGCCTGCGTCGAAGGGATGCCGCGGTTCCGGGGAGAGGGCAGCTTTCGCAGCTACCTGTTCGCCGTGGCCTACCGGCGGCTGTGCCGTCACTACCGCGACCAGGAGGGCAATCGCCTCGACCTCGACAGCGTCTCGGCCGTCGCGCTCGATCCCTCGCTCTCGGGGCTCGTGGTCGAGCGCGAGGAGCTGCGGCTGTTCCTCGCTGGCCTCCGCGACATCCCGCTCGACCTGCAGGTCGTGCTCGAGCTGCACTACTGGGAGGACTGCTCGGTCGCGGAGATCGCAGTGGCCCTGGACATCCCCCAGGGCACCGTCAAGTCGAGACTGCGACGCGGTCGCGAGCAGCTGTGCGCGACCGTCGAGCGGCTGGCCGCGCTCCCCGATGGCGACAATTGGTGCGAGTGCTACAACCCGATCGACTGCATCAAGCTGGTGCTGCTCGGGCCGTGTAGTGAGGAGCTGTGCGACGGCGGCGCTTGCTACTGCGACTGACCGCATCGCCGCGAGCCGCCCGACCCCTCGAGGTCCGGGCGGCCAGCTTCAAGCAGAAGTTTTACGCGCGGTACTCGGTCGCGACGTCGAGGGGATCGTGGCCGACCTGCGCACACTGTAGGGCCCGATCCCGAGCCTCGGCGGCACCGCGGGTTTTCTCCACCCCGATCCGGGCGCAGCTGCCACTGGCTCGGGGATGACGATAAACGACGTGGGAACTCGAAGTGGGTCGCAGCTTGCCCTCATGCTACTGCTCGTCGGAACCGCCTGTGGTCCGGGCGATGTGGCTGGCGACGGGTCAACGGGCACCACTGAGGCCGAGAGCGAGACCGGACCAGGCCCTGGCGAGAGCGAGACCGAGGGCGAGAGTGGGTCCGAGACCGAGACCGAAACCGAGACCGAGACCGAGACCGGATCACCACCCGACCTGCCGACGAACGACTGCGCCGCGTTCTCCGAGGCGGGTTCATTCGATGAACTTTGCTACGCCGATCCGCTCGTGATCGACCCGGATCCGGTCAATTTCATCGACAGGTTCGGCACCAACTCGGGCCCTCGATACTATGTCGCCGGCCCCAACAATCATCGCGCGTACAGCTACGATGACGCCGGCCCCCTGCCCGACCCCGAGCAGCTGGCGATCGACGGCACCGTCGTCGATGCGACGCACCCGATCTTGTTCGAAAATCCGCCCGCGCCTGTGTACGTGATCGCTACCAAGGACCCCAACGCGTTGGTCGTCCTGACGCTCGGCGATCCGATCGAGGTCGCGGCAGTGATCCCGCTGGCCGCCGAGCCGACCGCGCTCGCGTCGATCTATCATGGCCAGCCCTACCGCGACGCGGTGGTCTCGGCCGACGCGACCGGGCGTTTGTCGCTGTTCACCGCGGCCGACGTCGGCATGCTCGAGCTCGACAGTTGGCGGGATCTCGACGAGCCGGTCGAGGAGCTGCAGTACGCCTACAGCTGGATCGACGAATTTCGCGATCTCGCGCTGGTCGGGCTCTCGCGCGCGTCGTCGAGCTTTCAGGTCCTCGAGCTCCCGGGTGTCGCCAACGGTCCGCTCAGCTCGTGGTCGCCAGCTCTGGACGTCTCCGGGTACCTCATTCACTCCTTCGCCGACGAGGTCGCCGACGATCTGCTGGTGCTCTCGCGCGAGCCAGCCGCCATGGCGCTCCACAGCCAGCCTGGCGTCGATCCGGCTTGGACGATGCCGTTGCCCCACCCGGTCGAGCGCACCAGCCGGCAACCCGAGGATTGGGTCGGCGGTGGTCAGACGCCAGAGGTCGAGTTCTACGGGCTCTCGATCGAGCACGCTCGGATCGGCTCGCTGGGGACCACCACCGGAGACGGGACCACGATGATGCCCTCGCAGTCATGGGTGGAGGTCCCGAGTGACACCGTGGCGTTCTTGCCGATCGGCAAGGCCCGGTTCTTGTGTGCGAGCGAGACCGAAGGCCTGAGCTTGCTCGCGCCGCTGCCGTGAGCGCTGAGGGCGAGGATCAGCGCGGCCCCGATCGCGTAGGTCTTCATCGCCATCAAGATCGACTCGGTCCCGCCCGAGCTCACGGTCCCGCACACCTCGGCGGTCGACCCGGCCTGCTCGGCGCCCAGCATGTCCGCCGTCATCGCGACGATCTCGGCCTCGTACTTGGTCACGCTCGGCCACAGATCCGAGTGCAGCGGGTTGGTCTGCGAGTGGATCGCGTAGGCCTGCTCGAGGAACCGCCGATGCTCGAGATCGCCGTGGTAGACCGCGCCCGAGACGAACCCTTCTTGCCAACGCGACGCCTCGCGGTCGCTCATCGCCTGCATCTGCGCGAGCACCTGTTCGCGGCTGCGCCCCTGCTCGGGCAGCGACTCACAGCGAGGATACTCGTCGGCGTAGGGCTTGGCTGCTCGGCGCGGCTCCGCCATCATTTTGTCGTACTCGGCGGCGATCCGGTCCTTGACGAACGTCAGCTTCTTGGCCTGCTCGAATTGTCTCGTTGCCAACCCGCGCTCCGGTATCCAGAGCCATTCGCAAGCGGGCCAGAAGCTCGGCCCGAGCTGACATTTGCCTTGTTGCCTACCGGCGCTTGGGTATTCTCCGGGTGTGACGACTCAGGACCAAGATGACGGGGTCTGTCTCGAGGCCTGGCGGGCTGGCGATCGCGCGGCCGGCCAGCGCTTGTTCGCTCGCTACTACGAGCCGGTCGCCCGGTTCTTCATCAACAAGGTCGGCGACAAGAGCCCCGATCTGATCCAGCGAACCTTCCTCGCCTGCGTCGAAGGGATGCCGCGGTTCCGGGGAGAGGGCAGCTTTCGCAGCTACCTGTTCGCCGTCGCCTATCGGCAGCTGTGCCGTCACTACCGCGATCAGAAGGGCAATCGCGTCGACCTCGACAGCGTCTCGGCCGTCGCGCTCGATCCCTCGCTCTCGGGGATCGTGGTCGAGCGCGAGGAGATGCGGCTGTTCCTCGCTGGCCTCCGCGACATCCCGCTCGAACTGCAGGTCGTGCTCGAGCTGCACTACTGGGAGGACTGCTCGGTCACGGAGATCGCAGTGGCGCTGGACATCCCCCAGGGCACCGTCAAGTCGCGACTGCGACGCGGTCGTGAGCAGCTGCGCGCGACCGTCGAGCGGCTGGCCGCGCGCCCCGAGCTGGCCATGAGCACGCTCGACGGGCTGGAGACCTGGGCGCAGCAAGTCCGCGCTCGGAGCCTGCGCGACGACGCCTGAGCGTTGGGCGTGGGGCTCGGTCGAGGGCGCGTGAAGTTTTCCATGATCCAGCCGTGGGCGGCTGGATCGCCGCTCCGCCCTCGAGGTCCGGGCGGCCAGCTCGCGCGGTCTACAGCCCTCGACAATCCGTGCGCAACGCGATCGCTACCGGCTATGGTGCGTGGGTGGGACGACGAACGGATCTGCTGGTGGGGACCCTGGCCACCCTCGTGTTTGTCGGGCTCGGCCTCACGATCCTCGGCTTCAGTGGGCGGTCGATCAGCTACGCGATCGCGTCCGCCAACTGGCCAACGGTGTCCGGTCAGGTCCAGGACAGCGGCACCCGTGAAGACGAGCTGTTCGTCCGCTACACCTACGAGGTCGAGGGGGAGTCGCACGAGTCGACCCGCATCGGGTTCGACGTGTTCGACAACCCTGGTGGTCGCGGGCGGCGGGCGACGGTGTTGGCCCGCTACCCAGTCGGCGCCATGGTTCGCGTGCATGTTCGCCCGGGCGCGGCGGACCAGGCCGTGCTCGAGACCGGGGACGTGGCGCCGTTTCTCACGCCGTCGTTGTTTGGCCTGATGTTCCTGGGGTTTGGGCTGCACTTCGGGCGCATCACGGCGCGGCGTGGCGTGGGTGCACCGACGGCCATGCCGGTCGACCGCGCGAGGCGGGTCGTGTGGGTCGTCATTTCGGTCGTCCTCACGCTGATCCTGGGCGGGCTCGTGTTCGACGGGACCACGCAAGAGGTCGTGCAAGCGGCGTTTGGTCCGTGGATCCCGGCGGCCGTGCCCGCGTGGTTGGCCACGTTGATGTTCGTGCTGGGCTTCACGGTGTGGCTCCCGGTGCTGCTGTGGCACGGCGTCATCCTGGTTGGGGACGGTGTGCGGCCGAAGCCGCTGGCGCTCGTTGTCGCTGCGATCTCCGGTCCGCCCGAGGTCCGGCGGACCGCACGCTGGGCTGTCGGTGCCCTGCTCTACTTTGTCGTGATCTGCGGCGCGTGGATCGCCTTCGCCAGCTGGCGCGGGGTCTGAGCGGCGCCGCGGCCTGTGGCTTCCGGCCCGGATCGTGCGTCGCGGCCATGCCGGCCGCGATGTCCGATCCAGGCGCAGGAAGCCGAGCCCTAGGCTGAGCCGAGCGCTCACCAACGGATCGCCACATTCTCTACCTCATCCAATGTCGACGGTCGAGCCGCCGCGATTCATTACACTAGCGACGCACGTAGCTGCGCGTATGGACCACATTGTCCCGCACCAACACGAGCTCGACACGCTGGGCGTGTAGCGCTTCGTTGGCCACATCGACCACCGCGGCCCAGCTGTCGACGGGCTCGCCCGCGACCTCGGTGATCACGTCGCCGTTCTCGAAGCCGAGCGCGTGACCGAGGTTGCCTGACACCACGCCAGCAACCTCCCAGCCGTCTTGCTGATCGGAGGTGGCCGTGTGCGGGATCAAGTAGGTGCCGTCGGCCGCGAAGGTCGAGCTGTCGGCGGTGAGAACCTGATCGATGAGCGCCTGCCGAATCTCGCAGGTGTCGCCGATGCACGCGACCAGGTCGGCCGGGGCGACGAACGGCGAGTCATCGCCGGTGGTCTCGTCCCCGGTATCACCGGTGGCGTCGCCATCCGTATCGCCGGTACCACCGGACTCGCCAGTCCCGTCTCCCCCGTCACAGTGGTCTTTGCCGATCAGGCAACTGCCAAGATACCGCGGCTCGCTCAGGCTTTCCTCGCAGTTGTGGGACACGAGATCCAATGCGGCCGCCTGTTCTTCACACGCGTGCAGTGCGAGAGTCCGAAGCGCATCATACGGAGTGCTCTCGGGATCCGAGAGCTGGGAGACCGCGCTCGGGCTGAGGCACAGCTCGCCCCTCATCCAGTAGTGGGGCGTCTTGATGTCTCGGACCTTGCGTCCGCGGTTTCGCCCTGGGCGTTCTCGGCCACGATTTCCCAGGACTCGCCACATTCGGCGAGCAGCGGGTTCGTGCCGAGGCATCCGGTCATCAGGAGAACAGGCAAGATTCCGAAGTATCGATTGTTTTTTGTGGTCATGTTGTCTCTACTCTGGTTCTTCGAAGGGTTGATCGGGGTCGCAGTTGGTGAAGGCAACGTCCTGCTCAAAGCAAATGTAGTCAGTCGGAGGCGGGCCGGGGTCGTTGTCGCCGAGGGACATTAGGTAGACGTCGTACTCCTCACAGGTCAGGCCGCCGACACAGAACGACAGCTCGATATTTCGAGAGTCGCACTGGTTCAGTACGTCCCAGGTTTCGGAGACCGTGCACTTGGAGATGCACTCCTCGACTGAGGCGTAGAAAGGATCCGGCGTGCAAGTCGTCGTGACTGGGCACGCGCTCATGCACGCGTCCGCGACCAACTCGCTGTAGTCCGGCTCGACCTGCCGCTCGGAGCAGCCAGCGAGGAGCAGCAGGATTGGATAGATTCGTCGTCGAAGGTTGGGCATCGGGTCGTCTCTCGGTCTCGAGCTCGCCTTGCGGCCGAGCACATGTGCACAGGCTGTGCCGTCGCCAGTGTGCCCCAGAGCGCCTGCTCACCGCGATCGAGCAGCGCAGGATTCGCCTGTTGACGAGAAATTCGTCAGCGCCGACGAAAATTTCGTCAACTGGCCTCTCTGTGTCCGAATTCCGCCCGGTACGGCGACGAAAAAATCGTCACCCGCCCCGCAGGCTCGCGGAGTCGTCGTCAGCGAACGAGCGCGCGGCTCAGTTGCGACGCCGAGGCGAGAGATCGAGCTTGGTCCCGGGTTTGCTGGGATCCGCGTTGGGATCCGGCTTCGGCTTCGGCTTCGGCTTTGCGTCCGGCGCGGGCTTCGGCTGCTCCGGCTCCGGCTCCGGCTCCGGCCCCTCGAGCTCCGGCCCAGGCAGCACCGTCAAGGGCAGCGGCGGCTCCCCCTCATCGACGAACGCGTCGTCCTCGACCGTCTCATCGACGCCGATCGGCTGCTCGAGCAGCTCGCTCTTGCGCTTGTCTCGGGCCGCCCGCTCCTCGAGCTCGATCAGCTCGAGCCAGCGCTCGTCCGCCACGCCCACGCTGCCATCGGCCGCGACCGTGAACACCACATCGGGCGCCGCGGGGCGAATGAACGCGTCCGCCTCGGCGTGAATCCGGATCTGCTTGAACGCCGCCGCGACGCAGGTCGAGACCTCCTCCGGGAGCTCGCCCCGCTCGACCCGATTGATGACGCTGCGCCCGTCGCGATCGAACAGGTTCAGGCCCTGGACCCGGTACTCGCCCGGACCCACGCGGCCGGTCAGGCACGCCTTGGCCCGGACCGCGGCCGCGGTCTGCTGCCGACGCATGAGCTCCGCGAACTCGTCGCTGCCGGCCTCGGCGAAGAACCCGAGGCTGACCCAGTAATACACGTCGATGTAGTACGCGAAGGTGTCGCGGCTCTCGACGAAGCGCTGCTTGGAGATCACCTCGGTCAGGCAAGCGTCCATGTGCTTGTCGTCGAAGCCCGACTCGAGCACGTCGGCGGTCAGCACCGCGCCGTCCACGGCCACCCGCGCGCGAAACTTGGCCTGGCCCTCGGGCACGCCCAGCCAGGTCTGCTCACCGTCGACCTGGCCCGGCTCCATGGTGACGATCGCCCGATCCAAAAAGCAGATCGCCGCGGGCCCGCGCAGGTCCTGGGCGATCTCGGCCAGCCGGACCCGCTCGATCTGATCGAGCCCTTTTTGCGAGGGCTCGAGCACCACGCCCTCGCTCGACTGCCGCACGGCGTTGCGCACGTACTGGTCGGCCTGGGCCTGGGACACCCGCCCGTCCCGGGCGAGCTTGTCGCGCGAGCAACCCGTGGCCCCCGCGATCGCGACGCTGGCGAGGCCAACCACCAGCGCGAACGCAGATGCACGGGTCGACCGGCGGCTGGCCGGGGGTGCTGGTGCGCGCTGCATGCCCGTGAACATCGGTGTCGAGCGGGATTTCTAACACTGGGTTCGGTCGGGGCAAAGCTTGGCGGGTTGCACCATCGCCGCCGGTCCCGGATAGTGGCGTCGCCCATGGCAGCGCTCCTCTCGACTCCCCTCCACGCGGCGCACGTCGCCGCCGGCGCCAAGATGGTCGACTTCACGGGCTGGCACATGCCGGTCCAGTACGCGGGGATCCTCGCCGAACACAAGGCGGTGCGCGAGGACGTGGGGCTGTTCGACGTCTCGCACATGGGCGAGATCGACTTCGAGGGGCCCCAAGCGCTGGCCGCGGTTCAGAAGCTGATCACCAACGACGTCACCAAGCTCGTCGACGGTCAGGCGCTCTACACCGCCGTGTGCCTGCAAAGCGGCGGGATCGTCGATGACTGCATCGTGTATCGGCAAGCGCCCGAGCGCGTGCGGATCGTGGTCAACGCGTCGAACATCGCGAAGGACGAGGCTCACTTCCGCGAGCACGCGGGCGGCATGTGCGAGATCATCAACCGCTCGGACGAGACCGCGCTGATCGCCGTGCAGGGTCCACGCGCGATCGAGCTCTCGGCCCAGCTCTCGGCCCAACACTCTGCCAAGTCGGGTGGCGCCAGCCTGGCCGACATCAAGAGCTTTCACTTCGGCCCCGGCGAGATCGCGGGCAAGCCAGTGGTCGCGGCCCGCACCGGCTACACGGGCGAGGACGGGTTCGAGCTGTTCGTCGCGGCCGACCACGCGCACGCGGTCTGGGACGCGCTGATCGCCGGCGGCGCGGCACCGTGTGGGCTCGGGGCCCGCGACACGCTGCGCCTCGAGGCCAAGCTGTGCCTGTACGGCAACGACATCGACGCGACCACCTCACCGCTCGAGGCCGGGCTCGGCTGGGTCGTCAAGCTGGCAGCGGGCGAGTTCGTCGGCAGCGAGGCCCTCGCGGCCCAGAAGCGCGACGGCGTCGCGCGTCAGCTGATCGGGTTTCGCGTGCAGGGCAAGGGCACCCCCCGCCACGACTGGGAGCTGGTCGCCAGCACCGACGACGGCGCCGAGGTGATCGGCCACGTGACCAGCGGCGGGCCAGCCCCGACCGTGGGCGGCTCGGTCGGCATCGGCTACGTCCGCACGGGCTACCACAAGCCAGGCACGCTGATCGCCGCCCGCAGCAAGCACAAGCTGCTCCCCGTCGAGATCGTCAAGGGCCCGTTTTATCGACGCGCAACCTGACCCCCACCACACTCCCTCCTGATTCACCGCCTGCGAGACACCACATGAGCGAACTGCCCGAGAACCTCCGCTACACCAAGGACCACGAGTGGGCCCGGCGCAACGACGACGGGACGATCACCGTCGGCATCACCGCCCACGCCGTCGGTCAGCTCGGCGACATCACCGCCGTCAGCTTGCCCGACGTGGGCGAGGCCCTCGAGGCCGGCGAGCGCTTCGGCGACATCGACTCGGTCAAGGCCGTCTCCGATCTGTACGCCCCGATCACGGGCGAGGTCGTGGAGGTCAACCGGGCCCTCGACAACGAGCCCGAGATCATCAATTCCGAGCCCTACACCGAAGGGTGGATGATCCGGATCCGCCCGGCCGAGGGCGTCGATCTCGGCGAGATGCTCGACGCCGAAGCCTACCGCCAGCTCCTGGACTAGCCGCTTCACAGCGGCACGCGTGGCCACCACCATGGCTGAACCCAAGATTGACGCCGAGCTCGAGCGCTACCGCGAGGACTACCCGATCCTCGCGGATAGCGTGTACATGAACAGCAACAGCATGGGCGCGATGCATCGGGGCAGCGCCGAGGCGCTGCGCGAGTACACGCAGGTGTGGGAGCGCGAGGGCGTCGAGGCGTGGGACCACTGGCCTGCGTTCATCGATGAGACCGCCGACATGGTGGCGCGCTTCTTCAATGGCGGGCGTGGCAACACCACGCTCGGCGAGAACGTCGCGACTTTGCAAGCTCGGGTCGCGAGCTCGCTCGACTACGCCAAGCGGCCCAAGGTCGTGATCGAGCAACTGATGTTCCCCAACGTGATTTACGTGTGGGAGCGGTTCGCCCGGCTGGGGGTCGAGCTCGAGCTGGTGCCGAGCGACGACGGCGTGACGATCTCGACCGAGCGGATGCTCGAGGCGATCGATGAGCGGACCAGCATCGTGTCGATCTCCCACGCGGTCTACGTCTCGGGCGCGCTGCTCGATGTCCCGGCGATCTGCAAGCGCGCCCACGAGGTCGGCGCGCTGGTCATGTGCGACGTGTACCAGACCGCGGGCGTGGTCCCGATCGACGTGCAGGCGTGGGATCTGGATCTGTTGGTCGGCGGCAGCCACAAGTGGCTGTGCGGCGGGCCCGGCACGTGTTTTTTGTGGGTCCGGCCGGGGCTGCGCGAGCAGCTCGAGCCCATGACGACCGGGTGGATGGCTCACGCGGCCCCGTTCGACATGGCGCCCGCGCCGATCGAGCTGGCCACGGACAGCTGGCGCATGCTCGCGGGCACGCCCTCGGTCCCGGCCTACTACGTGGCCCGCAACGCCTACGAGAACCTGCTCGAGATCGGCGTCGATCGGATCCGCGCGCACAACCTCGCGCTGTGTCGGATCATCATCAAGCGCGCGCTCGAGGCCGGGCTGACCGTGCGCTCGCCGATCGACGACGCCGCGCGCACGGGCTTTGTCGCCGTCGACTTCCCGAGCAGTGAGGCCGCCAGCAAGGTGCTGGTCCACGAGCGCTACAAGCATGACTGGCGGCCGAATTGCGGGCTGCGGATCGGGCCACACTTCTACAGCACGCAGGCCGAGGTCGAGCGCATGATGACGCGCGTGATCGAGCTGGCCCGCTGATGCCCGGTAATATCACCGTGTCTCGGCGCGGAGCGGATAGAGCACCAAGAACGCCACGCCGACACAGACTGACAGGGCGAGGATCCCCACCTCGCCGATGCTGCGCAGGCCCAGGTGGTCAGCCGCCAGCAGGCCCGAAAACCCAGCGACCGTCGTCAGCGTGGCGAGCATCGCCGCCCTGCTGGTCGCGCCGAGGTTGGTGCCTGTTCGCGCATGCCACAGGTGAATGCTGGCGTCGATCCCGAGGCCGACCACCGCGGGCATCACCACGATATTGAAGAAGTTCAAGCGCAGCGGCCACTCGCCCATGATCCCGAGCGTCAAGATCAGCCCGAGCCCCAGGCTGGCCGCGCAGATCAGCGTGGGGATCAGGCGACGCAGATCGAGGGCGATGAACACCAGCATGATCAGGAGCGCCCAGATCGGCAGGCGTCGCGCGTCGTGTTCGACGAGCGCCATCAGGTCGGCGAACACCAGCCGACTGTCCGCGGCCAGCACATCGGTGCCCTCGGTCAGCACGTCGAGCCGGTCGCGGACTGCGATCAGCTCGTCGATGCTCCACCCAGCGATGTCGAGGCATGCATGGGCGATCCGATCGCTGCGACCGTCCTTCTCCGTGAACGGTTCGACGGCCCAATCCGGCAGCTCGCTGACTTCGAGCGGCTTGGCCTTGCTGAGCCGCTCGAGCGCCTCGAGGTGGCTGCGGTGCTGCTGCGCCTGCGCGTCGAGCTCGGGCAGCTCGGCCAGGAAGCCGTTCGTCAGCTCGATCAGGGGCGCGATGCTGCGTTGCTTGGCCAGCTGATCCGTCGGCATCAGGGTGCGCAAGCTGTAGACCTCCCGCACCCAGGGTGTGCGCGGGGCACCAGTCTCGACGGCGCCGGGCAGCAGCTTGGTCTGCTCGGCCTGCATGCGCGCGACCACCAGATCGAGCTCGGCCGGATCATCGGCGAGCAGCGCGAGGGTCTTGGCGCAGCGGCCACCCGTCGCCCCATAGTTGATCGTGTGGGTGGTCGCCGCCGTCTGGCTGCGCAGCGCCCGGGTGTCTCGCTCGAAGCCGAGCTTGGGTGCGCCGAGCATGCCGAACACCGCCAGCCCGACCAGCAGCGCGACGCGGGCGACCTGCAGCGGGCGCAGGAGCTTGGCCGGGACCCGCAAGCCCGGGGTGCCGGCTCGGCCGACCCTGGTCACGCGCCGCAGCGGTCCCAGCAACGAGTCGATCACCGGGACCAAGACCAGCGCAAACACAAAGCAGATCGTCACGCCGAGCGCCGAGATGACGCCGAACTCGCGAAACGCCTGGAACTCGGCCAGGCGCAGCGCAACCAGACAGCCGACCGTGGTCAGCATGGTCGCGGTCAGCGGGCGCAAGTTGGCGCTGACTACGGCGGGCCAGTCGGCGTCCCGGCCTTGCGCCTGGCGTTGGGCGTAGAGGTGGACGCCAAAGTCGACCCCCATGCCCAGCAGCACGGCGAACAAGAACACGGTCAGCGCGTTGAGCTCGCCATAGACGGCGGTCGCGACGGCGAGCGTCACCGCCATCGACACCGCGACCGGAACCAGCACCAAGACCAGCGCGCGCGCGCTCCAAAAT
This sequence comes from Enhygromyxa salina, assembly GCF_002994635.1. GTDB lineage: Bacteria > Myxococcota_A > Polyangia > Nannocystales > Nannocystaceae > Plesiocystis > Plesiocystis salina_B. Next base: position 54,503 of record NZ_PVNL01000121.1, on the reverse strand, counting down.
CCCAGCCCCAGCACGGCGATGATCAGCGTGGCCGAGATCCACGTCGCCCGAGCGGCGTCGCGCACGATCGTGTCGACCTCCTTCGAGACGTCGTAGGCAGCGACGACCTCGACCCGGGCGTCGACGGCGACGCCGCGCGCCTTGGCAGCGGCGACGCGGGCCTCGATCCGCGCGACCACCTCCTGGGCGAACTCGACGTCGGTCGCCGGGATCGAGAGGCTGGCCTGGAGCACGCGGATGTCGCCAGTCTCGCTGGCGTATGGTTCGCCGATCCGTGGCTCCCAGACGATCTCGCCCGCCTCGTTCTCGCCGGGCCAGATCAGCTGCAGCTCTTTGTTGCTCAGTTGGCCGTGCGCGCCCGCTGCCTCGCGCTGCTCCGTCAAGAACCGGTCGAGATCGAACCCCGGCTCGGCGGCTGCGGGCGGCGTCGAGGGTGGTGCGCCCTCGTCGAGCGCTGCCTGATCCGTGGGCGCGTCCCAGTCGTCCCCCTGGATCGCCTCGATGTCGATTGGATCACCTGTCAGCCCTGGGCCGAGCGCGCCCGCGACCGCCTGCTTGCGCTGATCGGTCAGAGTCTCGCGCAGCTCGTCGATCTGCGCGAGCTCGAGGAAGTACAGGGCGTGGTCGCGCAGCGGTGTGAAGTCGCGATGGATCGAGACCCCCGAGGTCTCGGACCAGCTCGAGACCTCGGCCGCGAGCTCGTCGATCATGATCGCGTTGGCTTGCTCGTCCGGGCTCTCGACCGCGACGACCAGCCGCTCGGCGCTGCCTTTGCGGGCCTCGATCGTGTCGAGCGCGACCACGCTCGGCGCGGTCTTCGGCAGTAGCGCGCGTAGATCCGTGTCGACCCGGATCTGCGCGCCGTAGAGCAGCGACACGCCCGCGAGCAGCAGCGCGAGCACGATCATCGACGCGCTGCGTTCCCGGCGTTCCACGAGCCAGGCGACCTGACGCACCACGATCCGCGTGAAGGGCCCCGAGGGTCGCCCGGCACCAGGGTTCATCGGGCGCAGACTAGCCGCTCGCAGGCAGGTCGACGATGGGCCGCCCGGGCGCCGCCCGCGAAACCGCAGCCCGGAGCCGTGTTTGCGAAGCACGCGTGACAGGCGACGCTCGCGCAGATGGCCGCGTGCGATCTTGTCCCGACACGACATATGGCGGGCCAACAAGCGGGCGCGACAAATCAGACCAAGGACCAATGGGGTACCCGCATCGGCGTGATTCTGGCCGTCGCGGGCTCGGCCGTCGGTCTGGGCAACTTCTTGCGATTCCCGGGGCAGGCAGCCGCCAACGGAGGCGGGGCGTTCATGATCCCCTACTTTTGCGCGCTGCTCGTGCTCGGGATCCCGATCGGCTGGGCCGAGTGGACGATGGGCCGCTACGGCGGGCGCAAGGGCTTTCACTCGGCCCCCGCGATCATGGGCGTGATCGGCCGCGGTCGCGCAGCTCGCTACCTTGGCATCATCGGCGTGCTGATCCCGCTCGGGGTCTCGTTCTACTACGTGTTCATCGAGTCCTGGTGCCTCGGCTACTGCTGGCAGTTCGTCGAGGCCATGCTCGGCGGTGAGGGCCTGGGCATCGATCCAAGCGCGAGCATCGAGGCCCAGACCCGCGCCTCGGCCAGCTTCTTCGCCGAGTTCACCGGCCAGCGCGGCGACGGAGTGATCTTCACCGAGCTCCGCGAGACCGCGCTGTTTTGGCTGGCGGTCATCGCCGTCAACGTGTTCTTCGTGTTCCGCGGGCTGTCCAAGGGCATCGAGAAATTCTGCAGCCTGGCGATGCCGGCGATGGCGATCTGCGCGCTGATCGTGTTGATCCGCGTGTTGACGCTCGGCCCCAACCCCGACGCGCCCGAGCAGAACGTCGCCAACGGGCTGGGCTTCATGTGGAACCCCGACTTCGCGGCGCTGGCCCGGCCACAGACCTGGATGGCCGCGGCCGGGCAGATCTTCTTCAGCCTCTCGGTCGGCTTCGGGGTCATCATCAACTACGCCAGCTACCTGAAGAAGAAGGACGACGTGGTGCTCTCGGGTCTGACCGCGTCGGCGACCAACGAGGTGTTCGAGGTCGGGTTTGGCGGGATGATCACCCTGACCGCGTCGTTCGTGTTCCTGGGCCTGTCAGGCACGATCGGGGCGGTCGCGGGTGGCTCGTTCGGGCTCGGGTTTCAGACCCTGCCGGTCGTGTTCGCCCACATGCCCATGGGCGACCTGATCGGCGCGCTGTGGTTCTTCATGCTGTTCCTGGCCGCGATCACCAGCTCGCTGTCGATGTACCAGCCGACCCTGGCGTTCGTGCAGGAGGCGCTCGGGACCGACCGCCGCCAGTCGACGGCGCTGGTGACCGTGCTCGGTGTCGCCGGCTCGGCCTGGGTCGTGTGGTTCAGCGCCGGCAGCGTGGCGCTCGGGACGATCGACGACTGGGTCGGGACCTTCTTGATCGTGGTGCTCGCGGCGATTCAGGTGATCGTGTTTGGCTGGGTGATGGGGATTGAGCGGGGCCGCAACGAGGCGCACGAGGGCGCCCAGATCCACATTCACCCGGTGTTCTGGTTCATCATCAAGTACGTCGCGCCGGCCTATCTGTTGGTCACGATCGGTCGCTTCGTCTGGGTCACCTTGCCCGAGTGGATCGCGGCGCTCGGGGCCAACCCCGTCGCACGCAACACGGTGTTGTTGATCGGCGTGGTCGTCGTGTTCCTCTGTGCGCTGGTCTACGTCGGTGAGAAGCGCTGGCGCGCGCTCGGGATGGACGTCGATGGTGTGGACCCGCCCAACGATGATGATGACGACCTGCAGTCGAACGGAGCGACGCCATGACCACCACCGGGATCGTGTTCATGATCACCTCGCTGACCTGCGTGTGGGGGCTGGCGCTGTGGTGCTACCGCAAGGTACTGGCGTCGCCCAAGCCACCCGAGCCGCCCGACGACTAGAGCTTCGCTTGCGGAGGCGTGGGCGAGGTGGGACCCTGTGCACATGGTCGTGCGTGTGATCGAGCAGGCCCGCTGATGTTCATCGTCGCGATCACCCGCTGGGGGGCTGGATTCGACCAGCAGCTACCGGAGCTCGCGAGCATGCTCGGCATGTTTCCCTACGATCTGCGGGCGCGGGTCGCTGGCCCGCTGCCCGTGATCGTCGCCCGGATCCCCGAGCGTGAGCGCGCGTCACAGCTGCTGACCAGGCTGCGCGACTGGGGCCACGGGGTGGTCGGCTGCGACGCAGACACGGTCCCGAGCGCGGCGGCCATGCATCAGCCCCGCGACTTCAGCTTTGACGGCGAGACCCTGCGCACCCAAGACCACGCCAGCGCGCCCGCGTCGATCCACGCCAGCGAGGTCTATGCGCTGATCCACGCCATGGTCCTGGCCGATCACCAGACCACCAAAGAGCGCACCAGCAAGAGCTTCAGCGCCGCGCGGGCCGTGCTCACGGGCGGCATGGTCATGACCCGCACCAGCACCAGCACCACGCACAGCAACACGTCCGAGTCCGAGGAGCGCATCTATCTGTTCAGGCGCACGGGCACCCGGTTGGGCGATCCCATGCTGTTTTGCCAGCACCAGCTGCGCTACACCGGGCTCGGTGAGGCCATGGGCCACTCCAGTCACGAGAGCTTCGCGGCCCTGACGACGCGGCTGCGCAGCAGCTTCCCTGGCGCCTACTACGACGACCAGCTCCGCAGCTCGAGGCGCAAGACCACGTTCACCGCGGCCACCAGCGCGAGCTCCAAGGCCACCAAGGTCAGCAGCGTGATCAGCTCGAACGCCTCGGGGGTCGATCTCGCGGCCTACCTGCTCGTCATGGCCCACTCGCGCGGGCAGCTGTGAACCCCGCGCATCGCCAGGTGCCAATCGTGTGTTCAGGTCGTCATTCGTGGCGGCCAAATCATGCCACCGTGTGCCGAATACTCTGCATTCGTCGTTCTGGCGTGTATCGATTGACTTCGCCCGACTGCGCGAGATCATGGACCCGCCCGATTGCGCGCAGGCCCAGCTGCGGCCGTTTCTACGCGGAGCGAGTACGCGCAGTCCAAGACCGCGCGCTGCTGCGAGTTAAAATTGCGCCGCCAACTCCGCAGTGAGAGACTCGCTCGACTCGGGAGACCGCGATGACTGACACGAGTGCTGACAGCGAACCGCGCATTAAAGTCGATGGTAACGAATTCCTGTGGCAGCGAGAGGCGGGCTTGCTCCGGATCAGCGGCGCCCCCTCGCTGGCGCTGTGGATCGAGTCCTCGCTCGCGGGCCTGATGAAGGGCATGCAGCACATGGTCGGCACCGATCGCTTCAACGTCGCCATGCAGTCCGGCGGCCGCGACAGCGTCGACGGGGACTGGGGCTACCTCTCGCGCTTCGACACGTTTGAAGAGGGGCTCGACCAGCTCGGGATCCTGGCCAACACCTGCGGCTGGGGCCGCTGGAGCCTGATCTCGATCGACCGCGAGGCCCAGGTCGCCCGGTTTCGCGTGACCAACGGCTGGGAGGCGCTGTATCAGACCGCGCTCGGTTGCGAGTGGGGCTCCACCTTCATGGCTGGCAAGTTCGCCGGGCTGTGCACCAAGCTGTTTGGCACGAACTGTTGGGCGACGCAGACGCGCATGCAGGCCCGCGGCGAGCCCTGCGATGAGTTCGAGGTGCGGCCGTCGACGAACACGATCGAGCGCGAGCTCGAGGCCCTGTTGTCCGGCGACAAGGCGACCCGGGCCGATCTCGCGGTCGCGCTGCAACAGCTGCAGCGAGAGGTCAGCGAGCGCCAGCGCGCCGAGCGAGAGGCGACCAGGCGGCTCGAGATGATCGAGTCCCAGCGGCGCGACATCGACGCCCTGACGACCCCGATCATGCAGATCTGGGATCGGGTCTTGACCCTGCCGATCCTCGGCAGCCTCACGGGCGAGCGGGCCGAGGCCCTGACCCAGCGCCTGCTCTCGGAGATCCAGCGGACCCAGGCCCGGTTCGCGATCCTCGACATCACCGGCGTCGAGGTGATCGACACCAACACCGCCAATCACCTGATCCGGGTCACCCGCACGGTCTCGCTGCTCGGGGCGACCTGCGTGATCACAGGCACCCAGCCCGCCGTCGCCCAGACCATGGTCGCGATCGAGACCAACTTCGGCGCGGTCGTGACCCTCGCGACCCTCCGCGACGGCCTCGAGTACTGCATGCGCGCCCTCTCAACGCCGCACTGAGAGCTGACAACAGCCCGCTGCCCACGGTGAACCGGTCTACCATTGGCGCCTGCAGGCGGGTCAGAAGCCTGACCCGAGCTGTTACACCCCTCAGGCCCGGATTGGGCGAAGGCGTGTGCGCATGAACTCGATCCGCTCTTCGATGTTGCGCTCGGGCGCGCCCGGGAGCTCGACCATGGCCTTGGCCAGGGTCCGGTAGGCGCCGACCATCAGCAGCGCCCAGACCAAGAAGAAGTCCAGCCCGCGGAACACGATCGCGTCGTGCTCGCCGTAGACTGACTTGTTGGTCTGAAACTCGCCGGGGTAGTCGCTCCAGTGACAGCGCGCCTTGACGTGGTGGTAGATGTGGTAGCCGTCGTTGAAGCAGCGTCGGTTGTAGCGCGAGTCGATGCAGGTGATCGAGTTGCGGTACGGATCTTCGGGGTGCGCGGCGTCCACGAACGCGTGCTGCGCCCAATTGCCGGCCATCATGAGCACCCGGACCATCAGGACCGGGAACGCGAACACGACCAGGGTCGCCCGCCAGTCGACGAACACCGCGAGCAAGGTGACGATCGACCAGAACACCAGCTCGCCGCCCACGGCCTTGTAGGCCATCTTGGCCTGGCCCCGGCGCACGAAGTAGATCGACAGCTCGAAGATGATCAGGAAGAAGAACCGGAGAAAGTAGCGCAGCCAGTGCCCAAAGCTGTCCCGCTGAAACCGCATCGTGGAGCTGAGGTCGTCGGGCAGGTTGTTCTCCGGGTGGTGCATGCCCATGTGGTGGCAAAAATAGGTCTGGGGCGTCTCGCCAAAGAACGGCCCGAGCACCAGCGGGATCACGTTGTTGAGCCACCCGTACTTGCGCCGAAACAAGATCCGGTGCGAGGTGCAGTGCAGCATCAAGATGAACCGGTCCAGGGTCCACAGCGCCCAGACCAACAGGTACGCGACCGCGGCGGCCCAAAACCAGTCGCCCTGCAGCACCGTGAGGCTGAGCGGATACAGCGAGAGCCCGAGCAGGGCCGTGACGATGCACGCGACCATCAGGTGGACGAAGCCCAGGTCCCGCGGGTCGTTGATCATTTTTAGCGCGGCGCGATCCCACGGGGGCGGGCGCTCGTTTAGCGTGGGCGGGCCTGGATCCGGCATGGGCAACCGGAAGCTACCAAACGCGCCCCGGTCAGGTCACGGCCAACCCGGCAGCCGTGCTAGCACCCGTTCGCGCCGCGCTGGTCGGAGTTTGCTCGAGAGTGTGCGTACTCTCAGGATCATGGGGCACGCCCGGACCCCCGATCATCCCGCGAGCTCCGCCGCGATCGGCAGCTCGAGGTGAAAGCGGGTACCGACGCCGACCTCGCTCTCGACCCGCAGATCCCCGCCGTGCTCGAGCGCGATCCCGTGGCTCACGGCCAGGCCCAGACCGGTGCCCTGGTCCCGGCCCTTGGTGGTGAAGAAGGGATCGAAGATGCGCGCGCACACGTCTTCGGGGATCCCGGTGCCGCGATCGGCGATCGTGAGTCGAAGCCACGATCGGCCGTCGCGGTCGAACCCGCGCGCGCTGATCTCCACGACCTTGTCGTCGTGAAAGCCCGAGTAGCGATCGTTGAGGGCGTCGCGGGCGTTGGTCACCAGGTTCATGATGATCTGCTGGATCTGCTGCGCGCGACACGAGACCAGCGGCAGCTCGTCCGGCAGCTCGAGGGCCACGCGAACGTAGTCCTTGCGGATCACGGCCTGGATCAGCGAGAGCGTGGCCTCCACGAGCTGGCTGACGCTGACGTCCTCGCGCTGCTGCTCGCGCTCTTGCCGAGAGAACGCCAGCAGGTTGCGCACGATCGTGGCGACCCGCTCGGACTCGTTGGTGATCTCGCGCGAGAACTCGCGCACGGTCGCGGGATCCTCCGCGCGGCCGTAGATCAGCTCCGCGTAGTTGAGGATGCCCTGGACCGGGTTGTTGATCTCGTGGGCCACGCCGCTGGCGAGGGTCCCGAGCGAGTCGAGCCGCTGCTGCTGACGCAGCTGGGCCTCGAGCCCCTTGCGCTCGCTGATGTCGGTCGAGATCGTCAGGTACTTGGTCTGGGCCCCCGCGCCGACGCCGGTCCCCACGCTCACGATCCGGGTCATGTAGTGGCGCCGCGGGTGCCCCTCGGGGGCCACGCACAGCTCGACCTCGCGCGGGGCTCGGCCCGCGACGACGCTGTCGAACGCGTCTCGCCACGCCAGCTTCGAGGCAGGATCGAGGTACGCGTCCGCGCTGCGCCCGATCAGCTGGCTGGGATCCGCGTCGTAGGGCGAGAGGTGGTTGACGAACTCGAGCTGCCCGTGCGCGTCCATGAGCGCGATCACGTCAGGGACCCCGTCGACCAGCGAGCGCCACTGCGCCTCACTTCGAGCCAGGGCCGCGTACAGGCGCGAGTTGTCGAGCGCGCTCGCGGCTTGGGCCAGCAGGATCCGCAGGATCTCGAGCCGCTCACCCGTGAACGCCCCGGCGGCGAGGCGATTCTCGAGCATCAGCGCGCCGATCCGCTTGGTCTGCTTGAGGATCGGCATGCACAGCAGCGACCGCACGCCCGAGCTGACCACGTAGGGATCGCTCGAGAACCGCGAGTCGGCGGCGATGTCGTCGACCACGACGGAGCCGCCCGTGCGGACCACGTAGAGCACGACCGAGGTCGCCAGCCGATCACGAGCGTCGCGCAGCGGCACGGGGTTGGCCATGAACTCGGCGGTCTCCCGACCTTCGCCCTCGGCGACCATCGCAAACTCGCCGCCGCGATCGAGCATCAGCACGCCTCGGTCGGCGCCAGCGTGCTCGATCGCGCTGGCGAGCACCCGGGTGATCACCTGCCCGAGCTCGAGGTCCTCGCTGATCGCCTGCATGACCTGCATGGTCGCGAGCACGGTCGCGACGTCGAGCGACTGGCCCGAGCCGTCGGTCGTGATCGCCCCGCGAAACATGGTGGTCTGGGTCATGCTCGAGCGCTCGAGCGGCGGCAGCTCGTGCGACGCGAGCCGGCCGTGCTCGCGGTCGAGCTGCTCGACCAGCGCCCGCGCGCCCATTCGCTCGTAGGCCTCGCGGGCGCTGCGTTGGGCCCCAAGCTCGGTCGAGGCCAGGCCCCGCTGCTTGGCCCAGGTCGCCAGGCTCACGCTGGCGAGCGCGGCCACGTAGTGCGCCCCGGACTCGAGCGCGGCGGCGTGGGCCCGCTCGAACATCCGCAGCGCGGCGTCGGCTTGCCCGCGCAGCGAGGCCAGCTCACCCGCGACGATATCCGCCATCGCCTGGTAATTCTCGGGGCACAGCCTCGCGAACCGCCGGATCGTTCGCAGCCGCTTGCGGATCCCCGCGACCAGCCTGCGCCGCTCACTGGCGCCAGCGGCCGAGCAGCGCCGGGCCGCGAGCAGGGCGGCGAGCATCGCAAACCGCGGGACCACGATGCTCCCGAGCAGCACGCGCTCGTAGTCGTGGAGCACCTGCTGGGCGAGCGTCCACGCCTGCTCGGCGTCACCGAGCAGCATCCGCCCCCAGACCTCCGACGTGATGATCACGTAGCGAGTCAGCGGGCTGATCTCGTCGCTGGCGACGTCGTCGAGCCGCATCAGGCTCGCGCCCTCGGTCCCGATCATGCACCCCAGCAGCCGGCGAAACATCTCGGCGAGGATCTGCAGCTCGCGGCCACCAAAGCTCTCGTCGACGCTGCGCACCCGCGCGTCGATCTCGAGGATCTCACGCAGGTGGGTGCCGGCCTCGAGGTGGTTGACGAGCCCGACGGAGCCGATCAACCCGGCGACGTAGCGCTCGCCGACCTCGATCGCCTCGGCGTGGGCGGCCTCCATTGGCTCGGCGACCTCACGGAACGCCCGACACTGCGGCCCGACCATGACCAGCGAGTTCGAGCGGGCCGAGACTCGCGCCGCGGGCGTGCTCTCGCGCGCGGTCGCGAGCTCGACCGCGCTGTCGACCATCTCGCGGGCCTCGTCGGCCTTGCCCATGCTCATCAGGAGCATCGCAAAGCTACCGAGCGCCGAGCCGGCGGTTGGATGGTAGCCAGCCCGCATCAAGGTCTGCAGATGCGTGCAGACGATGATCACCCACAGCTCTTGCCCGGCGAGCCACGCGGGACCGATCGCCGCGGCCAGCAGGTGCATGATCGCAATTTCGCGCTCGTCGGTCGCGACGGGCATGTCGCGGAAGCGCTTGCGAGTGGCGCCCTTGACCGATCGCGTCGCGCGGATGATCGCGAGGATCATCTGCGGCTTCGAGGACGCGCGCGGGAGCTTGCAGCCCAGCGCCGCGAGCCCCGACAGCGCCTGCGCCAGGGCCTCGGCCGGGCGCTCGCGCAGCTCGAGGATCCGGACCTGGCGCCCGAGCACGCGGGCGCGCTCGACGATCGTCAGCTCCCACCCGAGCAGCCGCTCGAACGCCGCCTCGGCCTGATCCGTGTGACCACCAACCGCCATCGCCTGGGCCTGACCAAACGCGGCGGCGAACGCCTGATCGCGAGCTGGGCCCGACGCCCGCGCTGATCGCTCGAGGTCACCCGCGAGCAGCTCGACGCCAAGGTCGAAGTAGGCGCGCGCGGCCGCCCATGCCGCCGAGTCGAGCGCACGCTGCCCGGCCTGCAGGTTGAGCCGGACCAGCAGCTGCCGACGCGGCTCGGGCATCCGCTCGATCGGCAGCCCGGCGTCGAGGTGGTCGACGACCTCGAACACCCGCTCGCCGAGCCCGTCCTCCCCTCCCCCTCGGCTGTAGCGCGCGAGCAAGTAGTCGCCGATCTCCCAGTCCAACGAGCGCCGGGTCTCGGGCTCGATTCGGTCCCGCGCGACCGCACGGATCCGCTCGTGGCTGAACACGTAGTCGGACCCAGACGGGCTGACCAGGCCCTGCTGCTCGAGATCGTGCAGCGCCCCGAGCACGACCGAGCGCCGGGGATCGCCGAGCGCCTCGAGCAGCGCGACGTCGAAGCGCGAGCCCACGCAGGCCGCCAGCGCCAGCAGCTCGCGCGAGTCGGGGTGCAGGCGATCGAGCCGCGCACGCATGACCTCGACGACGTCGTCGGGGATCCCAGCGGCGGCGATCTCGTCCGGGTCCCACTGCCACCCGGCGCTGGTGGGGCGCAGCAGCTGCAGCTGCTCGATGTGCAGCAAGAACTGGCGGATGAACAGCGGGTTGCTGGCGGTCTTGCGCGCGACCAGCTGCGCGAGCGCAGCCATCTCGACCCGGGGACGACCGAGCACGTCGGCGAGCAGCTGCTCGAGATCCTCGCGGCCCAGCGGCTGCAGCTCGATCCGCGAGACGCGTGGGTCGTGGACAGCGCCCACCTGCGTGGTCTCGACCGAGTCGAGCAAGCGTCGCAGCGGGTGCTCGTCATCGACCTCGCCGCTGCGATAGGCGCCGACGAACAGCACCGGGCTCTCGCCGCCCTCGCTCCAGAGCACGCGCAGGAGCTCGAGGCTGGCCGGGTCGGCCCACTGCAGATCGTCGAGCACCAGCACCAGCGGCCCCTCGCGTGCGAAGCCCGAGACGAACCGGGTCAGCGCGACGTGCAGGCGGTTGCGTGACTCGCCGAGCTCGAGCGTGGGCACTGGCGGCAGCTCACCCAGGACCAGCGCGAGCTCCGGGACCATCGCTGCGACCACGCCCGCGATCGGCCCGAGCGCCTGCTTGAGCGTTCTTCGCCAGCGCCCGAGCTGCTCGTCGCTGCGCGTCAGCACCTGCTCGATCAAGCTCGTGAACGCGCTGATGAAGCCGCGGTACGGCACGTCGACCTGGTGGTGCTCGAATTTTCCGAACGCCATGTGCCCGCCGCTGGCGTCCACGCGGGTGTCGATCGTGCGCAGCAAGGCCGTCTTGCCCAGACCCGGCGCGCCGCTGATCAACACCATCCGCCGCTGACTGCTCTCGCTGACCGCCGCGAGCGCCCGCTCGATCGTGTCGCGCTCGCGCGTGCGTCCGTAGAGCTGATGCGGCAGCTGCAAGGTGCTGGGGTGATCGTGACCGCCCAGCTCGAAGCGCGACTGGGCGTCGCCCGTGGCCAGGGCCTGAGCGCAGCGCTCGAGATCCGCGTGCAGCCCCCCCGCCGACTGGTAGCGGTGCTCGGGCGCCTTCTCGAGCAGCTTCATGACGATCGCCGACAGCTGCGCGGGCAGGCTCGAGTTGAGCTCGTCGGGTGGCGTCGGTCGCCGCGCCAGGTGGGCGTGAATCAGCTCGAGCGGCTCGTTCGCCTCGAACGGCCGACGCCCGGTCAGCAGCTCGTAGAACGTGGCCCCGAGCGAGTACAGATCGCTACGAAAGTCGACCTCGCGGGTCGTGCGTCCGGTCTGCTCGGGCGACACGTAGGGCAGCGTGCCCTCGATGACCTCGGGATCGAACAGGTGCTGCCGCTCGCTCTCGAGCAGCACCGAGATGCCGAAGTCGGCCAGGAACACATCGCCGGTCGCGGCCTCGACTAGCACGTTGCTGGGCTTGATGTCGCGGTGGACGATGCGGCGCTCGTGAACCCGGCCGAGGGTCGCGACGAGGCTCAGCGCCTTGGGCAGGAACACATCGACGTCGATCGGCTGGCCATCGGCGAACTGGGCGAGGTTGACCCCGTCGACGTAGTCCAGCAACAACACGAGGCGATCGCCAGCCCGCTCGACCCCGAGCGCCCGCACCACGCCCACGACGTCGAGCTGCTGCAGCAGCCGAAACTCATGCTCGACTCGCGCTTCGACGCCGTCGTCACCCAGCTCGAACACCTTCGCGACGACGCGCTTGTCGTCCCGCTTGCGCACGGCTTCGTACACATGGGCTCGAGCGGACGCACGCAGCAGGCGGCGAGTCGAGTAGCTGGCGAGCGGGACCGACACTGTCGGCGACATGAATACACCCACAGCGGCCGGCTCGGGGTGCCCACGGCTGCCCAATGCTCACGGTGCAACTCGCGCCAGCCCTGCCTCCAATCCTGGACCCGATGCCAATCAGCACACCTCAGGCCGACTCACCTGGCAGATCCAGGTGGAACACGCTGCCGACCCCGGGCTCGGTCTCAAACCACAGCTCGCCGCCGTGATCACCCGCGATCCCATGACTGACCGCCAGACCCAGGCCAGTGCCTTGATCCCGCCCCTTGGTCGTGAAGAAGGGATCGAAGATGCGAGCGCGCACGTGGTCCGGCACGCCGCCCCCACGGTCCGTGACGCTCAACCGAACGAGCGGCCCCTGGTCGGCCTCGACCGCGCAAGCCGAGATGGCGATCACGTTGCTGCCCTCCGGCGCCCGCTTTGGGTCCGGGTACATCGACCGAACCGCGTCGCGAGCGTTGGTGACCAGGTTCATGATCACCTGCTGAACCTGTTGAGGCCGGCAGCGGACGCGTGGAAGCCCAGTCGGCGTGTCGACCCGCAAGATAATCCCATCGCGCGTCACGACCGCGCGGAACAGCGTCAAGGTGGTCGCGACTAGATCTTCGACCCGCCGCAGCTCCGGGGGCTCGTCGACGTCCTGGCGCGAGAAGGCCAGCAGGTTGCGCACGATCGTGGCCACGCGGTCGGACTCGACCAAGATCTCCTGGGCAAACTCGCCGACGAGCGCGGGGTCGTCGGCTCGCCCCGCGATCAGCTCGGCGTAGTTCATGATGCCCTGGATCGGGTTGTTGATCTCGTGGGCCACACCGCTGGCCAGGGTGCCGACCGAGTCGAGCCGCTGTTGTTGGCGCAGCTGGGCCTCGAGCGACAGCCGCTCGGCCTCGGCCCGCTTGCGCCCCGTGATGTTGGTCGAGACGCTCAAAAGGTTGCCGTGGCGGCTGCCGAACCCCACCGCCCCCACGCGGATCTCGTACCAGTGGACCGTGCCATCGGGCAGCTCGAGCTCGATCTCGAACTCCTGTTGCTCGCCGGTCTCGCGCACGTTCGCAACGGCCGCGCGCCAGCGTGGCGCCGCGTTGGCGCCCAACAACAGGGCTGCGTCCATCCCGATCAGGCTCGCCGGATCGCCGGGGAACCCGCCGAGATGGTTGATGAACTCGATGCGTCCGTGTCGGTCGAGCAGCGCGATCATGTCGGGTGCGCCGCTGACGACGGTCTGAAACAGCGCCTGGCTGCGCTGCAGGGCCTCGTGGATGCGCGCGTGGCCGAGCGTGGCACCGGCTTGGCTGGCGAGCACGCGCAGCGCCGACAGCCGGTCGCCCGAGAACACCCCGACGACCTGGAGATGCTCGAGCATCAGCGCGCCGATCTGCCCAACGGGACCCGAGATCGGCGTGCACAGCAACGAGCGCGGGCGGGTCAGCTGCACGTAGGGATCACTGGCGAAGCGTGGATCGGTGGTCGCGTCGTCGAGCACCAGCGCCGTCCCCGTCCGCATGGCGTGGTCGATCGCGGTGACGGGCAGCTGGTCGCCCGCGTGTGCGAGCGCCACCGCATCGTCGACGCGGATCAACCGCGCCCCCTGGCACGCGCGGGCGACCTCGTACAGCTCGCCGTCACGCTCGAGCAGCAGCACGCCCCGCTCGGCGTCGCTGGTCGCGAGGGCGCCCTCGAGCACGCGCGAGACTACCTCGTCGAGATCGAGGTCCTCGCCGATCAAGTACAACATCCCCACCAGCAGCTCGGAGTCGACCGGCTCGCGAGCGTCGCCGGGCGCGATCGCCGACGCCGCGACGGGCGGTGGCCCCAACGTCGGCAGCGAGCTCGCCTGCGCGACCAGCTCGGCGTGCTCGGGGTGGCCGCGCTCGAGCTGCGCGACCAACTCCGACGCTCCCCACCGCCGCGCGCGTGTGATCGCGGTGAGCGTCGCGCCGCGAGCGGTGGCCTGGCGCCCGTGGGCCTGAGCGAGGCTCAACAGCCGCTCGCACGCGAGCGCGTGCACGCAGCTGCGATCGGTGGTCTCGGCCAGATCGCACGCGCGCTCATAGCTTGCGAAGGCCTGATCGATCCGCCCCCGGCCGCGCGCGTGCTCGGCCGCGACGAGCTCGGCGCACGCGCTGAAATTGGTCCAGCCCTGGGCCGCGAAGCCGCCCGCGAGCGCGCGCGCGTGGTCGAGCTGCGCGCGCGCCTGTGGCTCGATGGACTCGCCGACGGACAGCTGCGCCGAAGCGGTGATCGCCGACATCACGACCGCCAGCGCGCCCGTCCACGACCCCGCCAGCGCGTGCTCGAGCTCGCCGACGAAGCGGCTCACGCTCGCGGTCGCGGCCGCCCGCTCGCCGAGCAACCACTGGGCGACCGACTGGAAGATCCAGACGCCAGCGCGCGTGGCCGCGCTGCCCCGCTCGAGCTCGGCCTCGCCCAGCCAGCCCCCGCTCACGCCTGCCTCGAGCGGCCGCTGCAGCCGCTCGACCACCCGGCGATGTCCGGCAAAGGCCAGCCGCAGGTCGAGGGCGCCACCAGCATCGCGGCCGCCGTCGAGCCGCGCCGACCACCGCTGGCCTCGCGCGATTAACTCCGACACACCGCCGAGCTCGCCGGCGCCCGCGAGCGAGCGGGCGACCTCGGCGTTGGCGATGCTCGCGGCGAGCTCGAGCGCGCCATGATCCACCGCCTCGCGCAGCAGCTGGCGTGGTCGCGCGTGGCTGCGGTCGAGCGGACGACTCAGCGGCCAGACTCGCAGCCACGCGATGCTCTCGACCCACAACCCCTGCTCGAGCTCGGCGGGCGCCCGCGCGCACAGCTCGTTCGCGGCGTCGCACAGGCGGGCGCCGTGGTCGGCCTCGCCCAGCCTGGTCGCCAGCACCAGGCCGAGCCCGGCCAACGCCGCCGGGGCCGTGCGGTGAAACCCGTGGATCACCAGCAACTCGACGTGGGCGCAGGCGAGGCACGCGAACGAGCGGGCGTCCCTGCCCAGCAGCGCCCGCGCGAGCGCGGCGAGGATCGACATCGCGGCGTCGAGCTCGGCGACCAGAAGCTCGGGCCCGTGGTGCAGCGCGTCCAGCCAGTCGGGCTGCGCGGTCCAGGCCGCGCGGACCCGCGACGCGGCTGCGCCCAAGTCCGTGACGCTCGGCTCGACACCACAGCGCGCGAGCCCGGCCAGACCGAGCTCGAGCGCGTCGTCGCTGCGCCCGCGCGCGACCAGCGAACGGATCGCCGCGATCACGACGTCACGCACCAGCGCAGCCGGGAGCGGTCGCGCGAGCAGCTGCTCGAAGGCCGCGTCCGCGTCCGCGTCGCGCTGACTCCACGCCAGCACGACCGCCCGTGACAGCGCCAGCTCGACCCCCAGCGCAACCTTGCTGCGAGGCACGGCGTCGGCGAGCGCGGTGGCGAACTCGAGGTACGCCGACGCGACGTCGCGCGCCCCGAGCATCACCGCGTGCGCGCCCGCGACCGCGCAGCCCTCGAGCACCTCGAGCCGCCGCGCTTCGGCGAGACCTGCGAACGCCTCGGCGCCCTCCAGCTCAGGCACCGTCGACAACCGGTGATGCACCAGCGCGAACGCGTGGGTGCCGAGCTGGGAGCCGAGTCCGTGGCGGGCGAGCAGGCCCTCGGCGATCGTCGCGTGGACCCGCGCGCGCGGCCGCGGGGCCAGCCACTCGTGGGCCGCTGCCCGCAGCTGCGGATCGCAAAACTGCAGCTCGCCGCCAGCACAGACCAAGACCCGTCGCCGCTCGAGCTCGTGCAGCTCGGCGGCGAGCGCAGCGGGGCTGAGCTCGCACAGCTCCGCGAGCGCGCCCGGGTCAAACCTTCGGCTCAGGCAAGCCGCGCGGGCCAGCAGCTCACGCTCGCGCTCGTCCCAGGCGCCCGCGCCCGCGGGCCCGCCCGCGGGCTCGCCCGCTAATAAATGGTTCGTCGAGCGCGGCACCTCGGCGGAGCCAGGCGCGGGCGAGTCGTCCGTCCACGCCCACCCTTCAGGCGTGCGGTGCAACAGCCCGCGCTCGGCCAGCTCGACCAGGTAACTCTTGACGGCCGCGGGGTGGTTGGCGGTCTGCTCGGCGACGAGGGAGAGGAAGCTGTCACGGTTGACGAGGTCGGCGAACTCGCCCCCGAGCAGCTCGCCGAGCAGCTGTTGGAACGCCTCGCGCCCCAGTCGCTCGAGCGCCACCACGCCCGGCTCGCGACCGAGCTGAGCCAGCTCCGTCAGCAGCTGGCCCAGCGGTGCAGCGGGCTCGAGCGCGGCGCTCGTGCACGCCACCACGATCAACAGCGGGGACTGAACGTGGTCGAGCAGCAGCGCGCGCAGCAGCTCGATGCTGCGCGCGTCGGCCCACTGCAGGTCATCGAGCACCAAGACCGGCGTGCCGATCCGCTCGAGCGCCACGAACAGGCGGCTCAGCGCCAGCTCCAGCGCGTGTCCAGCTCGTCCGGCGTCGCGGGCCGAGCCGTCCGCGAGCGGCCCCGTCGGCGGTCGCCCCACGATCGACTCGAACCCAGGCACCAGCGCGGTCACGAGCGGCAGCAGCGGGCCGACCTGCGCGACGAGGTGCTCGCGCCAGCTCGCGCGCTCGTGCTCGGGGGCGAGCGAGAGCCGCTTGGACACCCCGGTCAGCGCTTCGATCAGGCCACTGAGCCCACTCAGCCCGCCCAGTCCATCGCTTGGATCAGGCGCGTGATAGCGGCCAAACGCGAAGGTCCCGGCCGCGCCCGCGACGACCGACTCGAACGCCTCGAGCAGGGCCGACTTGCCGATCCCGCCCTCGCCATGAACGACCATGAGGCGGCGATCTCGACGCTCCCGCGCGCGACCGAGCTCGATCGCCATGGTCCGGGCGTTGAACTCGCGCCCGTGGAGCTTGGTCGCGGGCATCAACCCCGTCGCGCGCTCGCTTGCCCCGACCTCGAACCATGGATCGCCGTCGCCGTGCTCGCGCGCGTCGACGACGCGCTGCAGATCCGCGAGCAGCCCGCTGGCGGTCTGATAGCGCCGCGCTGGGGTCTTCTCGAGCAGCCTGGCGACGAGCTCGGCGAGCACGCGTGGCAGCCCGACGACCCTGCCGTAGAGGGGCCGTGGGGCGCTCCCTAGCTGCGCGTCGATCAGGGCCGCGACCGTCACCGCCGGGAACGGCAGCGCGCCCGTGAGCAGCTGATAGAAGATC
This sequence comes from Enhygromyxa salina, assembly GCF_002994635.1. Lineage (GTDB taxonomy): Bacteria > Myxococcota_A > Polyangia > Nannocystales > Nannocystaceae > Plesiocystis > Plesiocystis salina_B. Next base: position 37,323 of record NZ_PVNL01000121.1, on the reverse strand, counting down.
GCGCCGACGGAGTAGAGATCGCTGCGCGCGTCGACGACCCGCACGACCTGGCTGAGCTGCTCGGGCGCGACGCACCCGTACCTGGCTTGGATGAGATCAGGATCGGCGAGATCGCTGCGCTCGCGCTCGAGCAGCGCGGCCACGCCCGCGTCGGTCAGATACACCCGGCCCGTGCTGTGATCGAACCACACGCTGCTCGGCTTGATGTCGCGGTGGAGCACGCCCGTCGCGTGCAGCCCAGCGAGGATCCGCGTGAGCCCCCGCGCGATCGTGCAGAACAGCGCGGTGCTCAGCCCCCCGCTCGCGCACAGACTCGCGAGGCTCACCCCAGGCGGGGGTGCGCGCAGGACCACCAGCAGATCCCCCACCCGCTCGACCGCCAGCGGCGGCACGAACCCCTCGACCTCGACCGCGCCGAGCAGCTGCAGCTCGTGCGAGACGCGGGCCGCGAACAGCTGGTCGTGCACGTGGTAGACGTTGGCGAGCACCCGCGACGGGGCCGGCCCCGCGCGCTCGAGTTCGTGCACCTGCACCCCCGCGGACGACTGCAGCACGCCCACGCTCGAGTACCCGGCCACGCGCTGGTGCGCGAGCTCCGGCCGCGGGGTGGCGCTCGGCGTCGCTGGATCTCGGTGTGACATGCTGGCCGGTTGCAGGCACCTCAGCGTACTGAACCGTGGGTCCGCAGCGAAGCGTCGAGCGCCGCGCCTTGAATGTAGGTGGCGATATCGCCCGCGCCGCTGACGATTGGCGCGGGCGCAGGCTCGAGCTCGTCGATCCGGGTGAGCACCCCTTCGCCGGTCAGGACGAACAGGCTGCGGGGCCGCCCAAACGACGCGACGCCGTCGACCTCGTCCATGATCAGCGACGCGACGCTGTACCCCAGCAGATCACCCTCATCATCGATCGCCAGCGGCAACAGGGGCACGCCCACGTAGCGCTCGAGCCCGTTGACGGAGGCCCGCACGACCACCCCGCTGGTCGCCGTGAGCTCGGTGGTCGAGTCGTGACAGCTCCAGCTGGCCCAGTCGCCGCGCGGGGAGATGACCGGCGCGCTGGCCCCTTCCTCCGAGCAGTCGGTGGTCTGGAGGTTGAGGACGGTCGTGCGCTCGGCGTCGACGCGATACATGGACCCCGACAGGGACAGCAGCACCAGCGCCCGCCCGCGATCGACGGGCGCCCAGACCAGCGGCGGCTTGGCGAACACGGGGGTCGCCTCGACGATCCCCGCCGCGCGATCCCAGCGAACCAGCTGCCCGGCGCCGAGCCACACGCTGACCGAACGATCGATCACGTGCAGGAGGCCCAGCCCGCCGCCGCCGGCCGCCGCCGCCGCCAGCTGGTCAGGGAGCTCGAGCTGCCCAGCCTGATGGGGCGCGCGACGATCGAAGATCGACCACCCGCCTCCGCCCGCGTAGATGATCGCCAGCTCGCCCGCCGGCTCGACCCCGACCAGCGTGAAGCAGCCCGTGGCCTGCGCGCACTGGCGAGCCTCCAGCGCCTCGTCGGGCAGCCACAGCGCGTCGGTGGTCGCCTCGCGGACCAGCGCAGCGCTGGGATCGTCGGCGTCGCCATGCCGAAAGTAGCTCGCGCTGCCGTCGGGGTGCTTGACCAACAACCGGGGCGCGTCGAGGCTGCCGACCACCCACACCGCCCCGGCAGGCTCGACGACTGGGATCACGCTGCCGTCATCGCGGCGCTGCAGCGGGACGCCGGGCGCGAGCGGGACCAGGTTCAGTGAGCCGTCCGCTTGCTCGCGCCACCACAGCGCGTCACCGCGAGCCGTGAAGTTGACCGGGCCGTCGCCGCCAGGGGTCGTCGGCGGCAACACCAAGGGCAAGCGGCGGCCGTCGTCGAGGTCGAACCACGCGCCCGCGCGGACGTCGGCGCGAACCAGCACGCCGCGCCCGCTCGGCCCGAGTCGGACCCGCTCGTGCGGATCGGTCTCACCCAGCACGTCGAAGTCGTAGCGATGCCCGCGATCGTAGACATGGATCGATCGCACACCGTCCGCGCCGAGGCCGTCGACCCACACGGCCCGCGCCGTGACGGGCTCGGCACCGCAACCCATGGCGGCTGCGCCGAGCAACCCCAGGCCGAGCGCGGTGCCGCGGACCGCGTGAGAACGCGCGCGACGATGTCGCCCGTCGATCTCCCGCGTGATTGGGGGCCTCACACGAGCCACGATATCACCGGCCAATTCGGGATGAAACGAGCGCGGGCCAGGCTTGCGTGGATGCATCCGTTCGTGCAGGCTCGTGCGCCCATGGCCGCCGAGGACGACAACAGCACCATCGACACCGACGACGACGCGGCGATCGAAGACCAGAGCAGCGACGCCGTCGAGTCGGCCCAGGCCGCCCAGATGGCCGCCATGCAGAAGGCCGCCGGGGAGATCGAGCTCGTGGTCCTGCCGCTCTCGTGCACCAACGAGGGCAAGGGCGCGCCGCTGTCGATGGGCGTGCAGCGCTGGCTGGCCCAAGAGCTGGCCCGCACCGGGCTCAAGGCCGCCGCCCCCGTGTTCACGGCGCTCGCCGAGCAGCAGGGTCGCAAGGTCCCGGCCCTGCTGATCTACCGCGACGCGTGGAGTGATCAGCGCGCGCTGCAGGGCGCGGTTCGGTTCGCAAACGCCCGCCGGCTGATCGCAGCCAACTTCAGCGTGGCCGAGGACAAGCTGGTCCTCGACATGCGCCTGGCCGACATCCACCTCGACGACCCCGAGCAGGCCGAGCAGGCCGAGCAGGCCGAGCCGGCCAAGGCCGAGGACGCCGAGGGCGAGGACGCCGAGGGCGAGGGCGAGAAGATCGCCGGTCGGCTCGAGACCGTCGCCACCTGGTCGACCGAGACCACCGCCGACGCGATCGGCGAGAAGCTGTACGAGGCGCTGGTCGAGATGGCCAAGCACAGCGGCCAGACCGTCGCCCACGAGGGCTGGGAGCAGGCGTTCGGGACCACCGACAAGCAGGCGATGCTCAGCTTCCTCGTTGGCCTGGGCAACCTGTCGGCGCTGCAGGGCCGCACGGTCCCGGCCACCGCGGATCAGCTGCTCAACCCGCTGATGGACGCGATCAACCGCGATCCCAAGATGGACGGCGCGATGGAGGCACTCCACGCGATGACCGACATCCTGCTCGCGCTGCAGAGCGGCGACCGCACGGCCCAGCCGCTGTGCCTGCAAGCCCTGTCGATCGCGGCCCAGCGCCGCAAGGAAGACCCCGAGGCGTGGCACCACCTGGCCGTGGTCGCGCGGCGGCTCGGCGACCTGCCGACCGCCGTCAACGGCTTCAACCAGGCGTTCAACCTGCTGCCAACCAGCGTGCAGATCGCCGTGGACTTCATCCAGACCCTGCGCCGGGCCGGCGACGCCGAGAACGCGCTCAAGGTCGCCCAGCACGCCGTCGAGCAGGGTAACGAGGCCCCGCCGATCCTCGCGCTGCTCGGCAGCCTGCTGATCGAGATCGACGACTTCGACTCCGCCGAGCCGTTCTTGCGCCGGGCCGTCGACGAGGGCCAGATCGCCAGCGCCTACGGCGATCTCTCCAACGTCCTGTGGGATCGCTCGGACGACGACACCCCCGAGCAGGCCGAAGATCGCGAAGAAGCGATCGGACTGCTGAAGACCGCGATCGGCCTGCGCCACGTCGCCAAGTCGACCCTCGACATGCTCTTGGACCTCTCGACCGACGAGGGCCACGAGGACGCCGAGAAGCTGCTGCGCCAAGCTGGCGAGAACCACGCCGACAACCCGGCGGTGCTGACCTCGCTCGCGACCTTGCTGCTCGAGAGCGACGAGCCCGAGCAGGCCCGCGTGTGGCTCGACAAGCTGCTCGAGCTGCCGCGCCGGTCGCTCGACGACGACGCGTTCGGGCGCCGGGCCGTGCTCGCGCTCGAGATCGACGACTTCGAGGATCGCTACGAAGCCGCGATCGACGGGGTCAACAGCGCGGGCGCCAAGCAGCAGAGCGAGGCCGCCGTGTTCCTGCGCGAGGTCATCGCCAAGGACCCGCGCTACTGGCAGCCGCACCTGATGCTCGCGCTGGCCGTGCGCCAGACCGAGGGCGACGCCGCCGCGCTCAGCCACCTCATGAACGCCGTCCGGCTGCGGCCCAACGACGCGCAGATCCGCCAGCTGATCGCCGCGATCATGCGCAAGCAGGGCCGCCCGCGCGAGGCCGTGGAGCACCTGCGCGCCGTCGTCGCGCTCAACCCCCGCGACGTCGATCCGGTCATCAACCTCGCCACCTGCATGCGCGACGCGAACATGTTCGCGGAGGCCCGGCAGATCTGCACGGCGGCGCTGCAGATGATCCCGAACCACCCGCAGTTCAAAGCGGTGCTCGACAGCCTCCCCAAAGAGGCCTGATCGCAGCCTGCTCAGCGAGAGCTGAGCTCACCTGAGCTCACCTGAGCTCACCTGATCATGGCCGCCGGTCCCCTGGACCCGGCGGCCTTTTTTCGTAGCCCCGGTCGGCGCGACCACACACTCGAGCTCGGCAACCCGAGGGCTACTCGACCACGCACTGGACCCGCGGCGACGGATCCTCGCCCGCGCTCACGGCCAGCTCGGCCTCGCGCATGATCGCGGCGTAGACCCGTGGCGCGTGCTCGATGGCGGTCGCCGGGGACGCGATCAACATCAGCGTGACGCGCTCGCCTGCGGGGCCCTCGATCCGCTTTTCGATCACCCGACCGACGCGCTCACCGTTGCGCCAGAGATCCGAGCCGCCCCAGCGACCCGCTGGATCGGCCGCGACCAGCTCGACGAAGGGCTCCGGCAACGGACCGAGCGCGGTGGCCGAGACCTCACCCGCCAGCCCGTCGACCAGCCCGAACAACGCCGGCGCTCGGTCCCCGTCATCGCCGCTGATCGCCGTCTGGCGGTGGACCGCGAGCTGCACGAGCGAGCCATCTCGAAGCTCGAGCGCGTCGACCAGCCCCTCCACCAGCGGGAGCTCGTACGGCAGATCGGGCGGCTCCGTCAGCGGCATCAGGCTCGACGGCGTGTGGACGACGACCCCGTCGAGCTCGCAGCGCTGCGCGCGATGATCGACGAGGTAGGTCTCGGGGTCGGCCTGGATCACGATCACCGCAGCCACGCCCGTGGCCAGCAGCGCCGCGCCCACGTTCAGCTCCTGGACGATCGCCAGCCATCGCGGCGGCTCGAGCGGCATCGCCAGCGTGATCGCGCTGGCGAACCCGATCGTCACGACCAGGGCGATCGGGGCGAACCCGATCCCCGCGCCCGACAGCCCCGGCAGGCCTGGCAAGTTCGTCACCACGTTCGCGACCAACAACAGCGCCAGGGTCACGATCAAGTTCCGCCGCGAGCGAGACGCCAGCGCCGGCGTGCGGCTTGGCAACAGCAGCCACAGCGCCGCCGTGATCGCGCCCAGCGCCATCAGGTTGCCGCCGGTCGGCGCGACGATCGCCACACCCTCGAGACCCCGCGACCACAGCAACGGCAGCGCGACCACCGAGGCGGCGATCCCAGCGACCGCCGCGACGAGCGTGACCATGGCCATGCGCGCCGAGCCGAGCATCCGCTCGACGATCTGGCCGGCCAACCACAGCGCGTAGAGGTCGAGCAGCAGCGCGACCAGATCGACGTGGATCCACGCGCTCGTGAACACCCGGGCCCACGCACTTCCCGTGCCCCGCCCGGCCCCGAGGCCGGTCCCCATGCCCGTCCCGCGGCTCAGATCCTCGGACAGCGCCCCAAGCTCGAGCAGGCCGATCCCGCCGCCGCCTCGCAGCACGTGCACGCCGTACACGAGGCACAGCGCGAACATCACGGTGTAGGTCACGAGCGGCCGCTGGTGCGGGTGCACGGCCGGCGCCAGCGACAGCCACCGACGCAGCCGCGCCGCGACCAGATCGACGTACCCGCTCAGCTCGGGGGCCAGCTCGACGGCGCGCGAGTCGAGCGCGGCGCCCGACGCCGCGGGCTCGCCCGGCAGCTCTGGCAGGACCGCCCGCGCGCGCTCGAGCAGCGAGCGCGCGGCCTCTCGCACTCTTCGATCCCGCGGGCCGGCGAGGGCCTCCACGTTGGTCAGGGTCTCCACCGCCTCGCGCGGCTCCCCTGCCCGAGCCTGCGCGATGCCCTTGAACAGCTCCGCCGTCGCGGCGGTCAGGCCCAGATCGGCGAACCGCGCTCGGGCGACGATCTCCCCGACCGGGTCGACCGCGCCCGCGTAGGCGAGGAAGGTCAGCCGGGCCTGGCCGAGCAGCTCGGCCGTGCTGGGATCGGCGCCGACCGGGCCGTCCTCGAGCTCGCGCAGCAGCCCGGCGGCGGTCTCGAGCCGCCCCGCTTCCCCGTATGCGCGCAGCAACCCCAGCGCCAGGCTGGGCCGCAGGGCCGCGTAGCCAGCGTGAAACCGGCGCTCGTAGTGAGCGATGCCCTCGTCCCAGCGCTGGCCGTGAAACAGCATCGAGACGATCTGCTCGTGGATGACCGCGGCCTCGGGCCCATCCTCAGCCTGCTCGGCGAGCTTGCGAAAGTGGGTGAGCGCCGCGTCGACGCCCTCGCGATCGAGCACCGCCAAGCCCTCGAGGATCGGCAGCTGCCGGGCCAGGCCGGATCCAGGCATCAGGCTGGCGCGCAGGCTCGACAGCCGCCCCACCCAGATCAGGTGACCACGCGCGAACGCCCAGCGCGAGCTGTGCTCGAGCACCCACGGCAGCACCACCGTGACCGTGACCAGCGCCAGCGCGACCACACCGAGCACCCGACTCGACTCGCCGAGCGAGCCCATGGCGAGCAGATCGAAGATCAGCAGCGCGCCGACCACCAACGAGTAGCCCCGCCCGATCCCATCGCGGCGGCGCAACAGCCGAACCAGCGTGGCCGCGCACGCGACCGCGCCGAGCAGCAAGGCATGATCAAAAGAGTTCAAAAGGCAGTTATCAGCTTGGGGAGCGGAAACGGTTCACTCGGCCGAGGCGTCGGCGCGGGACTCGATGTGGCCGATCGCGCGGAATTTGGCGTAGCGATCTTCGATCAGCTGCTCGGGTGAGAGCTTGGCGAGCTCGATGAGGTGCTCGTCGAGCGCCTGCTCGAGCGCGGCGGCGGTGACGGTGAGGCCCCGGTGTGCGCCGCCGATCGCCTCGCGGATGATCCCGTCGCAGACCCCGAAGTTGAGCAGATCCTCCGCGGTCATGCGCAGCTGCTCGGCGGCGGTCTGCTCGGCCTCGGGGTTCTTCCAGAGGATCGACGCGCAGCCACGCGGCGAGATGACCGAGTACACCGCGTGCTCGAGCATGAGGATGCGATTGGTCAGGCCGATCGCCAGGGCCCCGCCGGACCCGCCCTCGCCGATCACCACGGAGATCGTGGGGACCCGCAGGGCGGCCATGAGCTCGAGGCTGGCGGCGATCGCCTCGGCCTGGCCGCGCTCCTCTGCGCCGATCCCCGGGTACGCGCCCGCGGTGTCGATCAGGCAGATGATCGGCAGCTTGAATTGCTGGGCGAGCCGCATCAGTCGCTGGCACTTGCGGTAGCCCTCTGGGCGGGCCATCCCGAAGTTCCGCAGCACGTTCTCTTTGGTGTTGCGGCCCTTTTGGTGGCCAATGATCATCACCCGGCGGCCGCGCAGCCGACCCATCCCGGCGACGATCGCCGGGTCGTCGTGGTAGGCCCGATCGCCCTTGAGCTCGACGAAGTCGGTGGTGATCTCGCCGACGTAGTCGAAGGTGTAGGGCCGGTCGGGGTGCTTGGCCAGCTGCAGCTGCTCCCACGCGGAGAGCTGGGCGTAGTGCTCGCGCTGCAGCTGCGAAGCGCGGGCTTCGAGCCGCTCGATCTCCTTGGCCATGTCCTCGTTGCCGCCAGCGAGCAGCAGCTTGAGCTCGCGGATCTTGCCCTCGAGCTCGACGATCGGCTTCTCGAAGTCGAGGACGCGCGTGTTGGTCACGCTGGCCCCCGGTCCAAGTGTGGGTCCGAGCTCGTATCCAAGCCGGTCTCGCCCGCGAGGAAGGCCGCGACTCGAGCGACAGGAAACGCGTCTGGGTGGTCGATGTTGACGATCCGCGCCATCGGAAGAAGATCTTTGAACTGGTGGCGAAAGTAGGTGCGCTGCCGTCGAGCGTAGTTGCGGGTCGCTCGCTGGATCGCGGTCTTGGCTTGCTCGAGCGAGGAGCGGCCGTGGATGTGGTCGAGCAGTTCGCGGTAGCCGAGGCTTCGCATCGCCTTGTAGCGAGCATCATAACCGGCCGCCACCAGCTTCTCCACCTCGGCCAACCATCCGCGGGTGAGCATGGCCTCGCAGCGACGATCGATCGCCGCGTCGACGGCCGCCACGCCGGGATCGATGACGACCATCAGGAGCTCGATCACAGGCCGCGGCGGATCCTGCCTGCGGACCGCGCTGATCGGTGCCTGGTGGTGTTCGCACAGCCACAGGCTACGCAGCGCACGGACGACGTTGTGGGGATGGATCCCCGCCGCGGTCTCGGGATCGCGCCCGCACAGGGCCCGATGGATGGCGCCCGCTTCGCTGGCTTCGCGCGCCATCCACTGCGATTCGAACTGCACACGTCGGTCCCCGCGATCAGGGTTGCACGCCTCGTCCGTCTCGGGACTCGCGTCGCCGGGCCCACGACCCGAGTAGGTCCAGCCAGTCGCGCGCAGGTACAACCCGGTCCCGCCACAGATGATCGCGGGCCCGCGCGCGAGCTCGGCCTGCGCGAGCGCACCGTACTCGCCCGCCGAGAACCGCTGATCGGGATCGACGAGATCGAGCAGGCGATGGGGCACGCGCGAGCGGTCTTCGGCGCTGGGCTTGGCCGCGCCGATGTCGAGCCCGCGATAGATCTGGACCGAGTCGCAGCACAAGATCGGCAGCCCGAGCGGCTCGGCGACCGCCAGCGCGAGCGAGCTCTTGCCCGCCGCCGTCGGCCCGACGATCGCGACGGCGCGCGCGAGGTCGGTCACCCGAGCAGCTCCTTCGCCGACCAACGCCGCAGCCCGGGGAGCTGATCGACCGCGCCCGCACCCGAGCCCGAGCCCGAGCCCGAGCCCGAGCCCGAGCCCGAGCCCGAGCCCGAGCCCGAGCCCGAGCCCGGTTGCGACGCGAGCAGCTCCGCGAGCCAGCGCCGGGCCAGGCGCGGGTTGACCTCGATCGTGCGCGCGCTCGCCAGCTCGGCCACCGCCTCGACGAAGCCCTCGCGCTCGGTCGCTGACGCGCTCGCGTGGCCGTGCATGCGCAGCCACGGCATCAGGCGATCGAGCAGGCCCCCGACCTCCGAGGAGTCGAGCAGCCGGGGCAACACCGCCGGGACCGCGCGCACCAGCACCGCATCGTCGCCAAAGCCCTCGAGTTCGAGGCCCAGGCGCGCGAGCGCCTCACCAGCCGCGAGCAGGCGCTGGCGATCGTCGGCGCCGCGCCGGACCACGACCGGCTGCAATAACCCCTGCGCCGGGGCCCGACCGTCCGCGGTGGTCGCCGCGAGCTCGGACAGCAGTCGACGCCGGACCAGGTGGGCGCGTATCCGGCGGAGATCCGCGACCAGCAGCTCGCCGCGAAGCTCGAACAGGGCGACCGGACCGGGCAGGCAGGTCAGCAGCCGCGGGCCCTCGAGTTCGAGCTCGTCGTGCGGCGCGCGTGCGCGTGGGTCTGGCGGAGGCCCGTCGACCTGATCGACCTGATCGACCTGATCGACGTGATCGCGATCTTCGAAGGGCAGCGTCGCGTGCTCGCGGCCGCGCTCACGATTGACCGGGGCCAGGCTCGATCGCAGGCGCTCGACGTCGTCACGAAACTCGAGCTTGTTGGCCCGATAGTCGCCGCCTGCCGCCCGGGTCCCCAGCTTGTACCCCCCACCCTGCCCGCTCGACGGCGCGTCGCGGGCGACCATCGCACCCGAGAGCCCCTCGCGGCGCGACCACCCAGCCAGGGCCGCCTGCGCGCCCGCTCGCGGCGCGTCGACGCGAGCCCACTCGTGATCGTGATCGAGGTCCGGCGCGCTCCCGTCGTCGTCGCGCGGCGGCGGGCGACGCCAGGCCGCAGACGCCAGCCCCTCGTCGACCAGCTCGCGCACGACCGCGTAGACCACCTGCGGGCTCGAGAACCGGACTTCGGACTTTTGCGGATGGACGTTGACGTCGACGGTGCCGCGCGGCGGCTCGACGAACAGACACGCGACCGGGTGGGTCCCCCGCGGCAGCGCGTCGGCGTAGGCCTGCTTGAGCGCCGCGCCCAGCGTCCGCTCGCGAACGACCCGCCGCCGCACGACCACGAAGCTGGCGCTGCGCTGGCGCGTGGCGGCGCTGGGCGGGCCGAACCAGCCCTGGACGCTCACACCCTGGCGCTCGCTCGAGAACTGCACGAACGGCCCGGCGCCGCCGCGACGCTGCAGCACGGCGATCACCCGGCTGGTCTGGTCCCCGGCCGCGAACTCCAGCAGCTCGCGACCGCCGTGGCGGACCCGAAACTGCACGCGCGGGTGCACGAGCGCAGCGCTGATGACCGCCTCGACGCAGTGGCCGACCTCGGTCGCCTCGCTGCGCAGGAATTTCCGCCGGGCTGGCACGCTGGCAAACAGGTGCGCGACCTCGATCTGGGTTCCAAACGGCATCCCGATCGGCTCGATCCGCGGCGCCGAGTCGGGCGTCGAGCGCAGCCGATGACCGACGGCCTGGCCCGCGACCCGACTGCGCAGCTCCACCCGCGCGACCGCGCTGATCGACGCCAGCGCCTCACCGCGAAACCCGAGGGTGTGGATCTCGACCAGCTGCGCGGCCGTGCGCAGCTTCGAGGTCGCGTGGCGGGTGAGCGCCAGCGGCAGGTCCTCGCGGTGGATCCCCCCGCCATCATCGATCACCCGGATCAGCTCGCTGCCCCCGGCCTCGAGCTCGACCTCGACCCGGGTCGCCCCAGCGTCGAGCGCGTTGTCGACCAGCTCCTTGACGATCGACCCCGGCCGCTCGACGACCTCGCCCGCCGCGATCTGATCGGCGAGCGAAGCAGGCATCACCGCGATGCGGCCGTCACAAACCTGATCCTCGGGCATCCCGGAGGCCTTTATAGACAATGGCAGCGAGCGCAGCGAGTGACCGCGAGCTGCGAAACGGGCCCGGTCACCCAGTCGCGCACAACCTGCCGGCCCGATCCGCCCGCTCGATCAGGCCAACCAGTCATGCCAGCCAGATCAACCGTGGTCGACGACGCGGTTGCGGCCGCCAGACTTGGCCGCGTACAGGCGCCGATCCGCTGTCTGGATCAGATCGTCAGCGTTGGCGACCGAGCTGTCGAGATCCGCGACCCCGATCGAGATCGTGACCGGGATCTTGCGACCCTCGAACGCGAAGTCTTCCTCGTCGATCAGCTTGCGGATCTTCTCCGCGAAGATGTGGGCGCCCTTGATCTCGATCTCGGGCAGGATCACGGTGAACTCTTCACCGCCGTAGCGCGCGACGACGTCGACCTTGCGGGCGCGCATGGTCACGAGTTCGGCGATGCGGCGCAGCACGAAGTCACCCGCGCGGTGACCAAAGTTGTCGTTGCACTTCTTGAAGTAGTCGATGTCGAAGATCAACAGCGCGAGCGGCCGATCGTAGCGACGCGCGCGGCTGAGCTCGCGCTCGAGGGTCTCCATGAAGTAGCGACGGTTGAACACCTGCGTGAGCCCGTCGACCGTCGACAACCGGAAGATTTCTTCGTGGTAGGAGCTCTCGATGTTCTCGCCCGACAAGAACTTGAAGATCGAGCGACCGACCTTCACGAGGTCCCCATCCCGCAGATAGGCCTCGTGGATCTTGTTGTCGTTGATGTAGGTGCCGTTGGTCGAGTCGTTGTCGCGGATCTTGATCCCGAAGTCGTCGACGATGATGTAGGCGTGCTCGCGCGAGACGGCGTCTTGGCTCAGGCAGATGTCGTTGGTCGTCGCGCGACCGATGCGAAGATCACGACCGACGATGTTGTACTTGCGGCCGAGGTCTTGCCCGTAGATCACGACCAAACAAGCGTCCTTGCGCTTGACCTTGGGCCCTTGGGTCTCGTCCACCTTCGCGTGGACGATCGTGTCCTGGTTCTCGTCTCGCATGCAGCACTCGGTCGTCGAAGACTCGCGCTTCGACCGCGAGCGACCAACCGCCAAATCTGGTCAGCGTGGGCCGCTCGCCCGGCAGGGTAGCAAAGTGGGGCTCAGAAAGCTCTCCCACACTTCCTTCCGGCGCCCCACCTGTTCAGTCCCCCTCAGCTTCGCCCGGTCGGTTCGCGGCTCGGGCTTGCGCTCTCGGCTGCATGTGTGACCCATGGGGCGGGGGTCGCCCGACCGCGCGTCCATGGCCGATGCTCGCCATGGGCCCGACGGCCGGGCTCGCAAGCGAGAGGCGCTGCGCCGGGCGCGGGAGGCCAACGGCACTCGGGTCCGCCCGGCCCGTGTTGCTCACAAACGAACACGGATGCCGCGCTTGATCTTCTCGACCGCGGGCTGGCCGTAGGGATCGATCGACAAGGAGGCAGCCGTGACGGCGGTCTCGATCATCCCGTGCAACATCAGCGCCCCCAGGCTCGAGGGGCTCCTGTCACGCACCAGGAGGGTCCGTGTGGGCAAAGTCATGCTTTCGCAGGTGGCGTCGCGCTCGATCACCCGCAGCCGCGCGAGCTCAGCGAGGTCCCCGGCGTAGGTGCCCGCGGGGTCATCGTCGAAGTCGGCGAAGGTCACCCGGCCACGCGCCGGACCGTCGAGCAGCAGCTGCGCGACGCTGTGCTGATCGGCCGGGCCTCGCAGCGCGGTGACCAGCTCTCCGACCCGCGAGCCGTCCTCGCGCACGCGGCCCAAGCTCTCGCACTCGAGCTGCTGGGTCCACGCCGCCCAGTGCATCAGGACCTCGCTGTAGCACCACAGGATCGAGTACGGCGCGGGGTGGTCGAGCCGCCACCCGAGCGAGCGCGCGAGCGCGGCGCGTGCATCTGGCCCCGACGCGAGCCGCTCGCGCTCGTGGATCGCGGCCCGAGTCAGAAGCATGGGATCGAGGTTGGCGGCCCGCAGCGGGACCTGCCCGACCGCGGTGAGCACCGACCAGCGACCCCCGACCGCCGCGGGCATGGTCAGCTCGATGTGGCTGCCGCCGCTCGCCTCACGCACGCGGGCGTTGATCGGCGGAAGTGAAGCGGCGGTCGCATCGACGGGATCGCTGATGATCGTCGCGGGCTCGAGCCCGCGGGCCAGGCAGGCGTCGAGCAGGCGCAGCACCTCGATCGTGTTGCCGCTCTTCGACACGATCAGCAGCTTCGCGTTGCAGGCGGTCGCCCAGTCCAGGCAGTCACCCACGACCCAGGGATCGACCGAGTCCAGGATCCGCTGAGGCCCAGGCCGCAGCCCCGCGACCTCCGCGAACTCGAGGGCCGCGCGGGCACCGAGTGCGCTGCCGCCGAACCCCAGCAGCAAGGTTGGGCCGACCGGCACGCGGCGCAGATCTTTGTCGCTGACGATCCCCGCCTCGATGTCGAGCCACGACGGGCGCGCCTCGAGCAGCTCGACGATCGCTCGATCGCTCGCGGCCACGTTGGCCGCCGTCGGATCTTCGGGCCCGAACGTGACGCGATGAGGCGGGCGCGACTCGTCGGGGGCCGCCGCATCCAACCATGGGGTCCGGGAGCCTGACAGGGTCGTCGTCTCGGGCTTGCTCACCACCTATCCCTATCACCATTGGCCCAGCGCCGACCATGCCCCCGTATGCCGAGTTTTTGACCTGGACCGACGCACGATGTATGGCGAGACGATGACGGAGGAGCGAAGCGCGCGAGGCCGATTTGGCGGATTGGGCGCCATCTTCTTCCTGGCAACCCTGGGCGGAATCGCGTTCTATGTGCAGGAACAGTCGATCCCCGAGGATCGGGACGAGCTGCGCAAGCCCGCCACGGCGCTGCCCAACCTGGTCGACGACAACGCGCCGCCGCCCCTGGCCTGGCGCGATCGCCTCGACCTGGCCGCGATCGCGCTGACCCCGATCCTCGAGGCCGACGCCGCGCCCACGGCCCCGGTTGCCCAGGGCGCCGAGGCGGCGGCCGAGGCCGAGCTGTCGGTCGACCCCGCCACGGCCATGTACGTGCAGGACCTCGCCGACGGCCACCGCCTGCTCTACACCCTGGACCCGGTCCTTCACCAGGCGGCCCAGACCATCTTCCGCAACCGCGAGGTCCCCTACGCGGCCGCGGTCGTGCTCGATCTGCGCGACAACTCGGTGCTGGCGTTCGCCGGGCACTCGAGCATGGATCCCCAGGTCGACCCGCTCGAGATCCTGACCACCGCCTGGGCCCCGGCGGCGTCGACCTTCAAGCTGGTGACCGCCGCTTCGCTGATCGAAAATGGCGCGGCCACCCCGGCCACCAAGGTCTGCTTCCACGGCGGGCTGCAGGGGATCTCCGACGATCTGCTCGTCGACGATCCCAAGCTCGACACCCGCTGCGACACGCTGAGCAACGCGATCGCCTACAGCTATAACCTGGTCCTGGCCAAGCTCGCGCTCGGGCACCTCGATCAGCGCAAGCTCGAAGAGACAGCGACGAGCTTGCTGTTCCAGACCGAGATCCCGTTCGAGTTCCCGCTCGAGATCAGCCCGGCCCACATTCCGGCCGACGCCAACTCCCGCGCCAAGGTGGCCGCGGGGTTCTGGCACGTCGACCTGAGCCCGGTCCACGCGGCCGTGCTCGCCAGTATCTATGCCCGCGGCGGCATCTACCAGCCGCCGCACATCGTCGCGCAGGTGGTCGGCCCCGACGGCAGCGACCTGACCCCCGAGGTGCCCGAGCACAGCCGCGCGATCGCCCAGTCGGTCGCCGACCAGGTCGGGCAGATGATGATCGGCACCACCAAGTTTGGGACCGCGCGCGACAGCTTCCGCGATCCTCAGGGTGTCGAGTTCATCCCGGCCTACGACATCGCGGGCAAGACCGGCAGCCTGACCGGCAAGCGCGATCCGGTGCTCAACTACAACTGGTTCATCGGCTTCGCCCCCGCCGAGCGGCCCGAGATCGCGTTCGCCGTGGTCCTGGCCAACGACGCGCAGTGGCGGATCAAGGCCCACTACGCGGCGCGCCGGATGGTTCAGATCTACCTCGAGCGGCGCGACGCGATCGCGGAGGCCCGGGCCGCCAAGCTTGGGCTCGAGAAGCTCGAGCTGCCCGCCCGCGATCCCGAGACCGGCGCCCTGATCGCGCACGTGAAGAGCCCCGAGCGCCCGAGCAAGCCGGCCGGAGGCGACGACGCAGGCGTCAACGAGGTGCCCGATCTGGCCGACCTCGAGGACGAGCTGCCGCCGATCCCGGGTCCGCTGCCGTCGCTGCCCGGCGCAGATTGAGGGCGCCAACCCGAGGTACTCTCTGGGCCGCATGCGAGCCCAACTCAGCTGGCGGGCGCGGCCACGAGCGAGGCCGAGCGCGCGCGTGCTCGCGACCCGGCCCTCGACCAGGCTCGCGATCATCCTCGCAGTTGGGTTGTCCTGGACGCCGGTCAGCTGGACCCCCACAGCCCGCGCGGCGGCGCCCGAGCAGAGCGAGGCTGATCTAAAGCAAGCCGCGCGCGCCCAGGTCCAGGCTGGATCGGCCGCGTTCGGGGCCGGCGACTTTGCCCTGGCGATCGAACACTACGAGGCCGCGATCGCGCTGCTGCCCGCGCCCAAGCTGCACTACAACCTGGGTGTGTGTCACCAGCGGCTGTCGTTGAGCGCACCGACCCCGGAGCAACGCACGCACGAGCGGGACCTCGCGATCGAGAGCTACAACGCGTACCTTCAGCAGAATCCACGCGCAGAAGATCGCTTCGAGGTCGCCGCGATCATCCGCGAGCTCGGCGGCACGCCAGCGACGATGCCCGCGCTGATGCCCGTGTTCGAAGACGACGAGGATCAAGTCGAGCCCCAGCCCGATCCCGAGCCCGAGCCCGAACCGGAGCCCGAGCCCGAGCCCGAGCCCGGCGCGATCGTCGACAGCCCGCCGACGCAGCCCCGGCCCCCCTACTACCCCCACCATGGTCGGTTCGGGGTCAGCATGGCCGGCGGCTACAGCCCCACGATCCACGCGGCCGCGGACATCAACGCCGAAGGCATGATCGCGCTCGACCTGCATGGCGGCGGGTTCCTCGGCCCGCGTCGTCGGTTCTTGCTCGCGGCGCACACTGGCCTGCACAACGGCGCCGGGTCGAATCGCGCGGGGCTGTTGCTGTCGGGCTTCAGCCTGGGCTTGCTCGGCCAACAGACCTGGGTTGTCGGCCGCGAGGCGGTCTCGCTCGGGATCGGCAGCGTGGTCGCGCTGGCCGGGCAGAGCCTCGACATCCGCTCGGGCGGCGTGTCCCCGGCGTGTCGGATCGGCGCCAACACCCGCGTCGCCTCCCGCAGCGGCGTGCTCTTGGCCCCGCGGCTCGAGCTGGGGATCCTCATGGGCGCGCGCCGCCGCGGCATGATCGCGCTGCTGGCCCAGCCCGGGTTTGCGATCTTCGGTGACGGCCGCAGCGGCGAGGGCTGCGAGCCTGGCGAGACCCCGTGGACCAACCTGGGCGTGCGTCGCCGCTGGCAGTTTCAGCTGTGGGCCGGCGCCGGGTTCAATTTCCGGTTTTAGACGTGGCCGGCGACGACAGGGCCTCGACGACCTTCGAGAGGACCCACGCCTGACCTCGATCGCTCGACAGATAGAAGTGACCACCGTCGAACTGCGCGCAGTCGAACGCGCCCGTGGTCCGGTTGCGCCACAGCTCGAGCTCCGTGCGGGTCACGTGGGGATCTTCGTTGCCGCCGAGCGCCAAGATGTTCGACTCGATCGGCGGCTCGTCGTCGACGTGATGGTTCTCGTTGACCGCGAGATCAGCCCGCAGGATCGGCAGCATCCGCTTGAGCATCGCGGGCTCGACCAGGATCTCGCGCGGGATGCCGCCATAGATGCGCTGGACCTCGCGGATCAGGTGGCGGTCCGGGAGCTCGTGCAGCCGCAGCGTGCGTCCGGTGCCTGGCACCGTGCGCCCCGACACCACCAGCAGCGCGGGCGGGCGCAGGCCTCGCCGTCGCAGCTCGTAGACCAGCTCGAGGCTGAGCAGCGCGCCGAGGCTGTGTCCAAAGATCACCACCTGAGAGCTCTCGAGCAGCGGCTCGATCGCGCGGGCCAGCGGATCCGTGATGTCGCGGGCGGTGGTCGACAGCGGCTCGTCGACCCGCGCGCCTCGTCCTGGCAGCCGCACCGCGAGCAGCTCGACGTCGCTCGGAACCAGGTCGGCCCAGGGACGAAACGCGCTGGGGCTGGCGCCCGCGTGGGGCAGACAGATCAGTCGGGCGCGCGCGTCGGGCTTGGGAGTCGGGCACGCGATCCACGTGCGTGTCGCATCGAGAGTGTGGTCGTAGTGCATCGAGACTCGACCGGAATTCTAGTACGGACTGATCCGTCGAAGATAGCTGCGCCGCGACCGGAGCCACGATGACCGAGCAGCCACTGCGCGAAAGTTGGCTGGCTCTGCCGGCCCGCCGGGGCGGGGGTCCCATGACGACTCCGTCGGCATGGGGGAGGGGCTGCGAAGCCCCTCCATATCAGGAGCGAGGCCGAAGCTGTATCCGGCATACTGCGAGCGCCGAGTCGACAACGGCAGGTGCGGCCCCAGATGTGCCTGGCGTCGTGAATTCAAACTGGTCGGTGCTCTAGGTGGTGCGGCGGGTGCAGCACCGCAGAAGCGCAGGTCGTGCAGGAGCATAGTGCTCCAGATGCACGCCGTCGTGCACGCGAGCCGCTGAGTCGGGTGCATGCCCGAGCGCAGATATGACGCACGCGATGCTCTCTTGTGGCCGCGAGTCATCGGCTAGAAGGAGGCACCATGCCCATCATCAAAACCATCGTGTTCGTAGCACTCGCCGCCTGCGGCGTCTCGCCAGCCCAAACCCCAGCCGCCGCCGATCCGCCCGAGCAGCCGCCCGAGTTCGAGCCCACTGAGCCGGTCGTGAAGCCGACCGATTCGCACTGGTGCTGCCAATCGACCGACCCCAAGACGCAGTCAGGTGAAGGCTGCAACGCCTTCTCGGGCGCGATCGAGCTGATCAATGCGTGCGCCGAATACCTCTACTGCGAAGGCAACGCTGTGAAGCACGATGGCAAGGTGACCTGTACTTCGTGAACGGGAGATGACCCCGTCGCTGGTGGGTGGCGGCGGCGCGAGGCAGCCGAAGTGCTCGGGCGGCAGCGCGTCGAGCTCGACTTGGGTGCGGACGTGGGCGAACAGATCGTCGACGATCTCACGGTCGAAGTGGCGGCGGTACGCGGTCGCGATCGTCGACGCCGAGCTGCCGTAATCTACGTCTGCGTAGAGCTGCAAGAAGGCGCTGGCACCGAACTCCTCGAGCAACCAGGCCGTGAGCTCACCCGAGACGTAGTAGCCCCTGACGATATCGCCCAAATCGTATCCACTCTTGGCGATGCGAAAATCAGCCGCAACGAGGTCAGGTGAGAGCGAACGGGTACATGAAAGCGGTGAGACTGCTTCGGCGACCCCCTCACTGAATAGCGGGACCGTGGGCTGGTCGGCGAGGCGAGCGTGAACGAGTTCGTGGGCGGCGGCCCGCTCGAAGAGATCGTAGTCGAGGAGGACGAACGGGACCAAGCGCCGCAAGACCGCGGTGGCGGCGTAGGCCTAGAGGAGGAAGCTTGCCAGCAACGTCTCACGGGCAGAATGCAGCGAGTGAACGAGACACCCGAGGCGACGCGCGACGCTCCTAAGCGGCGACCCCCTGTGGGTCGACCCGCGACACTAGACAGCGCACGCCACCGACCGGACATGGACATGCAGCTCTGCGCCGCGGCGACCGCCGCGGACGTAACCTGCGAATATCAGAATGACCCACAGTCGGACCCAGATCGTTCCCTCGCTGCCTTCCGCCCGCGAGGTTCTCCGGGAGATCCCGAAGACGAGATTTTCGGTTGACAAAGGTCAATCCATATCAGGAGCTAGTTCCCTCCATCTGGAGTTCCGCCAGGAACTTCGGATACAGGGCGCTAGCGCGGGTCAGTCAAGAGCTCAGCGGCGACGACGACCGCCCCCCCAGCCTGCTTCTCGACGCGGACAGTCCGCTGGACCGGGAAGTGCCCGGGCTTGCGGACCTCGACCCGGTGCACGCCCGCGGCCAGGCGCAGCTGGCCCGACACCGCCGAGATCTGGCCGATGTACTGCCCGTCGACCCACACGTCGGCGTCGGGTGTGTCGCAGCTGATCTCCAGCACGCTGGTGGGCGCGGCGCGACCCGACTGGGTGTGCGCGCAGCCAGACAGCGCGAGCACGAACACCCAGACGACCGCGCGTCGCCAAGGTCCACCCCCGAACACGGGGCGGCTACTGCATTCGTACGCGGAGGGCATGGGCACCATCGACGCGCAAGCCTACCAGCGCGAAGCCAGGAAAGCTCAGGTCTTGTAGGGCGCGACCGAGCTGCTTGGCGTCGATCCGGCCGCCGACCCGCAGGATCGCGGTCCCGTCGGCGCTGATCCCCGCGAGCTCGACGGCGTCGACGCCGATCACCGCTTCACGCAGCGATCGCTCCAGGCTTGCGACCCTGGCCGCCGGCCACGGCTGCTCGACCCGCAGCTCGAGCTCACCGCGGGCCACGACCGCCAGCTCGTCGGCCAACTCACCCACCGCGCGATCCAGGGCGATCCCGGTGGCGACCTCGATGTCCTCGGCGAAGCCCCGACCCGTGAACCCGAGCTCGAGCTCGACCGCGCCGGTCGTCTTGGCGGTGATCTCCACGGCGGCCGCGCGCACGTGGGTGTTGGCCACCGCCCCGCGATCCTTGCACGCGATCGTCAGTGACAGCGTCGCGTCACCACCGTCCGCGACGATCCCATAGGCGCGCAGCGGCCCGGTCAGCGCGGCTTCGTCGATCCCCGTGCACCCGCTGACCTGCAGCTTGCCGAACCGAAACCCGCTCGGGCGCTGACTGGCGGCGACGACGGCGATCCGCTTGCGCAGGCGCGGCAGATCGATCTCGACCTCCACGCTGACCTCGACGTGATCGGCGCCGGTGGTGACCTCGAGCACCCGGTAGGCCGCCGTCCAGGCCTCGGCGCGGGCCAGCACCTGGGCGACCGCGGCCGGGTCGGTCGGGATCTCGACGCTGGAGATCGCCTGCTCGAGCGCGGCCTTGCGGGCCTTCGCGGTCGCCTCGTCCCGGGCCCGGTCGGGCTTCCCCGCCGCCGCAATGGCGGCTGCGTTCGCCTGGATCGGCGCAGCCTCGGCGCGGGGGCAAACCACCAAAAACGACGAGACCGCCGCCAACGTGCTCGCGACCGCAAGCGCGGACAAGCGAGCCCCTGAGCCCAACGGACGGCGCATGTCCCGAGATTGCGCGGTCATGGGTCCGATCGCAACAAATCCAAGATCTCGGACGATCGCGGCATGTGCCGCCGGGTGCCATGGGTTAATTCCACGAGCGTCGCTTGCGGGCCCTGGTGTTTGGGGTCCGTCTGAGCTACATCCCGCGCCATGTTGCGTGGTCCGTTTCCGGGACATCGACGCTACAGCATCACCCATCGCGCAGTGCAGAGGCTGCGCGAGCTGGTCCCGACCATGGACGACCTCGACGACGAGGCGTTGCGAGATCAGCTGGATGTAGCGCTTGGCAAGGCGGAGGACGGCGGCAAGGCCGTGCGGACCCTCGACGCGATGCTGGGCGAGCCACAGGTGCTGATCCCCGTCGAAGAATTTGGCGAGACGTTATTCGCCATCATCAAAGAAGACACCGTCGTCACGGTCCTGCCAAAGGGCCACGGCGAGGAGATCCTTCAGCGCGGGCAGGCCCTGCAAGCGAAGGTCGCCACTGGTGAGGTTCAAATGCCGGATCGGGAGCCGGTCGCCGAGCGCTGGGAGGGCCGACGACGCTGGCGTCGTGAGGCCCCCGGGCCGGTCGTGATCGAGCGCCCGCGGCCGGTGATCGTGCGCGACGAGCCCGAGCCGACGACCCTGCCCGCCCGTGCGTCGGGCGGCTTGTCCGGTTCAACCGCCCGCGGCGTGACTGGTTCAACCGGCCGCAGCGTGACTGGTTCAACCGCCCGCGGGGCTGGCCTGTCCAGCGCTGGCGGCAGTCAGTCGGTCGACGCCGCCACGCTGACCGAGGACACTGGCTGGGTCGGGCACGCGCCCACGCCCGAGCGACCAGACGAGCCCGTCGCCGCCGCGTTGTGGGACGCGCTCGAGCGTGGCAGCCGTCGCGCGGTCGTGGCCGCGCTCCACGAGCTGATCGATCGCAAAGAGCGCGACGACGACCTGCTGCCCGTGTGGAACGAGATCGCCGAGCTCGGGATCCCCCAGGGCCTCAAGCTCGGCGACCTGATCGACGCCTGCGCGCTGTCCAAACAGGCCGAGCTGTCCTAAAAGCGGCTTGATGGCGCTGCACGTCTTCAACACCCGCACGAAACAAAAAGAGCCGTTCGTCCCCGCCGACCCCAAGGTGGTGCGGATCTACACTTGCGGTCTGACGGTGTACTCGCACATGCACATCGGGCATGCGCGGACCTACTGCTTCTGGGACGTGTTCCGGCGCTGGCTCGAGTACCGGGGCCACCACGTCATCAGCGTCATCAACTACACGGACATCGATGATCGGATCATCTCGGGTGCCGCGGGCGGTGGCACCGGGATGCTCGACCACGCCGAGCGGATCATCGCCAGCTTTCGGCAGGACTGCCGCGCGCTCAACATCAAGGACTACGCGACCTACACCCGCGCCACCGACTTCGTGGCCGAGCAGATCGACGCCGTCCAGGCCCTGCTCGACAAGGGTCACGCGTACGTGAGTGACGGCGAGGTCCTCTACGACGTCCGCAGCTTCGAGGGCTACGGCGAGCTCTCGGGCCGCACGATCGAGTCGCTGCAAGAGGGCGCGAGCGGGCGGACCGACGCGGCCGAGCGCGAGCGCAAGCGCTTCTTCGCCGACTTCACCCTGTGGAAGCCCAGCAAGCCCGGCGAGCCCAGCTGGGAGACCGGCCGGCCCGAGTGGCCCAGCGGTCGGCCCGGCTGGCACATCGAGTGCTCGGTGATGAGCACGACGACCCTGGGCGCCCACTTCGACGTCCACGGCGGCGGGATCGACAACCTGTTCCCCCACCACGAGAACGAGGTCGCGCAGGCCGAGCCGCTGTGCGGCCACCCGTGGGTTGGCTACTGGATGCACCCTGCGCACCTGCAGCTGCTCAACGAGAGCAACGAGCCGGTGAAGATGAGCAAGTCGCTCGGCAACGTGATCTCGATCCCGCAGCTGGTCGAGCACCACAGCGCCGAGCAGATCCGGTGGTTCTTTGGCGTGACCCACTACCGCTCGTCGCTCGCGTTCAACTGGCAGCTGCTGGCCGAGTCCAGCAAGGGCTTCGAGAAGATCCAGCGCGCCGCCGCGATCCTCGAGCGCCGGCTCGAGCAGGCGTCGGACGATGAGCTGAAGATCCCCGTGCAGGGCACCTACGCGAGCTTGCGCCCCGGTGATCAGGCGGTCCCGCGCGAGCGTGAGAGCTTTGTGTACGGGGCGTTTGGCGAGGCCTCGACCCGCTTCATCGATCGCTTCATCGCGGGCATGGACGACGACATGGGCACGTCCAAGGCCACGGCGGCCGTGTTCGACTATGTCGGTGAGCTGTTCGTTGGCGGCATCGAAGCCAGCGACGACGTGCCCAGCCTGCTCGCGGCCTACCGCTGCCTGACCCGGCACCTGTGGGTGCTCGGCGCAGAGCTGCCCAACCCGCGGCTGTACCCCGAGCTCGCGGTCGAGTGCACCCGCAGCGCGAACGCAGGCGGTGGCGACGACACCGAGCGCGTCGCGGCGCTCGGCGGCGTGATCGACAAGCTGCTCGAGGCCCGGCAGGACGCGCGCAAGGCCAAGGACTTTGCGAAGTCGGATCTGATCCGCGATCTGCTGCAGGCCGCCGGCGTCGCCGTCGAAGACACCCCCAAAGGCCCCCGCTGGGCTGTTATCAGCTTGGCCCAGGCTTCTGGCCCACTTGCGAACGACGTCGTGGACTAGCTGTTTTCAGCTTGGGCCAGGCTTCTGGCCCAAGCTGAAAACAGCCTGGCCCAAGCTGAAAGCAGCCTACGTCAACCGGCGGCGAAGCTGGCGGTGAAGCTGGCGCCGACCTCGGCCGCGCGGGCCGGGATCTCGGTGACTTGACCCTTCACGTCCTCGATCTGGGTGAGGATGCCGTCCTTGAGCGCGGTGACCTCTTGGATCTGCGCCTCGATCTCGGCCTTCTTCTCGCCCATCGCGACCTTGGCCTTGGCCGTCAAGCTGGCGACCAGCTTGGTCGACAGCTCGACCGCCTCGAGGCCGATCTGGACGATGTTCTCGGTCGCAACCGTGACGCGGGCGGGCGTGGTCTCGAGGCCGACCTTGATCTCCTTGAGCTTCTGCAAGGTCGCGGTCAGCTCGGCCTTGGCGTCCTCGGCGATCGAGAGGTCAGCGCTCAGCTCGATCTCGGCGCCGGCTTCGGTGATCGCGAAGTTGGCCTGGACCATCGCCTTGAAGTCGGCGGCGCTCAGGCTGTAGCGCTCGGGGATGGTCTCGATCTCGCCCATGAGGGTCTCGGCGTCGGTGATCGGGGCGATCACACCGTCGACCTCGGCCTGCAGGCGATCGGGGATGGCTTTGAGCGCCTCGAGCGGATCGCCGGCCTCGCCGGCCTCGTCGGGGTTCTCGGTCTTCTCGCCCTTGGCTTTCTTCTCGCAGCCACCGGCGGTGAGAGGGAGCGCGAGCAATGCGAGGATGAGGGCGGTGTTGATTTGTCGGAGCATGGGAGTTCGATCGTTGGTTTGGGAGAGAGCGGGAGTCCGCAGCGTCGCTGCGGCCCCGCTCGATGGCACCCGGTAGCCACAATGTCAAGACGACCGGCAGCCCATGATCGCGCATGATCGCGGCTTCCAGCCCCTGCTCACCCCTGGGGCTCGTTACAGGTCACATTGCTCAGCTGCCCGCCGCTCATGTCCGAATACGTATACGGGGCGTTGAGCCCCATATACGAGGCGATCTCATAGGTGTCCGGGTCGATCCGAAACGCTTCGGTCCCGCCCAGGGGGATGGCCCAAATGAAGCCATCGACATCGACGCTGACCCCCCGATAGTTGCCCTGGGCCGGGAGCGGGACCGTATCGCCCACGACCATGGTCTCCATGTCGACCCAGCCCACGCCGCCGACCGTGCCCGACCAGATCCGGCCCTGCAAATCTTGCGCAACCCCGGTGCCGCCGCTGCCGGGGAGGTTTCCGATCGCGCTGGTCCACTGGCCGCCCTGGGGATCGAGGCGCCGCGGGGCGTCGGTCCACGGCCGGCCCTCGCTGTCGACGGTCAAGCCGTAGCTACCGCCCGAATAGATCTGATAGCTGAGATCGCTGTAGTTGACGCGCACGACCGTGCTCTGGCCGAACACGAAAAACCACATGTTGCCTTCATTGTCGACGGCGGCGCCGTAGGGGCCAAGACCCCAATTCGACGCGCCGAAGGTGCACTTGACCTCGTCGTGCGGGATGTGAATCGTGTCCTCGACCTCGCCAGTATCGCCATTGAGACGGTGCACATACACACCCGTCTCACCGCATTGACCGGGCGAGCCGCTGTCGCCCGTGGTCGTCCAGATCTTCTGGTTCTCCCACACGCACGTGGCCTCGTTGTAGGTGCCCGAGGTCCACGCGACCGGGCGCTGGACCGACATGTCCGGGAACGGCGTGTGCCAGGCGATGCACTCGTCGGCCGCAAACGCGCGAACGTCGTTCTTGCCGGTCGAGGTGTCGATCATGCCATTGTTGTTCTTGTCCTCGCAGTCGTCGAGGTCGGCCCAGATCTTGGTGATGCCCACGTGGCGGTTGGCGATCGCCACCGCCCGCCCGTCGACGCTGACCGAGGTCCGCGACGGGCTGCCGCCTTGATCGGGGCGGGTCCAGTAGCGGCCCTCCTCTTCGAGCGTGCGGGTGTTGAGCTTGGTGACCGTGTTCTCGCCGCTGTTGGCGATCCAGATGTAGCTGAACTCGGCCTCCCCGCAGATGTCCCCGCCCTGGCAGTTCTGCCCGCCGCCGTCGCCAGCGTCGACGGGATCGAGGGTGTCGAACTTGACGCCGTCGGTCTCGGTGCCGCTGTCGGGGTCGGTCGTGTCGGTGCTCGTGGTGCTGCTCGTGCTCGTCGTGTTCGTCGAGCTCGTGCTCGTCGTGGACCCGTCGGCGCTGGACTCGTCGCCGTCGGTCTCGCCCGAGTCGATGCCCTCGCTCGCGGTGACTTCGGTCGCGCCGGACCCCTCGACCTCGGCGCCGCCGCAGCCGGCCAGGAGCACCGCCATTGCGAGTGGAGCAGGAGCGCACGCAAAATTCAGCTTCGACATCACCATCATCAACCTCGGCCTCACGGTACCCAGGTTGGCCGCGGCGGGTCAACGACCAACGCCCGCGGGGACGGATCACATGCTGATCGAGACCCGCGCGACGGTGATGTCCCAGCGCTGGTTCGCGCTCGGCTGGCTCCGAAACGAGAACAGGAAGCCGGGTTCGTAGGCGCTGACGACCCCACCCATCTCGGGCAGGGCGAACACGCTGAGCTCGCCCCCGGCGTCGAGCAGGTCGGCGAGCAGCATGAACCGGTAGCCGCTCAGCCCGGTCCCGAGCAGCGAGCCGATGTCGACGCCCGCGGAGGCCTGATCGATCGTCACCGCCAGCTTGGTCCCCGTCAGCAGCGCCGCGGCCCGGCGATCCGGCGTGGTCGCGAACCAGTCCACGGTCCCGCTGATGACCTTGCCACCGTCGCCCTGCAGACCCACGACGCCGTCCGCGGTGAGGCTGACGATCCAGTAGCCGCGCGGATCGACGACCGCGCTCGAGCGCGCGCCGAGCTCGGCCATCGCGGTCGCGACTGCCGCCTGCGACTCCCCGTGGGCGCGATCCAGCAGGGTGTTCCCCTGGGCCCGATCGACGTAGCCGTCGAACTCGTCGAGCGAGATCTCGAAGGTCCCGTCGAAGTCCATCGGGCTGAGCCCCGGTCGCCACTCGACGTAGGCCTGAGAGCCCGCGCAGCCGAGCGGGGCCAGGGCGAGCAGGGCAGACAACAAGATCCGAGCGCGGCGGAGCACACCGGACGATGCCACGCCGACTCAACGCCGTCACCCCGGCTCGGGCGGGTCGGCTGGCGCGGAGCTGGGATTCTCGGACTCGGGCTCGGGCCCATCGCGCTCGGGTTCCTCGCGCTCGCGCTCGTGGCCGGCGTGGGCCTGCTCGGCGAGCTCACGCTCGGCCGCGGCCGCGCGCTTGTCGGCCTTGGTCCGACCATGCACGACCCGCTGCCAATCCGCCTGCTGCTGCTTCGCCTCGCGACGCTTGCGCTTGCGAAACCGATTGAGGTTGACGACGTCGCCCACGGTGGCTGCAACATAGCACTCGCGCCGGCGCCAGACCGACCCGTTCGCGGGCTTCCCTGGTAGACTGGCGCGCATCGAACCACTGGCTCACATGCTCGTACTCGCCTGGAAGACCTCACCTCGCGTGGCCGCGGCCGCGTCTGTGCCCCTGTTGCTCGCGTGCTCGTCGAGCAGCCCAAACCCATCCAACGACAGCCCGGCGGACACCAGCGGGATCACGCTGTCCGGCGACGGTGACGGCGACCCCGGCGACGGCGACCCCGGCGATGGCGACGGCGAGCCGGGCGACGGCGACGGCGACCCCGGCGATGGCGACGGCGACACCGACACCGACACCGACACCGACACCGACGGTCCCAAGTTCGATATCCAGAGCGAGGGCGATCTCGATGACCCGGGCTGCCTGCAGTGCTCGGCGGATCTGCACGCCATCGAAAATTGTCAGGGCGCCGAGGTCGAGGCCTGCGCCCCCGACGAGGCCTGCGACAGCTCGACCTGGACCTGCTCGCCCGCGTGCGAGGCCATGGTCAACAACAAGTCCTCGATCGGCTGCGAGTACTTCGCAACCGAGATGGACAACGAGTCGGGCGGCAACACCTGCTTCGCGGCCTACGTGGCCAACACGTGGAACCAAAACCTGCACATCACGCTCGAGTATGGCGGGCAGAACCTGAACGTGGAGGCCTACACGCGGGTCCCGCTGGGGTTCGGGCCCAACCTGACGCTGGCCCCGTATGACGCGGGCGACGGCCTCGCGCCCGGCGAGGTCGCCGTGGTGTTGCTCAACGGTCCGGCGCCCAACGGCGGCGGGGTCCCCTGCCCGATCGTCCCCGCGATCGCGCAAGACACCCGGATCTCCGGCACAGGCAAGGGCAGCTCGTTCTCGATCACCACGGATCTTCCCGCGGTCGCCTATCAGATCAACCCCTACGGC
Source organism: Enhygromyxa salina (assembly GCF_002994635.1). Classification (GTDB taxonomy): domain Bacteria; phylum Myxococcota_A; class Polyangia; order Nannocystales; family Nannocystaceae; genus Plesiocystis; species Plesiocystis salina_B. The sequence goes on along the minus strand of NZ_PVNL01000121.1, from coordinate 10,053 downwards.
GCGGGCATCGGCGCCGCGGTTGCGGGCGCCTCACTGCTGATCCCGACCAGCGCCTGGGACACCAACTACGTGGCCGCCGACGCGTACGAGTACGACCTGCCGGGCCGCGCGCCCTCGATGAACATCATCGCGACGCAGGACGACACCACCGTCACGATGAACCCGATCGTCGCGGTCCAAGGTGGCGGCGGGCTGCCCAACGCGGCCGCCAACCAGGTCCTGCAATTCACGCTCGATCGTGGCCAGCACGCCCAGTTCTCCCAGCCGGCCGAGCTGACCGGCAGCATCATCGAGTCCGACAAGCCGATCGGGTTGATGGCCGGCCACTCGGGCCTGCGCGTGCCGGTTGGGGTGTCGTACGCCGATCATGCCGAGCAGATGATCCCGCCCGTGCGCGCGCTCGGCCACGAGTACGTCGGCGTCATGCACCGACCTCGCGGCAACGAGGGCGCGGTGTGGCGGATCGTCGGCGCGGTCGATGGGACCACGCTCGACTGGACCCCCGACGTCGGCGGGCCCGCGACCGTCGAGCAGGGCGAGATCGCCGAGTTCATCACGCCCCAGGCGTTCGTCGTCACCAGTCAGGACGCCGAGCACCCGTTCATGCTCCATACCTACATGAGCGGCTCGGGCTGGGCCCCGATCGGCGTCAGCGGCCACGGCGACTCGGACTTCGTGATCAGCGTCCCGCCCGAGCAGTACTTGCCGTCCTACGTGTTCTACACCGACCCGTCGTACCCCGAGTCCAACCTCGTGGTGATCCGCGCCAGGCAGGCCGGCATGTTCTGGCCGGTCGACCTCGACTGCTACGGGCCGCTCGATGACTGGCAGCCCGTCGGCGACTACGAGTGGACCCGCATCGATCTGATGACCGGCAACTATCAGCCGGCCAACGGGTGCTCGACGGGCGTGCATCAGATCGACAGCGACGCGCCCTTCGGTCTGTGGATCTGGGGATGGGGCACGCCCGCGACCACGGAGTTCACGCAGAACCGGTCCTACGGGTACCCGGGTGGCATGAACATTCGGCCGATCAACGATCTGGTGATCGATCCGCAGGGGTAGCTGGCGGACCGGGTCCCGAGGCCGCTCCCGCCCCGCGCGCTCGGGGCTTGGGGCGGCCCGCTATCCGGATCTGGGGCCGCTCCCAGGCCGGTTGGCGCGGGCTCGATCCGCGGTCGGAAAATACGCTAGAACTCCGGCCCGTGCCCAAGAGCAGCCGCAAACTAGACGCCCTCGCCGCCCTGCTCGAGCGCACCGGCGGCGATCCCAAGCGGATCGAAGCTGTGCGCCGCGCCCAAGGCTTCCGCCGTTCGTGGGTCGACCTCGCCGAGATCCTCGTTCAGGTCCGCGCCCGCAATCTGCACGAGAAGTGGGGCTACCCCGACTTCTACGCTTACGCGCAGGACGAGCTCACGCTCAAGCGAGGGACCGTCGACAAGCTGACCGTCAGCTACAACACGCTCGAGCGCCACGCACCCAAGATCCTCGAGCACGACGGCGTCGCGACCAAGATCCCCTCGTACGACGCGCTCGACTACTACAACCGCACCGTCGGGGAGCTCGAGGCCGTCAGTGACAGCTCCGAAGAGGCCGCCAACGAAGACCCCGAGCAGCCGCGTCGGCGCGCGCGCGTGCCCCAGCTGCCCGGGCCCGAGCTGCGCCAGGAGTTCGAGGACGCCGTGTTCAACGAGGGTCAGCCGCTCGGCGAGCTGCGCAAGCGCTTCGACCCGCACTTCTTCCCCAAGCCCAAGGGCGCCGAGGAGCTCGAGCGCATCAAGAAGGCCAACGGGATCGCCCGCAAGCTCGCCGAGCTACTGACCGAGATCGAGGGTCTGCCCGACATCCAGGTCCGCAAGCTCGAGGCCGAGCTGGGCAAGCTCCGCACCCGCCTCGACGAGCTCGCCGAGCCGATCAAAGAGCAGGTCACCAAGGCGACCGCGCGGGCCAACAAGCGCGCGCTCAAGGCCCGCGCCGAGCTCGCTGAGCAGCTCGCTCGCGAAGCTGGTGACGCGTCGGAAGACGACTCGTCCAAGGCCCGCAAGCGCAAGGCGGCTGCGGCGACCTAGCCTAGCAGGCCAGGCGCCCACGCTCAGCCCTCGGGCTGATACTCCTGACAGGCCAGATCAATGTTGTCGACGAGCGCGGCCTCGACCGCTTCGGGCACCGCGGCGGGGCCATCGCAGACATCCGCCGCGTAGCCGTTCATGCCCTCCTGCAGCATCGCAAACTCGAACAGCCGCTCGGCGTGATAGGCCTCGACCGGCGCGCCGCAGCTGCGCGGCTGACCGCAGAAGTTGTCGCCCGCGTTCATCATGGGATCACCCGCGATCACGATCGCCGAGACCCCGGCCGGGTCGCCGCCCTTGAGCGCGACCAGGGTGCTCTGCAAGGTCGCGACCGCCTGACCGCCAACGTTGCAGCCGATCCCGCACAGGTTGCCGCCCTGCTGGTCGTACCAGCCGTAGTCGTCGACGTCGCTGAGCAGCACGACGACCAGCAGCGCGTCGTCGCGGACGAACCCGCTGCTGTCGCCGTCGAGCAGGTTGACCGCCGAGCTCAACACATGCTCGCACCCCAGCGGCGCGCCGCCGCTGTTGCCAGCCTTGGTCGCCGCGGCCTCGAAGTGGACCGAGATCTCGTTCGGCGCGTACTCGAGGCTGTCGAACCACGGGTTGGGGTCGGCCCAGCCATTGGGCACGAGCCAGCCGTTGTCGTTGTCGGCCGTCACGCCAATCCGATAGTCGATCCCCCCGCAGTTGAGCCCCTCGAGCGTGTCGACGATGCTCAGGAACGCCTGCCCGGACTTGAGCGCGTTGATCTCCTGGATCATCGACGCCGAGCCGTCGAGCGCGAACAGCATGTCGATCTTCTGACAGCCGAGCTCGCACGGCATCCCGTCGTTGCCTTCGTCCGGGGGCAACACGTCGAGCTTGGGACCGCCGTCGCCGTCCCCGTCGCCGTCGCCCGAGTCGCCGTCCCCATCACCCGGATCGCCGTCGCCCGAGTCGCCGTCTCCGTCGCCCGGGTCCCCGTCACCCGAGTCGCCGTCGCCCGTGTCACCGTCGCCCGAGTCGCCGTCTCCCGGGTTGGTGTTGCCGCTGGTGTTGTCACTCTGCTCGTCCGGGTTGGGCCCCGCGTTGACGCAGATCATGCTCAGGCAGGTGAGCCCGGGATCACAGGCGCCGCCGCCCGTGCACTCGCAGCCCTCCGCACCCACCACGCACTCCTGCTTGCAGCCCTCGAGCGTGAGGCCAAAGGTGAACGCCGTCAATCCAACGAAGGTGAGAGCAAGCTTGCGCATGCCTCACACGATACTCCGTACCCCGTCCTCGATGGGGCACAACCATCAGGCCCTCAGGGCCTCAGGATAGCCCCACGATGTTGCCCGCCGCGTCGAGCCCGATGCTCTGCGCGGCCGACTTCTTGGGCATGCCCGGCATCAGCATCAGATCACCGGTGCGCACGACCACGAACCCGGCCCCGGCGCTGAGCTTGAGCCCGGCGACCCGCAGCCGCCACCCGGTCGGGGCGCCGCGCAGCTCGGGGTTGTCCGACAGCGAGTGCTGGGTCTTGGCCACGCAGATCGGCAGCTCGTCGCCGCCGCACGCGACGATCTGCGCGAGATCGGCCTCGGCCTCTTCGCTCCAGTCGACCCCGTCGGCCCGATAGATCGTCCGCGCGAGGGTCTCGACCTTGTCGCGCAGCGGCACCCCGAGCTCGTAGCAGGGGTTGAGCGGGCGGTTGCCCTCGGCGCCCGCGGCCATGACCGCCTCGGCCAGCGCCGTCGCCCCCTCGCCGCCGCGACCAAAGCCGTCGGAGATGGCCCAGCGGGCGCCCTCCGCCTCGATCAGATCGACGAGCGCCTGCAGCTCGTCGTTGGTATCGAACCCGAACCGATTGATAGCGACGACCACGGGGACCCCATAGACATCGCGGAGGTTGGACAGGTGCGTGCGCACGTTGGCGAACCCCTGCGTCAGCGCCTCGATGTCCTGCGCGCCGAGCTGGTTGAGCGCGACGCCCCCGTGCAGCTTGAGCGCGCGACAGGTGACGACCAGCACCGCGGCGGCCGGGAACGTGCCGAGCTGACGACACTTGATATCGAGGAATTTCTCGGCGCCGAGATCAGCCGCGAACCCAGCCTCGGTCACGACCCAGTCCGCGCTGTGCAGGGCCAGCTCGGTCGCGACGACGCTGTTGCAGCCATGCGCGATGTTGGCGAAGGGTCCACAGTGGATCAGCGCCGGGGTCCGCTCGATCGTCTGGACCAAGTTGGGCGCGAGCGCGTCGTAGAGCAGGACCTCGAGGGCGCCGATGCAGTCGAGCTCACCCGCGCGGACCGGGCGACCGTCGCGGGTCCAGCCCACGACCATCCGCTCGAGTCGGGCTTCGAGGTCGGCGCGATCCTTGGCCAGCGCGAGCACGGCCATGACCTCGGACGCGGCGGTGATGTCGAAGCCGCTCGCGTGCGGGAACCCGTCGGACTTCTTGCCCAGGCCGATCTCGCAGTGACGCAGCTGGCGATCACACACGTCCAGGACCCGCCGCCACGCGATCCGAGCGGGATCGAGATCGCCCGGCTTGGCCTCGGCCTTGCCCCGCTTGATCGCCCGCTCCTGGTGATGCACGTGGTTGTCGACCACCGCCGCGAGCAAGTTGTTGGCCGAGGTCACCGCGTGGAGGTCACCGGTGAAGTGCATGTTGATGTCCTCCATCGGCAACACCTGCGAGCGCCCGCCCCCCGCGGCGCCGCCCTTGATCCCAAAGGTCGGACCCAGCGAGGGCTCGCGCAGCGCCAGGCAGTGCGAGACGCCGAGCTTGCCAAACCCCTGCGCGAGGCTGATCGAGGTCACCGTCTTGCCGTCGCCAAACCGGGTGGCGGTCATCGCCGTGACCAGCACCAGCTTGCCCTGGGGTCGCTGCGCGCGGCGACGCTCGAGCACGTCGAGCGAGACCTTGGCCTTGTGGCGTCCGTAGGGCTCGAGGTCGTCCGCGTCGAACCCCAGCTGCTCACCGATCACGTTGATGTGGGCGAGCTCGGTCGCCTGCGCGATCGCGGCGTCGGGTGGAAGATCGGGGAGCGGCGACAGGGGCGGGAGCTCGGCCATGCGCATACCGTCCACTGGCGAACCCGGCGCTGACAAGTCCGAGTTTGAAGCCACCCCACCGCACGCTCGGGGTCGGGTTAAATCATCGTTCGTGCTCGAATTGGCCTGATCTGGCGTGGATCCATCGCCCCCACCGATACTGAACTACCATTCAGCCCACGGAGACTCCTCGTGACCGCAGCCAAGCTCATCTCTCTCCCCGGCTTCAGCTCTCCCGCTTCGCCCGAGGCACCCAGCGACGCGCGCCCGCTCGCCGAGCTCGCCGCGCCGGGTCGCATCGTCGAGCTGTGTGGCCAAGCTCAGTCGAGCACCGCGGCGGCGATCCTCGTCCACGCCCAGCGCGAGGGTGAGACCGCCGCGTGGATCCAGCTGGCGCAGGGCGAGCTCTACCCCCCCGATCTGAGCGCCGCCGGGGTCGACGTCGAGGCGCTGCTCGTCGTCCACGTACCACCGAGCGGGTCCGAAAAAATATCCGGCCCAACAGGTCAGTGCCGCGCGGCGGAGCTGCTGCTTCGCTCCGGTGGGTTCGGTCTGGTGATCCTGGACTTTTGTCGCGCCGAGCCCGAGGGCTCCACGGCGTGGCAGGGACGACTGCTCGGCCTCGCCCGCCAACACGAGGCGCGGGTGCTGATCTTGCGCCGGGACACCCGCGAGCAGCTCGCGTCGCTCGGTCCGCTGATCAGCATGCGCGTGGCCTCGCGCGTGGAGCGAGCGCAGGTCGACGATGATCCCCCCGGCTTCACCCGGCGCACGGGTCGCTTCGTGATCCGACACGAGGTGCTCAAGAACAAGTCGGGCGGCCCGCTCGAGCCGGCGCCATTGCTGGTCCGTGGACCGTGGGGCTTGCTGTAGACTCGCCGCGTGTCCCCTGCCCTGCGGTCATTCGATCTGGCGCTCGTCTGCTCGACGCTGGTCCTGCTCTCGAGCCTCGCGTGCACGCCCGCCGGGCTCGCGCAGATCAGCGCCGAGCCAACCGCGTGTCCCAGCGAGCAGCTCGAGATCAGCGAGGCCCATCAGCCGCTGGAGGGGCCGAGCTCGTGGACGGCCACTTGCTTCGCGTCGTCGGGCAACGGCGAGGCCCCGCCCCAAAAATGGTTCTGCTCGCGGATGCATCAGCGGGTGATCTGCACCGAAGACCCGCGCTGAGTCGGCGGGTCAGCCCCTCGCGTCATCGTCTGCATCGGCTTCCGCGTCTGGCATGCGGACGCCGGCCAAGCTCGAGGCCTCGATCGCGTCGTCCTGCGCGATCACGCTAAACGAGCCATCCGTCTCCAGCACCACGGCGTGGACCTGCTCGATCGCCGCGTGCCCGGCCGAGCGGACCGCCGCGCGCACCTCTTCGGTGGTGACTCGAGACCGGCGCAACATCCCCGGCAGGTAGCCGCCGCGATACAGCAGCAAGGTTGGCTCACTGCTGACGATCCGCCGGACCCAGCGCACGCGAACGCTGGCCCACGAGATCACGAACTGCAGGCCGATCAGCACGAGCAGCCCCACCACCCCCTGAGCCAGCGGCGTGTCCTTGCTGAGCAGCAGCGTCGCCAGCGTCGAGCCCAGCGCGATCGTGACGACCAGATCGAAGGCGTTCATCTTCGCCAGGGTCCGCTTGCCTGCGACGCGCAGGATCACGACGAGGCTGGCGTAGCCAAGCACGCCGAGCGTGACCGTGCGCGCCAGCGTGTCCCAGCCATCGAACAGGATCGAGTTCATCGCGGCCCGCCAGACTCTAGCGTCGACAACTGCGGCAGCAATGTAGACCCCCTCGCATTGATTTCGCGGGGCGGGGCGCCAGCGTGCTCGTCTTGCTGCGTGCTCGCGACCCCTCCCCCGAGCCAGCCGCTTGGCGTTGGCTGGGTCGAGCGACCCCAGCCGATCTCGGCAAATTCTCGAGCGATCGCGTGCATTCGGCTCACACAGCGTCGCGGTTTCATGGTCCACTGCCGGGGAGACGAGCCTCAGGTGACCTGGTATCCGACCACGAGCGACGGCGAACGAGCCACCAGCGACGCGGCCGAGAGCGACGCGCATCACCCCGCCGCGCCCTCACTCAGCCCCGTCGCGCCCGCGCGCACTCCCGTCGCGCCCGCGCGCACTCCCGTCGCGCCCGCGCGCACTCCCGTCGTCGCGCCCACGCGTACCGGGGAGACCGTCATCACCCGCGCTGACGATCTGCCCACGGTCGCGCTCCCGGCCCAACAGCGTCGGTCGCAGCGAGAGGTCGACGACGATGACCCCACGATCGCGCGGCTCGGGATCGGCGATCTCCACCCCACCAGCCGCACCGCGCCCGACGAGCTCACCCTCGACGACGAAGATCCCACGATCAAGCACAAGGCCGTGCGTCGGCAGGCGCCGCGGGCCGAGCTGCTCGATCACCGCTACCAGCTGAGCCGCCAGATCGGCGCGGGTGGCATGGGCGAGGTCTGGCAAGCGCGCCACGTGCAGCTCGGCCGCGAGGTCGCCATCAAGTTCCTGACCAACGAAGAAGGCGGTCCGCGCTTCAAGCTCGAGGCCCAGGCGATCGCGAGCGTGCGCCACAGCGGGGTCGTCGATGTCCTCGACTTTGGCGAGACCAGCCAGGGCGTGCCCTACTTCGTCATGGATCTGCTCGAGGGTCAGACCCTGTCCAAGCGCGTGCGCGCGACCGGCCCGCTGTCGTGGGCGCTGGTCCGCAACATCGCGCTCGAGGTCGCCGACGCGCTCGCCCACGCGCACGCCGTCGGCGTGGTCCACCGCGACCTCAAACCCAGCAACGTGATCGTGCTCGACAATCCACCGCAGCGTGGATCGTCGACCAAGCTGATCGACTTTGGCATCGCCAAGCTGCTCGGCGCCCACGCGCCCAAGCTGACCCAGAACGGCTTCGTGCAGGGGACCCCCGCGTACATGAGCCCCGAGCAGGTGCTCGGCGAGGATGTCGACGCCCGCACCGACGTCTACGGGCTCGGCTGCCTGCTCTACTACTTGCTCAGCGCCCAGCGACCGTTCCCCGACAAGTCTGGCGCCGCCGCGCTGCGGGCTCAGCTCGACGAGCTGCCGCCGCGCTTCGCCGAGGTCGTGCCGGGTCAGTCGATCCCGCCCGAGGTCGAGGCCCTCGTGTTTCGGGCGATCGCCAAGGACAAGGACGCGCGCTTCGACTCGATGTGGGACATGCAAGCGGCGATCATCGAGATCCCGCCGGACGCCAGCGCGAGCATGTCCGGGTCCTCGCCGCCGCACAAGCTCAAGCCAGCGGATGCCAGCGCCTCGGCCAGCCTGCGCACGACGGACAGCTATGGGGCGATGAGCCCGGCTGACACCGCGCCGTCGAGCTCGTCGAGTCACACGCAGCCGAGCGCGAGCGCGAGCGCTGCGTCTGCGTCTGGGTCTGCGTCTGCGTCTGGGTCTGCGTCTGGGAGCGCCGCGGTGTCATCGCAGACATCAGGCGGGGCTCGGATCGGGCTCGTGCTCGCGGTGGTCGGCTCGCTGACCTTGGTCGCCGCGGCGATCATCGGCATCATCTGGGCGCTGACCAGCTGACCGCTGCCCGCTACGACCATGTCTTCGGAACTTCACGCGCTGTTCTCCAAGCTCGAGCTCTCGCTGCCCTTCGTCACCCCGAGCTCGACCACGCTCGCCTGTGAAGATCCCTCGCGCGGCGTGGTCGTCGGCCACCTCGCGCAGGACGACAAGCCGCGCGCGCTGGTCAAGGTCGACGCGGCCGCGCGCAGCTTCGCGTCGCTGCGCGAGGTCCCGGCGCCGGTTCGGGGGGCGATCGTCAGGGCCATGGGCGAGCGCCTGCGCGAGCACAAGCAAGCGCTCGCCCAGCTGGTCTGCGCCGAGGTCGGCAAGGGCATCGAGGAGGCCCGCGGCGAGGTCCAGGAGATGATCGACATCTGTGACTACGCCGTGGGGCTGTCACGCATGATCGGCGGCAAGACCTTGCCCTCGGAGCGGCCCGAGCACCGCATGTTCGAGCAATGGCTGCCGCTCGGGCCGGTGCTGTGCATCTCCGCGTTCAACTTCCCCGTGGCCGTGTGGTCGTGGAACGCTGCGATCGCGCTGGTCTGCGGCGATCCGGTCATCTGGAAGCCCAGCTTGCACGCGCCGCTGTCGGCGATCGCGGTCCATGGGCTCCTGCAACCGGTGCTCGAGAGCGCGGGCCATGGCGACGCGATGCAGCTGGTGATCGGGCCCGACGATCCTGTCGCGCGGGCGCTGGTCGATGATGTTCGGCTGCCGCTGGTCAGCGCGACGGGGTCGTGCGCGATGGGCCGGGCCGTGGCCCCGCGGGTGGCTGCGCGTCTCGGTCGCTCGCTGCTGGAGCTTGGGGGGAACAACGCGGTGATCGTTGATCGTAGCGCGGACTTGGAGCTGGCTGTGCGGGCGATCGCGTTTGGGGCGGCCGGCACGGCTGGCCAGCGCTGCACGACGACCCGGCGGCTGTTCGTCGAGCGCTCGATCGCGGGGGAGCTGACGGCGAAGTTGGTCGCTGCGTATACGCAGCTGGGCGAGCGGATTGGGGACCCGCGCGACGCTGATAATTTGGTGGGTCCGCTGATCGACGGGGCGGCGGTCGGTCGGTTCTCGGCGATGGTTGCTCACGCCAAGCGGCTCGGGGCGACCGTGCTCGCGGGGGGGAGCGCGACCCATGGTGGTGGGCACTATGTGCTTCCTACGCTGATTCGGGTGCCTGACTCGCTGGGTCTCGATGAGGACTTCGCGCCGATGCAGACTGAGACGTTTGCGCCGATCCTGTATCTGCGTAGCTTTCCTGATGGTGAGCTGGAGCGGGCGATTGGGTGGCACAATGGTGTCGAGCAAGGGCTGTCGAGTGCGTTGTTTAGCGATAGCTCTCGGGCGATTGAGCGGTTTTGGAGCGCGGCTGGGAGTGATTGTGGGATTGCTAATGTGAATATTGGGACTTCTGGGGCGGAGATTGGTGGGGCGTTTGGGGGGGAGA
>NZ_PVNL01000120.1 GCF_002994635.1 Enhygromyxa salina | reverse complement strand
GCGTAACAGGGCGCGGGGCTGGGCCCACCAGACCCCCACCTTTGGGCCCAGCCCCGCGCCCTGTTACGCTCGAACCACCGCCACCAACCGCCTCGGTGCTCCGTGTCTGATCTGCCCCCGCCGCAACAACAACCGCCGCCGCCGGCCACCGCCCAGCCTGCCGCCGGCCCAGACACGCTGCTCGGGGCCGTGCTCGCCGACCGCTACGAGGTCCTCGAGCGGATCGGTGAGGGCGGCATGGGCTCGGTCTACGTCGGGCAGCACGTGACGCTCGGCAAGAAGGTCGCGCTCAAGGTCCTCAAGTCCGAGCTCTGCTACGACAAGACGATCGTCGAGCGATTCTTGCGCGAGGCCAAGGCGACCTCGAGCATCGAGCACGAGAACGTCGTCGACATCCTGGACTTCGGCCACACGCCGACCGGCTCGGCGTTCTTCGTGATGGAGTTCCTGCGGGGCCAGGAACTCACCCACCTGATCGAGCAGGTCGGCCGCGTGCCGTGGCAGCGCGCCAAGTCGATCTTGATCCAGACCGCCTACGGGCTCGGGGCCGCGCACGACAACGGCATCATTCATCGCGACATGAAGCCGGGCAACGTGTTCTTGATCAAGCGCAGCGGTCGGGCGGACTTCGTCAAGATCCTCGACTTCGGGATCGCCAAGGTCGAAGACGAGGCCGCGCTGACCCGCGCGGGCATGGTGTTTGGCACCGCGGCCTATATGGCCCCCGAGCAAGCCACCGCGGGCCAGCTCGACGGCCGCGCCGACATGTACGCGCTGTCGTGCATGGCGTTCGAGATGCTCACCGGGCGCCTGCCCTTCGACGCCAAGCACCCGCTCAAAATGCTCAACTGCCACATCCGCGAGCCGGCGCCCAGCATGCGCTCGCTGGTGCCCGAGGCCGGGATCCCCGAGGCCGTCGACGCCGTGATCTTGCGAGCGCTGTCGAAGCTCCCCAACGATCGCTACCCAGACATGTACGCGTTTGCGAGCGCGCTCGAGGCGATCCCGGCGGGCGATCCGGCGGGCGCCCAGCTCCCGCCGCCGCTCGTCGCCCTCGAGGCCACGGTCAACATCGACGTCAACACCATGAAGGCCATGCAGGCGCGCGAGCAGGCCCAGGCGCGCGCGCAGTCCGAGCAAGCCAGCGAGCGCACCGAGCCGCGCCAGGTCGTGCTGCCCAAGGGCAGCCCCCGCCAGGCCCCGCGCGTGCAGCCGCCCGTGCACAGCAAGCCGAGCAACCACGCCAACAAGCGCCCACCTCGACCCCAGCCGCGGCGGGCTCCGATCTCGGCGACCCAGGCCATGACCTCGCCGCCGCCGGTGATCCCCGGCGACGTGGTGGCGTTCCCGCCCGAGCTGCCCGGGCTCGCGTGGGTGTTCGTCGGGCTGGTCGAGAGCGCGGACGGCCACCTCACAAACGACGATCTTCACGCCGTCGCCAAGCGCCTCCACCGGTGGGTACCCGCGCTCGGGCTCGAGCAGCTCAGCGCCCTGGTCCGCCACACGGTCGCCGACTACCGGGCGCTGCCAGACGTGGCGACACGCGGCGCGCGAACCCGCGAGTACAACACCGAGCTCGCCAAGCTGCTCCCGCGCAAGCGCCTCGCCGAGGTCCTGTCTGCGCTCTACGAGATCGCCAGCGACGACGGTGAGATCCGCGACCAAGAGCTGCGCTTCATCGTCAACAGCACCCAGCAGCTGGGGCTGAGCCCCGATCCGCGCCTGCTCGCGATCGCGTTCTTGTACCTGACCCTCAGCGTCGCCGACGGCCACGTCGACGAGGCCGAGAAGATGGTCCTGCGCCAGCAGGCCCAGCAGTGGGCGCCCGACATCTCGATCGCCGAGCGAGCCGTGGTGATCCGCTGGGCGGTCGCCGAGTTCAAGCGCCGGCCAGAGTTCCCCGACAAGCTGCAGTGCGCGCGCGAGGCCGCCGAGCAGCTCTCGGTCACCACCGACCGGGCGACCCGCCGCCGGATCCTCGCGGATCTGTGGCGGATCGCTGGCGCCGACGGGCACATCTCGCCCGAAGAGCAGGCGTTCATCGGCGAAATGGTTCATCTACTCAAGCTGAGCGACTAACCATCGACCACAGGAGCGATCGAGCAAATGTTCACATACACAAAGACTGGCAAAGACGGAGAGAAGACCACGGGCCGGCTCTACCTCAACGGGAAGGGCTACAGCGCCGTGTCCGGCGGCTACGGCAAGGGCGAGCTGCCCGATGGGCTGTATCGCGTCAACGTCCGCGGCGCGGTCGCGGGATCCCACCTCTCATCCGGTTTCAAGGCCGGCGGCGCCGCGTTCTTCATCCCGATCGAGCACGGCACCGACGCCAGCCGCAGCGGCCTCGGCATCCACCCCGACGGCAACGACCCCGGCACCCTGGGCTGCATTGGGATCGCGCCCTCCGACGCCAAGCGCTTCTTGGATCAGTGGACCGCCATGGCGATCAGCCGCCGGCCCACGAGCCTTGAAGTCACGGGCTGATCTCGAGCAACGCCGCGCCTCGAGCCTGGACAGCGCCACGACTGTCGCAGGCTCGCAATCATGGCATCACGTGTCGATCTGCCTTTTCTGAAGCACACGGACGGCGACGCGCGCCTTCATCTTGGGCCACCCCAAGTGCGTGAGGTACGATGCAAGCACATCCTTTTGCTCGTCCGACGGCATTCGCGCATCCTCGGACCAGGACTGGACCTCCTCGAGCCCGACTTCTGCCGCAAGCGTGTCGAACCAATGGGTAAAGATATCTGAATCATTGTCGATATAGAGGATATGAGCGCCCGGTTTCGCGCTTCCAAAGACGTGTTTGAAGAACACCTCCGATGCATCCTTGACCCCCCAGAGTTCCGACGCGAAGTAGATGAGCGTGAAGATGTCCGCTTTGAGGTACCTGCGCTGCTGATCCCACGTGTTCGCCAGCGTGACATCGAGCGCTTGAAAATGGGTCGATACACGAAAGGGGATCTCCTCGAGCATGCTACCTATACCCGACCAACTGTCCCCCCATGCACCTTCCTTGTCGAGCAAATGGCACAGGAGGGACGCTGACGCCCCATTCTTAATCATATACTTCAAAACCCCAATAAAGTCGCTACCTGGGCCACCTCCCAGGCATGCGACGCTGATTGTATCCGCTCCCCCTGTCGGTGCAGCGAAAACGTCCCGCAGCTTCGCGCTGTTTGCGATGGCCTCCGCGACCAAATTTGCGTGAGAGGTCACGTACCGGAAGACATAGGCAAACCGGGTCGCAGGGTCGCCATAGCTGGGTCCCGGACCTCCAACTCCAAGTGACTGGTAGCGCTGACTCATCGCATCCTGCGCGGCTCTGATTTTGTTGAACTTCTCATCCCGCGTCCCTTGAATGTCATCAAAAGCTTCGTCGAGAACCCTTTTAATCAGCTCAAATACATTCACTACTTTGGGATACCACGTAGCTGCGACCACGGTCCACCGAAAAGAGCGGCTCCGCGGCGAGCGAAGCCCGCATCTGCTCGACTTCATGGGCGACTTGAGCCTGCGCCCTGGCGACCGCGATCAGCCACCTGGTCTTGGGTAGACGCGGAGTCCGCGAGCAGGAACCCGTCAACTCCCCCGCAGTTGTGCTGGGTCACAGCGTGCATGCTTGCGGATCACCGCGGCTGACGCCGGCTGACCGCAAGAGCCGGCCAAATCATCTGAGAGATCACCCTGGCAGACGGATCCTCATCCTCGTAAGATGTCCTGGCTAGCCGCCCTGTGCTGTCATGACTCAAGCTGCTCTGTTCGCTCACGTTCCGGCTTCAGCCCCCCCGGTACACCGCTGGGAGGCGATCGCGGCGACGGGCGCCAGCATCTGGCTGCGAAGGGACTTTTTGCCTCCTCAGGCGGCGACCAAGCTTCTGGGGCGGCTGATCGACGTGGTGCCGTGGCGTCATGACAAAATCCGCGTGTTCGGCAAGGAACACGACCTCCCTCGGCTGCAGCAGTGGTACGGCGATCCCGGCCAAGTTTACGTCTGGTCCGGCATCGAGATGCAACCGTTGCCCTGGGCACCGGAGATCGCCAAGGTTCGCGACGCTGTCCAGCGGGCCACAAAGCGCAAGTTCAACTCGGTACTCCTGAACTACTACCGGGATGGAAACGACACCGTGGGTTGGCACTCCGATGACGAGCCAGGACTTGGCCTGGATCCCTTCATCGCCAGCGTCAGTGTAGGCGTCGAGCGAGACTTCGTGCTCCGTCGGATCGGGGACCCCAAGCGTCAGCTCTCGGTGAGCCTCTCGAATGGGAGCCTGTTGGTGATGTCGGGCCAGACGCAAGCGACATGGCAGCACGCGGTCCCGCGCCGGAAGCGGGTCAAGGGGCCGCGCGTGAACCTGACCTTCCGCGAGTTCGAGTAGGAGAGAGTGTCGCGGCGGACAGGCGCCACTTGCGCACCCTATCCGAGAAGCTAAGCGCACCGGACACCGACCTGCACGCCTGCATGCGCCATGTTCGCACGCAGGCGTTTCTGCGTGTTCAAACCGATTATATCAGCCACTACAGCCCTCCGTGACGCCTGCACAGGAACATATGCACTTTACAACCATGCACATATGCATGATCAATGGACTGAACACCCAGCCAGTCCAGCGATCCGCAACGTGCGCCCCTACGTCCCCCTCACCGTCAAGAGCAACTTCTCGTTCCTCGAGGGCGCGAGCCACCCCGACGAGCTCGTCGAGCAAGCGGTGGCGCTCGGGCTCCCGGCGATGGGCCTGTGCGACCGCAACGGGGTCTACGGCGTGGTCCGGGCTCACGTCGCGGCCAAGAAGCACGGCCCCATGAAGCTGCTGCTCGGCTCGGAGCTGAGCATTGGTGAGCTGCCCGAGCAGCTGTTCGCGTCGACCCCGAGCCAGTCCAAGCCGGGCCGGGGCGCTCGTTCGAAGCGCAAGCCCACCAACCTCGAGGCCCGCGCCTCGGTCGTCGTGTTGGCCCAGACCCGCGCTGGCTGGGCGCGGCTGTGTCGTCTGCTGTCGATCGCCCACAGCCGCGGCCCCAAGGGTCAGGCGTTGCTCAGCCTCGACGAGCTCGCGGGCAGCCGCGCGACCGGGATCTACGACGAGGCCGCCAACACCCCCGCGACCGGGGCGATCGGCGACGGCCTGATCGCGCTGATCCGCGATCCCGAACATTTGCCGGTGCTGGCCGAGGCGTGGGGCCGGGATCGTGTCTACGCGCTGGTCAGCCGCCACCACCAGGCCGAGGAGCTCGCCCGCGAAGACGCGATCCGCCGGGCCGCGCTGCGCTGCGCCGTGCCGCTCGTGGCCGCGACCGACGTGCTCTACCACTCCCCTGCCCGGCGCCCGCTGCAAGACGTGCTCGCCTGCGTGCGCGCGGGCACGACCCTCGGCGAGGCTGGCCTGACGATCCAGGGCAACGCCGAGCATGCCCTCGAGTCGATCCACGCCATGCGCGAGCGCTTCGCCGACTGCCCGGGGTTGCTCGATCGCACCCTCGAGATCGCCGAGCGCTGCGAGTTCTCGCTCGACCAGATCCGCTACGTGTATCCCGGCGAGCACCTGCCCGAGGGCCTCAGCGAGGGCGACCACCTGCGCGCGCTGACCCTCGCCGGCGCCGCCCACCGCTACGGCGGCGTGATCCCCAGCGACGTCTCGGCCCAGCTCGAGCGCGAGCTCGAGCTGATCGCCGAGCTCGACTACGGCGGCTACTTCCTGACCATGAAAGAGATCGTCGAGTTCTGTCGACGTGAGGGGATCTTGTGTCAGGGCCGCGGCAGCGCGGCCAACAGCGCGGTCTGCTACTGCCTGGGGATCACCGCGATCGATCCGGTTCGCATGGACCTGCTGTTCGAGCGGTTCTTGAGCCGCGAGCGCGCCGAGCCGCCCGACATCGACCTGGACATCGAGCACGAGCGCCGCGAACAGGTGATCCAGTGGGTCTACAAGCGCTGGGGCCGGCGGCACGCGGCGATGGTCGCCAACGTGATCCGCTACCGCGCGCGCTCGTCCGTGCGCGAGGTCGGCAAGGTCCTGGGGCTGCCGCAGACCACCCTCGATCGCGTGGCCAAGCTGCTCGGTCACTGGGGCGCCAACATCGACGCGCAGCTGCTGACCAACGTCGGGCTGGATCCCGCGCAGCCGATCCACACCCACCTGCTGCGGCTCAGCGCCGAGCTGCTCGACTTCCCCCGCCACCTCTCGATCCACCCTGGCGGGTTCTTGCTCGGCAGCGATCCCGTCGACGCGATGGTCCCGATCGAGCCGGCCAGCATGGAGCAGCGCACCGTCATTCAGTGGGACAAGTACGATGTCGAGGATCTCGGCCTGTTCAAGGTCGACCTGCTCGGGCTCGGGGCCCTGAGCCACATTCGCGGGTGCCTGCAGCTGCTGCGCGAGCACGACGGCATCGATCTCGAGATGGCCACGATCCCGGCCGACGATCCACCCACCTACGAGCTGCTCTCGCGCGGGGACACCGTCGGCGTGTTCCAGGTCGAGAGCCGCGCGCAGATGGCCATGCTCCCGCGCCTGCGCCCGCAAAAATTCTACGACTTGGTCATCGAGGTCGCGCTGGTCCGGCCCGGTCCGATCCAGGGCGACATGGTCCACCCCTACCTGCGGCGGCGGCAGGGCAAGGAGCGGGTCGAGTACCCCCACCCCAAGCTCGAGCGCGTGCTGGCCAAGACCTGCGGCGTGCCGATCTTTCAAGAGCAGGTCATGAAGCTCGCGATCGCCGTGGCCGACTACACCCCGGGCGAGGCCGATCAGCTGCGCCGGGACATGGGCGCGTGGCGATCGAGCGGCCGGATCGAGCAGCACCGCGAGCGCATCGTCACGCGCATGGTCGCCAACGGCATCGACGAGGGCTTCGCCGATCGAGTGTTTCAACAGATCCGCGGCTTTGGTGAGTATGGGTTCCCCGAGAGCCACGCGGCCTCGTTCGCGCTGATCGCCTATGTCACCGCCTGGCTGCGCACCCATCACCTGCCAGCCTGCGCGTGCGCGCTGCTCAACGCCCAGCCCATGGGCTTCTACTCGGTTGCGACCCTGGTCGAGGACGCCCGGCGCCACGGCGTCGAGGTCCGGCCGGTCGACGTGCGCGTGAGCGAGTGGGACTGCACGCTCGAGCCGCGCACGATCGAAGGCGGCGGCGGCGGGCCGAGGCCGCGCGATCGGTTTGCGATCCGCATGGGTCTGCGCTGGATCAAGGGCTTTCATCGGGCCGACGCCGAGCGCCTGCTCAAAGCTCGGGCCGCCCGCCAGGCTGTCGCTCAGACCCCGCCGGATCCCGGTCAGCTCCATCCCCCGCGCCCGTGGACCAACCGCGGTGAGCTGCGCGCGAACACCAGCCCCTGGCGGGACCTCGACAGCTTCGTGCGTGACGCTGGCCTCCACCAAAAATCACTCGGGCTGCTCGCCGAGGCCGGCGCGCTCGAGGGCTTCGACCGCAGCCCGCGGCCGCTGGGCGACACCTCCAGCACCCGCCGCGACGCCAGCTGGGCGGTCCGCGGCTCGCTCGCCCGCGCGGGGGATCGGCTGCCGATCAACGCCAACGCCAGCGCCCGCCAGCCCGCGTTCGCGCGCCTCGATCACAACGAGGCGATCAGCTGGGACTACCGCAGCAGCCTGCACAGCACCCGCGGTCACCCGCTCGAGATGCTGCGCGACGAGCTGCGCCATCACGGCCTGCCCGACGCCGAGACCCTCGACGGGCTGCCGAACGGCCGCAAGGTCCGCTATGTCGGGTTGGTGATCTGCAGGCAGCGGCCCGGGACCGCCAGCGGCGTGACCTTTTGTACCCTCGAGGACGAGACCGGATTTGTGAATCTGGTGATCTGGAGTCAGGTGTTCGAGCAGCACTCGATCCTGGCCAGGACCGCGGTCATCTTGGGTGTGACCGGACGCGTGCAGCGAGCCGAGGGGGTGACGCACCTGATCGCCGACGAGCTGTGGGAGCCCAAGCTCGACGCGCAGCCCGAGGGCATCCGCAGCCGCGACTTTCATTAGTTGAAGGCCGTGCGCGCAAGCCCGCGGGGATCTTGGCGCTCGTCGCGTGCAGGGCCGCGTCGAGCCGGGTGAGCGCAACTGAGCGCGCAGCGCTTGATTCAGGACGAGCGGCCCAGCCGCCGCCCGCAGGCCGCCAGCCCCGCGGCGATCGATGACAGCTCGTCGCCGCTGCTCAGCTTCTCGGCCCCAAACCGGGTCGAGAATTCACGCCGCACGCTCGGGACAAACGCCGTGCCCCCGGTCATGAACACCCGATCGACGTCGCTCGGCGCCAGCCCGATCTTGGCCAGGGTCTCATCGAGACACGCCGTGATCGCCTCCACATCCTGCGCGATCCAGCCCTCGAATTGGGCCCGGGTGATCGGCGCGACGACCTCGAAGTCCTCGTATTGGTAGCGAAACTCGGCGTCCTGCGCCGACGACAGCGCGATCTTTGTCGCTTCGACCGATTTGTGCAGGTGAAAGCCCTGGTTGTCCTCGATGATCGCCACCAACGCGGCGATCGCCTCGGGTTGCTCGGCCCGCTGGTACAGGCGCAGCAGATCGCTGCGGGTCCGCTCGGTCCGCAGGAACGACAACTGATGCCAATGTGACAGCTTGTAATAATAGGAGGGCGGGATCAGCAGGCGCTTGTTGAACTCTTCGTAATACGTGCCTTTGCCCAATTCGGGAGCGACCACGTGTTGAATCAGCGCCGCGTCCAGGTTGTCCCCGGCGACCCCAACCCCGCCGGTTGCGAGCACGTCCGCGCTGCGATCGGCGTCCTCACGGCGGCTCGGGCCAATACGCATTACACAAAAGTCGGTGGTGCCTGCGCCGAAGTCGGCGATCATCGCCAGCTCGTCACGCTCGAGCCCGGACTCGTAGTGATACGCGGCCGCGATCGGCTCGAGCTCGACGTGGACCTCCGGAATCCCGGCATTGTTGGCCGCCGCGCGCAGCCGCTGCTCGGCGTGAGCGTTGCCCGCTTCGTCCTTTGCGCCCGCGAACTGTACGGGCCGACCAAACACCGCGCGCTCGATCGGCGCCCCAAGGCTCTGCTGCGCACGCTCGCGCAGGCGCCTCAAGAACAGCGTGATCAGCCCGTCCAGATCGAGCGAGTGCGGCCCGACCATCGTGCGACCCAGCGTCCGCGAGCTCAGGTGGGTCTTGAACGACTGAATGAGCCGGCCGTCACCAAATGCGTCGAGGTAAGCCTCGATGCCCTCGGGGCCCGCCGAATAGTTGATGATCCCGCGAAATTCCTGGTCCTCGAGATCGAAGAACAACAGGCTGCGAAAGCTCTGGGTCAGCCGCTCGAGCAGGGTAAAATCCGCGAATCGCGGCCGGCCATCCGGCCCAGCCAGCGCGACCACGCTGTTCGAGGTGCCGAAGTCGATCCCGGCAATGGATGCGGCGCGCTCGCTCATGGAGCGGGGACTGATAACCGCTCACTGACGTCAGGGCAAGCCACGGCGAGCCGCCTCACGGCTGGTGACGGTCGAGGTCTGGGGCCACCGCTCGTGTTGGTGTCGGCATCGGTCGCCGCAGTGAAAGTCCCTTGTAAGCAGAAGCTAGATTTTTCCGCACGTCGTGCGACCCATGGACACAGGAAATGTGTTCAAAGCCCCCTCCCAGGGGGCCACACATGCGCCTGCGAACAAACAGCCCCGAGGAGCGAAGCGACCAGAAGCGACCAGACGCGCCAGCGGCTGCAGTCGGCGAAGTCCAAGGTCCATGTGGGGGTCATTTACTTGCCAGGCCTGAGTCGAGCGCGCAGCACTCGACTCAGGCCGAGTCTGGGCCTAGAACGGCGCCGGCACGGCGTTCACGAACACGTAGTGCTCCGCGCCGCCAGAGAAGAACGTGTCAGCCAGCGCGTCGACGAGCGCCGGATCCTCGACCTCGGTCAGATCATCCAGGGCGATCCGGATCGTGCTGTTCGCCGCAACCTGGTCGAGCTTTGGGCACGCGCCAAACATGTCCTCGGGCTCGAGCAGGGCGTAGGCGGTGCCCTCATCGGTCTCCAGGTAATATGCGCAGGTATCCCCGAGCCCGGCGACCGAGCGTTGGTCGATCGCGCCATAGACGGTGCCCCAGAATTGAGCGCTCAGCGGCCCGTCGAGCCAGACGTACTCGACCTGGCGATGGCGCGGTCGATCGTAGGTCTCGGAGACCGTCTGCACGAAGCTCTGATCGGCGATCGGGCTGAGGTCGGCCGGATCCCACGACACGATCACGTCGCGGCGATCGAGGTAGGACTCGACGGCGCCGCAGTAGGGCGGACCGTCGTCGAAGTGACGCTCGACCGCGAGGGCGAGGTAGCTGTAGTCCGCGCGGACGACGTAGAGCAGACACGAGCCATCGTAGCCGCCACCGTTGACGATGATCCCGTCGGCGACGGTGCCCTCGTGCTGGCCGAGCGCGCGCAACTGCGAGTCCGGCCCGAGCTCGTCGTCAGATCCAACCGAGCAGCCAATGAGAGATGAGAGAGAGATTGCGGCACACAGCGCCGCGTTGGTACGAGAGAGAAGTTTCATGGTGAAATCGCCTTTGAAGACGGACGCGGAGTATAGAGAACCGCCCCCCTTCGAGCGTCACGTTCTTGCGTCGACCCGGCGTCATTTCACCCGCTCGTGCGAGCCACCCCTGCGTTGAGCTCAGTTTGGTGTGAGCGGGATGTCCCCTAGATCCTGCACCTTCGACTCGGTGCTGATCTGGATCCGCTCGTGCAACGTCTGATGCTGCCGCCCCGCGGCGCTCCCACCCGGCACGACCTCGAGCTCCATCTCACCTGCGGGCACCTCCACCGTGAAGCGCCCGTCCGCGTCGCTGCGGACCCGCGGAAATTTGATGAGTACGCTGAAGTCGGCGTCAGGCGGCGCGACGCGGACCTTGGCGTCGACGATCGGGCTTTGGTCGGTTTGATCGACGAGCCGGCCACGCACGGTCACGCGACCCTGGAGCTCGATCCGCAGATCCTCGAGCGCTTGACCTGCGGCGAGCTCGACCGCGAGCGCGCCGTCGCCCGCGTCCGACACCACGGTCACCTCATAGCGTCCAGGCGGGAGCTGATCGAGCCGCCAGCGACCGTCTTTGTTGGTCCACTGGTCGCGCTCCTCGAGCGTCCCGTCGGCGAGCTTGGCGGTGATCGTGAAGGTGAATTCCCCCGCGCTCGCGTCCGCCACGACAACCCCGGCCAGGCTGCCGACGGTGTCGATGACGAGCTCGATCTGGGCCCCCGGTCGCAGGTCGGCGCGGACCGCCTCACCGCCTTGTTTTTGCTTGGCCCAGACCGTGAACAGCCCCTTGGGTAGCCCGGTGAGCTCGAAGCTGCCGTCGGCTTCACTCAACACCGGGCGCCCTTTGGCGGCGCTATAGCTCAGCTTGCCGCGCTCGGGGGCGTGGTCGAGGACCTCGAGCTGGCGCTCGATGCTGATGAACGCGTCGTCGAGCGGCGTCCCGCCTTCGTCGACGACCCGCCCACGAATCACGCCGTCGCCACGTGGCACGACGAGCTCGATCTCGGCGCGCACGCTCGCCTCGAGATCGACCTCGGTCTCGGCGAGATCGAGCTGCCAGCGGCCGTCGTTGGCGACGACCCGCAGGTGACCGGCGCCGAGGTTGGGGAACACGAATCGGCCGTCATCGTCGCTGCGTGTGTCCACCGATGCGTTGCTCGAGTACACGGTGACGGTGATGTCGGGCACCGCTGCGCCGGCGTCGTCGATCACGCGGCCGGCGAGCTCTGTCGGGGTGGGGGCTTCGATGCGCAGGCCATCGATGTCCTGTTCACCGAGCACGACCTCGACGGGCGCGGGCAAGCTCGGACCTGAAGACCCGCCTAGGGTCAGCTCGTAGCTGCCGGACTCGAGCCCCAGCAGCGTGAACGCGCCGGTCTCGTCGCTGGGCTCGGAGCGCGAGCGTCGAGCCGTGGCCCCGCGCTCGTCGTCGTCCGTGGGGATCAGCTCCGCGAGCACGACCAACCCTGGCAGCGCCTGGCCGCGGCCGTCCACGATCACGCCGCGGATCTCGACGCCATCGGGGACGACCCAGCGCAGCTCGTCGAGGTCGCCGCCCTCGGGCTCGAGCGTGAAGCTGGCAAGCTTGGAC
The DNA here is from genome assembly GCF_002994635.1 of Enhygromyxa salina. Lineage (GTDB taxonomy): Bacteria > Myxococcota_A > Polyangia > Nannocystales > Nannocystaceae > Plesiocystis > Plesiocystis salina_B. The sequence goes on along the minus strand of NZ_PVNL01000120.1, from coordinate 136,909 downwards.
ATGAACCGGCCCTGGCAGCTGAGGTTGACCGTGTAATCGCCGGGGCGCAGGCCGCCAAACTCGACCCAGCCATTTGCGTCAACTGTCTCGGAGTAAATTTCAAAGGACCCGGGCGAGATGCTGGCGCTGCCGCCGATGCAGGCTGGCTCGCCACTCTCGCGCTGGACGACCTGCGCACGAACGGACGCCGCAGCCGTGACCGGCAGCTCGATCACCGCCGAGGTCTCGCCGAGCCCGAGCTTGACGGTCTGCGCGGCTCGGCCCCGCCAGCTGGCGTTGGCGACGTACGGACGAAACGCCCCAGGCGTGAGACCGGCAATGCGGAAGTAGCCGTCGGCGTCGCTGCGCGCCCAACCCTGGCTGGTGATCGTGTAGCTCATGAATTCGCCGCCGCCGCCGATACCTGGGTAGACCTCGACGTTGGGGAGCGGCGCGTGGGTCTGCGCGTCGACGACCCGGCCAACGAGCACGGCTTCGGGCACCAGATACACATCCACGCTCGGCCCCGGCGCGGAGCTGTAGAGCTTGCGCGTGGCGTAGCCCTGGGCGCGGGCGCCGACGTGAATCCGACCACGCCGAACCCAGGCGCTGAACCGGCCCTGGTCATCGCTGAAGCTGATCGCGCGATCGCTTGGATCACCCTGCACACCGTCGCCAGCGATCGTCACGAGCGCGCCTTCGACGTGTCCGCCAGCGAGGTCATGCACCACGCCGCGGATCAGCACGCCGCCAGGCAGCAACATGAAGTCGACGGTTTGCTCGCTGCCGCCGACCAGCGTGAGCTTGGTGTTGCGCGGCTGGTGCTCGGCAGCCCCAGCGTAGAGCTCGAGCGCGCCAGGGATCACGGCCTCGAGCCGATAGTGACCGCCGTCGTCGGTGCCCACACAAGTTGGGCTGTCGAGCTCACCGGAGCGGACCCGATCTGGGCGCAGGCACACCTGGGCCTGCGCGTTGGGGCCCAGCGGTTTGCCGTCGAGGGTGGTCACGGTCCCGATGATCCGCGCGGGTGTGTGGAGCTGCGGGCCCGCGTCGGCTTGGCCGGGCGTGTGGTGGCCTGCGCCGGAGAGCTGCTTCGACCCGGCGGCGACGCTGCCCGGCTCGGCTTGCCCGGCGTCTGCGCGCGGCCACAGCCAATAGGCCAGCGCGGCAACCAAAAGCAGCACCGCGGCAGCCAAGCGGACCGGCGTGCGTCCCTTCGATGTCGATGTCGATGACGGGCTATCCGAGGCGCTCACGGGCGGACCTTGACCGGCCTTGGTCAGCAAGGCAAGCGCGGTACCATCTGCCGATGCCCGAGCGCCCGAGCGCCCGAGCCAGGATGACTCCGTGGGTGCGTGAGCGGGACGCCGTGCGTCACAGCTCGCACAGACCGACCCGCTCGTAGCCCATCAGCACCGCGTCGGAGTCGTAGAACGCCCGGCAGCGCTCAGCCTCCGTCGGGCACACCAGCTCGGGCGGCGATTCGTCGTCGAGATCACAGATCTCGGTGCAGCACCCAACCGCCCCACCGACGCCGCAGCCCTCCGCGTCGACCTGGGCCCCCGCCACGCAGGTCAGCCCGGGGTCACAGCAGTTGAGGCACTCGCACGCGTCCCCCCGGGCCCCGGCGTCGCCTGACTGGTCCTTGTCGCAGGTCCAGACCCCATAGTCGTCCGCGTAGCAGCCCCACCCCACCGGGCAGTCTTGAAAGAACGGATCGCACTTGGCCAGGCACAGCGACAGCAGCCCGCCCGTGGCGACCGAGCAGACCTCCCCCGCTCCGCCGCACACCAACCCGGGCGAGCAAAACGGCGTGCACACCCCGTTGAGTCCGTCGGTGTCCGCCGCCCAACAGATGAGGTGGTTGGCGCACGTGTCACTGTCGCCGATCCGCTCGCAGCTGGCCCCCGCGGCCGCATCGCCGAGCAGCTCGACGCAGCGGTTGGTCGGCCCGAACGCGGTGTCAGCCACGTGGCTACACTTTTGCCCCGGGCCGCAGTCATCGAAGCGGCGCGGATCGCATTCGGCGTGGGGTAGATCGGGCGGGAGCGGATCGGACTCGGCGCCCAGATCATCCTCGAAGCCCCCCGGCGCGCCGCTCGACTCGCAGCCCAGCGCCAGCGCGCCGATCACCAACGCCAACGCGCGAGCCGGTGGCTGGACCAGGGCCATCGCTAGACGATCGCCGATCGCCCGGTCCCAGATCAACCAGTAGATCAACCGGTAGATCAACCGGTGCAGGCACCCGCCCGGTTTCTGAGCCGAGCGCGCCATGATATGAGCGCCACAGTGGCTGGACCGAGTCTGCGACCCGACCTTCTGCGCTGGGAGCCAGAGGACGAGCTGCCCGCGCGGCGGCTGCTGCTGATCCGCCACGGTCACTACGATCGCGTCGACAACCTGGGCGACGAGGTCTGGGGCCTGTCCGCCCTGGGTCGTCGCCAGGCCGCGCGCACCGGTCAGCGGCTCGCGCGGCTCGTCAACCACTTCCCGGGCAAGCTCGAGGGCATCTACGCCAGCCCCTGGCCCCGCGCGATGCAGACCGCCGAGATCAGCGCCCACCAGATGGGTGTCGACCGCGTGCGCGTCAAAAAATACCTGCACGAGACCATCCCGCTGGTCCCCGCCGCGCCCAACGGCGGCTCGACGCACCCTGGCTTGCCGATCACCAACGCCGCGGATCGGCACGAGGTGACGGCGCAGATCAGTCGTATCGTCGGCCGGTTCTTCAAGGGCGGCAACAAGCCCTGCACCTACTTGCTGTTCACCCACGGCAACGTGATCCGCTACCTGCTGACCGAGAGCCTGGGGCTGCCCTACGAGACCTGGATGCGGATCGCCATCTACCACGCGTCGATCACCGAGCTGCGGGTGTTTCCCGGAAACGGCACTGCGCTGATCGCCTACAACGAGACCGGCCATCTGCCGCCGGAGATGATCACCGCATGACGATCGACCGACGCTTCGCTATCTCTGTTGGATGTGCGCTGGCCTGTTCACTGGTCTGGCCATTGGGCTGCGCCTCCGTCGAGCCCGCGCGACCAGCCGATCCGCCGCCGACCGCCGACATCGCAATCGGCCGCGCGCTCGACCCCCAGCAGATGCTCGAGACCCTGTCGGTCCGGTTCATGACCGAGTACTTCGCCGCCTCGCCGGTCAGCGCGACCAGCCTCGGCGAGCACACCCACGATCACCGCTGGCCCGATCTCTCGCTCGACGGCCGCACCGAGCAGACCCTGGCGGTCACCAAGATGCTCGACGACGCGGCCGCGATCCCCCGCACCGCGCTGGGCCCCGACCAGCGGATCGAGCTCGACACGATCCGCAACAAGCTCGAGCTGTGGCGGTTCGCCGACGAGGTCGAGCAGGTCTGGCGCAGCGATCCGCTGGCCTACAGCTACCTGATCTCGGCGGGGCTCGACGATCTCGTCAGCCGCGAGTTCGCCCCGCTCGACGAGCGCGCCGCGAGCGTGGCCGCGCGGCTCGAGGCGCTCCCGGCTCTCGTCGATCAGGCGATCGCCAACCTCTCGGATCCAGCGCTGATCCGCCGCCCGCAGGCCGAGGTCGCGGTCGGCCAGCTCGCCGGCTTGCGCTCCCTGATCGAGGGCGAGGTCCCGGACCGAATGGCCGACGCCGCGCCCGCGCTGCGCGAGCGCATCAGCGCCGCCGGGCTGCCCGCGATCGCAGCGGTCGAGCGCCTGCGCGCCCACGTCGAGGCGCTCGTGCCCCAGGCAGAGGGTCGCTGGCGGATCGGCCCCGAGGCGTTCGCGACCAAGCTCGCGCTGACCCTGCAGACTGATCTGTCCGCCAAAGAGCTGCTCAGCCTCGCCCGCGCCGAGCACCAGCGGGTCCGCGCCGACATGCAGGCGCTGGCCCGCGAGCTGTACTCGGCGATGTACGGGGCCAAGGCGCTGGCCCGCCACGACAAGCGCGGCCGCGAGAGCGATCCCGACGAGCTGGTCCGCGAGGTGTTGGCGGCGCTCGCCGATGATCACCCCACCCCCGACGGCCTGCGCGACGCAGCCGAGGCCAACCTGCAGCGGCTCGACGCGTTCGTGCGCGAGCAGCAGTTGGTCCCGATCGACGAGCAGGAGGTCCTTCAGGTGATCTGGACCCCGCCGCACGCCCGCGGCGTAGCGATTGCAGGGCTCGCCGCCCCGGCCCCGCTCGACGCCGAGACCCCGGGGCTGCCCAGCTTCTACCTGGTTCAACCGCTGCCGCCGGGGTGGAGCGACGATCTGCGCGAGTCGTTCTTGCGCGAGTACAACAGCTTCATGCTCGAGATCCTCTCGATCCACGAGGCCATCCCGGGTCACTTCGTGCAGCTGTATTGGGGCAAGCGCCAGCCCTCCAAGGTCCGGCGCGTGTTCGACAACGGCGCCTTCGTCGAGGGCTGGGCCGTGTACACCGAGCGGGTCATGGTCGAGGCCGGCTACGCGGGCGCCCGGCCGACCAGCGCGTCGCAGCCCAAGGGCGTCAGCGCGGCGCTGTGGACGGTTCAGCGCAGCGATGATCTACGCGCCAAGGCGATCCGCCTTCACGGTTTGAAGTTCTATCTGCGGACGGTCACCAACGCGATCCTGGATCACGAGATTCACGCGGGCACGATGACCCGCGAGCAGGCGCTGGAGTTGATGGTCGAGCGCTCGTTTCAAGAGCGAGGCGAGGCCGAGGGCAAGTGGGTGCGCGCGCAGGTCAGCTCGACGCAGCTGTCCACCTACTTCGTGGGGGCCACGGCGTGGTTTCGCCTGCGCGAGCAGGCCGAGCAGCGGGCGGCAGCGGCGGGCGAGGCGTTCGACATGCTCGAGTTCCACGCCGCCGCGCTCAGCCACGGCGCGCCCCCGGTTCATCGGCTCCCGGAGCTCATGGGCTGGGAGTGACCTGAATTCAAGCTGATTGGGGCTCTAGCCTAGAACAAGCCCTGGCAGCTGTTGAGTTCGTCCATGTCCTTGGCCTTCATCGTGCATTCGACCTCGGCGTTCGTGCCCTGATCCACACATGAGGTCATCACGTCCGCTTTGACCTCTTCGAGGACCTCCTTGACCAGCTCCGCGTGCTCGGCGGCTTCCTCGAGCGCGAGCAAAGAGAACTTTGCGAACGCCGCCTCGCAGGTCTCTTCGCTGAGCCCGTCGGCGTGGTGTTGCTCGTGCAACAGCAGCTCGGCTTCTTTCTCCGCCGCCTCGCAGACCTCGATGTCGGCGACGCTCTTCGCATCCATGACGCACTGGGCCATCTGCGCGAACACCTCGCAACCGAGGCTCACGATCTCGTGCTCGAAGTGAACGACGCAGCTCTCGAACTGACCCTCGGGTTGGTTCTCGGCCGTGCGCAGCGCGGCGATGTGCTTGCACATCGTCTCGTCGCTGGACAGGGCTTCGGCGTGGTGTGAGAGGCCAGAGAGGTGTGCACGAAGCGCCGCGTCTTCAGCGGTTGCTCAACGTTGAAGCTCGACGGCCCCTCCAACGCACAAGGCGACGCCGGCAACGGAGCCAGCGCGAGCGGACGTAGTGGTGCCTTGGCTCCCCCGTCGCGCTTCCAAACCTGGTGCCTCCGACTCAGCGCCCCGAAACCCACCGCCCCGATCAGCAAGATCGAGACGACGAAGAACGCCCCTCGCCATCCGTCCCCCGACGCGCTGCGCCAGACGACGACCCCTCCAGCGACACGGGCGGCACGTTCGGCCGGCTCGTTGGCGGCGGACGGATCACTCCATCGAGCGCGCGCACCAGCGCGTGCATGTCCGGGTAGCGCTGGCTCCGCTCCACTGTGAGCCCGCGCCACAGCACCGCCCGCAGATCATCCGGGATGGTCGCTCGCCGCGGCCCCGCGCCCCGCTCATCGATCGCCGTCAACTGGTCGTGCTAAACTATGCAATAGTGTGTAGACGTGGCCGAGCATTGCCACACTGTGACGCAAATACAACGGGACTCGAGCCAGACCATTCTGGAGCCGCCCTTGTGGTCGAGTGCTACTTTACTAGCGTGACTCATCAATCCCTCAAAGCGTCGGCGACACTCAGGGGACAATGACATCATGCGACACACGAGCACCGGAGTAACGGCCACTGGGGGTGCGTGGCTCGCCGCGCTCGCGCTGACATCCTGTGGTCCCAACCGGCCAGACGGGTCGCAGGATACTAGCGTGCAGGGTGAAGGCGATGGGGATCCGGGGGACGCTGACGGCGACCTTGGCGACGGCGAGCCTGGAGACGGCGACCTCGGTGACGGTGACGGTGATGGAGATGGAGACGGTCACGAGCCTCCCTGCGAGTCCATGCATGAGGGGATGATCTGCATTCCGGCGGGGCCTTTCATCATGGGGTCGAATGGATTGGGGTTCCTCGAAGAGCGTGAGATCCCCGAGCAAGTTGTGTATCTGTCGCAGTTTCACATCGACCGACACGAGGTGACCTTTGGCGAGTACAGGCTGTGCGTGGAGGCGGGGAACTGCTCGCCGCCTGTGGCGGAGGATCCGAACGACCTTCGGACCTTTGGCTGTCGCTGGGGGAACGAGGGCATCGACGCCTATCCGGTCGCCTGCGTGGACTGGCTACAAGCGCTGGAGTACTGCAACGCGCGGGGCGCCGAACTGCCCACCGAGGCACAGTGGGAGAAGGCCGGGCGCGGCACCGACGGCCGCGACTACGCTTGGGGGAATGAAGCGCCCACCTGCTTCTACGCGAGTATGGCGAACGAGACGTTTGGGGACCAGGACCCGCACGAAGGCTGGGGGTGCGATACCGGGATGCCGGAGCGTCCGGGGAGCCACTCGCCCCAGGGTGACAGTCCGTATGGCGTTCAGGACATGGTCGGAAACGTCGGCGAGGTCGTCGCCGACTGGCTCGGGCCTGGGCAGCCCAACCTTGGTGCAGATCCCACCGGTCCCGACAGTGGAACATTCAAGGTAGGAAAGGGGGGATCCTATGTAGCCTCACAACTCGACGACGCTTCTGGTGGGTACTTGCACCTGGCTTGGCGAGCCCAGAGCGGTGGACCCGTTCCCGGAAGTCAGCTGGGATGTGGCATTGGGTTTCGCTGCGTGGTCTCCGAATAGTCGATTGTACCGCGAAGCGGTTGCGGTCGTGCTCGACTGCCCACGATGTCATGGCCTGCAGGCGTGGCCGAGTACTGTCTCGCTGTGACGCAAATACAACGGAACTCGAGCGAGGCTATTCTGGAGCCACGCTTGCTCTCCGGTGCTACTTCACGAGCATGCCTCGCCAACTTCGTGTCTCCTCGCGTTGGTCGAACTCTCGCCTCGTGGCATTCGTTGCATCCATCGCCATGGGCTCACTGCCCGGCATAGCTTTCGCAGGGAAAAAGAAGCTGATTGATCACGGGGATGGGACATGGTCGATCGCTGTGCGTGCCAACTTCCCGCCGGAGGATCTTGGCGCGTTGGAGGTGACGAGCGACGACGCTGACAATTACTGCGATTTCTTCCGTGAGGGGTCTCGGATTCTCTGGCAAGTCACAAACGGACAGCACTACTTCGATTCTGTCACGTTCGGCTATGGCGCCAGCGAGAGCGACGTCTTCTTGAGCCATGGTCAGGGAAAGTCGCACGCGAGCCCCCACGCGATCAGGATGAACTTCCACTTGCCTAAACCAGCGGGGACCGAAACGATCGGCAAAACCCTCGCCCACGAGTGGGGACACTACTTCTACGGTCTCCCCGATGAGTATGCCACATCCAGTGACCTCGGTCTTTGCGCGGACTCACGCTACGCGACCTCGAGCGAGACATGCACGGGGTTTCCAAGTTCGAGCTGCTCGAGTGGCGCGAGGTGTATCCGTCATAAGGCCTGCGTAAACAAAGGCGCTGACATCACACAAGCCGGCACGTACGATGGCTGGATCATCGGAACGGGCAGCCCGTCCCAAGATGTGATCTCGAATCTTGGGGTCGTGTCTGCCGATCAGTGCGCGGCGGCGGGAGGGGACAACATGGCGCACTCCGTCTGCATCTTGTATGACCCCACAGGAGTGCACAGCAATCCATTTGGCGGGCCAGAGTTCTGGCCGAACTGGGGGGCTGCCTGTCTGGAGCATGTGCATTGCGACACCGAACCTGCTCTTGGCGATGGGATTTGTACCGCAAAGTTGAACGCCGTCTGGGAGCGCCCCGTCTGCGTCGGCGAGTCCACCTGCATCATGGCCGACGGCGCCAAGCGACGTTGGTGCGACGCCAACACCCACATCCACCTCGACCCCAAGACCGGCGCCAGCCTCTCCCAGCACTGGGGCGTGCTCGGCACGGTCCTCAACCACTACCCAACCCCCTGGTCGAGCGCCGAAGACTTCAACTGTTGGGACCAAGCCAAGCTCGAGTGGGGCAGCCTCCAGTTCAACGGCCAATACGACGACGACATCGGCCTCCCGCCCAACGAGGACAATCCCGATTTCTGCACCTGGAACGTCCCCGACTACACCGACACCGAGAACCTCGCGGACTGGTCGATAGTCATGATCGACGCCTCGGGCTCCATGGGTCAGGACGCCAACGGAAACCCCGGCTGGACCTACGGTGTCGACGGGGCCGAGTACTTCAACCAGGTCGCGGTCGGCAAGCAGACCAGCGCGGGCCTCTATGCGTGGGGTGACGATCTGTGGGTAGTGAAGTCGGCGACCGAGATCAATGGCGCATGGGTGCCAAACCAAGACCTCGCCCTGGGCACCCCGGTTGATCTCGCTCCCGACGATGTCGCGGTCTATCGCCCCGAGATCGACACCTATGTCAACGCCAAGCACCACACGAACCTGTGCGCCGTGCTCGAGGGCGCCAAAGCTGCGTTCACGCACGCCAAGGCCCCGGCCGGCGACCGCGAGGTGGTGCTGCTCACCGACGCCAAGTTCACCCGGGTCGATCCCAAGCACGATCCAAACGGCCCAGCCGGCTGCCGCGGCGTCGAGACCTGGATCGTGAACAAGCCCGAGATCGCGGCGCAGATCTGCGCGGAGGCGGGCATGCGCGTCAACGTCATCACGACGGGCGCCTCACCTCGGATCGGTCTGGCGAGCTGGCTAGCCGAGAGCTGCAGCGGCTGGCACTACTACGCAGGCGACGAGCAGGCCGCAGGCGGTTCCCTGCCCCACGCGGCCAAGGTCTACGAGGCCGTAGCGAAGGCCGTGGTGGCCGGCGACGTCATCGCGCTGCACGAGCGCGCCCCGCTCGTGGCCACCACGACCACCGAAGCTCGAACCTTCGTGGTGCCCGCGGGGGCTCGGGCGCTCGACGTGGCGTGGCTAGGTAGCCCGCTCGTGGTCACCGGCGAAGGCACCGATCACGCCTTCAACAGCCTGGGTTTTGAGATCGAGTCACCCACCAGCATTTTATATAGTCATCCAATTGGAGATTCGAGCGAGCTCGAGGCGCTCTATCGTCGAATGGAGGTCGACTCACCGGAGCCGGGCCTGTGGACGATGCGACTCGACACGAGCCAGCTGTCCCCGACTACCCGGGCGAAGCTGGACGTCGGCTGGGTGGCCTCGGTCGTCGAGTCGGGCTATTCGCCTTTCGCCTGGGTTGATCGACCCGTGTGGGAGATTGGCGACGACGTCACAATCTCCACCAACGTCATCAAGGCCGGCGTCGCAGTCGGCGGCATGCAGGTCGCGTCCCGGCTGTCGGCGGCGGGGCACAGCTGGTGGATTCCCATGTTCGATGACGGCGATCACGGAGACGGGCTCGCTGATGACGGGGTGTACGCGGCGGTCTATACCCCGATGATCGAGGGGCCCTACGCCGTGAAGGTCGACTACGAGATCGTAGCTGGCGTCAGCCACACGATCCCCGGCGACGCGATCTTCGGCGCGGGGCCGGGGCCCCAGATCCTGAGCGACGCCGCGACGCTCGTCGCTCACGCTTCGTTCGCGGTGCAAGACGGCCCAACCGGCCTCGTGCGCGCGGACTTGCCAACGCTGCGAGCCGGCGACACCCACCAGGATCTCACCGCGACGATTGAGGGCATCTTCGTGCCAAACCCCGGAGTGATCGTGTCACTGGGAGAGGGCGTGGCGGTGCGCGAGCTCGAGGTGACGTGCCTGAGCTGTGATGACGATGCGGAGGAGCTCGACCCCGCGGCGCTCGTGTACAGACTGCGATTCGACGCGGACGTGACCACCGATGCGCCCCTCACAAAACGCGACTTGCTCGTCGAGATCGGCACGGCCGACTATCGCGACGAGGGCGCGACGAAGGTCGTGCCGGGGGATCGACCGGTCAGCAACAACAGCGGATCGGTCCCCCTCGGGTATGGCCTCGAGCGCTCGAGTCTCACGGCACGAGTCGCGGCCGTGGGGCCCCGAGCGCTCCAGCTTTTCATGCGCCTCGCGCAGGGCATCGTCGCGGATAGCTGATGTTGTGAAGCGAACGCCAAGCCGGCCACGGCCGTCCAATAATGCATTGACAGCGCGGCGGGCAATTGCGACAATGCCATGTGGGTAGCAAGTTGATTCGTCCAGTCTCCGTGCTCGGTCCCTACCTTCGGAGTCTGCGCATCGCTCGGGGTTATACTAGCAAGCAACTCATGTGGCGAACTCGGTCGCCGCTCCATGCAATAAAGCGAATCGAGCAGGGCAACTTCAGCCCGGGAATGCGCGTGCTGTACGATCTATGCGACGGGCTCGACATCTCGTTCCCGGCGCTAATCGAGGGTTTGTGTCGGCAGGCCCAGTGCACACAAAACGAGGTGCAGGAGCGGCCCGCGGGGCTCACCTCGGACCAACGCCGTGCCGCGTTGTTTGCCGCGGGCCAGCTCACTCGGTGTGATGACGAAGCGCTCGAGTGGTGACCGTGGGGCGATCACGGCTCACGAACAAGCCCGTCGGCTTGAAGAACCGCGCCACCACACGGCAGGTCAAGCGTCTCCTCGGCGATGTCAGTCGGCGGCTCGTCGTCAGCACCCTCACCTGAGATGACCTCACGAGGGTGCTTGCTCGGCCACCACGAACGCGGTCTCGATCCGCGTCCGTTAGCGTGGGCGGGGACCAGGCCGATCTCGATCCGCGGCTGCACACGGAGAGCTCGGCATGGCCGACATCATTCGAGTCGACAGTTTTGCAGGTCTGATACCATCGCCCGCGCATGAGTGACGACCTCTCCACCGAACCGCTGGATGAGCTGCTGACTTTCCCGCCTCAGCGGTTTCTCATGCTCGAAGACGTTGGCTCGGGGACCCACGCGAGCATCATGCAGGCGTGGGACCGGCAGCTCAACCGTCGCGTCGCATGCAAGATCACGTTTGACGTGTCGGCGGTCGACACGGTCGACCCCGAGCTGCTCGACGAGGCCGGGCTCACCGAGCCCGTGCGGGAGCAGCTCAAAGCCGCTGAGGCGCCGATACTGAGGTACACGGCGCTGCGCGAGGCCCGGTTGCTCGCGCTGGTCGTGCACCCCAACGTGATCCCGCTGATCGACGTTGGCTTGTTCCAAGACGGCGTCGTCGCGCTGGTGATGCCCTACCTCGAGGGCGGCACGCTGGAGAACCGGCGGTTCACGGAGCCATGGCAGGATGTGCTGGCGATCGCTGTCCAGATCGGTCGAGGGCTCGCGGCGATCCATGACGCCGGGATCCTGCATCGTGACCTCAAGCCCAACAACATTGTGTTTGACGGCAAGCGGTGGCCCTTCATCATCGATCTCGGCCTCTCGTGCCTGCTCAGCGACGCCACCTCCATGGCTGATCGCGTCGGCACCAGGGACTACATGCCGCCCAAGGTGATCGCTCGCGGGTTTCAGGACGTCCGCGACGACCTCTACGCCTACTGCATGATCGTCTACGAGATGTTCTACGGCCACTCGCCATTTGCCAGCGGGGCTGCGCGCGGGGCTGGGCGGGTGACGAAGTCGGCCCGCGCGGACCGGCTGCCGCGCGCGCTCGTCAAGATCCTCGAGCGGGGGCTGGCGCCCAACGCCGAGCAGCGCTGGCCGGACATGCCGGCGTTGCTAGACGCGCTGGAGAATGTGCAGCAGCCGGCGCAGCGACGCTGGCGATGGGCGGCGGCGGCAGCTGGCCTGGGGATGGCGGCGTCGCTGGTGTTCGGGCTCTTGGCCGTGTCGCGGCCAGCTCACGCGGACGCGTGCGACGACATCCGCGGCGAGCTCGAGCAGATCTGGGACGACGAGATCCAAGCCGAGCTCCGTGGTGCGTTCGGCAGCCGTCAGGCCGGCGACGGGCTCGAGCGCTGGGCCGGTCGGTGGCTGAACGTTCGCGCCGCAGAGTGCAACGCGGCCAAGCGCAGCGGCGCGAGCCCGAAGGCCACACCATGCAGCGCGAGCGTGCGCGACCGGTTTCAGGCGACGGTGCAGGCGTTTCGAACGCCGCACCTGCGCGAGGGGTTGAGCTACGCGACGGTGATCGCAGCGCTGCCCGCTCCGGATCATTGCATCGATCACCCAGAGGATGCCGAGTGGGGTTACGGCGGGCTGCTCGAGCTGCGCAACATCGACGTCGAGGTCCAAGCGCTGGTCGGGATGGGGGATCTCGAGGTCGCGCGCGCTCGTCAGCAGGACTACATGGATCTCTCGCTCGAGCTGCGATCCGAATACGGCATCGCGCGGGCGACCTTTTGGCGGGGGGAGATCCGCCGACTCGAAGGCGAGCTCGACGGCGCGGTCGAGGACCTCGAGCGGGCGTACCGACAAGCGTGGGCGCTCGGGTTGGGGGTGTTTGGGGCGGAGGTGCAGATGAAGCTGGCCGCGGTCGCGGGGGCGCGCGGTGAGATCGCGGGTGTAGATGCGCATGCGCTCGGGGCCCGGGCGGTGTTCGCCGAGTATCGGCCGGATCGCATGGCGGAGCTGCTGCAGGTGCACGGGCTGGCGTTGGTGGCCGGGCCCGAGCGAGTGCGTGCGCGTGGCGTCGGGCTGTTGCTCCACGCGGTGGAGCTGCGCGAAGCGGAGCTGCAGGAGCATGGCGGAACGCGGGAGCTGCTGAGCGCGGCGCACGAGAGCTACGCGCGCGGGTTGCTGGCGGTGAACCGGGCTGGTGAGGCGTTGGAGTACCTCGATCTGGCGCTGCGGGTGCATCAGGAGGAGTTTGGGCACGGGAGCTGGCGGACGCGCGGGATCTTGATGCAGAAGTTCAGGGCGCTGGTCGATGCAGGAACCCCTAACCAAGTTGATCCCGTCGTCCGGGCGATCTTGCAGTCCGATGCAGCGGCGGAGAACTGGAAGCGATACCTAGATGATGCGGCTTGGATGGCGGACATCTTTACGGAGGCGGACCTCCCGAACCACGCCGTTTGGTTGCTTCGCGCGGGCCGAACGAGGGCAGCTGAGGTCGGGCTGGCAGACGATGTCGCCCGCTTCGATGCCAAGCTGGAGGATATTGAATGAAGTGGAGCTGACGGGGCAAAGTTGATTTTGCCCCGTCAGCGGGTTCCTCATTCGTCGAAGCAGGTGACAGTCCCGTCCGCGTTCGTCACTCCGCTGTCGCACCAAAAGATATCCTGGACTTCGCAGTCGTTGGATCCGATGTACGAGTTCCAACAGATCCCTTGATTGCAACACATGAAGCTTGCGACTGGCTGGGACTGGAACCCCGGCTTGCACGGGAACGCCTCGCAGAAGTCGGGAACCTCGAAGTAGCAAGTCACCGCGCCGGTGGCCCACTGCTCCCCGAGTTCGCAGTAGAAGGGCTCGCCCGCAGAGCACCGACCATCCCGAGCGCCGACGCAGCTGCGCCCCTCACAGCACACCGTGTCGTCGTAGATCGGTGCACCATCGCGGTGAGGTTCACAGAGGATCGGCCGCCCCGTATCGGTGTAGACGACGTCGCAGAGATCGGGCGCCGCCCCACTGGTAGGAGTGAGCGTCGCGAAGAACGTGAGTACCTGTATTTTGGTGAACATGATGCTTCTTTCCGCCCGCGGATGGCGGGCAGCAGAAGCGTCGCACCGACGAAGCCCCTGCGGCCTCCGTCGCGGTCTCGCGGTCCAGTAGCGAGGCCCGCTGGGCATATGGTTCGACAGACGCAGCCTTGCAGCAGCCTAGCCCTGCAACGAACGCGGGGGGCGCCACCGGAATGACTGGGTGGGCGCCGGAAAAGTGCGGCGCCCGGCGACCTCGCCCGTCGCCACGGCTTGCCCGATGAGCGGCGGTGGCAGGTGGCTTGGGATAGCGGTGTCGCTCGCGGCCAGGCGCTTGGCCGTGTCGCGGCCAGCTCAACGACATCGCGCGCGTGCTCGCCGACCTGGGCCTCGCTGCCCGTCCGCTCCCACGGCCGAGACCAACTCGCGCACTAATTGCGGGCTGAATCCGAAAAACACCTCGAGTTCACGACGCCGGGCGTCATACGATGCTCCTCACACGGGTGCAGAACATACTGAGTTGAGCTGTCACTGTGCAGATCTGCGCAGGCTCGTAGTCACGTTCGCTAGACGAGGCACACATGAGATCCCCACCACACTCTGGATTGAGCGTTCTATTGGCCACGCTAGCGCTAATGGCCTGTGCCCCCGACGAGGTCATTCCGCCGTTGGGGGAGTCTGGCGGCACCGGGGGTGGGGACTCGGGCCCGCCACTGCCGGGCGGCGACGACTGTGACGAGAACTGGTACGCGATTGACGGCCCGCCCATCCCACAGGAGCTGAACGGACCCGAGGCGTTCGGCGGCTCGCTGGCCAACCATCAAAGCCGGATCGAGTTCACAGGCCCAGCCAGGCAGCCCGACCCGGTCGTGCCAACGCCGATCGACCCGGCGTTCGGCCAGATGAGCTTCGAGCAGTTCGCGGGGAGGTACGCCGAGCGTTTCGGCAACTACTGGTTTGTCGAAGGCGACCAGGCCATGACAGACGCCGACCTGCACGCGCTCTACGACAGACTGCACGAGCAGGCGAGCAAAGGCGCCAACCCGCCCGTCCCAACCGCGGCCGCCTACGCAGAAGGGGGCTTCGACGCCGCGTGGAGCTCGGGCCGCAAGCTCACGCTCACGTGGTGTGTCGGCTGGATTCTGCCGTCACTGTCCGCCAACGAAGAGCTACACGAAGAACACGTCGCGCTGCTGATCGAGACGATGGAGTGGGCCACGCGGGCCTGGGAGCGGGCCGGCGACGTCAACTTCGTTCACCTGGCACAGTACGACAGCCCGGAGGCACAGGCGTCGGGCCAGTGTCAGCCGGGCGATAATGGCATACACTTCCGTGTGCGCACCGGACCAGAGTGTACGGGGGCTTGCGGGGGCCGGGCCTTCATCGAGGCGCTCCCTCAGTACGAGTTTGAAGACCCAGCCAATAACGAGGAGGACGCCGAGATCGTGTTCGGACTGCAGCGCTTCTTCCAAAACGAGAATGAGGCGCGCATCAACGCGCTGCACGAGCTGGGGCACGTGCTGGGGTTCACCCACGAGCACCTGCGCTGGATCGAGGAACAAGACCCCGACAACGACGGCTGCAAGGCCCTTGGCCATATTCCCTGGCGGGGCCTGACCCCACACGACGGGAGCTCTGTGATGGCGAGCGACTTCTGTCCGGGCGTCAACACCAACGTGCCGTGGCTCTCGGCTTGGGATCGCCTGGGCGCGTACTATCAATACACGTGGGGTCGGCGGCGCGCATCGATGATGGGCCTGGTGAGCCAGGTCGACGATTTTGCGTACGATGGGCTCGGGCAGACGGGGATCCTGTGGCAGACCAGCCGCAGCGCCCGGATGCAGCGCTGGTCGTCGACCGGCGCGCCGGGGCAGCCGATCCAGTTCGCGGTGGAGGAACTGTGCGCGAATGGGAGCGCGCCCCCGTGTACAGATGGCTTCGACAGCGAGGGTCGGGTGCGGCCGACCCCGGCGCTGCTGAGCGGCAGCGCGTTCGATCTCGACGTGCTGTTTCATGGGCCGGGACCAGCGCTGGCGGACTCGTTGCTGCTCAACGACGGCGCGGGGCTCGACGCGGTGAACCTGGATCTGGATTGGTTCTCGGTGCCGGTCGTCGGCAGCTTTGGGCCAGGGAACGCAGATCAGATCCTGCTGTACCGGCCCGGGGCCGAGCAGGACGCGTTGCTCGTGCTCGAGGACGGCGACGTGGTCACGTACCCGATGAACTTTGGCGGGTATGCGTACCCGCTCGCGGGGCGGTTCCGCGGGTTTGCGGGCGGGCGGAACGACATCATTTGGTATGACCCTCAGAATAATGAGATGTCGTCGTGGCGGTGGACGAGCCTCCCGGAATTCGAGGTAGCGAGCCCGTTCGATGCCGGCACATTGGGCCTCGACGATGGCATGGAGTATACACCGGTGCTTGGCGACTTTAACGGCGACGCCATGACCGACATATTCTGGTACTCGGCCGGGAATGGCACGGATCTCATGTGGTGGTCGGAGAGTAGCAGTATCGACCTTTTCTTCGCTGCGGCCCGCACACAAGTCACTCACGACTATCGCCCATTTGTAGGGGATTTTGATGGCAACGGTGTTGACGACATTCTCTGGTTTGCTCCCTATGGTGAGGTGGTCGGGGTGACGTCCAAGATCTGGCACTTCACCGAGGGCCGGACCTACACGTCCCGTGTTCTGTCGACACGCAGGGACTACAGCCCCTACGTGGCCGACTTCGATGACGACGGCTGCTCTGATATTTTGTGGTACAAACCCGACGACCCGAGCCAGGAGAGCCCACTGTGGCGCTGCCTACCAAACGAAGCCGATTTTGCCTGCGAGCCGCCGGTCACCACACCGGCTGGGTATCCCGTCGGCTTCGGAGGAGGATACTGATGCGAGGTAAGTTCTTGTTCGTGTTGAGCCTACTGGTCGCGTGTGCCCCCCCTCCCGCGGACTCCGACTGCGAAGGCATGTGTCAACCCGCCGGACCGGAGTTCCCGGGGGTTGGCGAATGCAAAGAGGGCATCTGTTCCCCTACCTTTGCGGACTGCTCCATTCAGACCGACATCTCGACCTGCGCCGAGGCGTGCGAGGCGCAAGGGACCAGCTGTGTCGCCAACGGGTGTGGAGGGTACACGTATCAGCTCTACTACGACATCGGGCTTTGTGAGGACTCTGGGCAGACCGGTCATAAATTTGAGCACCAATGCGACGAGGCAATCGAGTGGCAATTCAACGGCGCGGTCAAGTGCTGCTGCGAGCAGGAGTAGGCCGGTTTTACCTGCGAGTCACCGCTCATCACACCAGCCTGGGTCCTATCCCGTAGGCGTCGGAGGAGCACACTGATGCGGAAGCAAACCCTGTTCATGTTGGCCTTCCTGGCCGCGTGCGGCCCTCGCGCAGACTCCGATTGCGACGGCATGTGCCAACCTGCCGGGCCCAACTATCCCGGCGTTGGGGAATGTAAGGAGGGCGTCTGTACCCCCACCTACGCGGACTGCTCAGAGAAGGGTGACATCGCTACCTGTGCGGAGGCCTGCGAGGCGCAAGGGAGCTCGTGCGTGGCCAACGGCTGCGGCGGGTATACCTATCAGATCTATACGGTCTTCGAATGGTGTGAAGATCCCGATCTGATCGGCCCGGAGATCGAGCGAGAATGTGACGAGCCGATCGACTGGCAGGTCAACGAGGCAGTCAAGTGCTGCTGCGAGCAGGAGTGAGGCATGAACACGTCTCCCGCACGAACTCGAGCCCAACCGGCTGGGTCATATCCCGTTGGCTTTGAAGGAGGATACTGATGCGAGGTGAAACCTTATTTGTGTTGAGCCTACTGGTGGCGTGTGGCCCCCCACCCGCGGACCCCGACTGCGATGGCATGTGCCAACCCGCCGGACCGAAATTCCCGGGGGTTGGCGAGTGCAAGCAAGGCCTCTGCACCCCTACCTACGGAGAATGTGCGACCCAAAGCAATATTTCGACCTGCGCCGAGGCCTGCGAGGCACAAGGGAGTTCATGCGTAGCCAACGGCTGTGCTGGATCTACCTACCGACTCTACTCAGTCCTGGAGTGGTGCGAGGACCCAGATCGGATCGGCCTCGCGTTCGAACACGAGTGTGACGACGCAATTGACTGGCAGGTGAACCAGGCGGTCCAGTGTTGTTGCACGCAGGAATAGGACTTACATCGCGCGCATGCTCGCCGACCTGAAGCCCTACCCCGGCATCGGTTGAGCTCTGGCTTCGTCGCCCGCATCTGAAGCTGCGCCCCTGGACCGCACACAAGCGGCTCGCCGAGCTCGCCGAGCGGAGCTTGCTCGAGCGCGACGGCAAGACCTTCGGCACGAGGCACCGACCGGCCAGAGAGCAGCCTGCGGCAGGGGCGCGAGGGTGACATGCCTGCGCTCGCGTTTGAACCAGGCGATCGCACCTCGAATGTGGATGTGCTCATCGATGAGTTCGCTGCGCACGATGAACCACTCTACGATTGGCGCCTGCACGCGGGCGAGGAGCCTCGCCCGAGCTGAAACAATTAGTTGGCACCACATGAGAAAAGTCGCGGCATCTTCACCATGAGTCCGTATGGTGTGCCCTCCATGGCAGTAGATCCTTCATCAATCGATCTGTCCGGCTATCGCACATTGTCGGTGCTCACGTTGAGCGGCAGCATCTCCGTCGGCAAGAGCCTGGTCGACGCAATGCCCGTGGGCGTCCCCGAGCACGTCAACGAAGCGGCGCAGCTGCTTGGGGACTGGGTCGACGAAGCCGAGAATGCGCTGACTGATCGGCTCGACGGCAAGGCCGACGCTGGGCTCGAGCGCTCCTTCGATGTGCTCGTGGATCGAATCTGGGTCGCGCTGCGTGCCCGGCTCGAGTTTTGGCACGTGTACCGCCACGAGGGCCTGGATCTGCTCAGCGACGAGGAGCTCGCCACCGCGGAGGTCGAAGCGCATCGCAAGCTGACCCGCGTCGCGGAAGAGCTGCTCGCGCGGCTGTTTGGCGACGGCGTCGACTTCTTGCGCGTCTCCTACCCACAGCAGGCCTCCCAGATGGCCGCCCGCCTGCGCTACATCGAGACTCGTGGCCTCCAGGCAGAGTTCGTCGAGCTCGTCGGCGCCGCGCCTGCCTCCCTCGCCCAGGTATGCCAGGGTCGCTATGAGGCCATGGTCGCCGCGCGCACGGCTCGCGACAACGCGGTGTCCGTCGACCTTCGCCCGCTGCGGTCCAAGATCCGCTGGGCCGCAGAGAACTACGCGAGCCTGCTGCTCTCCACGCTGCCCAAGCGTGACCAGGAGTGGAGCGAGACCGTGCTCGCAGCCCTGCAGCCGATGCTGGCCACCGACACCACGCGGACCAAGACCGACGCCGAGGCGGAGCTGGACGCAGGTGGCGACCTCGAGGGTGCTGAGCCGCCGGTCGTGGGGGATCTGGTGGATCCCGAGCCTCCGGCCGAAGGCGAGTGAGCCGGCGGTCTTGCTTGGCCTCGCTCGCAGCTGACCGCAGCGAACGGGGCGTCTGGCTAGGTTGATCTCGGATGGGGTGCCCACTGCCGCGGGGTCTTCCGACGTTGATCTCGGATGGGGTCCCCGCTGCCGTGGGGTCTTCCGACGTTGATCTCGGATGGGGTCCCCGCTGCCGCGGGGTCTTCCGAGGTCGATCTCGGACGGGGTGGCCCCTGCCGCGGGGTCTTCCGAGGTCGATCTCGGATGGGGTCCCCACTGCCGTGGAGTCTTCCGAGGTTGATCCCGGATGGGGTGCCTTCTGCCGCGGGGCCTTCCGACGTCGATCTCGGATGGGGTCCCCACTGCCGCGGGCTACTCCCGCGGTTATCGCGCCGCCTCTGGCACGGACAGCGTCGACGTCCGCGGACTTTCCGCCGACCACGGGACCTCCGAGAGCTACGTCGGTCCATGTTTGCGGAGCCCAAGGGGCAGCCGACGGCTACCTTCGCGGACTTCCCGCCGACTCGGGGGCCTCCGAGAACTACCTCGGCCCATGTTGGGGGAGCCCAAGGGGTAGCCGGCAGCTACCCTCGCGGACTTCCCGCCGACTCGGGGGCCTCCGAGAACTACCTCGGCCCATGTTGGGGGAGCCCAAGGGGTAGCCGGCAGCTACCCTCGCGGACTTCCCGCCGACCCGGGCCCAGCGGGAACTACGTCGAGGCCTATGCCTGAGGATCGACCGGCGGATCCCACCGCGCGCGAACCCGATCAGGAAGCTCAGCTCGACCCGCGCCGAGGCTGGCCTGCGCAAATGTACTGCAACCTGCGCGGCCGCGCCGGATACCCTGCGGATTCATGCCGCGCCCGACCAAGCGCTCTGCGCTGCGCACCCTCGCCAAACCCCGCCTCGCGAAGCTGGTCGAGCAGTTCGCGATCGAGATCTCGCCACGCAGCGCCGGCGCCAAGCTGATCGACGCGCTGGCCCGCGCCCGCAAGCTCTCGCTCGCCGAGCTGCTCGACCAGCTCAGCCGCGACGAGCTCAAACAGATCTGCCGCGCTCACCTGCTCGACGACAGCGGCCAAGCCAAAGCGCCGATCCTCGCCCGGATCCTGGCCGCAGCCGAGCCCACCCCCGCGAGCGCAGCGAAGCAACCCAAGCCGCTCGCGCCTGCCAAGCCCGTGATCGCCAAGCCGCCCCTGATGCCCACCGTGAGCCCTACCCCCGCGCCGGTCGCCGACCCCCAGCCGCGCCAGTTCAAGAGCTTCTCCGAGATCGCCGGCTTCATCTGGAGCGTCGCGGATCTGCTGCGCGGCGACTTCAAGGCCCACGAGTATGGCCAGGTGATCTTGCCCTTCACCGTGCTGCGCCGCCTGGACATGATCCTGGCGCCGACCCGCGAAGCGGTGTGGAAGGCCGACAAGCAGTACGCCGACAAGCCCGAGACCACCCGCCATCGCATGTTGCTGCGGGCCTCGGGTGGCGTTGGCTTTTACAACGTCTCGCAATTCGACTTCGAGCGGCTCACGGCTCCAGGCCCACACGCCGACAACTTCATCGCCTATATCAACGGCTTCTCCAACAACGTGCGCGACATCCTGGAGCACTTTCGCTTCACCGACCAGATCGAGCGCCTCGACAAGAACGACCTGTTGCTGCTGGTCGCCCAGAAGTTCGCGGGTGTGGACCTGCACCCCGACCAGGTCTCGAACGCGGGCATGGGCTCGATCTTCGAGGAGCTGATCCGCAAGTTCGCCGAGCAGTCCAACGAGACCGCTGGCGAGCACTTCACCCCGCGCGAGGTCATCCGCTTCATGGTCGAGCTGCTCTACGTCGAGGACGAGCAGCAGCTGGGCACCCCGCAGGTGATCCGCACCCTGTACGACCCCGCGTGTGGGACCGGCGGGATGCTGAGCGTGGCCGAGGAGCACCTGCTCGAGCGCAACCCCGACGCGCAGCTGCGTGTCTACGGCCAGGAGCTCAACCCCGAGTCGTACGCGATCTGTCGGGCCGACATGCTGATCAAGGGCGACGACGCCGAGCACATCAAGCTGGGCAACAGCTTCTCGGAGGACGGCCACGCCAAGCTGCAAGTCGACTACCTGCTGTCCAACCCCCCGTTTGGGGTCGACTGGACCAAGGCCGCCGACGCGGTCCGGGCCGAGCACGAGAGCCTGGGCGAGCGCGGCCGGTTTGGCCCCGGCCTGCCGCGCAAGAACGACGGCTCGCTGCTGTTCTTGCTGCACATGCTCAGCAAGATGAAGCCACCCGAGCAGGGCGGCTCGCGCCTGGCGATCGTGTTCAATGGCTCGCCGTTGTTCACCGGCGCGGCCGAGTCGGGCGAGAGCGAGATCCGCCGGCACCTGCTCGAGCACGACCTGCTCGAGGCGATCGTCGCGCTGCCGGATCAGATGTTCTTCAATACCGGCATCAACACATATATTTGGGTGGTCACGAACCGCAAGCCGGCCGCGCGGCGGGGCAAGGTTCAGCTGATCAACGGGGTCAACTACTTTCAGAAGATGCGCAAGTCGCTGGGCGACAAGCGCAAAGAGCTCGGGCCCCAGCACATCGAGCAGCTGACCGGCTTGTTTCGCGCGTTCGAGGACGGGCCGGACGTCAAGATCTTCGCCAACGAGGACTTTGGCTTTCGCCGGATCACCGTGGAGCGGCCGCTGCAGCTGGACTTTCAGGCCAGCCCCGAGCGGCTCGCCCGACTCGAGGACGAGCGCGCGTGGCAGGGCCTGGCCAGCTCGAAGAAGAAGGACAAGGCCGCCGCCCGGGCGGAGATCGCCAGCGGCAAGGCATTGCAGGCGCAGATCCGGGCGGTCTTGGGCGGGCTGGATGCCGCGCAGGTGTTCATGGATCGGCGCTCGTTTGTCGCGGCTGTGAAGGCGCAGGCGAAGGCGAACGGCCTGGTGATCGCGCCTGCGGTCATGAAGGCGATCCTGAGCGCGCTGTCGGAGCACAACGACGCGGCGCAGGTGTGCCGGGATAAGAAGGGGGAGATCGAGGCGGACACGAACTTGCGAGACTATGAGAATGTGCCGCTGACCGAGGATATCGAGGCGTACATGGCCCGTGAGGTGCTGCCGCATGTGCCGGATGCCTGGGTGGATCACGGCAAGACGAAGGTGGGGTATGAGATCCCGTTTACACGGCACTTCTATGAGTATGTGCCGCCCCGGGCGCTTGGGGTGATCGAGGCGGAGATCCTGGCGCTGGAGGATGAGATCCGCGGGATGCTCGACGGAGTGCTGTCATGAGGCACCCAATCCCCTGTCTCGGCACGCCGCCGTCCAACTGGCAAATCACACGAAACAGGAATCTTTTTCACGTCATCGACGAGCGTTCGATTGACGGCAGCGAAGAGCTCCTCACGGTGTCGCACATTACGGGGGTCACACCGCGCTCCGAGAAAGACGTCACGATGTTCATGGCTGAGTCTCTGGACGGCTACAAACGATGCCGTTCTGGGGATCTGGTCATCAACACGATGTGGGCTTGGATGGGAGCGCTAGCTGTCACACACGTGAGCGGCATTGTAAGTCCGTCGTATCATGTCTATCGACCAAAGAGCGCAAACATCCACTCGCGGTTTTTCAACTACTTTTTTCGCACAGCGGGATACATCACCGAGATCACCAGGAACTCCCGTGGCGTGTGGACGTCGCGCCTTCGCTTGTACCCGAGTGACTTTCTTGATTTGGAGTGTTTTGTTCCGCCGCTCGCGGTGCAGCGGGCGATTGCGGACTTCCTCGACCGCAAGACTGCTGCCATCGATGTGCTCATCGAGAAGAAGGAGCGACTCATCGCGCTGCTCGCCGAGAAGCGCGCCGCGCTCATTCACGATCGACTGTCGAACATCAAACACAGCCCCACCAAGTTGTCGTATCTGGTAGATTTGCTGCATGGATTCGCATATTCGAGTGACAGCTACATTTATTCGGAAGCCGAGCCTGATAGCACCCGACTGCTACGCGGCATAAACATATCGCCAGGGGCAACCCGCTGGAAAGACGTCGTTTTCCTGCCAAATCTCGACTTCTCGTCAGACATCTACAGCCTGCGCCCCGGAGACCTCGTCCTTGGTCTCGATCGACCTTGGATCGGCAGTGGGCTGCGCTTGGCCGAGATCGACGAGACTGATTGCCCGGCCCTACTTGTACAGCGCGTGGCACGGATCCGACCGCTGAGCGCACTGTGCAAACGATATTTAACATACACGTTACTCTGGTCACCGTTTCGCGCTCACATCGAACCGGAAACGACCGGGGTAAGCGTCCCCCATATTAGCCCCACCCAGATACTCTCGTATAAAATCCCATTGCCCAGTCGCGACGAACAACGAAGCATCGCCGAGCAGCTGGACTCGAAAACAAGCCAACTGCGATCCATGAGTGAGAAACTAGTCATGAGTGTCGCCAAGCTCAAAGAATACCGCCAATCCCTCATCACCGCCGCCGTGACCGGCCAACTCGAGATCCCCGCATGACCAAAGCAACCACCGAGGCCGCCCTCGAGCAAACCATCGAAGACCACCTACTCACCGCATCCGGCGGCTACCACCGCGGCGACCCAAGCACCTACGATCCCCTCCTCGCCCTGATCCCCGACGAGCTCATCAACTATGTCCAGACCACCCAGCCCAAGACCTACGCCGCGCTCGCACAGATCCACGGCGATCGCCTGCCCGCCAAGCTGCTCGAGGCGTTCGACAAGGCCACGATCGACAGCAGCCTGATCCACGTGCTGCGCCGCGGCTTCAAGTTCCACGGCAAGTCGATCAAGGTCGTCACCTTCCGTCCGCCGAACACCCTCAACCCGGACGTCCAGGCCCGCTACGCCGCCAACCGCCTGCTCGTGGTCCGCCAGGTCCACCATGACCCCAAGAAGCCCAAGGACTCGCTGGACCTGGTCCTGTTTGTCAACGGCATCCCGGTGGTCACGGCGGAGCTCAAGAACCACATGACGGGCCAGCGGGTCAGCCACGCGCAGCAGCAATACCGAAAAGACCGTGATCCCGACACGCAGATCTTCCGGTTCAAGCGCCGCGCGATCATCAATTTTGCCGTCGACCCAGACGAGGTGTTCATGACGGCGCAATTAGAGCGCGACCGGACACATTTTCTGCCCTTCAACCAGGGTATCGGCACGGCGGCCGGCAACCCTGCGGTGGAGGGCAAGCACCGAACCGCGTACCTGTGGGAGCGGATCTGGCAGCGCGACAGCCTGCTCGACATCCTGGCCCGCTTCGTTCACCTCGAGACCACCGACGAGCGCGAGCGGATGATCTTCCCGCGCTATCACCAGCTCGACTGCGTGCGCCAGCTCGAGACCGAGGCCCGCGACCATGGGCCCGGCACCAACTACCTGATCCAGCACTCGGCCGGCTCGGGCAAGTCCAACTCGATCGCGTGGCTGGCCCACCGCCTCGCCGCGCTGCACGACGAGGACCAGCGCAAGGTCTACGACGCCGTGGTCGTGATCACCGATCGCAAGGTGCTCGACCAGCAGCTGCAAGACACGATCTTCCAGCTGGATCACACCCGCGGCGTGGTCCAGAAGATCGACGAGAACTCGGCCCAGCTCGCCCAGGCCCTGACCAGCGGCGTGCCGATCATCATCACCACGCTGCACAAGTTTGGGTTCATCTCCGAGCAGGTCGGGCGGCTGCCGGATCGCCGCTATGCGATCATCGTCGACGAGGCCCACAGCTCGCAGACCGGCGACATGCGCAACAACCTCAAGGCGTTGCTGGCCGACTCCACCGAGCTCGGCGAGCGGGTCGCGGCGCTGGGCGACGAAGAGGACGTCGACGCCGGTCAGGATCTGCTGCGCGCCGCCCTGGCCCGCGGGCCGCTGCGCAACCTGTCCTTCTACGCGTTCACGGCCACGCCCAAGTACAAGACCCTGCGCGTGTTTGGGCGCATGAACGACGAGGGCAAGTACGTGCCCTTCCACGTCTACTCGATGCGCCAGGCGATCGACGAGGGCTTCATCCTCGACGTGCTGCGCGGCTACACCACCTACAGCCGCTACTTCAAGCTGATCAAGACGGTGGCCGCCGACCCGCGCCTCGACAAGAAGCAGGCGACCAGGGCGCTCGCGCGGTTTGTCAGCGCCCACCCCAAGGACGTCAGCGCCAAGCTCGAGGTGATCGTCGATCACTTTCAACGCCAGGTCCGCGCCAAGCTGGGCGGCCGCGCCAAGGCCATGATCGTGACCGCCACGCGGCTGCAGGCGGTCCGCTTCAAGCTGGCGTTCGACACCTACGTGGCCGACAAGAGCCTGGATCTGCGCGCGTTGGTGGCGTTCTCGGGCGAGGTCACCGATCCAGACGACCCAGCGACCGGCCAGCGGCCCTACACCGAGCCGGGCATGAACCCCCACCATGAGACCGGCAAGCCGATCGCCGAGAGCAGCTTGTCCAAGGAATTTGCAAAAGGCGGCTATCAGCTGTTGATCGCCGCCAACAAGTACCAGACCGGCTTTGATCAACCACTGCTGTGTGCCATGTACGTCGACAAGCGGCTCGCGGGTGTCCAGGCCGTGCAGACCCTGTCGCGGCTCAACCGGACCTACCGCGGCAAGGACGAGACCTTCGTGCTCGACTTTGTCAACGACCGCGAGCACGTCCTCGCCTGCTTCAAGGACTACTACGAGCAGACCACCACCGCCGATGACGTCGACCCGCAGCGCCTGTATGAGCTGCAGACCAAGCTCGAGCAGGTCGACGTCATCCACGAGCCCGAGGTCGATGCATTCGCCGAGATCTTCTTCATTCCTCAGGTCCGCCAGATCGCAAAGAACCACGGTCCGCTCAACAGCCTGCTCGACCCCGCGGTTGTTCGTTTCAAGCTCCTCGAGCCGGAGCCGGCCGAGCTGTTCCGCGACCACGCCACGGCGTTTTGCCGGCTGTACTCGTTCTTGGGCCAGGTCGTCCCGTTCTCAGACTACGAGCTCGAGAAGCTCTACGTCTATACCAAGATGCTGATCCGCAAGCTGCCGCCGCCCGGTGGTGGCCAGCCGCCCGTGGATCTGGGTGAGGACGTGGCGCTTCACTACTATCGGCTCGAGAAGATCGCCGAGGGTGACCTGGGCTTGATCGCCGGAGAGGGCGGCCCCGGCCTGCGAGGGCCCAGCGAGACCGGGACCGGACGGGTCAAGGCCGAGCAGGACGACCTCTCCAACCTGATCGCCCGCATGAACGATCGCTTCACCACCCAGTTCGACGTGCAGGATCTGGTCGACAGCGTGTTCACCCGCATGCTCGAAGATCCACAGCTGCGCCAGGCCGCCCAGGCCAATGACGAGGCCAACTTTGGCCTGGTCTGCGACCCACGAGTGGAAGGCACGATGATGGATCGCTACGACAAATATGGTGAGTTCCTCGACGACCTGTTCGACAATGAGGAGATGCGGGGCTTCTTCAATGCACAGATGCGCAAGCGTCTGTATGAGGCGTTCACCAAGCCCGCGACTTGAGCTCGAGCTCGTCTTCACGCCCGTGCCAACCGCCCGTACTCCGACGAGCGCCCGCGCGGGAATCGCGGGCATCGCGCCACCGCACGCTCGGGGTGCTCGTCGGCCCAACCGATGAGGTTGAACTGCGCGGGGGGCTGCGCTATGTATCTCGATGAATGCCAACTCCTCCACGAGCCCTCTGCTTGATCCTTTTGACTGCTGTCGCATGCGACCCAGAACCACACGCTCCGGGGGCCCCGGAGTGGATGGACGCCGAAGCAGTCCGTGCCGACGAAAGAGACCTTGTGGAGGAAGACCTCCGCCATGCCTTTGTGCGGCGAGAGGCGTACTTGTCGAACGGCCAAGTTCCTGATGTTCCTACGGATCTGGCGGCTGGGATGGGGGAAGAGAACCTGGAGTTTGTCGAGTTCGCCAAGTTTGGAACCGGCTCCCCCCAGAGTCCTCCAGGCGCACCGGATGACACGAACTGCGGAGACGACGTTGAGAGCCTACTGTCACCTGCCGAGACTCCGGTGTGGGGCTACTTCATCAACTCGGCCGGTGAAACATGGCGTTGGCGACCCCGAAACCCCGCGGCTACATTCCGCGACATTCGCCGACAGGAGTCTCGGACATTCATTGACCGAGAGACCCCCGACGCTGTCCCGACTGTGCGGGGCGCTGACGAGACTCCTGGCGGGGAGGACGACGCAGGCGCAGAATTCCGGGATGCGATTATTGGCTCGGATAATCGAGGCATGAGGAGCGCCGAGAGCGGTCACTCGATGACAAGCATCAACTCGTCATGGATCAGGATCGGCGGATTGCCTGCGGACTCGTGGAAGCCCGACCTTGGGGGTGACAACACCGAGGGCACGGCAACCAAGATTGGCCCCCGGCACCTCTTGACCGTGGGCCACAACGTGTGGGCAGGCGGGCACTTCTTTCCCAAAGACTGGTGGGCCGGTGAAGATGGCGTAGGCTTCGAACTAGGGAGTTGGTCCAGCGCCGCTCCGAACGGTGTCAAGAACATCAAGTGGTACTACATCGGCCCAAAATGGTACGAAAGCGAAAAGAACACGCAAGACTTCGCTGTCCTGTTCCTCTACGACAACGCCTCGAGTGTGCAGTTTCCCGCGTTCGGCTACAAAGAGGACTACGCTCTTGCGCAAGACAACACATGGAACTTCGGAATCCCCAAGGGCGGAAACACCTGTAGCGACTCTCCTATCGCTGGCGACAACTGCCGCTCCTCGATGTATGGCCATCAAAAGGTCGTGCGCCGAACCGAGACTTCCTGGATCTTCACTGCCCATGACCTCCAACAGGGCCACAGCGGCGGCCCAGTGTACGAGTTTGA
Source organism: Enhygromyxa salina (assembly GCF_002994635.1). Taxonomy (GTDB): domain Bacteria; phylum Myxococcota_A; class Polyangia; order Nannocystales; family Nannocystaceae; genus Plesiocystis; species Plesiocystis salina_B. Next base: position 108,858 of record NZ_PVNL01000120.1, on the reverse strand, counting down.
CGCTGGAAAACGCAAAATCGTAGGAATCGTCAAGGGTTCGTACACTTCCGTGGAAAACCGGCATTTGCGCATCCGAGGACTAGTTTTCGATCTTATCACCAATGGGTTGAACGCAATGCCAAGTACCCACTGTGACGACTACGCATGGCCAGGAGAAACTGGATGCGAGTGATGTTGGCTATCTACGGGGCACTGGCTGTGCTCTGTGGCTGTCACGGCGCCCCCGTTCTGGACTGCGACCCCAACGTCGCACCCACGGCGACTGCCGACAGCGATGCCGACTGTGTCGCGTTCTGTGCGTTTCAGTCGCAGAACGAATTCGGATTTTGCGACTGCCAAGTCGACTGCAAAGATCGCCTTCGTGCAGGGGAAGAGAAGCACGGAGCGGAATGCGAAGAAGCCATTCGCTCAGCGCTCAGGTGCGCGGCCGAAACAACCCCATCCAATGAATTCGCTGACTGCGCACACGAACTGACTCAAATGCAAACCGCTTGTCCGGATGGGCGCTACTACCATGCCGGGTGGGCCGCATGTGAGGCCGAGTGTGAGTACTCAGAGGCCTGCAATTTCGGAAGCTATCCGGCCTGGGGCGATTGCTACGGGGAATGTTGGTCTAATTTGGACATCGACGCTGCGCAGGGGTGCTTCGCAGAGTCCATTGCCTACAAAGAGTGCATCGTCGACCAGCTCGAGAGCGGCTGCAAGAGCGTCAAATCGGGATGCAAGAACGAGGACCAAGACTGGCAGGCATGCGTTTCATTTTGAACCCACGCAGACGAGCCCAACGAAGACCGAGTTGACCGGGCTCATGCCCAAGCTCACGGAAGTCAGGTGGGCACCAACTCACCGGTCGCAATGCCGTAGAGGCAAAGACAATTGTCTAGCCGCGACTCGAACGCGGCGTCTATCGTCGAAGACCCCGCCCAAACTCCGTCAGCCCCTGTAACGGTCAGACTGACGGCTGCGCCTTCGAGAAACTCCGGTATCGTGAATGTGGCCCCCCCTGGCGTCACCATGAGCTCGACTGTGGCATCGTCACAGACCGCCGTCACCACCGTCGGCTCCCCGGTCAATTCGAACGTACAGGTCGTACGGACTTCTTCGTCGATAGCCAGCACGGCGGAGTACGCCCCTACCCCAAACGCCTCGGACGCGCCGAACTGCACGAGAGAGTCGTCGCTATCGCACTCGCACTCGCGCTTGCACCCGGTCAGCGCCAACATCAGGCAAACCGCCACGAGAGGCGAAGCGCCCTGTCGAGCCCTCTGTGACGCAAGATCGGAACGTGTCGTGCGCTGGCTGTGGAGCATGGCTGGCGAGCACCGAGAAGGGCGACCGGGACAGTACCACTTCGAGCTGTCCCGACGAGGTCCAGGTCTGCACGACAAGCGGGGTCCGGGCGCAGCATCAGCATTCCACCGGGTGTCACTGCTTCCGTGACCGCGCCGCGCCTCCGGTCCCCAGCCAGGGAAAGGCCGACGGGACCATCACTCGGGCCGGGTGCTGCGGACCGTGCCGTCCGGTGAATCGAACGATGCCATTGCGAATCCGCCCCAATCGCGGGATGTCTCGTGGATGCAATCGCAGACGAGTGGCAGGCCACCCATCCAGATCGGCTGGGTGGTGCTGGAGGGGGATGGCTCCAGGACCCGCGAGCGGGTCGAGGAGGTCGCCGGGCTGCTGCGCGCCGGGATGGAGGAACAGCTGCCGGAGTTCGCCTGGCAGTCGGCGGTGGTGGAACGACGGCTGGCGCGGCAGGGGGCGCAGATCGACCCGCTCGACCTGCTCGAGCTCGGCGTGCAGGAGAAGATCGGCCACCACTGGGATTTCGCGCTGGTGGTGACCGCGTCGGACCTGCTCGCCCGCGAGCGGCCGTTCACCTACGGCGTGCCATCGTCAGCCTTGGAGACGGCGGTGCTTTCGTCGGCCCGCTGCGAGGACGGGGAAACGGGGACGACGCGGGTGCTGCAACTGGCGCGCTTCCTCTTCGCCAGCCTGCTTGGCCTGCCGGCGGGTCAGGACGGCGCGATGCGTCCGCCGGAGATCGGCCAGAACACGGAATTGGTGCCGTTCTCGCAGGCGCAGGTGACGGCGATGCGCGAACGGCTCGCCGACGTGGGCGACGAGCGGCTGGAAGAGCGGCACGACGGCAGGGGCGGCCGGTTTTTCAAGTTGAAGACGCTGGCAGCCGATCCGCGCGGGATCCTGCGCGACGTGATCGGCTACACCCCTTGGAAGCAACCGTTCCACTTGGACAAGCTGACGGCGGCCGCGCTGCTCAGCTCGCTGCTGATGTTTCTGGGTGCGGAAGTCTGGGAGCTCGGGGTGGGCATCGATCCCGTCACGCTGGCGGCGGGCACCTTCGGCACGGTGATCGCCGCGACCTGGTTTCTCTTCAGCGGCCAGCACCTGTCGGAGCTGGCACGCGACGCCGGACCCAGCGAACAGATCGCGCGCACCGAGCTGGTGCTGTGGATTTGCTTGTTCACCGGGATGGTGACGCTGTGGCTGCTGCTTGGCGCGGCGGCCTTCACGTTGGCCACCCTGCTGCCCCGCGACGTGGTCGAGGGCTGGACCGGCGCGACGCTCGACCCGGCGGCGCGGCTGAGCTTCGCCGCCTTTGTGTCGACGCTCGGCACGCTCGCCGGGGCACTGGGCGGCAACCTGGAGGCGGAGGACACCTTCAAGGCGCAGTTCTTCTTCGACGAAGAAGTATGAACGGCCGAAGCCCGCCGACGGACCCGGCTACGAAGCCTGGGCGTAGACTTGCGGCGAGCCCTGCTCACGCATGAACACGACCTTGGCGGGGGCCTTGTTGAGCTTGTTCGCCTCCTCGAGCAGGGCCCGCAGCAGAGGCTCCTCGTGCAGCTTGATCGACGCGACGAGCACCGCGCCCGCGTCGGGGCTGGCGGCGCAGCGGCGCAGCAGATCGAGGATCTCATGATCCTTCTCCGAGATCAGGGTCCAGTGGGCGAAGGCCTCGGACAGCTCGGCGCGCAGCTCGTGGGCGTGGGCGGCGTCCTGGCCGGCGATGATCACGAGGCTGCGGCTCACACCGCTGAGCGTCTCGCCGCGTGCGGCGGCGCGGCTGAGCGCGTCGAGCACGGTCGCGGCGGTCTCGGCCGCGGGGGCGTGGCGCAGCTCGTCGAGCCGCGGCGCGCGGTGACACATGCGACCGATGTGCGCGAGGTTCCGCAGGTGCTCGGCGGTGTCGCCGGCCGGGGACAGCAGCACGAAGAAGATGTCCGTCTTGTGGTCCCCGATCGCGATCGGGGCCTTCGTGGTCACGACGACGACCTGGCTGCGCTCGATGCCCTCGACCGCCGCGTGGGGCAGGCTGACGCCGTCGCCGAGGGGGACGTGGCCGTCGCTCGTCGCGGTCAGCGCGTCGAGCACGCGGCCAGGCTCGAGGCCCGTGAGCTTGGCGAGGCGGGGGGCGGCGAGCCCGAGGACGTCCTCGAGGGTCCGGGCCGAGCTGTGCACGTGGATGCTCTGCGCGGGGATCCAGTCGTTCCAGCGCGCGGCGTCGCTGGGGGTGTGGGCCTCGACCTCGGCGTGCACGCGCTTCCACTCGGACCAGACCATGCGGACGATGCTGGGCATGGAGCGCTGGGCATCGACGGCCCCGGTGCCGACGAGCGCCTTGCGGTAGCGATCGCTGAGCTCCTGCCACGCGACGTGGACGCCCGGCTGCCCGGCGCTCTCGCGCTGGCGCTGCATGCTCGACAATAGCTGCAGGCACGCGTGGTCGATGTGGTCGAGGCGCTCGATGTGCACGTGCAGCTCCTTGTCGGTCGGGATCGACTCGAGCGCGCGAGCGAGGCGAGGCAGCTGCACGAAGGTCGCCGAGCCCACGAGGTGCATCTGGACCACGCCGGGGGCCGGGCCGTCCTCCTGGTGGATCTCCAGGTGCGAGAAGGTCCAGACGATCTTGAGCACGGCGGCCGCGAGGCCGGCGAGAATGCCGATGAACAGGTCGATGAACACGACCCCGATGAAGGTCACCCCGAAGATCACGAACTCGGCGCGGCCCTGCTCCCACAGGCGGCCCATGGCGCCGACGTCGACGAGCTTCACGCCCGTGTACACGAGGATGGCCCCGAGGCAGGCCTTGGGGATCAGCCCGAGCAGCTCCGGCGCCAGCGCGCAAAACAGCAGCAGCCAGATCGCGTGGAAGATCGTCGCGCGCTTGGTCTGAGCGCCCGCCTCGACGTTGACCGAGCTGCGCACGATGACGCCTGTCATCGGCAGCCCGCCGAGCATGCCCGAGAACAAGTTGCCGACGCCCTGGGCCCGCATCTCCTTGTCGTAGTCGGTCTTGACGATGGTCTGGCGCTCGTCGATGGCGTTGGCCGTCAGCAAGGTCGCCGCGCTGGCGACGAACGCGAACATCGCCGAGCGTCCGATGAGCACGGGGTCGCTCAAGAGCTCGAGGTCAGCGAGCGAGGGGATCCCGAGCCCGGCGAAGAAGTTGGACGAGATGTCGAGGGCGCGGACGTCGAGGGACAAGATGACCGACGCGGCCGTGACCGAGAGCAGGGCCACGAGGTGACCGGGGACGATCGCCAGGACCTTGGGCTTGAACTGGTTCCAGCCGACGATCAGCGCGACCGTCGCGACCGCGATCCAAAACGGCGCCGACGAGTGTCCCGCCGATCCGGTCGCCATCTCGTAGAGCGCGAGCGGGACCGCGGCGACGTTCTGGATGAAGGTGGCCTTGGGATCCTCGTCGATGGCGACGAGGGACTGCGAGCCGATGATCAGCACGCCGATGCCGGTGAGCATGCCCGTGATGACCGCGGGCGCGACCGCGCGAAACCACTGCCCGAGGCGAAAGTAGCCCGCGAGGATCTGCCACACGCCGGTCAGCATGACGACGGGGCCGAGGGCGACCAGGCCATACTCGGAGACCAGGGCGAAGCACGGGACGATCAGGCTGGCCGCGGGTCCGCTGACGAGCAGCGGCGCGCCCGAGATGACGCCGATCGAACCGCCGATGATGCCGGCGATCAAGCCGCGCTCGACCGGCACGCCGCACGCGACGGCGATGCCGATGCACAGCGGCAGCGCGACCAGGAACACGACCGTCGAGGCCATGAAGTCGCGGATCAACTTCTCTCGCTGGGTGAGCTCCTCCGGAGCATCCCGCGACTCCGGGTCTACGTCAGACTTGGGCATGGGCGACGCGAGAGTGTTGCAAAAACTGAGGGCCGCCGCTGATCTTCGGGCCTTGGCAAGCGCAACTCCCGATTTCGAGCGAGATCTCACGACCGTCGGCGTTCGCCACGTCCGCGTCATTTTCGAAAGCTCTACGACACCATCGTCATACCAAGCGAGCTGGCGAGGTCCTGTGCTCGCGCGTCACGGTCACTCATTCGACGAGCCCGCTTGCGGTGACATCGAGTGGATAGCGGACCAACGAGCGCCAATCGCAGCTGTATCGAGAGCGTTCAGGGGCCTTCGAGCCACTCACCCACGGCTTCGATCTGGTGGTCCTGGCCGGCCCCGAGCGACTCGTACAGCGCGAGCGCCTCGCGGGCGAGCGCGTGTGCCTGGTCCGCATCGTGCCCGAGCGCGCACGCGAGCGTGAAGCGGGCGTCGGCCCGCCACGACTCGGTGCCGGGCGCGGCGTCGAACAACGCGATGGCCTCACGCGCGAGCGCGGCGGCCTGCTCGTCGCGCTCGAGCAGATGCAGGACCTCCGCGGTGTGTGTGAGGCTGTAGCCGATCCGCGGGTCGCCCTGCTCGAGCTGGCGCCGACGCATGCCGAGCGCGGCCTCGTGCGCCTCGAGGGCCTGCGCGAGCTCGCCCTTGCCACGCATCGCCTCGCCGAGCTCAGCGAGGGCGAGCGCGCGTTTTGGATGTTCGGCCGGGGTGGTCTGCTCGGCGATCTCGACCAGCCGCAGCGCCTGCGCATAGGCACCCTCGACGTCGCCGTGGCGCTTCAACACGTTGGACAAGAGCAGGTGCGGCGCGGTGAGGTCGGCGTGCGGATCGGTGTAGATCGTGGCGTAGAGCTCGATCGCCTGCTCGGCCAGGCGCTTGGCTTCGTCGAGCTGGCCCTCGTCGTACTCGAGCTGACCGAGCATCACGAGCTCATGCGCGCGCTGAGGGGGGCTATCAGCCAGCGAGATGGCCTTCTCGAGGTACGCGCGCGCGCAGGTGTTGTCCCCCTCCTGTCGACACAGCAGGCCAAGGTTGCCGTACGCGCTCACGACCATGGTGTGCCGCTCGCCGAGCAGCTCGGCGGAGATCTCGGCCGAGCGCTCGAACTGCTCGCGGGCGCCGACGATATCGCCGAGCTGCGCCTGCGCGGCGCCGAGGCGTCGGGTGTGCACAGTGAGCTCGCGGGCGCCGAGGTTGGCCTGCTCGGCGATATCGAGCGCGGCCTGGAACGCGTCGCGTGCGTCGTTCGTGCGGCCGAGTTGCAGCGCGATGAGTCCACGCTGGGACTCGAGCGCGCAGCGCAGCGCAGGGTCGTCGGGCACCGCCGCAACCGCGACCTGTGCGGCCTCGATCAGGGTCTGCGCGGCCTCGAGGTCTTTGTCTCGCATCGACACGTACTCGACCCGTACGAGCCAAGTCGTGGCGAGCAGCCGCGCGTCGTGGCTGCGCGCGGCGGCCTCGAGCGCGTCGTGCTGCGCCTGTCCGCCAGCCTCGAGCTCGCCGGCCTCGTAGTGGAGGCGTGCGATCAGAGTGAGCAGCTCGGCGCGGGTCACCGGTGCGTCAGCGTCGACGAGGGAGCTGAGCGCAAACCCGGCGATGCCCCGCGCGTCGAGGTTGTCGGCCGCGTCGGCGCGGCCCTGGGCGCGCATCAGCCCGCGGCGCGCCTCGGCGACCAGCTCCTGCGTGTCCTCATCAAAATCACCAGCGGCACGATCATCGTCCTCGCAGCTCGACGGGCGCGGCAGCTCGGAGCTGACCGCCGCGATCTCGCGCAGGGCGTCGTCGGTGGCGCGATCGAGCCCGCCGAGCAGGCTGGTCGCGTAGGCGCGCTGGTCGTCGAGGCAGCGCAGGCGCTGGCGGTAGGCCACGGCCTCGAGCGTGCGCCCGACAAAGTGGCCCGAGCACGCCTGGTCGTAGGTCGCCGCCCACGCGGTGGCGAAATTGTCGACGTCGGATTCGACCCGCTGCCACAGCCGCGCGCCGTCGCGCTCGATGCCCGACTCGAAGCTCGAACGGGCCAGCGCGCGCCACTGTGGGCTCCACTCGTCAGCGAGCGCGAGCGCGTCGGTTCGGCACCGCGCCGCGGCGGGATCCTCATGGTCACCGCCGGTGGCCCAGCTGAGCAACGCGGCGACAACCACGAACCCGGCGAAGCCGAGGCTGAGGGTGCGGCCGCGACGACCGAGCCCGGCCTCGATCTGCCTGGCCACGACCTGCATCGTCTCGTGGCGGGCCTCGGGAGCGAGCGCGAGCCCGCGCAGGACCAGGCGCCGCAGCCACGCCGGGTGCCCACGCAGCGGCGCCGCGTGCTGGCGCTCGCCCGTCGTGACCGCCGTCGCCAGACTCACCAGAGTGTCGCTCGCGTAGGGCCGCTCGCCGGCCAGCGCCTCGTACAGCGCGACGCAGAAGCTGAACTGATCGCTCTGGGGTCCGACCGGGTCGTTGGCGAACTGCTCGGGGGACATGTACGCAGGGGTGCCCGATGCCCAAAACTTGCCGACGCTGGTGCTCGACTCGGGGTCACGCCCGACGATCGCAAGCCCAAAGTCCATGACCAACACACGCCCGTCGTCGCCGATCATCACGTTGTCGGGCTTGAAGTCGCGGTGGACCAAGCCGGCCGCGTGGGCGGCCGCGAGGCCCAGCGCCGCCCGGCGAAACACGGCGAGGATCGCCTCGCGCGAGGGCCGGTTCTGCTCACGCCACACGCCGAGCGGCCGACCGACGACAAACTCCATGGCGATGAACACCCGCTCACCGTGCTCGCCCGCGTCGTAGACCTGCACGACGTTGGGGTGGTTGAGCTTGGCCAGCGCCTGCGCCTCGCCGAGGCTTCGACGCCCGCGCTCGTCGGCGATCAGCAGCTTGATAGCGAGCTTGCGATCGAGCTTGGGATCGTAGGCCGAGTAGACCACGCCCATGGCCCCGCGCCCGACCTCGTCGAGCACGACGTAGCGGCCGAGCACCGTACCTGGGCCGATCGCGTCGAGCGTCGTCGAGACCCCCACGGCGCTCGCTAGCTGGGTCTGATCCGAGGCGAGCTGTCCGGGGTCCGTCGGGGCGCGGCGCGATCGCGCCGCGAGGGTCTCGAGTTCGTCGGGCACCGTCGCGCGGACTATCACAGGCTTCGGGCGCGCGCACACCCGCGGGCGCGCGAAGCGAGCGACTACCGAAACCGTAGCGCAACGGATCAAGCCGTGGTGGCTCGGGCGCAGCCTCGACCCACGTCAGGGCCTATCACTGTGGCCTATCCCTGTGGCCTATCCCTGCGGATCAATCGGCGGATCCCACAGCGCGTTCAAGCTCAGGCCGCCCGGATACCCGTAGGACGTGGCCCAGTCCATGCCGCCCACGAGCACCCCGACCGGGTGGTCCGCCGTCAAGAACTGCGCCCCATCCACGCAATTGCCTTCGCCACCATTGCCCGCAATATCCAGATCCACCTGCCCGACCTCGTAGATCGTGCCTGGGATCGGCGTGAAGTGATCGGCGCTCACGACCCCCAGGCAGTCGAGCGTGACCTCGGTCCCCTGCTCGCGGATGATCGTCACGAAGTCGCGCGGATACGAGGTATCGGTCAGGAACGGCAGCTGGGTCAGCCACTGCTCGACCGGGACCGACTGCAACATGTACGGATCCCCGGTCGGCCCCTGATCGCACGAGCTCGGCGAGCCTGACGACTTGATCACGTTGTAGCAGCCCGACATGTACTGCACGAGCAAGAACGGGTTGTTGGCGGTCGCCTCGAAGCTCTGCGCGGTCCCAAACGCGAGCGAGTCCCCGCTCTGCGCCAGCTGGATCTGGTTGCCGGCGACCGGCGGGTTCAAGGTGATCGTCGTGTTGTCGACCCCCGCGATCACCTTCCAGAACACCTCTTCGGGCTGCGGGTTGATGTTGGGCACGCGGTGCGGGTGACGGGCGCCCACGTAGTGCGTGCCCCAGGCCGAGAGCGGCAGCATCTGCTCTTCGAGGTGATCGCAGGCGTACCACGGGAGCTCGGGGATCATCGTGCAGTCGATCCCCGAGAACACCGCGACCGGCTTGTCGGCGCCAACGAAGAACCCGGTGCCGTCGGGGCCCGCTTGAAAATTCCACGCGTCGAAGGCATCGAGCATGTAGTCACCGCTGTCGGTGAACACCGTGGTCGCGTCCTCGACCGCGACCACGAGCACGAAGCCGTTCTGCGAGCCCGAGAAGGCCTCCCAGCTGGCCGCGATGTAAGACTGATCCAGGGCGTTGACCGGCAGCAGCATGCTGGCCTCGGACACGTGCGAGGGCCCGCCGCCGACCGGAAACAGCTGCATCGCCGTGATCGGCACGTCGGAGCTGACCCGAAACGCCGCGAGCGCGTTGAGGCCGACCGCCGAGGCCATGTGGCTGCCACCGAGCAGCCCGCCAGTGCCGTTGATCGGCGTCAGCACGCTCTCGGTCGGCTGAACCTGGAAGGTCGTGATCTCGCGCAGGCTGCCGCCCGGACCGCGCATGTCCTCGATCGTGACGGTCGCGGCGGCCATGCTCGGGTTCCCGACCGCGATCCCGTAGGGCAAATTGTTGGCGTAGCTCGGCACCTGGACCGTGAAGAATTCGCAGCCGACGCTGGTCGCCGGGAAGTCGTCGATGTTCTCGCAGGTCGGCGGGATCATGCCGCCGCCGTCGTCCCCCGCGTCGGGGATCACGGCCATGTCGAACTTGACCTCGCCGTCGTTCCCGGTGTCGCCGTCGCCGTCGCCGTCGCCTGGATCGCCGTCGCCATCCCCCGAGTTGCCGTCGCCGTCGCCCGAGTCGGGCCCGCTGGTGTCGAAGGTGGTGATGCCCGTCTGCGCGCTGGCGTCAGCCTCGCTGCTGCCCGCGCTTCCACACCCGGCCAGCATCGACATGCCCGCCAAGATCGAGGTCGAGATCGAAGATCGCATGCGCGCAACGATCTCGGCTGGCCTTCGACCGGTCAAGTACAAACGCTCGAGTCTAGGGTTTTGCTGGGTCCGGCTCGGGAGGCAGCCGGCGAAACAGCCGCTCCGCGGTCACCTGTTCGTAGCGCTCGGTGTAATCCGGGTGAATTGTGCCAAACATGCGATCCCACCAGGTGAAGTAGACAGCGAAATTGTAGGCCCCGTTCTCGTGGTGCATGTTGTGAAAGACCGACGTCCCCAGGTACTTCCCGATCCGGCTGCGCGCGACCCAGCGGGGCAGGATCTCGAAGCCGAGGTGCACGTAGGCCTCGACGAGCGAGAAGAACAAGACGAAGGCCCCCAGCACCGCGCGGTTGATCGGCACCACGAGCAACACCAGCGGCAGGTACAGGCCGAGCACGAGGGCCTCGAGGATCGCAAAGCTGTAGCCGGCCAGCGGCGAGGGCTGCTCCGAGAGGTGGTGGAGTTGGTGGGTGAATCGGTAGATGCGGCTGTCGTGCATCGCGCGGTGGGTCCAGTAGAACCATGCGTCTGCGCCGATCACGAACAGCACGAAGCTGAGCACCATGATCGCCGGGCTGGTCGCCGCCGGATCCACGATCAGCTCGAGGTGCCCCGTGAAGTACAGCGGGATCGCGGCGACCGACGGCACCATGAAGAAGATGATGCCCAGCAGCGAGTTCTTCAGCTCGGCGACGAGGACCTTGCGCTCGGGGATCGTCGACTGGCAGCGTCGGTGCGCGAAGCGCTTGGCGAAGACGACCCAGAACAGCAAGAACGCGCCGCCACAGACCACCAGATAGCGCGCCCACGAACGCCCAACGAACAGGCCACCGTTGGTCAGGAGCTCATTGAGGATGTTGCTGTCGTCCATCGCCGCTGCAAGGCAATTTACCATCAGGTGCGGCCGACCTCAGTGGATGGATTCAGTACAACCGGGTCGTCCGAGTGGACGATTTTGGCCACCAACAGACACACGAAACGTACGATCATCTCGGTTCCTGGGAGTAAACCAACGACATGGAACCATCGCTGCTGACCGTTCTCCAGCGCAGCCAGCTCGCTGCCCTCCCGCACCCTGACAAGCTCGTCGCCCTCGTTCGTCAGCTGCGAGTGGTCGCTCTGGAGGCCGGCGCGCGCCTGTTTCGTGCCGGAGACGAAGCCGACGCGGCCTACTTGTTGACCCTCGGCACCCTGGAGATCCGCGCGGCGGACGGGACGCTGCTCGACACCGAGCAACCCGGCGCGCTGGTCGGGGAGCAGGCCCTGATGGCGGGTGCGAGCGGCCAGCGCAACGCGACGATCCTCGCCAAGACCGACTGCCGCCTGCTGGAGATCGATCGCGGGACCTTCGCCACGCTGCTCGACCAGGGCCGGACCGCGCTCGAGGAAGTGTCCGCCGCGCGGACCCGCAACCGGCTCGGTCGCACCGCGAAACCGCTCGAGGCGCTGCTGGCCGAGAGCGAGCAACGCAGCTGGGACGACGGCGAGTTCGTGTTTCGCGAGGGGGCGGCGTCCGACGGGCTGTACCTGGTGCTGTCCGGGCAGGCCCGGGTCGTGCTGGCCCAGAACGGCGAGCCGGTTCACATCGCAACCCTCTACACCGGCCAGTGCTTCGGTGAGATCGGCGTGCTGCAGGGGACCCCTCGCAACGCGGCGATCGTCGCCCACAACCGGCTGCGCGCGGCGTTCGTCCCGGCGGCCAAGGTCCGGGAGCTCAACGCCGCCGACAACTCGACCGAGGCCTACCTCGACAGCCTGATCCGCAGCCGCACCCTGCCGCACCTGGGAGTCGCCAGCCAGCACGCCGTGATCGAGAACGGGCAGGTCTGCACGCAGACCACCTTCTCGCTCAACGACGGCCGTGTGCTCGTCGCTCTGCGCACGCCGAGCGGGCACTACAGCCTCAGCCAGTCCGGCAGCACGGTCGCGGAGACCGTCAAGATCGAGGCGACCACGAGCGTGTCACTGGATACCGACGGGCGGATCGTCGGGTTCGAGGACAGCGGCGACTACGAGGACGTCGCGGGCCTGCAGACGCTGGCGCTGGACGGCAGTCCGCTGTCGCTGCAGCAGCGCAGGCAGCTGAAGAAGGCGGCCAAGGCAGCGGCCATGCGGGCGCCGGACAAGGTGATGTGTCGCTGCCTCAACGTCGATCGCCAGACCGTGACCGACGCGATCGAGGCCGGGGCCGACAGCATGGCGTCGCTGCAAGAAGCGACCGGGTGCGGGACCGGGTGCGGTGGTTGCATTCGCCGGATTGCGCCGATCCTGGCCGGTCAGGAGGCCGAGCTTTCGGTTGTCCGGCTGGGACCCCCGCACAAGCCCGAGACCAAGGGGCGGTTCATGGGCTGGCTCCGCACCGCGCTGGACCGGTAGCGCGCTCGGTAGACGCCGAGCGGAGCGCCCTGGCGTCAGCTCGCTAGATCTCGAAGCGTCGAGAGGTTGGACACGAACAGGTAGGTCCCGCCCCGGACCTCGACGAAACGTGGGAGCTCCCAGGCCATGGATCAACTGCTCTCACGCCGCGAGCAGCTCGCGCCCGCGCAGGACGCCGCGCGAGCCGGCGACGCGCTGCTCGTCGGGCGCTACGTCAACGAGGCCATGCGCTTCGCGCCGATCGGGCCGGGTGTCCTGCGCACGACGACCCGGGACTTCGTCGTGGGCCGCGACCGCTGGTACGCGACGACCGTGCCGAAGGGCACCACGGTCATGATCGCGACGCAGTCGGCGATGTTCGACGACGCCCTGTTTGATGATCCCGATGATTTCGCATCGACCGTGACGAGTACAACTTCCTGCTGTACGGATCAGGTATCCACAATTACTTCGGCAAGTACATCGCCTCGTCTCTGAATCCGCACATGCTCATGCCGCTGCTGGCGCAGGAGAACCTCCGTCGGGCCCAGGGTCCGGCTGGCCAGTTGACCAAGTCCGGCGTCCAGGCCACGGGCTTGACCCTGAACTGGAAGTGCCCCGCCTGAGTCGGCCTCGGGGGCGACGTCGGGCGCAGCCGTGCCGAGCACGGCTGCCGCCCGATCATCATGTCACTCCGAGCGGACTCGCAGCTTCGTGTCGTGGGCAACGCCTGCACTCCAGGCCGCTTGGGCCTTGAAGTCGTAGGTCGTCCCGCTCCAGAAGTGCATCCCCTTGCCAACCTGGACCCCGATCGACAGACACCAGCTCGCTGAGGGGGCAGCCGAGCACAGAAGGTTGCTCCAGGTCGGATTGCCGCTGATATCGCGGAACAGCGACATCTTCGAGAACGTCACGTCGGTGTCCCAGGGCGTGTTGTTGCAGACGCCGACCCACGCGTCGGTCGCGTCGTCCATGTACAGATCGACCGTCGCGCCGTATCCCACCGTGCCGGACGAGCTGGCGTCCGCGGTGCCTGCCCATGCATCCCAGTCACTGGCGAAGGAGCCATTGCAGTAGCCATCGTAGTCCCCCCATGCACCGCCATAGGCAAATGCTCGGAACTCATCATCGTCGGTCTCGCGCAGGTGCTCGGGCAGCGTGAAGACGTGCGGTGCCTCGGCGCGCTCGTTGACGTGCGCCTCCTCGAGGGCGCGCGGGACCACCTGACCCGACGCGCTCAACCACAGCTCGGCCGGGGTCGCGCCGGCCGCCTTCATCTCCTCGATCGCGCCGCCGGGCTCCGGGGTCGCGGCAATCTCGATCAACATGATGTCGACGCCGTCTGAAGGGTCTTGATCGACGAAGACGAGGATGTTTCCGTTGGCCAGGACCAGCTCACCGATCTCACCCGATCGAGTGGCTTCGGGGCCACCGTCAGACTCGTCGCTGCAGGCAGACACCAACATTAGCGACAACACTGGAAGTATGATGTATTTCGTGTTCATGGCTGTTTTATCCATCGTACGGCCCACGACGCGTCTGCTGGCCGAACATTGCCCACTCGTGGCATGGGCGGCCACCCACATTCGCACCAGTCAGTGTCGAGAACCAGCTTGCTCTTGGTCACTATTATCACAGTTCCCTCATCTGCGGCATCCTTGCGAGTCCGCCGAACGTGAGGCGCCGCACCCGCAATTGCTATACTTTCGTGATGCGAACAATTGCCCCACCTGCAACCACCCGTAGTCCAAATCCAGCGCCAGGCTGCGTGGATGGGAAACGCAATGGTGACGGCTGGAGGCGGGACGAACCGGCTCAGCGATCCACGAATATCGTCTTGTTGGATGCAACAAAGGCCGTACCAGCCTCGAGTGCGCCGACGCTCAGGCGCGCCGGCCCAGCGCCCGCTCGACCGGACCGAGCACCGCCTCGACCACGCCCGGCGCGGTCGCGGGGCTGATCCACGACCCGACCACAGCGCCCACGATCGCGGCCGCCAACCCCCACGCGACCGGCAGCAACCCCAGGCTCGGGATCCACCCAGCAAAGCTCGCGGCCAGCACCAGGTTGCCGAGCACCAGCGACGCCGTCGCCCCCCACACCGTGAACCGGCGCCACCGCAGCCCCAGCAGCAGCGTGGGCACCAAGGTCACGTAGCCGGAGAAGCTCACGCCCGCGAGCTTGAAGATCGAGGCCGGCTTGTTGACGACGAACCACCAGGTCAGCAGCGCCAGCACCACCAAGAACAGCCGCCCCAGACCGACCGGGTGGCGCTCCCCCAGCGCCTGCGGCAGCACGTCGCGGGTCAGCATGGACGAGAGCGTCAGCATCTGCGCGTCGAGGGTCGACATCACCGCCGCGAGGATCCCCGCGAGCGCGACGCCCTGCAGCGCCGGACCCAGGTGGTCGAGCACCAACATCGGAAACACGGCGTCTGATGCCCGGCCCTCCAGCCCCGGGTGTTCGAGAGTCGCCCACATTCCAAACAGCACCGCCGGGATCCAAAGTACGATCATGGCCAGCGGGTAGTACCGACACGCATTCTTGAGCGCGCGGACGTCCTTGGCCGCGAAGATCCGCACCAACATATGCGGAAAGGCGATCACCGTCAGCGCGATCGCCAGCGCCCACGAGGCCCACGCGCCCGGAGCGAACGGGCCATCCGAGGGTCGCTCGAACAGCTTCGGCGACGCGGCGTGGACCTGCTGCATCACCTTCGACAGGCCGCCAAAGTCGTCGGCGATCAAGAAGAACGCCAGCAGCGAGAAGCCCAGAAACACCGCGCCCTGAAACACGTTGGTCCACATCGTGGCCTTCATGCCGCCGAGGCTGGTGTAGGCCAGCGTGATCACCAAGATCCCGGCCGCGGCCAGCTCGAACCCGATCGCGCCCTCGCTGAGCACGTCTACGGCGATCCCGACGCCGGCCACCGCGGTGACCATGTACGGGACCGTGTAGATGAAGAACACCGCGAACATCAGCCACCCGAACCACCGCGCGTCAAACCGGCGGGCGAACAGCTCGGCCGGCGTGACCACGCCCAGTCGCTTCGAGGCGATCCACGCCGGGTAGCCGATGATCCAGAAGCTCAGCGGGATCCCCAGCACCACGATCGCGGCGTTGAGCCCGAACACCGCGACCCCGTGGTGGTAGGCCAAGCCGGGGATCCCCATCAGCACGAAGGGCGTGATGTTGGTGCCGAACAGCGCCATGAACAGCACCACGGTCTTCGCGGTCCGGCCGCCCAGGAAGTAGTCCTCGGCCGTGGACGGGGTCCGGCGGAACGCGAGCGCGCCGATCACCAGCACGATCGCGAAGTACGAGAGGATCACAGCCAAGCGAATCGAAGCGGCGCTCATGGGCTCGGCCTCACTCGTTGTCGGGCCACAGCCGGCCCGTCATCCAGAACACCAGCACAGCCGCGGCGGTGATCCACGCGACGCGGTAGGCCAGGTCCAGCGGCACCCAGCCGCCCAGCAGCGGTCGCTGGCCCTGGCCAAACCCAAACATGTGGGCGATGAGCAGGGCCACCACCGCGGCCCAGAACAGCCCATGCTCGACGCCGCGGCTCATTCGGAGGCCAGGGTAGCGCATCGTCGAGCGGCGTGAGCTCCGCAAGCTTGCGCTTTGAACCCGGCTGATCGACGTTGCCTGAATGGACGACCGCCATGAGCCCCAGCCCAGCTCCCGGGATGCCTCGACGGATCACGACGTGCACGAGCTGATCCGTCGCCGGTGGAGCCCGCTCGCGTTCTCGAGTCAGCCGGTCGCCGACCGCGATCTTCGCTCCGTGCTCGAGGCAGCGCGCTGGGGTCCGTCGTGCTTCAACGAGCAGCCGTGGCGGTACATCGTCGCCCGCCGCGAGCAGGAGGCCGAGTTCGCGCGGATGCTGTCGTGCCTGGTCGAGAAGAACCAGCGCTGGGCCCAGGCCGCCCCGGTCCTGATGCTGTCGGTCGCCCGCCTGGCCTTCGCGGCCAACGACCGGCCCAATCGCCACGCGCTGCACGACGTCGGCCTCGCCACCGCCCAGCTCAGCCTGCAGGCCGCCGCCCTGGGCCTCGGGGTCCATCAGATGGCCGGCTTCTCGCCAGATCGAGCCCGTGAGCTGTATGCGATCCCCGACTCGTTCGAGCCTGTCGCGGCGATCGCCCTGGGCTATCCCGGCGCCCCTGACCAGCTCCCCGAGGATCTGCGCGCGCGCGACCGCGGAGCACGAATTCGCCACCCCCAGGCGGAATTCGTGTTCGCTGGAACCTGGGACACGCCGCTCTCGTAGTGCCAGCTCTGCCCCCGCGTGACGAGGTTTTGCGATGAGCACCCAACCAGCAAACTCCCCCGAGTGTAAGACCACCCCGACCCACGAGATCGAGACGATCATCGACGGCAAGCCGCGCGACATCGATGGCTTCAGCGTCCGGCGGATCTTGCCGTCGGCGGCCCGCCGCGCGGTCGGCCCGTTCGTGTTCTTCGACCACATGGGCCCGGCCAAGTTGGAGCCGGGGCGCGGGCTCGACGTGCGTCCGCATCCCCACATCAACCTGGCGACGGTGACGTACCTGTTCGACGGTGAGATCGTGCACCGCGACAGCTTGGGCACCCACCAGCCGATCCGCCCAGGTGCCATCAATTGGATGACGGCAGGCCGCGGCATCGTCCACTCCGAGCGAACCAGCGCCGAGGCCCGGGCCCAGGGGCCGCAGCTGCACGGAATTCAGCTGTGGGTCGCCCTGCCCGCCCAGTTCGAAGAAGTCGAGCCCGAGTTCCACCACCACGGCGCCGACACGCTGCCCGAGGTCGAGCGAGGCGGGGCGCGGCTGCGGGTCCTGGCCGGCTCGGCGTTCGGGGTCACGTCGCCGGTCCACGTGTTCTCGCCGCTGTTCTACGTCGAGGCGATCATGCCAGCCGGAAGCGAGGTCGAGCTCCCGACCGGGCATCCCGATCGCGCCGCCTACATTGCGGAGGGCAGCGTCTCGTGTGGGGCCGAGCCCGCCGAGGCCGGTCGCATGCTGATCTACGCCGCGGGCACGTCTCCACGGCTCACGGCGATCACCGACGCGCGCGTGATGCTGCTCGGCGGCGCGCCGCTCGAAGGCCAGCGTCACATCTGGTGGAACTTTGTGTCGAGCAACCGCGAGCGGATCGAGCAGGCCAAGCAGGACTGGGCCGAGGGACGGTTTCCCAAGGTGCCCGGCGACGAGGACGAGTTCATCCCGCTGCCGGCCTAGCGCCCCGCAGTCGAAGTCCGCGCACCCACGCCAGCGCCCGCCGCGGCCAGGCCACCAGCGCGCGGAGATCGTCGCTGCTGAAGAACGCCAGGTACGAGCCGACGACCAGCGGCGAGAAGAACACCACATACACCCCCAGCTGAATGCCGATGTGCATGGTCGCGCCAAAGCCCAGGAACAGCCAGCGCAGGTCCGGGATCGCCAGCCCCGGTCGGCCCTCGCGGCGCCGCTGGCCCCACGCGGGCAACCGGCGCCCGGCCGCGTCGCGCAGCCAGTTGTAGGCGGCGAAGCCCCCGAACGAGACCTCCCAGACCAGCACCGCGTAGGTCATCGGCCGCAGCAGCCACGGCTGGATCGCAGCAAAGAACGGCCCGGCGTCGAAGTGGCGGTTATACGGGTTGTTGAGCGTGTAGTAGATCGCGGTCCCGTCGACGTGCCAGGTGTCGCCGGTCTTCTCCAGCCCAGTGGCCGTGTACATGATCGCCAGCTGCAATTGCAGAATCCGTCGACACCACACGGGCACCGTGCCGCCCCAGCCAAACCACCGGGCGTCCAGCGAGAACCCGCGCCCGGCCGGCATCATGACCAGCAGCACCCCGAACACCAGCGCGAGCTGATCGGGGTAGGCATAGAGCAGCGGGTTGCGGCCGTACATGCTGATCCACAGCAGCATCCCCACGATCGAGCTGACCCGCGTGAACAGCCCGACCGTCCACATGCCCAGCGCGATCACGCCGATCCCCCACAGCGCGCGCACGGCCGTGGGATCGGTGATCGTGAAGAACAGCGACCAGCGGGCGGGAAACGCCAGCTTCGCGAAGCGGTCGTTAATCATGGATTCGTCGGAGAAGTACTCCCCGACCGCGCCCGCGTGCAGCAGCGCCGAGATCAACAGCAGCCCCGCGAGCGCGGCCCGGACCACGCCGAGCGCCAGCGCGTCCTCCTGGCCCGAGAGTAGCGCGTCGAGCAACCGCGCCCCCAGCCGCTTCGACGCCGGCTCGCCCGGTTTGGATGGCTCGCCCGGCTTGGATGGCTCGCCCTGCTTGGATGGCGCGGGCTGATCAGCCACGGTCGGCCTCCGGCTCGCCCCGGCGCGCGCGGTCGAGCTCGATCATGTCCTGGATGATCCTGACCCGGCAGCTGCCATCTTGCGCCTTCTTGATCTTGGCCGGCCCGAGGATGTCCTTGCCCTCGCGGACCTGATCGGGCGAGCGGATCCTCCGATAGACCCGCGTCATCTCGAGCCGCTGGACGTCGTACCCGCGCCGGGCTTCTCGCAGGCAGACCCCGCGCAGGTACCACGTACGGTTGCGGTTGACTTGATCGATCCGACGCGTGACCGCGTGCTGCCAGATATCGAGACGCGAGCGATTCCAGGCCCGCGCCGTGCCCCAGCCGTGCTCGGCCATGAAGGTCTCGTCGAGCTCGCGCACGGTCCCGTCGGCGTCGTAGGCCCTGATCCGCATGTAGAAGTGCCCACGACCGGGATCGGGCGCGTACATGCTCCACGTCTGGCTGAGCGAGATCTGCTTCATCGCCGCGACGAGCTTGTCGTGCTGGTCTCGCATCCGACCCTCGAAGTGCTCGCGGGGCACCGCACCCAGCACCATCAGATAGGCCAGCGCGAGCGGAACCACGACGTTGACGACCCGCCGCAGATGCACCAGCCAGGCCGGCAACGCCCGCTGCGTCGACGCACCTACGCCCGAACCCTCGGGCTGGTCCGGCGACACGCGAGGCTGTGGATTGGACGCACTCACCGGCGACGAGACCTGTGACGACCGAGCGCGAGCAGCACCAGCATCCCCGCGACGAGGCCCTGACCAGGCCCGTCGTCACTACCGCCAGGCCCCGCGCTCGCGCAAGCGCAACCGCCCTCTTCCTCGAGGATCTCCGGATCGCGGCCGGCCCCGGGCGAGCCGCCGTCGAGCTCTTCGGTCGGCACATTGGCGAATTGCAGCTCGCGGACCACGACCGTCGAGAGATCCAAGTTGACGAACGACACGTGGACCGCCTCGCCCGCCTCGAGCCCGCGGATCAGCACCTGGCGGCGCGCCTCCCCCAGCGTCGTCGGGGTGTAGCTCTCGTCCCAGTCGCCCGTGACCTCCCAGGTCTCGTCGATGTCGCCGTTCTCTTCGTCGGCGTGGCCGAGCGCCGCGAGCTCGTACTCGAACTGGATCGATCCGTCCTCCGACACGCTGCTGCGCTTGACCAGGACCCGGACCTCGACGTCGTTCCTGACCGGCTGTCCGGCCGAGTTGCCCTCTTCGGACACCTCGAAGCTGATCAGCAGGTTGTCCGAGCCCTCGGGCACGACCTGGCGGTACTGCACGGGGCCGGGCCAGAACGGCGAGACGAACTTGCCGTTGTTGCGCAGGTACAAGAAGAAGGGATCGTCGACGCTCGCCGGATCGTCGACCACCCGCTCGCAGTCGATCAAGTTGCGGGCCGCGAGCGCGCGCTCGAGCTGCTCGTAGTCGCCGCTGGTCCAGGCCCCGGCGTCGCGCTCGCTGGCGGCGATCATCAGCAGCGCGGCCGCGGCCTCTTCGATCGAGGCGTCGCCGGGCAGCAGCGGCAAGCTGGCGATGACCACGGGATCGAGCTTGGCCCCGACCCGCCGCCGCGCGGCCCACAGCGCCGCGGTGAACGGCGCGCTGTCGTTGTGCTCCTGGCCGGCCATGTCGCGGGGACACTGGGCGTCGTTGTCGGCGTCGCGGATCCACGCGCGGCCGAGGCTCGACCAGTAAAACCCAGCGTAGTCACCCAGCTCCGGGCGATCGGTGAGCATCAGGGTGTGGTAGTCGGCGATCGACTCATTCAGCGCTCGGGCGTCCCGCAGCACGCCATCGGCGCGGCTCCGGTGCTGGCGCAGCCCGGCCGGCGTCAGGTGCTGCACGATCCCGTGGCCGAGCTCGTGGTAGACGACGTCGCCGTCATACGCGAAGTCGATCTCCGAGCCCTGGCCAAACAGCATGGTCGGCCCGCTCTCGAGCTCGCAGCTTCCGCTGTAATAGGCGTTGTTGAACGGCCCATAGTCGACTTCCGGGTAGCCGGGCGAGGGCGAGAGCCAGTGAAAATTGGCGACCATGTTCGACAGCTCGCACGGGAAGCCCTCGACCCCGAGCGTGTCCATGAAGCCGAAGAACTTCTCCGCGTGCCAGTACATCGACAGCTCGGCGTAGAGATCGGTGGGGTCGCGGTTGTCGGCGAGCAGCGTGATGTTGGGCAGCGAGACGAAGAAGTCGCCCTGCGCGTCGGCGCTGATCTGCTGGGTGGGAAAGCACTCGTCGTCGCTGCGCCACGGCGCGTAGGGCCCGTCCTCTTCGTCGATGCAGTTGAACACCCGAACCCTCGTCCCGGTCAGGTAGGTGCCGTCGAGCAGCGTGTCTTCGACCCACGACTGCTGGTCGAGATCGATGTTGGTGAGCGTGACCGTTGACGGATCCGGGGTGTGCTGGGGGTTGATCGCGTAGACCTGCGCCTGGTTGTCGAGGTCGACCAGCTCGATCACGTCGAGCACCCGGCCCGTCCCGGCGCTGACCCACACCTGCGATCGGCTGGGGGTCGGGCGCTGGCTCAGCGGCGTGGTGAACTCCCAGGCCAAGACCGGGACGTCGAACAGCAGCACGTAGACCAGCTCGCCGGTTAACTGGTCGACGCTGCCGATCCGCTGCAGCTGATCGGGGCGCAGCAAGGGGACCACCGCCCGGCGGGCCTCGGCGAGCTCGAACCGGCGCTGATCCGGCCGCAGCTGGGCGTCGACGCCGGGGTAGCGCGAGGCCACGACCTGCGCCGATCCGTCGCTGCTGGTCCACGCGGTCTCGTAGGCGCCGCGTATCGGGATCCCGTGGAGCTCGAGCTCGCGCCGCTCGGCGCTGGCCTGGCGGGGCCCGGAGCCAGCTGGGACCACCACCCGTCGCGCGACGGCGAGCTCACCCGCGTCGATCCCTCGCGCGGCCGCGAGCTCGTCGAGTCGAGGTTCACCCGCGTGGGCTCGCGGGGCCACGACCAGGCCCGCGGCGAGCACCAGCGCCCACCCAGCCGCGCGACGAGCAGCCACGCACCTGAGCTCCGGGTTTGCATGTGGGGCCGCCACGGCGTGAGACTATCACCATGCGCCCGCTGTCTGGACTCCTCATGCTCGTGGTCGGCTGCCACGTCGACGGCCCGAGTCCAACTGAGGAACCCACTCCAGCCGTGCATGCGCCGGAACAGCCGGGCGCCGCTCCGCGTAGCGGTGAGGATCCGCCAGCCGATGGCTGCGAGCCGCTGCCCCGGGCTGGGGCGACCTGCCAGGCCGAGGGTTCGTGGTGCGTGATCGACTGGGGTGATCCATGTGGCGCAAGCACCGCGGCGTGGTGCCGCGACGGCGTCTGGATCTACGAGGAGGAAGCCAACCTGTGCGACGACTAGCAAAAACTTGGGATTTGATCGGGCCTGAGACTAGGGTGGCATCGTGGTCCGTCGCTTGATCCCTGCTCGCCGTCCGCCAGCCGCCCTCACGCTCGGCTTGCTCGGGGCGCTCGGCATGCTCGGGGCCGTCGGGGTCGGCGTCGGCGTCGGGTCGCCAGGCTCGCAGCCGGGCTCGGCCGGGTTCACGCCGATCCGAGCAGCGAACGCCAGCCCGCCCGAGGCGACGGCGAGCGAGTCATCGTCGATCTCGTCGGACACGCCGAGCGACGCCCCCCTCGATGTCCGCATCGACGAGCTGATCACCGCGGCTGCCCTGCCCCCCGAGCTTCGCGTCGGCATCTCGGTCGTCGATCTCGCGTCCGGCGACAGCCTCTACGCGCGCGAGGCCGACACCGCGCTCAACCCCGCCAGCAACGCCAAGCTGGTCACCACCGCCGCCGCGCTCGCGCGCCTGGGCCCCGAGCACCGCTACGTGACGCGCGTGTGGGTGGACGCCTCCAGCGTCGAAAATGGCGTCGTCGCCGGCAAGCTCTACTTTGAAGGCGGCGGGGATCCATCGCTGGTCACCGGGGAGATCTATGAGCTCGCCGGTCAGCTGCAGGCGGCCGGGATCACCAAGATCCGCGGACCGATCGTGGTCGACGCCAGCCGCTTCGATCACGACGGCCTTCCGCCTGGCTTCGATCAAAAGGACGAGTTCGCCTCGCACCGGGCCCCCGGCGGCGCAATGTCGGTCAACTACAACACCTACGAGGTGTTCGCTCGGCCATCCGAGACGATCGGCGCGGCCCCGGTGCTCTCCGTCCAACCTGCGATCCCCAGCCTCGTGCTCGACGCCAGCCACGCCACGACCGTGGCCGGCACCCGCAATCAGCTCTGGGTTGCGACCGAGGAGAAGAATGGCAAGACGATCGTCAGCTTCCACGGCGAGGTCGGGGTCGCCAACGGTCGCAGCTCGTACCGCTACCCGATCAGCGATCCATCTCGCTACGCTGGCGAGCTGCTCGCGCTCGCGCTGTCACAGCGGGGCGTGAAGCTCAGCAAGACCAAGATCGAGACGGGCGAGGTCCCGCGCGACGCCGAGCTGGTCGCCAGCTTCCGCTCGGAGTCGCTGTCCGAGCTGTGCCGCGGGGTCAACAAGTTCTCCAACAACTTCATGGCCGAGCAGATCCTGCGCACGCTCGCGCCGGGTGCCCACGCGACCGCCGAGGCCTCCCTCGAGCAGCTGCGCGCGTACACCCGCGAGATCGGGATGCCGCAGGCCGGCCTGGTGCTCGGCAACGGCTCGGGTCTGTACGCCAACAACCTGATCTCGCCGCGGGCGCTCACCTACCTGCTCGGCCACGTCTACAACGATTTTCGCTACCGCAGCGACTTCCTCGCCTCGCTCGCGATCATGGGCGCCGACGGGACCACCCGCTCGCGCCTGCAGGACAGCGACGCGCGCGACTGGGTGCGGGTCAAGACCGGCACGCTCGATGACGTCTCGGCGCTGTCCGGCTACGCGGGCGCGATCGGCCGGGACCCGATCGCGTTCTCGATCATCTTCAATGGGCTCGAGCGCAAGCACCGAGGGGCCGCGCGCGGACTGCAGGACTCGATCGCCGCGCTGCTCGCAGCCGAGGCCGCGAAGACCGCCGGTTGAGTCCCGGGCATGACCCGAATGTCGGGGCCGGGGCGCGGGGATCATCGTGGTCTGAAAATCCTGCGTGAAGCCGATGCAAAGCGCATGTGAAAGTGGTCCCGGGCTTGCAGAGTTAGGCCTGCATGAGCGCCCACTTCCGTGCCGTCGCCCTCGTCCGTGAAGCTCGATCGCTGCTGGGCCCGGCCCTCAGCGCGGCTCGCTCGCTCCGGTTCCGCCTCGCCGATCGCCGCCGCGAAGCTGCTCGAGCCGCGGCGATCCCCGCCCTGCGCAGCAGCGAAGGCCGCCTGTTCCACCCGGGGCTGTGACCCCTAATGGTGTTCAGAACCTGGTGGTCCAGAGCAGCGTGACGGCGGTGCCGGTCGCGGCGGCTCGATCCGGCTGACGTTTGAGGCGGACCTCGTCGACCGCCAGCGTGACCGTGCCGCCCAATAACAAGGCGCCGCCCACCGCGACCGTGACGATGCCGGCGACCTTGGTGGTGTAGATCTGCGGGCACGCGGCCTCATTGGTCGGGTCGATGCCGTTGGGGCAGGTGCCGTCGATCGCCCACAGCGCCGCGCCCGTTCCAACCGCGACCGCGCCTGCGCTCATGAGCACGACCTCTGCCCAACGCGGCATGATGCGCTTGAACGGCTTGGCGGTCTCGGGCGGGGGAACAACGATAATCCGCTCCCCGTACTCGATCGACGCGGTCTGATCGGCCTCGACCTCGACCGTCTTCGCATACGCGAGCTGGCTGCCGTCGCTGGCCTCGATCCACAGGCGATAGCTGCCGGGCACCAGCGCGTCGGTCGTCAGCTTGGTCGGCCGCTCGTCGATATGGACACGGCAAGGGATGTTGCACTGGACAGTGATCGTGCCGGTCCCGAGCTTGGCCAGCGCACCGGCTCGCTCCTTGTGGAGCGCCGTGAGCCCAGGCCCGAACTGCTTGGTGGGCAGCGGATCTCCGCGCGCGGTTCGGATCGCTTCGTCCATGGCGTCGCGGGCTCCGTCAGCGTCGTCGGCCGCCAACAGCGAGCGCGCCAGGGTCAGCTGAGCCATGGTTCGCACATCCCGGCCCTCGGGATCATTGGCCAGCATCGCGGGCATGCCGTGCAGTCGCACCAGCGCATCGCGTAGCTTCGCGGACCCAGCTTGAGGGTTCTCGTTGGCCATGCGCTGGGCGGTGCGGACCCCCTCGAGCGCGGCCTCGTAGTCTTGGTGCCCCTGCTCGGGGCTGACCGCGGGCGCAGGTGGGTCACTCACCGGCTCGGTCGGCGGCGAGAATGAGAGCAGCGCGAACAGGGGCAAGGCGGACATCATCGCAACCTGCAACTTAGCACCCAATCGTGAACAACCGCAGGTCCGAGAGCGCAGACCTTCGGGGCGACAGTCCAAATTTTCCTGATCGAAGGGCCAGACCGCGCGGTGGGGTCACCTCTCGTCCAGATTCGCGCGGCGACCAAGCAGATCCTCGTGGTGACGCCGGTAATATCGATCGGTCCAAATCTGCCTGGCAGGCCGAACACGTGCCCGAACATATGCCCGAACATATGCACAGCGCGTCGCATGGTCAGATTACCCCTCGGCCGCCAGCTGGCCACACGCCGCCTGAATGTCGTCACCACGTGGCGTGCGTAGCCAGCACTGCACGCCCGCGTCACGCAAGATCGCGACAAAGGCCTGGGTCCGCCGATCACTCGGCCGCTGGTAGGGCGCGTGCGGGTGGGGGTTGAACGGGATCACGTTGACGTGACAGCGAAACTCCCGAACCAGGCTCACCAGCCGCCGCGCGTCGGCGTCGGTGTCGTTGACGTCGCGCAGCAGCACGTACTCGAAGGTCACCCGTCGCCGCCGTGAGGTGGGAACGTTCCTGACCGCGGCCAGCAGCGTCGCGATGTCCCAGCGCTGGTTGATCGGCATGACCTGATCGCGGACCGGATCCGTGGTCGCGTTGAGGCTGACCGCGAGCCCGACCTCGAGCCCCAGCCCCTCACTCGCGAACCGCTCGATCGCCGGAACCAGCCCGGAGGTCGAGACCGTGATCCGACGACCCGCGATCGCGTCGCCAGCATCGTCCGTGAGGATCTCGATTGAGCGCCGAACCTGGTTGTAGTTGTGGAGCGGCTCGCCCATGCCCATGTAGACCACGTTCGTGATCCGCGGGGTCCACTTGGCGCCGTCGCGCGCGGCCTCTTCGGCGAGCAGCACGCGGGCGCGGGTGACCTGCTCGACGATCTCCCAGGTGTCGAGGTTGCGCGTGAACCCCAGGCTCGCGGTCGCGCAGAACCGACAGTCGAGCGCGCAGCCAACCTGCGAGCTGATGCACTGGGTCAGGCCGCGCTCGTCGTTGGGGATCAGCACCGACTCGATCGCGTGGCCGTCGACGGTCCGCAGCCGCAGCTTCCGGGTCCCGTCCCGGGCCCGTAGGATCGTGTCGACGCCCAGCCGCTCGAGGCTCGCGCGCTCGCTCAGGGCCGCGCGCTCGTGCTTGGACAGGTTGGTCATCGCGTCGAACGAGTCGACGCGGCGCAGGTGCAGCCAGCCAAACACCTGATCGGCGCGAAACCGCGGCGCCCCCAGCTCGCGCGTGAGCCAGTCACCGAGCTCGGCCCGACTCATCCCCCGCAAGTTGGGTGCGGCCGGCCTCGGGATGCCGCGGCTGGGGCGACGAATCTGCCAGACGATCTTGGACATGTTGAACCGGCGGGCCCGGCGGACGGGCCCCCGACCATGCGTGTAGCACAGCCGAGAACTCGGCGACCACGGGCACCAGAGCGGCCCGCGCATGTCGGGGGAGATCAGTGCGTGAGGATCTTGACCTCGATGCGGCGGTTCTCGGCGCGGCCGGCGGAGGTGTCGTTGGTGTCGATCGGCTCGTTGGGACCCGCGCCGCGGGTCTCGATCCGCGACTCGTCGATCCCCGCCTCGACCAGGTAGCGCTTGACCGCCTCGGCGCGCCGCTGCGAGAGGTCCACGTTGTGCTCGTAGCCGCCGTTCGAGTCGGTGTGCCCGCTGATCTCGACCCGGACCTGCGGGTACAGCTGCAGGACCTCGACCGCGCGATCGAGGATCGGCTTGGAGTCCTTCTTGATCACGTCCTTGTCGGAGTCGAAGTTGATGCCCTTGAGGATGCCGGCGAGATCGGCGAACTCGCTGGGCACCACGTCCGGGCAGCCGTCGTCGTCGTCGAAGCCGTTCTTGGTCTCCGGCTCGGTCGGGCACTTGTCCTGTTCGTCCGGGATCTCGTCCTGGTCCTCGTCGGGCGGGCAGCCAGTCGGGGCCGGGCCAGGCTCGGTCGGGCACTGATCCTCGTTGTCGGGGATCCCGTCGTGGTCGCGGTCGCGCACGGGCTTCTCGCTCTTGCGGTTGAGCGTGACCGAGAGCCCGAGCAGGATCTCGGGGCTGTGGGTCACGCCCTCCCCCACCCCGACGCGGTTGGTGAGGTTGTCGCGGATGTCGAGGCGCAGCAGCAGCCAGTAGTTGATGAAGAACTTGAGCCCGGCGCCGAAGTGGATCGCAATGTCGGCCTCGCTGCCGACGTCGGCCCGCGGACTCGCGACGCCCATCGCCCCGGCGCCCGCGACGATGAACGGCGTCAGACGCCACAGGCCGATCTGTCCGACCAGGTGCCCGCGACCGGCCCAGATGATCGGCTTGCCGCCGCTGTCCCGCAGCGAGGCCGGCATCACGCCGCCCTCGGCCTCGATCCCAAAGTGGCGCAGCGGATAGAAACCCAGGCGCACGCCGACATCCGGGGCCAGGATCCCGTACTGCTTGCGGCCCTGCTGCGGCAGCGAGCGGTCCGCCTCGAACAGCTCGAGCTGGGGCGAGGGGAACAACACGCCGCCCCACACGCCGAGCTCGAGCATCATCGGATCCGGGGGAAAGCGATCGATCCAGCGCTCGCCCTTGGGCCGCGCGTTCTCGTTTGACGCGCTCGCGTCTGCGCTGGCCGAGCCGCCGTCGTCGGTCGACGCCGACGCCTCGAGCGAGGCCTTGGGACCTTCCGTCTTGCCCTTGCCCGCGTGGGCGAGCGTCGGCGCGAGCAGCAGCCCGGCGCCGACGGTCATGCCCAGCATGCTCCGCAGCGCAGGATGCAGGTCGCCACGACGGCGGGTGACAGGGGGAGACTGCATGTTGGGGGAGTGGTCGGTCACGGGCGCGAGCTCGCTGGTGATGACGCCGGGTGGAATGGCCCTGCGGCTCAGCATTATATGCGTCAACGCGCGCGCTGTGGCGCAATGCAGGTTTGCTGTCCAACCCTCGGGCTGTCCCACACAAACTTCAGCCGCGTCCGACGTGTCACCTGCTGCCGTCGAGGTTGTCCAGAAGCTGCTGGTGGCGAGCGCCGAGCTGCAGCGGCGGATCCCGGTCGAGCAGGGCCTCGATCCCGGCGTGATCGATCTTGTCCGGGTCGGTCTCCTGATCCGCGGCCTCGAGGTGGAGCGCGAGGGCCCGGCACGCGAGCGCGTGGCTGGCCTCCGCGCGCCCGAGCTGGTGCAGCAGCCGCGACTTTTGGGCGAGCAGCTGCGCGTAGGCCCGAACACGGGCGGGCGGCCGCAGGATCGAGGCGGCGGTCCGGGCGTCGACGAGCGCCATGCGGGCGTGGTCGAACGCGGTTTCGAGCAGCGCGTCGGTCTGCTGGTCGAGCGGTAGCAGCTGTTCTTGGTCGACCTCGATGTCGAGCAGCGCCGCGGCGATCTTGCCGACCGCCTCCCCCACCTCATCGAGCTGAACCAGCAGCCAGTCATATCGGTCCGTGAACATCTCGCCGGCGATCGTAGCCGCGTTTGTCGCAGCTCTGACGGTCGGCGATCTCCCCGCGGAGAGCACGCGAGCGGACGCGGACCGGAGCTCCCCACCCACAGTTTGGACTGAACGGAGAATCAGTTACAGTCCCCGCCCCATGTCGGACCAGGCAGACGGAAGCCACTTGCCCACTCGCGTCCCCGCCAGCCCCAGCAAGAAGGCGCGGCGCTCCAAGAAAAAGCCAGCGCGGTCGAAGAAGACCCCGGCCGTGCGGGCGGCTCCACGCTCGGGCTCCGTCAGCGAGCCCGACTGGATCGAGGTCCGCGGCGCGTCCGAGCACAACCTGAAGATCGATCAGCTGCGCGTGCCCAAGCGCGAGCTGGTCGTGTTCACGGGTGTCAGCGGGTCCGGCAAGTCGAGCCTGGCCTTCGACACGCTCTACGCCGAGGGCCAGCGCCGCTACATCGAGAGCCTCTCCTCTTATGCGCGGCAGTTCTTGGGCCAGCTCGAGCGACCCAAGGTCGAGCACATCAGCGGGCTCTCACCCACGATCGCGATCGAGCAGAAGGCCGCGTCGTCCAACCCCCGCTCCACGGTTGGGACCATCACCGAGATCTACGACTACCTGCGGGTGCTCTACGCTCGGGTTGGTACCCAGTACTGCCACGAGTGCGGCAAGCCTGTCGCCTCGCAGAGCGCCGAGCAGATCGTGGGCGAGCTGCTGGCCCTGCCCGAGGGCAGCAAGGCCACGCTCTTGGCTCCGCTCGTGGTCCACCGCAAGGGTGAGTTCCGCGAGCTGTTCGAGGAGCTGCGCGGGCGTGGGTTCGTGCGCGTGCGGGTCGACGGTGAGCTGCACCGGCTCGAGCAGGCGCCCACGCTCGACAAGAAATTCAAGCACTCGATCGAGCTGGTCGTCGACCGCATCAAGATCCGCAAGCAAGATCGCATGCGAATCACCGAGAGCGTCGAGCTCGCGCTGCGCGAGGGCAAGGGCGAGCTGCAGCTGCTCGCCGAGCTCGCGGGCGCGAGCGGTGAGGCCGAGGGCAAGACCGTGAGCATGGCGTTCTCGCAAGAGCGATCCTGCTGCGGCCTGGCGTTCCCCGAGCTGAGCCCGCAGAGCTTCTCGTTCAACTCGCCGCTCGGCATGTGCCCCGACTGCAACGGCCTGGGCACCCGCATGGAGGTCGATCCCGAGCTGGTCATCGCCGACGAGACGCTCTCGATCCGCGACGGCGCGATCGGCCCGTGGTCCAACGCGACGGACCGCGAGGCGGGCTGGACCTGGCGCATCATCGAGGCCGTCGCCAACACCTACTCGATCGATCTCGACAAGCCCTGGAACAAGCTCGGCAAGCGCAAGCGTGGCCTGGTGCTGTACGGGTCCGAGGGCAAGCGGATCCGGGTCAAGTGGGGCACCGAGGGCGAGGGCAGCAGCCACGGTGAGTGGGGCATGCGCTTCGAGGGCGTGGTCAACAGCCTCGAGCGCCGGTTCAGCCAGACCGCGTCGGAGTCGGCCCGCGAGCACTACCGCAAGTACTTCCGCGAGGCCGACTGCGAGACCTGTGGGTCGAAGCGGCTGCGCTCCGAGAGCCTGGCGGTGCGGATCCGTGCCAACAACATCGCCGAGCTCACGTCGATGACCGTCGCCGACGCGCAGGCGTGGGTCGGCAGCCTGGAGCTGACCGGCGCGCAGAAGATCATCGCCGAGGGCGCCCTGCGCGAGATCGTCGGGCGGCTCGGGTTCCTGCTCAACGTCGGGCTCGACTACCTGACCCTCGATCGCTCGGGCCCGACCCTGTCGGGCGGCGAGGCCCAGCGGATCCGGCTGGCGAGCCAGCTCGGCTCGGAGCTCTCGGGCGTCATGTATGTGCTCGACGAGCCCAGCATCGGGCTGCACCAGCGCGACAACCAGCGGCTGATCGCCACGCTGCAGCGGCTGCGGGATCTGGGCAACACCGTGCTGGTCGTCGAGCACGACGAAGACACGATCCGCGCCGCCAACCACGTCGTGGACTTTGGGCCGGGCGCCGGTCACCTCGGCGGCGAGGTCGTCTACTCGGGCACCGCCAAGGGGCTCGAGCGCTGCAAAGCCAGCATCACGGGCGGCTACCTGTCCGGCAAGAAGCGGATCGAGGTGCCGGCCGGGCGCCGCGAGCCAAGCGGTGAGATCTGGGTCCGCGGCGCGGCCGAGCACAACCTCGCCGACATCGACATCCGGTTCCCGCTCGGGGTCCTGTGCGCGATCACGGGGGTCAGCGGGGCCGGCAAGAGCTCGCTGGTCAACGGCATCCTGCTGCCGGCCCTGGGCCGGATGCTGCACGGCTCCAGCGACAAGGTCGGCGAGCACCGCGAGATCACCGGGCTCGAGGCGCTCGACAAGGTCATTGCGATCGATCAGCGGCCGATCGGCCGGACCCCGCGGTCCAACCCGGGCACCTACACCAAGGCGTTCGACGAGATCCGCTCCGTGTTCGCGCAGCTGCCCGAGTCGCGGACCCGCGGCTGGAAGGCCGGCCGGTTCTCGTTCAACGTCAAGGGCGGCCGCTGCGAGGCCTGCTCCGGCGACGGGGTCGTCAAGGTCGAGATGCACTTCCTGGCCGACGTCTACGTGCCCTGCGAGGTGTGCAACGGTCGGCGCTACAACCAGCAGACCCTGGCGGTTCGCTATCGCGGGCACTCGATCACCGACGTGCTCGCGCTCAGCATCGACGAGTGCGCCGAGCTATTCAGCAACCACCGCAAGCTCGCGCGGATCCTGACCACGCTCACCGACGTCGGGCTCGGCTATATGAAGATCGGCCAGACCGCGCCCACCATGTCCGGCGGCGAGGCCCAGCGGGTCAAGCTCTCGCGCGAGCTCGGCAAGGTCCAGACCGGGCGCACGCTCTACGTGCTCGACGAGCCCACGACCGGCCTGCACTTCGAGGACATCGCCCGCCTGCTCGGGGTCTTGCAGCGGCTGGTCGACGGCGGCAACACGGTCGTGGTGATCGAGCACAACCTCGACGTCATCAAGTGCGCCGACTGGATCATCGATCTCGGCCCCGAAGGCGGCGCGGGCGGTGGCCGCCTGGTCGTCGAGGGCACCCCCGAGCAGGTCGCCAAGCACGAGACCTCCTACACGGGCCAGTTCCTCGCTAGCCTGCTCTGACCCGCAACGCTGGGGGCGAAGGAAGGGCCCGATCACGCCATCGCGCACAGAGTGAACGGCGAACTCCGAACCGATGGTCGAAGCGGCCAAGCCCCCTTCTAGGGGGCCAATCATGCCCCCGCGCACAAACGGCCAATTGGGAGCGAGCGAAGCGAGTGACCCGAAGTGCGAAACCGGCTGTGGGGGTCATAATGGGAACGGGTTGGCGCGATCGCGGCGCCAGGTCTCTTCGGGCGCGCGCCACTCTTCCCACTGGCGCGGCGCCTCGCGGAAGAACGCGGCGCCGATCACCCCCACGTTGCGGCCGTCACCCATGCGCTCCGAGTAGCTGTCCTCGATGCTCGAGAACCGAAACGCGGCGACGCTGCTCTCGCTGGTCCGCCAGCCGTCGATCACCACCGAGCTGAACGGGTCGACGATGTAGCCGCGCTTGGAGAAGCTCGCCGGGGCCCCGTCGATCACGTCGAGCCCGTCGACGGAGGTCACGACCTCGAACGCGCTGCTGGTGTCGTTGGCGATCGCCAGGCTGTAGCGCGCCTCCGGCTGGCCGACGGCCCACAGCTCGGAGCCCACTGACGCGGCTGGCAACACGTCCCCGCGGTCGTCGAGCAGCGCGAACGACAGGCCGGCGTGCTGCTGCAGCGCGTCGTCGGAGAACGCCCGCGTGCGCTTGTGGCTGGCGGCGGCCCGGACCCCGCCGACGTCGTTGTAGCGAATGCTGAAGACCACGTCGGGGGTCGACGGGTCGGCCCGGCGAAAGCCGACGGTCTCGACGCTGGAGTGGCGATGCTCACCGTAGGCGGTGCCGAGTCCGGGCTTGCTCTCCTCGATGGCGATCGCGCCGGAGCTGAAGTCGGCGTCGTCGTTCCAGCGATCAGCCTCGCTCGGGGCCGCCTCGGACTCGAACGCGCCGGCCCCGGATGGGAGCGGACTGGCCGGGCGATCACTGCGGCGCTGCTTGGCGGGCGAGGCCTCGGCGCGCTCGCCAAAGCTGGTCCCGAGCGCGTCACCGCCGTGGGGACCCGCCATGTCGCCCTGCTTGGCGCAGCCAGGGGTCAGGGCGAGAAGGGGGAGCAGGAGGAGACCAAACGTGGCGGCGTTGTACATGGGACCTCGGTCGGTCGCCGCTGCGGCGACTCCGGGGCCCAACGAGACCCTGCCGCGCGGCTCTTACAGTCACCCGAGCCAAGATCGGCGCCCCCGCTGGCCGCTCGATGTGAACTCGTGCGAAGCTCGCGCGTGGCCCGATCACGACCGATACCGAACTCTGCTGCGACCACCTCCACCGGCAATGTCTACGTGCTCACGGCGTCGATCGCCGCTGACGGCTCGCTGCAGCTGTCGAGCCCCGACCTGCAGGGCGGCGTCATCGAGACCCCTCGAGACGAGGACGCGACCGTCATCATCAACGATATCTCCGGGCAGTACCTCTACGGGACCGAAGTCCCGATCCGCGGCGAAGCCACCAGCTGCTGGAGCCGCAACACGAGCAGCGGGCTGACCCAGCAGCTGTTCAGTTCGGTCAAGTCCGACATCGTCAACATCGTGTTCGCCGCCGAGACCAACGACAACGCCAAGATCAAGTACGGTCCGGTCATCACGATCAAGCCCAAGGGCTGATCCGCGAGCGGGCCCCGGGCCCCCGAGAGACGACATGGACGCGACGGTCACCGCGATCGACGAGCTCGAGCTGAACGTCCGCGAGCGTCCAGGAGTTCACCGCAGCCGCCCCCAGGACAGCGTCTTGGGCAGGCGGCTCGATCACCAGGACGGACCGACCCACGTCGGCCGCTACGCGCTGCTGCGCGAGCTCGGACGGGGCGCGATCGGCGTGGTCTATGCGGCCTACCACGAGGGCCTCGACCGCAAGCTGGCGATCAAGCTGTTGAATCCGCAGCGGGCACGCCGCGCGGATCTCGAGGCCCGCCTGCGTCGCGAAGCGCGGGCCCTGGCCAAGCTCTCGCACCCCAACGTCGTGCAGGTCTACGACGTCGGCGAGTTCGAGGGGCGCGTGTTCGTGGCCATGGAGTTCGTCGACGGTGAGACGCTCGGCGACTGGATCCGGGGCGAGCGCGGGATCGACGAGATCGTTGCGATGTTCGCCGAGGCCGGGCGGGGGCTCGCCGCCGCGCACGAGGCAGGTGTCATCCACCGCGACTTCAAGCCCGACAACGTGCTCGTCGGTCGTGACGATCGCCCGCGGGTGCTCGACTTCGGCCTCGCGTGCCCGATCGAGCCGATCGCGTTCGCCGAGATCGACCGCGCCCGCCTCGACACCGACGGTGAGGCCGCCCAATTTGGCACGTCGCTCGATCAGCTGCTGCGCACCGGTGAGCTCGGCGACGG
This sequence comes from Enhygromyxa salina, assembly GCF_002994635.1. GTDB lineage: Bacteria > Myxococcota_A > Polyangia > Nannocystales > Nannocystaceae > Plesiocystis > Plesiocystis salina_B. The sequence goes on along the minus strand of NZ_PVNL01000120.1, from coordinate 74,913 downwards.
CGAGCTGCGCAGCATCTCGAGCGCCCGGCGTCGCTACGCCGCTGACGCTACTGACGACGGTCATGCCCCGCCCGCGCCCGGCGATGACGTCGAGCTCTCGCAAGACGCGATCCTCACCCACTCGAACATCGTGCTGCCGGCCCAGCGTGACGGCGAGTTCGACGACACGCTCAGCAAGCACCCGCACCCAAGCGAACGAGCAGGCGAGGACGAGGGCGAGGACGACGTCATCACCCGCACCGGGGCGCTGATGGGCACGCCCGCGTACATGTCGCCCGAGCAGTTCGTCGGCCGGAGCGTCGACGCGGCCTCGGATCAGTTCAGCTTCTGCGTCGCGCTGCATGAGGCGCTCTACGGCCATCGCCCGTTCGTCGGTAAGTCCGCGCTGGAGCTGGGGATCGCAACCGGAGCAGGCGAGATCGTCGAGGCCCCGCCCCACACCCGAGTCCCGGTGTGGCTGCGCGAGGTCATGTTGCGCGGCCTCAGCCCCGACCCGAACCACCGCTTCGCGTCGATGCACGAGCTGATCGCCGCGCTGGAGCGGGACCGCGAGGTGCCCAAGCGGCGCTGGTGGCCCGGGCTCGCCGTCGCGGGGATCGGCGCGCTGGCGGTCGCCGTGGGCATGCTCGCCCCCGAGCGCGCCTCGCCCTGCCCGACCCTGGCCGACAGCGCCGCGCTGCGCTGGACGCCAACCCGAAGCGTCGAGCTACGCGACGCGTTCGCGCGCTCGCGGCTGCCCTACGCCGATCCGACCTGGTCCCGGGTCGAGCCCCGCCTGCAAGCTTGGGCCCAGGCCTGGGGCGCCCAGCGAGTCAACGCCTGTGAGGCCACCGTGGTCCGTCACGAGTTCTCTGCCGAGGTGCTCGCGCTGCGCGAGGCGTGCCTGAATCGCGTCGCCCGCGGCTACGAGGCGCTGCTCGGGCAGCTCGTCGCAGGCACGCCGCGGGTGATCGAGCGGGCGATCGAGGCCGCCGCGGCGCTCCCGGATCCCGATCAATGTGGGGACATCGACGCGCTGCTGTCGACGAGCACGCCCGATGGGTCAGCGGCTGACGCCCTCGAGCTGCTGCGGTCCGACCTCGCCGAGCTCGACATGCGGATCGAGTCGGCCGACGCCGACGCGAGCCTGCCCCTGGCCGAGCTCGCGCTCGAGCGCGCCCACGAGACCGGACACGGCCCAGTCATGGCCGAGGCGATGTACGTGCACGGCCGACTCCTGGCCAAGACCGGCGCCCTCGAGCGCGCGATCACCCGCCTCCAAGATGCGCTCGATGAAGCCGAGCGAGGTGACGCCGACGCGCTGGTCCCCGAGATCGCCCTCGAGCTGGTGCGGGTCTCACTCGCGCGCGGCGACCCCCCCGTGCGCGCACGTGTGTGGGTCCGCCGCGCCACCGCCGGGCTCGATCGCCTGAGCAAGCGCGACCTCGACCGCGCCCGCGCGCTGTGGATCGCGGGCCGGGTCGCGCTGGCCGAGCACGATCCCCGCTCCGCCGAGGACGACCTGCGCTCGGCGCTCGCGTTGCTCGAGGACCTCGCGCCGACGCACCCGGACAAGCCGGCGATGCTCATGGATCTCGGGCGCGCGCTCACGGCCGCGGGAGCGCTCGACGACGCACGAGTCGCGCTCACGCAGGCGCTCGCGGCCAGCGCGACGACCTTCGGCCCCGCCCACCCGCGCGTGGGGGATGCCCACTACGAGCTGGCGCGGTTCGAGTTCGATCAGGGCCGGCGGGAGGCCGCCGGGGAATTGCTCGAGCAAGCGTCGCGCGTCTACATCGAGGCGCTTGGTCCGGGGCACCGTCAGGTCGGTCGCGCGGAGCTGCTGCGCGCGCGCATGGAGCTGCAGGCCGGACAGCTCGACGCGGCCGGGACCCATGCGACCCACACGATCGACATCTACGCGCGGGAGTTGGCGCCTGACAGCCTCGAGCGCGCCGAGCCCCACCTGCTGCTGGGCCACGTCGCGTTCGCGCGGGGGCGGTTCGCGGCGGCGAGCCAGCAGTACAGCGAAGGGCTGGCGATTCAACGCGCTGCGCTGCCGACCGGGCACGTCGCGCTGGCAGACACCCACTCGAAGCTCGGGCTGGCGTATCTCGCCAGTGGCGAGCCGGGGCTGGCGATCGAGCAGCTCGAGCGCGGCGTCGAGCTGCTCGAGGCCGGTGAGCAGGGCTTGCTACAGCGGGCGCGGATCGATCTTGGCGAGGCCCTGCTCGCGCGGGCTGCCCCCGACGACGCGCGCCGAGCTGGGCTGGCCTTCGAGGCCGCGTTCGCGGCGTGTGAAGGTGTCGCGGAGGTGTGCACCGCCGCCGCGTTGGGGGCGGAGCGGGCCAGCGCCAAGCTTGGTGACGACGACGCGGTGAAGCGCTGGCGCGAGCGGGCCGCCCGGCAGTACGCCGCCGGCCCGTCAGACCCAGCGCTTGCGCCACCCACCCGCTTCGACCGACCATGAGCCATGCCCGCGTCCTCCTCACCTTCGTCGCTCGGGCTCGGCTGAGGCGCTCACGTCGTGGAGTACGTTCGCTTCCAGTGCCCAGCGTGCGGGGCCGAGCTCCCCCCAGAGCCGCCGACCACCGAGGTCAACTGTCAGTACTGTGGCTCGCGCTTCGCCCCCGAGCGCGCGCGCACGGCCAAGACGATGGCCGGCGTCACCCTCGATACCAAGGCGCTGTATGAGCACATTCGCCGCGCAGGTGAAGAGCTGGCGAAGACGGCCCAGCAGCTGGAGGTCGCCGAGCAAGCCCGGGCCGAGCTCGAGGCCGAGCGACGCGAAGCGGAGGCCAAGCACGCCAAGGCCAAGCAGCGCAGCCGACGCAAGCACGTCCTTGGCCGGATGGGCCGGCTGCTGTTCCAGACGCTGGTCTTCGCGTTCGTGGCAAGCGTCATCGCGTTCGCAATGGTCGCCGCAGGGGTGCTCGCGCTCGACGACATCCCCGGGCTGCGCAGGCTCGCGGGCGTGTACGATCAGCTCGAAGCCAAGCTCGACGCCACGCTCGAGATCAGCGGCGTCGATCCCTGGGCGGGTCCGCCGATGCTGACCGAGATCGCCGGCCAGCCCGCCGTCGTGGCCCGCGTGCGCGACCACGCTGCCGATCGCATGTTCGTCGACGCCTACGCGATCCCCAGCGGCGAGCGGCTGTGGCGGATCGGCCCGCTGAGCACGTCCGACCGCGAGCTCCAGCACCTGCGGTTCACGGTCGCCGGCCACTGGGTCGTCGTCAGTGACACGAATTCGTCGGTGTTCGTGCACGAGCTAGCGACCGGCACCCGCGTGCGAACCCACGACGTCGGCGACCGCGTCGAGTACCTGTGCAGCGTGCCCGCAGCCGAGCCTGGGGCCGCGCCCGTGGTCTACGTGCACGTGGCCAAGCGGCGCCACCAGCTGCTGGACCTCGAGACCGGCGCGCTCACCCGTCAGCGCCAACCCCCGCTCGGCTGCGAACAGGCGCGCGCGAGCGAGCTGGATCCCAGCGTCGCGCTGGCCACCAGCGTTCGCGGGAAGCTCGACGGGATCCAGCTCGACCGGGTTCACGTCGACACCGCGACCGGTCGGGGCGTCGCGCTGGGCAAGACCACCGCGGCGGGCGAGTCGGACGAGGCCCAGCCGATCGTCGTCGGCTTCGCGTTCGATCCGGAGACCGAGGCCGGACGAGCCAAGCGGATCGACCGGGGCACCGCGCTTCGCGTGACGATCAGCGAGAGCGCGTGGCGCATGCCCCTGCCGACCGCGGCGGCCCCGTGGCCGATCGCCAGCACCCTCGCCGCGGGTCGAGCGGTGATCGGCTGGGTCGACGGCGACGGCCGCTATCACGTCGACGCGATCGGCGTTGAAGCTGGCGCGCCCGAGTGGTCGGTGCCGCTCGAGCTCGGCGTCGGCGACCGCTTGGTTGGGGTGCGCGCGTCCGCGACCCACGTGATCGTGGTTCGTGCCCACGTGCTCGAGCTGCGCGACGCGAGCACGGGCGAGCTGCTGGGTAGCGTCGGCGCGCCGCCGTGACGACGGCGGGTCGAGTCCGGGCAAGACCTGCCCAGCTGCATGCTCTGGCCGGCGAGCTGTCCACCGACATCAGCGAGCTCCACGACGTCGCGGTGTTTCCAGCTGGCTACGGCGTCGCCGTTGGTGAGCACCGGGCGGATGGCCTCGACGCGGACCTGTGGATCCATGAGTTCTCGCTCTGAGCCTGGGGCAGCCTTGCACCCACCAGGGCTCGAACCTGGGCCATTCGGCTTAGAAGGCCGATGCTCTATCCAGCTGAGCTATGGGTGCGATGCCGCGCATCTGCGCGGGCAGAAAAATCGGGGCGAAAGGATTCGAACCTTCGGCTTCCTGCTCCCAAAGCAGGCGCGCTACCAGACTGCGCCACGCCCCGAAACGACGCGGAGCCTAGCCGAGTGCGGCGGCGAAATCCAGAGGGTCACGCGTGCAGCGTGAGCGTCCCAGTTTGGGCCAGCGCGGGCTCACTGGAGGATGAGGGGCAGCTCTTGGACCAAACGCCGAGACGCCGCCCCTCGATGCGATCGCTGGGACTTCTCGCCGCGGCTCAGCTCCGCGAAGGTGCGCGTGTCCCCATCAATCCAAAAGTGCGGGTCGTAGCCAAATCCGCCGTCACCGCGCGCGGCCACCCGGACCGTGCCACGACAGCGCCCCTCGATGCACAGGCAGTTCTCGCGCATGAAGATCGCCCCAGCGTCGGGCAGGGTGAAGTCGAACGGGCGGGTGCCAACCTGGCGGATCGCCAGCACGCACACGTAGTCGGCCGGTGACGCGTCGATCCCCCGGGCGCCCAGCTCCGCCACGAGCTTCGCGTTGTTGGTCTCGTCGGTGGCGTCGGGGCCAGCGAAGCGAGCGGAGTAGACCCCGGGCTTGCCGTCGAAGGCGTCGACGCACAGGCCAGAGTCGTCGGCGAGCACCAGCTCGTCGCGGGGAGCGCCGACTGTGCGCAACCACTGCGCGATCCCGGCGGCCTTGAGCACGGCGTTGCCCACGAAGGTGATCTCCGTCTCCTCGATCTCGGGCGGCATGCCGTACTCCGGCAGCGCGGCCACGCTCACGATCTCGAGCTGGCGAACCTCGGGGAACCGGGCCCGAGCGAGCGTCGAGGTCAGCTCCTGGAGCTTGTGGGGGTTGGTAGTGGCGACCACGATTCGTCGAGGCATCGACTCACACTCCCGCTTCGATCAGCGCCGCTCGCTGAGCGGCCATCAGCTCGGCGACCCCAGACTCGGCTAGATCGAGCATTCGATCGAGCTGTGCGCGGCTGAAGTCGCCGCGCTCGCCGGTTCCCTGGACCTCGACCAAGCCGAGCTCGGTGCTGCCCCCCCGCATGATCCCGCGCATGACCACGTTGAGGTCGACGACGGCGCGGCTGTCTTCGTGGTAGCAGAGGTCCAGCATTGCGACAGGGTCTCGACCAGGATCGGCGCCCTCCGGCTCGACGACGCCAACCGACACCGCCGCGACCTGACCCAGGCCCGGGTGCTGGCCGAGCTGCCCGCTGGCCACGAGCTTGCGCAGACATATCTCGAGGGCGACCCAGGCGCCGGTGACAGCTGCGGTCCGGGTCCCGCCGTCGGCCTCGATCACGTCGCAGTCGCAGACGATCGAGAGCCCGCCGTCCGGACCCACGAGCTGGCTGAGATCGACGGCGGCACGCAGCGAGCGGCCGATCAGACGCTGGATCTCCTTGCCGCGCCCGCCCGGATCACGGCGGCCGCGAGGCCTGGTCGCGCCGGGCAGCATCGCGTACTCGGCGGTGATCCAGCCGCCGCGTGTCAGCCACGAGGGTGTGCGCGGCTCGAGCGAGGCGGTGCACAGCACCCGTGTCGCTCCGGTCGCGATCAAGACCGAGCCCGGGGCTGCAGCGGTGAAGCCCGGCTGCAGGCTCAGGCTCCGCAGCTGTGCGGGCGTGCGTTCATCAATACGGTGGGTTGGTGCGTGCGACAACTTCGGCTCTCGACCTGCAAAGTACCCACGTCCGCGCACGCTGTACATCGCGGGACCGGCACGAAACAGCACGCCGATGAACCAAAAGAACCAAAAGAAAAACCGGAGCCACGTTGGCTCCGGTCTTCCTTCGATAGAGGGTGGATTACTCGGGGGCGGCTTCGGCGTCGCCCTCGGGTGCAGCTTCGCCCTCGGGTGCAGCCTCGCCCTCGGGGGGCGCGGCTTCGGGGGCGGCAACCTCGGCCGGTGCGGCCTCGGGTGCAGGCTCATCGGCCTTCTTGGCGTCGGCCTTGTCATCGGCCTTCTTTTCGTCGGCCTTGTCGGCCTTGTCGTCCTTCTTCTCTTCCTTCTTGTCGCAAGCGGGGGCGGCGAAGGTCAGAGCAGTAAGGGCAGCGACGAGGATGGTGGTGTTGAACTTCATTCTCGCGTCTCTCCGTGTGTCGATTCGAGTCGGTTTGGAAGCCCCGCACCCAGGCACTAGTGTGACTGAGCTTGCGCGGAGCGAGCGGCGCGTGCGCCGGGATGCGATCATTACCACGTGTCCGAGGCGACCGCAGCCCCGACATTCGGTGCAGTACTAGGGTCAAGCCAGTTTAGACCCAGGTTCCTACGGCCCAATGGGCGAGATCGAGCAGATTGCGAACCCAATTAATCGCTGTCTAGCCCACCTGAAGATCGCGCCATTCGATCCCAGATCGGAGCTTCGAGCGCCGAGAAATACGAGTAGAATCAAGGCCGACCAAGAAAGATATGCGTGGCGTCGACCCGCCTGGCCGCGCACAGACTGCGCGTGTCACCCAAACGCACAAAGCTAGCTTGTGGAGCTATCGACATCGCTCCGACAAAAATGTCACGCGAAGTGAAATTCGCGGGTGCGAAGACTCAAGCGCGGGGGTTGCGGGGAGAGATCACCACTCGCAGCCCCACTCCTGCGTCGCGCGCTTGGCTTGCTCGCGGGCGATCCGACAGCCGGTCTCGAGCCCTCGCTTGGCGGACGCCCCACCCGCCGCGGTCTGCTTCCAGGCCTCGATGTTGACGAACACCTGGCGCCGGAGCGCGTCACGCTCGGCCTCGGGCACCTTGGCGTCGATGCAGGCCACGTAGTCCTTCACGTAGGTGTCGCACAGCTCGACCCCAACCTGCTCGAAGGACTCGGGAAGCGGCACCTGCGGTTCCTCTTCGCCAGTCTCGGTCTCGTCCTCCGCCTCGGTTCCGCCCGCTTCGACACCACCCGCGGGCTCCCCTGGCTCGCCTGCGCTGGCCTCGGGCTGCGCAGGCTCGGGCGCGGGCGTGGGCGCGGCGACCGAGGTCTCAGCCTTCTGCTCGGACTCTGCGCCCTTGCAAGCGGACAGCGAGACAATCAACAGGGCCAGGGTGAGGGCGCGTGAGGTCGACATCGCGGGGAGTCTATCAGCACGGGCCGTGAAAAAGCTCAATCGACGACCTCTGCGGAGCCGTCAAAAGCCGCGTCCCCTTCCCTACCATCCCGGGCATGCCGATCAGCGATCCCTCCGTCAGCGCGATCTTCCAGCCCGATGCCAGCGAACCCGTGAAGGCGCTGCTGGTCGCGGGTGCCTGCGGCAACGTCGGGTTCGGCAAGCTCGGACAATTTGCGCGGCTGCTGGCGAAGCACGGCGTGCCAGTCATCGCCCTAGATCTCTCGGACGCGGTCGACGGGGTCAAGGACAAGCTGCGCGAGGCGTTCGGCGGCCGGTTCTCGGCGGCCGAGGTCGACGCCGTGCTCGACAACATCACGATCGTCAAGGGCACCCTCGCCGACGTGCCCGCGGCGCTGCAGCTCGGCTTCGTGTTCGAGGCAATCCCCGAGCGGCTCGACATCAAGCAACCCTTCTATCGGGCGATCCGGGCCCGCGACCCGCAGGCCTACGTGTTCTCGGCGACCTCCGGGTTGACCACCAAGCACCTGTTCGAGGGCTTGCCCGGGGCCGACCGCTCCGGCGTCATGCACCCCTTCTTCCCGCACCTCACCAACAAGCTGTGGGAGGTCCCGACCCGGGGCTGCACGACGTCAGCCGAGACCCTGAAGGTGATCCGCAAGTTCCTGGGCAAGCTCGGGATGAACCTGATCGAGACCGCCGACGCGCCCGCGTTCGCGGCCGATCGGATCTTCTGCGGGATGATGCTCGAGGCCGTGCGCATTCACGTCAGCACCGGGCTCGCGCCCGCGCAGATCGACGACGTGTGCCGCAAGCTGCTCGGGACCTCGCCGTTCTTCGTGCACAACCTGATCCCCGGCGCCAACTACCTGTCCGCCCACTGCATGCAGCTGCTCAGCGAAGAGGTCGACTCGACGCTGTACCAGATCCCCGAGCAGTGGCAGCCCTACATGAAGGACCCCCACCAGAAGTGGCCCTACGAGCGCGGCCAGCAGTGCCCACCGGAGCACGTGGCCATGGTCGAGCAGCGCATGCTCGGGATGTTGTTCTCGCTGACGGCCTACATGCTGAAGCACGAGGTCGCGCGGGCCGACGCGCTCAACTTCTTGTGCGAGAACGCGCTGGCGTTCTCGATGGGGACGCCCGCGCTGATCGCCGAGCGCGGGCTCGAGGCCAGCAAGCAGCTGGTCGCCGCGTTCGTGGCCGATCAGTCGATCACCAAGGCCGACGAGGTCGCCCCGATCGCCGAGCTCGACGACGACGCGCTCGCGTCGATCTACGTCGGCACCGCCGTGCACGGCAACGTCGGGCTGATCTCGCTCGGGCGGCGCACGATCAACCACCGCTTCATCGCCGAGCTCGACGCCGCGTACGAGCGGCTCGCCAATGACGACGCGGTCGCGGCGATCGTCGTGGCCCCAGATGGCGCGCTCAGCCGCGAGTTTGGCCACGGCGCTGATCTGAATTGCTTCGTCCCGGTGCTCGGCGACCACGACCGCGCGCTCGAGTTGATCCAGGGCTGGAAGCGCACGCTCATGAAGTTCAAGACCAGCGCCAAGCCCACGGTCGCGGCCTTGGTCGGGCGGGTGCTGGGCGGCAGCAACGAGTTTGCGTCGTGCTGTCAGGCCCGCGTCGCCGGGGCCGGGACCGTGATCGGCCAGCCCGAGCCGACCGTCGGCGTGCTCCCGGGGCTCGGCGGGTGTCACCACATTCACCGCGCGTCCAAGCCGCAGAGCTGGGCGCGGATCAGCGAGCTGCTGTTGACGGGCCACGCGTTCAAGGCCGAAGAGGCCGCGGACTGGGGCTATGTGTCCAAGGTCGTGCCGATCCGCGATCTGCCGGGCGAGAGCATGGCGTTCGCGGCTGGGATCGCGGCTGGCAAGATCGAGCGTCCGGCGTTTCGTGAGGGGCCGGCCGAGGTCTCCGTCAGCCGTGACGTGGATCCCTGCAACGAGGCTGGGGTGCCGCTCGACGCTGACCTGCGCGAGCTGATCGCCAACACGATCGAGCGCGCAAACGCGCTGCCGTTTGCCGAGGGATCTGCGATCGAAGAGCGCGCTGCCGCGCAGAGCTTGACGATGAGCAGCACGGCGATCGGGGTCAAGGCGATGCAGCGCGGCAAGCCGCCGGCGTTTGAGAATCCGCTGGCCTGAGCGGTTGGGCCCTAGCGCGCGGGCGGAGATCGCGGGATTCCCGCACCAGCGGGGATCGCGGGATTCCCGCACAGACGCAGCTCGATTATGTCGATACGACGGGCGGCGAAGGCGTACACTCGTCCCATGCTACGCCACGGAACGCTGTTGACCTGCCTGCTGACTCTGACCGCCACCTCGCTCGCGTGCGCCGACAGCACGGCCGACGGCGGCAAGGACGACGCGAACGACGGCGGCACGGCGAGCGAGACAGCCGGTGGCTCCGAGGCGTCGGGGACCATGAGCTCGACGGGGACGATGGGTGATGGTGATGGTGATGGTGATGGTGATGGTGATGGCGATCCCGGGGACGGCGATGGCGATCCGGGCGACGGCGATGGCGATCCCGGCGACGGCGACGGCGACGGCGACGGCGACGGCGACGGCGACGGCGACGGCGACGGCGACGGCGACGGCGACCAGTGCGAGGTCGCCGAGATCGCCTGCGACGGCATCGATGAAGACTGCAACGGCATCATCGACGACCTCGACGAGGGCATGGACGGCTTTTGCGACTGCTACCGGATCGGAATCATCGGCAACAAGGGCTCCAACCCCGCCTCCGATTTCGAGGTCTGGCTCGAGGAAAAGGGCACCACGGCGACCCGATTCGGGATGTTGGGCAATCATCAGCTGACCGCCGACGATCTCGCTGAGTTTGATATCTTGATCGTCGACCGACTGACCCATCAGTACTCGGCACAAGAGGCCGCGATCCTGCAAACCTGGATTGCGGCTGGGCACGGCCTGATCAGCATGGCCGGCTACGGGAACAGCGCGGCCGATGTCACCCAGCAGAACTCGCTGGTGTCCATCTCGACCGGTCTCAGCTACGCCGCGCCGATCTACATCGACCCGACCGAGGTCTGGCAAAACCACCCGGTCGCCGATGGGGCCGAAGGGGTGCAGATCCACGGCGGCTGGCAGGTTGTGGGGCCCGGCATGGTGTTCGTGCGACCCGAAGGCGAGAACAACACCTCGCTGGGTACGGCGGTCGAGCTGTCCGACGGCGCGGCGATCGTGTTCTCGGACGAGTGGATCAGCTTCGACTCGGAGTGGCAGCAGATCCCGGAGGTCGAGGTGTTCTGGCAGAACATGATCTCCTGGGTGGGGCCCAAGACCTTCTGCGTCGATCCGCAGTAGCGGCTCGGGTCGGGACCACCTGATCGGCGCGGGCGAGCTGTTGCGGATGGATCAGCTCGAGCCTGAATCCGACGATATCGAGCGCCAACGCAGGGAGTTCGAGCGAGGAGCCTGTGCGGCCGAGCCACGCTGACTCTCGTTCGTCGACGAGCTCCGCCCGCCGCGTTGGTTCGTGCTCACAGCGCGGGGACGTGGCGGCGGTGTTCGGGCCGCCACGCGCCGCCGAGCTCGCGCAGACCGATCAGCTCCGACTCCGGCTCGGGCCGGGCGAGCAGCCGCTCGCGTCGCATCCGATGATCTTCCACAGGCGCGCCGAGCAGCAGGGCCGCGAGCTCGCGCGGGCGGGCGTTGGCGCCCTCGACGTCGGTCCGCAGGCGAAACCGCAGGAGCCCGAGATCCTCGTCGACGGCGGCAGACAGCAGGCGCTGATCCAGATCGATCGTGACGCTCTTGGACCCGACCTCGCGCCGCTTGCCGCGGTGCTTCTTCTTGACCTTTTGCTGGCGGGTCACGCACAGGTTGCCGGCCGCGAGCATGGCGTCGACGCGCTCGCGCAGGCCCGAGAGCTGCTCGGGCGCGAGGTGAACGGCGAAGTCGGCCCCGGCGACCAGCTCGCCGAGGGTCTTCTCGCCCGGCGGGACGATCCGCGCGTCGAGCAGGTGAAACCCGGGCGGCTGGACGGCCTGCAGGCGCGCGAGCAGATCGGCCGCGATCTCGCTCCGCTGCGCGGAGTTCAGCAGGCCGAGCATGTCCTCGGCCGAGCGCTCGAGCAGCAGATCGCAGTCGAGCACGTCTTCATCGGCGCCCATGCCCAGCGCCAGCGCGGGGCCAAAGCTCATGCGTGGCAGCGGCGAGAACCCGCGCGAGAAGCCGATCTCGAGCCCGGCGCGCCGGAACATGCGGGGGATAATCCGCACCAGATCGAGCTGACTGAGGAACCGAATGGTCCCGCGCTTGGCGAAGAACAGCCGGACCTTGCTGTAGGGCGCCTCGGCGTTGTGCTTGAAGGCGCTGTCGTCAGCGAGGTTGCTGGCGGCCATGCCCCGGCGCAAGCGCTCGAGCGGGATCAGCTGTTGGTCGCCCTGCTGAGCGAGCTCAGCCGCTTCGATCGCGGCCTCTCGTTTGGCGATCGCAGCCTCGCGCTCGGTGGCCATGCTCGACAGCCCGCGCAGCGCGACGATCCGCTCCTCTCGCATCTCGCCCAGATCACACGCGACGCCGCAGTCGTAGCAGACCAGCCGCTTTTGCTCGGCCTGGGCCGCGTCGAGCGTGGTGTGATGGACCTTGGCTCCGGCGGGCTTGCCACACGGCGGCGAGACCCGGCTGGCCAGGGCCTTGCGATACTCGCCCTCCAGGAAGCCCGGCTCGAGCTGCATGTCGAGGTGCGACCACGGCAGCGGCACGCCGACCGGCAGCGTGCGAGTGTAGACCTCGGGCCGGATCGCGTGGGTCTCGAGCGCGTCGAGCCAGGTCTCGAACGAGAAGTACTCTTTCCAGCCGTCGAACCGCGCGCCGTTTTTGTAGGCGGTCTCGAGCACGTCGCCGAGCCGCCGATCGCCGCGGGCGAACAGGCACTCGAGCCAGCTCTCGCGCACGTTGTGGGTCTTGATCGCGAGCTTGTTGCGGGTCGCCATGTCGCGCAGCAGCCGGACCTTGGTCTCGAGGTCCTCCATGCTGTCCATCGCGGCCCACTGAAACGGCGTGTGCGGCTTCGGGACGTGCTGCGAGACGCTCAAGGTGATCGCCGGGGGCCGGGCGAGCTGCAGCTCGCGGGCGACGTCGCGGACCATGCGGCCGGTCTCGATGATCCCCGCGAGGTCCTCGTCGGTCTCGGTCGGCAAGCCCATGATGAAGTACATCTTCATGCGCTCGTAGCCGCGCTCGAACATCCGCCTGGCCGAGGCCAGGATGTCCTCGTCGCTGACGTTCTTGTTGATCACGTCGCGCATGCGCTGGGTCCCAGCCTCGGGCGCGAAGGTCAGGCCGTCGATCCCGACCTTCTTGATCTCGTCCATCATCGACTCGTTGAGCCCGTAGGCGCGGAGCGAGGCGATACCCAGCGAGACCCGACGCTTGGCCAGCTCGGGGACCAGGGCCTTGATCAGCGGATCGATGCACGACACGTCGGCGGTGCTCAGGGCCGTGAGGCTGGCCTCGTTGAACCCGGCGGCGTCGGTGCCCTCGAGCACGGCCGCGACGATGTCCTCGGGCTTTCGCTCGCGGACCGGGCGATAGATCATGCCGGCCTGGCAGAACCGGCAGCCCTCGGTGCAGCCGCGGGTGATCTCGACGCTGGCCCGATCGAAGATCGCCTCCGCGTAGGGGATCGGGAACCGGGTGGGGAATTTGAAGTCGTCGAGGTTGCGGACGAACACCCGCTGGATGTCGGTCGGCGCGTCGGCGGCCTCACCCTCGGGCGAGCGCCCGACCACGACCTGCAGCTCGGTCCGCGGCTCGACGGCGACCTCGAAGAAGCGCGGGACGTAGATGCCCGGCAGCTGCGCCGCGGCGGCGAGGATCTCGAGCCGGGGTCGGCCCTGCTGGCGCATCTGACCGATCAGGCGCAGCAGCTCGGGCAGCAATTCTTCGGCCTCGCCGACCAAGAACAGATCGATGAAGTCGGCGAGCGGCTCGGGGTGCGTGGCCGTGGGCCCGCCGGCGATCACGATCGGATCGGCGTCGGAGCGATCGCGCGAGCGCAGCGGAACCCGGCCGAGCTCGAGGTTGAGCAGCACGTTGGAGTAGCTCAGCTCGTACTGCAACGAGACGCCGACCACGTCGAAGTCACGCAGCGGCGTGTAGGTCTCGAGCGAGACCAACGGCAGCTCGCGCTCGCGCAGCTCGGCCTCCATGTCGCGCCACGGCGAGAACGCCCGCTCGCAGCACAGATCATCGGCGGCGTTGACGAGGTCGTAGATGATCCGGGTGCCGAGGTGGCTCATGCCGATCTCGTAGAGATCGGGGAACGCGAGCACGAACCGACAGCTCAGGTCAGCGTGCGACTTGACGATCGCCTGCTCTTCGCCGCCGAGGTAGCGGCCGGGCTTCTTCATGCGGGCGAGGAAGGCCGCGTACGGGTGCGCAGCAAGCGCGTCATCGCGGAGTTCCTCAAGGTTCACTGAAGTCGCCATTGCGGCGGTTGTTACCACGCTCGTTGGCGAAACCCACCATCCGTGGGCGAACCCACGCAGTACGAGGCGCGATCGCGGCCAGGCGCGGGCGCCGACCACGGCCACGCATTGCGGGGCTGCCGACCATCCGCGCACGCGTGGCCGTGCGCGACCACCGACGAGGGGTTGCGTCTTTGCGGGCGCCCCTTAAGCTCGCTCGCGGCCTCGGCCGGAGCAGAGCAGCCACGATGAAGGACCTCTACCAATCGCTTGGCGTCGACCGGTCCGCGTCACAAGACGAGATCAAGAAGACCTACCGCTCGCTGACCCGCCAGTTTCACCCCGACAAGAACCCCGGTGACAAGGCCGCCGAGGAGCGCTTCAAGGACGTCTCGCAGGCCTATGAAGTGCTCGGCGACGAGCACAAACGCAAGCTCTACGACGAGTTTGGCGAGATGTCGCTGACCCAGGGCTTCGACCCCGAGCGCGCGCGGGCGTACCAGCGGGCGCGGTCGGGCGGGTTTGGTGGGCGCCCGGGCGGGGGCTTCGGCGGCTCCCAGAGCTACCCGTTCTCGGACTTCGGCGACGCCCGCGAGACCAGCTTCGACGATCTGCTCTCACGCCTGTTCGGCGGCGGGCGGATCGACGGCGGCGACATGTTTGGGCGCGGCGGTCGACCGGGCCCGCAGGCGCGCCGCGGCGCCGACATCCAAGGTGAGATCAGCGTCACGATCATGGACTCGCTGCTGGGCGTGACCGTGCCGCTGCGGGTCGAAGAGCGCGGCGGCAACCTCCGGACCCTCGACGTGCGCGTGCCCGAGGGCGTGACTGACGGCGGCAAGCTGCGCCTGCGCGAGCAGGGCGGACCCGGGAGCCCGCCAGGCGACATCATCCTGACCGTGCGGGTGCTGCCGGGCCGCAACCTCGAGCGCGACGGCACCAACTTGCGCATGAAGCTGCCGGTGACCGCGCTCGAGGCCTACCGCGGCGGACCGATCGACGTCCCGACCCCGTGGGGACCGGTGACCATGCGGCTGCCGCCCGGGACCCAAAACGGCCAGACCTTGCGCCTGCGCGACCGCGGCGTGCGGATCCGCGGCGAGCCGCGCGGCGACCTGCTGGTGACGATCGACATTCAGATGCCCGAGGGCGGCGACGACGAGCTGCTCGCCGTGCTCGAGCGCCTGCAGGGCGAGACCACGCTGCGCCGCGAAGAAGCGCTCGCGTGACCGGCCGTGCTAAGTACGACCGTGGCCACGCACCTGCCGATCGTCCGTGACGCCCCCGCGCAGCCGGCCGCCCCGTCTTCGGGACGGCGTCGGCACCCGCCCTGGCTCAAGGTCCCGATGCCCGCGGGCGAGGCCTACACGCAGCTGCGTCGGCGCGTGGGCGAGCTTCAGCTCCACACGGTCTGCCAGAGCGCCGGGTGCCCCAACATCGGCGAGTGCTGGAACAACAAGGCGCTCACGATCATGATCCTGGGCGACATCTGCACCCGCTCGTGCCGGTTTTGTGATGTCGCCACCGGCCGCCCGCTGGCCGTCGACGAGGGCGAGCCCGAGCGGGTGGCCACGATCCTCGCGGAGCTCGATCTCAACCACACGGTGATCACCTCGGTCGACCGCGATGACCTGCGAGACGGCGGCGCGCGAATCTGGGCGGCGACGCTGGAGGCTTGCCACCGCCGCGCGCCCGACATGACGATCGAGGTGCTGGTCCCCGACTTCAAGGGCGCCCTGGGCGACGTCGACACCGTGCTCGACGCCGCGCCCGACGTGTTCGCCCACAACCTCGAGACCGTGCCCCGCCTCAGCCGCGAGGTCCGGGTCCAGGCCCGCTACGATCGCAGCTACGCGGTGCTCCGCCACGCCCGTGGGCGCGGAGCGCTGACCAAGACCGGCCTGATGCTCGGGCTCGGCGAGACCCTGGACGAGGTCCGCGAGGTCATCACCGAGCTCGGTGAGCTCGGCCTGACGATCCTGACGCTCGGGCAGTACCTGCAGCCCAGCAAGAAGCACCTGCCGATCAGCCGCTACGTCCACCCCGACGAGTTCGCCGAGCTCGCCACGTTCGCGCGTGCGCGGGGCGTCGCGCACGTCGAGGCCGGGCCGCTGGTCCGCAGCTCGTACCACGCAGAGGGTCAGGCCGAGCTGATCCAGCGAATGCAGGCGCTCGCCGACTACGGCCGGGTCGGCTTCGCCAGCCTCCGACCCGAGCGCTGACCCACGCGCGCGTGGACGCGTGGACGCGTGGACGCGTGGTTCAGCGAGTCGGCCGGGGACTCGTCGCTCGCTACTCCGTCTCCGGGACCTCGACGGTCACGTCCCACTTGTTCGAGATCGTGTCTTCTTCGACCTCGATGCGCGGGTCCTCGGAGAACACGAAGATCTTGTCGCCGTACTCTTCGACCTCCTTGGGCTCGCCCCACTTTTGCTTGAACAGCGCGAAGATCTGGTCCTTGGCGGCCGGGTGCGGCTCGAAGTCGAGGCCGAACCAGAACCGGTCGATCTTGCCCTCGTCGGTCCAGCTCAAGTGCACTGGCGTCCAGTACTTGCCCCACTCGGTCGGCGGGTACTCGAGATCGATGCTGGCGGTCGGCTTGCCCATCAGCGCCTTCGCCTCCTCGCCCGCGAGCTTGGCGATGTCCTCTTGGCTCTTCTTGGCGTCCTCCTCGGACTCCTTCTTGACCCACGTCGCGTACTTGGCGTCGAGGTCGGCGGGCGTCAGGCCCAGCAGCGGCGCGTCCTTCTCGAACGCGAGCTCCTTGCCCTCACCGATCAGCTGGGTGATCGGCCAGTAGTGGGTGAACTCGATGTGGGCCTCGCCGTCGCTGTACGAGTCGCCGATCGACACGCGCAGGTTGTCGGCGGGGTTGAACCACCACAGGACCTTGGCGTCGAGATCGGTGCCCTCTTGCGGCGCGCCCCACTTCTCGGTCGCGAACTTGATCGCGTCGGCCTTGGGCAGGTTGAAGTACACGCGGGTGAGCTTGGTGGTCTCGTCGTCGAACCCGGTGTTGAACCAGATGTCGGGGTAGGACTCGGACTTGATCGTGCCGTCTTCGGGCAGATCGGCCATCGCGGTCTTGGCCTCGGCCTGGGTCATGCCGAGCTTCAGCGCGCCGTAGGTCGACGGCATCGTGACCTTGTCTCCGGTGAACAGCGTGGCGGGATCGAGCTTCTCGATCTTGGGCTTGGCCTCTTCGGCCGGCTTGTCACTCTCGGACTTTCCACAGGCTGAGATCGACAAAAGCAGCGGCAGGGCCAGCGCGGCGGTGAGGGATCGCTTGATTGCGTACATGGGGGGAGTTCCTGATTGGCGTTCGTTGGACCGGGTGCCTCGCGTGCGCCGAGCCGGCGCGCGGATATACCCAGTTGGGCGGATCGGGCCGCATGTTCGTGTGGTTCGCGCGGCGGCGCAACCGGGCGCGTGCAGGGTGCAGGACAGGCGGGCACAGACGACCTACCATTGCCGCGAGTGTCCGAATTTCGGCGGCGAAAGGCTCATGATCGGCTCCGGGACGCACGTACTCGGCTCGCGCAGCGCGACTACGCGGCAGCGAGTGATGCGTTCGCAGCCGGGCTGCGGCTCGATCCCAGCGATCGCGCCAGCTGGGAGCTGTGGGCCGAGTGTCTCGAACAACAAGGCAAGCTGATCGAGGCCGGGCGGGTGCTCGTCGAGGCGCTCGAGCATCACGCGGACGACCCGGCCCTGCAGCTGGCGCTGGTCCACGCGCAGATCGAGACCGGACAATTCGCGGCCGCCGAGCGTCAGCTCGAGCCGCTTCGGGCACGCTGGCCGGACCAGCGACCGCCGCTGGCCTACCTCGCGCGGGTCCTGCGAGACATCCGGGCGTACCCGCGGCTGCAGGCGCTGCTCGAGCGGGCGCTGAGCGAGGGCTTCGCTGGCGACGCCGAGCTCGAGGGCCTGCTCGACGCGTGCCTGAGCTGGCAGCGCGAGCGCGGCGAACAAAAGCCCGCGCTCGCGAGCATGCGCGAGCTGCTGCTGGTCGAGTACCAGGTCGTGTTGCTGGGGACCGGTCACGACGACGGGCTGACGATCCCCTGGTACTCGACCTACCTGTGCTCAAACTACGACGTGGTGGCCACCTGCGCGCGGCTGCTGGGGTTCGCGTCGAACTTCGACTGGCGCTGGTCGGCGGTCGCGGCCGTCGACCCGGCCGCCCGCGTGCTCGCGCTGTTGCTGGCCGAGGCGCTCGAGATCGACGCTATCGAGCTGCCCACCCAGGCGAGCGGGGAAGCGGTCCCCTACCCCGATCCCGCGCAGACCTTGGCGGTCGCGTCGTTCGTCGAGCCGGGCTGGGGCCAGGCCGAGCACGGCGAGTGGGCGCTGCGTTGCGCGGCGCTGGGCAACATGTTCGCGTTTGGGGCGCTGGACTACGCCGCCCACCGCGATCCGCTGCCGCCGATCGTGGGCCTGGCCGCTGGCGAGCGGGTCTGCCTGCCGTGGTGGCGGTTGGGCGAGGCGCGGATCGGGTTTGGCCGGCTCGGCTTGATCGACGATCTCCCGCCCGAGATCGACAGCCGCCCGCCCGAGCGCGTCGCCGACGACTACCGCCGACCGCTCGCCGAGTTCGAGCTGGGGCCCAACTTTGGGATCCAGCTGCGCTACGTGCTCGAGCAGCGCGCGCTGCTGCATCCCGGGCTGCGACAGCGCAGCGAGTTCGCCCGGATCTTGCCGAACACGCCGCCGCGGGCCGGTCCCAAGCACGAGCTCCCCGACGCGCTCGCCCGCGACACGGCCGAGTTTCTGCGCGCGCTCGGGGCCCTCGAGCGGGCGCCCGAGCGCATCGGCGAGGCCGAGCTCGCGAGCCTCGAGCGCCGCTTCGTCGCCGCCCCAGAGGTACGCTCGCGGCTGTCGGATCTGCTCTACCGCGTGACCCCGGCCCGGTTCTCGCGGCTCCTCCACGAGCTGGTCGCGCGGCCGGCCGCGCAGGTGCCCTGGCGCGAGCGCGACGGCCTGCTGCACCTCTACGGCTGCAACCCGTGGACGGGCAGCGGAGCCGATCCGTCGCCCGCGACCGCCGAGCTCGAGCGCTGGCTCGAGCTCGGCGCGATGACCAACCGCAGCGAGATCGTCCAGTCCAAGTACGGGCTGCACCACCTGGCCGAGGCCGCGGACTTCGCCGGGGTCCTCGCGCGGCTGCTCGCAGACGAGCCGGCGATCGTGCTGGGCACGGTCCGCTGGCTGCACGACAACCCCCACCTGCACGGCCACGCGCCCGCGCTGGTGCCCCTGCTCGCGCACGACCACGCCGACGTGGTGTTCGAGGCGCTGCAGTGCACACGCGTGGCCAAGCTCGCCCTGCCCGCGGCGATCCTCGAGCCGATCCTGAGCGGGCATCGCCACGCGCACCCGCGGATGCTCAGCGCGGCGGTCGAGCACCTCGAGCTGTGGCCGATCGCGCTGGCGCATCCGCGTCTGCGCGAGCACCTGCGTGACGCCGAGCCCAGCGTGGCCTGGGCGGCCGCGCGCTCGCTGCTGCGCGGTGGCGAGACGATCGCGGAGCGGGCGGTCGGGGCCGAGATCGTCGCCGCGCGGATCGTCGAGCTCGGGCTCGTCGACACGCCCGAGGCCGCCAGGCAGATCCGCCAGCTGCTGCGCGCGCTGGCCAGCGTGGACGACTACGCGCTGATCGAGCCGCTGCTGCGCGCGAGCGAGTCCGCCTCGCTCATGAAGATCATCGCGGTCGCGCTGACCCCCGCGCTGATCGAGTTTGATGATCCGCGGCTGGTTGCTCACCTGCGACGGTTCCGCGACGCGTTTGGGCTCGATCCCCCGTATGGCTACGCCAGCTTGCTGCTGCGTCACGGCGACCCGGCGCTCGACCGCGACGCCGTGTACGGGGCTCAGGGCGCGACCGATCCACGCGCCAGCTACGAGGCCAAGGCATGCCTGGCGCGCTGGGGCGATCGCAGCGCCCGCGACGAGCTCGAGCGGGCGCTGAGCTACGCCCCACCCACGCGCGAGGCCGCGCTCGAGGCGTGGGTCTGCGTGCTGCACGAACGCGACTACGCGCGGCTCGACGCGGCCCTGCGCGACGGCACCCCCGAGCTGTCGGACCGACTGTGGACCGCCCTGTGTAGCAATATCGCGGGGGCCCGCCCGGCCCCGCGCGCGTGGATCGACGGCCTGGCCGCGTACCTCCGCGATGTGTGGACCCGCGAACAGGCCTGGGCCGCGTTCATCGAGCAGCAGCTGCGCGATCAGATCCCCAGCAAGTTCGTGGTCGGGGCTCAGTCCGCTCAGTTTGCGGTGCTCGCCGAGCTGCTGCCCAAGCACCTCGACGAGCTGCTGCGACGCTGCCTGGGGCCGACCGCGACGCCCGATCGGCTGAGCGTCGACGCGCTCGAGTGGCTGGGCGCGCATCGGCCCGAGCAGGCTCGCGCGTGGGCCAGGCAGCTGCTCGGCTCGCCGCACTGGGGCGTCCGCCAGTGCGCGCGACGGCTCGTCTGAGCTAGCAGGCCCGCGCTGCCGTGGTCGACTCAGCGCTCACGGTATGCCGGAGCTAGCCGATCAGATGCTCGCGCCCGCGGACGCGACAAAGTTCACGATACAGCTGGCCAGCGCCGGATCGCCGAGCACGTCGTTGTGCTGGCCGCTCGCGCAGGTGCCGTCGACGGAGGTGATCACGCTGCGCTCGGGGGCCGCCGCATCGAGGGCGATCCCGAAGGTGGTGGCTTCGGCCACGTCGACCCAGTCGTCGCCGGGCGAGTGGATGATCAGCGCGTCGCCGGCCGCCGCGAGGCTCAGATCGTCGAGGTGGTCGGCCAGGTAGCGCGGCGAGCCAACGTCCCAGCACGGCCGCGCGTAGGTCTGGTCAGTGCACCCGTCGGGTGCGCTCGGTGGGGCGCCGAACGCCTTGCGGGTCGCGCACGCGAACTGGCCGGCCCAGAAGTTCGCGTCGTAGCTGTCCCAGGCGGCGATGTCGTAGATCCCCTCGAACCCGATCGCGCCGATCGCTGGCGGGCAGGTACCTGGGCGCGCGCAGCCACCCTCGAAGTCGGGCCAGCGCAGGTTGAGCTCGTGGGCCATGTGCCCGCCCGCGCTGTGGCCCCCAACGTAGAACCGCGCCGGATCGAGACCCCGCTGCGCCGCCTGGTTCTGCAGCGCGGTGACGGCCGCGGCCAGATCCCGAACCTGCTCGGTGTACGTGTCGAGGCCGGTGCCCGAGCACTCGCCGCCGAGCGCCTGACTCAGCCGATAGTTGATGCTGGCGCACGCCTGGGCGCCGGCCGAGCTCGTCACGATCGCGGTGCACAAGCCCGCCAGCGCGCTCTTGTCCCCCGCCTGCCACAGCCCGCCGTGGGCGAGCACGAGCGTGGGCAGCGAGGTCTGGGCCGGTCGCTCGGGCGTGTAGAGATCCAGGGTCTGGCTGGCGTCGTCGCCGTAGGACAGCTGCTCGACCTCGACGATCACCCGATCGCCGTCCCCATCGCCATCGCTGTCACCGTCGCCGTCGCCGTCACCATCACCGTCTTCGCTGGCGCGGGTCCCCGTCTCGGTCTCGGTGTCTCCCGGCTGGGTCGTCGACTCCGCGCCCTCGCTCGACTCGGACGCCCCGCCGCCGTCTTGCATCGACGTGCTTCGATCCGGCTTGGCGCACGCCAGCCCAGCCATGATCGGAACCCACAGCCACCCCCATCGCATCCCGCGAGTGTGACACGGCCCGCCACCCCGCGTCTGCAGGAACCCCGCGAGTGCAGGATCCGTCAGGTCGCCGCGCGCTGGTCGAGCGCGGCTCGGATCAACCGAAGCGCCTCGTCGACGCGCTTGGTGGGGACGCTGACGCGAGTCGGCATCCCGCCACCGAGCTCGAGCAGGTCGACGAAGTTCAGCCCGCTGTCGAACGGCGCCGCGATCGAGGCGTTGCCACCGTCGACCACGACGGCCACCGTCGCGCGCTGCTGCCCGAGCAGCAGCAGCTCGGTCTTGTCGAACTGCCCCGCGCCGCCGGGCAGCCTGACGACCGCGACGTCCCCGTCCACGACGTACAGCTCCGCGAGCTCGCCCGCGCGGGCGGCCATGCGATCGTAGTCGGCGGCCGCGGCCTCGATCGACTCGCGCTCGATCCCCGGCTTGCGACCCTCGACCAGGTAGCGAAGGATCCGTTGCTTGAGCACCTCGTCGCGGTAGTGCGCACGCAGGGCTTTGTCGATCCGGGCGCCCTCGGGGCTGACCGGCCCGATCCGGGTGTCGACGGCCCGGGCGTCATCGTCGGCGCCCGGGTACGGCTCACGCCCGCCGAGCAGCCACTTGGCGGCCGAGTACAGCCCATCGAGATCGAAGTGGGCGACGATCGTGTCGACCGGCCCGGTGTCGCGCACGAGCTCCTCGTCGATCATCTCTGGGCAGGCCCCGTGCTCGGCCTTGATGGCGAGCACGAACCGGGGATCCGCGGCAAACCGGGCGTGGGCGGGGTGATCGTGGTGGTCGACCCAGCGCGCGAGCCGGGGCCCGAGCGCCTCGATGAACTTGCCCGTGGTCTTGTCGAAGCCCTTGCCGAGCCCCTCGGAGGCGAACGCGATGTCGAGCACGACGACGCGCCCGTCGAGCTCACGCGGCTTGGGCAGCCGACGCGGGCTCGCGAACACGACCGTCGTCATGACGACGCGTCCTGGGCCGCCGCCAGCGCGCTCGCCAACGCGCTCGATAGCTCCGAGGCGGCGTGCTCGTCACTGGCCGCCGACGCGACCGCGAGGCCCCGCTCGTAGACCGAGACCGCGTCCGAGCCGCGGCCCATGGCCTCGAGCAGGTTGCCGTGCATGAGGTAGCCCGGCACGTAGTCGGGGTGGTGCTCGGCCAGCGCTACGAACGCCTGAGCGGCGTCGTCGTTGCGGCCGAGCTTCTTGTACTCCATCGCCAGGCCGTAGCGAGGAAACGGATCGCCGGGCTTGGCGGCGACCATCTTCTCCAGCATGCCGAGGCGATCCATGGCTGATGTCGTGCCCGAGCGGGCGCTCAGGCGGCGCCCTTGTCCTTGACCGGCCGCTCGGCCCAGCGCTGCTTGAACTGCGCGACGTAGGCCTCGATCTCCGCGCTGGGCATGCCGACCGCCTCGAGCACCTTGGGCGTCTCGTCGAACACCGGGGTCTCTTGCAGGTGGCCGACCAGCAGCAAATAGGTGCCGACCTCGTGGGCCGGGTACTTGGCGAGCAGCAGATCCACGCCCTCGCGCAGCTCCTCGGGGGTCTTGGTCTCGCAGAAGTCCTCGTCGGTCTCGCCCTGGGTGTGCTTGACCTTCAGGTGATCGAGGAAGTCGACCAGCATGGTCCGGTGGTGACGCATCAGCCACTCGATCAGCAGCGCGAGCGCCAGCTGCTCGTTGTCCTTGCCGAACTCGTTGTCAAAGCGCTTGCGCCAGACCTTGCGGCGAGCGGCCTGGGAGAACGCGGTGCTGGGCGTGTTCGAGTGTGAACCGCCGGCCTTGAGCACGGCGCGGATCTCCTTGCCGGAGAGCTCACCGTAGTAGGCGTCGACCTTTTCGGGTCCGAGATGCTTGCAGATTTCGATGGGCTTCACGTTGGCTCGTCTCCGCTCTCGCGTGGGGCGGTACCCTAGTCGTCGTCGTCGCGCAGGGCAAGAGGCGACGCAGCGCCACCAGCATCCAGGAACTCCTCATAGATGGCCTGGACACGCCGGGTCACCGGGCCCGCGGTCCCGCCACCGACCGTGCGGCCGCCGAGCGTGGTCACGGGCATCACGCCCCGCACGGAGCTGGTCAGAAACAGCTCGTCCGCCACGCTCAGCTCCTCCGTGTTGATCGATCGCTCGCAGGTGGGGATCCCCAGCCGTCGCTCGAGCAGCTCGATGACGACCCCGCGGGTGATGCCCGCGAGCAGGCCGGTCGCCAGCGAGGGAGTGTGGACCGAGCCGTCGACGACCATGAACAGGTTCGAGGTCGCGCCCTCGGCCACCTCGCCGCGCTCGTTGCACATGATCGCGTCCTCGGCCCCAAGCTCGTGAGCGTGACGCAGGGCCAAGATGTTGCCGAGGTAGTTGCCGGTCTTGAGCCCCGGTCGGATCGAGCCCTCGCGCCCGACGATGACCGCCGAGATCCCCCGCTCGTACTCCTCCGGGGTCGGGACCACGATCGGCGAGACCATGATCACCAGCACGGGGGACTCGACCTCGCGGGTGTCGAGCGCGATCGGGCCGGCGCCGCGGGTCACGACCACGCGAATTCGGCTGTCGGGGTTGGCGGCGGCCGCCACCGTCTCGTGCAGCGCGTCGGTGATCTGCGCGTCGGTGAACGGCAGCTCGAACGCGATGCCCTCGGCGCTGCGACGCAGCCGGTCGAGGTGCGGACCGATCTCCACGACCCGACCGCCCGCGGTCCGCAAGGTCTCGTACACGCTGTCTCCATAGAGGAAGCCGCGATCGAACACACTGATGTTCGCGTCTTGCGGATCGAGGACCCGCGCGTGGGTCGACAGCCAGACCTTGGTGCTCACGGCTGGGCTTATAGCCCCCCGCGAACGCCCACGAAACGGCGCCCGCCCACGCGGGCACTGCTGGGGGCCCGAACACTCATCCGCGCAGGCGCAGGCCGAGCACCTTGACCAACGCCTCGGCCGCGATCTTGGCGTCCATCTTCGACTGCCCGCGCTCGCGCTCGACGAACACGATCGGGACCTCGAGGATCCGCATGCCGGCGCGCACCGCCCGGTACTTGAGCTCGATCTGAAACCCGTAGCCGCGGGTCGCGAGCGCGTGCAGATCCAGGGTCTCGAGCACCCGCCGGGTAAAGCAGATGAAGCCCGCGGTCGGATCGCGGATCTCCAGGCCGAGCAGCGTGCGTGCGTACAGGCCACCCCCGCGCGACAGCAGCTGGCGGTGCCAGGGCCACCCGCGGGTGCCACCGCCGGGCACGTAGCGGCTGCCGATCGACATGTCGGCGCCGCCCTCGGTGCAGGCCCGCAGCAGCGCGCCGAGGTAGCGCGGATCGTGGGAGAAGTCGGCGTCCATCTCGAACAGGTGGGTGTAGCCGCGCGCGTGGGCGAGGCCCCACTCGAAGCCCGCCACGTAGGCCTTGCCCAGACCCTGCTTGCCGCTGCGGTGCAGCACGGCGACCCGCTCGTCGGCGGCGGCCCGGCGATCCGCGAGCTCACCGGTCCCGTCGGGGCTGGCGTCGTCGATCACCAACACATGGAAGTCGGGCTGGACCGCAAAGATCGCGTCGAGGATGCCCTCGAGGTTTTCTCGCTCATTGTAGGTTGGCAACAGCACGAGCGGTCGCGCGCCTGTGTCCTCGGGCATGGTGCGACCATAGGCGAGGTCGGGCTCAGATCCTCGTCCACCGCGACCCCAAGTGCAGCGGGCGTACGCCAGTGCGCGTGTTTCCGCACGTTGCAAAACCGCCCCTCGGCCTAACAAACGTGATCCGAGGGTGACGAAACGAGCGCACGTTCTCGCCAACTGTGGTAGCGTGCGCACACGCGGACGGACGTACGTTTCCTTGCGAAAAATACGCTCGCATTACGGCACCCCAGAGGACTTCGTCGCGGCGATCCGTCAGGATAGCGCGCTCGAGGTGTTTACGACGGACGGCTTCGAGCCCGGCGAAGAGGTCCTCCTCGAGCTGTCCTTCACCGGCCTGCCAGGCAAGATGATGGTCCGCGCGATCGGCCAGGAGTGGCACGCCGCCCGACCCCGGCTGCGGGTCCGCGCGGGCGGAACCGTGATGTGCGCCGGCTCGGAGTGGCGCAAGGTCCAGTTCCTCAAGCGCGTGGCGACAGGTGACATCAAGCTCACCGCGCGCCGCCGCCATGTTCGGCTCCCGGTCCTCGTCGAGGTCCGGTGGCGCCGCCGCAACGAGCGCGACTTCAAGACCGCGGCGCTCTCGGAGATCTCCGAGGGCGGCTCGCTGCTGCTCACCCAAGACCGGCCCGACGTCGAGGACGAGGTGATCATCGAGATCACGCCGCCCGGCAGCGCCCGGCCGCTCGAGATCCTCGCGGTCGTCCGCAACTCGCAAAACGACGAGGGCGTCGGGCTCGAGTTCATGGCCCGCGACATGGGCGGCGTGCACCGCCTGCGCGAGGTCATCCGTCGGCTCGTCGAGCAGTAGCGGTTAGCCGTGTCCGCGCCGCAGCAGGGTCAGAGGCTACGTCCATGGGCTCGGCGCGTGGTGACGGCGCTGTGGCTGGCAGCGCCGTTGGGCTGCGGCGCTGAAGATGACGCGGTGCCAGGATCCACGCCCGGGCAGGTCCAGACCCAGATCGACGCCGCGATCGAGTCGGACGGCGCGAGCGGCGAGCCAGCCGCGGACGCCGACCCGGTCGAGCCAGTCCCCGACTGCGCGGCCCTGCACCAACGGGCCGCCCGCAGCGGCGCGGATGTCGGGCTGCTGCCGGTTCTGTGCCCCGGGATCAGGCTCGACCACAGCCAGCTGCGGCGGGTCCTGCTCGAGGTCGGCAGCGCGGCCGAAGCCGCGACGATGGTCGCGGCCCTCGATCGTGACGCCGAGCTGCAGGGCCTGGTCCGGCTCGCGATGCTGGATCACGCCAGTCAGCCGCTGCCCGCCGAGCTGCTCGATCCTGCGACGGCGCTGCTGACCCCGATCGATGATCGGATCCTCGCGTCCGTCGAGCTGGCCCACGCGCTGCTGCGCGAGCCGGAGCTCGACGAGCTGCGCCGGACCCAGGCCCACGCGCTCTTGGCCCGGATCTATCTGCAGGCGCTCGCGTCCCTGGGCCTTCGCGCGGGCCGTCCCCTGCCCCCGTTCGCCCGGCTGCTCGCAGGTCCGGCGCTGTTTCACGGGCGCAGCTTCTGTCGGTTTTACTGGCAGCGCCGCGTGGCTGGGCTCGAGCGGACCTTCGCGGACACCGAGCTCGAGCTGCTCGCGCTGCTCATCGATCTCGAGAACACGCCCCACGCTGGCGATCCCGCGCTGCTGGCCGTCGAGCGCCAGCGGACCCGCGCGTACCTCGAGTCCAGCGGTCCGACCGGGCGGATCGCGGCGCGGGCCCGCCAGCGCAGCGACGCGCCCGTGCTGGGTACGGACCTATTGCTGCCCTTCGTTCACGAGCTCGATCGCCTGTTCGACCATGGCTTCATCGACCTCGCGCTCGACCGCGCGATGCAGCGTGGGTCCGCGACCGGGGGCTACGGGCTCGACCCGCTCGCGGCGGTGGTCACCGAGGATCTGCGCGAGCGTGACCTGCGAGAGTACGAGCGACGCCTGGCCCGGCGGGTCGAGCGAGCGCGCCGCACGACCCCGAGCTCGCGCCACGTCGCCAGCAGCCACGCGCTCGAGCCCGAGCTCCCCGTCGAGTGGCCCAACCCCGCGCGGGTCGCCGAAGAGGCCCACGCCTGGCTGAAGGTCGCCCACGGACGCGGCCCTGACTTCGCGCGTAGCCACGCACGGGCCCGCGTAGTCAGGACCCTGCGCTGGCGACCCGACGCGATCCACGAGCTGCTCGACGCCAACGACGACGTGGTCCGGGCCCACCATGACCTGTTGTTCGCGCTGCTCGACGCGGTCGACGACGGTGCGCTGGCCCGCCTGAGGCCACGGGTCGCCGGGCAGTGGCCCCCGGGATCGAGCCAGACCAGTCGCGACACGCGGACGCGCCAGCGCTTCGCCCTGGCTACTCGCGACGCCCTGCTGCACCCACGCTGACCGAGTCGGCACCGAGCTCGTAGGGGGTGCCGTCGCAGATCAGGCGGCCGGTCCGCCGCGGCTTTCCGTCCTCGCCGATCTCCACGACCGTGGCCTGGCCGCGCGGCACGTTGAGCCAGCTGGACTGGCGCGCGCGCTGAGGGTCGTGGGTCTCGACTCGCACGAGCCCGCCGCGGCCCTCGCCGACCGCGACCGCGCACTCGCCCGGGAGCAGCTCGACACCCGCGAGCTCGACGACGTGGCCAAAGTCTGGCGCCGCGCTCACGCACACCCGCGGCGCGGCCTTGGGCGCACAGGTCCGCGCCTCGCTGACCGACCACTGGCCAACGTTGGCGCAGCCCAGCGTGCCCGCGAGCATGGCCAGCGTGACCAGCATGACCAGCATGCCGGGCGTGTGGCATGGTGTTCGCCGATGGCGACCCCCGCCGACAAGCCGCGCGCGAAGAAGCGTCGGCCCAAGCGTCGCGGCCGCGTCGACCTGGCCACGGTCATCACCGAGGTCATCGAGCGGCACGTCCCGACCGAGGTCCAGCGGCTGTCGCGGCTGCGCAACCTGTGGATCGAGCTGTTCCCGGCCAGCTTTGCGGATCACGTGTGGCCCATGCTCGTCCAGGGCGGGCGCTTGATCGTCCACGTACACGACAGCCAGTGGCTACACGAGATGACCTACTGGCGCCAGGACGTGATGACCCAGCTCCGCGCGGCCTGGCCCGACAGCGAGGTCGAGCTGATCGACGGCTACGTCGGTGAGCTCCCGCCGTTGAGCGAGCGTCGACCGCCACCGCCGCCCGAGCCGATCCCCGTCGATCGCACGCCCGTCCTCGAACCCGAGGTCCCGAGCGAGACCCTGGACGCGCTCAACGCGATCGATGATCCGCAGCTGCGCGAGATCCTGGCCCAGGCCCGCATGATGCTCGGCAAGCCCGTCGGGTTTTAGGTCTGACGCCGACGTCATGGCCAGCAGCCGAGCGCATTGACGACTCTCGCTCAACGTTTCTAGCCAGGGGTGCGCGCACGCACACGACACAGGATCTGGGAAAAACCGTGTGATCTTTGTGCCAGTGGGAACTTTTCGGATCTGGAACAGCGCTTGCCTTGTAAGCCGGCATGCCTCGCCCTCGGCTGCGTCGATTCACCTGTCTGGCTCTCTCGCTCTGCGCTGTGCTCACGCTGGGCGCATGTGACTCCGACAGTCAGGACATCGCCGCGAGGAACGCAGAGCTATTTGAAGATGGCGTCGCCAAGGATACCGAGGGCGGCGCTTTTCGCGTGGTGCTGTCCAGCCGCGACGGGCTCGAGGTCGGCGAGAACAGCCTGGTCGCGCGAGTCGGATTTCACGACGCGCACGATCCAGAAGACCCCGGGGTGGGGATCCCTGGGGCGGACGTGCAGCTCGATGCGTACATGGCGGACGGATCAGGGGTCGTGAGCGACCTGCGCGGCCAGTACCTCGGGGATGGCCGCTACGAGATCATCGGGCTCGAGCTCAGCGAACCGGGGATCTGGCGGTTCGAGCTGAGCATCGCGGTGGGCGCCACGATCGATGAGTCGGTCGCGTTCGTGTTCTCGGTTCCCGATTAATCAGCGGGCCCCGCGCATTTCGGTCGACTGATCCCTGGTACAGTCCCGGCTCTGCGCGATGCCGCGCCCACGCTACCACCCAGGAACACTGTTTATTTGGCAAGAGCACAGTGTCCTACATCTGCGACCTCACACGAAAAAAAATGCTTGACGGCGTGGGAGTGGATGAGGCTTCCTATGAATGTCCTTTGGGGACACGCACCTACACCACCCACACCGTCACCCACGACTCTCGGGAGGTTCCTCATGTCACACATCAAGTCCGCACTACTCGCCCTCGCCCTGCTCTGCCCCCTCACGGCCTGCGACGCCAGCGACGAAGGTGACGTCGAGACCCGCGCCGTGGAGAACTTCGAGGACGGCATGGCCTGGGATAGCGACCAGGGCGCGTTTCGCGTGATGCTGTGGAGTGACACCGGGGACATCCAAGTCGGCCGCAACGACCTGGTCCTGCGGCTTGGCTTCCACGATCCGGTCCACGCCGACGCGCCTGGCCAGGGCATCCCCGGCGCTCGCGTCGACATCGACGCCTGGATGCCCAAGCGCGACCAGGCGATGGAGACCGAGCCCGTCGTGACCTACATCGGTGATGGCCAGTACCGGATCGAGAACGTGGTGCTCACCGACGAGGGCGTGTGGAACTTCGACTTCGACGTCGCCGTCGGCACCAGCATGCGCGAGTCGATCAGCCTCGCGTTCGAGATCGACTGATCGCCGCCTGGCGCCCCGCTCCCCCCGACATCCCCCGTCGAGCTTGCCTCGGTCGGGGGATGTGGTGTTAATGCCCCGCAGATGGCCGCCGACGCCACCCAACAATCGCCGCACCAGGCGACGCACCAGGCGAGCGATCGGGTTGCGACCTGGCGCTACGTGATCCCCAACGCGGTGACGTCACTGAGCCTGGTGTTCGGCCTGGTCGTGCTGGCGGTCGCCAGCGAGGGCGAGTTCGAACTCGCCGGGTGGTTCACGATCTGGTGCGTGCTGCTCGACAAGCTCGACGGCACCGTCGCGCGGCTGCTCGGCGCGAGCAGCAAATTTGGCGCGCAGCTCGACAGCCTCGCCGACCTCGTCGTGTTTGGGGTCGCGCCCGCCGGGACGATCCTGTTGCTGATGCGCGCGCGCCCGGAGCTGTTCACGGGCTGGCTCGGCGACGCGGGCCTCAGCCCGATCAGCATGTACATCATGTACGGCATGCTGGCGCTGTTCGTCGTCTGCGCCGCCCTGCGCCTCGCCAAGTTCAACGTGCTCGACGACGAGGGTGGGCCTCCGGTGTTCTTTGGCACCGCGTCGACCTTCGCGGGCGGCGTGCTCGCGCTGCTGCTCCTGATCGGCCTTCGCCACCAGCTCGACTGGCTGCTCGGGATCCTGCCCGTGTTCGCGCTGGTGCTCGCGCTGCTGATGGTCTCGAACCTGGTGATCCCCAAGCTCGGCCACGAGTCCGGCCGCGCGTTCAAGGTCTTCACCGCGGTCAACCTGGCGCTGTGCTACGTGTTCGGCTTCATGCGCGTGTTCCCCGAGTACATGCTCGCCGTCGCGTTGTCGTTCATGGGGGCTGGCATCGTGTACGGTGCCCTGCACCGCGAAGAGCTGCTGTCTGGCGGCAAGCCGGATCCCGAGTCGGCATGAACGACGCAACGACACGAGCCCTGCAGCGACTGCGCGACGAGCCGCGCCAGGTCGACGCGCTGGTCGAGCTGGGTCTCGATCACGTGCTCGCGCGACCGATCGCCGAGCTGATCGATCACCAGTGGCTGGCCAAGGCGGTGAGCGATGGGATCCGCGCCTCGGCCCGGTCTCCCGAGTTCGAGCGCTGGGTCGAGACCCGCGTCGACCGGGCGCTCGCGCGGGTCGACGGGCTCGACGGTGCGCTCGGCGACAAGCTCCCGGTGACCTTGCTGGGCCCGCTCGAGCAGGCGCTGGGGCGCCCCTACCAGCCCGATCGTGAGCTGGTCCGCACGCTGCTCGACCACCCGTCGATGCGCACGATCATCCGCGAGATCCTGCAGGCCAACCTGCTCGAGTTTGGCAAGCGCATGCGCTCGATGATGCCGGACACCTCGGCGGTCTCGAAGCTGCCCGGCGGCGGGTTCGCGTCGCGCCTGGCGGGGGTCGCCAAGGGCGTGGCCTCGGCGGTCGGCGGCGAGCTCGAGCGCCAGCTCGAGCCCAAGGTCAAGAGCTTCGTCGACGACATCCTCGGGGTCACGATCGACATGATGATCGAGCGCGTCAGCTCCGACGCGTTCGTGCCCGAGTTCGTCAGCTGGAGGATCGACGTGCTGCACGCCGTACTCGGCCTGCCCATCGACCAGCTGATCGCAGAGCGCCACAAGTACCCGCCCAAGGCGTTCGCGGCCGACGTCGCGGCGATCCTGCGAGCACTGGCCGCGTGGCGCGGGCTCGGCGATCAGGTCGCCGAGATCTTGTCGGAGGTGGTCAGCGAGCACGGCCAGGTCAGCGCCCGCGAGTTCCTCGACGGCTCGGGACTCGAGGCGGCGTGGCGGCCCACGCTGCAGCGAGCGCTGAGTGAACAGGCGCGGGAGTTCGTGAGCACCGAGACGTTCGGCGGCTGGCTCGAGCAGCTGCTCGAGGGCTAGTTTTGCGGGCTTTGACGTCCGTTGCGAGTCGTACGCGCAAGGTACGATCCCCAAACTATCGACGCTCGACGAAGCGACGCACCTACCCCGCGCGCTCGTGCCAGGCCGCGAGCACCTCGACCTCGCGCTCGGCCGAGAGCCCCGCTCGGGGCTCCGCCCTTCGGTCTTCAGGGAGCTCATTCCAGTACGCGAGGGTGTCCGTCATCGTCTGCGCCAGCGGGCGCAAGCGCAGGCCGTCAGCGAGCGCCGCGGCTCCGCTCACGCTGCCCAACCCGCCGAATTCCCCGGCTGGCGGGACCCACACGGGCATGTCCATCCACGGCGAGACCTCGTGCTTGGCCAGAAAGTCGGCGGGGACAAAGGTCAGGCTCGCGTCAGCCCCGAGCGCCTCGATCCCGCCCTTCAGCATCGCCTCTACGCTGGTTCGCTCGGCCGGTCCGACCGCGTTGTAGACGTTGAACTGGCGACGCTCGACGCACTCGAGCATGAACGCCGCGAGGTCGCGCGCGTCGATCCACTGGACTGGATCTTCAGGATCCCCGGGGGCGATCATCTCGCCACCGCGGGCGATCCGAACTGGCCAGTAGGTGAAGCGATCGGTCGGATCCCCAGGTCCCACGATCAGGCCGGGGCGAATGACGGTGGTCTTGCCGGGCATCGCGGCCTCGGCAGCCTGCTCGCACAGGGCCTTGAGCGGGCCGTAGTAGTCCGGCAGCTTGTCGTTGCCGGGCTCGGGGTGGGGCGCGACCGGGTCGGACTCGCTCAGGCCGGCCTGGGTCTGGTCGCGGTAGACCGAGACGCTGGACACGAACAGGTACTGCCCGCTGCTCGCCAGCAGCGAGGCTGTGGCCGTGACGTGATCGGGGATGTAGCCCGAGGTGTCGATCACGGCGTCGAACCGACGGCCCTCGAGCGCGTCTAGATCCCCCTCGTTGCGATCGCCACGCAGCTGCTCGAGCTCGGCGTAGAGGTGCGGGTTGGACTTGCCCCGATTGAACAGGGTCACGGTGTGGCCGCGCGCGAGCGCCCCATCGACGAAGTGCGGGCCCAGGAAGCCGGTGCCACCCAGCACCAAGATCGCCAGTGATCCGTCCGCTTTGGCGCCCCCCGGGGGATCCGCAGGTTGCGCGCTTGGCTTGTCGCGCTCACAGCCCGACACGCCCAACAGCCCAAGCGAGGCCAGCGACGCCAACATGCTTCGACGGGTCCAGGTCACGGCCACTGGACCCACGCCCGCCCGAGCAGGTTTCGTGGGCCTCGCCGAAGCCAGCGGGCCTCGACCGGGGTCCGAGGGTCGGTGCAGCTGCGACAGATCGCCGACCTCCGGCCCGGCGAGGGCCCCAAGGTGTTGTCAGCCATGGCTTGGTTTTGTGCGCTGATGACGGCCAACGGGGCCCTGCATCCGCTCCGCGACGCGATGGCGCTGACCGGCGGCGTCGATGATCTGCAGTGGCTGTTCACGGCGACCTTCCTGGTCATGCTCGCGGCGGTCCCGCTCTACGGGCTGGCCGTGGCCCGCTGCGGTCGCGCGCGGCTGGTCCCGCTGGTGCATCGGTTCTTCGCGCTGCACCTGCTGGGGTTCTTCGTGGTCATGCAGGGCTGGGTCGGTGCGGGCAGCGAGGCGCTGGCGATCTGGACGGCCCGGGTGTTCTTCGTGTGGACGTCCGTGTTCAACCTGTTCGTGATCTCGCTGTTCTGGTCGGTGCTCGCCGATCTGTTCTCGAGTCAGGACGCGCGGCGGCTGTTCGGGCTGATCGGGGTGGGTGGCTCGATCGGGGCGATCGCCGGGCCTGCGATCGGCGGCGCGGTGGCGCTGTGGGCTCGGCCGAGCTTGCTGCCGTTGATCGCGGCGCTGCTGCTCGAGCTCTCGCTGGCTTCGATGCGACGGGTGAGCGCCGAGCCGACGCTCGCAGGTGCCGACTTTCGCGGGCCCGACAGCTCGGCAGCGCCGTCAGCGAGCGAGCCGCAGACCTGGCCCGCGCCGACCACCGCGGTCGGCGGGGGGGCGTTCGCGGCGATCCCCCAGCTGCTGCGGTCGCCCCTGCTGCTGGGGATCTGCGCCTACGTGCTGCTGCTGACGATGAGCTCGACGGTGCTGTACTTCATGCAAGCGCAGATCGTCGCGGTCAGCTTCACCGACGCCAGCACCCGCACCGCCGTGTTCGCGGGCGTCGATCTCACCGTCAACGTGCTCACGCTGGCGATCCAGGCGGTGCTCACGGGTCGACTGATCCAGCGCGTGGGGCTGAGCTGGTCGCTGGCCGCGCTGCCGCTGCTGTGCGCGCTGGGCTTCGTGGGCCTGGCGATCGCGCCCGTGTTGGTCGCCCTGCTCGGGTTTCAGATCCTGCGTCGCGTGGCCAGCTATGCGATCTCTCGCCCGGCCCGCGAGGTCCTGTACACGATGGTCGATCGATCGCAGCGCTACAAAGCCAAGAGCCTGATCGACACGGTCGTGTATCGAGGTGGCGACGCGCTGACCGGCTGGGCGTTCACGGGGATCAAGGCGCTGGGGCTCGGGCTCGGCGGGATCGCGCTGCTGATGGCGCCGGTCGCCGGGCTGTGGGCGGGCGTGGGCGCGATGCTGGGGCGGCCCCGCCCAGCGCGAGCGCAGGATCAAAAATCGACCTGAACACCCAGGCTTGGATAGATCGGCAGCCCGATCAGCGCGCTGCGCTGCGACCAGTCGTTGGTGTAGAGCGAGACCTCGGGGTACTGCCGGTTGTAGACGTTCTGGACGTCGAGGTAGGCGGTGACCGACGCGCGCCGCAGCGCCCAGCGCTTGTCGATGCGCAGATCGAGCTGGTGAAACACGGGCTGATAGGTCGTGCCTCGGATCCCGCGGATCGGGTCGTAGTTCCAGATGACGGACGAGTTCGAGGCCTCGCCGCCCAGCACCGTGTTCTCGGGGTTGCCCGAGACGACCCGGAACCGCGCGCCAAACCGAAAATTGCGGGGCAGCGAGGCGCTGAGCAGCACCACGAGGTTGTGGCGCTGGTCGAACTGGGCGGGGATCCACGCCTGCTCGTCCGGCCGGACCCGGGACCACAGCAGGGTGTAGCCGATCCAACCATCGAGCTTGCGGCCGAGCGCGCGACGCAGCATCAGCTCGACGCCCATCGAGCGCTGACGAGCGGTCCGCCGCGCCGCAATGTTCGGCCCGAATTTGATCGTGGTCGGGATGACCTCGCGCCAGAACACGGTGCCGCTCAGATCCAGATCCCAGCCGAGCTGGGCGACGACGCCGGTCGAGGCCTGCACGGCGTAGGTCGCCGCGGACGCTCCGTCGCGCGGCTCACCGTCGATCTGGGGGTCGAAGTAGGCGAGCAGATACGGGGGGATGTTTGCGACCCCGCCCTGGAACGTCCCATTCGGCGTGACCAGGCCAATGCCCGCGCCGCCGTTCGTGGCGACGACCGGGACCGAGAACATGCCGATCTTGCTGAACCACTCGAGCTTCGGGCGCAGCTGGGCGTGGACCTCGAGCCGGGGATCGAGGCGGACCAGCTGCCGCCCCGCGTACGCGAACAGGTTCATGCGCAGCGAGGGCACGAACGACCACCCACGGGACCGGATCGTGGTCGCCAGCCAGATCCCAAACCGGGCCTGATCCCCGCGGTAGGAGGTGTCGTTGTCGACCTGCTCGCTGTCCAAGACGTCGCCGCCGACCATGCTCGCGACCCGTGATCGTCGACGCCAGCGCTCGTAGACCAGATCCGACCCGAGGTGCAGGGTCAGCCACGGTTGCAGGTCGCTCTCGGCCTCGACGCGGCCCGAGACCACCGACGCGTCAC
This sequence comes from Enhygromyxa salina, assembly GCF_002994635.1. Lineage (GTDB taxonomy): Bacteria > Myxococcota_A > Polyangia > Nannocystales > Nannocystaceae > Plesiocystis > Plesiocystis salina_B. The sequence goes on along the minus strand of NZ_PVNL01000120.1, from coordinate 39,519 downwards.
GGCGGAACAAGAAGTCCTGCTCGAGGCGCGCGCTGTCGAGCCGGATCGACGGGCTGACCAGGACCCGCCAGTCCCCTTCGTCGACCCGGTAGTCGAGGTCGAAGCGATGAAACGAGGCGGCGTAGTCGAACAGGTTTGGGGTCTCCCCCGGGATCGGGTCGGGCCCGCGCCCGCGCAGGCGATCGCCAGCTCCGAGCGCGCGCAGGGTCAGGCGATGCTGGCCGACCGACATGTCGAGGCGGCCGAGGTAGTCCCAGTAGCTCGGCAGCAAGATCCCGGTCGGCCCGACCACGCCCTCGGCCGCCTGCACGACCGCGTCGATGTGGCTGCGGCGAACTCCAAAGTTCATCGAGCCCGGACCGACCGGCGCCTCGGTGGTCAGGCCGACATCGAACAGGTCGACGTGCGCTTGTCCGTGGACGCCGTCACGGCGGCCCGCTCTGCTGTACACGTGGACCATGCCCCCGCTGAAGCTGCCATAGCCGGGCCCGTAGTTGCCGGGGCTGAGCTCGACCCGATCGGTCAGGGGTGGCGAGAGCACGCTCGCGATCGGGACCACGTGAAACGCCCGCGGGATCGGGTGGCCGTCGAGATAATAGCCCGTGTCGGTCGGGTTGCCGCCGCGCAGCGACAACAGCCCGAACCCGCCTGGCGAGCGCGCGACCCCGGGCAGGTTGAGGGCCGCGAGCAGTGGTTCGTCGCCGCTGCCCGCGTAGTGACGTGCCTGCGTCCCATCGAGGCTGTGCTCGGGCGCGTCGAGCCGCTCGCGGGCGACCGCGACCTCGGTCCGGTACTCGCCGTCTCGATCGGGCTCCACGAACAGCTCGAGGTTGGCGCTGGATGGGGCCTCAGCCCACTGCTCGAGGCGCTCGTAGCCGCCGGCCACGATCACGATCCGGAGCTTGCCCGGCGGGACCTCGGCGATCGAGAAGTGGCCCTCGGCGTCGGTCTCGGCCCGCAGCATCCACGCGATCGCCTCGGGGTCGAGCGGATCGCGGGCCGGCTTGCCGGGCCGAACGTTGGCGGGCGCGTCGACGAGCATGACGACGGCGCCCGACACCGGCGCGCGGGCTCCCCCGGCCTCGATCACCCGGCCTTCGATCGTGACCCGCTCCGGCGGCGCCGCTTGCTCGGCGGCCTGCTCGGGCGGGCTGGCCCACGCTGACGACGGCCCGACGCTGACGACGGCCGTCAGCAGCACGATCCAGCCCCCGAGCTTCACGGCTTCACCTCGAAGTCGAGCCGGACCACACGCTCGCCAAACCGATCATCTTGAAGGATCAAGAAGATCGTCGAGCGCCCGGCCCCAGCGTTCTCGTCGACCACGAAGTCGAGCGGAGGCAGCAAGGTGGTGACGTCGGACGGGGAGGTCGAGTGGATCGCGTTGGTCGTGTAGGGGATCTCGAGCAGCAGCTCGACCGTCGGCTGGAACCAGAATTTCTGGTACTCAGGATCAAACTGGGCGCGAAAGTAAGTCTGACCAAACTGCTCGAACTCGTCATAGATCGGCTCGAGATGGATGCGCGAGCCTGGCTCGACCGTGAAGCTGTCCGCGTCCGGGTGGGTGCCCGCGAGCGCCCTGTCGATCCACACCTCGACGCGAGCTGACGGCGTCCGGTTGGCGGCCTGCCCGTAGACCGCGATCGGGATCTGCCAGAACGGGATCTGGGTCTGAAAGTTCAGGACCTCGCTGGCGTAGGCCAACATCCACCAGCTCGGCCCGATCTTGACGGTGCGGGTGATGAAGGCGCAGTCGTCGAGCAGCTCGTCGAGCGCGAGGCGGGCGCTCCAGCAGTCCTCGGCGCGGCGACCGTTCCACCCGATCACCCCGTAGTAGTTGGCCATGCGGTGGTCCGCCATCGTCGGCCCGAGCTCGGGCAGGACGAACTCGAAGCGCGCGTCGCCCTCGCCGATCCGACACTGGTCATCCATGCTGAGCGGGCCCTGCTCGACCGATGGGTCGGGCTCGATCTCGTCACAGCGCCGCTGGTACGAGGCCACGGGCGAGCCCGTCGCGCTGTTCGTGACGCGGCACGGGTGCACGCCGCACTGAAACCAGATGCTCTCGATCTCGCTGGCCGGCAGCTGACGGCCGTCGGGATCGACGACCACCGCCTCGAAGCTGAAGCGATCGTGGGGCATCGGCTCGGCGATCGGCGCGGGGTTGGGCAGCCCGACCCGCCCGGGGTTGAGCGGCCCGAGCTCGACGACCTCCGCCTCGACCGAGATCAATTTGGTCTGGTGAATGTACGTCGCCGCCGGGACCTGAAACTCGCAGCCGGCCGCCGCCGCGAGCAGCGGACAGATCACCGCCAACCCCACGATCGCCCGCGCGCGGGTCATCCGCCGTAGACCTCGTCTTGCTCGATCTTGCTGAGCACCCAGTCGAACTCGCCGGAGCTGACGTGGGCGCTGCAGTGCTCGCAGGTGCCGCCCATCGAGATCGCCAGCGGCGCGCCGCAGTTGGGGCAGCCCGCGTCGTCGGCCGGACCTGCGCGCGGAGCCCCACGCACGCCCGCACCGCGGATCAGGGTCCAGTACTCGCTGTAGGCCCGATCGCGGCTGGGGTTGCCGCTGACGTGGCGACCGTCCGTGTCGCGGACCGTGTAGTCGCGGCCGCTCGCAAACACCCGGAAGGTGGCCGCGTCGTACCAGCGATCGCGGGTGATCTTGACCAGCTGAATCCCGGTCACGCGCATCTGCTCGAGCTTGTTGATCAGCCCCTCGCGCTTGTACGCCTCGACCCAGTAGCGCAGGTAGTCGGCCATGCCGTCGGACAGGTAGCCCCGCGCCGAGCGAAGATCACGGGCGACCCAGGCGGCGTTGAGCTCACGGTAGATCAGCTGGGCGCGCTGCTCGATCGCGCCGGGGATCAGCGCTGGATCGGCGCTCGCCAGCGAGGTCCAGGCCTGGGGCAGGTGCGGATCGTAGATCGTCGGCAGGTTGGTCCCGGCCTCGGCGTTGTCGCCGGTCAGCGCGGGCGGCTTGGGCTCGCAGCGGAGCTCTTGCACGGCGACGACGCGCCAGTCGAACCGACCGTCGGTCACCACCTCCTGGCAGTACTCGCACCGCTGCATGTCGGCCGTGCGAAACGGGGCCCCGCAGTTGGGGCACGCGAGGCTGCGGGCCCGCTCGGGGCTCGGGGTCGTGACCGAGATCGGCCGCCGCAAGATCCACCGCTCCCACAGGTAGAAGCCCTGGGCGGGTGACTCGGTGCCGCCGGCCGTCACGTTGGCCTCGAACTCGAGCTCGACCTCGGACTCGGGCTCGTCGGTCACCGGGTGGCGACGCTGGGTCTCGGCCGCCGACGCGTCCCAGCTCGGGAGCTGGACCCGGAGCACGCGCAGGGCCCCGACCACGACGTTGCGGATCGGCACGCCGCTGGGCTGGCGCGCGGCGAGACCCTCACGCACCCGCTGGTCGAGGTAGGGCGCGAGCTCGTCGAGCTTGGCCGGGGCGTTGCGGGCCTCGTGGGCGCTGGCGTAGAGCCGGTAGACGAAGTCCTCGAACAGGATCGTCGAGAAGTCGGGATCGATCTGGCGCAGATCCCCGAGCTTGGCCTGGGGGGCGCGCTGGCGCGGGCCAGGATCGAAGCCGAGCCCGCCGCCGCTGTCCCAGTCCTGGCCGACGCCGCGCTTGGACACGACGTAGACGACCCCGGCGATCAACAGCAGCGGGATCCCGATCGCGGGGTGCTCGAACGCGATCCACAGCAGCAGGCCGAACAGCTCGCCGTCGCCGCTTCCGCCTCCGCCCCCGCTGCTGCTGCTGCCGCCTCCGCCTCCACCGTAGGTCTGGCCGCCACCGGGGCGGGCGTCGGCGAGGATCGGGACGAGCATGATCGCCGCCAGCACCAGGAGCGGCGCGAGCACCCAGAAGCTGGATTTTAGGCCAAGCCTCGTCGGGCTGATCGTGGCTCGGTCGATCATTCGTGGACCTCGTCGGACAGCTCGTTGACGTCGTCGTCGCTGCGCGGCAGGCACGGCTCGAGCACGACGGCGAGCGACTCGATCGCCTTGCACACGACGCTGGTGTCGGCGCTCGATCGAACCAGGTTCTGAATCACGCTCACGGCCGCCCGCCAGTCCTGCTCGGGGACCGCCCGCGCCACGCCGTCATCCACGACGACCTCGGCGCGGCGCTCGAGCCGGGAGATGTAGAGCAGGATCCCGATCGCGTCAGAGGTCCGGCGGATCCCCTTGGCGAAGAAGGTCGCGTGGGCGGCCTGGACCACGCTGTGCTCGCGCACCGACGGGCGGGTCAGCCAGCGGCGGAGCGTGAGCGCGCGTGAGCTGAGCAGACCGACCGCGAGCCCGACGACGATCGGGTCGAGCAAGAAGGTGTGGAGGCCGAACTCGGCCGGGAGGTAGAGCAGACAGGCGAGCGTGACGATCGCGGCGACGATGCCCGCGAGCAGATCGGCGTGGAGGTACGACGCGGACTGACGACGCACGCAGATCACCAGCTCGGCGCTGGTTCGGGCCTCGACCGCCTTGATCGCGGCGACGAGGGCCGACTTGTCCTCCTCGCTCGAGAACCCCGACATGCCTGGAGAGGATAGCGTGTTCGGATGCTGACGGCTGAGTTTAGCCGGTGGTCGCGGCCCGCAGGTCCGCGACCCGCGACGCGAGCGAGCTCGGGCCGTCTCGCCCGGCCTGGACCAGGGCGCTGCCGACCACGACGGCGTCGACCTGCGGGGCCAGGGCCTGCACCTGAGCCGGCTCGCGCACCCCAAACCCCACCGCGATCGGCAGCTGCGTGCGGCCGCGAAGATCTTCGAGCTGGGCTCGCAGCGCCTCGCTGTCGGCATCGAGCGCCGAGCCAGTCACGCCCGTGAGGCTGACCGCGTAGACGAAGCCGCTCGCGTCGTTGACGATCTTGTTCAGCCGCGCAGGCGGGCTCGTGGGCGCGCACAGGCCGATCCAGTCGAGCCCGGCGGCGATCGCTGGCGCCCGCAGGATCGAGGCCTGCTCGGGCGGGAGATCGACGACCAGCAGACCGTCGACGCCGAGCTCGCGCAGGCGCGCACAGAACCCGCGGGCGCCGGCCGGGTCTCGATCGCAGGCGCGCAGCAGCGGGTTGGCGTAAGAGAACAGCACGATCGGCAGCTCGGCGAACCGCTCGCGCACGCGGCTGGCGAGGCCGAGCACGCCCTCGAGGCTGGCCCCGGCCGCGAGCGCGCGAACCATGGCGGCCTGGATCTCGGGGCCGTCGGCGGTGGGATCCGAGAACGGTACGCCGAGCTCGAGCACGTCCACGCCGGCCTCGCAGGCCGCGAGCAAGTTGGCGAGGCTGCGCTCGTGATCGGGATCAAAGCCAGTCAGGTAGCCGACCAACGCGGCCCGGCCCTGCGCGCGGCAGTCCGCGAAGCGAGCGGCGATCCGGCCGGGATGCGAGCCGCTCATTGGCCCCCCTGCCCTGCCTGGGCCTGGCTGCTGTGGGCCCGGGCGCGCTCGACCAGGGCCAGCGACTCGGCGTCGAGCCGGCCCATGACCGTGTGCATGTCCTTGTCGCCGCGACCCGAGAGGTTGACGAGCAGCTTGGCCTGCGGACCGAGCTCGGCGACCAGCGGCTCGAGAGCCGCGAGCGCGTGGGCGGTCTCGAGCGCCGGGATGATCCCCTCGGTGCGCGACAGCAAGCTCAACGCGGCGAGCGCCTGCTCGTCATCGATCGCCAGGTAGCGCGCCCGACCGCGCTCACGCAGGTGCGCGTGCTCGGGCCCGATCCCCGGGTAGTCGAGCCCGGCCGAGATCGAGTGGGCCTCTTGCAGCTGGCCGTCGTCGTTCTGCAGCACCAAGCTGCGCATGCCGTGATAGACCCCGACCTCGCCGCGGCTCATGGTCGCCGCGTGGCGGCCCTCGAGGCCCTCGCCCGCCGCCTCGACGCCGATCAGCTGGACGCCGGGATCATCGAGGAAGGCCGCGAAGATCCCGATCGCGTTGGAGCCCCCGCCCACGCACGCGACGACGGCGTCGGGGAGCGAGCCCATGCGGTCGAGGCACTGCGCCCGGGCTTCGTCGCCGATCACCCGCTGCAGGTCGCGGACCATGCTCGGGTACGGGTCGGGCCCCATCACCGAGCCGATCACATAGTGGGTGTCGGCGACGTTGGCGACCCAGTCGCGCAGGGCCTCGTTGATCGCGTCCTTGAGCGTGGCCGACCCGGCCTCGACCGGCCGCACCTCGGCGCCGAGCAAGCGCATGCGAAACACGTTCAAGGCCTGGCGCGCGACGTCCTCGGCGCCCATGTAGACCACGCAGGGCAGCCCGAAGTAGGCGCAGACCGTGGCCGTGGCGACGCCGTGCTGACCGGCGCCGGTCTCGGCGATGATCCGGGTCTTGCCCAGCCGCCGGGCCAGCAGCACCTGACCCACGCAGTTGTTGATCTTGTGCGCGCCCGTGTGGTTCAGGTCTTCGCGCTTGAGCCAGATCTGACCGCCGCCGATCGCCGCGGCCAGGCGCGGCGCGGGGGTCAGCGGCGAGGGCCGGCCCACGTACTCCGAGAGGATCCGCGAGTACTCGGCCTGGAACGCCTCGTCGGCCCACGCGATCGGCCACTCGCGGGCGAGCTGCTCGACCGCGGGCATCAAGGTCTCGGCCACGTAGCGCCCGCCGAACTGGCCAAAGTCGCCGAGCGCGGGCGGGCTGGTGTCTGGGGGCTGAACCGGCATCGCGGGCAGCTTTGCGGACCCACGCGAGGACGGCAAGCGCGGTCGGCATGCACGCCGTCAACCCCACGGGTTCCGGCTCAGCCTTCCGGTCTGCGGTGCTAGCCTGTGGCCATGGCCGATCCGCTTCGCACGCCAGGCTCCCCTGCGCCACCGCTGCCCGTGGCCCCGACCGAAGCGGCGTGGCGCGCCATGACGCCGGACGAGCGCGAGCGCTTCTTGATCGAGGTCAACGCCGCGCTGTCGGATCCCCTCCTCACGATGATCGAGGGCCGGCCGCACAAGCGGGCCAAGAGCCGCGCGGTCGACATGCTCAGCCTCCACTTCAAGGCGATGGGACGCGTCATCTATCTCGCCGAGGAGATGTCCGTGGTCTACCCGGGCAAGGAGGTGTTCACGCCCGACGTGCTCGCGGTCCTCGACGTCGAGCAACCGGAGGACGACGAGCGCATGGCCTGGGTCGTCGCCGACGAAGGCCGCGGACTCGACCTCGCGCTCGAAGTGCTGCACCGGGGCGACCGCAAGAAAGATCTCGTTGACAACGTCGAGCGCTACGCGAGCCTCGGGATCGCGGAGTACTTCATCTACGACTGGGGCAAGCAGCAGCTCCATGGCTATCGTCTGCCCAGCCCCGAGGCTCGCCGCTACCAGCGGATCGTGCCGCAGTCGGGCCGCTACCACTCGTCCGTGCTGGGCCTCGACTTCGTGCTCGAGCGTGGCTCGCTCCGGTTCTACGTGGGCATGGCCGAGCTGATCGGCTCGGATGACCTGATCGAGCGACTGACGGGCATGGTCGAGTCGCTCGAGGCGAAGGCCGAGCTCGCCGAGGCCAAGGCCGGCGAGGCAGAGGCCAAGGCTAGCGAGGCAGAGGCCAAGGCCGGCGAGGCAGAGGCCAAGGCCGGCGAGGCAGAGGCCAAGGCCGGCGAGGCAGAGGCCAAGGTCGAGCAGACCATCTCGTTCGTCCGCGCGAGCGTGCTCGCGCTGCTCGGCACGCGAGGGATCGCCGTCGACGACCAGCAACAGGCGATGGTGATGGCCTGTGACGATCTGGCGCTGCTGCAGCGCTGGATGTTCAACGCGCTCTTGGCCGAGCGCGCTGGCGACGTGTTCGAGTGACGCCCGTCGGCCGGGTTCGGGCGCCCATGCTTCAGCGACCGCTCGCGCGGCAGACATCGACCAGCGCCGCGATCGCGCTGCGCTGCTTGTGGCCGCCCACGCCGCCCGGCGGCTCGGCTCCGCTGGCGACGTCGAGGCCGGCAGGCCGAACGGCTGCGATCGCCTGGGCAGCGTTTTGCGGGGTGATGCCGCCGGCGAGCCACACGGGCAAGGGCGCGAGCGCGGCCACGGCCTCGGCCGCCCAGCCCCAGTCCGTCGGTTGTCCGGCGCCGCCAAACCCGGCGACCGCCGCGTCGAGCAGGACCCAGCGCGGCGCGGGCGTGGGCACCTTCAAGCCCGCGAGCGCCGGGGTCCCACGCACCACCCAGATCCAGCCGATCTCGTAGCGCGCCGCGAGCTCGGCGTAGGGCTCGACGGGTGCGTCGCCGTGGGGCTGGATCAGATCGAGGTCCAGCGCGGCGATCGCCCGCTCGGTGTCGGCCAGCGAGGCATTTACGAACACGCCCACGCGAGCCGGCGCCGGGCGATCGGCCTCACCGGCCGATGCAGATACCGCGAGCAGCTCGGCCGCGGCGACCGGATCCACGTAGCGCCTGGACGAAGGCCAGAGGTTGAGCCCGATCGCGTCGACCCCCAGCTCGACGCACGCCCGCAGGTCCTCGGCCCGCGTCAGCCCACAGATCTTCAGGCCCAGGCCGACCGCCATGCCGCCCAGCCTGTCAGACCGCCAGGAGCTCGGCGAGCTTGGCCCCGGGATCCTCGGCCTTCATGAGCACCGAGCCAACCAGCACCGCGTCGACCCCCGCGGCGCGCAGCCGCGAGACGTCCTGGCGGGACGCGATGCCGCTCTCGCCCACGTACAGAAAGCCTGAGGGCACGTCGGGCCGGTGCCGGATCACGCGGTCGAGATCGACCTCGAAGGTCTGCAGATCCCGCGAGTTGAGGCCGATGATCTTGGCACCCGCGGCCATCGCCCGCTCGATCTCGTGGTCGCCGTGGGCCTCGGCGAGCACCTGCAGACCGATGTCGTAGGCGAAATTGAGCAGATCTCGCAGGTGTGGGGGCTCGAGCGCCGCGACGATCAGCAAGATCGCGTCGGCCCCCTCGCGCCGGGCCTGGACGATCTGCTGGCGGCTGATGATGAAGTCCTTGCACAACACCGGGACCGAGACGGCGGCCCGGACCGCGCGGAGATCCTCGAAGCTGCCGTCGAAGTGGCGATCGGTGAGCACGCTGATCGCCGCCGCGCCAGCGTCGACGTAGAGCGTTGAAATATGGCGTGGGTCTGCGTTCTCGCGCAGCAGGCCCTCGCTGGGGGACCGGCGCTTGAACTCGGCGATCGCCCGGGGCTTGGAGCCCGTGGCGAGCGCCGCCCACAGATCGAGCGGATCCGGGGCGCCCGCGAGCTCGGCTTCGATCTGCCGGAGGCTGGCGTTCTCGGACCGCCCCGACGACAGCTCGGACCGCTTGGCCGCCAGGATCTCGTCGAGGTAGGTCGGTTGGTCGCTCATCGCTCGCCCGGGGGAGCGTAGCCGATACACGGCGGGGCCTGCTAGAGCACCCGGATCCCGAGCTCGCCAGGGATCCGGTCCCGCTCAACCCCGAGCCCGGGGCGGCGAGGTCAGCCGGATCAGCTCGTCGAGTCGCGCGGCCGCCAGCTTGCGATCGAGCGCCTCGGCGATCCGCTGGGCTTGCTCGGGCAGCGTCGAGATCGGCTCATCGCCCGCGACGACCAGGGCCAGCGCCCCGGCGTGGATCACGGCATCCCGATAGGCTCCAGCCTCCCCCGCCAGCAGCCGCCGCAGGGCCGCGGCGTTGCTCGCCGGGTCGCCGCCCGCGAGATCGCTCAGGGGCTGCTCGGCCAGGCCCGCGTCGCGGCGCCGCAAAACGTGCTCGTGCAGCTCGCCCGCGCGCCACTCGACGACCAGCGACTCGCCCTCGGGGCTGAGGTCGTCGATCCCCGGCGGGGCCTGGGGTCCCGCGCTGACGCCGGCGCGAAACCCATGGACCACGAACACCCGCTCGCTGCCCAGGCTGCCCAGCGCGCGGGCCAGATCGTGGCAGCGAGCCGGGTCGAACACCCCGAGCAGCTGTCGACGGACCCGCGCCGGGTTGGTGAGCGGGCCCAGCAGGTTGAACACCGTGGGCACGCCGAGCGCCGCGCGGACCGGCCCGGCGTGCTTCATGGCGGGGTGCAAGGTGCGGGCGAACAGGAACCCGACGCCGAGCTCGTCGATGCAGCGGCCGACCAGCTCGGGCGACGCCCCGATCCCGACGCCGAGCGCCTCGAGCACGTCGGCGCTGCCGCTGCGGCTGGACGCCGCCCGGTTGCCGTGCTTGGCGACCGCGACCCCACACGCCGCGACCGCGACCGCGACCGCCGTCGAGACGTTGCGCCGCGGGATCCCGCTGCCGCCCGTGCCACACACGTCGATCACCCGCTCGCGGGCCGTTGCGACTCGGGTCGAGGCCTCGCGCATGGCCTCGGCCGCGCCGCTGATCTCGCCCATGGTCTCGCCCTTGAGCGCGAGCGCCATCAACAGGGCGCCGATCTGCGCGGGCTCGCAGGCGCCCGCCATGATCTCGCGAAAGATCGCGGCCGCCGACGCGGTGCTCAGGTGATGCCCCCGCGCGAGGCTGCGCAGGCCCGCGCGGATCGCCGATCCTGGCGCGTCGCTGCGACTCGGCGTGTTCATGGCCGAGCCTCCAGACCGCCGTCCCGGGTGCGAGCGAGCTGCAGCGTGTCTGAGGGGGTCATTGCGTGGAGAGTGGCGGGTAGCTTCGACGGGGGCTCAGCCCGCACGCAAGAAGTTGTCGAGCAGCTGGTGGCCGTGCTCGGTCAGGATCGACTCGGGGTGATACTGGACACCAAACACGGGACGATCGCGGTGGTGGACGCCCATCAGCTCGCCCTCGGGGGTGCGCGCGTCGGCGATCAGCGTGGCCGGGAGCGTGGCCTCGTCGACGATCAAGCTGTGGTAGCGGGTCGCCTCGAACGGCGACGGCACCCCGGCGTAGATGCCCGCGTGGGCGTGCAGCATCGGCGAGCGCTTGCCGTGCATGATCCGGCCAGCGCGCTCGACCGTCGCGCCATGGACCTCGCACAGGGTCTGATGACCCAGGCACACCCCGAGGGTCGGCAGCGGCGGGCGCTGGGGGTCGCACACGGCTACGCACAGGTCTTGGCACACACCGCTGTCCTGCGGCCGCCCGGGGCCCGGGGACAACAGCAGGTGGCTGGGGCGATCGGCCAGCACCTCGGCGGCCGTGATCGCGTCGTTGCGATACACGTCGACGATCGCCCCGAGCTCGAGCAGGTACTGGACGAGGTTGAAGGTGAACGAGTCGTAGTTGTCGATCACCACCACCCGCGCGGCCGCACGCTGGCGGCCTGGCGGCGGCTGATAGCGACGACCCCCGGGCCCCGGCGTGCTCACGCGCCCTCCCCCGGTTCCGGAACGGCTCCTGCGCTGGCGCGGGCCAGCTCGATCGCCCGCAACACCGCGGCGGCCTTGCGCCCGCACTCTTCATCCTCGGCGTCGGGGTCGGAGTCGTAGACGATCCCGGCGCCAGCTTGGACCCGCACGCTGTCGGGCGTGAGCACGACCGTGCGGATGCAGATCGCAAAGTCGGCGCCGCCGTCGTAGCCGAAGTAGCCGACCGCGCCGCCATACCAGCCGCGCGGCGCCGGCTCGAGCTCGTCGATGATCTCGAGCGCGCGGACCTTGGGCGCGCCGCTGAGCGTGCCGGCTGGAAACGTGGAGCGCAGGGCGTCGACGACCGACAGGCCGTCCGCGAGCACGCCCGACACCTCCGAGACGATGTGCATGACCTTGCTGTAGCGCTCGATCTCGAATGAGGCCGCGACCTCGACCGAGCCGGCGGCGGCGATCCGACCGATGTCGTTGCGGCCCAGATCGATCAGCATCAGGTGCTCGGCCCGCTCCTTGGGGTCCGCGAGCAGCTCGCGCTCGAGGGCCTGATCTTCGGCGAGGTCGCGCCCGCGCCCGCGAGTGCCGGCCAGCGGCCGCACGGTGACCCGTCGATCGGCCGCGTCGACCCGGACCAACACCTCCGGCGAGGCCCCGGCCAGGCTCGCCGACGGCAGCTCGAGCAAGTACATGTACGGCGCCGGGTTGGTCACGCGCAGCATTCGATAGACATCGAGCGGGTCGACGTCGTGCCCGGCGCGCGCCCGCGGCTGGTCAAACCGCTGGCTGAGCACGACCTGAAACACATCGCCCGACCCGATGAACTGCTTGGCCTGCTCGACTTGGCTGGGAAACCCCGCCCCTGTCCAGGCCGCGGCCAGCTCGGGCGACGGGGCAGTGAGCGCCTCGTCGAGCCGCCGCGGCTGCAGCGTCGGACCTTGGCGCAGGGCCGCGACCACAGCGTCGACGCGGCGGCGCGCGGCGGCGCGGGCTTGTACGACGCCGCCGTCCTCGGCCGGGCACGCCGTCGCGAACACCCGGACCTTCTGCGAGAGGTTGTCGAACACGACGAGCGTGTCGGTGACCAGCAGCTCGAACGCCGGCAGATCCGCGGGGCTGGTCCACGCGGGCGTCGGGATCCGCTCGAGGTCGCGGACCATGTCGTGGCCCCAGACCCCGACGAGCCCGCCCCAAAACCGCGGCAGCTCGTCGCCGCCAGCCGCTGGCTCATCCGGATCCACCCCGCCGCGGTAACGCGTGAGCAGGTCCTCGATCAGCGCCGCCCCGCTGCCCTCGCCAACGCCCCCGCGAGGTCCCCCCAGCGATCCGAGCGGGGACTCGAAGCCGGGCCCAGGCTCACACTCGACGACCAGCCGACCCTCGCGCCACCAGCCGCGGACCACCGCGCGATGACCCACCCCGATGAAGCTCCACCGGGCCCAGCGCTCGCCGCCGACGACGGACTCGAGCAGGAAGCTGTGCTGGTCTCGGCTGGCCAGGCATCGGCGCAGCCGCGCGAACACGCCGACCGGCGTCTCGCCGTCGCACAGCAGCTCCCGCCAGACCGGAAACAACATTCAGGGGGCCTTGGCCGCGACCGCGAGCCGCCCGAGCGCCGCCTCGAAGTGCTGCGACAACGCCGAGTTCATGACCGGGACGAAGTAACCGCCCAGGACCGGCGGCAGCGTGCCGTCGTCGGTCAAGGTCACCCGCACGACCCCGCCTTCGAGTGGCTCGTAGCGAATCGAGCCATGGTTGTTGATCTCGTCGGTCTCGATCCGCCCGTCCCAGCGGATCCCGGCTTCTGGGTCGACCTCGACCAGGGTCATGGATCCGTTGCTGCCCTTGCCCGACCACTTGATCGTCGACCCCACGCGGCCCGGCTCGCCCTCGGTCGTCACGGACATGTCGGCCTCGGCCTGCGCCGGGTCGAACATCCAGTCGTCCCACCGTTCGACGTTCCCGACCAGGGCGTGGATCTGGGCCACGTCAGCCTGGATCTCGACGCTCTGCTCCACATGCCACTCGCGGGGCAGCAACAGCCCGACCACGAGCATGCAGGCGGCCGCAGCCAGCAACAGCAGACCGACCCACTTCAGCATCAATTTGACGCTGGGCTTGTCGTTCCCTGCCAGGCTCTCGGTGTTCGCCGCGTTCATGCTCTCCCGGCGCAACGATTCAAGAAATCGCCGGAGATCACAACACCTCAGGCCGGGACGACGACCTGATTGCGCCCGCCGGCTTTGGCCCGATACAGGCACCGATCCGCGGCCTCGATCATCTGCCCGGAGTTCTCGTACGAGGCGTTCCACACCACCAGCCCGATCGAGATCGTGATCGAGATCTCGTGGCCCTCGAACGCAAACGCGTGGCCCTCGACCAGCGCACGGATCTCCTCGGCGAACAGCGCTGGCGCCGGCTGCTCGAACTCGTGCAGGATCACCGCGAATTCCTCGCCGCCGTAGCGCGCCACGAAGTCGTGCTTGCGCGCGCGACCCGAGACCAGCTGCGCGACCTCGCGGAGCACGTAGTCGCCGGTCCGATGCCCGTAGGTGTCGTTGCAGCGCTTGAAGTGATCGATGTCGAACAACAGCAGCGCGAGCGGCCGCTCATAGCGATGCGCGCGCTCGACCTCGTCTTCGATCTTCTCGTCGAAGCTGCGCCGGTTGTACACGCCGGTCAGCGCGTCGTAGCGGGTCATCGTGTAGACCTGCTCGTGGTAGGCGGCCTCGATCGCGCTGCCGTTGATGAACTTGAGGATCGTGCGGCCGACCTTGATGCGGTCGCCGTCGCGCAAGTACGCGTTGCCGACCTGCGCCTCGTTGACGAACGTGCCGTTGGTCGATCGGAGGTCCCGCAGCTGCGCGCCGCGATCGTCGACGTGGATCTCCGCGTGGTTGCGCGACACGGACCGGTGGTTGACGCAGATGTCGTTGTCGCGACCGCGCCCGATCGTGAGCACTTTGTTCGCGTCGAGATCGTAGGTGTGACCGATGTTGTCGCCCTGCAGCACCACGAGGCAGGCCGGCCCGGTCACCATGTCCTCTAACGCACGTAGCGTGGTGACGACCGTCGGCTCACGCACGACCGTCGAATCACTAGGCGGCACCGAGGTCATCCCAACCGAGCGTACCAGGTTGTCGAGCGAATGGCCCCCCTACACAAGTGAAGAGCATGCTCACCCGTGCGCGGGTTTGGCGGTGGTGCGGCGGAGTAGGACCGATCAGCACATGTGCTTTGGACCAATTCATGCGCCGCTTCGATCTGACGATCAACACCTCGAGCGCACTTTGACTTTGGCCGTGGCTCAGTCGACAACCCATGCCGATGACCGAGCGCGATCCGTCCCTAGCCGTGGCCGATACCGAGGTGAACGAGCTGATCTTGCAAGAAGATCGGCGTCAGCGCGAGAGCTTGCGCTTGATCGCCAGTGAGAACTACACCTCCAAGGCGGTGCTCGAGGCCTGCGCCAGCAGCCTGACCAACAAGTACGCCGAGGGCTACGCTGGCAAGCGCTACTACGAGGGCATGAGCGTGATCGATCCGCTCGAGCGGCTGGCGATCGACCGGGCCAAGTCGCTGTTTGGAGCCGAGCACGCCAACGTCCAGCCTTATAGCGGCTCTCCGGCCAACCTCGCCGTGTTGCTCGCGCTGTGTGAGCCGGGCGACACGATCATGGGGCTGTCACTCCCTGCTGGCGGCCACCTCACGCACGGCTGGAAGGTCAGCGCGACCGGCATCTACTACAATTCGGTGCAGTATGGCGTGCGCGAGAGCGACCACCTGATCGACCTCGATCAGGTCCGCGATCTCGCCAAGCAGCACCGGCCCAAGCTGATCTGGGTCGGACACTCAGCGTACCCGCGCGTGCTCGACTTCCCGGCGTTCGCCGAGATCGCGGCCGAGGTCGACGCCTACCTCGCCGCCGACATCGCACACGTGGCCGGGCTCGTGGCCGGCGGCGCTCACCCCAGCCCGATCCCCCACTGCCACGCGGTCTCCAGCACCACGCACAAGACGCTCCGAGGCCCCCGCGGTGGGTTGATCATGTGTCGCAAGGCACACGCCAAGGCGATCGACAAGGCCGTGTTCCCGGGCCTGCAGGGGGGCCCCCACAACCACACCACGGCGGCCATGGCGGTCGCGTTCAAAGAGGCGGCGCAGCCGAGCTTCCGCGACTACGCGACGACCGTGGTCGCCAACGCCAAGGCGCTCGCCGAAGCGCTGATCGGCGCCGGGCTCGATCTGATCACGGGCGGGACCGACAACCACTTGATGCTCGTCGATCTGACCAGCACGGGGATCTCGGGCCGGGTCGGCGCCAAGGCGCTCGATCGCTGCGGGATCGAGCTCAACTGCAACTCGATCCCCTTCGATCGGCGCAAGCCGTTCGATCCCTCGGGTCTGCGGATTGGCGCGGCGGCCGTGACCTCGCGCGGGCTCCGGCCCGAGCACATGCCGATGCTCGCCGGCTTCATCAGCGACGGCGTGCGCGAGGCCGCGAGCAACGACGGCCAGGTCTCCGAGGAATTCGCCGCTCGCATGCGCGGCGAGATCGCCGAGTTCCTGGCCGAGTTCCCGGCCCCGGGCTTGTAGGCGCAAGCTATGCTCGGGGTCGTGCTACGCCGAACCCTCACCGCGCTCACCTGTGCGCTCGCGCTGGTTGGTTGCAAGGATCCGCCCGAGCCCGACCAGCGGGTCGAGCCGCCCGCGATCGATCACGGCGAGGCTGACGCGCTCAAGCGCGACGCGTACCAGGACGCGCTCGAGCGGGCGCTGCCTTCGGCGCGGGGGGCGTTGATCGCCGCGGACCCCGTCGAGGCCTGGCGAGCTGGCCTCGCGCCAGCGAGCGGTCCCCCGCTGCGACCGACCCAGCGCCAGGCGCTCGAGCGGGTCGCCGAGACCGCGCGGCGGGCGATCGACGAGATCGACGAGTCCTACCTGGCCGCGGCCGAGGTCGTGATCCTTCGCAGCATGCGCTTCGCGTTCGCGCGGCTCAACGACGAGCTGTACCGGCGGCCACGCGCCCATCAAGATCCGCTGGTCGGGCTCCACGCGGTCGAGGTTGCGCTGGACGAGCTCCGCTATCGGCTGCTCCATGGCGACTGCGATCCGTCGTCCTGTGAAGCGCTGCCGGCCACGCTCGCGCTCGACGTGGCGAGCCTGCGCCCGCAGCTGAGCGCGGCGTCGGTCGCCGGGGTCACGCGCGCGGCGATCGTCAGCGACGAGCTCGCACGTGAGGCTCGGGCGCTCGCGGGCAAGCCCTTGCTCGCCGAGCACCACGAGCCGCTGCGGCTCGGGCTCGAGCAGCTCGCGGCCGCCTGCGACGAGCATCACGCGTGGCTCGAGCAGCTCGCCGTGACCCTGCCCGAGGCTGGCAAGAGCCACGAGTGGACGGCCACCCCGGCGCCGGTCGGGCCCGGCGGGGTCACCACGGTCGAGCGGTTACCGGCGATCGTCGGCGCGGCGGCGCTGACTCGGCGGCTCTCCGTCGAGGAGCGGATCGATCTGGTCCCGACCCCAGCGTTCGCCGAGATCGAGCGCCACGTCGCCCGCTGGCAGGCCCTGCGCGAGGCCCTGCTCGGCGACCACGACCCGAACCTGCTCGCGGCCGACGAGCCGCGCCCGGTCGACGCGGCCCGCTGTGAGGCCACCCTGTCGCGCCTGCGCACCGAGCTCGAGGTGATCCCCGAGGTCGAGGCCCCGACCCTCGACTGCGGTCGCTACGTCGCGCTGCTCGGCGACGTCCCGCTCAGCGACGGACAGCTGGTGCTCGAGCTGCTCGACCTCGGCGTGATCGAGCCGCAGCGCCGCGCGCTGCGAGCCCTCGAGCTGCCCGAGGTCGCGCTGGTCAGCGGCCAGTGGTCGACGGGGGTCCACCTGCACCTGCGCCGGATCATGCTGCTCGCCCGCCTGCCCGAGCCAGCCGCGACCGCGCTGGCGGTCGACGCTGGCCGCCAGGCGCTGTGCTGGGCCGAGGCCGCGCTGTGGATCCACGCCCAGATCGGCCCCCCCAGCGAGGTCGGCCTGACGATCGGCCGGGCCTGCGCCGACCTCGGTGACGCCGAGGCGATCACGGCACGCGTCACCGGTGATCCCCGCGGCGCGCTCGCCGGGTTCGGGCTGTCGCTGATCGGGGACGAGCCGGCGCGCATGGTCGGCTTTGATCGCTTCTACTGGGCCCCGCTGGGCTTGATGAAGCTGCTCGCCACGCCCAAGGGCCTGCACCCCGACGAGTATACGCTTCCAGATGATCCCGTCGTCGGGCCCGACCCCGAGGTCGAGGTCAAGCTCGAGAAGCTCAACTAGCGATGACCCCATGGCCCGCCCCGAAGATCTAGGCGGCTCGCTCGACGCGGCCGCCCGCGCCCGGCTCGACGCTGGCGAGCACGAGGGCCTCGCCAAAGAGCTCGCCCGCGCCAACCGACACGCCGAGGCCGGCTGGGTGCTCGAACAGATCTGGGACTTCGCCGGGGCGACCGCCCACTACCTCAGCGGCGGGCGGGTGCTCGACGCGCTGCGCACCGCGATCGAGTCCGCCGCCCCGGCTGCGTGGCAGTCGGTGTTCCAGGTCCTGGCGGACGCGCGCGAGCAGCCCGAGCTGCTCCACGAGGCGGCCAGGCAGCTCGAGCGACGCGGTCGCCACGACGACGCGGCGCAGGTGCTCGAGCTGGCCGAGGCCCGCCCCGAGCTGCGCGCGGCGGCGCTGATGAACGCGGGCGATCGACTCGCGGCCGCGCAGACGCTGGCCGAGGCGGGCCTGCCCAGGCGCGCGCTCGAGACCCTGGGCCCGCTCGACACCCTCGCCGGCCACCACGGGGCCGACGGGGGGGCCCAGCGACTTCACCCGCAGCTGAGCAACCCCGCGTCGGCCTCGTCTGCGCGCGAGCACGCGCTGGCGGCCGCGCTGAGCTGGGACCTCGGCGACGCCGAAGCCACGGCCCGCCACGCCCAGCGGGCCCGACGGGCGGGCGCGCTCGAGGGCGAGCTCGGCCGCCAGGTCCGAACCTTGCTCGCCCGCGCGCTGTCGAGTCTCGGCCACGATCTCGCCGGTCAGCTGGTGCTCGCCGAGGCCGACGACGACGAGCCGGAGCGCAGCCCCAGCGAGCTCGCGCCGCAGGGTCGCTATCGGGTCACCGCCACGCTGCCAGCCGCCTACGCCGGGGCGGCCTACGTCGGGGTCGATCGGGTCAGCCTGCAGGAGGTCGAGCTGCACCTGCTCGTCGCCGAGTACGGGGAGATCGAGCGTCCGGGCCCGGCGGTCCACCAGGCGCTCGACCGGTTCGCCGCCGCCGCGCTCCGGGCCAGCGCCCTGGGCCACCCCGCGATCCGGCCGGTCCTGCGGATCGACACGGAGATCGGGCTGCTGGCGATGCCGCGCCGCGAAGGTCCGGTGCTGCGCAGCCTGATCCGGCCCCCTGGCCTCGAGCAAGCGACGGCCCGGGCCCGCTCGATGGTCGCGTTCATGCTCGATGGGCTCGCGGCCGGTCACGCCGCGGGGCTCGTGCACGGATCGCTGCTGCCCAGCCAGATCGTCTGTGACGCGCTCGGGCGGCCGCTGCTCGGACCGTTCGGTGCCCATCACCTGTCGGGGCTGATGGCGACCCGCACCGGTGGGCTCGAGGAGCTGCTCTCGATGACCCCGCCCGAGCAGCGCGGTGGCGCCGAGCCGACCCAGGCGGGCGACGTGTACATGGTAGGCGCGCTGTGGGCCGCGCTGCTGGCCGGTCAGTTCGCGCCGAGCCTCGACGACCTGCCGGCTGGCGACCAAGACGAGATCGCGCTGCTGATCGACGAGGATCCCCGCGCGCGTCCAACCGCCCGCGAGACGCTGACCCGGCTGCGCACCCCCGTCGAAGATCTGAGCACGCTCGCGGGCGGCGGCCCGAGCCCGGAAGACTCGATGCGCGGTCCGGCGCCGCTCGATCCACGCCTGGGTCGAGCGCTCGACGTGGTCGCGGCCGACAGCTGGACCGACACCGAGCTGGACCTGCTGTGCACCGCTCGCAACCCGTGGCTGCAGAACATCCTGGATCGTGAGGGCCGCGTGTTTCGACTGGCGGCGTGGCCCGATGGCTGTCACACGCTCGACGCGACCAGTGACTGGCAGCGCCTCGTGGATCCCCTCGCGCTCGAGCTGCTCGACCCGGGCAGTGAGCCCAACGCCCCGGAGTCAGATGACCTGCGCGACCTCAACGTCACGCTGCGCGAGGCCGTGATCGCTCGCATGGACGGCGCGGCGATCGTGGTGACCGCGGCCGGTGAGCTGATGCTGGCGCTCGACAGCCTGCTGCGCCGCTAGCTCAGCGCCAATCGACTCACTTGGAGATCGAGCGGACGCAGCCCTCGACGAACATGTCGATCAGCGAGCGCTCGTCACTGAGCGGAAACGCCGGGTGCTGCTCGTTGAACCGGCCGTTGTTGAGCAGCGAGCACAGACCGTGGACGCTTGCCCACAGCTGAAACGCCGCGAGCTCGTCGTTGACCCCGTCGCGCCAGGCTCCGGCCTCCCGGCCCTGAGCCACCGCTTGGCGGACCGCGGTGAGCGGACGCAGGCTGCGGCTGATGTCCTCCGGAGTGAGCTCGGCCCACTCGAGCTGGTCGTGCTCCATCAGCACCGAGTACAGCCACTTGTTTTCGCGAGCGAAGTCGATGTAGCGACGCGTGATCAGCCGCATCCGCTCGGCGGGATCGACATTCTCTTGCAGGGCCGGGCTGATCGCGTCGTACATCAGGTCGATGCCGTAGACGCGAATTTCTCGGAGGATCGAGGCCTTGCTCTCGAAGTGCTGATACAGGGCCGTGGCGCTGACACCCAAGCGCGAGGCGATTCCGCGCATGGTCAGCCCCTCTTCACCGAGCTGACTGCCAAGCTCGAGGCTGGTCTGAATGATCGCTTCCCTCAAACCTGCATTGCATCGGCGCGACACGATCCTAGGATAACATCGATCCGACCATGGGTGGCGACAAAGCGCAGCGGATCGATACACCCATTCAACCCGACACCCGCCCCGAGTGGTCGGTCGTCTTGCTCGCGCCACTATTGGTCGCACTCGCACTGTGGTCAGTGCCGACCGCGATTCAGGCCGGCGACGCGGGCGAGTTCGCCACGGTGATGCTGACCGGCGGCGTGCCACATCCATCGGGCTACCCGTGGATGCGTGCGCTCGGCCTGGTCGCGCGAGGCTTGTGGGCGCTCGGTCTCCCGCCGGCGACCGCCGCCGCGCTGCCGCCTGCGCTGTGCGGGGTCGGGGGCTGGCTGTTGATCCACCGCAGCTGCGTGTTGCTGGGTCGGGCCTGGATCGGGGCGTTCGTGGTGCTGCTGGCGGCGAGCTCGTCGCTGGTGGTCCTGCACGTCAATGACAGCGAAGTGTGGGGTCCCTTGCTTTTGTTGTCTGGGTTGTTTGTTCATACGGTGATCCGCACGCGGGCCCGACCACGGGCTTTTCTGCTGGGGATCAGCTTGGGCGTGGCGGTCAGCCACCACCTCACCGCCGTGCTGTTGGTGCCACTCGCAATTGGTGCGGCGTGGCCTCGCGCAGGCCAACGGAGTGTGCCGGCGATCTTGCGCGCGGGTGGTCTGGGGATCGCCGGTAGCCTCGTGGGCTTGCTGCCGTTTGCGACCCTGGCGATCGGTCGGGGCGGCAGCTGGCGCTGGGGTCGAGTCGAGACCGCGTCCGGCTGGTGGCACCACGTCCTGCGCCGCGACTACGGGACGTTCAGCCTCAGCCTCCACGAGGAGCAGGTGGCCGCCGCCGACACGGTCGCCCGCGCGCTGACCAGCGTCGGCGAGGTCATGTCGGCTGGATTACTGAGCGCGGCCTGGGTCGGAGGTCTGGGGATCGCGTTGGTGTTGACACTCGCTGGCCTGTGGACGCGATCCCACCGCGACCAGCTGCCCGTCCCAGTCGCGTTAGGTTGGGCTGCCAGCGCGATACTGAGCGCATTCGCGTTTCCGAGCATCCAGAACATCGACCCCACGAGCAGCATGGGCGCGTGGATCTTGGAGCGCTTCGATCTGCTGACCGTGCTGGTCCTGGTGGTCCCGGCGAGCTTGGCGATCGCATGGATTGCCGACCAAACCGCGGAGCAGATCTCCAAGGGCTCGAAGGTGCGGCCGTGGATCCCGACCGCGGGCGGCCTCGCGATCGCGGCGGTCATGCTGCTGGCCCAGCTCGGTGGGGTGCTCGAGCGCGGGCGCCCCAGCAGCGAGCGCGCCGTCGAGCTCGCGGCGATCGATCTGGTCAGCAGCCCCGATCCCGACGGGCCGGCGATCCCGAGCGCCACCGCCACGCCGATCCGCGCGATCGTGTTTGGCACCGACGACCACCGAAGCTTTCCGGTGCTGTATGTCCAAGACGTCCTGGGCGCCGGCTCGCACACGCTCTACGTCGACGCGCAGCTGCTGGCCCACCCGTGGTACCGCGAGCGCCTGCGTGCCCGCCTGCCCAAGCTCCCCGACGTCGACAAGCCGCTGCAGCTCATCGGTGCGATCTGGTCCGACCCCGAGCTCGCGCAGCTGCCGATCTACCTGGCCAACGTGTTCTCGCGGCCGGCTGCAGAGCTGCCCAAGGTGCCAGAGGGCATGCTGTGGCGCGTGCCACCGCCCACCGGGCACCCGACCTTCACCGCCTCGGCGTGGACCCACGAACAGATCCTCGCGCGTCACCTGGCCGCGAGCGCCCGCATGCGGATCCGACCCGGCGACTTCAGCGGTCTCACCCACCCGCGCGGGCACCCGTGGTCGGCAGATCTGTGGTTCGCGTACGTCGACCCGGCCAAGCGTCTGGCTGCGACGCTGGCCCGCGCCGGGCACGAAGACGCGTTGCCGGCGGTCCAGGCGGCGCTCGAGCTTCGGGTCGGCGAGCCGTGATCCTCGACCTCATCCGGCGCGTCTGTTTTCAGCTCCTGTTTTTGGGTTTCAGCTCGGGTTTCAGCTCCGGTTTCAGCTCCGGCGAGCCGCCTCGCTCGCTTGCAGGCGCCCTTCGTAGACTGGTTCACCTTGGACAGCGATCGGCTGTCGTTCACGGGATGATGTCGAACCCGGTTGGCTCACGCGGCGTACGGCCGCAGATGTCTGAACTGCCGTCATAATCCCCGGTGATGACCCTGCTGAACCACGAACTCGAGATCGCCACCGAGGTGGTGCAGCGCAGCGGAGCGATCGCGCTGGAGATCCAGGCGGGCGGCGATGACAGCCTTCAGACCAGCGACAAGGCCAATGACCAGGGCCCCGTGACGCGGGCCGATCTCGCCGTCGAGGCGCTGATCGTCGCGGCCCTGCGAACTTCGTTTCCCAACGACGCGATCCTGGCCGAGGAGAGCGCCAGCGCGTCACAGTGGCGCCAGCACGCACGGGTCTGGATGATCGATCCAGTCGACGGCACCAAGGACTTCGCCAGCGGTGACACGAGCTGGGCGATCCACGTCGGCCTCGTGATCGACGGTCACCCCGCGCTGGGCATCGTCCACGAGCCTGGCCACGATCGCCTGAGCTGGGCGATCGACCACCTCGATCAGCGTCACGCGTGGTGTCGTCACGACACCGAGGGTCGCGTCGAAGCCCTCCACGGGATCGGCCGCTGCGAGCAGCAGTGGCGCCTGGTGACCAGCAAGAGCCACCGCAGCGAGCGCCTCGACGCGATCATGGCGCTGCTTGGCATCACGCCCGAGCAGACCCTGCGGACCGCCAGCACCGGGGTCAAGATCTGCATGGTCGCGCGCGGCGTGGCCGAGTTTTATGCGCACCCGACCGTGGGCACCAAGCTGTGGGACAGCGCGGCCCCTCAGGCGATCCTCCACGCGGCAGGCGGGCGCCTGACCGACATGCGCGGCGCCCCGCTGAACTATGCCGGCCCGGTCCTCGGCAACGATCTCGGCCTGCTCGCGAGCGGCCCCGGGGTCGACCACGACGCGCTCGTCGACCGCCTGCGCCCGCTCGCGGACACCTGGTTTTGCCGGTAGCGCTCAGCGTCCGCTGACGGTCATGTGATCGACGCGGAAGCTCGGGGCCGAGATCGACGCGCGGTGCTCGAGGTCGTTGGCGACCGCGTCGATGCCCTTGAGCAGCTCGTCGAGGTTGCGCGAGATCGTGACCTCGCTGACCGGGACCGTGAGCTCGCCGTTCTCGATCAAAAACCCCGAGGCCCCGCGGCTGAAGTTGCCCGTCACCGGATCAAACCCGAAGCCCATCATCGAGGTGACGAACAGGCCGCGCTCGATGCCGCGCAGCAGCGACTCGGGCTTGGCCCGCCCGGCCTTCATGTAGAAGTTGCTGGTCGTCGCGTGTGGGATCCCGCCGCCGCCGCCCGCCGAGCCGGTCGGCGCGAGCTTGAGCTTGCGCGCGCTGTAGGTGTCGAGCAGGAAGCTGCGCAGCTCGCCGCCGCTGATCACGGTGTTGCGCCGGACCGCCCTGCCCTCCCCGTCATGCATGCGCGAGCCGGGGCCGCGCGGCACCAGAGGATCGTCGACGATCGTCACCTTCGAGCTCGCGACCGCGGTGCCCAGGCGATCGCCCAGGTAGCTCTGCGCGCGATAGATCGCGTCACCGACCACGCACGAGGCGACCAAGCCAACGATCGCGCGGGCCGCCTCGCGCTCGAACACGACCGGGTACACGCCGGTCTCGAGCTTGATCGAGCCGAGCGAGCGCACGGCCCGGGACGCGGCCTCACGCCCGACCGCGGCCGGGCTCATCAACATCTCGAAGTGCCGTCCCGCGGTCCACTCGAACCCGTTGCGCTTCTTGCCGCCCTCGTCGTCGGCGACCACGTGCACGACCAGGCTCGCGTGGGTCCCCGCGGTCCGCCCCACGAACCCGCCGGAGCTGGCTAGCACGCTGTGGCTGGCCCCGCGCGAGCAGCTCGCGCCCTCGGAGGAGGTGATGCGACGATCCGCAGCGAACGCCGCCTTCTCGCCCGCGAGCGCCAGGCGGAGCGCCCGGTCGGCCTTGATCTTGGCGATCTTGTCGTCCCACAGATCCAGGGCCGGGAACTTGGCCTTGGCGCCGATCATCAGTTCTTTGGGATCGGGCGGGACCGCGAGCGGATCGGTCTCGGACAGCTCGGCCATCTCGATCACGCGATCCAGGAACCGCTCGAGCGCCTCGGGTGCGAGATCCGTGGTCGACGAGGTCGCGACCCGCTCGTTGTGGACGACCCGGACCCCGAGCCCGCTCGACTTGGCCTCTTTGATCAGCTCGATCTCGCCTTGCCGGACCCCGGTCTCGAGCTGCTCGCCCTGGCTGACGGAGATCTCCGCGTGCTCGACTCCACGCTCGCGCAGGTGGTCGAGGGCTCGCAGCGCCGTGCCCTCGAGATCGTCGAGCAGCCGCCGCGAGGCGCGAGGCAGCGCGTCACCAACACTCGCGATCACGGCTGGAGCCTTGCGCTTGGGCACGCCCTTGCGCGCGCTGGCGACCGGCGGGGTCTTGGCGATCCGCTTGGTCTTGCTCGCCTTCTTGGTCGTGATCTCGACCTTGGTCTTGGCGGCCTTCGTGGCGCCCTTCTTCTTGGCGACCTTCTTGGCGACCTTCTTGGCGCCCTTCTTCTTGGCGACCTTGGACTTGGGCGACCTCTTGGCGGTGATCTTGCGGGCTGACTTGCCGCCGCGCTGCTTGGCTGAATTCACGCTGCTGTTCCTCGCTGAGGGGGTGATGGATCGGTGGATCGGTGCGACGACTCGAGCACCGCTAGCCGACGCTGGAGCCACCGACGGTGAGCGAGTCGAGCTTGACGGTCGGCATGCCGACGCCGACCGGGACGCTCTGGCCATCTTTGCCGCACGTCCACATGCCGTCGGACAGCTCGAAGTCATGGCCGACCATGCTCACCGTGGCCAGGGCCTCGGGGCCGTTGCCGATCAGGTTGACGCCCTTGAGCGGGGCGGTCAGCTTGCCGTCTTCGATCAGGTAGCCCTCGGTCAGCGAGAACACGAAGTCGCCGTTCGAGATGTTGACCTGGCCGCCGGAGAACTTCTTGGCGTAGACGCCCCGCTTGACCGACTTGATGATGTCCTCGGGCGCGTCTTGGCCCTCTTCCATGAAGGTGTTGGTCATCCGCGGCATCGGCTCGTGGCGAAAGCTCTGGCGCCGACCGCTGCCGGTTGGCTTGGTCTTGAACCACTCGGCGCTGATCCGATCTTGCAGGTAGCCGCGCAGCTTGCCGCCCTCGATCAACCGGTGGGGCTTGGGCAGCACGCCCTCGTCGTCGACGTTGATGCTGCCGCGCGAGCTGGCGATCGCGGGGTCGTCGACGACGGTGACCAGCGCCGACGCGACCGACTGCCCGACGCGGCCGCAGTAGTTCGAGGTCTGCTTGCGGTTGAAGTCGGCCTCGAGCCCGTGCCCGACCGCCTCGTGCAGCAAGATCCCCGAGTCGCCGGGGGCCAGCACGATCGGGAAGGTCCCGGCTGGAGCCTCGCGGCTGTCGAGGTTGAGCAGCGCCACGCGGCTGGCCTCGACGCCGTGATCTTCGGGGCTGACCAGATCGAAGTACTCTGGGCCCATCCGACCGCCGCCAGAGCTGCTGCCGCTCTCGCTGCGGGTGCCCTCACGCGCGACCGCGGACACGGAGATCCGGCACATCGGCTGGAAGTCGTAGACCATGTCGATCTGCTCGCCGTGGCTCGACACCACCAAGATCTCCTTGTGTACGGCGACCAGGTTGGCGTCGACGCGGACGATCTTGGGGCTGGCCGCGCGGGCGGCCTTGTCGGCGCGGCGCAGCAGCTCGACGCGAGATCGGCCCTCGATGTCGACGACCTCGGCCTCGACCGAGTAGACGTCGGCGGTCCGGCGCTTGCGGACCTTGATCGGCCGGATCTTGGCGCCCGCGCGAGCGATCTGGCCGGCCGTCTCGGCCGCGTCGAGCATCGCCATGGGATCGAGGGTCTCGGCGTAGGCGTAGCCGACGCCCTGGCCCTCGACGACGCGGATGCCCACACCCATGTCGACCGATCCACCGACGCTGCGCACCCGGCCGTCCTCCATCGAGATCGAGGCCGAGCGCCGATACTCGAAGTAGAGGTCGGCGAAGTCGCCGCCGCGAGCGAGCGCCCGCTCGAGCACCTGCTGGGCGAGCTGCCGCGAGATCGCCTGGGGACCCGTCATGAACGGCGCCTCGGGCGTGCGAACGAGCGCGGGCGAGGCGGCAGACGCAGTGGGCTTGGCTTTGGCCGTCGCTGACTTCGGCATCCAACGCACTGTGGCACAAAAGCAGACGCCCGACTCCTCCTGACGGGGGAACCGGGCGCGGTCGCGGACTCGGCTGAGTCAGCTCTTGCGGTTGTAGCGACGCTTGAAGCGATCGATCCGACCCTCGGCGTCGACGGTGCGCGCCTGGCCGGTCCAAAACGGGTGCGACTTGGCTGAGATGTCCAGTCGGACCACGGGGAGCTCCTCGCCCTCGACCATCTTGCGCTCGTCGCCGATGATCGTGGAGTACCCGACCCACTCGTCGCTGGTCGAGGTGTCGAGGTAGATGACCTTGTGATACTCGGGATGAATTCCGCTACGCATGGTCGGATTCCTCACCAGCTCGACTTGGTCACACCGGGCAGATCACCGCGGAGCGCGAGGTCGCGCAGGGCGATACGGCTGAGCCCGAACTTGCGATAGACGGCCTTGCTGCGACCAGTGAGGAAGCAGCGCCGGGTCAGGCGCGTGGGGCAAGAATTGCGCGGGAGGCTGTCGAGCTTCGCCATGACCTCGGCCTTGACGTCGGGGTCGAGGTCCGGGTCCTTCATTTGAGCGCGCAGCTGGGCGCGCTTGTCCGCGAATTTTACGATCAGCTTCTCGCGCTTCTTGTCGCGGAGAACTTGGGAGAGCTTGGCCATCTGTCGAGGTTTCCTTCGGCGGCACCGCCGGCGACTGCTGACGGGGGCGGCAACCTACCTTGCAGAGCCTGGACTGGCAAGGGGGGCCGCCGCGGCTGTTTTCAGCTCGGGCAAGCTGTTCTCAGCTCGGGTCAGGCTGTTTTCAGCTCGGGTCAGGCTGTTTTCAGCTCGGGTCAGACCGTTTTCAGCTCGGGTCAGACCGTTTTCAGCTCGGGTCAGACCGTTTTCAGCTCGGGTCAGACTTCTGACCCGCTTGCAGGCGCCGTTCGTAGACTGGTCCACCGTGGGCAGCGGACTGAGTTGCGCCGTTGAGCATGAAAGCTCACTTCTTTTGGGTGCGGCGGCCAGGGTTTGGGCCCCTGGACGGGCCTGCCCCACGCGCGCCCGTCTTCCTGGCTGCGCCCGAGCGCTGAGCAGATCCGGGCCTGGCGTCCGAGCGGCCCCCGGCGCCCCCAGAAGCAGCCGGCTTGCGGGGGGTCTTACGTGAGTCTTGGCGGGGTAGTGTGGGCGGATCGAGCTTCACGCTGGCCAGCAAGCGGCCGACCTCGGTCGCGGTGAGCTGGCGGAATTCGCCCTCGGGCAGGCCGTCCGCGTTGATGTCGCCGATTGCGACGCGGATCAGCTTGAGCACGGGGTGGCCGATCGCCTCGCCCATGCGCCGCAGCTGGCGGTTGAGCCCCTGGGCCAGCCCGACCTGGTACCAGACGTTGGTCTCGGTCTCACGGAACGCGAACAGCTCGACCAGCGGCCGCGTGATCGCGCCATCGTCGAGCTCGACGCCGTCGCGCAGGGCCTGCTCCTGATCCGGGCTGAGCTTGCCCTGAAACTTCACGTGGTAGGTCTTCACGACCCCGTGGCGCGGGTGGCTGAGCGCGGCCGCGAGCTCGCCGTCGTTGGTCAGCAGCAAGATCCCGCGCGAGTGGTAGTCGAGCCGCCCGACCGGGTACAGCCGCTCGGCGATTCCGTGCATCAGCGACAGCACCGTGGCTCGCCCGCGCTCATCGACGCTGCCCGAGGCGTCGCACACGATCTGATCGGGCTTGTTGAGCAGGTAGTAGACCTTGGCCTCGGCGACGACCGGCTCGCCGCGCACGGTCACCCGGTCGCGGCCCGGAAACACCCGTGTACCGAGGGTCTGGACCCGCTGGCCGTTGACCTGCACCACCCCCGAGACGATCAAGTCCTCGGCTTTTCGGCGCGAGCAGATCCCGGCGCTGGCGATGAACTTCTGCAGCCGGATGCCCTCTTGCAGCTCGCGCTCGTTGGGGGTGAACGGCTGCTCGCGGGTCTTCTTGTGCGGGCCCCGCTTGCCTGGGCGGAGGCCCGACGGCGGCTTGTCTGGTCCGGCGTCGCGCGAGCCTGCGCGCCGCCGACCTGAGCTCGAGCCCGTGTCGGCTCGCGGCTGCTGGGATCGGGACTTGGGTGCGCGGGAGTTGGCCATGGGGATCCGCGAGCTTGCGACCTTTGTGGCATCGCTGCAAGCGGGGGCTCTCGCGCGTGAGGTTGGGATCTGAGGCCCGTGGGTGCGGCGCGAACCGCTCGAGCCGCGCGCGTCTCGGAGGTCGGGCCGCGGGACTACTCGTCCTCGTCTTCCTCGTCCTCTTCCTCTTCCTCTTCCTCTTCCTCTTCCTCTTCCTCTTCCTCGTCGCCCTCTTCCTCTTCCTCTTCCTCGTCCTCTTCCTCGTCGCCCTCTTCCTCTTCCTCTTCCTCTTCCTCTTCCTCTTCCTCTTCCTCTTCCTCTTCCTCGTCGCCCTCTTCCTCTTCGTCCTCTTCCTCTTCGTCCTCTTCCTCGTCGTCCTCTTCCTCTTCCTCTTCCTCTTCCTCTTCGTCCGGCTCCGCGTCCTCTTCGCCCGGCTCCGCGTCCTCTTCGCCCGGCTCCGCGTCGCTCGGCTCCGCGTCCTCGCCCGTCACTTCGCCCGTCTCCGCGTCGTCTGTTTCCGCGTCCATCTCCTGCTGCTCCTTCGCGACGTCGCCGTCGCCGTCCGTGGGCTCGTCGTCGTCCCGCGCGAAGTTCAAGACCTCCTGGCCGAGCGCCTCGACCTCGTCGGCGTCCATCTTCTTGCGCAGGGTCGCCTTGGTGTCGTCGGACAGCTCGCGGAATTCTCGGAGGTCGGGGAGGTCGCGCAAGCTCATGAGGTTGAAGAACTCCAGAAACCCAACGGTGGTGCCGTACAGCATCGGTCGGCCGACCTCGTCCTTCTTCCCGACGATCTGGATCAGCTCACGCTCGAGCAACACCTTGACGACCGCCCCGCTGTCGACGCCGCGAATGTGGTCGATCTCCGGTCGCGTCACCGGCTGGCGGTAGGCGATCACCGCGAGCGACTCGAGCTGCGGTCGGCTGAGCCGGACCGGCTTGGCCTGCAGCAGCTGCTGGACCCACTGGGCGTTGCTCGGGTTGGTCTGCAGCACGAAGCCGCCCGCGACCTGAGCGACGTTGATGCCGCGCCCCTCGTTGCCCATGATCAGGTGCTTGAGCGCCAGCTGGATCTGTCGCACCGAGGGCTCGAGCATGAGCTTGCGGATCTGCTTGACCCGCAGCGGCTTGGTCGACGCGAACAACAGGCTCTCGACGATCGACACCAAGTGGGGGGACGCCTCGCCCTCGACGTCGCTCAGATCGTCCTCGATGTCGATCGGCAGGCTGTCGACGAGCTGCACCCCGGCCGGCTCGACCTCCGCGAGCTCCTGCTGCTCGGGATCCGTCGCTGACGCTGACGTGCCCTCGCTCTCGGTCTCGGTCTCGGCGTCGCCCTCCTCGGGAGCGGCTTGGTCCGCAGGCGCGTCGTCGGCTCGATCCGTGCCCGTGTCGTCGGACTCGGCCGGCTCGACGTCGTCCGCCGGAGGATCCTCCGAAGGCTTCTCCGAAGGCTCGGCGCCAAGCTGAGCGACCAACGCGTCGACGCTCGGCTCGTCGGCCTCGGCTGCGGCCTCGGTCGGGGTGCTCGGGGCGCGCCTGGTCAGCTTCGGGGGCGCTTGCTTGCGGACAGGCTTCTTGGCCATGGTCAGTCGCTCTCGCTCTCACTGGGCGCAGTCGGCTCGTCAGCCTCAGGCTCCTCGGCCTCGCGCTCCTCAGCCGCTGGCTCCTCAGCCTCGGGCTCCTCAGCCTCGGGCTCGTCCGCTGAATCCTCAGCCGCTGGCTCCTCAGCCTCGCGCTCTTTGGCCTCGAGTTCCTCGACCGCTGACTCCTCGACCGCTGGCACCTCAGCCGCTGGCTCTTCGGCCTCGAACTCGTCCGCTGGCTCCTCGACCACAGACTCCTCGACCACAGGCTCGTCGGCCGCCAGCTCCTCGGCTAGCCGCGCCGAGTCGAGATCGGCGTCTGGAACCGCGTCGCCGACCTCCGTCGTCACGTCCGCCTCGACGATCACCGACGCATCGGACTCCGCGCCCAGCTCCGCGCCCAGCTCCGCGCTCGGATCGACTCGCTCGGGTGCGATCGACGGGGCGTCACCGCTCCCCGCAGGCGCAGCGGCCACCGCCTCGCTCGCCACCGGTCCGCCCGCAGCCGCAGCCGCGGCCGCAGCCGCGATCTCCTCGTCATCACCGCGAAAGTCCGCGACGACCTGCTGCAGCTGCGTCACGTCGACGGTCAGCTCGAGCTCGATCGCGTCGCTGCCGTGAGCCTGGTGCACGCCGAGGACCCCCAGCTTGACCATCTCGAGCACCGACATCAGGGTGACGACCAGCATCTGCCGCAGCGCCCGCTCGTTCGGCCACGTCTGCTGCAAGAACAGCTTCTCGAAGTCGACCCGCTCGCCGCCCGAGAGCAACAAGCTGAGCTGCTGGACCCGCTGGCGGACCGTGATCGGCTCGAGCACGACCTCGTGGTCCTCGCGGAGGACGGCCCGATCGAGCACACGGTTGTAGGCCTCCGCCAGGCGAAACAGGGTCACGGGCGCGAGGCCCGGCTCGGGCGGCTCGATCGACAGGTCACCGCCACGTGGAAACACGTCGCGGCCGGCGATCGGCCGCGCGGACAGCTCGAGGCCCGCGTCACGAAACCGCTCGTACTCGATCAGGCGCCGGATCAGCTCCTCGCGCGGATCGACGCCGTCCTCCTCGTCCTGCTCGTCCTCGTCCTCACCGGGGATCACGGGCAGCAGCTCGCGACTCTTGAGGAACGCGAGCGTGGCCGCCATCAGCAGGTACTCACCCGCGACCTCGATATCGAGCGAGCGCGCGAGGCTGATGTACTCGATGTACTTCTCGGTGATGAACGCGATCGGGATGTCGAGGATGTCGAGCTCGTGGCGGCGGACCAGGTGTAGCAGCAGATCGAGCGGGCCCTCGAACACGTCGAGCGCGACCGCGTAGCTGCTGCGCGAGCCGACCCCGTCGGCCATCGAGTCGGTCGCCGGGCGCTCGGGCTTGGCCCGCTCGACACCAGCAGACTCGACTGCCGGCGGCGGCGACTCGGAGGTCTCCGCCGTTTGACCCGCCTGCGAGCTCATCGACCCACCGCGACGAAGTACATGGTCTCGACGAGGTAGTTGATCGGCCCGATCAGGCGGCCGAGGAAGCTGCCGCCGAGAAACACCAACCCAAGCAAGATCCAGGGGCCGTAGCGGAGCAAGAAGTCGTCGATGTACTCGAGCCGCGCGGGCAAGAACGCGGCCAGAATCTTGCCGCCGTCGAGCGGATGCAGCGGCAGCAGGTTGAACACCATCAACAGCACGTTGAGCCGCAACATCGTGAGCAGCACCGTGTGCATGCCCCGGCTGATGTCGCCGGTGACGAGGGCCATGCCGGCGGCGATCCCCAACACCAACAGCACCAACACCAGGTTGCCGAACGGTCCGGCGACGGCGACCAACGCCATCCCGCCCCGCATGCTGACCTTGCGCGTGTAGTTGCTGGGCTGGGTCGGCACCGGGCGGCCCCAGCCGAGCAGCGGGAACGCCGTGAACGCCGCGACGATCGGCATGATCAAGGTCCCGACCGGATCGGCGTGGACGATCGGGTTGAGCGACACTCGACCGTCGCGCTCGGGGGTTGGATCTCCCAAGCGATCTGCCACGACCGCGTGACAGTACTCGTGTACGGCGATCGAGATGATCAGACAGATCAGGTACAGCCCGACTGTCATCAGGGTCTCGCTCGAAAAATCGATGGCGACGAGTGCGGACACGGCGGTCTCGAAGAGTGCGGGCCGAGATCGCCCGCCGACGCTCGCGCAATCTGCGCGGGCGGACCGAGCGGAGGGAGTTACCTAGCAAGTCCGACCGGTTCCCCGCAAGCCCGTCAGGCGCGCGGGTGGTGCAGGTCGTAGGCGTGGCGCACGTGGCTCTGGCTCAGGTGCGTGTAAATCTGGGTTGTCGAGATGTCGGCGTGACCCAGCAGGGTCTGGACCGCCCGCAGGTCGGCGCCGCCTTCGATCAGGTGGGTGGCGAAGCTGTGTCGCAGCTTGTGCGGTGAAATCGCGCGCGTGATTCCAGCGGCGATCGCATGCTCACGCAGGCGCTGAAACCAGCCCTGGCGCGACAGTCGAGCGCCGCGGCAGTTCAAGAACACATGCGGATCCCGGCGGGCCTTGCCGCGCGCCCGCTCGATCAGCGCGGGCCGGCCGCTCTCGATGTAGGCCAGCAGGGCCACCAGCGCGCAGTCGCCGAGCGGGACCATCCGCTGCTTGTCGCCCTTGCCGGTCAGCACGACCAGCCCTTGATCGAGGTGCAGCGCGTCGAGCTCGAGGTCAGACGCCTCCGAGACCCGGCAGCCGGTCGCGTACATGAACTCGAGCAGCGCCGTGTCGCGCAGGCCGAGCGGGGTGTCGACGCCGGGCGCAGCCAGCAGCGCGTCGATCTCGGTCCGACTGAGCAGCTCGGGCAGCTTGGCCCCCGCCTTGGGCATGCGGATCCCCTGGGTTGGATCGACGTCGATCAAATTCTCGAGCCGCAGCCAGCGAAACAACCCGCGCACCGCCACCCAGCGGCGAGCCTGACTCCGAGCCGCGAGCCCGCGCTCGGTCAGCGCGCGCAGAAACCCAAGCAGCAGCGGCGGCGTGATCTGAGCGGTCGTGGTGACCCCCACCGACCCGAGGTGATCCAAGAGCTGGCGAAGATCGTTGGCGTAGGCCTCGACCGAGTTCAGCGCCAGGTTGCGCTCGACCTTGAGGTGCTGGAGGTAGTCCTCCACGGCATCGTCGAGCTCGAGCGCACGCGCCACCGATGACCCCTAGCACGGCCCGGTCGAGCCCCCAACAAATGCCCCCGAGCCCCATGTGGATAGAGCGCCGCCCAGACGAGAGCCCCCGAGCTGCCCCATGTCGATAGAGCGCCACCCCCCAAACACCCACGGGCGCCAAGAAGGATGGAGCGCCGACCGGTGGCGGTTGGAGCCCAGACGAGAGCCCCCGAGCTGCCCCATGTCGATAGAGCGCCACCCCCCAAACACCCACGGACGCCAAGCAGGATGGAGCGCCGACCGGTGGCGGTTGGAGCCCAGACGAGAGCCCCGAGCTGCCCCATGTGGATAGAGCGCCACCCCCCAACACCCACGGGCGCCAAGAAGGATGGAGCGCCGACCGGTGGCGGTTGGAGCCCAGACGAGAGCCCCCTTCGAGGGGGCCACACATGCGCCCGCGAACAGCTAGCCCATTGGGAGCGAGCGAAGCGAGTGACCCCGAAGTGCGAAGAAGGATGTGGGGGTCTAAATCAATCCAGGCTGAGGATCTCGCGGACGAGCGAGATGACCTGCTGGGCCTGGATCGGCTTGGTGATGTACGCGTTCGCGCCCAGCGCCAGCGCCCGCTGACGATCCTCGGCCGCGCCCTCGGTCGTGATGATCACGATCGGCACGTCCTTGTAATTGTCGTCCGCGCGAAGCCGCTTGACGAGCTTGAGCCCGTCGAGGATCGGCATGTTGATGTCAGTGATGATGATGTCGAACTTTGTCCCTGCGATCCGCCGCAGGGCATCGACGCCGTCATCGGCCTCGACGACATCGAGCTCACGTACGCGCGACAGCGCGAACACGATCATCTTTCGCATTGGTGGACTGTCCTCCACCACCAAGGCGTTGAAACGACGTTCTCCCGAAGTGCTCATGCTCCAACCAGATGTTCGATCGCCTGACGCTGTAGCGGGACGTCTTTTGTATGGGCGCGGATCCAGGCGTTCTCGACACCGATGCCTGCGTGCTCGGAGATCAGGCCGAGCAGCTGGTGATCGTTGTCCGCGAAACCGTGCTTTTGTTCGAGGAAAGACTCGAGACGGGCAACACCGACCAGCCGCGACCCGCTGACGAGCGGCAGGTTGATGATCTCGGAGCCCATCTGAAACTCGGGGTCGCCGCTCTTCCACGGACGCCCGAGCGCGACGATAGCCGCTTGCGCTGGCCCAGCGTCCTCGCCGTTGAGCGAAATTTCTTTGATGTCGTCGATGAGCCCGCCCTCGCGCGCGACCGGGAACAAGACCTGCCGCTCTTCATCGACCAGGTACACCACGAAGGCCCCGGCTCCGACAAAGTTGAGCAGGATCTCCGTGATGGTTCGCAGCACCTCGTCGAAGCTCGTGGCCGCGTGGAACTGCGAACCAGCGACGAACATCGACGCGAGGTGATAGTGCTCAGACTCGAGGGAGTCGAGCCGGTAGCGAAACCCACCGGACTCCTCCTCGACGTTGCCTGCGATCCGACGAATCTCGTCGCACTCTCGCTCGAGCGCTCCGATGCGCATCATCAAGAGATCGACCATGTTGTCGCGAGTGACGGGCTTGGCCTCGGTCTCGCGTGGATCTGTCTTGGTCTCGAGCTGCGAGCGGAGGCGATCATTTTCAGTGATCAGCTCCTTGACCAACATCTCGCCCTTCTCAAAGAAGTCGCGCAAGAATTCGTCGGTCTTCCGCTGCAGGCTCTGCCTGGGGTCGTCGGCGCTCACCGCCCGCACAGTAACACAGCGACGCTGCGCGCGAGAGCACGGGTGTCCAGTCCAGGCGTGGATTTGCGGGTAAAACGACCGCCATCCACACGAGATCGCTGCCCGATCTGCCTCGCCGCGCCGCGGCGGGCTGGCGTTGGGGCGTAAAGCTACGCCCCCGCGCCGCAGACCCGGCCAGCGCGACGCCGACCCGCCCAGCGCGACGCCGACCCGCCCAGCGCGACGCAGACCGAGTCAGCGCGGGCTGAAGTCGAGCGTGGGGCTCACGAGCCCCCCTCGGCGCGCCGCTTGTCGATGACCTCGATGATCGCGTCGTGGAGGCGCTCGAGCGGCAGCGCCCGATCGACGGCGCCCGCCTCGAGGGCCGAGTGCGGCATCCCCGGCATCACGGCCGTTCGCGGATCTTCGACCAACACGTAGGCACCGAGGCGCCGGGCGGCGATCGCCCCGTTGGTCCCGTCGGAGCCCATGCCCGTGAGGATCACGGCGACCAGCCGGCGCTCGAACGCGGCCGACAACGACTTGAGCATGTGGTCCGCCGAGGGGGTGAGCGGCGCGACCCCAGCCCGGGTTGGCTGGGGCTCGACGATGCGGATCGTCGCGGTGCCGCCAGCGCTGGTCTCGACGTCGATGTTGCACGACCCCGGCACGATGTAGACCACCCCGCGGCACAGCGGCTGGCCCTCGGCGGCCTCGACCACCCGAAGATCGACGACGCGATCGAGGCGCGCGGCGAAGGCCTTGGTGAACCGCGCGGGCATGTGCTGGGCGATGACCACCGCCGCGGGCAGATCCGCGGGCAGCCCCGCGAGCAGCTGTTGGATCGCGGGCGGACCACCCGTGGACGAGCCGATCCCAACCACGAACTGGGCGGGCTCGCCCTCGAGCGGCTGGTTCATGGTCTCGGCGTCGCTGCTGCCATGCGGGCGCGCGCCCTGAGCCGCCAGCGAGTCGGCCCGCTGCTTGAGCCGCACGGTCTGCAGCCGCCGGACCATCGTGATCTTGGAGCTGAGGTCGTCCTCGATGTTGCGGATGTCGGGGCTGATGTGGCGCCGCGGCTTGGCGATGAAGTCCAGGGCCCCGAGCTCGAGCGCCCTGAACACGTTGTCTCGCTGCGCGTACCCAGAGATCACCACGACCGGGATCGGCCGGCGGCTCATGAGCAGGCGCAGGAACGAGAACCCGTCCATCTCGGGCATCTCGAGGTCGAGGGTGATGACGTCGGGCTCGAGGTCGAACGCCAGCTTCAGCGCCTCTTTGCCGTTGGTCGCCCGACCGACGACCTCGACCCCCTCGCGGGACTCGAGCATGCTCGTGATGGTCTGACGATTGTAGGCGGAGTCGTCTACGACCAGCACCCGGAGGGGTCGGTTTTCGCTATTTGCGGACATCGGTACGCACGGCGGCTAGAAGCTCGACGGAGGGGTCGCGGTGGGGGGCTTGCGGTACACGAGATCTTTTTGAAGGTGGGCGAGGTCGAACCGAGTCGTCACGTTCAACAAGCTCTCGGAGTGACCGAGCAGCAGGAAACCGCCAGGCGTCAGGCGATCATAGAAGGCCTCGACGACGTTGTGTCGGGACTCCTGAGAAAGATACATCAAGACGTTGCGGCAGAAGATCACGTCTTGCGGTCCGAGCACGCGAAATCGCTCGGTCGAGATCAGGTTGAGCTGGCCAAACGAACACAGCGCGCGGACGTCATCGCGGACCGTCCAGCGACCGTTGGCCTCGACGAAATACTTGCGGCGCAGCGCGGGGGACGTGGTCCGGAAGCTGTTCTCGCCGTAGACCGCCGCGCGTGCGGTAGCCAGCACCTTGCGGCTGATGTCCGAGCCCATCACGCGGATGTTCCAGCCGCGGAACAGCCCGCTCTCGAGCAGCAGCATCGCGATGGTGTACACCTCTTCGCCGGTCGAGCAGCCGGCGCTCCACACCTGGATCCGTTGCTGCCGCTCGAGCTGCTTGGCGAGCGCGGGCATGATCTCTTCGGAGAAGGCGTCGAGCTGATACTGCTCGCGAAATAGGTAGGTCTCGTGGGTCGTGATCCGCTCGACCAGTTCCTCCATCTCGCGGGCGCCAGCCGGGTCGTAGCGAAGGTACTGGTAGTAGTCGAGGTAGCTCGACAGCCCCAGCGCCTCGAGCCGCGAGCTCAACCGGCGCTCCAAGAAGAAGCCGGAATTGGTCGCCAGGGTGATCCCGCTGTGCTCTTGGATCGCCTCGACCAACAGACGAGTCTCGTCGTCGGACATCCGCACCCTGTCGGTGCCGAGGCCGGCGAAGAGTCGGTCGGTGGAGTTGGTACGAGGCACGATTACGCCCGCTTGAAGTCCTCGCGTTTTTCAGATGCCCCGGCAGCCGCGCTGCTCGGATCGGACAGCACCCGCAGGCGATCGATCGCCTGTCCAAGTATCTGCCGAACCAGGGCGTCCTGCTCGAGCTTTCGAGCCCGCTCGAGCGGTCCCAACGCGGTCACGTCACCGCGCTCCGACAGCACCTCGGCGGCCGCCCAGCGGACGTCCCAGCGCTCGTGCGAGAGCAGACCCAGCAACGCCGCGGTGGCCCGGTGCGCGGGGTAGTGCTTCAGCGCCCGCGCCGCCGCCTTCACGACCTCGTGGTCCTGTGACGCGCACAGGCTCATGAGCAGGGTCAGATCCTGGTTTTGAGTCGAGCGCCCGAGCCCCGCGATGGCATGGACCACGACGTTGGTCGAGCTGTCGTCGAGGATGATCTCCCGCATCCGGGCGAGCGTGATCGGGTTGCCGATCGCAACGAGCGCCTGGACTGCGGCGGCCCGGACCAGGGCGATCGGATCGGAGGTCGCGGCCAGCAGCGGGTGCACGCTCTGGGTGTCGGCCAGCTGACCGAGGCTGCGACACGCGGCCGCGCGGACCTGTGGATCTTCGTCAGCGAGCGAGAAGCACAGCGCCCCCACCCCCTCGTGCTCACCCGCGACGTTGCCGAGCGCGAGCGCGGCCGCGACCCGAACGCCGAGGTCACTCGAGCCGAGCATCGACACCAGCGGCGGCACGAACTCCAGCAACCCGAGCCGGCCGACCACCCGACACAGGTTGCGCGCGAGCGAGCCCGCGTGCGGCCACGAGCCGCCGATCAGCAAGAGCAGCTCATCGTGACCGCCGCCTGGCCGGGCCCTCGACATCCGCTCGGCGACCTCGGCGAGCGCCTCGGCGGCGTGCTCACCGACCGGGCCCTGGCGACCACAGCCGCGGTACAGCGGGGCCATCGCCGAGCGGCCACCGACCCGCCGCAGCGCGTCGCAGGCGGCCGCGGCCACGGTCTCGAGCGGATCCTCGAGCCCCTCGAGCAGCAGGTTGATCAGCCGCTGATCGACCTCTCCCGGGAGCGCGCCGATCAACCGATACAGGGCCTCGCGCGAGGCGACCTCGAGGCTGTCGAGGACCTCGACGAGCGCGTCGTTGGCCGCGGTCCCGAGCCGCTCGACCAGCGCGAGCGCCCGCTCGTAGACCATTGGATCTTCCATGCGCGGGAGCACGGCCGCGACCGCCCCGGCGTCCTTGGCCAGCCCGGCGAGCGCGATCGCGGCGATCGAGACGTCGCGCTCGCGGTGCCCGATCAGCTCGCGGACCTTGGCCTTGGTCTCGTCGTCGATGTTGGCGACCGCGTCGTCGACGATGTCGGACAGGTCGTGATCGGCGAGCGCGACTCGGAGCCGCGCGATGCCTTCGATCGCCGCCGCCCGGACCCCGCGCATGTCGTCCCCGAGCAGCGGGATCAGCAGCGGCACGGCGTCGGGTGAGCTCGTGACCCCGAGCAGCGCCGCGGCGCCCTTGCGGGTCACCGCGTGACTCAACAGCGGGGCCAGGCGCTCGACCGGGACCGCCGCGCTCGCGGCCCGAAGCGCGTCGAGGGCGTACAGCTGCAGCATCTCGGAGTCGTCGGCGAGCAGCTGCTCGAGCGCGTCGATCGCCCGCGGTCCGCCGATCTCACCGAGGGCCGCGGCCGCCGACGCGCGCAGGTTCTCGTCGGCCTCGGCGTCGCGCAGGAACCCAGTCAGGATCGAGATCTCGGACTCGCCACCGATCTGGCCGATCATGTCGACCATCAGCCGGGTTCCCGAGCTGCGGGTATCCTCGGGGTCGAGCCGCTGCAGGACCTTGGGCAGGCTCGCGCGACCGAGCTGGATCAGCACGTCCTGGCAGGCCGCGCGCGCGCTGACGCCCCCGCCCGCCACGACCTTGGTCTCGTTCTCGCGACCCTCATAGATCGCGCTGTCGAGCGGATCGATGACGCCGTCGATCAGCGTGTCGATCAGCGCGGCGAAGGTGGGGCCGTCGGGCTGCTCGGTAGCGAGGACCATCAGCACCTCCTCGACGGCCTGCTTGCGCTCGCGCCAGCCTTCGTCGCCAAACCTGCGGATGCAATCGAGCAGGCGTGGCGGCAAGCCAGCGCTGCCTCGGCCCGTGACCTTCGTTCCTCCCTTGGCGCTCAAGATACGTCTCCCGTCCGGTCCAAACCGGCGACCAGCTCGCGGAATGCTTCGCCGATCAGGTCACCTTCTGCTGCTTCGAGGCGGACCTCGACCCCACCCCCGACCCCACCCCGAACCCCACCCCCAA
>NZ_PVNL01000119.1 GCF_002994635.1 Enhygromyxa salina | reverse complement strand
CGCGGGGCCGGTCGGGGCGCGCCGGGTAGGGGCGGACCCGCACCTGCGCATTTGGGTACGCGTGGGCAAATCACGGGGGGGCGTCGGAAACCGATCGAAAACCTGGCATCATGGCGTGGTGTCCCGACTACGCGTCCTCATCATCGACGACGACGTCAAGGTCTGCGAGTACTTGCAGGAGCTCTTGACCCCTGACGGCTGCGAGGTCGTGGCGATCAACGACCCGCAGGCTGGGCTCGAGAAGCTCAAGGCTCAAGAGACCTTCCACATCTTGATCCTCGACCTCAAGATGCCGGGCATCAACGGGCTCGAGCTGCTCGAGAAGATCCGCAAGGTCGACAAGGACATCGCGGCGATCATCTTGACCGCGTACCCCAGCCTCGAGTCGGCGACCGACGCGATCAACCTCGATGTCTCGGCGTACATGCAAAAGCCCTTCTCGGGCGAGGACATGCGCGAGACGATCGCCCGGGTCGCCCGCAAGAAGGGAATCGTGGTTCGCCGTGAGGACGAGCTGCACATCACGATCGGGGCCCGGATCCGCGAGGAGCGGCGCAAGAAGCAGCTGACCCTCAAGCAGATGCACAAGCGCGCTGGGTTGTCGGTCTCGCTGCTGAGCCAGATCGAGCGGGCGGAGTCTTCGGCTTCGGTCTCTTCGCTGTTCAAGATCGCCAACTCGCTCGACGTGCGGATCTCCGAGCTGTTCGGGGATTTCTAGCGGAAAGCCGGCCTCAGAGTCTCTGCGGGACGCCCGTCCGGTGACGGGCCTGAGACCCGGCTTGGGCACGAGGTCGGTTCTCGGCCCGACGGGCAAGACTGGCTTGGTTTTGTGACGGGGAGATCGCCACGCACGGCTGTCGGCCCGGAGACCAGACGTTTGCAGCGGCCCGGCGAGCGCTCGGCCATCGCGCACGAGTGGGCAGCCCCCATACAGACACACGGCGAACCCGCCCGAATTCTGACAAAACAGTAATTCAAATTACATTCATAACAGCTTGGCCAGTCGACCATGAGGCCATGAAACGACACGTCCTAAAACTGTCAGCGCTCGGCTTCGCGTTCTCCCTTTCCATTGCGTGCACCGACGACACCCCCGTGACCGACAGCGGAGGAACGACTGACACCTCAACCGGCGACGGCGACGGCGACGGCGACGGCGACGGCGACGGCGACGGCGACGGCGACGGCGACCCGGGAGACGGAGACGGCGATGGCGACGGCGACGGCGACGGCGACGGCGACGGCGACGGCGACGGCGACGGCGACCCCGTATGCGGCGACGGCGTCGTCGAGGGCGCCGAGGAGTGCGACGACGGCAACCCCGACGACACCGACGCCTGCACCTCATCTTGCGTCAACAACATCTGCGGCGACGGCTTCGTCAACGAGGGCGTCGAGGGCTGCGACGACGGCAACAACGAGGACGGCGACGGCTGCAACGCCGGGTGCATGCTCGAGTCCTGCGGTGACGGGATCGTGCAAGGCATGGAAGTCTGCGACGACGGCAACGACATCGACACCGACGACTGCACCACGATGTGCCTGAGCGCCGCGTGTGGCGACAGCTACGTGTGGGAAGGCAACGAGGTGTGCGACGACGGCAACGACCTCGACACCGACGACTGCACCACTACGTGCGAAGCGGCCACCTGCGGCGACGGCTACGTGTGGGAGGGCAACGAGGAGTGTGACGACGGCAACATGGTGGACAGCGACGCGTGCCTGGGCACCTGCGCGACGGCCACCTGTGGCGATGGCTTCGTGCAGGAGGGCGTCGAGGAGTGCGACGACGGCAACGTCGACGACGGCGACGGCTGTGACTCGAGCTGCGAAGAAGAGATGCTGGACGCCACCTGTCAAAACGGCGCGACTCAGCTCTCGGTCAGCCCCGGTGGCGACGCTGTGGTCTGTGACGACCCCAACAACGGAACCTGCGAGCAGGACGCGGAGACGCTGTGTCCGGTCGGCTGGGAGCTGTGCTCGCAGCCGCAGCACCACAACCGCAACGAAGGCTGGAACTACGCGGTGGGCAATCAGGCGATCGTCGTTGGTGAGATCCACTGCCGTTCAGGTAGCGGCGCGGGTCACTACACCGTCGGGCCCTACGGAAACCCGGGGACGCTCGAGACTGACCTCGCGCTCAACTGTGGCTACGGCAGCTCGCGCGCCAGCTGCGTGACTGGGTACGGGTGTAACGAGCAGCAAGTCCAGGCGCTGTGCTGCGCCCACAACCCGAGCTGCGGAAACGGCGTCGTCGATGACGTCGAGGAGCAGTGCGACGACGGCAACGCTGATGAGACTGACGACTGTCTCAACAATTGCTCGTGGCGCAAGCCGTCCGAGCACAACGTCAACGGCTGCTGAATTTCAGTGACCCCACAGGCGCCTCGCCGCCTGTGGGGTCTCTTCCTTGCTAGGTTATCCCGCACATTTATCGGGCGAGATCACGGCGCCAGATTGAGGTTCGCCTCCTCAGAAGAAAGTGTATCAG
This sequence comes from Enhygromyxa salina, assembly GCF_002994635.1. Classification (GTDB taxonomy): domain Bacteria; phylum Myxococcota_A; class Polyangia; order Nannocystales; family Nannocystaceae; genus Plesiocystis; species Plesiocystis salina_B. The sequence goes on along the minus strand of NZ_PVNL01000119.1, from coordinate 120,697 downwards.
CACGTGATGGCGTTCGCCTGGCGCTTGACCTTGACCTGTAGATTGAGCGGCGGCGCGGAGTCGTCGAACTGCCAGATCGCTTCTGAATCGCTCTCGGGCCCGAGAAAGGTGATGACGAGGCTCGTCCCGCTCTGGGTCCACGTCGCCCGTGGCTGCGGACTTCCGCTCACGATGGTGAGCGAGACTCCGTTGATGGTTGGGTTAGTTCCAGTGATCGTCAGCACGAAAGGCGAGTTACTGCCAATGTAGTACAAGATGAGCTGGTTGACGGTATACGGGTTACCATCATTGCCCTCGAGCTCCCCGCTGCTGGCCATCGTGAGTGTGAGCGCGGCCGCGTCCGCGTCGCAGTTGCGCACGCGTCCAAAGCCGTCAGTTATTTGATATTGGTTTGTTGGCATGTTCCGGTCCTGGTGATGGGTCCATTCATTCCGTAAATTCTCGTGAAGGCGTGATCGGCTGCGACCTGCACGTCGTACCCGACTCGCTGACGGCGCAAGTAAATTCCCGTGGCCCCCCGCTCGTGTTTTCCCGGAAGCTGCCACCTCGGTTGACACCAAGGATAATGCTTGGGTCGGAAGCCAGTAGGATCGGCGCCCCGCTCGAGCCGCCGGACACATCGAAGATCGCGCGCATCGCCGTCTCGCCGGGGATCGGCGCGGCCGTGTGGCCATCCGCGATCTTCAAGGGGAGCAGGCGCGGATGTGAGGGAACGAGGATCTCGGTGCCGACCGGAGGGAGCTCCGATGCGGGAGTAAATACCGAGTGAGGGGGGATCGTCTCTTCACTGGTGGCAAAGGGTTCGACGGTGAGGACGATCCAGTCCGATTGCCTCTTCGAGCCCTGAGAGACTCGTAGCGGCGACTCCTTGACCGCGAGCAAATATTTGGTCTCAATCTCGAGGTGATCGTTCACGCCGTCGTCGTCGGTATCGACCATCCTCCAGCTCGCGCGGTCACCATGGCCCGAGTTCATCATCACGTAGGTGTTCAACAGATGGTGACGCTCGGTCTTGATGACGTGGCGGGCGGTGACGACTTGATCGTGGCCGATGAACGACGCAGTCCCCCGGCCGATCCCGTGCGCCAGGACATAGTCCGACGCGTGCTGGCGGAATGACATGTCGGAACCGTTGCAGTCATATGCAAGGTGGGTCTGCCCCTCGAGCGCGTGGCAGTGCGGGTAGATCGGAATTAGCGTACGCTCACTCCTCGCGTCAAAGAGCGCATGGCTCGAGTTACCCTCGGTTCGCAGGATCATCGCCGTGGCGTTGACGATGTCGAACTGCGCATCCGTAGGCGTGGCGAGATCGAAGCGACGCGAATTCCCCCGCCGGTCGACGACATCGTTTTCGATGACGGCATAATCATAGTAGTTGATTTCCTGCGGCCCGTCGTTGAGCGCTGCCGCGTTCACGAGGTTCGACTTGCCGGAGCTTTCGGGTTCCCGGAGAGACCCGGTGTTCTCCGGCTCCTCGGTCGAGGCCACGGGGGGCTCACCTCCCCCGTCCCCTGCCGCGCTCACACACCCGAGCATCAGGAAGCTCGACATTGAGACCTCAACTATCGTTCGTTTTTTCATCTTGGTTCACCGTTTCGCATCGAGTCGCGCGAGTTCATCGCGGATGTATTTGGGCATGAAGATCTCTTTGTACACTACGCGAACTTGCTCGCGAGACTCGGCGATCACCTCATCGGGTTGTCGGCTCTCCACCAAGCATCGCAATCGTATGTAGTGGGCCTCGGCGATCGTCGCCTGCTTCGATTCGGATGGCGGGAGGCCCTCGAGCTTCACCAGTAGCTCCTCGACCTGCTCTCGAGCCTCGGACGCGGCGCCCGCTCCCAACGCGATCTCGGCGAGTCCTAGCCGCGCAGCCAGCCGGACCTGCGGGTCTTCGTATGTCACGGCCTGCTCAAACCGCTCCCGGGCGCGTTCGACTTCACCCACCCGATAGGCGTACCAACCAATCGTATGGGTGGTCATCGCGCGCTCGAGCGGCGACTGTGTGGATCCGAGCTCTCGCTCGATCAGCTCCCACGTCTCGAGCGCCTCTTGATAGCGGTCGAGGGAGCCAAGCAGCGCGGCCAGGAGTCGCAGCGAGCTGCCGCGCTCGCTGTTGCCAGACGCCAGCGCTCGCTCCAGCGGCCAGGCCTCGCGGGCGGCCAAGAGCGCGCCCTCGAGATCTCCCTCGAGCGCGCGGACTTGGGCGAGGATCACCAGTGCGGGGGCGATCTTGGGGGCGTCCGAGCCAAACGCCTCTCGCTGAATCGACAACGCCCGCTCGATGTGCGCGATGGCGAGACCACCCGAGCCGATCTCGAACAGGGTCAACCCCAGGTTGAACTCGACGGTCGCCACACTTGGATGGCGCGGTCCCAAAGCGGCCCGCAGGCGGCCGAGGAGCTGCTCGTACAGCCGCCGCGATTCTTCGAGCTTACCCTGCTCGCCAAGCAGGTTGGCGAGCAGGAGCTCGACCTGCTCGAGGTTGACGTCACCGTCGTCGACGCTCTCGCGTAGATACTCTGCGGCTTCACGCAAGTGTAACTCGGCCTCGGCGTTGTCGCCCCTGGCCCGCGCGAGCTCCGATTGTGCGATCAGGCTGGGCGCGAGCAAGCGCGGCGGTCGTCCTAGCTGTTCGAAGCTGCCCAGCATCAGCGCGACCAGGTCGGCGGCGCGCTCGGGATCCTCGAGTTGTTGTGTGGTCAGGCGCACCAGCTCGCGCAGACACACGAACTCGAGCCGGGCGTCACCAACGGCCTTGGCCTCTCGCGCGGCCTCGCGCAGGCTGTCGAGCGCCCTGACGTCGTCGAGCAGGCGTATGGCGATCTTGCCGTCGAGCGTGAGGGCCTCGGCGAGCGCTGGGCGGTAGCCAAGCTCGCGCGCACGGGCGACCACCACGCCCGCCTCGACGCCCGCCTCCCTCGGTCGGACATGCATCAGCACAGCGACGCGGTCGATGTGCGCTCGCAGCTGGGCGACACGAGACGCGAGTTCGGCCGGCGGCGGGAGCTGATCGGCGAGAACGCTCGCGTCCGCGCATTGACTGGGATCGCCGAGTTCCTGAAGGAGCCGACGCGCGTCGAGCTCTTCGGTCGGGGAGCTCTCGAGCAGATTGAGCAGGGCGTCGAACTGGTCGAGGTTCCGCTTCAGGCAAGCTCCAGCGAGCTCCGGCTGCCCCGACGATCGCATCTGGCCGATCGTCGTGGCCGGGCAGGTGGCCTCGTGGGCCGCCCGCCACTTCACCTCATGACCCTCGATCGCGCGGGCCAAAGCGTCGAGTTCGGCGTCCGCTCGCGGACGAAGCGCCCACGACGCGGCGATCCTCGCTCGTCGCTCGGGGTTCCACACCTGCGCGAACGCGGGCGCGAGCGCTTGGCAGGCTGGCGCCAAGGGCCCGAGCGAGACCGTAGCGATCGACGCGCAGGTGAGCGCGACCGTGAAGAAGGTGGCAGTCAACAGCCGCTGCCTTGGTCGCGCATCGATCTCGTCGAGCAGCACGTCGAGCGAAGGCCAACGCTTCGCCGGGTTGGGGTCGAGGCCCCTCAGCAGCGCGCGTCCCAACCACCGTGGTCGAAGCGACGTGATTGGACGCAAGCTCGCGCCGTCGGCGGCCGCGAGCAACTGCTCGGAAGTGAAGGGCCGCGTGTCAGCCAGGACTTGCCAGACCGTGACACAAAATCCGAACTGGTCGCTCGCCGGGCTGGCCGACGTGCCTGCGTACAGCTCGGGAGCCAAATACACCGGAGTGCCCGCCAGCGGCGAGGTTTGTACGCTGGTGTTGGTGTTGGTGTTGGTGTCGGTGTCGGCTGGTGTGGGAGGAACAAAGATCTGTGGGCGCGCGAGACCAAAGTCGACGACGCGAACGCGGCCATCGTCTCCGACCACGATGTTGTTGGGCTTGACGTCTCGATGCAAGAGTCCGGCTTGGTGAGCCGCGGCCAGACCACGACCCGCCTGCACGCAATATCGCAAGCGTTCGCGTTGCGTTCGACCACGAGCCCAGACGTCGAGCGTCCGCCCCTGGATGTACTCCATGACGAGATAGAGCTGGTCCCCCTCGGTGCCGACCTCGTGGATCTGGACGACGTTGGGGTGGGAGAGCTGGGCCAGCGCGCGAGCCTCGTGGCGCAGCTTGTCTTGCTCGATGCTGCGCGCCCTGTCGGCTCGGACCAGCTTGATCGCGACCTTGCGAGACAGCTCCTCGTCAAATGCCGCGTAGACGACCCCCATCCCGCCGGCGCCAAGACGCCGCTCGATGATGTACCGCCCAAAACGTTGCGACCCGCCGAGTCCAAACAGCCGCTGGGACACACGCTCGCGCATCGACGTCGCGCCGGGGGTTTCGTCGAACGGGGGCGCGGCCAAGCGCGGCGTATCGGGTGGAGTACTCATCTGAGCATGAGCCTCGGGCGAGGCCTCACAGTAGTCCAGACTCCGTCGAATTCCGTCCACAAAATTGTGGAGCCACGTGGTAGCCTGAGTTCGTGGAGGGCGAAGCCGAGCTTCTCAGCGCGTGGCGGCGGGGTGACCTACAAGCGGGAAACGAGCTGTTCCACCGCCACTATGGAGCGGTCAGACGGTTTTTGGCCAACAAGGTCGATAATGACCTCGAGGATCTGCTACAGCGAACTTTCGAGATTTGTGCCAAGGGTAAGGATGGCTTTGAAGGACGCTCGAGCTTTCGCACCTATTTGCTCGGTATTGCCCGTAACTTGGTCCTCCAGCACTGGGAAGGTCGGCATCGCGGCCGAGCCCACGAGAACATCGAGGAGTTCGCAATCCACGATCTTGGCGCCGGACCTTCGACCTTGCTCGCGCGCAGCGAAGCCCACCGCCGCTTGCTCGAAGCGCTGCGCCGGCTACCGCTGAAACACCAGGTCGTGCTCGAGCTCTCGTTCTGGGAGGAGCTGCCTGGTGGCGAACTCGGAGAGGTGCTTGGTGTCCCCGAAGATACGGCTCGCAGCCGCTTGCGACGGGCCAAGCTGCAGTTGACCAAGCAGCTCAACCACCTCGAACGCAGCGCCAGCGCCATGCAGAGCACGAGTGACGACCTCGAGCAGTGGGCGGCCAGCGTCCGAGCGCAGCTGCGAGCTGGCTCAGCGCGAGCATTGAAACCCTGACCTTTTAAGAGGTTTCGTCGAGCGAGCACGAGGAGTCTGGCCTGGTCGCAAACAGCGAAGCCAAAACGAACGGATCCTTCGGCGCGGGTGACTCACTCCATGGAGCACCCATGAGCCGCAACACATCAACCACCAACTCCGCCCCCATCGACACTGTCACGGTCGATCGTCCACAGCAATTTGGCGCCCCCCAGCTCGGGCTCGCCCTCGCCGAGGTCGACCAACTGATCCGAGCCAGCGAAGCGCGCAACCGCTTTGCTGTCGACGGATCTGCGGTCACGGTCGCCGTGTGTGACACGGGCCTCAACACCCGCCACATCGATTTCCGAGGAAAGGTGCGGGATCAACGAAATTTCACCGCAGACAACGAGGGTGCCCTCGAGGACGCGAACGACGGCCACGGTCACGGGTCCAACGTCAGTGGGATCATCGTCGCCAACGGCGACCATCGGGGCATCGCGCCTGGCGCGGGTATTGTCCCACTAAAGGTCCTCTCGAACATGGGCCGTGGCAGCTTCGCCGCCGTCGCGGAGGCCCTCGAGTGGGTCTTGGACAACGCGGGTCGCCACAACATCTCGGTCGTGTGCATGTCCTTGGGCGCGGGGGACAACCGCACGAGCGACGACGGTCTGGTTGGCGACAGGATCAACGAGCAAATCCAACACCTTCGTGAGCGCCGCATCGCTGTCGTGATCGCAGCCGGAAACGACTACTTCAAGCACGGCAGCGCCCAAGGCATGTCTTACCCCGCGATCCTGCGCCATTGCGTCAGCGTTGGCGCGGTGTACGACAAGCGCGCGGGCTCGTTCAGCTATGAGAGCGGCGCGAAGGCGTTCTCGACTGGCCCCGACCGTATCACGCCATTTAGCCAGCGCCTCCACCACTCCGTCGGCGGCAGCTGTCGTACAGATCTCTTCGCCCCCGGAGCGCCGGTCACCTCGGCTGGGATCGAGGGGCCTCGCGGCGAGTCCGTCCAGCACGGGACCAGTCAGGCGGCGCCGGTCGTCGCGGGAGTGATCGCGCTCATGCAGACGCTGCACCTCGAGCTCTGTGGTGAGCTACCCGAGGTCGACGAGCTGGTCGGCATGCTGCAGCGGGGTGCGACGCTGATTCGTGATGGCGACGACGAGTCCGACAATGTCACGAATACTGGCCTCGACTTCGAGCGAGTCGACGCGGTGGGAGCCCTGGACGCGCTGACGTGCAGGATCCAAAAGCGGCTGTTCCTTGGCGGTGCGCCGCTGCGTGGTCACGCACGCTTGACCATACCCATCGACAGCGGACTCCACGACCAATCGAACGCGGCCGAGTAGACAGTAGCGAACCCACCTCTGAGTCTGCGGAGGACCCGTCAAAGAGGCCCACCTGTCCTCGATGCTCTGACTCGAGGGTCAAGGCGAAGGCTCGGAGTCCGCGCCCGTCCTTCGGACGCCCCCGCCTAGGCATCGCTACCCAGCGCTTCGGCGACGAAGCGCTGGATCGCGGGGGCCGGCCGCGCCCCCGCGACCCGGGCGAGCTCGCTGCCGCTGCGAAACACCGCCATGGTCGGGATGCTCTGCACCCCCAACCGCGCGCCGAGCCCCGGCAGGCTCTGGGTGTCGACCTTGACCACCAACAGCCGGCCGGCCGTCTCGGCAGCGACCTTCTCGATCTCGGGCGCGACCGTGCGGCACGGGCCGCACCACGGCGCCCAAAAATCGACCAGGACCGGCAGCGGAGCGCCGCCGATCAGCGCATGAAAAGCCGCGTCGCTCGTGACATCGGCGGGGCCGGCGAGCGCTCCGCCGATCTCGGCGCCGCAGCTGCCACACTTGGCGGTGACACCAAGCTTGGCGAACGGCAGCCGGTTCTGCTTGCCACATGCGCCGCAGCGCTGGCGAACGCCCTTGTCGTCGACCTTCAGGTTGGCCATGCGAGCCGGAAGCTGGCCATCTGACCGCAGTTGGCAAGCTGTACCGGGCGTGATCCCTCCCACGGTCGCCGCCGCCAACTCGGGGCGATCACGCGCCCTCCCCCGTCGACGCCCGTTCTCTCGTTGACCCCGCAGTTCAGGCCCACCGATACTATCGGCGGCGCGAGCCGATTGGACCTGGACATGTCACAGCAACCGAACCCGCGCGAGCTCGTCATCCCCCCGCCGCGAGCCGACCGGCCGCCGCTCCACGCCAACCTGCTCAACCACATGCAGCAGGCCAACACCACGCTGGCGCCGCTGTTTCCGTACCTGCATCCCGGCGCGATCGTCCCGACGGGCGCGCTGTTCATCGGCGGACCGGACACGGACTACGGCCAGTTCTATCACCACAATTCGGTCGACGAGATCATCATCGCGTTCGTCGCCAACGGCGCGACGCTGCAGACGGGTCAGCTCTACAACGGCGGCCGCGTCCACGGGGTCAACGGCTTCTTGAAGGATCAGACGGCGCCCGGCAGCTTCGTGCTGTTCTCGGTCACGCAGCGGCAGCTCGACGAGGGCGCCCAGCCCGAGGCCATCTCGATCTTGTGCACCAGCTGTCGCAAGCAGCTGTTCAAGGGCGAGTTCGACGGCGCCTCACCGCCCGACGCGACGGAGCTCGACCACCCGTTCATGTCCGCGGCCGCGCTCCCCGACGTGCTCCGGGCGTTCAACGAAGATCCCGAGCTTCGCACCTGCCCGGACTGTGGCCACGTCAACGAGCCGTTCCCCGTTCACGCGTGGGGCTGGGACAACTACGCCACCCAGTCGCGGGTCCTGGCGGGCGCGAAGCAGCTGCTGCTCGAAGCCGCGCCGCCGACCTGAGCCCGCGCGGGGTGACAACACGCGCTGAGCAGGCCATTGTGGGGCGTGCCTCGCCGCAACGGATTCGCGTGTTCTCTGACCTCGGTTGGTGTTGTCTCCGCGAGCCTGCTCGCGCTGGGACTGAGCGGTTGCTCGTCTGCCAAGGAGCCCCCAGCCGCGCGCACCAGCGTGGACCAGCGCACCAAGACCGAGCCCCAAGCGCCCGAGCCCCCCGCGCCCGAGTCAACCGTTGACGAGCCAGTCGAGGTCTCCAACGAGCTCGGCGCGGCGATCAACGGGTTCGGCCTGGATCTGTGGGGCCAGCTGCGCGAGCGTCCGGGCAACCTGACGATCTCCCCGGTCAGCGTGCACGTGGCCCTGACCATGACCTGGCTCGGCGCCAAGGGGACCACCCGCGATCAGCTCGGCAGCGCGCTGCACCTCGACGAGCTGCCCGCGACCGCCGACGTCGCGACCTCGACCGCCGCGCTGTGGGACAGCTGGAAGGACGTGCCAGCCCTGACCCTGCTCGCGGCCAACCGCCTGTTCGGCGAGCAGACCTTCAGCTTCGAGGCGCCATACATTGCCTCGCTCGAGGTCAAGCTGCGCGCGCCCCTCGAGCTCGTCGACTTCGCGGGCGCGGCCGAGCCGACGCGGGCCCACATCAACGGCTGGGTCGAGACCCAGACCAAAGACCGGATCGTCGACCTGATCCCGGCGAACGGAGTCGACGCGCAGACCCGCCTGGTCCTGACCAACGCGGTGTACTTCCTCGCCGACTGGCGCCAGCCGTTCGACGCCAAGCTGACCACCGACGCGACCTTTCACGGCGTCGGCGAGAACATTCGCGTGAGGATGATGCACGCGACCCACTATTACGCGTATCAGGAGAACGCCGAGGTCCAGGTCGCCACGCTGCGCTACTCGGCGCCGGGGTTTGCGATGACCCTGGTGCTCCCGCGCGAGGGCAAGGATCTGGCCGAGGTCGAAGCCGGGCTCGAGCTCGCCACGCTGCAAGGGTGGCTGAGCGGGACCACCACCGCCGAGCGGCAAGTCCAGCTCGACCTGCCTCGCTTCGAGCTGTCCCCGCCCGACTCACTCGAGCTCGCCGAGCCGCTGCAAGCGCTGGGCGCGGTCCAGGCGTTCGATCGCGCGAGCGCAGACTTCACCGGGATCGCCGCCCCCAAGGACCCGAGCGAGCGCATCTTCATCGGGCAGGTGTTCCACAAGACCTTCGTCAAGGTCGACGAGATGGGCACCGAAGCCGCCGCCGCGACGGCGGTGGCGACGGGCTACGGTCGGGGCACGGCGCCGGCCCCCGCGGTCATGACCCTCGACCGCCCGTTCTTGTTCGTGATCCACGATCAAACCAGCGGCGCCGCGCTGTTCATCGGTCGCGTCACCGATCCCGGAAACTAGTTATCGCTCATCGCTCATCGCTCATCGCACCCGCACGCGGTACAGCGGGACCGGCTCGCTCACGCCCTTGAGCGCCCGAAGCTCGCGCTGCAATTCACCAAACTCGGCGAGTGACGCTGCTACGGCTTGGTCCTCGCGCACGTCGTCCCAGACCGCCTCGGTCAGACACAGCTCGTTGCCGGCCGCCTCGCCCTGGACTCGCGCGGCGACGTTCACGGTCTGCCCAAAGTAATCGACCATGTCGTTTTGATTGACGACAATGCATGGCCCGCGGTGCAGCCCCACCTTTGGCTGCAGCTCGCCGTGCTCGTTCAAGATGATCTGCAGTCCGGCCCGGACGCCGTCGGCGGGATGGTTGAACGACGCCATGATCGCGTCGCCCATGGTCTTGACCACGACGCCCCCGCAGCGGGTGACGATCTGGGCCATGACCTCGAACGACTCGGTGACCAGCTCGAACGCGGCGTTGTCACCGATCAGATCGTACATGGCCGTGGAGCCGCGCAGATCCGTGAACAGCAAGGTGCAGTCCTTGACAGGGATCCCCGTGCCCGGGCGGACGACCTCGGTGCCCAGGCAGCGGCGAAACTCGGGGTTGTTGAGCAGCCGCCGCCCGCTCAAGTGCGGCAGGTAGTCGAAGTACGTCACGATCGGCGTGAAGTACTTCAGCACCCGCACCCGCTCGGCGGTCTTGTTGCGCAAGGTCAGCCGCACGGGCCCAGGCGCCAGCTCGGGGCGGGGGTGAAAGGCGCGATCGTGATAGTCGAGCGTGAGCTCGCGGCGCTCGCGGGTCGGCGCGCCGATCGTGGTGATCATGGTGCGCGGGTGCCCGACCACCCAGCCCTGTTCGGGGATGTCGAGCTCGAACACGAGCTCGGCGTCAGGCTCGAGCCAGGCCAGGATCAGCGCTTGCTCGCGCAAGAACGCGACGAGTGGCTTGTCGAGCCCGCGGATCACGATGTCGCGCGAGAATCGGAACCGATAGAAATAGTCCTCGAGCGACAGCGAGTCGGGCGCGTGAAACCGCAGGGGCCGAACGCTCGGCGCCACGGTGAACGCGACCTCGACGTTCTCATCGAGGTTCGCGGCCGAGCTGCGCGCACACGAGTCGCAGTAGAAGTCGCTGTCGAGCTGCGCGAGCCCGCCACGGTTGGACACCAGCTCGCCGCAGCCGCAGCAGCGCAGGCTCCAGTCGATCTGCATGAGGCCGGCCCGCGCGGCGTGAAGAAACAGCGCGATGCCCAGCTCGGGCGCCCGGCCGCGCGCGGTCGCGTAGCTGACCGGGTTGATCTGAAACAGCGCCTCGTCGGTCGCCGAGCTGATCAGATCGCGCAGCTCGTCGAGCAGCCCAGGCGGCCACGCCTGAGCACGCTCGAGCTGCGTGAGCGCCTCGCTGAGCTGCGTGGTGTCGACCGCGGGGGGCATCACTGGGCGGCACCATATCACTGCTAGAGCGCCGATCAGTTTGGAGTCGCGTCGTCAGGTGCGTCTGGGGCCGTTCCTGCCTAGGAGCGAGGCCGAAGCTGTATCCGGCATACTGCGAGCGCCGAGCGACAACGGCAGGAGCGGCCCCAGATGTGCCTGGCGTCGTGAATTCAAACTGATTGGTGCTCTAGCCGAGCCGCCCGCGCACCAATTCAGCGAGCGCCGCGACGTGCTCGTCGCGCCCACCCATGTCGACCAGGGCGTCATGCAAGCGCAGCAGGTACTCGACGTTTGCGCCGCTCGGTCCGACGCTGGCGATCACCTGGGCGGCGATCTGCTCGAGCGGCGCGTCGCCGAGCCACTCGGGGTTGGCCGGGGTCGCCAGGTACACCAGCACGTCGCGGATCTGCCCGCCCGCGTGGGTGACCTCGACCCGCTCGCGCACGTAGCCGCCCTGCTCGCGGTGGTCGAGCCCGGTGAGGACCTCACCCTCGCTGCCGGGCCGAACCCGGTACACGGTGCCCCAGCAGCGCTGGTCCGCGCCAGCTGGCAGCAGCGTCACGACCCGGCCGGGCGCCCCTGGTACGCCCCGATGGTCCGTCGAGCCCTGCCAGAACCGCCGGGTGAACCCGCGCACGAAGCCCGGGTGGCGCTCGACGTGGGCGAACGCGGGCCGCCAGACCAGCGAGCCGTATCCAAAGATCCACAGCGGTCCTGCGTCGGCGGACATGGACGCACATCTTAATCTACACTCCGCCCATGCCCCACCGTCGCAGGCCGCCCGTCGCGGTGGCGCTGGTCTTGGCCCTCGTGTGTGGCGCGCTCGTCGGTGGCTGCCACCGCCCGGCCAACCCCAGCGAGGAGCCGGATCAGACCCCGGTCGAGGTCGCGGACGAGCAGATCGACTCACCCAAGATCTGCGCGGCCGGCTGCCGTCGGCTCGAGCGCTGCGTGCCCGAGCTCGCCAGTGAGGTCGACGGTGATCCTGCGGTGATCGCCGAGCGCCTGGCCCAGGCCTGCGAGCCCGGGTGCGCGAGCTTTGCGGATCGCGGCTCGAGCTTGGCGCTGCGCGACTGCCTGAAGCTCGAGTCATGCAACGCCTACTGGGGCTGCGTCGGGACCCCCAGCGTGCGCCCGTGGCTGGCCACGGTCGCGCCGGTCGGAGATCGCAGCTGCGAGAACCTGTGCAGCCAGGCCAGCGCATGCGCGATCGCCAAGGTCTGCGAGTCCGACGCGGGCACCCGCAAGCCACGCGCGGTCAAGCCAGACGGCGGCGAAGAGCTGGCGCTCGATCCGATCTGCATGCAGGACGAGGCCCACCGCAACGAGCTCGACGAGACCTGCCTGCTGCAGTGCGAGTCCACCCCTGAAGACAGCCGGGCCCGCGTCGAGCTGACCGGCTGTATCGACCACGCCTCGTGTGAAGGCATGCTCGGCTGCCTCGACAGCTGGGCCGAGACCGACTACGGCGATCCTGGCGGGCTGACGCCGGGGATCAGCCAGACCTGCGACTCGTTCTGTACCCGCGCGATCGTGTGCGGCGCGGAGCAAGAGAGCGTGGAGCTCGAGCCCGAGGAGCTCGCCGAGCTCAAGCAGGCGATGACCAGCACCTATGTCGAGTGCGCCGTGCAGTGCGGCAAGGACCTCGACAGCGGCGAGGCGACGGTGCGCGCCGCGTTCGAGACGTGCACGGCCTCCGAGACCTGCGAGGCGTTCACCGCCTGCGCGCTCGAGGTCTGACGGACGTCTATGACCCTCCACGGAGAACTTGGCAGTTCGCCGGCTGCTGCCGCTGGCGCGTCTGGTCGCTTCGCTCCTCGGGGCCATTTGTTCGCGGGCGCATGTGTGGCCCCCTAGAAGCGGGCTCTCTACCCATGGGTCGCACGACGTGCGGAGACACGACGAGGGCCGCGTGGCCCTGCGCCCTGCGCCAATGTGCGAGGTCAGACCGGCTGGAGTAGGATGGGCCGGGATGGGGAGCGACGCGTGGACCGAACGACTGTTGGCCGACAGCCCGTGCTTGACGCGGGCCCCCCACACCCGCGCGCTCGCCCACGTCGCCGCCCAGGCGCTGGCCGCCGTCGACCCCCGCGCCTGCGTGCTGCGTGCTGCCCATCGTCTGATCAAGCCCCACGGTGAGGCGGCGGTCGTCGGTGAGTTCGTGTTCGATCTCTCCGCCAACCCTGACGCCCCGGGCGAGGCCGAGCATGGCCGGATCTTCGTGTTCGGCGCGGGCAAGGCCAGCGCGGCGATGACCCGCGCCCTGGTCGAGCGCTTCGGTGAGCGCGTGGCCGGCGGGGTCGTGATCGTCAAACACGACAGCGGCGAGCAAGACGGCAGGATCGGGCCGGTCGAGATCCTGCGTGGGGATCATCCGATCCCGGGACCGGCCACGGCCAAGGCTACCGCGCACCTCCGCGCTCGCGCGCGCCTCGTCGGTCCGCGGGATCTGGTGCTGTGTCCGATCTCGGGCGGCGCGTCGGCGCTGCTGAGCGAGCCGACCCTGGCGAGCGCCGACTGGGCTGCCCTCACCCAACACCTGCTGGATCGCGACGTGTCGATTCAGGCGATCAACAAGCTGCGCCGCCGGTTTGACGCGCTCAAGGCCGGCGGGCTCGCGCGGCTGCTGTGCCCGGCGACCGTGGTCAGCTTGATCGTCTCGGACGTGGTCGGCGACGAGCTCGCGCTGATCGGCTCGGGGCCCACGGTCTACCCCGACACCAACGACGACCAGGCCCACGCGCAGCTGCTCGACGAGCTGGGCCCGCGCCTCGGCGGACTCGACGCGCCGCTGCTCGCCGCCCTGCGCCAGCCGCCGCCGCTGGCTGCGTGGCCAACCACCGCGTCGGGTCGTCCGCAGGGCGTGTTCCAGGTGCTGGTCGCCCGCAACGGCGACGCCCGCGAGGCGGCGTGCCAGGCCGCGCGCGCGCAGGGGCTGGACAGCATCGTGCTGCTGCCGATGCTCGGCGGGCCCGCGGCCGACGAGGGCCGGCGGCTCGCGCAGCTGCTGGCCCACACCCCCGCGGATCTGCCCGTCGCGCGGCCGTTTTGTCTGATCACGGGTGGCGAGACCACGGTCGAGCTCGGTCCTCAACACAGCGGGGGACAGCCCGGCGCCGGGGTCGGCCGCGGCGCCGGGGGTCGCAATCAAGAGCTCGCGCTCGCGGCGATCGACGGGCTCGCGGGCGTGCCCGGTGTCGCCCTGATGACGCTGGCCACCGACGGCGAGGACGGCCCGACCGACGCCGCCGGGGCGCTGGTCACCGGTGACTCGCTCACTCGCGCCCGCGCGGCTGGGTTGGATGTCACCGCCGCGCTCGCCGAGCACGACAGTCACGGCGTGTTCGCAGCGCTCGATGATCTGGTCCGCACCGGGCCGACCGGCACCAACGTGTGCGACCTGGCGTTCCTGCTCCGCGCCTGAGCGGCACCCTGGCGCCCGCCGGGGTTGCTCGGTATACCGCCCTCCCAACGTAGGGCCCCATGCAAGACGCCAGCAACAAAGATCAGTCGGCCGAGGACGCCGAACTCTACTGCATTCGCCACAGCCTCGCGCACGTGCTCGCGCAGGCGGTGCTCGAGCTGCGTCCGGGGACTACCTTGGGGTTTGGCCCGCCGATCGCCGACGGCTTCTACTACGACTTCGTGCTCAGCGAGCCGCTCACCGAGGCGGACCTGCCCGAGCTCGAGAAGAAGATGAAGCACATCATCAAGCGCGGGCAAAAGTTCGAGCGTGAGGAGCTCCCGGCGCAAGAGGCGTTCCGCCTGATCGGCGAGGAGATGCAAGAGCCCTACAAGCTCGAGTACGCCCGCGAGCTGGTCGAGAAGAACGGCCTCGAGACCCTGTCATTTTACAAGAACGGCCCCTTCCTGGACATGTGCGAGGGCCCCCACGTGGACAGCACGCGGGCGCTGCCGGCCGGGGCCTTCAAGCTGCGCAGCATCGCTGGCGCGTACTGGCGGGGCGACAGCGACAACGTGCAGATGACCCGGATCTACGCGTGGGCGTTCAAGACCGCCGAAGAGCTGCAGGCGCGGATCAAAGAGCACAAGCTCGCGCTCGCCAACGACCACAAGAAGCTCGGCCGCGAGCTCGACATCTTTCACATCGACGACGAGATCGGCAAGGGCCTGCCGCTGTGGCTGCCCAACGGCACGGTGATCCGCGACGAGCTCGAGAAGCTCGCCCGCGAGCTCGAGTTCAAAGACGGCTATGAGCGGGTCGTGACCCCGCAGTTGGCCAAGGTCGGGCTCTACTACCGCACGGGTCACCTGCCCTATTACGCCAGCGGCATGTTCCCGTTCCTCGAGCTCAAGGAGCGCCACGAGACCGAGGCCGGCGAGGTCGAAGAGGTCGTCGAGCAGTACGCGCTCAAGCCGATGAACTGCCCGCATCACCACAAGATCTTCGCGGCCCGGCCCCGCAGCTATCGCGACCTGCCGCTGCGCCTGGCCGAGTATGGCAACTGCTACCGCTACGAAGAGTCTGGCGCGCTGTCGGGGCTGCTGCGCGTGCGCGGCATGTGCATGAACGACGCCCACATTTATTGCACCGAGGAGCAGATCGGCGACGAATTCAAGAAAGTCATGGCTCTGCACCGTCGGGTCTATGAGATCCTGGGCCTGCAAGACAACTATTGGATGCGGCTCTCGACCTGGGATCCCGACGATCCCAAGGGCAAAGAGAAATACGTCGACATGCCCGAGGCCTGGGAGACCTCCACTCGCCACATTCGCGCGGCGATGGACGAGATCGGCATGCCCTACCGCGAGGTCAAGGGCGAGGGCGCCTTCTACGGGCCCAAGATCGACGTCCAGTTCCGCACGGTCACCGGCCGCGAAGAGACGGCGAGCACCAACCAGCTCGACTTCGCCGTGCCCGCGCGGCTCGGGCTCACCTACACCAACGCCAACGACGAAGAGTGCCACCCCTGGGTGCTCCACCGGGCCCCGCTCGGCACCCACGAGCGGTTTGTCGCGTTCTTGATCGAGCACTACGGCGGCGCGTTCCCGACCTGGCTAGCGCCCGAGCAAGTCCGAGTGCTGCCGGTCGCGGCGCCGTTCGCTGGCTACGCGCAAAAGCTGGTCGACGAGCTGCGCGGTGAGTTCGTGCGAGCCCGCGCGGACCTGTCGGCCGACACCCTCAACAAGCGGATTCGCAACGCCCAGACCGGCAAGATCCCCAACACCCTGGTCGTCGGTGAGCGCGAGGAGCAGGGCGAGTCGGTGACCTTGCGCCGCTACGGCAGCCGCGAGCAAGAGTCGATGTCGTTCGAGGAATTCCGCGCGCGGCTGCGCAAGGCGATCTCGACCCGCGCCCTAGTCGTCGAGTAGGTCGTCGAGTAGGTCGTCGAGTCGTCGATCGAGTACCAGCATGGATAGCCTCACGATCACCCAGCCCGACGACTGGCACCTGCACCTGCGCGACGGGGATCAGCTGATCTCCGTCATCGCCGACACCGCCGCCCGGTTCGGCCGCGCGGTGGTGATGCCAAACCTGAAGCCGCCAGTGGTCAGCGTGGCCCAGGCGCTCGGCTACCGTGAGCGGATCCTGGCCGCGCGCCCGCCTGGCTCGGCCTTCGAGCCGTTGATGACCCTGTATCTGACCGCAGACACGACCCCTGCGCAGATCCAGCAGGTCGCGGCCACGCCACAGGTGGTCGGCGTCAAGCTCTATCCGGCCGGCGCCACGACCAACTCGGAGGCCGGCGTGACCAGCCTCGACGCCCTGACCCCGGTGTTCGAGGCGATGGCCGAGCACGCGGTGCCGCTGCTGATCCACGGCGAGACCACCGACCCCAACGACGACGTGTTCGATCGTGAGGCCCGGTTCGTCGACGGCGCGCTCACGCGGCTGCACGGGCGCCACCCCGAGCTCAAGATCGTGCTCGAGCACATCACCACCGCCGACGCGGTCGCGTGGATCGGCGAGACCGGCCCACGCACCGCGGCGACGGTCACCGCCCACCACCTGCTGCTGAATCGCAACGCGATCTTCAGCGGCGGACTCCGGCCCCATCACTATTGCCTGCCGGTCCTCAAGCGCGAGCGTCACCGCGAGGCGCTGGTGGAAGCCGCGACCTCGGTCGCCAACACCGGGAAGTACTTTCTAGGCACCGACAGCGCGCCGCACTCGATCGCCAACAAGCACAGCGCGTGTGGGTGCGCGGGGATCTACACCGCCCACGCTGCGATCGAGCTGTACGCCGAGGTGTTCGAGGCCGCGGGCGCGCTCGACCGGCTCGAGGCCTTCGCCAGCTTTCATGGACCGGACTTCTACGGGCTGCCCCGCAACCGGGTGATGCTCAACCTGGTGCGCGAGGCCTGGACCGTGCCCGAGACCCTGAGCTTGGGCGATGAGCTGCTGGTCCCGCTGCGGGCTGGCGAGCGGGTGCGCTGGCGGATCGCGGCGCAACCCAGTTGATCGAGCCGCCAACTCGATTGGCCTGATCCCACGACAAACGCCGTTTATTTGGTCGCTGCTGACGCCCGAGCGAGCACGGCGCTTGCACCGTCGGTGCTCGTGCGCGCTGCTGCCTGGTTCTCCCTCTCGATCATCACCCTGGGTCCGGCCTGCGTCGAGGATCCGCCCGAGCAAGCCGCGGTGGTCGGGATGGTCGTCCCGGTCCCCGCGCCCGACCGGCTCGACCTCCTGATCGTGGTCGACGACTCGGGCTCGATGAGCGGGTACCAAGCCACGCTCGCAGCCAACCTCGACGCGATCGCGCAGGTCCTGCTGGCCGATGACGTCGACTTCGACGTCCGCGTCGCGATCACCACGACCAGCGTCCCCGGCCCGACCTGCGCCGGCCCGCTCGCACGTGGTGGCGAGCTGCTCACCGACACCTGCCGCGCCGCGCCACCCCAGGCCTTCGAGGCGCCGAGCGAATTTTCGGACGAGGTCGTCGACCAGCGCGAGATCTGCAACGACGCGTGCCCCCACGATCAGATCGCGCGGCGCCCCAGCCCGCTCGACGACTACGCCGAGCAGCTTGCGATCCGCCCGTGGTTCGAGCCGGCCAACAACAGCTACGGCGGCAACCTGCCCGGAGATGTCAGCTTCGAGCACGCGCTCAGCTGCGCGGCGCTGCGGGGGTTTGGCGGCTGCGAATTCGAGAGCCCGCTGGCGGCGGCCAGCCGCGCGCTCGAGCACATGGGCAGCCCGGGTGATCCTGCGTTCGGGTTCCTGCGCGACGACACCCCGCTCATGATCTTGTTCATCGGCGACGAGGACGACTGCTCGCATCATGCCGCGTCGGCGTCGATGTTCGACCCCGAGGGTGAGCGCGTGTTTTGGTCCAACCCCGCCGCCGACGCCCCGACCTCGGCGGTGTGTCACAACGCGGGGAGCTCGTGCGACGCCGACGGCTGCGTGCCGATCGACCGCGACGCGCACGGTCAGCCGACCACCGACTACGCCGACGCCACGCTGCGCTCGCTGGTCGAGTTCGAGGCCAAGCTCGCCACGCTGCGGCTCGAGCGGGGGGTATTCGTGAGCATGATCGGCGGCGTGACACCGAACGGTCTACTCAGCTACGCCCCCTCCGATGACGCCGCATGGATCGAAGAGTTTGGCTGGGGCCCCGGCTGCGAGAACGCGATGGGCCAGCGCGCGCAGCCGCCTGGGCGGCTCTACCAGCTGGTCGCGCCGATCGGAGCGGCGTCCTCGATCTGCAGCGCGGACTGGACCCCCGCGCTCGAGAGCGTGGCCAACAAGATCAGGCCGCAACTTCCGCCATGGTGTGGACCGGTCGGAGTCGCGGACACCGACCCCAGCACCGTCCTGGTCGAGCCTGACTGCGAGCTGATCGTGCGCACCGCCGCCGACGAGACCTGGCCAGTGCCGCCCTGCGTCCGCGACGAGCAGGGGTTCGTCCTCGACGCGAACCTGAACTACGCCGTGCCCGCTGGCGCCGATCGCTGCCACGTGCTGTTGACCGACTCAGACCAGCAGACCGAGAGTCTCTACGACGACATCAGTGACATCTGCGTCGACGCGGAGCGCCCGCTGGAGGTCAGCATCGCCGTTCGTCCAGGGACGCTCCCTGTCCCCCGCGACAGCGTCTACGCGCTGACCTGCGCCTCGGACTGAGCTTCCCGGAGCCTCCACATCGCTTGCAGCGGGTCCCTCGCGGCGGCGGCGACCGGCCACGCCACATGGTTCGCGGCGTCGGCCATCAGCCGCAGCGGCCGCGCCTGCTCCCGATAGAATGTGTCGACCGCGAGCAGGTCAGCCTCGACCTCCGAAGACTGCGACCGAGCCTTGACCTTGTCGAGCAAGGCCACCGCAGTATCGGCGAGCGCGTCGTCGCTCGCGCCGCGGAGCAGCTGCGTCCACCCGGCCCGCGTCTGGGCTGGGAGCTGGCGAAATTCGAACACGTAGGAGTAGTCCTTGTCCGCGTCGGCGCCGAGGGTCCGACGCGGCTGCGCGTGGCCGAGATATCCAAACAGCCGCATCATCGCAAAGAAGGCCGTGCCCGTGACGTCGCGCGACCGGTACGCGCCATGCAACTCGTAGCCTTCAAACTGCTCGGGCACGGTCGTCAGGCACCATCGCAGCAAGCTCCCGTCCGCCGCGACGCCGATGAAGGGGTACAAGAACTCATAGGCGAACTCCACGTTGCGCTTGGGCCGGTGGGCCTGGATCAGGCGGATCTCCGCGAGGCATGCGTCGAGCTCCGACTCGTGCTGCTCGACGACGATCCGCGTGGCAGACCGGACCAACGCGCGCATCTTCTTGCGACTCCGCTCGGGGCCGGCGTTGCGGTACTGCGACAGGCGCTTGCGCAGATCCTTGGCCTTGCCCACGTAGATCAGCGCTCCTGCCCGGTCATACATGCGGTAGACACCGGGCGCGCTGGGGATCTGGGCCAGAAAGTCGCCTCCGAACTTCTTGTCGAAGCGCTCCCGCATCGCCGACAGGATCGCGGCAGCGAGGCCGCGCCGCAAGCGATCCGCAGACACACTGGCGACCGCGTCAGTCGCCGAACGCCTCGGCCAGGCTGCGCTCGAGCCCCGCGCCCTCGTCTGCCCGCCCAGCCGCCGCCTCGCGGGTGCGCGCGGCCAGATCCCCCAGCTCGCTGTAGACCCCCAGCGCCTCGATCGCGTCGCGGGCCAGGCCCGTCGGCGCGTCGGCGACCAGCTCGAGCAGGTACCCCCACGCGTCCTCGCTGCGCAGCATCGAGATCGCCAGCAGCCCGATCCTGCGTGGCCCGAGCAGCGTGCCCTCGACAAACTCGCGCAACGCCGAGAGCGCCCCCGGCGGCCGCTCCTGTCCGAGCGCGAGCGCGGCGGCCTCGACCACCAACTCATCGCGCGCGCGCAGGTGCTCGACCACAAACCCGAACGAGTCCTCGCCGTCGAGGGCCAGCAGCGCGGCAAAGCAGGCCCCGAGCACCTCCGGCTCGGGGTCGCCCGCGCGGATCCTGAGGATCAGCAACGGAACCCCGGCCGCCACGTCACCGCTGGCCGCGACCGCGTCGGCGGCCATCCTTCGGGCCTCGCGCTCGGGGTCTGCGAGCAGCCGCGCCAGCTCGACCATGGCGTCTGGATGGCGGCGGTTGACCAAAGCCATCGCCGAGATCCCGCGCAGCGCCACCGCGGTGTCCTGCGAGCCACCCCACACCGGCTCGGGCTGCACGTGCCGGACGGCGATCGAGAACAGCTCGTCCGCTGGCTCGCCGAGCAGGTCCAGCGCCTTGACGACCCCAACCTTGGTTCGGCAGTCAGGATCGCTGCGCACCGGATCGGTCATCGCCCTGTCGAAGGCCGCGCGCATGGCCGCCTCGAACCCGGTCAGCTCGTGCTCGCAGATGACCTCGAGCGCGGCCGCGACCACCAGGTTGGAGCGAGCCCCCAGAGCCTTGGTCAGCGCCGCCTGGGCAGACTTCGAGTGCGGATCCGTCACGGCCTCCGCGAGCCGGTCCAGCGCCTCGAGCGTGCGGTCGCGCTTGGCCACCTACGCACCACCCCGACGCCGCTCGTGAGCCTCGCGCTCGCGCTCGCTCGGAAACGCCGCGATGTGGGCCATGACCCCGAGCGCGGTCAGGGCATACGTCCACTGCATGTCAGCGCCGAGCATCGCCAGGGTCAGGCCGAAGATCGACACCGCCTCGGCGAGCGCGAAGCGCAGGATCATCGCGGTCAAGAACGCCTGAGTCCGGGCGAACAGTGGCACGCCCAGGGCGCTGAGGAGCGCGACCACGACCCCGACCCCGGTCAGCGTGATCGAGATCATCTGGACGTCACCAGCGCCTGCGCCGTCGGGCGGGCGAGCGACGTGCCCGACGACGAGGAACAGGATGTGACTGACCAACATCGCGGCCCACAGGATCAACGGAACTTGCATGGTGGGGTCCTTGGGTGGGTTCGCCATGCCGCCAGGGTAGCAGCATCCGGCCGCGCTACCCTTGCCCTCTCCGTCGTGCTTAGATCGCGGCCAATGGCTCCCCTCCGCCCTCTGCTCCCGCTCGGCGTGGTCGCGATGCTGACGCTCGCGTGCCGTACGGTGCCGGCGACGCTGCCCGAGATCGAGGCCCGCACGACCACCCGCAGCGACCCGCCCGTGTTCGTCGAGTCGCAGGTCGGCGCCGCCGGCCGTCGCGTGTTCGAGCCGCTGTCCGAACAAGCCGCGCAGATCTACCGGTGCTGGTTCAACGACCCCTACTCTTACATGTTCACCTACGAGGGTGAGCCGTTCGCGTTCAACCAGCGTCAGTTTGGCGTGTTCATGGCCGGGATCAGCGGGATCCTCTACTACGGCAACCTCAACAATTGCGTCGGCGACATCGTGGGGCAGCCGCCCGCGAGCTACAGTGATCTTCGGCCGATCGAGCGCTTCGCTGGCGTGAGCGCGACCTTGCCCGGGTCCAGCCTGCCGTTTGACACCGTCAACCCGGAGATCATCTTCTGGGCCCGCGCAAAATTGCTGCCCGCGCCCAATCAGTACATTGACGGTGTCCCGGTCCAATTGGCCTATGATCGGGTGTTCTACCGGTTCTTTCGCATGATGGCGGTCAGCCTGTTCGAGCTGCATCAGCAATATTCGATCGCCACCGAAGCCCAGAGCTACCTGCGCGACACCTCCAACGGCCAGCACGGGATCGAGTGGCTCGAGCGCCACTACACCAAGAGCATGCCCGAGTTCGACGGCAACTGGGATGGCACGACCCTGACCACCCCGATGGCCGCGGGGTTCTGGCTGCGCCGCCAGCTCGACGGCTCGATCGGGCCGTGCTGGCACGGCCTGCGCGACGTGCTCGAGCGCTTCGATCCACAGTGGCTGGCCGAGCAACTCGACAACCATCCCAACGCCAAGGACGCGCTCGCGCAGCTGCCCGACGCGATCGGAGCGGCGGCGCCGTGACCCACCTGGTCGTCGTCCCACCCGAGGTGCCCCGCGAGTGGCTCGCGCGGCTCGACCAGCCCGAGGCCGGCTGCGAGGTGATCGTTGGGATCGACGCGGTTCCGACCCCGCGCCTGCCCGAGGTCGTCGGCCTGCTCTCGCTGCTGACCATGCCCGTCGACCTCGAGCTGCTCGTGCGCCTGCCTGCGCTGCGCGTGGTCAGCAACATGGCGGTTGGCTACGACAACGTGGTGATCCCGGCCTGCGCCGCGCGGGGCGTCGCGCTGGGCAACACCCCGGGCGTGCTGACCGACGCGACCGCCGACCTGACCATGGCCTTGCTGCTCGCCGCCGCCCGCCGGATTGACGAGGCCGCGCTCGACGCCCGCGAGGGTCGCTGGCACACCTGGACCCCCGACGGCTGGCTGGGCGTCGAGCTGCGCGGGACCACCCTGGGGGTCGTCGGGCTCGGCAAAATTGGCTACGCGGTCGCCGAGCGGGCCCGCGGGTTTGGCATGCAGATTTGCTACGTCGGGCGCTCGGATCACGATCACCCCGACGCCGCCAAGCTCGGCGCGCAGCGGCTGAGCTTCACCGAGCTGCTCGCCCGCGCCGACATCGTGACATTGCACGTGCCGCTGACCGACGAGACCCAGGGCATGATCGACGCAGCCGCGCTCGAGCAGATGAAGCCCGAGGCGATCCTGATCAACACCTCGCGCGGGGCGATCGTCGATCAAGACGCGCTGCTGGCCGCGCTCACCACGGGTCGCCTGCGCGGCGCGGCGCTCGACGTCACCTCGCCCGAGCCGCTGCCGCCCGCGCACCCGCTGTTCGCCGCGCCTGGCTGCCTGATCTTGCCGCACATCGGCTCGGCGACCCACACCACCCGCAGGCGCATGGCCGAGCTCGCGTGCCTCAACCTGCTCGCCGGGGTCCGCGGCGAGCCGCTGCCACACCCGGTCGCGCTGACGCAGCCGTGATCACAGGCAGCCGATCGGCGCCGTCGAGACCACGATGTTGTCGAAGTCGCGGCCCTGGTCCTGCGGCGAGCCGTCGTTCCAGTAGTTCTCGAAGAACACCGCGTTGATGCCGTACTCGGTCCAGGTGCCGACAAAGTCCAGGCCATCGCGCTGGGCCTCGAGCTGACCGTCGATCCAAAACTCCTGCACGCCATTTTGCATGCCCGGATCATTGAGCTTCACGTGCGCCTCGACGCAGAACCACTGGCCCGACAGCTCGGTCGAGAACAGCGGCGTCTGCCCGGACAGGTTGCCCAGCCAGCTGAGGTTGGCGAAGTCGTTGTAGCCCTGGCACACGACCTGTCCGTCCTCGACGCAGCTGGCGGGATCGAGCAACAGGTGCGCGTTGCCGTCGCTCCACAGGTGGGCGATCATGGCTTGCGACCAGTCGTCGGCCGAGCTGAAGATCGTCGCGCGCGAGAGCTTGGCCGGGTTGCCGGTCCAGCCGTCGTCGTTGCGCAGGTACATGCGGTACCAGATCTCGCGGAAGTCCTCGTCGGGGCGAATGCCCTTGTTCATGTAGCCGTTGGGGTTGCGGCCAAAGCCCAGCTTCATGCCGCCGGCTTCGACCTCGCCTGGCTCGAAGTGGGTGCGCATGCCCTGGGTGCCGCCGTAGCCCGCGCCCGGCGTGACGACAAAGTCGCCCTCGTCGTCGCCATACTCGAAGTAGCGGCCGTCTGCGACCATGGGCGCGTCGGACTCGAAGTCGTCGCAGAAGATCCACTCGGGCGCGGGGTCGCTGCACTCGAGCGGATCGCCGTCGCCGTCGCCCGAGTCTCCATCTCCGTCCCCGTCTCCGTCTCCATCGCCCGGATCTCCGTCGCCGTCGCCCGGATCGCCGTCGCCGTCTCCGTCTCCGGGATCGCCGTCGCCGTCGCCTGGATCTCCGTCGCCGTCACCACTCTCCGTCGCCGATCCGGTCTCGGAATCAGCGGCAGGTTCGTCGGCGCAGGCGGCCCCCAGCGCGAGACAGGCACAGACAGGAAGCAAGGGTAGGAGCGAGCAGCGCATCGCGCGACCCTACCCTGTTCTGGGCTCACGTGGTTGATCGACACCCGTTCAGCCCGGCGTGCACTGAGCGGGGCCGATGGTCACGTCGTCGATGTTCCAGTGACCGGCAGTGTACGCGCCGTTGCTGCCAACGTTATGACAGAAGCGAACGCGGAAGTTGGCGTTCTTGTAGGCCGTCACGTTGTGGCCAACCTCGGTCCAGGCCAGGTCGTTCATGCACGTGTTGCTGGTGGTGTACACCTGTTGCCAGGTGTTGCCGTTGTACACCTGCACCGTCGAGACCATGTAGGGCGAGTAGTCGGTGTGGAGGTGACGCCAGTAGGTCAGCCACACCGTGTTCATTGCGGCGGTATTGATGACCGGGCTCGTGATGCAGTAGTCGGCGTGGAGCGCCACGCTCGCGCAGCCGCCAATGACCACACCCGCGATCCCGTTGTCATTGGTCGGGGTGTGATCCGTGGCCGGATCGTTGCCGGGGCACGAGGCCGCGCAGTTCGAGGCCGCCGCCGCCCCGATCTGCCACTCGGTCCCGAGCTGCCAGCCCGCGCTGTTGTTGGCGAAGTCCTCGAAGAACACATAGCCCGGCGCGTTCGGATCCTCGCACTCGCCAATGTTGCAGACCTCGGCGACCGTGCACTGGTTGCTGTCGTTGCAGGGGTTGCCGTCGTTGGCCGACTGCTGCGCGCACTGGCCGTTGTTCTGGTTGCAGACCCCCACGTTGCACGCGTTGCTCAGCTGGCTGCAGTCGAGCGGCACCCCGCCGCCGCAGTTGCCCGCCGAGCAGACCTCGCCGGAGGTGCACAGGTTGCCGTCGTCGCACGCACCATTTTGGTTGACCGGCGACGACTCGCAGACCTTCTCGACGTTGCACACGCCCGCCGTGCAGTCGCCGTTGAACGCACCGCAGTCGGCGTCGACGAGGCAGTCGGCTGGGGCGCAGGCGTTGGCGTCGCAAAACTGCGAGAGGCAGTCCAGGTCCATCGCGCACGCCCCACCCTCGGCGCAGCCTGGGCACGTGCCGCCGCAGTCCACGTCGGTCTCGCTGCCGTTCAACACGCCGTCGCCACACGCGGGTGGTGAGCACACGCCCCCCGAGCACACCCCGCTCAGGCAGTCCGCCGCGATCGCGCAGCCGAGGTTGTCCTCGCATGCATCACAGGCCGCGCCGCCACAGTCGACGTCGGTCTCGTCGCCGTTTTGGACCCCATCCGAGCACGACGGCTCAATGCAGACGTTGCCGACGCAGCTGTCGCTCAGGCAGTCACTGTTCATCACGCACGCGAAGCCATTCGCGCATGGATCACAGTTGGGACCGCCGCAGTCGAGGTCGGTCTCCATCTGGTTTTGCTCGGCGTCATCACAGGTCGGATCCGGGGCCGAGCTATCGCCGGTGTCGTCTGCTTGGTGGTCGTCGCTGCCAGTCTCGCGGTCGCCGTCGCCGTCGCCGACCGACGTGGGGTTCTGCGTCGTCAACGTCAAGAACACGTCGCCGTCGTCGGACTCGCCGGTCGCACAGCCGAACGTGAAGGCGGCACAGGTGCCCGAGATGATTACGGCTCGCAGGTTGTCACTTCGCATGAACGTCTCCAGGCCCCGATGGTACGCCCGCGGTCGCACAGCGCCTAGTCAAAAAATCGGTCGACGATGTGGCTACGAATCCGAGGGCGGCTTCGCGACCTTGTTTTGTAGCCAGGACAGGTTGCCCGGCTCGAGCAGCTGGACCGAGAGCGGCGTGGGGCTGCGCAGGTGCAGGTCGCGTTGCGGGAACGGAATCTCGATCTTGCGGCGCGCGAACTCGGCCCAGATCGCAAAATAGATCTCTGTCGCAAACACGTCCGGGGTGTGCAGCATCGTGTCCGAGGGGACCCGCAGCACGAAGTTCAGGCTCGAGTCCCCGCAGCCCAGGAACAGGACCTCGGGCGACTGCCCGACCGCGAGCGAGGGCGTCGCGTTGCCGACGGTGAGCAGCGCCTCGCGGACCTGCTCCACGTCGCTCGAGTACGACACCCCGATCGGGAATCGAAA
The DNA here is from genome assembly GCF_002994635.1 of Enhygromyxa salina. Classification (GTDB taxonomy): domain Bacteria; phylum Myxococcota_A; class Polyangia; order Nannocystales; family Nannocystaceae; genus Plesiocystis; species Plesiocystis salina_B. The sequence continues at coordinate 94,573 of NZ_PVNL01000119.1, read as the reverse complement.
CTTGACCACGCGACTGTGAAGGCTGAGGTTGGTGACCCGCTGGCTGACAAACTCGGAGTTGGGCACCAAAATGTCGATGCTCTCGTTGGTCCGGACCACGGTCGTGCGCGCGTGGATCCCCACGACCTGGCCCTGCACGCCGTCGTTGAGCTGGACCCGATCGCCGACCTTGACCGGACGCTCGAACAGCAGCACCAGACCGCTGACGAAGTTGTCCGCCAGGTTCTGCAGACCCAAGCCCACGCCGACGCCGATCGCACCGAAGGCGACCATGATGCTCTTGAACTCGAGCCCGAGCCACGGGAGGATCGAGAACAAGCCGACCACCCAGATCACGTAGGAGCTGATCCGCGCCGTGGCGTACTGGACCCCGGGGTCGACCTGCGTGCGGCGGAGCAGGCGAAACACCAGCTTGCGCTTGACGACCTGGGTGAGCAGCGCGAGCAGGGCCAGGTACGCCACGACCGACACCAAGGTGCCAACGGTGATGTTCTGGGCGCCGAGCGTGAACAGGTGGGTGTGCCACAGCTCGTTCATGCTCGCCCCTGGCTGGTGATCGACACGATGGTTGCTGCCTTCATTGCTGTCGCGCCGCCTCAGACCTCGTCAATGACGATCCGACGGGCATAGTACCCGCTGTCCAGTCGGACCGTTGAGACCGTCGGATCGTCGATCGCCATGGTGATCTCGTAGGTCCCAACGGCGCCGGGCTTCCAGGCGTAGGACCACAGCGTCCAGGTGTCGGTGCTGGCGTGTGTCGGGCAGACCTGGACGGGGAGCGGGGCGCCGCCGTCAAACCGGATCGCCAGCGCGTCGGTGACCTGGGTGCCGCCCCACATGATCCCGACGATCTTGTAGAGCAGCGCGCCGTCGACCGACCACCGCTCCACACGCACGGGCATCGCCGCTTGCTGCATGATCGCGGGGGCGTAGTCGGCCGCCAGCGCGTGGGCCTGGGTCTGGTGGGTGCGCGTGGCGAACTCCAGCATCTGCGCGGTCGCGGGCTCGCGGGCTCCGACCAGACGGATCGAGTCGACCCACTTGGCGTTGCAGCAGCCGTACCAGCCCGGGATGATCAGCCGCAGCGGCTGGCCGTGATCCGGCGGGAGCGGCTCGCCGTTCATGTGCGTCGCCAGCATCGCCCCGGCCGCCGCGAGCTCGTCGAAGCGAAACACCCAGCTGCAGCCGGGGCTCGAGCTGGTCGAGGGCTGCGAGTGCTGGTCGAAGCCCTCGATCAACACCGCCGTCGCCTGGGCCTGGATCGAGACCATGGCCAGGATCTCCGTCAGCAACACCCCCGACCACTCGGCCGCCGAGATCAGCCCGAACGCACGATTGTCGCCGTTGCCCGAGCACTCGAGCAGGACCACGCGCGAGGTCTGAGGCAGCGCAGCGAGGTCATCGAGGCTGAGATCGAGCTCGGCGTCGACGAGGCCCGACACCCGCAGGTTCCACGCCTGGTCGAGGTCGAGTTGATCCGGGAGCGCGGTGCGGACGAAGAAGTCGTCGTTTTGAGTGATCAGAGTGTCGGCCTCGAGGGTGCCGAGGTCCAGCGCCAGGCGGCCGTCGAGGCCCTGGCCCTGGGGATCGCCGACCGAGGTCTGGCCTTCGCCCTCGAAGCTGGTGATCGCGCCAAGCAGGACGCCACCCGCGAAGGGATCGGCGCACGGGCCCCCATTGCCATCATCGGTCTCGCCGGTCTCGCCTGTCTCGCCCGTGCTGCCGCCGAGCTCCTCGCTGCACGCAAACAGGAGGGTCGTGGCCCCGCCAGCACACAGATACAAGAACTGTCGACGAGCGTGGGCAGGCATCGCGCCCACGGTAGCTGCTCGTGTGGTTTGTTTCCAATCGACGCGCGCGCTCAGCCGTGACCGCGCGCAGCCGGCCGCGGGCCCGAGCGACGCGGGCGCACAATAGCTGGCGACCGCTCGCGTGATCTTGGTATCGGCCTGCGCGGCGCTGAGCTCACCGCGACGAGACGAGACGAGAGATTGAGCAGAGCCATGAACATGTGCAACATTGGCGGTCCATGCGAACGCCCGGTGACTTGCGCGTCTACACGCTGATCTGTGCGGCCAGCTTGGCGGCCAGCTGGATCACCGCGTGCGGCCAAGCCTCGGGCGGCGCGGGCGATGGCGAGACCAGCTCGAGCGGCATGGCCTCGACGACCACATCGACCGCCCCGACCACCTTCACCGACGGCCCCGACGAATGCGGTGAAAACGACCTCGACGAGTGCGAGATTGGGGACATCGGTGAGCAGTCCTGCAGCATGATCTATCAGAACTGCCCCACCAGCTATAAGTGCGTGCCGCACTGGCCCGACCTCGCCAGCGCGCCCGAGTACCGGTGTGTGTCGGTCACGGGCGCGGTCGAGCCCGGCCAGACCTGTTCGATAGGCAGCCTCGCAACCGGCAACGACGACTGCGACGCCGACGGCTTTTGTTGGTCATACAATTCGGGGCTGCTCGCCGGTCGTTGCCACCCCTATTGCACCGGAGGCATCCAGTACGTCGAATGTATCGATGGCTGGACATGCTCGCTCAGCGACGTGGACCCGCCCATGTGCGTCCAGCGTTGCGTGCCGCTAGCCAGCGACTGCGGCGTGGGCCTCGAGTGTGCGTGGACCAATCCCGACTTCAGCTGCGTGCTCGAAGGCGCGGGCCATGGGGTTGGTGAGCCGTGCAGCCTCGTCAACGACTGCGCGTCCGAGCTGCTGTGCGTCGAGGGCTTGTCGCTGACGAGCTGCGCGGGCGACGAGTGTTGCGCGGCATATTGCACGGTGGCCGCGGGCGACGGGCCCTGTCAGGCGATCGATCCCGACTACGCGTGTATCCCCTTCTTCGAGGATCCGCCGCCGTCGGGGTTCGAAGATCTCGGCGTGTGTGTGCTGCCGTAGGCGCTACGCCTGCTGCGCTCGCCGCCGAGCGAGCCCGACCAACCCCAGCACCAGCAGCCCGCCGAGACCGCCGGCCCCGCGCTGCTCGACCGCGCACCCCTTGGCCTCGCCCGCGTCGGCGCCCGCCGTTCCCCCGCCAGTCTCCCCGCCGCCGTCGCCATCGCCATCCCCGTCGCCAGGGTCGCCATCGCCATCGCCATCGCCGTCGCCATCGCCAGGCTCCGGGCACCCGCCGCCCAGGCACACCGGGATCTCGGTCGAGACCTCATTGCCGTCGGCGTCGGTCGCCGTCACCAGTAAGGTCAGCGCGCTCGGGCCCGCCCCGAGATCCAGCCCGCTCCAGCGATATGGATACTCCGCATCCACGGCCGGCGGCGCCCCTAGCCCGACGACCTCGAGCTGGGCCGTGATCCCGCCAAACCCATCGTCGACCTCCACGACCACGTCAAACGGCGACGTCACATCCGACCCCGGCTGCGGCTCGATCACGACGATCTCGGGCGGCCCGTCGTCGACCCGCGCCCCGAGGTTGGCGATCAGATCAGCGGTGCTGTTTTGCTGACCCATCCCACACTCCGCGTGGGCGCACCCCGAGCCACCATTGATGTTCGCGCACGCCTCCCCAAACTTCAGGGCCGAGTTACTCCACGACGACATGATCTGCCCGTTGCCCGCGATGTTCTCGAGCCCCCAGCCATAGCCAAGCGCGCCGAGGGTATGAAACGCGACGCGCTCGGTGTCGAGGTGCAGATCCTCGGCCAGGCAGCCCCAGTACGCGAACGCGATCGAGACCCCGCTCGCGTCACCGCAGTCCGACAGCCCGACCTGCACCGAGCAGGTGCCGCCAAACGAGCTCATGTGATCTTCGGCGCTGCCGAACACGACCATGTCGTAGGGCCCCATCGCCGGGCGCTCGAGCGTGAAGATGATGTCGAACGGCACGCTCACGTCCTTGAGCAGCGCGAGCAGGTCTTGCTTTTGCTCGTCCGAGGCCCCGACCCAGCCGTCGAAGTCGGTCTGCGTGTAGCCGTTGACGCTGACGCTGTCGGCCGCCGGATCATTGGTGCCCGCTTCGATCGTGACCGGCTCGGTGTTGACGAACACGACCCGACTCGCGGCCGCGGTCGCGGGCGTCAGCGCGGACACACCGAGCAACAGCAGCGGGAGGGCGAAGGAACCAATACCGGCAGACCAGGTCAGGGCGCGCATGGCTGGCATGATACAGGCCAAACAGCCGTTGGCGTAATCATCGAGCTCGCGGGGCGGCGTGAGGGGTTGCGTCAACGCCCGCCCGCGCGCCTGCTCGCGGGCGGGGCAACGCCGTTTCGGTTGACACCCTCGCCACTCCTGTGGCCCGATCCTCGGGTGACGAGCGACGATGCCAGCGACACGCCTCCCGGGATGTCGACCATCTCGATCCAGGTCGAGACCCCGGAAGGCGGCGCCAAGCTCAGCGCTCCCTACGAGCCGGCGAGTCGCGGTCCGACCCGCGGTCCACGCGAGAAGATCCAGGCGCTCGGCGAGCAGCTGGCCGACGTTGGGATGTCGACCCTGACCGACTTCATCGTCACCCCCGCGCTGTGCTTCGCCGAGGCCATGGCCAAGCTACCCGAGGCCAGCCGACCCGCGACCGTGACCATGAAATTCTCACTGGCGGCCGGGGTCGAGGGCAACCTGTACATCGCCAAGGGCACCGCTTCGGGCGCGATCGAAGTCACGACGACCTGGGATCGCGCCAAGACGTGAGCTCGGTCGAGCACATCCAGCGCAGCTGCTTGGCGGTCATGCGCGAGGGTGATCAGGCCCCTGCTGGCACCGCGTTCTTGATCGGGCGTCGCCACGCGCTCACCCTGCTGCACGTCGTCGACGAGTACTTTCGCGGCCGCGAGAACCGGGCCCCGCACTCGGTCGATCTGCTCGACGCGCAGATCGAGGTGCGCGCCAACGTGTTCACCAGCGAGGAGATGCCGGTCTACGCCCGGGTCGCCGCGATCTCCGAGCCGATCAAAGTACCCAACACCGCCCTGCGCGACGACGCGCTGGTGCTGCTCGACCTCAACAAGAACTTCGATCACTTCCTGGAGATCGGCGCCTACGAGACCCAGGATCACGCCGGACACAAGCTGTGCATCGCCGGCTACGAGAGCGCCCGGTTCGGCGAGGGCATCGCGCTGGTCTCGGACGGCCAGCCGGGCCTGTCCTCGGCGCCACTGTCGGTGATCAAGCATACGGGTCTGGGCCCGACCGGCATCCACGGGGCCAGCGGCGGCCCGGTCGTGCTGTTTGGCAGCCGCTCGGCGATCGGCGTGCTGTGGGGCAGCGCCGGCAACTACGCCGAGACCTGCTACTTCTTGCCGCTGCAGGACCTCCACCGCGAGTTCCTTGGCCGCGGGGTGCTCGGGACCAGCCGCTACTTGCAGCTGGGCACGCCGCCACCGCCAGCCGGGGCGCTCAGCGGCTATCAGCGGCTCCTGAGTGGCGCGATGACCCAGCGCCTCTCGCTGCTCGTCGGCCCGCCCAAGAGCGGCAAGACCACGCTGCTCGCCATGCTCATGCAGCAGATCGAGGAGTCCGAGCCGGCCTCCCCGGTCATCTGGTGCGGCGACTTTGGCGACGTCTCGCATCGCTTCGATCGGCTGTTCGCCGAGCTCAAGCGCGCGCTGCCAGAGGTCCAGAGCAGCCTGTGGTACGTGCCCCACCAGGAGCTGCAAGAGGTCGACACCCTCTACAATCTGCTGCTCAGCAACAACGCCGCGCTGCTGATCGACGACGTCGACTTCGAGCGCGAGCCCAAGCTGGTCGCGCTGCTTCAGTACGCGCACCTCAACAAGGCCCGCAATTTCACCTGCCGGATCCTGGCCACCGCCCACACCCGCCCGCTCGATCGCCACGGCAACCCGCTCCCGCACACCCCGATCCCCACGCTGAGCGAGCGGCAGGCGGCCTCAGTCGCGCGCAAGTACTTCCCGGGCCTGCGGTCGGATGACGCCGGCCGAATCGCCCGCGCCGCCCGCTACCTCCCGGGCGTGATCCACCGGGCCTTCGTCGTGCTCGGCTCCCACGCCAGCGCCGATCAAGTGGTCTCGCGGGTGCAGCAGCTGACCGCCGCCGACGGCAAGGCGTTCTCGGCCCGCATCAAGGCTTGCGGCCCCAACAAGGGCGACGCGAGCTTGCTGCTGTGCCGCTTGATCGCGCTGTCGAGCCACCCGCTGTCCATGCAGGATCTGGTCGACGCCTATCACGACGTCCGCCGCAGCGTGTCCAAGCGCAGCCACGATCACTGGGCGCAGGTGTTCTACGAGCGGATCGTCGACATCAACCGCGAGTTCTCGGCGCCGCCGCTGATCAGCGAGAGCCTCGATGGATTCATCGTCAATCCCTGGTACCGCGATCTGATCCGCGCCGACATCCCCGAGCCTGTCGCGGGCAAGGCCAGCGTTGCGATCGCCAACGCCCAGGCGTCGCGGCGCTCGCACTCATCGGCGTTCGTGCGGCTCACCGCGATCGAGAGCCTGATCAAGGAGCACGAATTCGCCAGCGCGGCCCGCCACCTGCTGGCCAACGCCGAGTCGTTGATCCGCGCGCAGCTCGACAGCGCGGTGGCCGACTGCGCCTGGACGGTCCTCGCCTCGTCCGGCTTCTCACCCGACGGCACCACGCTCACCACCGGGTTCACGCCGACCGTCGACCTCCACGAGCTCGAGATCGCCAAGCTGTTCAATCTGCATATCAAGACGCTCGAGCGCGACGGTGAGCACCAGCTCGCGGCCCGCCGCGGCGAGCTGCTGCACAGCTACCTCGAGGCCCGTCGCCGCGCGTTCGAGGTCGAGCAGCTCGAGTGTCTGGTCGCGCGCTCGAACAGCGAGCTGCAGAGCGGCGAGCTCGACCGCGCCCTCGATGCCTGCCAGGCCGGGCTCGCGCTTGCGATGCAGCTCAAGAAGCTCGGTCAGCCGGTCAACGCTCAGACCGCCGACATCTACCTGAACATGGGCAAGCTTCGCGCGCTGCGGGGCGACCTCGACCGCGCGCTGCGGGCCCTCGACCGCGCGCTCGCGCTGCTCCTGGCGCAGGAATTTCCAACGGCGACCGAGCGCAAGGTCAGGCTTGGCCGCGGCTACCTCAACCGCGGCGAGGCCCACCGTCGGCTCGGGCACCACGAGCAAGCGATCGCCGACTTCGGCCGGGCGATCGAGCAGTTCGAGCACACCCAGCACGCCGACGCCAAGCTCGGCCTGGCCGCGGCGTACAACAACCGGGCGGCCTGTCAGCTGACCCTGCACCAGACCGATCTGGCCCTCGCTGACGTCCGCGCCGCCGAGCAGCGCTTCGCTGACTTGATCTCGACGGTCAGCTCCGCCCGGATCTTGTTGATCTACGCCGAGCACATCGACACCCTGATGCAGGCCGCCGCGCAGCAGGCCGAACTCTCCGGCGAGGTCGCCGAGCCAACCCTGGACATGCTGCGCGGCGCGATCGACAACCTCTCGCTCAAGCTCAACGAGAGCATGTTTGGTGGGGCGTCGGCGCATGTCAGCGTGACCGAGGTGATCGCGCGAGTGGTCGCCTCTCCCGCGCGGGACGTCGGTGCGCTCGCGCTCGTCCTCGGTGAGCTCCGCGACCTGCTGGTCCGAGCCTGAGCTCGCCCGCCGCTCAGCTCGCCCGCGGGGGCAACATGCGGACATCGAAGGCAGGGGTCTCGACCAGGTGCACGGTCATCGACGCCATCCCCACCCGACCGTTGGTGGCGTCGAACGCGGCCAGCGCCTCGGACCACAGCACGTCCTTGGTCCCGCGGCGGCGCTTGTGGTCGACCACGTAGCGCAGCGTGAACTCGACCCAATTGTCGTTGGCCACCATCGTCACCATCGGGTCGATCTGGGCGTCCTCGATCGCAAACTTGGTGACCATATCGGCCCAGGTGCTCTTCGCTCGCGCCGCGTAGTCGCCCAGGTGCGCGGCGGCGATGACCTGCAGGATCTTGCGGGCCTCCGCGTAGTCACTGCCAAACTTGATCGGGACCACGATCTCGTCCCACAGAAACGGAAAGTCGCCCGAATAATTGAACACCGGCTCCTTGAACACGAAGCTGTTGGCCACGCGCACGATGCGGCCGGTGTAGAGGTCCCCGTTCACCCACTCGCCGATCTCCATGATCGTCGTGCGGATCACCCCAATGTCGATCACGTCGCCGCGGATACCACCGAGCTGGACCCGATCCCCGATCCGATAGAACCCCCCGAACATGACGGCGACCCAGCCGGCCAGGCTCGCGATCACCTCCTGCAGCGCGAACGCGATGCCGGCACCCGCGACACCGAACGCCACGGTCAGCCCGCCCAGCTTGTCGCTGAAGATGATCGTGATCACGACCGCCGCGATCAGGTAGCTGACCAGCGCGACCAGCTTGCGGGCCCGGTACCGCGCGGTAGTGTCGCTGATCCGGCCGAGGACGCTCGAGCTGAACACGATCGCCAGCCCCCGCGCGAGGATCACCGCGACGATCGCCGCGATGATCTTCCCGACCGTGGGATTGAACAACCAGGCCTCGACGGCAGAGAGATCCATGCCGGCACCCTACTCCGACTCGTGCCCGGCGCCAGGCCTTCCCACCGGTTCCCGCTCGGGCTAAATCGCGCCGCGTACGAGAGTGTCATATCTTGATATCGTCTCGACCGATGTGGGACCGCGTCGCCGAGGCCGCCCTGCTCGCCGTCCACGTGCTGGGCGGCGGCGTCTGGGTCGGCGTGATGGTGTTCTCGATCTTCGTGCTGCACCCCGGCGCGGAGCGCTACTTCGAGCGTGACACCGACTTCGAGGACTTCATCTTCACGGTCGTGCACGGGGCCCGCTGGAAGGTGTTCTCTGGCATCGTGGCGATCTTGGCCTCGGGTGTGGCGCTGAGCGTCTGGCCCGGCCACGCGATCGTGCGCGAGCCGGTCTGGCTGGCGATCTTCGTGGCCAAGCTCGCCCTGTTCAGCGTCAGCGCTGGCGCGTTCGCGTATGTGTCGTGGGTGCTGTGGCCACGCCGAACCTTTGCGACCCCAGCCGAGCTGCCCGCGATCAAGCAGCTGTTCTGGCGCGTCGGCGTGGTCATGATCGTCGCCAACGCGGCCAACGTCGGCCTGGGCATCGCCGCGCACGTGTGGCGAGGTTGAGCGATGATGAGCCGGCACTGCGTGGTACATTGCGTGGTCTGGAGGTCGTCTCGCATTGCAACTACGCACGCCATACCTGGGATCGGTCCTGCTCACGCTCGTGTCCGCTTGCGGTGGTCCGGGCACCGACCCCGGCGACGGAGGCGACGGCGAGACCGGGCTGACAGCGGAGGACGGCACCGCCGGTGAGCACCCGGCCGAGTTCGGACCCGAGTCCGAGCTCACCCTGCGCATCAGCGACGAGGTCCCGCCCGAGCTGACCCTGCAGATGGGTCGCGACGAGGTCGCCGAGCTGTTCGGGGACGTCGCCAACGACATCGTGCTCCTGCAGATCGACTCGACACCGCTGCTGACCAACACCCTCGACACCGTCAAGTTTGCGTGCGGGAGCGACTGGCAGCTCGACAACGAAGATCCCAACCACGATTGCTCCTTGACGGAGCTGGGTCAGAGCTTTGGCGACGGCAACTGGCAGACCTCGCCCGAGTTTTCGATGGTCCGGATCCTGACCATGACCCCGGCCAACTCGGTCGTGACTGGGACCAGCCTCGAGGGGGTGGAGGGCGCCGCGGACTTCTTCGCCATGTTCACCGGTGGGTTCTCGGAGATGATGGCCGAGAGCCTGAAGATCGCGGTGACCGACGAGTTCCTCGACACCGACGCGGTCGTCTCGTCGCTGCGCCACAACCTGATCGGCACCCACCCCGAGGCCACGCCAGCGGGCCTGATCTCGGTCACGCTGGCCGACGCGCTGACCGACATGGCGACCCTCGGCGCGCGGCTCGGGCCGGTCGGCGATCACCCGGGGATCTTAGTCCCCGACTACCCCACCTACGGTCCGGTGTTGGGGCCCGATTTCGAGATGAAGGTCGCGGCGAGCTCGAACCTGCGGGTCCTCGACGGCGTCGACCTCGGCGCGGGCAAGGACTACATCTCCGTCATCGCCGATGTCACCGGGCCGAGCTTCGATGACGAGGCGGAGTTCGACTTCAATGATCCCGCCAAATTCTCGCTGACCGGGCTCACCCCCAATCCGACCCTGGACCTGCGATTCGCGATCTACGAGCACCATGGCTTCATTCCGGCGTGCTCGACCGACGTCAGTGAGGCGTGCGTCGGCAACAAGCCGGGCACGCCAGTCGGTGATGGTCTCGTGTGGACACTCGACCGCTGGGACCTCGAGTACATGGTCGGCTACGCTGGCCTCGGCAAGTACGAGACCCTGATGAGCGTCGTCACCAAGGTCTGGACCGACGTCGTCCGGGTCGGGATGGACGGCAACCCGGGCGGCTGGGCGGTGTTCGATGTCCCCGGAGGATCGTGGTTCGACGAGCCGCCCTCACAGTTTGTCTGGGAGCTGATCAACGAGGTCGCACAGCACAACCTCCACCACCTCGATCCCGAGGGCCCGCCGACCTTCGCCGAGGGTGACGCCAACGTCGCGTTCACGCTCGAGCAGGTGCCGGTCGGGATCACCGGCCCCGAGGCAGCCGACGGCGTGCGCCCGTTCCTGCAGGCGCAGGCGTCAGACATCGCCGGTTACCTGCTCGGCAACTACAAAGCGAACAGCGGGCCGGTCGACTTCTACTATCGACGGGCCGAAGACGGCAACCCCTACCTGTTTTGGGTGACGCCCGCAGACCTCCACGACGACCTGCCCTACGCCTGGGACAGGCCCGGGTTCTACGCCGATCCCGACCTCACGCAGAAGCTCTCCAGCGTCGACGTGGGGATCGGAGACTCGACCCACGAGAAGCTCGCGGTCACGGCGGGTGAGACGGTTGTCTACGCAGAGGACGACGACGGCGTGCGCTACCGGGTTCGCATCGTCGCGCCCGCGGGCGACCTCAGCGAGATCAGCGTCAACGTGGCCCCGCGAATGGATTGATCAGCTCCGGTCGCGTGCGGGCGAGCTATCATCTCGCCCGTGCCGAGCTTGCGACGACCGGACACGAGCATCGCCTACCAAGTGACAGGATCCGGCCCGCCCGTGTTGATGCTGCAGGGCGTCGGCGCGCGCGGGATGGTGTGGGCCCCGCAGGTGGAGCGACTGCGCGAGCGCTACTCGTGCATCACGGTCGACAATCGCGGGGTCGGCGACAGCGGTGAAGCCCCTGGCACGCTGGTGTTTGGCCAAATGGTCGACGACGCGATCGCGCTGCTCGATCACCTGCAGATCGATCGAGCCCACGTGATCGGCCACAGCATGGGCGGGATCTTGGCCCACCAGCTCGCGCTCGATCATCCCGATCGCGCCGCGAGCTTGGGTTTGCTGTGCACCTTCACCAATGGGTCCGAGGCCGCGCGGCTGAGCCCGCGAGGCTTCTGGTTGGGTACGCGCACGGTGCTCGGCACCCCGCGGATGCGTCGCTCAGCCTACCTGCGCCTGATCGCGCCCGCGTCCGAGCTGCGGGGTGACCTCGACGCGGTCGTCGAGCGCTACACGCAGATCTTTGGTCACGATCTCGCCCAGCGGCGGCGCATCGTCGTGCGCCAGATCCGAGCGATGGACCGCCATGATCAGCGCGCGCGCCTGCCCGAGCTGCGATCGATCCCCTCGATCGTGCTCGCGGGCGCCGAGGATCTGATCGCCGAGCCGCGCTACAATCAGGCGTTGGCCCAGGCGATCGGCGCTCGGCACTATCACTGCTTCGAAGACGCTGCCCACACCCTGCCGATCACCCACGCCGACGCTGTCAGCGACAGGCTCGCGCAGCACTGGGCTGCCCCTTGATCACTGAGTTCCTCGAGCTCCCTGCGCGGTTGCTACGCCTTGGTCGCGGTCAGCGTTCGACCTTGGCGATTTCTTCATCGATCGCCTTTTGGACCGCCTCGATCTCTTCTCGCATCAGCAACACGATCTTCTTCATGCGCTCGACCTTCAGCTCGAGAATGCGCAGGACCTCGAGCGAGGCGTAGTGCTCGTCTTTGATGGTCTCCGCGACGTGGATCAAGAGAATCTGGTTTTGCTCCGAGAGGCCGTGCGCTTGCTCCTCGTCGTGCACGATCTCCGCCAGCTCCATGTCGGTCGCGGCGCTGCGGCCGACCTGTTTCATGAACGCGTCGTTGAAGGTCGCCTCGATGTCGGCGATCTGCTTCTCGATCAAGCGGGCGTTGCTGTAGGCCTCGGCGATCTGGACGGCGAGCTCTTTGTTGCGGAAGGTCGTGACCCCATCGGCCAGGTACAGCTCCCAGACCTCGTAGCGGTAGAATGGGGTGAGCACCACGGGGCTGAAGTTGAAGGACTCGGTCGGCTCCGAGTGGGCCTTCTCGAACTGCGCGTACAGGGGGTGGCACTCCTCCTTGACGTGGGTCTCGCCTGGCTGCATCCCCGTCGCGAATTCTTCGTGGAGGCACTTCACCAGCAGCTCGTCCTTGCTGAGCTCCTCGAAGAAGTGCGTGAACGTGGCCTGCATCGGGCCCAGGTTGCTGCCCGGCGTGGTGTCGGTGATCAGCCCCAGATCTTTCTCGATCGAGCCCTCCTGTTCCAGGTTCGCGTTCAGCTCGCGCTTGAAGTCGCCGAGCAGGGCGACGTAGGCGTCCTTCTCTTTGGCGGTGTCCTGCCAGCGCTGCACGGCGATCGCGGCGTACAGACCGATGAAGATCAGCACGAAGTCAATGAGCTTGTCGAGCGCGAGCTCGGACCGCTCTCGCTTCGGAGCCTTCGGGGGCGCGGGAGGTGTGCGGGTATCGGGGGGCTCGGGGTGCGAGTCCATGGGGCGGGACCCTACTACGCCTCGGGGGCTGGGGGCCAAGCAAAAAGTCGCCCCCACATGCCCACCACGTGAAGGCTGATATCCTCATGCCCATGCAGCCTCGCTATCTCGCCGTACCCGCATTTGGAATCACGCTGCTCGCACTCGCCTCCACCGCGCACGCCAGCGAGCTGCGGTTCTCGATCACGGCCAAGGGTGGGGTCATCAGCACCGGGAACACCTTGGGGCTGTCCAAGCAACCGGCCGCCAACGGACCGGGCGTCGGCGACTCGATCGGCACCTTTCTGAGCCCCGACGCGCAGCAGTTTGACAGCGCCCCGGCCAACCTCGGCAACCCCTGGGGCCCGGGCACCACGTCGGACTGGACGCTCAATGGGTCGTCGGCCGTGCTCGATCTGCCCCAGAACTCGACGGGTGTCGAGGTCCTCTACGCCGAGCTGGTCTGGGGCGGCAGCTACTTGTACGGGACCGAGGACGTGAGCGCGGACCTCGACGTACCGGTCACACTCGCCGCCAACGGCATGACCTTCGACGCCGTGCCCTCGCCCGACACCGCGGTCACCCTGGCCGGGTTCGCGGCCCAGGGCTTCGCGGTCAACTACTACATGCGATCGGCCGACGTGACCGCGTTCGTCGTCGAGCAGGAGTCGGCGACGTACACGGTCACCGGCGTCCCGGCCACCCAGGACTTCTCGATCGAGCAGCTCAACGCGGCCGGCTGGACCCTGGTCGTGGTGTATCGCTCGTCCGACGCCCCGACCCGCAACCTGACCGTGTTCGTTGGCGGGCAATTCGTCGATGAAGACGCGACCGAGGACTACCCGGTCTCGGGCTTCTGCACGCCGCCCCAGGGCACCGTCGAGGGCGGCGTGGTCATCAGCGCGATCGAAGGCGACGCCAACCGCACCGGTGACACCTTCCAGATCGCGCCGACCGCCAATGGCCCGTTCGCGCCGCTGTCGGGCCCCAACAACCCGGTCGATAACTTCTTCGCCTCGCAGATCAACGGCGTCGACGGCCAGCTCGACACCCTGGGGTCGGCCGGCGACGCCAACCACGACGCGTTCACGGGCGTCAACGTGATCGGCGGCCGGCAGGGCTGGGACATCACCAAGCTGTCGCTCTCGTCCGCCGCCAACCAGCTCAGCGCCGGGCAGACCTCGGCGGTGCTGCGAGCGGTCACGACCGGCGACTCGTTCATGCCCGTGCTCGCGGCGTTCGAGATCGACGTGAGCTCGCCCGACTTCGAGGACGGCAACGCGGCGCAGGTCTCCCCGCAAGAGATCGGAATCGGCGATCAGGCCACCCTCAGCTTCGAGCTGCTCAACGAGGGTGACGTGTCGGCGGCTGACCTCAGCTTCACGGCCCCGCTCGGCCAGGGCCTCGAGCTCGTGTCGTTCGAAATTGACGACACCCCGGGTGACGTCAATCAGCAGCCGGTCACCACCGCGGATCTCGTCAGCGGCGTCGCGCTCGGCAGCATTGCCGCCGGCAGCGGCCGCGAGGTCACCCTCGTGGTCGAGGCCGTCGGTCAACCAATCACGCCAGACGGCTGGTTCTTGGTCGCAACCTGGTCCTATGATTACGTCAGCTGCATTGGTGAAGATCCGCTGACCGAGCAGAGCGTCGCGTTCGCGGACATCGACTTTACTGGTGACGGCAGCGGGGACGGCGACGGCGATCCCGGTGATGGCGACGGCGACACCGCAGATTCTGGCGCGGACGCAGGCACCGGCTCGGACGACGGTGGGGGCGACGGCGGCACGGATGGCGCCGACACCAACCCCTTTGGTGAGACGGGTGGCGACGCCGGGCTTGGCGACGGCGACGGGTGCAACTGTCACTCGGGTCCGCGCTCGCCCAATTCACCTGGTCCCATGCTGGCGCTGCTGGGTCTGCTCGGGCTCCTGCGCCGACGATCCACTAATTGAGAGTAGACTGTCTTCAGTCGGGTCAACCTGCGCTCGGGCGCTCAGCCGCTCGCGCTCGAGTCCGCAACAATGCTATGTTTGCGGGCCACGACACGCGAATCTGCCCGCGAACAGTGCCCAACCCCTCAGCCTCGCCGGCCCGCGCCGACTCCGCGTGCGTCCGCTCGTCGCAGCTGCGGTCTCGCCATATGGTACTTCACCACCCCGGAGCGAGCGCATGCCCATCGTCACACGCAAGGTAGAGACAAACACTGAAGGCTATCGCGAGGTGTCAGTCGAATTTCGCGCCGCGCGAGCCACGAAATTAAACGCCCGCGGCGTGCCGCGCAGGACCGGTCGGATTCGCTGTCCAATGCTCGATGCCTCGAGGACCGAGCTCAGCTATGGACACAAGGCGCTACCAAGGACAGACAAGCAAGCGTTGGCCCGCTGGGCCCGCGCGCTGGGGCTCGGGCCGGGCTCGGTCAAGTCGATCGCGTATCTATCGGGGCCCTGGTACATGGGCCTCTATAACGTGGTCCGCGGGGACTTTGACGAAGACCGAGTCAACGCCGGCTTGATCGTTCGGCTCAAGCGGGGTGTGGATACGGGGATTCTGAGTACGGGTCACTTCGATCAACTCGCGTTGAACAAGCTCGTGTGGTCGATTCAGCCGTCGCTAAACGGCACGATGATCGACGACACATTTCTCCATGGCCCGACCGCCGCGCGGCTGTATGTCAACAATGACTCGATGCCGGCAATTATGGCTCACAACATCATGAACGCTGAGTCGCCGCGGTCGGGCGTGGGTCCGACCATGAGCAAGTTCGAGATGCGCCAGCTGTTGCTCGGGGTCTTGGGGCAAGACATTGCGCGCGACCCGGCCCGGCCCGGCAAGACGACTCGCGCGCTCTCGGTCCGGGACATGCACGACTTTTATAAGTACTGCGTGTTTCCGGTCCCGATCGAAGAGAGCCTGCAGGCCGCGGGGCTGATCGACGTGCCAGTCGCGATCGAGATCTAGCTCTAGATCGCCGCTAATCGGGCGCGCCCAGCACGATCGCTTGGCGGCGCCCGAACAGCGCCGCGTGGGCCCGATACCGGGCCTCGAGATCGGGCCGCTTGGCCAGCTGAGCCAGCTCGATCGCGCGCCCGATCGCCTCGGTCGCCGGCTCGAATCGCCCGCTCGCGGCCAGGCCCGCGGCCAGGGCCTCGAGCACCTCGGGTGAGCGAAACCCGGTCGCGCGGCCAGCCGCCTCGGCCAGCGCGAGCGCCTGGGTCGGGTCGCGCTTGCTCGGATCGGCGTGGGTGGCCAGGATCCACGCGAGCCCCCGCATCGCCTTGAACGAGTTGATGTTGCAGTCGAGCGCGGTGCGATAGGCCGCGAGCGCCTCGTCGTACTGCTGCGCGGCCTCGTGGGCCCGACCCAGGTTCTCCCAGAACAGCGAGCGCCCCGGCGAGAGCTGGGCCGCCCGAGCGAACGCCGTCGCGGCGCGGGCCGGCTGATCCAGCTTTTCATGGGTGACGCCAAGGTTGTTGTGGGCCTCGACGAGCTCGGGATCGGCCGCGATCGCGCGCTCGTATGACGCCAGCGCGGCGGTGTATTGCTCGGCCAGTCGCCGGTGGTTGCCACGCACCAGGTGCGCCCGCGCGTGCTCGGGCTCGAGCCCCAGCGCCGCGTCGAGCTCGAGCTCGGCGGCCGGCAGCTGATCGAGCGCCGTGAGCACGATCGCCAGCTCGACCCGCGTGCTCGCGTCGTCGCGCTGGGCCAGCGAGGCCTGGTAGCGATCGCGGGCCTCCGCGTGGCGGCCCCCGTGTGACAGCATCCCGGCCAGGTTGGCGAGCAGCTCGGGGTCGTTGGGTTGCTCGGCGAGCGCGCGCTCGATCGTCTCGATCTGCACGCTCAACCACGCGAGCCGGGACGCCTCGTCGAGCACGCCGATCTCGGCCGGATTGACCGGCTCGACCTCGAGGATCAGCTCGGCCATCTCGTCGGTCGAGTTGGCCCCAAACACCACGCGCTGGGGCGGAGAGAACGGATTGCGCGGGTTCTGAGCTGAATTGTCGTAGCGGTGATCCATGGTGATCACGCTGCCCTTGGGCAGCGCGATCGGGTGCTCATAGCGGTATTGATCCTGCCAATTGAAGTCCCAGTCGTCGATCTTGACCAGCCACTGGCGGCTGCCGTCGGGCAAGGTCGCGAAGCCCTCGAGCTGCTTGCCGACGTAGTGCGCGTGGGGATAGACGCTCAACACCCGCACATCCACGGGCAGCTCGAAAGTGTCGACCACACGAAAGTCGCTGTCGCCCGGGGCGATGTCGATCGCCGTCGACGACAGCACCATCGCCAGCGCCGGCTTCGGCGGCGGGTGCGCGGCGAAGTGCAGACCGAGCTTGGGCTGGATCCGCTCGGGCTTGCCGGTTGGACGCAGGTGGACCTGCACGACGATGTCCGTGCCCCCGGTGAGCGGCCACGAGCGGTCGTCGTCGCCCGGATCCGCGGTCCGACCTGGCGTCCAGCCGATGAAGTGACCGCCGGGCATGGTCGCGCCCGCGAACACCATGCCGTCAAACCCGGGCTCCGGGTCGGCCGCGTCGAGCCGCCGGGCCTCGCCCTCGACGTCGACGCGCATGACCGCGTGGTGAACCACCTTGGGTGAGCCCGGCGCGAGCTCGACGGTCTTCACGAACCGGGTTGGCCCCGGCGGCACGGAGATCACGAAGTTGCGGTAGATGTCCCTGCCCTCGGCCGGGAGCTCGTACGCGGCCTCGGCCTGCAGCTCGAGATCGGGCGGGCCCAGCTGCCAGCCGCTCGCGAAGCTGGGAAAGCTGGGGGCGGTAGACAGGTCACCAGGCAGCCGGCCCCCGGCGACCCAGTCCGCGAGTAATTGCTTGTGGGCGGCGCTCAGGTGCCGCTCGCCCTCAAAATTGCCGTAGCCCTCGCGCGGCAGCCAGGGCGGCATGAAGCCGCTCTGGGTGACCTCGACGATCTGCTCGGCGTGGTCGCTGACGTCGTCGTAGCTGCGCAGCGTGAACGGGCCGGCGCCGCCGTCGTGGTGACAGACCGCGCAGTTGGCATAGATGATCGGGGCGACGTCAGCCGCGAACGTGGGTGGCCCGCTGACGGGGGCGGCGGCCGAGGCTCGGCCCTGGTCGGCGCTGCGGCTGCCCGACTCGCCGTTGCAGCCGGCGATCAGCAACCCGAACAGGCACAGCGAGAGCGAGCGGGGCATCGCGCGTGGTTTATCACTGCGCTGGGGTCTCGCCAACGCGACAGCGAGACGGTTGCTGGCCTTCAGACGCGGCGAGGCTGCCGAACCGCAGGCCCGAGGCGTGCTTGGCATCGCGATAGACCCGGTGCTGCGCGGCCACGAAGTCGGCCTCGCGCGCAGCGTAGATATTGTCGACCCACCCCTGCGGGTTGAGGTCCACGAGCGGGAACCATGTGCTCTGGACCTGAACCATGACGCGATGCCCGACCCCGAACGTGTGCAGGACATCCTGCAGCGGCAGCGTGACCTCGGTCGGCTGGTTGGGCTTGAAGGGCTTGGGCGCCGACGGGTCCTCGCGAAACCGCCCGCGCATGACCTCGCTGCGCACCATCATCTGATAGCCGCCCATGTGCATGCCCTCGCGCAGGCCCTCGTGATCGGGCGCGTCGTCGGGCAACACGTCGATCAGCTTGACGATCCAGTCCGCGTCGCGCTGATCGGTCGAGACCCACAGCTGCGCGCTCAGTGGCCCGGCGATCGTCAGCGGCTCGGTCAGCGGCTCGGTCTGATAGACCAGCACGTCGGCACGGCGCGCGGCGAAGCGCTGGTCGTCGCTCATGTACTCGCGGGTCATGCCCTTGGCGATCGCCGACGTGAACGGGACCGGGTGGGCTGGATCGCTGATGAACGCGTCGAAGCTGCGCGGGCGATCCTCGGGCGCCTGCTCGCGCAGCGAGCCGTCGGGTCCAAACCACAGCGCGCGCGCCTGCGTGTTCGGGGGCCACTGCTCGAAGCTCCGCCAGCGATTGGCGCCGGTCTCGAACATGTACGCCTCGGGCAGCGCCGCGCAGCCCTCGTACTCGGCCGCGACCGGGTGTCCGAGCGTGGTCGCAAAGAACCGGCGCTCGATCTCGGCCTGGTACTCGAGCGAGGTCGCGGCCCCGAAGGAGACGTCGCCCAGGCTCGCGCCGTCGGTCCGCGCCCACCCGCCGTGCTGCCACGGACCCATGACCAGGCTGTTGCGGCCGCTCGGATCGGCCTGTTCGAGCGCGGCATAGATGTGCAGCGGCCCGTAGAGATCTTCGGCGTCGAACCACCCGCCCACGGTCATGACCGCGGGCCCCAGCGCGCTGACCCGCTCGAGGTGCGGCAGCAGGTTGCGGCTGGCCCAGAATTCATCGTAGTTGGGGTGGTCCATGACCGCGTCCCAGAACGCGATCTCGTGGTGGAAGTAGCGCTCGTTGGCGTTGCGGACCGGGCCCAGGCGCTTGAAGAACTCGAAGCCGTCGGGCGTGCCGTGGTCAAACCGCGCGGGCCAGTCCTGGGTGTGCCCGTCGCGGGCCCGGCCAAAGCTCGAGATGAAATTGAACAGGTGCGGGAGCAAGAACGCCCCGTGGTGATGAAAGTCGTCGTACCACCAGTCCGCGATCGGAGCCTGGGGCGAGACCGCGAGCAAGGCCGGGTGGGCGTCGATCACCGCAGCCGCCGCGTAAAAGCCCGGATAGCTGATCCCCCACTGCCCGACCTTGCCGCTGTGACCCTCCACGTTGTCGAGCAGCCACGCGATCGTGTCGTAAGTGTCGCTGCTCTCGTCGATGTCGGCCGGCCCCGACTTGTCGTCGATCTGCGGGGTCATGTTGACGAACTCGCCGTCCGACATGAACCGGCCGCGCACGTCCTGATACACAAAGATATAGCCGTCGCGCATCATGGCTGGCTGCGGCCCGAGCTTGTCGGGGAGCGCCTCGCCGTACGGCCCGATCGAGTAGGGCGTGCGGAACAGCATGATCGGGAGCGCGGGCGCCCCGGCCCGCAGCGCCTCGCCGGGCGAGTAGATCGTCGTGAACAAGGTCGCGCCATCCCGCATCGGAATTCGGACCTCGCGCTTGACGTAGTTGTGCGCGATGAAGCGGGCCGTCTCCTGGTTCGGATCAGCGATCTCGGGCGCGGGCGCGGACGCGGTCGGGGGCTCGGCCGTCGGCTCACACGGCGCCGCGCTGACCTGCGTACGCTCACATCCCGACCCCGACACCAACACCAGCCCCAGCCCCAGCAAAGGCGCCAGGCCGCGCCACGTCACAGACCCATTCGGACGACTCACGGCGACCATGCTAACCGAGCCGTCGACCCGTGGAACACCCACCGACCGCTGACGTAGCGTCGCGGGCATGAGCAAGCCCAAGCTGACCTACTTCAATTTCGCCGGGAGTCGCGGCGAGGAGGCCCGACTGGCCCTGCACCTCGCGGGCGTCGAGTTCGAGGACGACCGCCTGGCGGGCAGCTGGCCCGAGCGCAAGCCAACCACCCCATTCGGCTCGCTGCCGGTCCTGGAGCTCGAGGGCCGGGCCCCGCTCGGGCAATCCAACGCGATATTGGTCTACATCGGGCGCGAGTACGGCCTGCACCCGCGTGACAATTGGCAGGCCGCCCACCACGAGGCCCTGATGTGCGCCGTCGAAGAGCTACGCGGGGTGGTGAGCGCGACTTTGAAGATCAGCGAGCCCGAGGCCAAGCTCGCCGCCCGCACCGAGCTGGCCGAGGGCTACCTGAAGCAATGGGGGGGGTTCATCGAGCGCCAGCTGGGGGAGGGTCCCTTTGTTGGCGGGGCCGAGATTGGCGTCGCGGACCTCAAGCTCTACATGGCGGTCAAATGGTTTACATCGGGGGTCATCGACCACGTGCCAACAACGGTGTTCGCGGAGCTTCCCAAGCTCAACGCCGTCGCCCGGGCGGTCGCCGAGCACCCGAAGGTCGTCGGCTGGTACGCAAAATAAAGCTGCGGGTGCGCTCGACCTGCTTGCTCTGCGCCAGGCAGTGGGCGAGGCTCCGGCGCTATGCCCCGCTACGTCATCCTGTCCTCGACCGTGCTCGTCTTGATCGGCTCGCTCACCCTCGTCGCCTGCGACAAGAGCAAGTCGAAGACACCAGAGCCAACCGTCACCGCACCCGAGCCCGAGCCCGAGCCCGAGCCCGAGCCCGTCGGTCCGTCGAACACACCCACACAGACGTGGGCGCAAGCGTGGGCCACTCCGAGCGGGCAGCCAACCGCACAGATCGCGACCGTGCTCGACGATCGCATCTATGCGATCGCGGGGGCGTACATGGACATCGGCACCCCAGCGACCCACGTCGTCGCGCTCTCGGCCGAGACGGGCAAGCTGCTATGGACCTACAAGAACAAGGAGTCGCTCTCGCTCGCGGGGCTCAGCGCCGAGTTCGTCTCGCTCACCACCTCCAGCGAAAAGGCCGTGGTGATCGGTGCCGCGGCGGGCAAGGTCAAGAAGCCAAACAAGGCCCAGGCTGAAGCGATCACCGCCCCGCCCACCAGCGACGCTGGTGACTGCACCGCCGAGGGCACCACGCTCACCTGCGCGAGCTGGAACGTGACCGAGGCGGGCGCCGTCTCGCAGCTGCGCGTCGCGGACGAGGGGATCTGCTACGCCGTCGCGGGCGCCCGCGAGATCCGCTGTCGCGCGGCTGGCAACGGCGATCTCGTGTTCGTCGTCGCGGTCCCAGCCGTCCCCGACGCGAAGGAGCCCGAGGCCGCCAACTTCAGCTTCGAGCTGGCGGGTGGCAGCCTGATCGTCGCCAACTACGACGGCACCATCCTGGCGTTCAGCTCCGGCAGCGACGACGCGACCGACGAGCCGACCGAAGAGCCGACCGAAGAGGAAGCCGCCGACGAGTAGCCGTTCCGCTTCCGTTCCGCTTCCGTTCCTTTGGCGAGCGTGCTCACGGCCCCCGTTCCGACGGGGGCCTTCTAGTGTGTCAATGACCCCCACAGGCGGCTTCGCACTTCGCGGTCACTCGCTTCGCTCGCTCCCATCGGGCTGGCTGTTTGCGAACGCATGTGTGGCCCCCTGGAAGGGGGCTCCATATGACCCCCACAGACGCACTGCACTTCGCCGACTGCAGCCGCTGGCGCGTCTGGTCGCTTCGCTCCTCGGGGCCGTTTGTTCGCAGGCGCATGTGTGGCCCCCTGGGAGGGGGCTCTGAGCACATTTTCCTGTGTCCATGGGACGCACGACGTGCGGAAAAATCTAGTAACCCAAGAGCACTAGCTCGTGGGAGTTGGTCCCGCACAGGTCGAGGTTCTCTTCGATCCATGCGGTCGCAACATCGGATGCCTGCGCCGCGTTGCCGTCGAACACCACGCCGTCGTCGATCAACATGGCGAGCCGCTCGACCTCGCCGCACATCGTCGGTGTCACCCCGCAGGCGGAAGAGAACGGCGCGATCGCCCACGGGTACTGGGTGACGCCGTCGGCGAACAGCGTGCTGCCGTTGATGTAGTAGAGCTCCATGCCGTTGGCGTCGATGCGCACGAAGAAGCCGGTAGGTAGCTCGACGAAGGTCACGGTCGCGGCGAGGTTCGGGTTGCCCAGCAGCTCCTCGATCGGCGAGACCTTCGGCTGGACCTCGATGACCAAGCCCGCGAGCATGCCCGTGCACTGCTCGATGTTGAGGACGGCCTTGGTGCCCTGATCCAGCCCGTTGAGCACGCAGATCGAGGTCTCGGGCGTGGGCGGGGGCTCGGCCGCGTAGCTCGGCACCGCGCTGACCTGCACGGCGTCGTTGACCGGTCCGCACGAGTCGGCCGCGAGACAGTCACCGAGCACGCAGGCCAGGCCTGGGTCGCAGGTCTCGAGCGCCGCGCACGGGCAGTCGAGCTGCCCGGGCTCACAGTTGTCGCCGTCGCCGTCGCCGCTCTCTGGATCGCCGTCGCCGTCGCCGTCGCCGTCTCCGTCGCCGCTCTCTGGATCACCATCGCCGTCGCCGTCGCCGTCGCCGCTGTCCGGATCTCCGTCGCCATCGCCGAGCGTGGTCGCGGTCTCGGAGCCAGCGCTGTCGCTGCCACCGCCGACCGAGTAGTTCGGATTGGGCACGCGAACGCAGCCACACAGCCCGACGGCCCACAGCCCACCAACCAACAGCCCAACGTGCTTCATTTTTTCACCAGCTTGAGACCCGCAGGCTTCTGCATCTCGACACGGTACTGGGCGCCAGGCTCGATCGAGATCCGCCCCGCCCGCTGCCAGTCGTCGTCGCTCGACTGACGCAGCTGGACGCCGTAGCTGCCCTCCGGCAGCTGGATGCGCGACCGCGGTTCGAGCGTGAGGACCCGACCGTGGACCCTGACATAGACGAAGAAAAATTCGTTGGCGACGAACTCGATCGGCACGAGCTCGCGGTCGGCGTCCGACAGCGAGTCGCCGGTCTCGGTCGCGGCTTCGTCCCCCGTCTCGCCGCTGTCTCCGTTCAGGTCAGCGTCGCCGGTGTCGCCCGTGGTGTCCCCCGTGTCGTCGAGCGCTGCGATGACCTCGGGCGCGGCTCCGGAGTCGCCAGCGGCCCCGGAGTCGCCAGCGGCCTCGTCAGCAGGTCGCGGGGGGAGCTCGGCCGCGGCGTCGGAGTCCGCGACGTCGGAGCCCGCGGTCGCCGAAGCTTCGGCGGCGGGCGGCTCGGATCCGCCGTCGCGCTTGGGACCGATCAGCATGAAGGCAGCCCCGATCCCCGCCGCCACCAGCACCCCGCCCAGCGCGAACGGCCAGCCCTTGCGACGCCCCCGGCGCGCGGCCGGGATCGGGATCACGTGGCTCCCCGACAGCACCTCGGGATCTTCTTCGGCGGTCAGCTCCGACCCGGTTGGCTCGGTGTGCGCCGCCGCGTTGGTGTCGAACTGCGCGCCCGAGCTGGCGGGGAGCTCACCCCCGACCGGGTGCTCGTGCTCGGGGATGCCCGAGAACGACCCCTCGGGCACGCTCGAGACCATGCTGCCTTCGGGGATCTCGAACAGCGTCGCCGGCTCGACGAAGCGCAGCACCAGAGCGCTGAGATCGCTGTTGGACTCGCGGTACTCGGGCCAGCGCACCAGCATGCCCAGGGCCTTGCGCGCGGACTGGATCCGGGCGTTCTCGTCGGCCTCGAGCAAGCCGCAGCGCACCACATCGATCGCGGCCGGAACGACGCTCGGATCCCGCAACGCCGGGACCTCGCCGTTCATCACCATGGACAGCAGCTTGCCCTGATCGAGCTTGCCGCGGAACCGGCGTCCGTCGAGCAGCTCATGCAAGATCGCACCGACCGCGTACAGATCGACCGTTGGCTTGCGCGTCTGCTTGCGCAGCTGCTCCGGCGGCATGTACTGCAGCTTGCCCTTCACGAACGACCCTTGGGTCTCCTCGCTGGCGAACCGGGCGATGCCGAAGTCCATCAGCTTGATCTGACCGGTCGTGGTGACCATGACGTTCTGCGGCGACACGTCGCGGTGCACGATGATCGAGCCGGCGTCGGTCCGGACCTGGTGCGCGTACGACAGCGCGCGCAGCAGCTCACCGATCACGAACGCCGAGACCGTCAACGGCAGCGCCAGGTGGTCTCGCGCCAGCGCCCGCTGAAACTGCGACAAGGTCATGCCGGAGATCAGCTCCATGACCATGTAGCAGTCGTGATCGTGGGCCATCGCATCGTAGACCTGCACGATGTTGGGATGGCTGAGCATCATCGACAGCCGCGCCTCGGCCAGGAACATCTCGCGGTACTCGTCGCGCTCGGCCAGGTGGGCGGCGAGCAGCTTGATCGCAAAGAAGCGATCCTCCCCGGCGCTCGTGCCCGGGATCCGTGCTGACCAGACCTCGGCCATACCGCCGGACCCGATCTTGCGAAGCAGCTGATATGGCCCGAGTTGGCGCACGGTTGTCCGTTTTCGCGTTCGCGACGACGCTCGTGGCTGAGCACGAGGGCGTATGCGCATGGTGCCGTGTCGAGGCCGTCGAGATCAAGAATCTGGCCAGGCGTGCGGCCCCCGCACCGGCCCATATTCCAGCCAAACCCAACGCGCACGAGCGCATTGGTGTTTAGGCGAGACCGCTGGCGACTGATCGTACTGCCAACCGCGTCACCTGGGCGGGGGAACAGTGAAGCTGCGGCGACCGCCCCGGTCCTGATATCTTGCGGCAGTGGCGTCCCCCGTACTCGCGTGCTCGCTCGCGGCCCTGAGCGCCGTCACGAGTTTTTCTCCGCCGGCCCCCCACCTCGCCGCCCCGCTCGTCGAGGTCGCGGCGCCGGAGTCGGACGGCGACTACGAGGCAGCCCTCGCCGCGGTCGACGAGGCCAACATCGCCGTCAACCGCGACCCCGAGTCCAGCCTGCCGATGCTCGAGGCCGCGCTCGAGCAGCTCGTCGGCTTTGGGCCCCAGATCGCGGCCGACCCCAAAGGTCGCGAGGCGCTCGACCTCTCGCAGCTCAACCTCGCGCGGGCGCTGCTGCTGGCCGACGACGAGACCCAGGCCGCGCGGGTCATGGACGCGGTGCTGCTGACCGCCCGCGAGCGCAAGCTGCCGATCAAGCGGTTCGGACCGACCCTCGTCGAGTTTCACGACGCCCGCCGCAAGCTGCTCGACGAGCGCGGGTCTGGCTCGATCCAGATCCAGTGTCGGGTCGCCTGTCGGATCGTGATCGACGAGCAACCCGCGACCGCAAACTCCGGGCTGCTGTACCTGGGCCCCCACCGCGTGTGGATCGAGGCCGCCGACGGCAGCGCGCCGGCCGAGCGCCACGAGCTCGAGCTCGGCGAGGACGGCGTGTCGGAGGTGCTCTACTACCCCGAGATCGCCGAGGATGATCAGTGTGAGATCGTGGCCCCGCCGCCGGCCGTGGTCGAGCCTCCGCCTCCGCCGCCCAAGCGGATCTTGCCGCGCTGGGCCGAGATCAGCGTGGCCGTGATCGGGGTCGGGGCCGCGGTCGCCGGGGGCGTGATGTTGGGCCTCGACGGCAACTGCCCAGGTGGCCAAGACCCAGTCGCCGACGCCTCGCAGTGCCCGGATCTCTACGAAGGGACCGTCTCGGGCATCGCCGCCGTGGGCATCGGCTCGGCGCTGCTCGTGTTCGGTGGAGTCACGCTGGCCGTCGACGAGGTCCGGGTCGGCAAGCAGTCCGGGCGCCGGGCCGTGGTGTCCTGGCAGATGCAGTTTTGAGCGCTGGCGCCCCGCTCACGGCAGCCACGACAGCGGATCGACCGGGCCATCGTCGGCGCGCAGGGTGTGCCGAGTCTGGGTGGCGATCGCCGCGCGGGCGTCTTCTGCGAGCGCCGGGGGCAGTCGCAGCTTGTGCTGCGCGCCCTCGAGCAGGATCCCACCCGTCAGCAGATCACGGGCGACACGACGCACGTTACGAAACGCGAGTCGCTCGAGCCGGCCACGGTGATCACACACCAAGATCGAGCTGTCGGTCACCACCACGTCGCGGAGGCTGAGCCACTCTCGCACGGTCAACAACGCGGCGGGCGCCAGCGCGGGGATCAGCGGCTTCCACATGTCCGTCCACGGCTGATCCCACAGCTCGGGCGCCAGCAAGGTCGCGAACCCGAGCACCAGCAAGCCGGCGATCAGCAGCCACGCAATCGGCTTGCGATCGATCCTGGACTTGCGACCCCACCACACCACCGGCTCACCCGCGCGCAGCTCGGTCGCGAGCTCGAACGGCACCGGCCCCGGCGACATCGGTGCGCCCGGGGCCAGCCTGCGTGGCTCGATCGCAGACGTCTTGCGGGTGGGTGTGGGCTCGCTCGGCTCGCGATCTTCGGGAGCCGGCAGCAGCTGCAAGGGCGCGCGTGGCTGGTTCATGCGGCCCCCGAACCACCGGTGGTTGCGCCCAGCTCGTCCGCGCGCACGCCCGCGCGGCGCAGCATCTGATCGCACAACACGAGCGCCGCCATGGCCTCGACCATCGGCACCGCCCGCGGCAGCACGCAGGGATCATGGCGGCCCTTCGCGGGGCTGAACACGACCTCCTCGCCAGCGCGGGTCACGGTCTGCTGCGGCCTGAAGATTGTGGCGACCGGCTTGAACGCGACCGCTAGTCGGATCGCCTCGCCGTTGCTGATCCCACCTTGGATGCCGCCGCTGTGGTTGGTCCGCGTGCGCACCTGTTGGTCGGTGGACATGTAAAACGGGTCGTTGTGGGTCGAGCCGCGCATCCGCGTGGCCGCGAAGCCCTCGCCGATCTCGAACCCGCGGCTGGCCGGCAGGCTCATCATCGCGGCCGCGAGCTCGGCGGTGAGCTTGGCGAACACGGGTTCGCCCCATCCTGGCGGGACGTTACGGACCACGCAGCGGACCACGCCGCCGAGGGTGTCGCCCTGCTTCTTGGCCTCGCGGATCGCCGCTTCGAAGCGCGCGGCCGCGCCGGGATCTGGGCAGCGCACGAGGGTCTGATCCACGTCGGCGCGCGCGATCGTCTGCTCATCGACCGGCCCAGCCTCGAGCTCGGCGACCTGCTCGACCCACGCGACGATCGTGATCCCATGCACACGCGCGAGCAGATCTTCGGCCAGGGCCCCGGCGGCCACGCGGGCGACTGTCTCTCGCGCGGACGAGCGGCCCCCACCCGCGACCGCCCGCAGCCCGAACCGAACGTCGTAGCTGTAGTCGGCGTGCGAGGGCCGGTAGATCTCGGCGATGTCGGCGTAGTGCCCCGGCCGGTGATCCTTGTTGCGGACCACCATCGCGATGGGGGTGCCCAGCGTCAGCTGCGACTCCGGGTCGACCCCGCTGAGCAGCTCGATCGCGTCGGCCTCGTCGCGCGCAGTCGTGAGCGCGCTCTGTCCCGGGCGGCGGCGTGCCAGCTGCGCGTCGATGCGCTCACGCGGGAACCGGTGCCCGGCTGGACAGCCGTCGACCACGACCCCGAGCGCGCCACCGTGTGACTCGCCGAAGGTGGTGACGCGAAACCGCTCACCAAAGGAATTCCCGGCCATTCGAGCGCGAATCTAGCACTGTTCGTGGGCGGCACGTCGCGCACGCGCAGTTCTCTGGCAGCTGCCGTCGGCGTGGGTCTCTGCCGCCTCGGATCCGGCGTCGGCGGTCATACCGGCCCCGCTCTCGCTCTCGCTCCCGCTGCCGTCGCTGCTGTCAGGCTCGCCCCCCTCAGGGCCAGCTGGGCTCATCGCTCTGATCGGCGTCGCAGACCTCGCGCGCGACACCACAGTCGCCCCACAGGCCAGCCTTGGCGGCGGTCAGGCAGTTCCCGCAGTCGCCCGGTGAGCTCGCGCAGACCTCATCGCAGGCTCGATCGGCGCAAGAGTAGAGCGCACCGAGCAGGCGGACCGTCTGCGCGTCGGTCCGGCTGAAGCAATTGCCTGCACAGGTCGAGTCAGGATCCCCGCACTCGACCACGCACTGGTCGAGCTGCAAGCAAGTGTCGATCTTGATGTCGCCCGGGTTGACGCACCAACACCCGTGCTGGAACGTCGCCGTCGGCGTGCACGTGAAGTTCAACAGGTTCGCGGATCCACACACCGTCGCGCACGGGTAGGTCGACAGCTCGCCGGTCGCGACGTCGCAGCTATGCAGCGTGTCTTGGTCCGAGCAGTACTCGTCGAGCACGTCACACGGCTCGCCGCCCGTGTCCCCCGCCTCGCCCGTGTCACCCGTGCCACCGCTGTCGCTCGATCCATCCTCGCCGGCCTCCGGCAGGCTCTCGAGCTCCTGGAAGAAATCACAACCCGTCAGCGCCCCAATGGTGACGGCGAGCACAGTGATGGCAGCAAGCGTGGAGCGCATACGCGCAGTAGGACACCCCACTCGTCCATACTCAAATAAATGACCAATCTGAGACCAAAGTGAACGTGTGACGCGCAGCCCGCCATGGTACCGCAGTCAGCAGTGAGTCGGATACGCGACTTCCAGGGCCTGCCCGCAGCGTGCGTCGACGACGGCTATGAACGCCGGACGATACGTGGTCGCGGGCTGCGTGCGCGCTTTGCTGCAACCTGCCTCCGCCTCGGCGGCTGGACGGTCGGCGGCGCCCCGCCAACCATCAACAAGTACGTGATCGTGGCCGCCCCGCACACGACCTGGTGGGACGGGTTTTGGATGCTGGCGTTCGCCTGGGTGTGGGGCGTGGACCTGGCCTGGATGGGCAAGGCCTCGCTCACTCGCGGGCCGCTGGGCTGGATCCCCCGGGCTTGCGGCGTGATCCCGGTCGAACGCAGCGCCCCCCAGGGCCTCGTCGCGCAGATCGTCGAGCAGTTCGAGTCCCGCGAGTCGCTGCTGCTGGCGATCCCGCCCGAGGGCACCCGTGGCAAGCGCGACTACTGGAAGTCGGGCTTCTATCAGATCGCGGTGGGGGCCGAGCTCCCGATCTGCCTGAGCTATCTCGACTACAAGACTCGCGAAGCTGGCTTCGGCCCCATGATCGAGCCCGACGACGACGTCTGCGCGACCATGGATCGGGTCCGCGCCTTCTACAAGACCGAGTGGGCCAAGCATCCGCAGCTGTTCACGCCGCCGTTGCTTCGCGAAGAGCAAATGAGTCCAGTGGTGCCGCTCAAGCCCCGGGTCGAGCCGGCTACCGAGCCCGAAGTTCGCGAAGTCGCGCAAGCGTAATCGCGCCGGATCGCGACCCAACTGCTGGGGTCGCTACTCCGGGGGATCACCGAGGACGGCGTTGAACTGCCCGCCCCGCTCGACCCGGTCGGCCTCGTCCCCGCCGGGCACGGGCCCAGGCCAGACCTCGACCATCGCGTCGGCCACGTACTGTCCGCGCGGGTGCACCCACGTGTCGCGCTCCGCCACCCACGCCTCGACGGCCGTGACCGCGGCGGCGCTGACCTCCCGATCATCGGCGGGATCGGCGTTGCGGCAGCCCTTACCGCGCTCCCACGCCACCTGCATCACGCGGTTGGGATCCGCGTGGCGGTTGTGCTCGCGCATCGCCGCGAGCTCCTCGCGCGCGCGCGCCTGCTCCTGGTCCGCCTGCTCGCGCATCGCCGCCGCGTCGCGCTCGTCCTGCCTGGCCTGGGCGGCCTTCTCGTCGGCGTCGAGCGGTCGCATGGCCGCGCGCAAGCGCTGCTCGTCCTCGACAGAGAAGCTGCTGCGCTGGGCCGGGCCGAGCACCTCGATGAAGCGCGGCCGCGCGGCCAGCCAGGTCAGCGTGTCTTCGACGCTGTCAAACTCGGCGAGCTGAGCTTGGCCCGTTTGAATGTCGCGGATCTTCAGCTGCACGGCCATCGCGCCCACGATAACCGGTTTGCGTCGACCTGTGTGACCGCCGACGCGCCCCCGCACGCTCCAACAAGAACGGGCGCCCCCGCCACATGGCCGGGGAGCGCCCGCAGCTCCGCTCACGGAGACGGATCGCTCACATCGAGACGTTCATGATCAGCGTGAAGATCGCTCCGTTGGCCGAGCCACCGGTGCCGGTGATCCCCTGGTCCATGCCGTTGACCTCCACACCAAAGGTCTCGCCGAGACCCGGGTTCACGATCACGAACACGCCCGAGGTCGTGGTCGCGTCGGTCACGAAGTCGTCGCCCGCGGCGTTGAGGTAGCGGATCACCGCACCCGAACCGTTGGCGTCGGTCGGCACGACCACCGCGCCCTCGATCAGATCGCCAGTGGCCTGATCACGGACCAGACCAACGACCCCACCAGCCTCGCCCAGCGGCAGCTCTTCGGTCACCTCGGGGTCACTCATCAGGGCGTCCGACCAGTCCGTGAGCGCCTGCGCCGGGACCACCCAGATGTCGTGGATCGCGTTGGCCGGGCCGTAGTTGGTGCCGACGGCCGGGCTCGCGAGGCCGGTCGCGGTGAGGTAGTACTCGCCGCCCTCGGCGAGCCCGACGATGCCCAACGCCGACACGATCTGGCCGTCGCTCAGGCTGTCGATCACGCCGTTGGCGTCGCTCGTCCCCGAGGCCAGCGCGGCCGCGCCGACGGGGTCAACCGAAGCCTGGATGGCCTGGGCCACCCGCAGGTCGATGTCCGCGACGGTCTGGCGCGTGGTGAAGTCCAAGATCCGCCCCATGATGCGGGTCTCACATCCGTCTGGCGCGGGCTCGCAGCTGCCCTCGACCGGCGGGACGTCCTGAAACACCTCGCACAGCTTCGAGGCGCACTCGCCGTTGGCGAAGCAGGCCTCGCCGTTGGCTGCCCCGTCACCGGGTGCGTGGGTCTCGTCGCACATCACGGGATCGCCATCGCCATCACCGGGATCGCCGTCGCCGTCACCGGTTGGATCGCCGTCGCCGTCGCCGGTTGGATCGCCGTCGCCGTCGCCGGTTGGATCGCCATCACCGTCGCCGGAGGTGTCGGTCTCGTCGTCGGCCATCGGCTCGGACTTGCAGCCGTTGACGGCGGGGATCGAGAGCAGCAGGGCAACTCCGCAGATGGAGAGCTTGCCAAGGAAGTCATTGTTCATGCGTCGCATCGTGTTCACTCGTCGCGTTGAGCCGGGATATCCGGGTTCTGTCGAGCGGAGCCTAGCAGGGCCGATACGGCCCAAACAAGCGACAGGCATGCGTCGCTGGTGAGCCCGCGCATGCACAAAGCGCATAGCTGAACAATCGGACGTGCGCTCGCGCCGGGCTCTCGGCGCCGCCGCAGATCGCGACAAAACCCGAGCACGCGATCGCGTGACTCGGGTCTAGTACGAGCCGCCAGGCGAGCGTTTGGGGTGAGCGAAGGGGGCTCCGCCGCCGAAGCGAGGGGGCTTTTTGAAAGCCCCCTTGAAGAGCTAGTACGAGCCGCCAGGCGAGCGTTTGGGGTGAGCGAAGGGGGCTCCGCCGCCGAAGCGAGGGCGCTTTTTGAAAGCCCCCTTAAGGAGCTAGTAGGCTACTCCACGGTCTCGACGTAGCCGGCCGGCAGCTTGAAGTCGAACAGCTTGTCGGTGATGCCGACGTTGGTCTTGATGCCCTTGAGCTGAAAATAGTTCGACGAGCCGTCGGTGTTGTAGACCACGAAGCTGTCGACCCGTCCGGTGGTCGCGTGGACGATCAGCACCAGGCCCTTGTAGTGCTTGTTCTTGGCCTTGGGTCGGAGCTCGAGCACGTAGTGATCTTCGTCCCCGTAGCGCTGAACTTTCTCGTCCGAGGCGTACCGGACCTCGAATTCGCGGGTCAGCTTCTCGCCACCAAACAAGAACTTGAGCGCGACGTTGACCTCGGAGTTGCCGTCGGTCGAGGTCTTGATCACCTGCCGGGTGTCGTGCTCGACCATCCACAGCGTGTCGCCGTTGGCGTAGTAGTCGGCGTCTTGCCCGTCGCCGTAGTCCCACACCATCTTGCCCGGCTTCTTGAGCTTGAGCTTGCCCGAGGTCTTCTTGGCCTCGCCGTAGGTCGGGTTCCAGTAGGTCTGCTTGAACTTGGCCTCGAGGTCCGCGGTGCCGTCGTAGAAGGCCTGGACCATGACCAGAACCTCGGAGGATTTGTCGGGGCGCCACGCGGGCGCCATCGGCTTGGCGGCCTTCTTGTCCGGGTTCTGCGCTCGCACCACCTTGGCGATCGCGTTGGGCTCGACGGCTGAGGCGCCGGAGCCGAGCAGAACGGAGAGGCTCAACATTGAAACGAGTACAGCGTGCATGTGGGTTCCTCGAACGGGCGGTCGGCCCGCGTGGTTCTCGGACGCGATCGAGCGGAGCTTATTGTCGGACGGCCGTAAAAGCCACGGGATCAACCCAGCGGTGTGTGCGCTCACGGATGGTCCAACCCGCTGGCCCCACGTAGTTCCCCGGTGACCGCCGCTTCGCCCCACGACATCAATGTCGTGGGTCTCGCCCCGCGCCCGCGCGGGTGCTCACGCCGCCGAGACGAAGACTTCGCGCGGCTTGCTGCCGTTGGGCGGTCCGATCGCGCCGTCTTCTTCCATCCGCTCGACGATCTTCGCCGCGCGGTTGTAGCCGACGTTGAGCCGGCGCTGCAGCATCGAGGTCGACACCTTTTGGGCCTCGGCGACCAGCTGCACGGCCTTGTCGTACAGCGGATCGTGAGCCCGCTCCTCGTCGACCTCGTCGGTCTCGACCTCGGCCTTGGTGATCTCCATGTTGTAGGAGGCCTTGGCCTGCTTGCGCACGAAGTCGACGACCTTCTCGATCTCGGCCTCCGACACGAAGCAGCCGTGGATGCGGCGCGGCTCCTTGCCGCGATCCATGTACAGCATGTCGCCCATCCCGAGCAGCTGCTTGGCGCCCTTCTGGTCGAGGATCGTGCGCGAGTCGATGTCCGAGGTGACCTGAAACGCGATCCGCGACGGGAAGTTATTCTTGATCGTCCCCGTGATCACGTCGACCGAGGGCCGCTGGGTGGCCAGGATCAAGTGCACACCTGCGGCGCGGGCCTTGGCGGCGAGGCGCGCGACGTTGCACTCGACCTCTTTGCTGGCGACCATCATCAGGTCAGCGAACTCGTCGATCACGATCACGATGTAGGGCATCGCCTCGGGCCGCGGGGGCAGCTCGACGCCGCCCGTGATCGCCACCGCGTTGCCCTGCGCGTCAAACTGCACGCCGCTGAGCCGGCTGCCGTCGACGGCGTCCTCGCCGTCGGCCATCGCGTCGGCCGAGAGCCCCGCGGCCTCGGCCTCGAGCGCCTTGCTCTCGCCGTCCCACTCGGCCTGCAGCTGCGGCATCTTCTTGTTGTAGCCCTTGATGTCGCGGACCTTGGCGCTGGACAGCAAGGCGTAGCGGCGCTCCATCTCGTTGACGGCCCAGCGCAGCGCCAAGTTGGCCTTCTCGGCGTCGGTGATGACCGGCAGCAGCAAGTGCGGGATGTCGCGGTAGATGCTGAACTCGAGCATCTTGGGATCGATCAGGATCAGCCGCAGCTGGTCGGGCGTGCACGAGTACAGCAGCGAGCACAGCATCGCGTTGACCCCGACCGACTTGCCGGAGCCGGTCGCGCCTGCGACCAACAGGTGCGGAGACTTGCCGAGGTCAATCGAGACCGCCTTGCCGACGATGTCCTTGCCGAGCACCAGCGGCAGGTGCCCGCCGTTCTCCTCGTAGCCGGGATCGGCCAGGTTCTCCTGCAGATAGACGGTCTCGCGCTCCTTGTTGGGGACCTCGAGGCCGACCGTCGACTTGCCGGGGATCGGCGCGAGGATCCGGATCCGGATGGCCTCGAGCGCCATCGCCAGGTCGTTCTCGAGGTTCTGGATCCGCGAGACCTTGACCCCCGCCTCGGGCTTGAACTCGTAGCGGGTGATGACCGGGCCCGGGTGGATCTTGGTGACCTTGCCGCGGATCTTGAAGTGGGCGAAGGCCTCGACGATCCGGCCGGCCTGCTCATAGATGAAGTCGGTGTCGATCTCGGCCTTGGTCGCGGTCTTGTCGATCGCGGCGAACAGGTGCAGGGGCGGGAGCTCGTAGGCGCCCTGCAGGTACTGGACGGGCTGAGCGCCGTCTCGCCGCGGCGCCAACTTGGCCTCGCTCGCGGCGCCGACCGCCTCGGCCCGCTTGGCGCGGGCCCGGGCTGCGATCTCCGCTGGGGTCAGCGGCGCCTTCTTGCGACCTGGCTTGCCGTCGGCGTCGGCTGGATCGTCGTTGGCGGCCGCTTCGAGCTCGTCGCCGTCGTCGTCGTCGTCGTCGGCGTCGGGTCCGCTGAGCAGATCGGGATCTTCGCTGACGCAGATCTCGGGGCGCTCGTCGCTGCCCGGCGCCTGCGGTGCAGCGCTTGGCTCGGGTGCCACGGCGAGCTCGGGCTGATCGGCCGGCTCGGTCTCCGCGCCCGCGATCGCCGCGGCGTCGCTGCGCTTGCGGTTCTTGCGAGCGCGCTTGCCCTGCGTGGACTTGCGGGTCGACTTGGACTTCTTCTTCGAGGCCGCGACGAGCTCGGCCGGTTCGTCGTCTTCCTCCTCGTCCTCTTCTTCCTCTTCTTCCTCTTCTTCCTCTTCGAGCTCGGCCTCCTCTTCCTCTTCCTCTTCGAGCTCTTCCTCCGCTTCCGCTTCCGCTTCCTCCTCGTAGTCGTCCGCGTCAGCCGCCGGCGCTTCGCTCTCGTCCCACTTCTGCTCGGCGTACTCGCGCTGCGCCTGCGCGATGCCGATCACGCCCGACCACAGGTACCGAAGCGTCCACAGTCCGCCGCGCCCAACCGCCCGCGAGGCGACGAGCAAGTGACCGAAGGTCAGCGGCGTCGAGGCGATCAACCCCAAGCACATGACCGTCACGGTCAGCAGGTAGGTCCCCGCGTGATCGAACAGCCCGATGCTGACCTCGCCGAGCAGCTCACCGGACAGGCCGCCGGCGGTGTAGCCGTGCACGCGATAGCTGGGGAACATCACGTGCAACAGCACGCACCCGGCCAAGGTCGCCGACGAGAATCCAATCCCCTCGCCCATCCGCAGCTCCATGCGGTGCCCGAGCAGCGCCTTGACGCCGATCCCGACCACCCCGAGCACGACCAGGTACGCGGCCATCCCGAACCCGGCGTACAGCGCCGCCGCCACCAGCCGGCCGACCGGACCCATGAGGTTGCCGTCGCCGAACTGGTAGGAGATCAGCCCGCCCGCCATCAGCGCGCCGATCGCCAGCAACGCTACGCCCAGGAACTCGCCCCACCCGCGGGGGATCCCAGGATCACTCGGCTCCGGCTCTCGACTGCGCTGCTTCTTGGCCATTTTCTTTAGTAATCTCGGGGGGTTGTGGATCTTGCGCGGGCTCCCGGGCAATATTGTAGGCCAAACACCTACATTTCACCACACATATTCATCGGGAGGTGTCGCGGGGACCGCCGGAGCGGGTTAGTGTCCGCGGCATGCGACGCGTCGCCATCCTGCTCCCCCTTGTCGCCCTCCTGCTCGGAGGGTGCAAAAAAGATGAACTCGAGGCGGCTCTGGCGAAGGCCGAGGCCGAACTCGCGCAGACCCGCAAGGATCTCGAAGGCCAGAAGAAGGCCAACGAGACGCTGCAGGCCGAGAACCAGACCCTGCAAGAGCGGATCGCCGAGCTCGAGGGCGAGGTCGCCGACCTCGACTCGCAGATCACCCAGCTCGAGGGCCAGATCAAGGATCTCGCCGACAAGGCAGGGATCACCGAGCGCGAGCTCGCCGAGCTGCGCGCCGAGAAGGCCAAGCGCGAGAAGGAGCTCGACGTCTACCGCAGCTTGTTCGCCAGCCTCAAGAAAATGGTGGATGCCGGCACGATCAAGGTCGGGTTCCGCGAAGGCCGCCTGGTCGTCCAGCTCGACGACGCGATCTTGTTCGACTCGGGTCGCGCCAAGCTCAAGAAGACCGGCCAAGAGGCGATCGCGTCGCTGGTCGAGCCGCTCAAGAACGTCAAGCGCGACTGGATCGTCGGCGGCCACACCGACAACGTGCCGATCAAGACCGCCACCTTTGCCAGCAACTGGGAGCTGAGCCAGGCGCGCGCGCTCGAGGTCGTCAACTTCCTGATCGAGCAGGGCATGCCGGCCGACCGCATCGGCGCCGCGGGCTACGCCGAGTTTGATCCGGTCTCCGACAACTCCACGCCCGAGGGCCGCGCGCAGAACCGCCGGATCGAGGTCGTGCTGATGCCCACGATCCCGCAGAACCTGCAAGACATGCTCATGACGAAGTAGGTTTCGGGGGCATCCGCTGAACGTCACAGCGGAGCTGCCCCGCGGACACCGACATCGTTCGCCCGGGCTCTGGGAGCTCGGGCGCGTTTGTTTGGCCGTGGGCGGCCGGGGCCAGGTCGGGGCACACGAACGTGCCCGTGAGCGTCATCGACTCGGCGTCGAACTCGACGTCGAGCGTGCAGCCTGGCTTGGTGGCCGTCGCCCCGTTGTTGTAGGCGTCGTCGCCCTCGTGCCACCAGATCGAGAAGCCTGGCTCGGGTCCGCAGTGGCTGCCGTGGGCGCCGGCCGGCATCGGGTCGTAGCGGCCGCTCGGACGCTGAGACAGGCGGCACACGTCGATGTCCAGGCGCGGACCGGCGTCGCCGTCTTGCTCGGGCGTCTGGGCCAGGCGGATCCACAGGTAGTCGCCGCGCTCGGGCTCGGCGTACCAGCGACAGAACACGTGGCCAGGTGGCGCGGACCACGATGGGTGCGAGACGGCGCCGTCGCTATCCTCGAGCGTGAACTCGCCATGGGCGAGCGACGCCGTCGGCTCGGGCTCGGGTTCGGGCTCGGGCTCGGGTTCGGGCTCGGGCTCGGGCTCGGGCTCGGTTTGGGCTTGCGGCGGCTGGGCTCGAGGGGTCTGCGAACCCGCACACCCGACGCCCAACCAGACCAGCGAGAGCGACGCGAACCGTGACAGCGCCAGTGACAGTGCCAGTGAGTGTGAAGCGGGCATCAGTTGAGCACGTTGAGATGCAGCGGATTGCCCTCGAGTTTCACGGTCACGCGCAGGTTGGCCTGGCCGGCGACGTGCCACTGATCCCCGGGTGTCGACGGCTGCAGCTGCAAGAGCGGGGTCGCGGGCACGGACGCGGTCGAGATCGCCTCGCCCTCGTAGTCGCGCAGCTGGTACAGCGCGGCGTAGGGCGCGTTGGCGATCGAGCCGTGGATCACCAGCTGCACATCGA
This sequence comes from Enhygromyxa salina, assembly GCF_002994635.1. Lineage (GTDB taxonomy): Bacteria > Myxococcota_A > Polyangia > Nannocystales > Nannocystaceae > Plesiocystis > Plesiocystis salina_B. The sequence continues at coordinate 57,400 of NZ_PVNL01000119.1, read as the reverse complement.
CCGTGCCCACGCGAGCCGCCGCGGTACGCAGGATCTGGCGGGTGCGCCCGCCGTTGGCCCGCAGGTACACCCCAGCGTCGAGATCCCGGCGATACACGATCGTGGGGCCGATCACCGGGTTGCGGTTGAGCTGCAGCTCGACGCGGATCCCCTGACCCGGGGGCTCGTCGGGTGAGGCTGGCTGCTCCATCGCCACCCAGCGCAGCCACACCACGAAGGTGTCGCGACCGAGGTCGAAGGTCAGCGTCGGATACAGGGCCGTCGCCATCGGGCGGAGTGTACACTCCGGCCATGTCATCGGGCCCTGCTATCGAGATCCCGGATCGCCTCAACATGGCCGAGTGGTTCCTGGACCGGCGCCTCGAAGAGGGCCTGGGCGACAAGACCGCGATCTACTACCACGGCAGCGCGATCGACCAGCCACGCCAGCTCAGCTACGCGCAGCTGGTCGCGGAGAGCTGCAAGGTCACCAACTTGCTGCGTGAGCTCGGGCTCGGCATCGAAGATCGCGTGCTGATCTTGCTGCCCGACACGCCCGCGTTCGTGGCCTGCTACTTTGGCGTGCTCCGAGCTGGGTGCGTCGCGGTCCCGGCCAACAACTGGCTCAAGGCCAAAGACTACGCGTACTACCTCGAGTACGCCCGGCCCAAGGCCGTGATCGTCGACGCCGAGATCTGGCCGGCGGTCGACGAGGCGCGCAAGACCGAGGGCCGCCACACCAAGCACTACATCGTCCACGACCGGAGCTTCGCGGCCACCCCGGAGGGCACCGTGGACATCGCCCAGGCCTGCGGCTCGCTGCCCAGCACCGCGCGCGCCGAGCCCACTTACCGCGACGACATCTCGACCTGGCTGAGCTCGAGCGGCTCGACCGGCAACCCCAAGTGCGTGGTCCACATGCACCACGACTTCGTGTGGAACACGATCGCCTACGCCCAGCGCACCCTCAAATTGAAGCCGAGCGACATCACGCTCTCGGCCCCCAAGCTGTTCTTTGGCTACGCGCTGGCCAGCAACATGCTGTTCCCGTTCAGCGTGGGTGGCAGCTGCGTGTTGCTGCCCCAGCGGATCAAGCCGGCCGCGTACTTCGAGCTGCTCGAGCGCTACGCGGCCACGCAGTTCGTGACCGTGCCGACCACGATCGCCAAGATGGTCGCCGCGGCCGAGAACGACGGCGCCGCCGACGGCCGGGATCTGTCAAAGTTGCACTCGCTGATCTCGGCCGGCGAGGCGCTGCCGCCCCGCATCTATCGGGCCTGGCGCGACCGCTTCAAGGCCGAGATCTACGATGGGATCGGCTCGGCCGAGATGTTCCACGTGTACATCACCAACCGCCCCGGCGACGTCAAAGAGGGCAGCCTCGGCAAGCTGGTCGAGGGCTACGAGTACGAGCTGGTCGGCGACGACGGCCGCCCGGTCGCCCAGGGCGAGATCGGAACCGTGGTCATCCGGGGCGGCTCGGCCGGGCTGTGCTACTGGCGAATGCGCGACAAGAGCCGCGAGACCTTTCATGGCGACGCGGTCGTCGGCGGCGACAAGTTCATGGTCGATGCCGAAGGCTACTTTTGGTACTGCGGCCGCGGCGACGACATGCTCAAGTGCTCGGGCGTGTTCGTGTCGCCGGTCGAGGTCGAGAACGCCCTGATCGCGCACCCCGCCGTGCGCGAGGCTGGCGTCGTCGGCTTCCGCGACGCCGACGAGCTGGAGAAGACCATGGCCTTCGTGGAGCTCGCGGCCGGCCATGAACCCAGCGATGAGCTCGGCGAGCAGATCATCGCCCACTGCCGCACGCTGGTCGCCGCGTTCAAGGCCCCGCGGAAGCTCGCGTTCGTGGCGGAGCTGCCGCGGACCGAGACTGGCAAGATCCGGCGCGCGGCGCTGCGGGAGCTCGCCGCCAGGCAGGCCGACGATCGCGGGGGTCCAGCGTGAGCGCCCCAAGCGGTGCGGCGTGGGAGCTGGCGAACATGACCTACGTCGAGGTCGAGGCCGCGCTCGCGCGACCCGAGCCCAAGATCGCCCTGCTGCCGACCGGGAGCACCGAAGCCCACGGGCCCCACTTGCCGCTTGCCACTGACTCGATCATCTCCGTCGAGATGGCCCGTCGCGCCGCGGATCAGCTGGCGGCGCGGGGCATGCTCGCGGTGCGAATGCCGCCGCTGCACTACGCCGTCACCGACTGGGCCGCAGACTTTGCGGGATCGGCTGGAATCACCCCAGCGACCGCCCGGGCGACCTTGCTCGAGCTCGCAACCCGCTACGCGACGCTGGGCTTCGACGCGACCGTGCTGATCAACGCACACCTCGAGCCTGACAATATTGCGACCTTGCGCGGCGTCACCCGCGACTACGCGGACTCCGGGGCTCCCGGTAAATTGCTGTTCCCCGACAAGACCCGGCGCCGCTTCGCCGCGCGCTTGACCGAGGAATTTCAGAGCGGCTCGTGCCACGCCGGGCAGTACGAGACCTCGCTGGTGCTGGCGGTGGATCCGAGCCTGGTGCGGGTCGCGGTCGCGCAACGGTTGCCGAAGCACCACGTGGCACTGCACGAACACATCGCCCGCGGGGCTGCCAGCTTTGCTGAGTGTGGGCTGGATCAGGCGTATTGCGGGGACCCTGCCGAGGCCAGCGCGGCCGAGGGCCACGCGACCTACGACGCGCTCGCCAGCATCGTCGTCGACACCGTGCTCGAAGCGCTGGAACACCGATCAGCTTGATCGGCGCTCTGGAGTCAGTGCATTGATCCGGGGCCAGCCATTTTGCTGACACATTGGACCCATGATGTTCCAATTGCCAGCGACTGACCCGAATGACACAGATGCCCCGATTAACACCAACGTGTACCAATTGGCACTTGTCAATTGGTACACGTCAATATTTGCGCGACCCGTTGGGCGTGCAGGCCCGACAAACGTGGACCCAGCCAGGCGCTGTTCGACACCCTACAATGCCCATGCGCTCGATTGATGATAGCATGGCGGAACGACGAGGTACTCGAACTGATGTGTATCCCCATCTCACCCACGCTCACCGCGTTCGTGCTGGTACTCGGATTGAGCGGCACCACGCCAGCTTGCATGGAACTCAACCCGCTGTTCCAAGCCGACAGCGAGACGGACGACGACACGGACTTCGGCGACGACACGGACTCCGGCGACGCCACGGACTCCGGCGACGACACGGACTCCGGTCGCAGCCCCGAGCGAGCTGACGATCAGACGGACTCCGGTGACGGCGACGGCGACGGCGATGACGGGGGCGACGGCGACGACGAGGGCGACGGCGACGGCGACGGCGACGACGGCGACGACGGGGGTGACGACGACGACTGCGAGTGCGACGACGACGACTGCGACGACGACGACGACGACGACGACGACTGCGACGACGACGACGACGACGACTGCGAGTGCGACGACGACGGCGACGACGACTGCGAGTGCGACGACGACGGCGACTGCGACGACGACGACGACTGCGACGACGACGACGACGACGACTGCGACGACGACGAGAGCAACGGTCAGGTGTACCCACCGGCCGACGAGGTCGGTCTCGATGGCGTCGATTACACGCAGTCGATCCGTGTATGAGCCGTGAGCTCGCTGGCCCAGCCTGACGGCAGGCCTACTCGAGCCGCTGCAGCTTCAGGCCGGCCGGCTTCTCGAGCGACACGCGATAGCGCTGACCCGAAGCGACCTTGATCCGCCCTGCGCTGACCCACGGATCGCCCGCGCGCTCGCGCAGCAACACCTTGTGGCGACCCGGCGGCAAGCTGAGCTTGGCGACTGGCTCGAGCGCCAGCTGGCGCCCGTCGACCTTGACCCATACAAAGAAGAACTCGTGCGCGGCGAACTCGACCTCGGCCGGAATCGTGGCCTTGGGCATCCGCCGCTCGGGCTCGCTGGGGGCCGCGTCTGATGGGTCTTCGATGATCATGGAGTCATCGACGGGCGCCGCGACTGGTGCGGCCTCGGGCGCCGCGGGTGCTGGCTCGGCTTTGGGCGGCGCGGGTGCTGGCTCGGCTGGCTCGGCTTCGACGTACTCGCTCGGGGCGAGCGCGGACGCGGACGTGGCCCCCGACACCCAGGCATATCCGAACCCGAGGCTGACGCCGAGCATCGCTAGCGCGAGCAGCAGCGCGGCGGGCAGTCGCCGCCAGACGCTGCCCGGTCGCCCGGCGACCCGCTCGAACGGCTGCGGCGTGGTCTCCGACGCCGCTTCATCAACGGCGAGCACCGAGCGTGTCGCTACGTCCGAGGCGTCCTGCGAGTCAGATCGCTCATGCCCAGACTGCCCAGACTGCCCAGACTGCCCAGACTGCCCAGAGCGCTCATGCACGGTCGGCTCGTCGCTGGACTCGAGCTCGTCATCCGAGAATTCCACCGTCAACCCGGTACGCGGGGCAGCGATCCCAGCGCGGCCCCGCACCAGCGCAGTCAGCTCGTCGGCGGCGTTGCGGTAGCCGGGCCAGCGACGCAGCAGCGCCAGCGCCTCATCTGCGGACTGCAGACGCGCGCCGCGGTCGCTTGCGAGCAGCCCGTCACGCAGCGCGACCAGCTCGAGCGGGACATTGCCGCGACGCAGCGGCGGGACCTCACCTGTGACGACCATGCCAAGCAGCGCGTCGCGTCCGGCCCCAGCCCGAAACCGGAGGCCGTCGAGTAGCTCTTGCATCATGGCCCCGACCGCGAACAGATCCGTGGTCGCGTGCTTGGTATCGCCGCGCAGCTGCTCGGGCGGCATGTAGCGCAGCTTGCCGCGCACGTGCAGGCCCGAGGTCTCTTCGCTGGCGAGGCGCGCGACACCAAAGTCGCTGACCTTGACCTCGCCGCTGACCGAGATCAGCACGTTGTGCGGCGAGATGTCGCGATGCACGATCGCGCTGCTCTCGTCGCCCTCTGTCAGGCCGTGGGCATAGGCGAGCCCACGCAGGACCTCGCCGATCACGTGGGCGACGACGTGCAGCTCGAACGCCTGGCCCTGCTCGCGCATGCTGGTTGCGAGCCGGCTGAGATCCATGCCGTCGACCCACTCCATGACCAGGTAGCTCCGCCCCTCATGCTCACCCACGTCGAACACCTGCACGATGTTGGAGTGCGTCAACATCATGCTCAGGCGCCCTTCGTCGACGAACATGCGACGGTAGACCTGGTTGTTGGCGAAGTGCGTGGCGAGCAGCTTGATCGCCACCGCCTTGCTCGCCCCACCCATGGCCTGGCGCCGACCCATCCACACCTCGGCCATCCCGCCCGAGGCGATTCGACGAACCAACGCGTATGAGCCCAATCGCTGCACTCACATGATGAAATGACGAGTATCCTGGAGATGTCAAGACAACTTCATGCAATTGAATCATGCTATTTTGGAGTCGCTCATCATCCGACATGGCCAAACAGACACCCCGCGCGCCCGGGTGCCACTGGCGGATTACAGCCTCAGTGTGGGTTGATCGCGAATATTGAGCGCTAGAAAAAACCTGGACTCAGCACGGCACCGCGCGACACTGGATCGCGCTGGTACAACCGCGCGACAAGAGTATGGCAATTATTTCGGGGCCGGCATTCGGCATTCTACTGACTCTCGGCCTGATACTTGGCCCTACACCGAACGATGAGCGCTACCCGGCGGCCGTCGCCGCGGTCGAGACCGCGCTCTTGCAGGTCAACACCGACCCCGAGCACGGCGTCGATAGCCTGCGGGCGGCGCTGATCGAGCTTCACCAGTTCACGCCGCAGCTGGCTGAGGACCCCGAGACCCTCGAGCTGCGGGTGCTGGCCGAGCTCGCGCTAGCCCGCGCGCAGCTGGCCCAAGGCGATCGCTACGCGGCGTCGGCGACCATTGACGCGACCCTCGAGGCCCTGGGCGACGCGCCGCTGTCTAGCGACCGGCTTGGCCCGGGATTGGGCGCGCTGGTGGCTGAACGCCAGCGCGTGCTCGAGGCCCGCGGCGTCGCGCGGTTGCGGGTCGAGTGTCGCGCCGAGTGCCGCGTGTTGATCGACGAGCGGAACGTCGGCGACGTCGACACGCCGGGCTCCGCACGCGAGATCGCGCTCCCGCTCGGTACCCACCGGATCTGGGTCGAGTCGCTGGACGAGACCGCGGGCCACACAGATCCCCTGCGCACCACGGTCTCCCTCGATGCTGCCGGCAGCGTCGTCACCGTCAGCTACCCCGCGTCGACCGACGCCGTCCGCACCCCCGCGCCCCGGTTGGACCGCGCCAAGGAAAGCGAACGATCGCTCGACCTCGGCCCGCCGCGGCGCCGCGTGGCCCCACGCTGGACCGAGGTCACCACGCTCGTCGCGGGCGGCGCTGCGCTTGTCGCTGGCGCCGTGTTGTGGGCGATCGACAGCCGTTGCCCGCGCGGGGCAGACCCGAACGACCTCGCCGCCTGCCCCGAGCTCTACGACACCCGGACCGGCGGGATCGCGCTCGTGTCTGCCGGGTTCGCTGCCAGCCTGACCGGCGGGGTGATGTTGATCGTGGATGAGACCCGAGCTGGAGACCGGCGCGGCACCGAGCTCGGGCTGGCCTGGACGACGAGGTTTTGAGCTGATGACCACCCCGATCTCACCCATGCTCTGTCTGTTGGTATTGGCGCTCGGTGGCGGCGCGTCGACGTGCATGAAGCCCAATCCGCTGATCTACACCGTCGGCGACGACGCGGCCGAGTCGAGCGGTGACACCGAGTCGGGCGGTGACACCGAATCGGGCGGCGACACCGAGTCGGGCGGCGACACCGAGTCGGGCGGCGACACCGAGGACACCGACATGCCCGAGATCCTCGATGTCGCTGACGGCGAGGACACCCATGACAACACCTGCGCGCCGCTCGATGGGTTCGACGACGAGTGTGGCAGCTGCGTCGGCGCGAGCTGCTGCGACCTCGCGCTCGCGTGCGAAGACGTCGAGGACTGCGCGTGTCTGGCCAGCTGCCTGTTCAACGGCGGCAGCAACGGCACGTGCAAGAACGCCTGCAATGGAACCAAGGCGGACATGCCCGAGCTCGATCCGCTCCTCGATTGCATGGATCAGGCCTGCGAGTCCGCGTGTTGACCCGCCCGCGACCGCTCGCTCAGCCGCCCGGAGTGAGCTGCTCGACGCCCTGGTCGGAGACCAGGTAGTTCATGCGTAGGTCGTGATCGACCATCGGGATCGGGCCCCCAGGCGGATCGATGAACTCGGCCAGGCAGACCCCGCACAGCGGCGGCAGCTCGAGCTGAGGGCTCGCGTGGCGCCCGGCGAGGGCGCGATCGTAGTGCCCGGCCCCAAACCCGAGTCGCGCACCGTCACGCCCAAACCCGAGCCCCGGGACCAACATGAGATCCACGCCGTGCTCCGAGCCCGGCGCGACCACGCCGTCCCCTGCCCCGGGGGTGTGGATCGGTGGCTCGAGCAGGCCCATCCGACCCAGCTCGAGCTGCGAGAGCTCCTCACACGGCCAAAACCGCATGCGCCCCGGTCCGGTCAGCCGCGGCAACCACACGCGCTTGCCGGCCGCGAGCGCCAGCTCGAGCAACGGTCGCGTGTCGACCTCGCCGCGTACGCCCACGAAGGCCGCGAGACCGCGAGCTTCGATCCATCGCGGGTGCGCGACGAGCTTGGCCGTGAGCCGGTTCGATCCAGCGGCCAGACGCTCGGGCGACAGCGCCCGTCGCTGCGCCAACAGCTGCTGGCGCAGCGCCTGCTTGCTCGCCTCCGGGTTGATCTGCCGGGCGTCGGGATCGCTCATGCCGGGGGAGCGTACACCCGCGCTCGCCAGCGGCGTCGTGCGACGATAAAACCGCGGCATGCCGAGTAGCTTCGCAAACTACGAGCAACACGACGCGACCGGGCTCGCCCAGCTCGTGCGCAGCGGCGAGGTGTCGCCGACCCAGCTGGTCGAGGCGGCGATCGAGCGGATCGACGCGCACAACCCCAAGCTCAACGCGGTCGTGCATCGCAGCTTCGAGCGGGCCCGCGCCCAGGCGCAGACGCCCGATCAACTGCCCGACGGGCCATTTCGCGGGGTCCCGTTCTTGCTCAAGGATCTCAAGGCGCTCGACGCTGGGCAGCCGAGCAGCAATGGATCTCGGCTGTGGGCAGATCGTCGTGCGACCGGCGACGACGAGCTGGTGCGCCGGTTCAAGGCCGCCGGGCTGATCATCTGCGGCCGCACCAACACCCCCGAGCTGGGCATCCTCGGGGTGACCGAGCCGGAGCTGTTTGGGCCGACGCGCAACCCCTGGAACACCGCGCGCACCCCCGGGGGCAGCAGCGGGGGCGCGGGGGCGGCCGTGGCCGCGGGCATGGTTCCGGCCGCGCACGCCAGCGACGGCGGCGGCTCGATCCGAATCCCGGCCAGCAACTGCGGGCTCGTGGGCCTCAAGCCGACCCGCCACCGGGTCCCCGTCATGGAGCCGACCGGATCCTGGGGCGACCTCGCAGGCGCGCACGTGCTGACCCGCAGCGTGCGGGACAGCGCCGGGCTGCTCGACTGTATCGCGGGCCCCCGGCGCGGTGTCGCCGAGCAATTGCCTGGGCCTGAAGAATCGTTCATGGCCCAGCTCGAGCGCGCGCCCGAGCGCCTGCGCGTCGCCCTGTGTACCCGCGCGCTGCTGGCCACCGACACCCACCCCGAGTGTGTCCAAGCGGCCGAAGACGCCGCCAAGCTGTGCGCCGAGCTCGGTCACGAGGTCGTCGAGGCCACGCCCAGCTTCGATCGCGCGGCGCTGACTCGCGCGTACTTGATGATGGTCTGCTGCGGGACGGCCTCGGCGATCCGTGTGTACGAGGCCGAGCGTGGCAAGCCGGCGCGAGCTAGCGAGCTCGAGCCCAAGACCTGGCTGCTGCGGATCATCGGCGAGTCCGTGAGCGCGGGCGAGTACATCGAACAGCTCGCGCTGATCCAAAGGGCAGCGATCGAGCTGTCTGCGTTCTTTGTCGATCACGACGTGATGATCACCCCAACGCTGGCCCAACCGGCGCTGAAGGTCGGTGAGATCGCCACGACGGCGCTCGAGCGCAACGCTGCCCGCGTGTTTCGTACCGCCCCGATCAAACGCGTGATGCTCCAGCTGCTCGACCAGCTGGCCGCCGATCCCCTCGCCCCCACCCCCAACACCCAGCTGTTCAACATGACAGGGCAGCCGGCGATCTCGCTGCCGCTGCACTGGGACACCGACGGGCTCCCCATGGGCGTGCAGTTTGTCGGGCGGTTGGGCGAAGAGGCCCTGCTGTTACGCCTGGCCGCCCAGCTCGAGCACGCCAAGCCGTGGAGCCTTCGCCGACCTGCACTCTAGAGCGTCACGCGGTGCGAACCTGAAACAGCTGGGGTATAGAGGCGCGTGAGCCAGCCTGGTCGATCATCGACCACCCCTGAGACGACCCTGCCGACCGCCCGCCGACCACCTGTCCTCGAGTTGCGCCCTCCGGCGGCGTTGCTGCTGGCACGCCACGTGCTTAGCCCGCCGTGGTAGTTTTCGAGACACCCGACAATGTTAGACAAGTCCGGCAAATACCTCCTGACCACCCGAATCGGCGCGGGCGGCATGGGCCAAGTCTGGAGCGCGATCAAGCGGAGTGACGACGGTCTCCAGATGCCTTGCGCGATCAAGGTCCTGCACCCGGCGCTCGCGATGACCAGCGAGGACCGCGAGCGCTTCTTTGGCGAGGCCCGCATCGCCGCCCAGCTCGACCACGGCCGCATCGTCAAGGTCGTCGACACCAGCGAGGTTCAGGGCTCGCCGTGTCTGGTGATGGAGTGGGTCGACGGGGTCAACCTGCGGAACCTGCTCGATCGCGCGGAGGAGATCGGGACCCGACGGCTGGGCGTCGACATCTCGCTGTACATCGTCGGGGAGATCCTCTCAGCCCTCGAGTACGCCCACGGCCGCACCGTCGCTGGCGAGGAGGCCGGGGTCGTGCACTACGACGTGACCCCCGGCAACATCCTGGTCTCCTCCAGCGGCGAGGTGAAGCTGACCGACTTCGGCATCGCTCGGTTCGCCAAGACCTCCGAGGCCACGATGTCACGCTCCGTCGGGACCCCGCGCTATATGTCCCCCGAGCAGATGACCGGTCGCGTACGCATGCAGTCCGACATTTATAGCCTGGGGGTCGTGCTGCACGAGCTGCTCGAGGGCGAGCGCTTCCTCGGTGGCTGTACGGTCGCGGAATTTCAGACGAGCGTGCTCGGCGGGCACATCCCGGAGCTCACGGCGCCAGACATCCCCGCGTGGGTGGACCAACTGCGTCGTCGGATGCTCGGGACCAAGCCCGAGGAGCGACCTTCGGCAGGTGACGCGCACTGGATGATCGTCCAGAACACCGCCCGCTATCAGATCGCCGCCCGCGAGCTCAAGGTGTTCTACAACCGCATGATCGGCAAGCCGCGCTCGGGATTCACCGAATTGATCGCGCTGCACAAAGACGATCAGAGCCTGCCGGCGTCGCTGTTCAACCAGAGCGACTCGCAGCCGCTCGCCCTGGTGGACCCGGCGGCCCGCACCGCCGCCGATGGGCCGGCGACGGCGGCCACGGGAGCAGACACGCCGGCCCTGCGGCCCAGCGCGCGCCCGAGTGATGAGCTTGGGGACTACGCGACGATCGACCGCACCAACACGGGCGCGGCGTCGGCCTGGACCGAGGAGCCGGCGTGCGAGCTTACGCTCAGGCTGCCCACGTCCCAGGCCCTCGCTGCGGCTGAGGCGGTCGTGACCGAGGCCAGCGCTCCGTGGCGCGAGGCGCAGACCGATCCAGAGCCGGCGTCGCCGCGCGTGCCGAAGGCGCTGATCATTGGGGCGATCTGCCTGGCCACGCTGTCGGGGGCGCTGTTCGTCTGGGCAGCCGTTGCGATCATCCGCGGGTCGAACGAGCCGGTCGCTCCCCCCGTCACGCCTCTGGCTGTGGCGAAGGCCGACGAGTCGGCGACGCCCGACACCCAACCGCCGCCCGTCGAGCCCACGCCCACGCCCACCACCGAGACTGAGACCGAGACTGAGACCGAGACCGAGACGCTGTCCGTCGAGCCCAAGGACATAGATCCCCCGCCCAAGTCGGAGGGCGCGGACGCGAAGCCAAACTCCAAGGAAGATCTCGAGGTCGAGCCCAAGCCCAAGCCCAAGCCCAAGCCTGCCCCCAGCGTCGAGGTGACCTTCGTGATCAGCGGGGCGAAGACGGCGGATCTCGAGATCGGCAACCGCTCCGTCGCGTATCGGTCCTTCGCCCTGGTCAAGCTCAGGCCCGGCACCTACGACGTCCGCTGGCGCGCGAGCACCAGCGCAGCCTGGAACAACGCCGGCAAGCTCCGCGTCGAGAGCAACCTCGCGCCAGGCACCTTCTACGACGTCAAGCTGACGAGCACGACGCTGACGGCGACCAAGGGCGCGAAGGGATCGGCCAAGTGAAGGCGGCAGAGCCGGTAGCGCCCTCGCGGGGCGAGGTCGTGGGTGAAGGTCGCTTCGAGCTGCTCTCCAACCTTGGCGAGGGCGGCACGAGCGTGGTCTATCGCGCCCACGACTGCGTCGAGGGCATCGAAGTGGCGCTCAAGCTGCTGTTGCCCCGCTACGTCGGCCGACCGGAGCGAGAGCAGCGGCTGATCAATGAGGCCGAGTACCTGCGGCGGCTTCGGGGTCACCCGCACATCGTCGAGTTCGTGGGCGCGGGCCGGCTGGAGGATCGCGGCCGGTGGCCGTGGCTCGCCACCGAGGTGCTCGCAGGCGACACGCTCGACCTGGTGTTCGTGCGTGGCACGCTGGAGATCCCGCGGATCATCGAGATCGCCACGCAGGTCGCCGACGGTCTGCTCGCTTGCCACGCCGCGGGCGTCGTTCATCGCGACGCGACCCCGAGCAATCTGTTCATGCTCGATGGCCCTGCGGGCGGCGTGAAGCTGTTCGACTTCAGCCACGCCGCGGATCTGTGCGCGCCGCAGCTCGCGGTGGGTGCGTCTGGTCGGCTCACCGGGGTCCACGATGTCCCCGGTACGCTCGGCTACATGGGCCCCGAGCAGGTTCGCCAAGGGCCGGCGGACCCCAGCATGGACGTGTTCGGGTTTGGGGTCCTGCTGTTCGAGCTGGTGACTCGGCAAAACCCGTACGCACACATTCACGATCGCGGCGCGTACATTCAGGGTCAGCGCGAGGGCAAGCTCGAAGCCCCGCGGCTGCACGCGTGGGCCTACGGCGCGCCCGAGGAGCTCGCCGAGCTGGTTCATGACTGCACCAAGCGCGTCGGCGCGGAGCGGCCATCGATGGAGGAGATCATCGCGCGGCTCCGATCGATCCGCGCTGCGATCGGCACGAGCCCCACGCCAGCTCCCGACTCGGTGGCGGTCGAAGCTCCCGAGGCGACCGTCGAGATGGAGCTTCGCCAAGCGCCGACCCCCGTCCCTGGCGTACCCGTGAAGATGGGTGTGTGGGCACCTCCAGGGTCGAGGGGCGATAGTTCAGACGCTCCAGACACGACAGAAAAGATCGATCTGCGGCCGGCTCCAGCGCAGGTCCCCGACGCCACCGTCGAGATGACGCCAAGGCCAGCGGTGCCGCTGGTTCCCGACGCCACCGTCAAGATGACGCCGAGGCCAGCCGCGCCGCGGGTTCCCGACGCCACCGTCAAGATGACGCCGAGGCCAGCCGCGCCGCGGGTCCCCGACGCCACCGTCAAGATGACGCCGAGGCCAGCTCCGATGTTGGTCCCCGACGCCACCGTCAAGATGACGCCGAGGCCAGCCGTGCCGCTGGTCCCCGACGCCACCGTCGAGATGAAGCCGAAGCAAGCGGTGCCGCGGGTCCCCGACGCCACCGTCGAGATGACGCCGAGGCCGGCGCCAGAGCTGGACCTCGACGCGACCGTCAAGATGGAGCTGAGGCCGGCGCCAGAGCTGGATCCTGACGCGACCGTCAAGATGGAGCTGAGGCCGGTGCCGGAGACGACCCTGAAGATCGAACAGGCCGGACTCCGCACGCAGCAGACGCAGGCGTCGATCGGCGCCTGGGGCCCGCCGCCAACGCAGGTGGAGGTCGCGGAGCCGCCGACGACCGAGCCCGCGCCGTCGCCCGTCGCCAAGGCACAGCACACGGAGGCCCCAGACCAGGACCAGGACGACGAGACCGCGACGGCCCGGCTTGCGTTCGCTCGGCCGCCGCAGCATCGGCCCACCCTCGTCCCCGTGCTCGCGGCCGAGCCAGTGGTTGAACCTGCGCCGCCAGACACAGCGCAGCACGCCGCGGAAGATCCAGCGGAGGTGGAACCCGACGCCCCACCGCTCGACAACGGCCGCGCTCGGATCTGGTGGGTCGCTCTCGCGCTGCTGCTGCTCGGAGGTATTGGGTTCGTAGGGTGGCAACGGTTCCAGGACCCGACCAACGATGTCCCGGTCGCGGCGCCCCCCGAGCCGGTGAAGCGTGACGAGCCCGCGGTCGAGACCGTGCCCGAGCTCGTGCCCGAGCTCGCGCCGCCCAAACCCGACGTCGAGCCCAAGCCCAAGCCCAAACCCAAGCCCGAAGTCGAGCCCAAACCCGAAGTCGATCCCGATCCCGAACCCAAGCCCCAGCCTGATCAGCAGCCAAAGCCCGAGTCCGACGCTTGTGGCGGTACCGCGGACCAAGCCCGCAAGGCGCTCGCCGACCGTGACTGGCGGCGCGCGCTGTCGCTGTCGGCCAACCGCAAGTGTTGGTCCTCCCAGGCCGAGCGCGCCGCCCTGCGGGTGGCAGCGTTCTCGGAGCTGGGCGAGTGGTCCAAGTGTGTCGAAGCCGGCTCGGGCTCGACGGATCCCAACGTTCGCGCGAAGGTCGACGGTTGTCGCATGTTCGCCCCCCCCGAGACATCCCCATGAAAAAGCCTCTCCTCGCTCTTTCACTCAGCGTGCTCGCCGTGTTCGGCTGGGCCCACCCGATCGCCCACTCGGCGCCGCCACCTGCGTCCGAGACCTCGGCCGAGCCCCTCGCGCTCGGCGTCGACGTCTCCGAATTGCCCGAAGCCGAGCGGGGCGTCGGGCCTGTGCTGCTCGAGCAGCTGCGCTCGATCGTGGAAGCTGGCGGGATCGAGATCACCGATGATCCTGGAGCGGCGACGGTGCTCCAGATTCGGGTTCGGCTCATGGAAGCTGGGGATCGCAACTATGGGATCCACTTTGAGTTCGTCGAGGGCGACTCCGTTGTCCCGGCCGCCGAGTGGACCGACTGTGTGTTCTGCACCGAAGCCCGAATGTTGCAGAAGCTCGAGTCGAAGCAGGACGAGCTGTACGCCTCGATTCAAGCGCACCAGGAGGCATCGGTTGATGCGGATACTGGCGAGGATAGCGGCGCGGAGGGTGACGGCGGGCACGATGATGGTGGCGTCGAGCCCCTGCCGAAGCCGATCGGGCCAATTGGGGTCGCCGGAGCCGCGGCCTCTGTCGTTGGGCTTGGCGTGATCGTGTGGGGTGCGGTGGAGGTCTCGCGCGGGCGAGTCTACGATCATCCAGCCGGGGCATTTAAGGTGCGCACCGGTGTGGATCATGCCCCCCGCGGGTACGTGCTCGTTGGAGTGGGGGCCGCGGTGGCGAGCGCGGGGCTGGTCTTGCTGGGGGTCGACGTGGCCCGCCGGGCCAAGCAGCGCAAGCGCGCGCGATCGCAAGCCCTCGTTGTTCCCCTGTTCTCTCCGACCGGCCTCGGCCTCGGGGTCTCCGGAAGTTTCTGAGTATAAAGGATCACGATCATGCAAAAACAACTCATCATCCTCGGCGTTGGTTTTCTTCTGGGCTTGAGCGTCTCCGCGTGTGGAAACATCTCCGAGCCCGACCCTGATCACTGCACCAGCGCGGACGGTGCGGCCACCTGCGCTGATCGGTACGGCGACGCGCGCCCGTACTGCACGACCCCCGAGTGTGACCCCAGCGGTGAGGGGTTCGGCGGATGCGTGGAGGACGAGCCTACCGCTGAGTGCAACTACGCTTGCGGCGGGGACAAGAACATTCTCGATGATGACAGCTGCGTCGTCGCTGGCGACGGCGATGGGGACCCCACCGGCGATGGGGACGGGGATGGCGATCCTACCGGGGACGGCGACGGCGACACCCTCTGTAGTGGGCCGGCCGACTGCGTCGATCCGCTGGCGCCGTTTTGTGACCTCAGCAGTGGGTCGTGCGTGGACTGTGCCGGGACCGATGATGCGGATGGTTCGTGCGCGGGGCTGGACTCGAGCATGCCGGTCTGTGAGGCCGGGGTCTGCGTGGCTTGTACGGCTGACAAGGAGGAGGCGTGCGTGGGGGCTACGCCGATCTGTGATGTGGAGATGAATCAGTGCGTTGGGTGTTCGGATCATGATCAGTGTGCTGGTAGCGCGTGCAACTTGGCGAAGGGGAGCTGTGTTGATCCTGCTAACATCGTGCATGTGAACGGCACCAGCGACGCGAACTGCGCCGCGGATGGCGAAGGAACTGACGCGGCGCCGTATTGCACGCTCAGCCAAGCTCTGACCGCGGTGGATTCGAATTCATTGATCGTGCTTCACGAGATGCTGACCGGGCCACAGGTCTACAACGAATCCAACTCAGTACAACTCGACGTGGCCATACTTGCGGCGCCAGGCGAGACCCCAGTTGTCGAGGGGACAGGCGGCAACGCCGCCCTGACCGTCGCTAATGCGGGCAACCTGTACATGCGAGGCGTCACCATCTCGGGCACACAAAACGGCGGCGAGGGAATCGTCATCGCAGGCGGAGGTGCCTGGATTGAGGGTTCGCACGTGGTGAACAACTCCGGCGGCGGCATCGTCGTCGACGGCGGAGGTTCGCTGTTCCTCGAGAACAGCTTCGTCGGCGGCTCGGCAGATAGTCCTGCCGTTCGCGTTCCCAACGGAACCTTTGATCTGCTGTACGTCACGATGGGCCTTCCGGCCGTATTGGGCGGTCCGGCGCTCGAATGTAGCGACGGCACCATGAGCACCGTCCGCAACAGTCTCATCACCAGCACCCACTCTGATCCGGAGCTTGACTGCCCCAACGTCTCGATTAGCGCAAGTGCTCTCGAGGCGCTCGTCGGTGACAATGTCGCCCTCGGAGATGTCGAGGTCGGTTGGTTTGACGGGTACTTGTCCGGCGACTTTCACCTCTCCGGCAGTCAGCCAGCCGCCACCGACACCGCCGCGATCTGGCAATCCGGCGACCCCAGCACCGACATCGACGGCGACCCACGCCCGACTCAAGACGGCCCCGACTTCGCGGGCGCCGACGTCCTTCCGTGACAAGTTCTCGGCCGCCAAACACCCCGCACCCACGTCATGACGAAATCTAACGCCAATCTCGCCGTCGCGCTCACCGCCTCACTGCTGGCCTTCGCTGCTGGCGTGGTGGTGGGCTGTACTGACGTAGCCCCAGCCCCTGATCACTGCACCAGCGCGGACGGTGCGGCCACCTGCGCTGATCGGTACGGCGACGCGCGCCCGTACTGCACGACCCCCGAGTGTGACCCCAGCGGTGAGGGGTTCGGCGGATGCGTGGAGGACGAGCCTACCGCTGAGTGCAACTACGCCTGCGGCGGGGACAAGAACATTCTCGATGATGACAGCTGCGTCGTCGCTGGCGACGGCGATGGGGACCCCACCGGCGATGGGGACGGGGATGGCGACCCTACCGGGGACGGCGACGGCGACACCCTCTGTAGTGGGCCGGCCGACTGCGTTGATCCGCTGGCGCCGTTTTGTGACCTCAGCAGTGGGTTGTGCGTGGACTGTGCCGGGACCGATGATGCGGATGGTTCGTGCGCCGGGCTGGACTCGAGCATGCCGGTCTGTGAGGCCGGGGTCTGCGTGGCTTGTGCCGTTGATAAGGAGGAGGCGTGCGTGGGGGCTACGCCGATCTGTGATGTGGAGATGAATCAGTGCGTTGGGTGTTCGGATCATGAACAGTGTGCTGGTAGTGCGTGCAACTTGGCGGAGGGGAGCTGTGTTGTTCCTGCTAACATCGTGCATGTGAACGGCAGCAACAATGCGAATTGCGACCCAGGGGGCGGGGGGGCTGAGGCTACGCCGTATTGCACGCTTGGCCAGGCGTTGACCGCCGTTGATTCGAACTCGCTCATCATCCTTCACGAGGTGAACTCGCCCCCGTTCGTGTACCCTGATGAGTCCAATATGGTCCAGCTGAGCGTGGCCATACTTGCTGCCCCCGGCGAGACCCCAGTCCTGCGAGGAACATCCGCCACCGCCGCCTTGACCGTCGCTAATGCGGGAAGCCTATTCATGCGAGGCGTCACCATCTCAAACACCGCAAACGGCGGTACGGGAATCGTCATCGCAGGCGGCGGTGCCTGGATTGAGGGTTCGCACGTGGTGAACAACTCCGGCGGCGGCATCGTCGTCGACGGCGGCGGTTCGCTGTTCCTCGAGAACTCGTTCGTCGGCGGAAACGTCACCGACGTGGCGGCGGTAGATATCATCGATGGCGCGGCGAACGTGCTCTACTCAACCCTCGTTGCGGGTACCAAACTCGATGTCGACCCAAGGGCGCTCGGCTGCGGCCCTGGTGCCGAGGTAACGGTGCGCAATTCCATCCTCGTGTCTCCCGCGGCGGAGCCAGAGGTCCAGTGCGCGGCGGCGAGCATCGAATCGAGCGTGGTCGAGGACAACTCGCAGTTCCCAGGCAATGCCGAATCGCCGTTTATGTCGGCCTGGTTCGATAACTACGCGGCCGGCGATTTCCACCTCTCCAACACGCACCCAGCCGTCATCGACACCGCCGCGACCTGGCAATCCGGCGACCTGACCACCGACATTGACGGCGACCCACGCCCGACCACCCACAACGCCCCCGATTTCGCGGGCGCCGACGGAATACCGTGACGGATCCCGACCGTCCCGACACTACCCCGCTACCTCCAACGTCATGACCCCCCGCGTCCGACCCCACCACTTCTTGTTCCTCGCGTTCGCGTGCACCACAGCCGCGGGCTGCCGTTCCGATCAATCCGCGAACCCAGCCCACTGCCACTACGCCGAGGGCGACCTCACCTGCGCAGACCGCTACGGCGACGCACGCCCATTCTGCATCGGCCCCACCGAAGAGTGCTCGGAGACCGCCCCCGCGTACGGCTGCGTCGAGCAGCTCCCCCCAGTCGAGTGCTACAGCCCTTGCGGAGGCGGGGCGTACGCGGAGGAAGACGACAGCTGTCAGTCAGCCGCGGGCGACGAGTCGGAAGAATCGGCCGGCGCCGACCCGATATGCGGTGACGGCATCGTAGAGGCCGAAGAAGAGTGCGATGACGCCAATGAGGTCGACGACGATGAGTGCAGCAACACCTGCAACCTACCAAGCTGTGGCGATGGCATCGTGCAAGCCACGCTCGACGAGGCCTGCGACGACGGCAACACGGAGAGCGGCGACACGTGTGGCTGGAACTGCACGCTGCCGGGCACGGTGGTGTGGAGCAAGATCTACGAGTTCAAGCACTGCACCGACGCCGCGCTCGCGGTGACCTCCACGGGCAGCGTGAACATCGTGTACACCTGCGAGGATCCCCAGCGCGGGCTGATGGAGGTCGACGACAACGGCGAGGTGCTGTGGACCGATGAGACGCCAATGGTGACCAGCGGCAACCCCAGCATCGCGGTCTCGCAGTCCGACGCGAACGCGTTCGTGATCGGTGGCCAGCTCGCCACGAAGGGGCAAGTTCGCTACCACAGGGCCACCGGGATCTACGACTGGGTCGGCACCATCCCGCTCGATCCGTCAGCCGTATACGACGTCGCCATCGACGAGGCGGGCTCGATCGTCGCCGCGGGAGAGACCGACGGCGATCCGCTGCTCTACCACTTCGCGGCCAACGGTGACGTCAATTGGTCGTACGCGTACGACAACGGCGCCAGCTTCAGCTCCGTCACGACGGGACCGGACGGCCAGATCTGGGCGCTGCAGTCCAATTCGTTCAGGCTCCACAGCTACTCGGCTACGGGCGACCAGCTGTGGGTGTCGGAGATCTTCAGCGGCGGCACGAAAGCCGACATTGCGGTCGATCAAGCAGGCAACGCCTTCCTGCTCGGCAACTCGTCGGTCAGCGGCGAACATAACTTTCGGATTCAAAAGTTCGCCCTCGATGGCACTGAACAGTGGTTCAAAGCCCACCCCCCGAGCGGCGTGGCTGCCCCCGGTACCGCGATCGCGGCGCTGCCAAACGGCACCACGGTCGTCGCCGGGTACACGTACAATGACAGCGAGGAACAGGTCGGCCTGCTGAGCTGGCACTCGACCGCAGGAAGCAACTTGCACGAGCTCACCTACAGCGGTGAGGAGCAACCCACCACGCTGTTCGATGTCGCCGTCTCGGAGCAGGGCTTCGCGGTCGCCATCGGCCATAGTGGTCCAAACAAACAGCTGTACCTGCTAAAGGTCACGCTCTAACCATGAACGTCCTCCGTGCTCCCTTCATCGCCGCGCTGACGCTCGGATCGCTCTGCGTCGCGACCCCCGTCTCGGCCCAGGATCCTGTCACAAACACCGCACCATCCGAGTCTCCCCCGCTCACGGTCGCGCTCGAGCTCGGGGTCGACGGTCTGCCCAAGGACCTGCAGCCCGACGTGCGCTCGCAAGCCCAAGCCGAGCTCGAGGCCCTCGCCAAGACCCACGCGTTCACGCTCGTCACTGAGGGCGAGCCAGACCTCGTGATCCGAGCGAGCGTCTCACAGCCGAAGGGCCAGAGCTCGGTGTACCTCATCAGCTCCTCGGTCGAGTTCGACGGCGAGACGATCAGCGAGGCCCAAGAGGACGTCTGCCTGCGCTGCACGGCCCGCGAAGTCGCGGCGGAGAGCCTCGCGCTGCTCCCGGGAGCTGTCGAGCAGGCCCGCAAGGCCCGAGCGGCCGCGGCCCCACCAGATCCCGACGTGGTCGAGGAGGTCGAGTGCCCGCAAGCGCCGGTCGTGCCAAGCCGCGTCGCGCCGCTGGGCCCGGTCGGCTACGCCGGGATCGCCTCGAGCGCGCTCGGCCTCGGGGCGGCGATCGCCGGCGTCGTCGTGCTGCACCGCGGGGCCGTCGTCACCAGTGAGCCAGGCGCCCCCGTGCTCGCCATCACTGACTATCGACCCGCTGGCGTGGGGCTGCTGGGCGCGGGCCTGGGGGTCATGGTGATCGGCAATGTCTTGCTGGCGCTTGATCTCAGCGTGCTACACAAGCGTCGGGCCGCACCCACTGCGGGGATCACTGGTGTCGGCCTGACCACCAACAACGGCGCCGCGCTGACCGTTCAGGGTCGGTTCTGATCCTCGCGCCCACCCCAGCACAAAAGCCCACCACACCACGATGGCTGCGAAACCGACCAACGCCGACCTGACCGAGCCAACCACTGGCTCCGGTAGCACCAAGACCGCGCGGCGGGCCGGGCAATTGCGGGTTCGTCTGCTCGACGGGGAGACCGCGGAGTTCCCCCTCGCCAACGGACCAACCATCACCTTCGGGCGCAGCCGCGCGGCGGACGTGGTCATCAGCGATCAATCGGTGAGCAAGGTCCACTTCTCGCTGCGGGTCGTCGACGGTGGCGTCGAGCTCGAAGACCTGGGCGCCAAGAACGGCACCTGGTACGCAGGCCGGCGGGTCCGGCGGATCGTGCTCACCCGCGGCGACAAATTTTCGGCCGGCGGCTGCGCGATCGAGCTCGTCGAGATCGGCGAGGTCGACGTCGAGATCGCGGCCGAGTCCGAGTGCGGCCTGTTGTTCGGCGAGAGCTTGGCCATGCGCGAGCTGTTCGTCGCGCTGGCCAAGCTGGCCCCAACCCCGCTCGACATGCTGATTCAGGGCGAGACCGGCACGGGCAAGGAGCTCACGGCCCGGACGATCCACGATCTGTCGCTGCGACGCGACGCGCCGTTCGTGATCCTCGACTGCAGCACCTTGCCTTCTACGCTGGCCGACGCGAGCATCTTCGGGTTTCGACGCGGCGCGTTCACGGGCGCGGAGCACGACCAGCCCGGGTTGTTCGAGCAGGCCCACGGCGGCACCTTGTTCATCGACGAGATCGGCGAGCTGTCGGCCGAGCTGCAGGTCAAGTTCCTGCGCGCGCTCGATCGTCGGCAGGTCGCGCGGCTCGGCGAGCCCGGCAACCTGCGGACGGTCGACGTCCGGGTCGTGGCGGCGACCAACCGCGAGCTCTCGGCCGACGTCCGCAATGGTCGGTTTCGCGAGGATCTGTTTCACCGGGTCGCCGTCGCGTCGCTGCGCCTGCCGCCGCTGCGCGAGCGCAGCATCGACGTGATCGCGCTGGCCGAGCGGTTCTTGGATGTCATCGCCCAGGATCACGGCGAGCGGGTCAGCCTCGCCGACGACGCCAAGACCCTGATGGCCACCTACGACTGGCCCGGCAACGTGCGGGAGCTGAAGAACGCGATTCGCCGGGCAGCGTTCGTGTGCCGCGACCACGTGATCCGGTCCGAGGATCTCACGCTCGGCCGGCCCAACGGCTGGGGCTACAAGCTGGCCAAGGCGCTCGACGACGACAAGAACCACGAGTACGAGGATCTGCACATGCTGGTCGACAGCATCTACCTGCCGTCGGTCATGGCCGAGTGTCAGTCGATCAGCGCGAGCGCGCGGCGGCTGGGGATCACGCGTGGGCGGCTGCGGTCCCGGCTCCAGGCCCTGGGGCTGCACGACGTCAGCGACGACTGAACCCAGGCTCAGCGCAGGCTCGCCAAAAATTTGCTCGACACTGCGATCTTGTCCGACCGTGACGCATGCGTTGGCCCAGTCGGTGCTCGCTCGTGGTTCTGGCCGCCACACTGATGTCCAGTGGCGCGGCCGCGTCGGCCCACGCGGGCGGGGCGACCCACGTGGTCGTCAAGGGCGACTCGCTGTGGAAGCTGGCCGAGGCCCACGGCTGTACGGTCGCGCAGCTGCGCAAAGCCAACGACATGACCCGCGAGGACGCGCTGGTGCTCGGCACCGAGATCCGGCTGCCGAGCTGCACCGGGCCCAAGCTGCGCGAGCACGTGGTCGTGGAGGGCGACTCACTCGAGGCGATCGCAGCTCGATATGCGACCACGGTCGCGGCCCTGCGCAAGCACAACGATCTCGACAGCAATTTGATCCGGGTGGGCCAGCGGCTGCGCCTGCCTCGCGACGCGGGCGCCTCGCTGGTGCGCAGCGGGCAGAGCCACGGCAAGGTCGACGACGGCCGGCTCGAGGATCCCACGCAGCTGCCCCACAGCGCCGCCTACTACCGCCGCCGCCTGCCTCGGACCTACGCGAGCGAGCACCTGGTCGCGCACACGGTCCGCGTGGTCGAGGCCGTGCGAAACCAACGACCTGGCGTGCATCGCCTCGCGATTGGTGACCTGTCGGCCGAGACCGGCGGACCGTTGACCGGGCACCGCACCCACCAGTCGGGCCGCGACATCGACCTGGGCTTTTACTTCGTCGACGCCCCCGCGAGCTACCCCGCCGAGTTTGTCCCCGCGACCCGCGAGAACCTCGACGTCGCCGCGACCTGGGACCTGCTGGAGGGGTTCGTGCGCCTCGCCGATCAGCCGGGCGGAGTCGCGCTGGTCTACCTCGACTACGACATCCAGCGGCTGCTGTACCCGGCGGCGCGCCGCGATGGCTGGACCGTCGAGCAGCTCGCGGAGGTGTTCGAGTACCCCGATGGCCGCGGCGCGGACGGGCGGGTGGTTCGGCATCTGTGGAACCACCACGACCATCTTCACGTGCGCTTCGCCTGCCCGCCCGGCGACGCGAGCTGCCGCTGAGCGCTATTCGGCGAGTGGGGCCTCGGCCGACAGATCTGGGGTCTGCGCGGCGATCAACGCGGCCGCGTAGCGCTCGACGATCGCGCCAGCCGGCTCGACCGCGGCGATCCCATCGACGCTGCGCCCGGCCTGAAAATAGTCACGATAGCTGGTGCCCTCGAGCGAGGCGTTCTTCAGCTGCCACATCGATCGCAGCGAGTAGAAGGTGCGCATCCAGTGCTTGGCCTTGGGGTGCTTGAGCAGCTGCCTGGCGACCGGACCCGCCTTGGTGCCGATCGCCCGCACGTAGTCGGTCTTGATCACGGCGACCGGAACCCCGGAGATGCGCTCGGTCAGCACGATGTCTTCGGCGGCGGCCCGCACGATCGCGCGCTTGTAGTCGTCGTGGGCCCGACACTCGGTGGTTGCGATGAAGCGCGTGCCCAGCTGCACGGCGGCGTAGCCGAGATCGAGCGCGTCGACGAAGCGCTGCTCGTCGCCGATCCCACCCGCGCAGACCAGCGGCACGCCGAGGTCGGCGAGCGAGTCGTAGAGCCGGCGAGGATCGAGCTGGCCCGCGTGCCCGCCGGCCCGACGATTGACGCAGATCAACCCGTCGACGCCGCCATCGAGCGCCTTTTGTGCCCACTTCCGCTCGGTCACGTCGTGGTAGACGACGCCGCCAAACGCATGGACCTTGTCGACGACCCAGCGCGGGTTGCCGAGCGCGGTCACGAAGAAGCGCACGCCCTCCTCGAGCGCGATGTCGATCCACTTGCGCATCCGATCTTCGTAGACCTTGGACGACGCCTCGACGATCGCGTTGAAGCCGATCGGGTTGGAGGTCACGCGCTTGATCTGCCGCAGACCCTCGCGCAAGTCCTTCTTGTGCACGTAGATCATCGACAGCGGCTGGACCACACCGATCCCCCCGGCGGCCGAGACCGCGGCGATGAGCTCGGGGTTGGAGCAGGGATACATCGCCCCGCAGATCAGCGGGACCGTGGCTCCGGTGTCGCGAGTGAACGGCGTCGGCTGGGGCTGGGCGGGCACGGTCGGCTACATAGCAAAGCGCGCAGGCTGGCGCGAGGGCGCGCTCACAGCCGCTTGACGCGAGTGCAGAGCCCCGCGTCGCCAGCGTGTGCGGGCGCGTCGAGGTGCGCCTGCCAGCGCTCGATCGTGAGCCGCTCGAACAGCCGGACCGACGGGTTGAGCTCGGGGATCGGGCGGTCGAAGTGCTCGCCCATGATCGCGTCCTGCTCGCCCTCGACCGTCGCGCCGTCCTGGCGAAAGATCTCTTTGGTCACAGGCCGAACCGCCGGCGCCCACAGCTTGCTCATGAGCGCGCGCGGGACCGGGCGACCGAGCACGGGCAGCTGCGGCGCCTTCCAGAATTGCACGGAGAACACCCGGGTCCGATCGGGCGCCTGCGGCAGCATGAAGTTGCACGATCGGATCCGATCGTTGGAGAGCGCGCGCTGGTACGGGTAGTCGTAGACCATGTGGGTCTCGCTGGTCTCGCGCGAGCCCGGTGACCCGAACACCTGCTTGTAGACGCCATACAAGCCGGGATCCCGCCGCAGCGTGTGGTGCCAGTTGAGCTCGAGCCGATCGCCGTCGAGCGAGTGATGGGTCAGCGTGGTCTGGTCGTACGGAACCCAGCGACCGTGCACGTACAGGTGCGTCAGGTTGCACAGGTTGTCGATGACCATGTAGTGGTGGGCCTTCCAGGTGTAGTCGAACCGGATCGCGGCCCAGCTGTCCTCGCCGTCGCCGTGCTCGATCTCGACGAGCGGCACGCGCTCGGCTGCGGCCGGCTCGCCCATGTAGCCCCAGATCAGGCCGTAGCGCTCACGCACTGGATAGGCGCGGATCGACAGCACGGGCAGCTTCTTGCCGAAGTGGTCGTGCTTCATGTCGACGAGTCGGCCGCCCTCGTCGTAGCTCCAGCCGTGGTAGAGGCACACGAGCTCGCACTCGCGCACGTGGCCCATGGTCAGTTTGATCTGTCGGTGCGCGCAGCGATTCTCGACCGCGCGCGCGCGGCCGTCGGTGCCGCGGTACAGCGCGATCGACTGGCCCCAAAACCGAGTCTCGACCACGTCGCCAGGCTTGACCGCGTCGCTCCACTCGAGCGGGTACCAATAGTTGGGGTTCATGCCCGCGAGCCGGGCCCGGTGTCGAGTCGCCGTGGCCGTGGCGAAGCTCGGAAGCCGAGCGTGAGCCGGCTCCTGTGCGCCAGCGCTGGGGTCTCGCGAATGACCGTCTGCCATCGCGCGGACCCTACCCCAACCACCACCCCAATTTCTGAAGTTCAGATGACCTCCGCGGCGGGCCAGCCCGCTGTCGTCACCCCGAATTCCGTGTAAATTGTCGTTCACGACCCGGCGAGCGCGCGATCGGCCCACCGGCGTCGGCCCCCGCGCGTGCTAGGGTTGGTCGCCCCCCTTCACAGACGCCCGCAGTGGACGGGCAAGGTCGCACACGCATGTCGGACAAGCCCCTCTACGTCGGCTTCGACCTCGGGACCACCAACTCTGCAGCCGCCGTGTTCGACGGCGACCAGACCCGGGTGGTCCGCAACAGCCAAGGCAGCAACTTGACCCCCTCGGTCGTGCGCATCGACGCCCGCGAGCGGGTCACGGTCGGGGCCAAGGCCCGGCGCTTCATCGAGCGCGACCCTGCCAACACCCACAACGAGTTCAAGCGCTTGATGGGAACCGGCAAGGCGCTCGAGTTTCCGGGGCCCAAGCTGACCCGGCGACCGGCCGAGCTCGCCGCAATGATCCTCGCGTCGCTGCGCAAGGACGTCGAAGATCAGTTTGGGTTCGCGCCGATCCGCGCGGTGATCTCGGTGCCCGCGCTGTTCGAGCTGCCCCAGAGCGCGGCGACCTCCGAGGCCGCCCAGCTCGCTGGGTTCGAGCGGGTCGAGCTGCTGCAAGAGCCGATCGCGTCGGCGCTCGCGGCCGGCTGGTCAGCCGAAGACGACGGCGGCGCATGGCTGGTCTACGACCTCGGCGGCGGGACCTTCGACGCGTCGTTGCTCGAGACCGCCGACGGGTTCCTGCGCGTGGTCGGTCACGACGGCGACAACTTCCTGGGCGGACGCGACTTCGACTGGGCGATCGTCGACTGGGCGATCGCCAAGGTCAACGCGCGCGACGGCGTGCAGCTGAGTCGGGCCAATCCGGCCCACGCCGGGGCGATCCGGGCGATCAAGCAGGCCGCCGAAGAGGTCAAGATCGAGCTGTCGCGCAGCGCCGAGGCCGTCCTGGTCCCGGCCGGCGAGCTCGAGGTCGACGGGCAGGCGATCGAGATCGAGCTCGAGATCGATCGGGGCACGGTCGAGACCCTGTGCGGCGGCCTGGTCGAGCGATCGGTCGAGGTCTGCCGCCGGTTGCTGAGCCAACATCGGGTCGAGCCGGGGTCGCTCGATCGCATCGTATTTGTCGGCGGCCCAACCATGATGCCGTTCCTGCGCGATCGCGTGGGCAGCATGCTCGGGGCGGCGATCGCCGAGGGCCACGATCCGATGACGCTGGTCGCCCAGGGCGCCGCGATCTATGCCGCGACCGCCAACCTCGACGCCCGCCCGGCCGAGCTGACCGCGTCGAAGCACCGCGGGCGTCGGCTGTGGCTGCAGTTCCCGGCGGTGTCCTCGGATCTCAGCCCCCACGTGGTCGGCCGCGTGGTCGACGGGCCCGGACCCAAGCCGGTCAACCTCGAGCTCCACCGCGGCGATGGGCTGTGGCACAGCCAGTCGACCGCCGTCGATCACGAGGGCGGCTTCGTGCTCGGGGTCGACCTGCTCCCGCGCAAGTCGAACGTGTTCAAGCTCGTCGCGAGCGACGCCGACGGCAACCCCGTGCCTGTCGATCCGCCCACGATCACGATCGTGCAGGGCGTGACGATCAGCGATCCACCGCTGTCGCGCACGATCGGGGTCGCCCTGGCCAACGACGCGGTCCGGGTCTACTTCGAGCGTGGGACTCCGCTGCCCGCCAAGCGGACCTTCACCCACAACACGGTGGAGTCGGTCGCCAAGGGCACCGAGGACAGCGTGCTCAAGATCCCCGTGGTCCAGGGCGAGTACGACCGCGCGCACCTGTGCCGGTTGGTCGGCACCCTGGAGATACCCAGCACCGAGATCACCGCTAGCCTCCCGGCTGGCGCCGAGGTCGAGCTGACCCTCGAGCTCGATCGCGGCGGTCGGCTGTCGGCCCGGGCGCTGGTCCCCAGCCTCGATCAGGTGTTCCAGGAGGTCGCGCACCTGCTGGTCCCGGCCGCCGATCCCGAGGTCTTGCAGGCGATCGCGGAGACCATGCGGGCGCGGCTGGTGACCCTGCGCGGCGACGCGTTTCGCAACGGTACGCCGCAGATGCTCGGCGCGCTGGATCGGGTCGAGCAGCGACTCGCGGAGGTCGAGGGTGACCTCGAGGCCACGCGCGGCGGCAACGAGGACGCGGGCCAACGGGCGCGCCGCAGCCTGCTCGAGCTCGACGCCGAGCTCGAGCAAGTCGAGCAGGTCAAGCGCTGGCCCGAGCTCGAGGAGCGCAAGGTCCGGACCATGACGTGGGCCTCGGCCTGCATCAGTCAGTACGGCACCCCCCGCGAGCAAAAATTGTTCGAGGAGGTCAGCGACGCGATCGATCGGGCCGCGGGCGAGCAGGATCCCCGCGAGCTCCAGCGCCAGCTGCGACTGGCCAATCAGCTGGGCGAGACCGCGTGGTACCGGGATCCCTCGACCTGGGAGTACCTGTTCGAGGACGCCGCCTCGAAGGCCGACTCGGCCACGGACCTCCCGCTCGCGCAGTCGCTGGTCCGCGAGGGTCGTCAGGCGCTCGCCCGCGACGACAACCAGGCGCTGCGTCGGGTCACCGAGCGGCTCTGGCGACTGCTGCCCGCCGACGTGAGCACGCGCCGACAGAGCTTCGACTCGGGAGTGCGCTAGGCGATGGCCGACCGGTCCAAGCACGCGCGTGGGCATGGCGGCGACGAGCACGGCGACGCGGCGTGGCAGCGGCTCGCACACAATCCCTTCTATGTGCTCGAGCTGCGGCCCGACTGCTCGCGGGCCGACGTCGAGCGCCAGGGACAAAAGCTGATCGGCATGCTGGAGCTCGAGCTGTCGGGGGCGCTGCGCTATCGCTCGCCGCTCGGCGAACACCCGCGCTCGTCCCAGCTGGTGCGCGCGGCGATGGCCGAGCTGCGCGATCCCAACCGGCGGCTGCTCCACGAGCTGTGGGCCACGCTCGACCCGACATCGCCCGGACCGGCGGCGCCCGCTGACGACGGACTCGACGGGCCGGATCCAGAGCTCGAGTCAGGCCCGGCGTCGATCGATCTGCGCCCGTTTCCGGCCCTGCGCGTGCTGGGGTTTGGCGACTGGAGCGAGCGGTGAACCCGGCCATCTTCGCCGGCCTGATCGTGGCCGTGCTGGCGGCGACCGGGAGCGGCAAGCACAAGCCAAACGCAGCGGTCGCGTCGGGGGGCGTGGCCGCGTGGTTGGTGTGGTTCATCCTCGGACCGGTCTTCATGCTCGAGATCGGGCTGCTGATCGAGGCGATCACGACGGGCGACTGGGGGTCCGCGCTCGTCGCCCTGGGGTTCACGCTGGCGACCGCGATCGTGCTGTTCCCCTGGCCGATCGCGCGTGGACTGCTGATCCCGGGTGGCCGCGTGAAGCTGGCCTGGGCGGTGACGCGGCTGAGCTTTTGGGTGTGGCGCCGCGACGTGCGGGGCGGCGCGCTCGTGGCCGCGAGCTGGGCGTTGACTCGGCGGGCTCAGCGGGGCGGCCGCGTGTCACCCCAGCTGCTGGCCTGGATCGAGCGGCGGATGGCGGCCACGCCGGTCGGCGAGGTCCGCTGGCGACTGGGCGGCGCGGGCATCGTCGCGGCGGGCCTGCTGGCCGAGGGTCGCGGCGATCGAGATCAGGCCCGCCAGTTGTTGTCATCCGCCGGCGAGCTGTCCGAGCCGACCTGGCCGCGCCACGCGATCGCGCTGGCGTGGACGTGGCTCTGCGCCGAGGCGGTCGAGCGTGGGGCCTGGCGAGAGGTCGAGTTTCTGGCCCGCACCGCGCCGATCGAGGCGTCCGCGACCAAGTTCTTGGGCGCGGTCGCGGCCAGGCTGACAGGCATCGCTCCGCTGCCGAGCAACCTGGAATTGCGATGGCGGTGGTTGGTCGCGCCCCGGCGGATCGCCACCGCTGAGCTGCTGCGCCGCGCGCTCGCGACCCCGGCCTCGCCGCGCGCGAGCCAGGCTCGCGCGAAGGTATCGACGCCGACGTTGCCGAGCGACGAGCCGCTGCTCGCCGCGATGACCCTGCACGCGCACACCCTGACCCGCGACCCCAACGGGCTCACCCGCGACGACCTCGGTCAGCTCGCGCGCGCGTGGGACATCGCGCTCGCCGACCCCGAGCTGCCCCGCCGCCTGCTCGATCGAGCGGCGGTGCTGGGCGCTCACGCTGGTGAACAACACACAGATCAGCTGGCCGAATTGGTCCGGGACGATCTGCTGGCGCTGGTCCGCGCGGCCAACCTGCAGCTCGGGCAGCTCGGTGACGACAGCGAGCTGCTGGGGCGCGCGGCTCGACGCCTGCACGGCGAGCTGCTCGACGCGCTCGAGGTCGCGACGGGCGCGCTCGAGGGTCGGATCCAGGCCAAGCGCGAGCTGCCGACGCTCGACGAGTGGCAGAGCTTCGTGAACCTGCGCGAGCAGTACATGGAGGCGGTCGCGTTCGGCGGTCTGCCCATGCGTCGGCTCGCGTTCGGCAGCGTGCACGGGCCAGTCTGCTCGCTGGCGGTGTGGCTGTGGAACGACCGCAGCGAGCGGGCGATCGGCAACGCGATCTTCAATTGGCTGCTGGCCGAGGCGGTGATCGTGGACGACGCCGAGGCGATCCGACTGCAAGAGCGCAACGTCGACTGTGGCGTCTGACTCGTCCTCGGATCACCGCGTGCCGGACAGCTCGATCTTCGGGCCAATATCCAGACCAGATAACGTGCAGCGGCGCAGCCCCGAGCGCGGCAGGTTTGGCTTGACACCCCCCGTGGAGCCTGGCAGAACACCTGAACACAGACGCAGGTGTTCAGATGACTAGTTCTTCGAAATCCTCCGGAGCCGCCGCAGCCCCACCCCCAGACCCCGTTCAGGCTGTCCTGGACCTGTTCGAGGGCCCCCTCGCGGACATTCAGTTCCCTGACCTCGACCGCGAGACCCTGCGCGAGGTCGCGGGCGAGGTCGAGCGGCGCCGCGCGGAGCTGTGCGCCGCGCTCGAGACCGTGCAAGCGGCCCGCAACAACCTCGACGATGGCCAGGCGGCGCTGCTCGAGCAGGTTCGCCGGGCCCACGCGTACGCCAGCGTCTACGCCGAGGGCGACGAGGCGCTCAGCGCCGCGCTCGCCGACATCAAGCTCGACGCCCGCAAGCTCGCGCCCAAGCAAAAGCGCGGTCGTCCGCGCAAGAAGAGCGGCAAGCAACAGACCAGCCTGTCGGTCGCCGAAGACGCCGCGTGAGCTCGAGTTCTCCCGTTCACACGAGCCCCGCCTGTCGATCCCGTCGATCCCGTCGATTCCGTCGATACCGTCATGGTGCACGCTGCCCAGAGTCTCGCGCCTCAGCCCCCGATCGAGCTGCAGTTCAGCGTCGACGATCAGCCGGCACAGATCTGCGAGCGGGTCGCCAGCTATGCGCTCCGTGAGGCCGAGGCGATGGGCAGCCGACGCTTCTTTGCGGCCGTCGCGGTCGCGCTTGGCCGCGCGTTGGTCGGCGCCAGCGCGCTCGAGGCCGGGGCCGCCCTCGCCCAGGAGTTGGCCCGTCACGCACGTGAGGCGTGGGTCCGCGATGGCATCGACCGCGGGCTCGACCTGTTTGGCAGGTGCGTGGACGAGACCGGGCGTCGCTGCGTCGCCGCGCTGGTCGCCGAGTACTTCGGCTGGCGCGAGCCGCCTGATCTGTTCTTCCACCGGATCGGGTCGATCCTCGTTGGCCGCGACGCGGGCGAGCTGGTGCGCCTCGCGGTCATCACCTCGGGGTACGCCCGCACGCCCAAGCCCGCGACCGACGAGCTGCGCCTGCTCGCGTCGGTCCCCTGCCTCGATCGCGCGGGCTCGGCCCGGACCCGCGGACTCGGCCTGCCGCCCAGCCATGAGCGCCGCCTGACGATCGTCGCGTTCGCCGGCGAGCCCCGGCGCGAGCGACTGCGCAGCGCGACCGAGATCCCCAGCCTGGGCAGCGATCACCTGGTCAGCTCGCTGGCCCGCGCCCAGCTCGGTCAGCTCGCCGAGCCCGAGCCCAGCGAGGTCCCGCTCGTCGGTCGCCCGCTGCTTTGGTTTCCACCACAGGCCGACCACGATCTGCGTCGTCTGCACTTGTTGCTGGCAGGCGCGATCGCGTGATCGCGTGAACCCGGCGACGCGCTCGACACCGACACCGCCACGCGCGAAGCTACCGCTCGCGTGAGCGAGCGAAAGCCCCCCTTTGGCAAGATCCTGGTCGCCAACCGCGGCGAGATCGCCCTGCGAGTGTTTCGAACCTGCCGCGAGCACGGGATCCGCACGGTCGCCGTCTACAGCGACGGGGATCGCCACGCCGCGCACGTCGCCGGAGCTGACGAAGCGGTCCACATCGGGCCCACGCCGTCGGCCCAGAGCTACCTGCGGGCCGAGAACATCATCGCCGCCGCCAGGCAGACCGGGGCCGACGCGATCCACCCTGGCTACGGGTTCCTGTCCGAGCGCGCCAGCTTCGTCGCCGCCTGCGAGGCCGCCAACATCGTGTTCATTGGCCCGGGCGCCCACGCGATGGAGCTGATGGGCGACAAGGTCCGGGCCCGCAAGGCGATGCTCGCGGCCGGGGTGCCGCTGGTGCCGGGCCGCGAAGATCTCGTCGATGTCGCCGCCGCGCTCGGGGCCGCCCGTGAGATCGGCTACCCCTTGATGCTCAAGGCTTCGGCCGGCGGCGGCGGCAAGGGCATGCGCGTGGTCAACGACGACGACCAGCTGCGGCGCGGGTTCGCGGCGGCCCAGCGCGAGGCCGAGGCCGCGTTCGGCGACGGCCGGCTGTTCGTCGAGCGGGCGGTGCTCGGCGCCCGCCACGTCGAGATCCAGCTGATGGCCGACCGCCACGGCCAGGTCGTGTACCTCAACGAGCGCGACTGCTCGGTCCAGCGCCGGCACCAGAAGGTCATTGAAGAGGCGCCGTCCCCCAGCCCGCGAATGACCCCGGCGATCCGTCAGGCGATGGGCGAGGTCGCCTGTCGCGTGGCCAAGGCCGTCGACTACGTGGGCGCGGCCACGGTCGAGTTCCTGTTCGAGGAGCACGAGCACGGCGAGCCGAGCTTCTACTTTCTGGAGATGAACACGCGGCTGCAGGTCGAGCACCCGGTCACCGAGATGACCACCGGCCGCGACCTCGTGTGGGACATGATCCGGGTGTGCGCGGGCGAGCCCCTGGGATACTCGCAGGCCGACGTGCGCCTGGATGGGCACGCGATCGAGTGTCGGATCTACGCCGAGGACGCGCTGCGCTTCCTGCCCAGCCCAGGGCCGCTGCTGCGCCTGCGCTGGCCCGAAGGGCCGGGCGTGCGGGTCGACGCCGCGGTCCGCGAGGGCAGCGAGGTGTCGAGCCACTACGACCCAATGATCGCCAAGCTCGTGACCTGGGGGCCCAGCCGCGCCGTCGCGATCGAGCGGATGCGTCGGGCGCTGCAAGACACGGTCGTGCTCGGGATCGAGTGCAACATCAATTTTCACCTGCGCGTGCTCGCCGAGCCTGACTTTCGCGCGGGTGAGTTTGACACTCACTACATCGACGCTCATCCGGCGCTCACCCAGGCGACGGATCTCGCCGAGGATCACTCACGCGCGGCGGCGGCTGCCGCGGCCGCAGTAGTCTCACGCGTGGCGACTG
Source organism: Enhygromyxa salina (assembly GCF_002994635.1). Lineage (GTDB taxonomy): Bacteria > Myxococcota_A > Polyangia > Nannocystales > Nannocystaceae > Plesiocystis > Plesiocystis salina_B. The sequence goes on along the minus strand of NZ_PVNL01000119.1, from coordinate 24,820 downwards.
CCCGCCGCAGCTCGGGCAACCCGGCGAGCGCTGATCAGCCCCACATGTCCGCGTGGCAGCGAGCGGTCCGGATCCGCGGCTGAGCCGGCGGACCTGGGTCGACCGCGAGTCAGCTCGCGGCGCTTGACCCGGCTGTCCGATCGTGCCAATCCGAGCGCCCGTGCGGCGGCAGAGTTCCCCCAAGCGGACCAAGTTCATCTTCGTGACCGGCGGCGTGGTGTCGTCCCTTGGCAAGGGGCTGTGCGCCGCTTCCCTCGGCGCGCTGCTCGAGAACCGTGGTCTCAACGTTGGTCTGCAGAAGCTAGACCCTTACCTGAACGTGGACCCGGGCACGATGAGCCCGACCCAGCACGGTGAGGTGTTCGTGACCGACGACGGGTGCGAGACCGATCTCGACCTCGGCCACTACGAGCGGTTCGTGTCGCACCGGATGTCGCGACACAGCAACTACACGTCGGGCCAGATCTACAGCGCGGTGCTCGAGAAGGAGCGCAAGGGCGACTACCTCGGCCAGACCGTGCAGGTGATCCCGCACGTCACCAACGAGATCAAGCAGGCGATCCTGACCGCGGCCGAGGGCACCGACGTGCTGATCTGCGAGATCGGCGGGACCGTGGGCGACATCGAGTCGCTGCCCTTCCTCGAGGCCGTTCGTCAGCTGCGCTTCGAGCTCGGCAGCGACAACGCGATCTTCGTGCACCTGACGCTGCTGCCGTACCTGCCCACGGCCGGCGAGATCAAGACCAAGCCGACCCAGCACTCGGTTATGAAGATGCGCGAGATCGGGATCCAGCCCGACATCTTGGTGTGCCGGGCCGACCACCCGATCGAGTCCGACATCCGCGAGAAGATCGCGCTGTTCACCAACGTGGCGCTGGCCCACGTGATCCCGATGCTCGACGCCGCGACGATCTACGACGTGCCGCTGTCGCTGCACGAGAGCCGGCTCGACGACGCGGTCTGCGAGCTGCTCAACATCTGGAGCCGCGAGCCGCAGCTGCACGAGTGGCGGCGGATCGTCGACGTCATCAAGAACCCCGCCAACCAGGTCAAGATCGGGGTGGTCGGCAAGTACGTCGATCTCCACGAGTCGTACAAGAGCCTGTCCGAGGCGCTGGTCCACGGCGGCATCGCCAACAACGCGGGCGTGCAGATCGTGTTCCTCGACGCCGAGCAGATCTCGACCCGGGGGCCCTCGCTGCTCGCCGAGCTCGACGGGATCTTGGTCCCGGGCGGGTTCGGCAAGCGCGGCAGCGCGGGCAAGATCGAGGCGATCCGCTGGGCCCGCGAGCACGAGATCCCGTTCTTTGGGATTTGTTTGGGCATGCAGCTGGCCGTGATCGAGTACGCCCGCAACGTCGCCGGGATCGAGGACGCGCAGAGCACCGAGTTCGAGGACAACCCCGCGCACCCGGTCATCGCCCTGATGGACGAGCAAGAGAAGGTCACGCACAAGGGCGGGACCATGCGGCTCGGCGCCTACGGCTGCGAGCTGATCCAGAACACGCTGGCGCGGCGGATCTACGGCGAGCCCCACGTGTCCGAGCGCCACCGCCACCGCTGGGAATTCAACAACGCCTACCGCGAGCCCCTGCGCGAGGCTGGCCTGGTGCTCAGCGGCATGTCGCCCGACGCCAAGCTCGTCGAGATGATCGAGCTGCCCGCGAGCAACCACCCCTACTTCATCGCCTGTCAGTTTCACCCCGAGTTCAAGAGCCGGCCCACCGCTCCGCACCCGCTGTTCACGGCCTTCGTCGGCGCGGCGCTCGAGCACGCCAAGCTCCGCGGTAGCTGAGGGTCGATCCTGGTTGATCCTGGCGGTCGGCTGGTCGGTCTCCGGCGATCGCCAAACACCCTCTCGCTAGTTCCGCAAGCGCAATCAGCCGCGCGATCACGATCCGCGCCCAGCGGCCCCGCTGATTTGACGACGATCGGGGCACCCCGAGCCGATTTCCCGCTTTGGGTGGTGTAGCCGATCTGCTAACGTGATCGTGCCTCATGGTCCTGCACATGCGCCAAGAGCTGCGAATGTCGCAGCAGCTCGTGATGACCCCGCAGCTGCAGCAGGCCATCAAGCTGCTGCAGCTGTCGCGCATGGAGCTGCAGGATCTGGTGCGCAACGAGCTGCTGGAGAACCCGCTGCTCGAGGAGTCCCAGGAGATGGGCAGCTCCAACGAGGAGCCCGTGTCCGCCGTGGAGATGCAAGACGGCGTCGAGCAGCAGGGCGACTCGGGCGAGGGCAAGCCCGCCGAGCAGCCCAGTCAAGAGGTCAAGGCCGACGAGCCCAACGCCGACAATTTCGACTGGGAGGCCTACCTCGAGCACCACTCGCTGTCGGGCGCCCTGCCGTCGAGCGCCGTCCGCCCCGACGACGACCTGCCTGGCCTCGAGCAGACCATGGCCGACGAGGAGACCCTCGTCGAGCACCTGATGTGGCAGGTGCGGCTGTCGAATTTCAGCAGCCTCGAGGAAGACGTCGCCGAGTACATCGTGCGCAGCCTGTCGCCGTCTGGCTATCTGCGCGGCGTCACGCTGCCGCAGATGGCACGCCGCCTCGGCTGCTCCACGCTGCTGGTCGAGCAGGTCCTGCGCCGGGTCCAGCAGCTCGATCCCCTGGCGATCGCCTCGCGCAACCTCGCCGAGGTGCTGTGGATCCAGGCCCGCCACCCCGAGCACCCGATCGACGACCCGCTGGTGCTCGCGATCATCGCCAAGCACCTGCCCAACCTCGAGAAGCGCGCCTACCCCGTCGTCGCCCGCGACACCGGTGAGGCCCTCGAAGAGGTCTACGAGGCCACCAAGATCATCATGGGCCTCGAGCCCCGCCCGGCGCGCCAATTCGTGTCGGAGTCGCCGCAGTACGTCACGCCCGACGTGTACGTGCACAAGATCGGCGAGGAGTACCTCGTCACCCTCAACGACGACGGCCTGCCGAAGCTCAAGATCTCCAACTACTACAAGGCCGCCATGCTCGCCGACACCAAGGGCAAGGGCAGCGGCAAGGGTGCGGCCGGCAAGGGCCCGGGCAAGGGGGACGGCGGCCAGGCCAAGGACTACATCACCGAGCGGTTGCGCTCTGCGCAGTGGTTGATCCGGTCGATCCAGCAGCGCCAGCGCACGATCCTCAAGGTCACCAAGTCGATCCTCAAATTTCAGCGCGAGTTCTTCGAGAAGGGCCCGCAGCACCTGCGCCCGCTGATCCTCAAGGACGTCGCCGAAGACATCGAGATGCACGAGTCCACGGTCAGCCGCGTGACCACCAACAAGTACGTGCACACGCCGCAAGGCATCTTCGAGCTCAAGTACTTCTTCAACGCGGGGATCTCCAAGCGCGGCGGCGGCGAGCTCGCGTCCGAGGCCGTCAAGGACAAGATCAAGCGTCTGGTCGACGGCGAGGACACCAAGAAGCCCTACAGCGATCAGAAGCTGGTCGAGCTGCTGCGCGACGACGGCATCAAGATCGCCCGGCGCACCGTCGCTAAATATCGAGAACAGCTCCACCTGTTGTCGAGTTCAAAGCGACGTAAGCTATTCTGAGCGCACCGGGATCATCAGGATCATCACGAACTGCCAGCCATCTTGCACGCCTGTCCCGACACCTCGCCCCACCCCGAGCTCCCAGAGCCCGGCAGTCAAGACAATAGCGGGCGAGGAGCCTCGCCCGCGCTGAAAACCCCCTTTTCACCCACTACTCTCGCTTCGAGGTCCGCTTTGGGATTAGCCAAGGCCGCCGCGAGGTCGAGGGAGTCGAACATCAATTCGGCATACGGAGGTAGCACTACATGCAAACCCAATTCGTGTTCCGCCACATGGACTCATCCGATGCACTGCGCAACTACGCAGAGGAGCGCCTGAGCAAGATCAAGCGCTACTTTTCGGATCCTCTCAAGGTCAGCTGCACCTTCTCCGTGGAGAAGATCAACCACATCGCGCAGTTTGACGTCACGCTGCGCAATGGCCTGCAGCTGCACTCGTCGGAGACCACCGAGAACATGTACAGCTCGATCGACATGGCGCTGGCCAAGATGGAGCGGCAGGTCCGGCGCTACAAAGATCGCATCACCACGCACAAGCCCCACAAAGGCAAGATCGCGCGGGTTCGCCAGACCGTGCTGGCCGGTGATTCCTTCGAGGAGCCCGAGACCATGGTCGAGGCCGAGCGGCGCCGCGCCGCCGAACAGGCGGCGGGAGCGGTCGCCGACGAGGCCACCGCGAACATCGTGCGCGAGCGGGAGTTCCGCGCCGAGCGGCTCACCGTGCAAGACGCGGTCATGCAGCTCAACCTGATGCACAAGCAGTTCTTGGTATTTACCAACACCGAGACCGGCGACATCAACGTGATCTACAGGATGGACGAAGACTACGGGCTCATCGAGACCCGCGGTCACGTCGAAGACGCGTGAGCGTCAGTCCGGTCGAGCCGCCAGCGGCTCGCAAGCCTGCGCGTGGGGGATCCAGTTGGGTCCGGCCGCGCGTAGCTTGACCAGCCCCTCGCGCGCCAGCTCGCGCGGGGGTGGGTCTTCACCGTCTTCGGGTCCAGCTTCGAGCACGTCGCTCTCGATTCGGGCGCGCGCGAGCAGGCACTCGGCCTCGCCGAGCTCGCCGGGATCCCCGACCTCGGCACGGATCGCTCGCGCGCGGGTGAGCGGCTCGAGGGCCGAGTCAGGCTGACCGAGCGCGAGCAGCCCCTGACCGATGCCGATCAACGAGTACGCGGTGTACGGGTGCGTGGGTCCGACGCTGGCCTCGCAGATCGCGAGCGCGCGGCGATCATGCTCGAGCCCGCCGCGCGCGTCACCCTCGGCGCGCGCGATCAGGCCGAGGTTGTTGAGGATGATCGCGACGATCAGGTGCTCTGGCCCGCGCTCGCGCTCGGCCGCGAGCTGCGCCCGCTCGCACATGCTGCGGGCCTGCGCGAGCTCGCCGAGCTTGTAGAGCGTGAAGCACAGGCTGTTCCCGGTGTTGATGCCGAGCTTCGACTGCAGCGTCGCCGTCTGCCCGCTGCGCTCGAGGATCATCTCGAAGCGCTCGCGGGCTTCGAGGTGATCGCCGCGCAGATCATGGATCTGAGCCACCGCCTCCAGCGTCGGAAGCGTCCTCGCGTGGGCGATCCCGAAGGCTGCTTCGGCGATGCTCTGCATTCGTCGTCCGTCGATCAGCGCGTCGTCGAGCGCCCCGGCCTGCTGCGCCAGCAGCATGCGGGCGCGCAGCGGCCCGAGCAACAACGGGTGCATGGGGTCGAGGACGCGCTCGAACACCCCGACCACTGCGTCGAGCTGCGTGCCGGCCTCGGCGAGCTGGCCCGCTTCACCCAGCGCGATCACCAGGGCCAGGCGCACCTCGGCCGTGCGCAGCTGCTCGGTCCCGTAGGTCTGCTCGGACAGGGTCACGGCCTCCCGCTGCTGCTCGATCGCTTCGAGGTAGTGGGTGTTGCGGCTGAGCACCAGGCCCAGCGAGCGCCGCCGCTCGATCTCGGCGTCCGCCGGCTGGCCGTTGCGACGAGACAGCCCGGCGGCGACCGTCGACCAGCGCCGCGCGAGCTCGAGCCCCTGCTCGTTGGGGCCGAAATTGTCGGCCTGGATCAGCGCCAGCGCGGTGTCGAGCGCGAGCCGATCATGGCCGAGTCCGAGGGCCAGTTCATGGGCGCGCAACAAGTGGGCGCGCTCGCGCTCGCGGTTGCCGGAGATCCCGGCGAAGCCGGCCTCGGCGCCAACGAGCTCGGCCAGCAGCGGCTCGTAGCCGATCCGCTCAGCTTGCTCACGCACCCGCGCCAGCTCGGCCTCGAGCCCATTTAGGCGCTCGGCCTCGAGCCGCGCCTGCACACGCGCGAGCGCCTCCCGAAGCCCGCGCACTGGCTCGAGCAGCTCGGCGCTCGGCGCTTCGATCGCCCGCAGCGCCTCGACGTCGGCGCAGCTGTCCAGCGTCGGCAGCGTCGTGACCAGGCGCGGGGCCTCGCTCACGAGCTCCGCGTCTGCCTGCCCGAGCAGCGCGACGAACGCCTGGACCTGCTCGAGCCGCTGCCCGAGGCAGGCCATGCGCAGATCGTAGAGCTCGGACGACTGCTCGTGCCGGGTCGCGCACGTGGTGGCGTAGTACGCCGCCCACTCGCGCGACCACAGGTCGAGCCCGACGCTGACCGCCGCGAGGCTGGTGTCGGCGTAGCTCAGCTCGAGCGCGCCGAACGAGCGCGCGAGCGCGGCCCGTGGCTCGGGCCCCCACGCGTCGGCGATCCGGGCGCGGCCTTTCTCGCAGACGTCGATCGGCTGGGGTTCACCGCTGGTCACGAGCCACGCGGCCGACGCCGCGGCCAGGCCCGCCGCGACCAGGATCGCCAGCAACCACGGCCATCGATGGAGCTGGTCTCGCGGCGCCTCGACAGCCAGCGCGTCGAGCAGGCCGCGCATGTCGGCGAAGCGCTCGTTCGGCTCGCGCGAGAGCCCACGCATGATCGCGCGACCGATGCTCGCTGGCACCGGGCTGTCTCGTGGTGGCGGACGCGGCTCACCGAGCGTCACGGCTGTGATGATCTCGAACAGGCGAGCTCCAGCGAACGGCGGATAGCCGTAGAGGGCCTCGTAGAGCGCGACACAAAACGAGAATTGATCCGAGCGAGCGTCGGCGGGGCTGCGCTGAAATTGCTCGGGCGACATGTAGCGCGGGGTTCCGACCAGCGCGCCCGCCCGAGTCAGCGGCGCGGTGCCGCGACCGCGACCGGGGGTCGGGTGCGCCCCAGCTGGGGTCGTGACGCCGGTCGCCGCGTGAGTCGAGCCCCCGACCGTGAGATCTGGATCGAGCGAGCTGAGCTCGGCCTCCGGCGCTCGGTCGTGCGCGTCTACCTGGGCTTCGTCGTCCTCGGGTGGGCCGGCGGGCCCGGGCGCCGAGCCGTCGTGGGTCGGTCGAACCAGCCCAAAATCGGCGACGAGCACCCGCTCGTCGGTCCCGATGAGCACGTTGTCGGGCTTGAAGTCGCGATGCACGAGCCCGGCGAGATGGGCGGCGGCCAAGCCCTCCCCGGCCGCGCGGAACAGCTCGAGGATCCGCTCCCAGCTGCGCGCCTCGCTGTTGAGCCAGCGCCGCAGGGTCATCCCGTCGACGTACTCCATCGCGATCCAGACCGACTCGCCGTGGCTACCGACGTCGAACACCGACACGACGTTCGGGTGCGAGAGCCGGGCCATCGCCTGGGCCTCGCGCTGCAGTCGATCGTGGGCGTCGGCGCTGCCTCGATCCGCGCGCACCAGCTTGAGCGCGACGCGACGGTCGAGCGTGGGATCCCAGGCGGCGTAGACCACCCCCATCCCACCGAGGCCGATCTGCTCGAGCACGACGAACCGAGCGATCTTGTCAGGCGCGATCTCGGGCCCACCCGACTTCGCGCCCGCGACTGGGCCCGACGCGTCGCGCGTGTGGGTCACACCGAGCGAGTCGTCCGACCCAGGCCCACCGACCGAGCCGAACTCCGAGCCGAACTCCGAGCCAGTGGGCGCAAGCGTCGCGTCCTCACGCGTGGGCTCATTTCGCACCCGGCGAGTCTAATACCTCCCGGGACCTCGCCGGGCCTCCCGGGCGCAGTCATTCCCGCGCGATGGCCGTTATTTTCCCGCTGCGAGTCAGCGTCCAGCCGAGTACCACTCGCCAAGCCATGCAGACGGCCGCGGTCGGCGAGCTGCCGAGACGTCTGCGCGGTCTGATGTAACCCCCGCGTCGTTCGTGCCACCCTTGCGCCATGCGCCGCGACGCCGCCGTGGAGGTCAGCCGTCTGATCGCCGAGGACTCGGCCTCCCTCCAGCTCGAGACCCTGTCCGACTGGGGTGGGCTCGACCGCCTGCTGACCCGACCCCGAATTCAAAAGCCCGGGCTCGCGCTGTCGGGCTTCGTCAAGCACGTCTACGGCGATCGCCTGCAGGTCTTGGGGCTGACCGAGGTCGACTACCTGCTCAGCATCGGTGAGGCCGAGGCGCGCGCCGGGCTCGAGTCCTACTGCAAGCGCAAGCTCGCGGCGATGGCCCTGACCCGCGGGCTCGAGCCGCCGCCGCCGCTGATGGAGCTGGCCCGCGCGCACGGGATCCCGGTGCTGCGCACGCCGCTGATGACCTCGAGCTTCATCTCGCGGGTGACCCGGCGGCTCGAGGAGTTGTTGTCCCCGCGCGCGAACATCCACGGCGTGCTGGTCGACGTGCTCGGGGTCGGGTTGCTGTTGATCGGACGCAGCGGCGTGGGCAAGAGCGAGGCGGCGCTCGACCTGGTGCTGCGCGGCCATCGACTCGTCGCCGACGACGTCGTCGAGGTCACGATCCGCCCACCCGACACGATCTGGGGCGCGGCCACCCAGCTGCACCAGCACCACATGGAGATCCGCGGCATGGGGATCCTCAACATCACGCACCTGTTCGGGGTCGCGGCCGTGCGCGACAACAAGAAGATCGAGGTCGTGGTCGAGCTCTCGGATCTGCACGAGGACGACTACGATCGGCTCGGGACCGAGAACAACAACTGGCCGATCCTGGGCGTGGACATCCCGCTGGTCCGGATCCCGCTGCGAGCCGGTCGCAACATCTCGTCGTTGATCGAGGTCGTGGCCCGCAACCAGATCCTGAAGTTCCGCGGGATCGACTCGGCCCGCGAATTCCAGGAGAAGATCGCCACCCACATCGCGATGACAACCGGGACCGCGACCGCGACCGACGCCCCCGAGGAGGGCAGCCCCAAGCAGGTCTCGGGCCAGATCACCGGGCTGATCTCGCTCGGCGAGGTCGAGTGATGCAGCTGCTCGTGGTCACGGGGCTGTCGGGCGCGGGCAAGTCGACCTGCCTGCGCGCGCTCGAGGATCTGGGCTACTACTGCGTCGACAATTTGCCGGTCCCGATGCTGCCGGCGCTCGTCGAGATCAAGACCTCGGACCATGGGCCGCGGCGGCTCGCGATTGGGGTCGACGCCCGGGCCAACGAGCACCTGCACGCGTTCGCCAGCGTCCGCGAGCAGCTGCTCGCCGCCGGCCACTCGATCGAGGTGTTGTTCCTCGAGGCCCCCGACGCGGTCGTCGTCCGGCGGTTCTCGGAGACCCGTCGGCGTCACCCGATGAGCGAGCTGGGCGAGCTCGGCATGGCGATCCGGATCGAGCGCGAGCGCCTCCGCGAGCTGCGGGCCCTGGCCGACTCGGTGATCGACACCGAGAACCTGTCGTCGCGCCAGCTTCGCCAGCTGGTCCGCGATCGCTACGCGACCCACGGCGGGGTGCTGCATCTGGTCCTGATGTCGTTCGGGTTCAAGAACGGGCTGCCGAGCGAGGCCGACCTGGTGTTCGACGCCCGGTTCCTGCACAACCCATTCGACGTGCCCGAGCTGCGCGCCCGCGGTGGGTTTGACGACGCCGTCCGCGACTTCGTGCTCGAGCAAGACGACGCCAAGCAGCTGCTCGAGCGGATCGAGTCGTGGCTGCGCTTTCAGGTGCCCCGCACGATCAGCGAGGGCCGCTCGTACCTGACCGTGGCGCTGGGCTGCACGGGCGGGCAACACCGCTCGGTCGCGCTGACCGAGGCGCTGCACCAGCGCCTGTCCGCGACGTCGGTCGCCTCGCCCGCGCCCGTGCTCGCGGTCCGCCACCGCGATCTCGCCCAGGCGCTGGCCGACACCGCCCACCTGTCCTGAGTGCACGCGTGTCGCGCGGCACGGTGTCACCCTCGGCGGCAGGAGTCGATGCGACGACACAAGAGCCGCCGTGCCCGCCCAAGCCCCACGTCGATGACAAGACGAACACGACAGCGACAAGCCTTGCGGAACCAAAGACAAGCACGAACAGGCCAAATTCACGCCAGGGCGGCCAGCGCGAACGCCACTTCGGCCGGCCACGCCGCTCGTCATGCGGCCTCTCCCGCTCGGGTCTGCAGACTGCGCGGCCTCGTGGGGCACAGGCCCTAAACGCCCCAGACCCGCTCCTAAATGCTGTTCACGGCCGCCTGTAGCCATCGCGGTCATGTCGCACAGAGGCAGCAAAGTTGCGCTTTCTTCCGGGCGGATGCAGCATCTGCGCAGGTCATGCCAGCCGACGGCGTAGCTTCGTTTCACCCAGGCGCGCGCAGCGATAGCGCGGCGGCGAAGTGTGGAGTTGTGGTGATCGGTCACGGCGGCACCGCCTCCGCGCTGCTCGCCGCTGCTCGCGACATCATCCCCGGGGACGGCCTCGCCGATGTGCTCGCGATCGACGCTGGTGTCGGTGAGACCGCCGAGCTCAAGCTGCGCGTGTGTGCGGCTGTCGATGAGGTCGACGAAGGCCGCGGTATCTTGCTGATCGCCGATCTCATGGGCTCGAGCCCGTGCATGTGCGGGATCAAGAACAGCCTCGGGCACGGATTCGCGCTGGTCACCGGGCTCAACCTGGCCATGCTCACCAAGCTCGCCCTCGCCGACCGACGCAGCAGCCCGCGCGAGCTCGCCAACGCGTGCGCTGGCTCGGCTCAGCGCTCGGTCTGTGTCAAGATCAACGACGAGTCCAGCCAGGCAACCCAACCCGAAGCTCAGCCCGGAGCCCAGCCCGGAGCCCAGGCCCAGCCCGCGAAGTGCTCGACCGGCTGAGTCACTCCGTTCACTCGCCATCCTCGCCGCAGCCATCAACCATGGGTCGAACCAAGTCGAGTGAGCTAGAGATCGTCAACCCGCTCGGGCTTCACGCTCGCGCTGCGGCCAAGCTGGTCGGCCTGGCCAACAAGTACGAGTCCGAGGTCTGGATCGGCAAGGACGGCCAGGAGGTCAACGGCAAGAGCATCCTCGGGGTGTTGATGCTCGCCTGCGGCCAGGGCTCCCGGATCTCGCTGCGGGTCGAGGGCAAGGACGCCGACAAGGCACACGGAGCCCTCGCCGACCTGGTCGGCGCCGGCTTCGGCGAGATCTGATCGGCCAGATCTCGGTCCTGCTAGTATCCCCGCTCGATGGTCCCCACCGAACGCGACAGCCCCGAGCCTCGCGAGCAGCGCGAGAGCTCGACGGTTCGCGACGTCGCACCGCCTGGCACGCTCGAGCGGCGGGGCGACGGGGTCAGCCCGGGGCTCGGGCTGGGCCCCGCGTATGTCGTTGATCGTCGCGAGGTCAACGTCCCGCACACCCACATCGAGCGCGACGCGGTCGACGACGAGATCAAGCGGTTCCGGACGGCGCTGCGCGGCGCCCAAGATCAGCTCGAGACGATCAAGGGTCGCCTGACCCACGGCGAGCACCGCCAGATCCTCAAGGCCCAGCAGATGATGCTGCGCGATCCAGACCTGATCCAGCGGACCGAGGCGCTGATCAAGACCGATCTCATCAACGCCGAGTGGGCCGTGAGCCGCTCGGTCGATCAGATCCGCGAGACCCTGGCCAAGGCCAGCGTCGAGCTGTTTCGTGAGCGGCAGTTCGACGTCGCGTTCATGGGCGAGCGGCTGATCACCACGCTTGGCGGCGAGGAGCGCGACGCGATCACGCCACCCGAGGGCTCGGTCGTCGTCGCCCATGATCTCAACCCAGCCGACACCGCGCAGCTGGCCCGCTACAAGGTCGCCGGGCTGGTCACCGAGGAGGGCGGGCAGACCTCGCACACGGCGATCATCGCCCGCGCCCTGCAGATCCCCGCGGTCGTCGGCGTCGATGACCTGCTCGCGGCCGTCGCCACCGGCGACACCGTGATCGTCGACGGCGTGCACGGGCTCGTCCACATTCGGCCCAGCCAGGCGCAGATCGACGCGCTCGAGCTGGAGGTCGAGCGCTACGTCGCGTTCGAGCAGGAATTCCAGAAAGAGCACGCGCTCCCGGCCCAGTCGGACGACGGCGAGACCGTGCACCTGCGAGCCAACCTCGCGCTCGACGAGGAGTGCGAGGTCGCCCGCCGGTTTGGCGCCGAGGGCGTCGGCCTGTATCGCACCGAGTTCATGTTCATGAACCGCGAGAACGCCCCCAGCGAAGAGGAGCACTACCGCAGCGCCAAGGCGCTGCTGCAGCGCTGGGCCCCCCACCCGGTCCGCATCCGTACATTTGATCTTGGCTCCGACAAGCAGTGCCCCGCGTTCGCAACCGGCGAGGTCGAGGCCAACCCGGCGATGGGCCTGCGCTCGATGCGGCTGGCGCTGCGGCGGCGCGATCAGTTCTTGGCCCAGCTGCGAGGGCTGATGCGAGCGGCGCTCCACGGGCCCGTGCAGATCATGCTGCCGCTGGTCAGCGGGCTCGAGGAGCTCGCGGCCGGGCGCGAGGCGTTTGACGAGGCCCGCGCGCAGCTGGTCGAGCAGGGCATGCCCCACGCCGACCACGTATCGGTCGGCGTGATGATCGAGGTGCCCTCGGCGGCCGTGATCGCCGATCTGATCGCTCGACACGTCGACTTCATGAGCATCGGGACCAACGACCTGATCCAATACACCCTCGCAATCGACCGTGAGAACGACGAGGTCAACTACCTGTACGAGCCGCTGCACCCCGCGATCCTGCGGCTGATCAAGATCACCTGTGACGCGGGCGAGAAGGCCGGCATCCCGGTCTCACTTTGCGGCGAGATGGCCTCGGATCCGCGCTACACTTGGGTGCTCGTGGGCCTCGGGCTGCGCGAGCTGTCGATGCAGGCGTCGGCGATCCCGGTCATCAAGAACATCATCCGCTCGTCCAGCCTCGACGAGATGCAGGCGCTGGCTGCCGCCGTGCTCGACTGCGAGACCGCCGTCGACGCCCGTCGGCTGGTCATGCAGGCGATCAGCGGGCGGTTTGGCGAGCACCTGCAGCACACCGCGGGCATGAGCCTCGACGAGGACCAGCAACTCGCGGCCGCGGCGGCGGAGCGGCTCGTGGTCGAGGCCTGAGGGACATGAACACCCATCTCGACGCGATCACCGAGGCCCCGGCCGCGCTGCCCGAGGATCGCTCGCGGCTGGTGTCGATGGCGCCGGGCCGGCTGTGGGTCCAGGACGTCGGTCCGCTGGCGCCTGTCACCGCGGCCCCCCCTGGCAGCGATCAGCCCGCGCTGCTGATGCTGCACTCGCTGTTGGTCACCGGCTGGGACTTTCGCTTCCTCGCCGAGTCGATCGCCACCGAGCAGAGCCGCCGGGTGCTGTGCCCTGATCTGTTTGGGTGCGGCAATTCGGATCGTCCCGACGCCCTCGACACGGTTGGCTACGGGTTCGCGTGGCACGCCGAGCTGCTCGCGCGCATGCTCGATCGCCTCGAGGTCCCGTGCGTCGACGTGATCGCCCACGGCTACGGCGGCGGCGCGGCGATCCACCTCGCGCACCGGCTCGAGCACCGCCACAGCCAGCACCGCGTGCGGCTGCGGCGGCTGATCTTGATCGCCCCGCACTGCCTGCCCGTCGAGACCCCGATCGCGCTGCCGGGCCCGATGCCGCGGATCCGCCGGGCCTGGAGCTGGGTCGGGTTTGCGCCGCTGGTGTTTCGGACCGTGTTTCGTCGCAACGATCTACGCCGGTTCTTGCGGCGCTCGCTCAGCACTCCCGAGCTGCTCGACACCGAGCGCCTCGATGACGATGTCGACGTGTACTGGGATCGCCTGTGCCGTGACGGCGGGCTCGAGGCCGTCCAGGCCATGCTCGGGCAGCTCGATCAACTCCACGAGTTCGACCCCGACGGCGTCCGCGAGCGGCTGCATGCTGCGGCCGCTTCGATCACGAGTCCAACCATGATCGTGTGGGGGGATCGGGATGAGATCATTCCGACGGCGCTCGCGGTGCCGACCTCGAAGCTGTTTGCCGACGCCGAGCTGCGGATCATCGAAGGCTGCGGGCACGCGCCCCAGCGCGAGCGGCCCGAGGCGCTGCGCGAGGTGCTCGACAGCTTCGATCGGCGCATGCGGGGCTAGTGCTAGTGGCTCAGCGGTGCTCCGCCAACCACGCCACGCAGGTGTCCACTCGCTCTTGGTTCCCGAGCTGGGCGAATCCGTCCCGCGCCTGCTCGGCCAGCGCCCGCGCCCGCTCACGGTCACGCCCCTCGGCGGCTGGGGCGTCCCACAGCTCGGTCGCCAGCGCCAGCCGGGTCCTCGCCAGCTGTAGCGCCCAGCCGTCCTCGTTGGCCGCGAGCAACTCGACCGCCCGCTCGAACGCCGCGATCGCCCCCAGGTGATCCCCCGCGCCCGCCGCGGCGGTGCCGATTCGGGTGAGGATCGGCCCATGGTCGGGGCTGTCGCGTCCGATCGCGTGCTCGTTGATCGCCAGCGCTCGGTTCAGGACCTCGAGCGCGCCAGCGTAGTCTTTGAGATCCCCCCGCGTGCGCCCGAGGTTGGCGAGCTTCGTGACCAGCTCGGGGTGGTTGGGCCCCAGCGCCCGCTCCTCGATCTCCACCGCCTGCACGAGCCGCTGCTCGGCCGCCTCGAGCTGGCCTTCGAGGTGCAGCAAGATCGCAATGTTGTTGTGGCTCGCCGCCAGGTTGAGGTGCCCCTCGCCGTAGAGCTCGGTGTAGATCGTCAACGCGCGCTCGTAGAGCTCGCGCGCGCGGGCGTAGTCCCCCGCCCCGCGATGGATCAGCCCGAGGTTGTGGATCGTGTCGGCCTCGAGCCGACGCGTGATCGTGGGCGTGATCTCGATGATCCCGATCGCCCGCTCGATCAGCGCCCGGGCCTCGTCGTTGCGATCTTGCTCGAACAGCATCATCGCGAGCCGGTTGAGGGCGTCGACCAGCGAGGGGCGCGAGAGCTCGTCGACCTCGAAGATCGCAATTGCCTGCTCGAAGTACCGGGCCGCGGCCTCGCGCTCGCCCTTCTGCAGCATGATCGCGCCGAGCCCGGTGAGGCTCCTGCCGACCTGCGGGTGGTCTGGGCCCAAGCTGGCGCGGGCGAGCTCCAGCGCGCGTGTCTGCAGGGCCTGGGCCGCCTGATAGTCACCCTTGCCGAATTGCTTGTCGGCCAGCTGGGCCACCGCGTCGGCGACTCGCGGGTGCTCGGGTCCGAACGCGGCCTCGACGTCCGCGAGCGCCCGCTCGCCGTGCTCGATCGCCAGATCGAAGGTCTCGACCGCGCGCTCGACATCCGCGAGCCCGGCCTCGATCTCACCGCGCAGCAGGCCGAGGGGGTCGCTCGCGTGAGCCCGGGCGATCTCGGCGCTCTCCAGCCACAGCCGGGCCTCGGGCTGGCGCGAGGGCTGCCTGGCGATCATGCTGCCGAGCATCGCCCCGGCGCTCGACGCCTCGGCCCACAAGCCCGCGCGGGCGGCCTCACCGTAGGCCTGCGCGCCGAGGGGCTCGGCCTCCTCGATCTTGCCGGCGACCCGCAGCAGCGTGGCCTCGAAGCGCTGAGCCCGAACCGCGAGCGGGAGCCACGGCAGCTCCCGCGCGTCACGTTGGACCCCCCGGGCGAGCTCGATCGCGCCAGCATCGATCGCGTCGCCGCCGTCGAACCGCTCGGCCCCGGCGAGCCGCTCTTGCAAAGCCAAGACCTGCGGGCGCAAGGCTGGTGTCGGCGGCTCGACCATGTCCGCGAGCGCGCGCTCGTCCGTGCACACGATCGGCGACTGCAAGGCCGCCGCCAGCTGCACGGCGTACTGCACGTCGACGATCTCGGCCTGGCTCATGCGCTCGACCAGCGCGATCAGGGCCCCGCGACGTTGCTCGAGGCACCAGCTGGCGCGGTTTTGCGTGTCGAGATCCCAGCGCTCGTCCACGGTCGCGGCGGTGCAGGCGGCGTGGGCCTGCGCGCGCCAGCTCTCGCTGTAGGAGTCCAGCCACGGCAGCACCCGCTCGACGGTGGTCGGCGCGTAGCTCAGCTGCGTCGCCAGGATCCCCGCTCGCAGCGCGTCTCGAGCCGCGGGGTTCCAGCTCTCGTCGACCACGTCGCCGGCCGCGACGCAGGCCTGCTCGCGCTGCGCGAGGTCCCAGCGCTGGGCGCCGACGAACCCGGCCGCGAGCACCGCGACGCTCAGTCCCGCAGCTGCCCAGCGTCGTCGCTTGCGGCGAAGCTCGCCCGTACCGAGCGCCGCCAGCAGCTCCTCCATGCTCGCGTAGCGGTCGCGCGGATCGGTCGACAGCCCGCGCAGGACCACCGCGCGCAGCCACGCGGGCACCGAGATGTCGCCGTCGCGCGGGCCCTCGTCCATCCGGCCCTCGAGCACCGCCACCGACAGCTCGATCATCGACGCCCCAGAGAACGGCCGGCGACCGTAGAGCGCCTCGTACAGCGCGATGCAGAACCCAAACTGATCGCTGCGCGCCGTGGCTCGCTCGCCCGCGAATTGCTCTGGCGCCATGTAGGCCGGCGTGCCCAGCAGCGCGCCCGCCTGGGTCAGGTCCATCGTCTGGATCCGGCTCGAGCTGAGGCTGGGGTGCGAGCCCGTGCCCGATTTCTTGCTGGAGCCCCGACTTCGACTCGCACCAAAGCTCGAGAACAGCGCCTGGGTCATCGACAGCGACGGATGGCTGCCGGTCGTCGGTTCCTCGCCGGGCTCGGCCGTGTCGTCGGTCTCGATCCGAGCGAGCCCAAAGTCCATCACCCTCACCCGCCCGTCTTTGCCGATCATCACGTTGCCCGGCTTGACGTCGCGATGAACCAGGCCGACCGCGTGAACCGCCCCGAGTCCGCGACCAACATCCTCGAACACCGGGACCACCTCTCGCCACGGACGCGCGCGCTTGGGTCCGGCGCGCATCCACTGACCGAGCGTCTCGCCCTCGACGAACTCCATGGCCACGAACACGCTGCCCTGGTGAATCACCACGTCGTGGACCTTGACGACGTTGCGGTCGTCGAGCTTGGCCAGCGCCTGGGCCTCGCGCTCGAGCCGGATCCGCGCCGCGTCCAGACTGCCGCCGCCCGGGTGGATCCGCTTGAGCGCGACCTTGCGATCCAGGCGCGGATCGTAGGCCGCGAGCACCTCCCCCATCGCGCCCGCGCCCAGCTTGAACAGCACAGCATAGCGGCCGATCGTCGCAGGCGCCTCATTGCCCGCCGCGCCGCCCCCTCCCGTCCGACTGGGCGACTCGCCGCCCCCGTCGGAGATCATCGTGTCGTCCATGACCGACACCGATGCGGGCGCCGCAGTCGCGGCCAGGGTCTCTTCCACCATCACCGAACAAATTACCAGATCGACGCGCCATTGGTCCGCCGCGTTGGTGACCGTTGCAAATCAGCAGACCATGACCGATCACCAATAAGCGCAATATCACTCTCCGCTGCCAACGAGCCCCCCTGACTATCGCGCCGTCCGCAAGCGGGCCAGAAGCCTGGCCCGAGCTGACAAAAACAGCGTAGGCTCGGCCGCCATGGCCCGCCTCGACCTCACCGCCCGACCCCGCCGCAACCGCAAGAGCGCGGCGATCCGCGACGCCGTCCGCGAGACCTGGCTCGGACCGGAGCACTTCATCTACCCGCTGTTCATCCACGAGGGCGGCGACGACATCCCGATCACCTCGATGCCAGGCCGCTCGCGGCTGAGCCCCGACGGCCTGCTGCGCGAAGCTGAGCGCGCGGTGGCCCTGGATCTGCGCGCGCTGGTGCTGTTCCCCGCGATCGACGAGTCACTCAAGAGCGCCGACGGGCGCGAGGCTCACAACGACGAGGGCCTGATCCCGCGCACGATCCGGGCGCTCAAGCAACGTTGGCCCGAGCTCCTGGTCATCACCGACGTCGCCCTCGATCCCTACTCGAGCGATGGCCACGATGGGATCGTCGCCGCCGATGGTCGGATCCTCAACGACGCCACCGTCGAGGTCCTGGTCGAGCAGGCGCTGTGTCACGCGCGCGCGGGCGCGGACATCATCTCGCCCTCGGACATGATGGACGGGCGCGTGGGGGCGATCCGCGAGGCGCTCGACGACGCCAGCTTCACCGAGGTCTCGATCCTCGCGTACACGGCCAAGTACGCCTCGGCCTACTACGGCCCGTTCCGCGAGGCGCTCGACTCGGCCCCCAAGCACGGCGACAAGAAGACCTACCAGATGGATCCGGCCAACGTTCGCGAGGCCCTGCGCGAGGTCGAACTGGACGAGGACGAGGGCGCCGACATGGTCATGGTCAAGCCGGCCGGTCCATACCTGGATGTGATCCGAGCGGTCCGCGAGGCCACCCCGCTGCCGCTCGCCGCGTATCAGGTCAGCGGCGAGTACGCGATGCTCAAGGCCGCGTGCGAGCGCGGCTGGCTCGACGAGCGCAAAGCCGTGCTCGAGTCCTTGATAGCGATCCGCCGGGCCGGCGCCGACGTGATCCTGAGCTACTTCGCCCCGGAGGCCGCGACCTGGCTGCGCGAGGGTCGGCCATGGTGAGCATCTTCGTGCTCGGGATCGCGGGTCTGCTCATCGTGTTTGGGTTCGGCTCGCTGCTGTTTTGGCTGGTCACCCGCCCCCGCGCCCAGCAACTGAGCTCCGGCGCGTCCCCGGGCACGCCACCTCAGCAGATCGCCGCCCCGCGATCCGCCAGCTCCCACGTGGTCGTGCACTTGCGCGCCGGCACCCCGCTCGGATCCCTGCTGCGCGAGCACGCGAACACAGCCGAGGCTCACCGCCTGCGTCCGTTCTTGGAGTTCGGCGCGCGCTGGTGTCCGCCCTCGCGCATGTTCGGCGAGCTCCTGGACCAGCCACGCCTGCAGGCCGCGCTCGCGGGGGTCTACCTGATCCGCGCCGAGCTCGACGACTTCGTCAATGACCCGCGCACCAAGGAGCTGCGGGCTGTCTCGGTCCCCGTGTTCTACGAGCTCGACGCCGACGGCCAGTCCACGGGTCGCACCATCACGGGCGCAGCCTGGGGTGCCGATACGCTCGACAACATCAGCACGACGATGACTCGGTTCTTCGCTAGCTGAGTCCACGCCGGGGCTCCTGTCGACCCGGATTTCGTGGTAGGGGTTTCGGCGATGAGTGACGCCGCGATCCGGGATCGACCCCCTCAGACGGTCATGCAGCTGCTGGACACGGCGGCCGAGTCGTTCGGTTCTGCCCCAGCGCTGCGCGCCAAGTCCAGCTCGGGGGTCTGGCAGGACACGACCTGGACCAACTACCGCGCCGAGGTCCGCCGCGCGGCCAAGGGTCTGATCGCGCTGGGCCTCGAGCCTGGCAAGGGCGTGTCGATCATCGGCTTCAACTGCAAGCGCTGGCTGATCGGCGATCTCGGGGCGATCCATGCGGGCGGCGTCCCGGTTGGTATCTACACCACCAACTCGCCAGCGCAGTGCCAGTACATCGCGGGCCACAGCGACTCCAACATCGCGATCGTCGAGGACCACGAGCAGCTCGCCAAGTTCTTGGAGGTCCGAGAGGAGCTGCCCGAGCTCAAGGCGATCGTGCTGATGCGCGGCGAACACGAGGACGCGGGGGTCCACTCATGGGCGCAGATGCTCGAGCAAGGTGACGCGCTCGCTGACGCCAAGCTCGAAGAGCGCATCGCCGCGCAGACACCCGACGACATTTGCACGCTGATCTACACCTCAGGCACGACCGGCGAGCCCAAGGGCGTGATGCTCAGCCACGACAACGTGACGTGGACCTCGGCCTCGGCCGCCTCGGTGCTCGACGTCGAGGTCGGCGCGATGATGATCAGCTACCTGCCGCTGTCGCACATCGCCGAGCAGGTCGTCACCTTCTTCGTGCCCATGCAAAAGGGCCTGTGCACCAGCTTCGCCGAGAGCTTCGAGAAGCTCGGCGAGAACCTGGGCGAGGTCCGACCGCGCGTGTTCCTGGGTGTGCCGCGCGTGTGGGAGAAGATCCAGGCCAAGATGATGACCGCGGGCGCCCAGAACACCGGGCTCAAGAAGGCGATCGCCAAGTGGGCCCGCAAGGTCGGGGCTCAGGCGATCGAAAACCGTCAGCGCGGCGAGGCCCCGCCGCTCGCGTATGGAATCGCCGACAAGCTGGTGTTCTCCAAGGTCAGGCAGCGGCTCGGCCTCGATCGCAGCATCTTCAACATCACCTCCGCCGCGCCGATCTCGAAGGAGACGCTCGACTTCTTCGCCAGCTTGGGGGTCTTGATCAACGAGGTCTATGGCATGAGCGAGTGCACCGGGCCCGCGAGCATGTCGACGCCCAACAAGTTTCGGGTCGGCTGGGTTGGCTGGGCGCTCCCGGGCGCCGAGCTGAAGGTCGCCGAAGACGGCGAGCTGTGCATGCGCGGCCGCAACGTGTTCAAGGGCTACTACAAGAACCCCGAGGCGACCGCCGAGACCCTCGACGCCGACGGCTGGCTGCACTCCGGGGACATCGGGGAGAAATCCGGTGATTTCTACCGCATCACCGACCGCAAGAAAGACCTCTTGATCACCGCTGGCGGCGAGAACATCGCCCCACAGATGATCGAGGGCAAGCTCAAGAACATCGCGTGGATCAGCCAGGCCGTGGTCGTGGGTGATCGCATGCCGTTCTTGTCCGCGCTGCTCACGATCGACGAGGACAAGTTCGACGAGCTGATCAAGCAGACCGGCAGCACCAGCGAGACCCTCGAGGAGCTCACGCAAGATCCCAAGCTGCAGGACTTCATCATGGGCTCGCTGCAGCTGGTCAACGCCGAGCTCGCGCGGGTTCAGACCATCAAGAAGATCAAGATCCTCCCCCGCGACTTGACGATCGAGGGCGGCGAGATGACCCCAACGATGAAGATCAAGCGCAAGGCGATCAACGAGAAGTACAAGAGCGAGATCGCCTCGTTCTACGCCTGATCGCGCCAACAGCGGTCTCGAGTCAGGCCGCGAGCGGAACTAGCACGATGCGAGCCTGGCACGACTGAGGTATAGATATCTCAGCCATGCCTAGCGATCGCGTTGCGATGTTCATCGACTTCGAGAACCTGGTCTACGGGGTCGAGAACAACAACACGACCATCGACGGCGAACACGAACTCGACGTCGACATCCAGCGCGTGGTTCGGTTCGTGCGCGACGAAGGCCGGCTGGTGCTCGCCCGCGCCTACGCCGACTGGCGCAGCCCCGGCGTCCGCCAGCACCAGCAAGATCTCTACGTGCAGGGGATCGAGACCGTGCACGTGTTTGGTCGGCGCCACGGCTCGGAGATCAAGAACTCGGTCGACGTCGCCCTGGCTGTCGACGCGGTCAGGGCTCTGTACGAGCGCGAGTTCGACACCTTCGTGCTGATCAGCGGCGACCGGGACTTTCTCCCGTTGCTGCGGGTCGTGCGCGAACACGGCCATCGCATCATTGGCGTCTCGGTCCGCGAGTCGGCCTCGCGCGACCTCCCCAACCTGTGTGATCGCTTCGTCTACTACCGGGATCTGTGGCGGACCTGGGGCCCGGAAGAACAGCGCGAGACGCCGCGCAGCGCCGTTGAGATCCGCGATCTGGCCGTGTTCAAGGAGCACATGCGGCTGCTGCTCGCTGAAGAGGTCGGCGCGGGCGGCATCCTGGGGGCCACGCTCAAGCCCATGATCCGCAACCGCATCGACCCTGGGTTCGACGAGACACAATTCGGGTTCCTCAAGTTCTCGAAGCTGCTCGAGGCCATGCCCGAGATCGTCCGCATCGAGTACGCCACCGACGCCCACAGCCGCGACATCCGGGTATTTCCCGCCGAGCCCGGGGCCATGCACAGCCCCGACCCCATCGGTCCGCACGACCAATCCGACACGCCTCCGAGCGGCGCCGTGGTCACGCCGCCGCCCGTGCGCCCGTGGGAGCCCACCCCCGAGGCGTTCTTGAGCCGCGCCCGGGCTCGGCTCGCTCGCACGGGTCTGCACCTCGAGCTGCACCGACGCCACGCGATCCTCGAGTTCATTCATGCCGAGCTGCCGACCGGCGACGAATTCCGCAGCCAGGCCAGGATCCTCGAGCGGCTCGAAGAGCGCGCCGCCACCAGCTCCAACGACGAACTCGAGCACTCGACCGTGCGTCGCTACCTGTGGGCGCTCTATCAGTCGTGGGTGTTCGACATCAACCCGCCCGACCGCGGCCTCGATCACCTCGAGCGCGGGCTCCGGCTCAAGTCCGACTACCGCGAGCTCGACCGCCTGCGCCTGCGGGTCGAGCAGAGCTTGGTCTACAAGGTCTACGAGCTGCTGCCGCACGAGCCCGAGGACGCGCGCGCCCGGCTGTGCGCGCTGCTCGAGATCGACGACGAGCGCGCCGCGGAGCTGATCGAGCGCGTCGAAGAGTACCGACGCTCGCAGCAGCATCGCGGGCGCTGACCGGGCTCACGCGTCTGGCAGCACTTGCTCGAGCGCCGTGATCAACGTGGGGTCGAGCGGCGTGACCGGCGGCTCGAACCGGCGAACCACGCGACCCTGGGGATCGACCAGGAACTTGGTGAAGTTCCAGGCGATCTCGCCCTTGATGCCCTCCCCGGTCTGCTCGGTCAGCGTGCGATACAGCGGGTCCTTGTCGGCGCCCTTGGTGATTACCTTCTCGAACATCGGGAACTCGACCGCGTACTCGCTGTGGACGAACGCGTCGATCTGCTCGGGCGTGCCCGGCTCTTGTCCGCCGAAGTCGTTGGATGGGAACGCGATGACCTCGAATCCTCGGTCTTTGTACTTGCCGTAGAGTTCTTGGAGTTCTGCGTACTGGGGGGTGAAGCCGCACTCCGAGGCTGTGTTGACGACGAGCAGGGCTTTGCCGCGGTAGTCGGTCAGGTTCTTGGTGGTGCCGTCTAGGTCTAGGAGCTTGACCTGTTGGTTGAGTACGACGTCGTTCGGAGCGGGTGTTGGTGTGGCCTGGTTGGCAGCCGGCGATGCGGTGGTCGGGGTGACGCGCTCGGGCTGTTCGGCTGCGGGCGGGGTGCCCTCGCAGGCGAGCAGGCTGAGGGCGAGCAGGAAGTTGGTGGGGCGCATGGGGGTCGTGTACCTGACTGGTGGTGTTGGGTGAGCGTAGGGGGTGTGTGGCTGCTCACCGGGTATGGGAGCCTGCGACAGGTCGCTTGAGAGCCCACACGGGCCTCGGTACCCGGGTCATCGACATCGGCGCCAGCGAGGTCCAGACTCTGCGTCACCTATTCTCCCGCAGCCTAACCTGCGCGGCGTTCAGGGGCACTCATTTCGCGCGAACAGCCGATCAGGGCACCAAGTCCGCACCAGCAAAATCGGGGGTACCGTCATTTCCTGGGCGAGAGTGGCCATCAATATCGTTGCCAGGGTCACCGCTCATCCAACTTGCAGCAGTCTCAATACTTGGCGGATACATCGCGGGGTTGAGGTGGAAGTCAGCCTGCGCGTAGCCGGCAAACCACGACGTGTCAGGCATCTCCCCCAGAGATGTGTTCCCAGGGATGATCATTTCAAGCGCGTTGTCGGTAGCAGTCACATTCGGACAAGACATTTCATCTTCAGGCTGCCTCGACACCAGAAGGCTATTACGAAGATTCACACCACTCCCGTCGGCACAAACGAGTGCCGCCGATGCCGCCGCACCGCCAGCAAGAGTCGAGTATACAATACTCACTTCACCATCCACAACGCTCACCGCGTCAACGTCCGTCACGTTACCCCCAACGAAGCAGTTCTCGAGGGTCAGTGAACCGCCGCCAGCAACGACCACCCCCCACCGGGATTGTTCACGATCCGTGAACTCTCGACCCACGCCGCCCCCCCGTTCACACGGAATCCAGGAGCAGTGGAGAGCGAGATCTGTATCCCGCGCATGAACAACGTACCCGCCACGGCCACCGTAACAGCTGGATTACCGTTGAAGCCTCGAAGAATCGGCGCATCACCGACAGCCGCGAACATCGCCAATGTCCCTGTCACTGTGGTATCTTCTTGATAGGCGGCCTCTCCAATCAGCTCATGGATTACGATCACCGACTCATTCGGTGCATTCACAATCGCGGCCCCGACCGTACAATATGGCAGCGCTTCACTACCGTCCGCTGCGCCGCATATCACTCCATTATTTCCGTCGACATGCAGAATATTTGCAGGATCAAAACAATTGCCCTCAGCGAAATTGCATGCGCTATCGGAGCATTGTTCGTGATCGACACACCCAACACATACGTTGCCAGCCACGTCACAGATCGGTGTTGTCCCCGTGCAGGCGCTCTGAACATCTGCTGTACACTGCACGCACGCCGCCCCCTCGCACACTGGCATGTTAGGATCAGCCCCCGCGCACGAACCATCGGGATCCGCAGTTTCGTCGCAACCCACGCAGACACCATTGTCGAGATCACAAAATGGCATCATCGGCGCGGTGCAATCCTCATCCCCCATGCACGAAGTATCCCCGTCCCCATCACCATCGCCGTCCCCTTCGCCATCACCATCCCCAGGCGGATCCCCATCCCCGTCCCCGTCTCCATCCCCGTCGCCTTCAGCCATCCCGCTACACTCGGGCTCGTCCCGACCGTCGCAGTACCAGCACCCCTGCGGAATAACCTCGGTGCACCCATCCTCAGTCTTCTCATCCGCAGCCAGGCAGCTATTATCCGAGCAGTACGCCTCCGCCCAGTCCGAGTGCTGCTGCGCGCAGTACTCATCACCCCCGTTGTTGACGCAGTGTTCGGCGTTTGGCACCGAGCAACCTTGCAACGACGGGAGCGCCGCCCCAATGCTGAAGCCGGCGACGAGGGTGACCACGAGACGGTTACTCACCACCATATTGTCCGCAGCCACGCAGTGTTCGTCAAGTCGTCAATCGAGACCAGTACGCCGGGCGGCGACGCCTCTGACCAACCAACGCCGAGACTAGAGCACCACGGCGTAAAACGTCATTCCGTCAGCGACAGAATTCAGAACGCAAACCCCACCCCCCGTGGCTCCACTCGCGCTTTTGCACTCGAGTGCCCCTTCGTCCGCGCCTTCTTCCGCTTGCTCACGTCGACCGCAATCATCACCACGCCCGCTATCAATGCCGCGCCTCCGATCGAGAGCACTACATTCCCCGGCGTCCGATAGTCTTTGAAATCAAGTCGATTCTCGTCCACCGGCTCCACCCCCCCTTTC
>NZ_PVNL01000118.1 GCF_002994635.1 Enhygromyxa salina | reverse complement strand
ACCCCAGTCAGCCCGACGCGACTCGTGCTCGGCTTCGCCTCCGCGCGTGTCGCCACCTCGCTTCGCTCGGCTCGAGGTCGGGCTGACTGGGGAACGAGGCGGTCAGCAAATCACGAGTGATTTGCTGGCCGCCTCTTGGTTTTCTAAACCCCAGTCAGCCTCCGAGGGTGCGTACGCCAAACGCGTCGAGCAGCTTGGTCGGGGCGATGTTGCCGATGAGCACGAACACGGAGTCGACCTCGCGGAGCATGAACGGGGCTTGGTCGCGCTTGACCTGCCGGAACTGCACGCGGCCCGGCTCGACGTTGACGACCTCGGTGCTCCACAGCATCTCGACCCGGCCGGCCTGGATCAGGCGCCGCAGCTCGTCGATGTTGCGTCGCTTGCCGCGGGTGAAGTCGGCCCCGCGGTAGCTGATCGTGACGCGGGTGTCGGGTTGGTTGACCAGGCCGATCGCGGCCTCCATCGCGACGTCGCCGAGCCCGACCACGCAGATCGTGCGACCGGCGAAGCTGCGCGCGTCGGCCAGGCTGTAGTGCACGTGGTCGAGCATGCCGTCGGCGATCGGGGCGTCGAGCAGGCGGGGGGAGCCGCGGCGCCCGAACGCGAGCAGCACCCGCGCGCAGTCGAGGCTGACGGGGTGGCCGTCGAGATCGCTGGCGAGCACCCGCAGGCGCCCGCCGCCGAGCTGCTCACAGCCGCGCACGCGCACGCCCTCGCGGATCTTCAGGTTGTGGCTGTGAATGATCCGCAGCCACTTGCCGAGCAGCTCCTCCTTGGTCGACTCGCGCAGCCACAGCTCGCCGACCATGGGCATGCCGAGCGGTTGATCGAACACCAGCTTGCCGCGCGGGAAGCTGCGGATGCTCTGGGCCGCGGTGGCTTGCTCGAGCACGATGTAGCGCAGGCGCTGCTGCTCGGCCTCGAGCGCGGCGCTGATCCCCGCTGGGCCGGCGCCGACGATGATTAGATCGAGCTGCTCGCCGCCGCCGCGGGGGCCGTTGCGGAGTGACTCCGCGATCGCCGCGACCGCGTGGGCGCCCTGGTTGATCGCGTTGCGGATCAGCGGGAGCCCGGTGACGTCGCCAGCGAGGTGGACCCCCGGCGCGCCCGTGGCCGCGAGCGCGTCGTCGATCCGGGGCAGCTCCGCGATGCGCTCGCCCTCGCTGATGATCAGCGATCCGTTGGGACATCGCTGCTCACACAGCGTGAGCCCGCAGCAGTCGTCGGGCTTGCTGACGACCGCGACGTAGGCCCGCATCTCCAGCACGTCGTAGGGGCAGGCGTCGATGCAGGCGCTGCATCCGATGCAAGTCGTGGCGTCGATCGTCGGGAGTCGCCGTCGCTCGGCCGGCCGCAGCGAGGCGTCGGCCTGGTTGCCGGCCTGTTCCTGCGCGAGCTTGGCCATGACCTCGAGCTGGATGCGATCGCGTCGCCGCGCCCACAGCCGCGTCGCACCCAGGCCCAGGCCGCCAGCGGCCAGGCTCGCGCTCAACCACCAAAACGGCGCGAGCCAACCGCCGCTCGAAGGCGCGGCGTCGGTCGGGGCTTCGAGTGCGGCGGCCTCACGGCTGAGCTCCCACAGCGCCGCGCGCTCGCTGCCCGCTGCGACCAACAGCGGAGTGTGCTCGTCGAAGCACACGGCCGCGTCGGTCGGCCCGCGATGACCCGCGAGCGCGCAGTGAGCCATGGGATCGTCGGCGCGCTCGGGATCGTGGCAGGTCGAGCAGGCCGAGAGCTCGACCAACGCGACGCTGGCAGCCTCGCGCCCCGACCAACCACGCGTGCCGATCGGCTCGAGCTGCGGGAGCGGGCCCTCGCCGCCGTTGCGCCAGCGGATCGCGGGCTCGCCCGGAACGAAGGCCACGCCACCCATCGCCGTGTGGATCTGGTGGCAGGTCGTGCAGCGCATGGTCTGGCTGGCGAGCAGGGCCGCGTGGGGGGCTCGCTGCGAGCGTTGCTGCGTGTGGCAGGTGGCGCAGGCGCTGGCGGGATCGTGCTGCGCGGTGGCGGGTCCGGGTCGGGCGTCGCCGTGGCAGCTGCTGCAGTCGAGCCCGGCGAGCCGATGGGGCCGGGAGATCGCGCGACCGCCCGTCTTGACCGCGTCGCCCCCGGTGAACACCAGCGCGGCCAGCAACCCGAGCGCGCCGGTCAAACTACCGACCAACCACCCACGGGTGCGCGTGACGTCGGAGCTGCGCTCGATCTTTGGCGCGCTGCGTCGCCGCCCGCGGATGCCCTGTGGCAGTCGAACCAGCGCGGGCGCGCTGCTCGGTGTCGGTGGTTGGTCGCGACTCGGCATCTGAAGCTCACCCACCCGCGAACAGCGTGACCGCGACAACGTGAACCACCAGCGCGACCAGCAGCGCGCCGGTCAGCAGCACGTGGGGGCCCAACCACCCACGCAGCAGCGCGGTGAGCAGACGCCGGGCTGGAAGCGCGCGCAGCTCGACGCAGGTGCGCAGCAGCGGCTCGAGGCCCGCGAGCGCCTGCTCGCGCGCGTGGGGGCGGCCGCCATCGCGACGCAGCTCGGCCGGCAAGCTGGCCTCCACGCGCTCGCGCAGCAACGACCGCGTCGCGCCCAGATCACGGCCCGAAGCGACGAGCTCGAGCGAGCCGAGCGGAGCCCTGGCCCACGGCAGTAGCTGTTGCGCGACAAGTTGCTTGAGCACCCCGGACTTGCCCGACAGCTCGCGTTGCAGCCGATCGAGCAGCAGCTCGCGCTCGCGGACCAGATCCTCGGGCAGCGCCCCACCGCGCTCGAGCTTGGTCAGACGCGAGGGGATCAGCGCGTAGCAAGCACCGCCGAACATGCCGAGCCCGAGCGTCATCCAGCTGAGGATCGCCAGGGTCCCGGCCGCGTTGGCGGGGACCGACAGCCCGGTGTGGGCGAGCACGAGCCCAGGCAGCAGCAAGCCGAGGCTGAGATGGGCCAGGTAGTACGGCCGGATCTTCGAGCGGGTGATCGGGGCAGGCTTGTCCTCGGCCAAAGCGCGCGCGCTGGCCTGCCGCTGCTTGGGTCGCATCCACCGCGAGACCAGGCGCTTGGGCAGCGCGTGCGCGACCAGGCCCAGCATCGCGAGCGCCGCGCTGACGCCCGCGAGCAGTCCGGGCCCAGTCGCGGGCGAGAGCTGCCCGCGCGCCGACAGCCCGACCGCCGCGATCAGCAGAGACAGCCCCGCCGCCGCCGCGAGCCCCACGAAGATCCCGCCCCATGGGATCACCAGACGCCGCGAGGCCGGACCGGTATCCCCGAGGTTCAGCATCGACGCCACCTCGGCGAAGTCGCGCTCGGGCTCGAGGCGGATGATCGCCTCGGTCGGGCACGACTGCACGCAGGCCGGAGCCTCGTAGTCGCGGCACAGATCACACTTGGTCGCGACCTCCGGGAACATCGACTCGAGGCTGAGCGAGCGCCGCTCGGCGGCGGCGATCAGGCTCGGCGCGAATTGATCGCGGGTCGGCTTGCCAGCCGCGATCGTGCGCGGCGCCATGCGAATGTTCTCCCACGGGCAGGCCTTCGCACAGTTGCCGCAGCCCGTGCACAGGTCCTCGCGGATGAACACCTCGCCCTGCGGATCCCGACCGATCGCCCCGGTCGGGCAGTCGATCATGCACACCGGGTTCTTGCAGTGCTGGCACGAGTTGGGCAGCAGCAGCTCGCGGGCCGCCTCCCCGCCGTCGAGCACCCGCAGCGAGGTCACGACCTTGTCGCCGCGCCGGACCAGCCGCGCGACTCCGTGGACTTGCTCGCAGCTCCACGCGCAGTGACCACAGCGGACGCACGCGTCTTGATCGATCGTCAGCAGCGACCGCGCCATCTGCATGCGATACAGATCCGCGAACACGTGGCGGGTCGTGTGCGGTGACGCCTCGACGGTCGCGGCCTGCCGGGCCTCGCGGGACGCGGAGATCCGACGCAGTCGCGGGATCACGTGGGGGTTGCGATCGACCAGGCTGCGAAACGCTTTGGGCGCGATCAACAACAGGTGACTCTCGCCGGTTGCGACGGCGAACAAGCTGCGTCGCTCGCCGTCGAGCAGCTCGGTGTCGCCGAAGAAGTCGCCGTCGGAAAGGTAAGCTCGGACCACGACGCCGCCGTCGGGCTCCTCGGTCTGCAATTGCACGAGCCCGTGCGTGATCAACCACAGTCCATCGCTGACGTCGCCGGCCGCGTAGACCCGCTCGCCACGCCGCAGCTCGCGGTGCTCGGCGGCGTCGAGCAGCAGCTCGAAGTCGGTCTCGGGCAGCGCCTCGGCGAGGCTGACCTGGCGCAGCAGATCCGCGGTGGCCCGACGTCGAAGCAGGCGCTGCTCTGGGGCCTCGCGCGCGTCGCCGCCGCTGCGACCGAGCGCGCGCTGAAACAGGGCCGCGGGGATCTCCGCGAGCTCGACCGGTGTCTTGGTGATCGCGTCGCTGCGTCGGCGCCCGCCTGGCAGCGTGGACTCTTCGCCGAAGGTCTCGCCCGCTCGGGCGACCCGCAGATGGACCGACTCGTCGAGGCCCTTGCGGGTGTGGGCGCGCAGCTCGACCTCGCCGCGGTTGACCACGAAGAAGCTGTCGCCGAGCTCGTCGACCGCGAACACCCGCTGACCGGCCTCGTACTTGTGCAGGCGCCCCGCGTTCTCGACCGCGCGGCGCCCCGCCGGATCGAGCCCGCGCAGGATCGGCGCCGTGAACAGCGAGTCGGGCCAGGTCGTGGACATGGTCAGGGGGCGGCGACGGTCCGGGTGTGGGTGGCGATCTCGACGACCTCGAGCTTGCTGAGCATCTCACGGGTCACCAGCGGACCGCTCGGCCGCAGCCCGGCCGCCGCCTGGCGGGTCTCGTAGTCGGCGAAGGCCTTGATCAGAAACGGCGGGAACGATCGGAACAAGAGCTGCGCCTCGATCTCGAATGGCGCCTTGAAGCTCGAGATAGGCAGATCGTAGGTCCACTGCATCGGCACGCCCGGCGGGGCTGAGCGCAGGTCGATGATCGCGTCGGGACCCTTGACCACGCCGCGGGTCGCGTCGAGCGAGCCAACCGGGAAGTAGATCTCGAACAGGGATTCTTCGCCGAACAAATTCGACTGACACTCGCCAGTGTCGATGTCGAACGGTGCGTCGTCGAACCGCGCCGCGCGGTGGAGCTCCTGGCTGGCGTCGCGTGGCAGGCAGCGGCCCGCGCGGTCGATGAAGCCGATGCACTTCACGCAGCGCAAGAACCCGTTTTGCAGGTTGATCAAACCACGCCCGCGAAACCGCGTGGCCGGGTCGAACTCACCGCCGCCGTCGAGCGATTGCCACTGCGGGACGTCGGGTCCATCGCGGACGTCCGCGCCAAACATGCCGAGTGGCTGCCCCTGCTGATTCACGATGCGATCACTGACGTTGACCGAGACAAACAGCTTGTCGCGCAGATCCTCGTCGCCACGATCGACCCGGCCGACCTCGTAGACGACCCGCCCCTCGGCGTCAGTGATACGCAGGTGGACCCAGAACTCTCGCTCTTGAGAGAACCCCGCCGGGATCTTGTGGCCCGCGCCAGTGTTCTCGATCACCACCGGAACCTCGAGCTTGCGCCCGCCGGGCACCAGCACGGGCTCGCCAAGCTCAAACCGAAAGCTGCGGCCGAGCAGCAGGTCGCGCCGTTGATCACCGCCGAGTGGGATCCCAGCGGCGTCGAGCTCGGGCTGATCAATATAGTGATCGTCGAACTCCGGAGTCAGCGGAATGTCGACGCCGGAAAAATAGTGGGTGGAGACGTCGCTGGGCTCGCCGGAGCCCGCGGCCACGCGCAGGTGCGGGAGCTCGCCGGGGTTGCGCGACTCGAAGTGGGTGCCGGGCGGGCAGCCGTTGCGCAGCGCGACGATATCCGGCTCGCCCGCGACCGGGGCGGGTGGATCTCCGCTGACGCACACACCCGGGAAGCTGCTCATGTGGCAGTCCTGGCAGTCGGCCGCGTCACGCCCCGCGCGTCGCTCGAGGGATGCCCAGTCGGCCCACTCGCTGTACGCGTTGCGCAGCCGCCTGAAGTGTTCGCCGCGATTGGGGCCTGCGATCGCGTCGGTGCCAAACAGGCGCACGTCGTGACAGGCGCCGCAAAACTGGCTCGAGCGCAGGTACGCGCGGGCGTCGTCGCTGGGTCGGCGGTGCACGCCCCCGGGGACCAGCGGCGCGTCGGGGCGGCCGGGGGCCCCCGCGATCAGCTCGGCGGGATCCAAGATGTAGCCGCTATTGGCGATGCCCGCCTGGCCCACGCGATCCTCGGGGCGCATCTCGAAGGTCTGCCCGGTCACCGTGGACAGCCAGCTCGGGTTGCCCTCGTAGAAGCCCGCGCGCTCGCTGCCCGGACGGACCGGCCCGTGGACCTGATGACAAAACCCGCAGTCGATGCCCTCGGTGGTGCTGGCCGGCTGCAGGTCCCGCAGCGGCCGACGGGTGCTCGAGTTGAGCGCGAGGCCGTCCCACGCAGGCAGCACCGCGCCCAGGTTCTCGCGCGGCGTGTGACAGTTGGCGCACCACAGCTCGCCGCCCGATCCGGTGATCGCGATGTTGGTGTCGGGGTCACGGCAGGCCGTGCGGGGATCTTGGGTGCGCAGGACTCCCGCGCCACCGGGGCAATCGTCGCTGCGCCCAGCCTGCTCCTGAATCAGGATCTCGAGCGCCTGAAACAGCGGGCTCTTGGCCGAGTGGCCCATGACCGAGCGCTTCCACTCGGCGGTCTGGCGGGGGTGGCAGCTGGCGCAGTCTTCGGGGCTGGTGTGCGCGGCGTCGAGCGGGGCGCGGCTGCCGATCTTGGGCTTGGGTGTCGTCTCGATCTGCGGCTCCGGCTGTGGATCGCCCGCGAGATCGAGCAGCACACCACCACCGATCACACCCAGACAGACCACGCCAACCACCGCGGACGCTCGCAAGATCCGCCGGACCACCGAGCGACCCGAGCGACGTGGGCGCGGGGTAGCGCTGACGTTGGCAGCGATCGGCGGTGGGTCTGGCTGTGGGCTCGCGGCCGCTGGGGCGCGCGGCGGGACGAACGACAATGTCGTGTTCGGGTTAGGGTCTGCGGGCGCGCCCTCGCGCAGGAACCCGGTCAGCTCCGCGTGGATCGTGGCCGCGTCGCTCACCCGCTGCTCGGGCGCAGGCGCCAAGATACGCAGGATCAGCCCTTGCAAACCCGGCGGCAGCTCGCGCGCAATCACGTCTGGGAGCGGCGGGACACCCTGGCTCGCCCGATCGATCGCGCTGCGCAGCCCTAGCCCCGCGAACGGTCCGCGCCCACACAGCAGCCGGTACAGCAGCAGCCCGAGCAGCCACCGGTTGGAGCTCGCGTCGTCGGGTTGACCGGCCGCGGCCGCGGGTGTGAGCCACTCGCGTCGCAGCTCGGCGGTGGGCGATGGGTCGCTCGGCGCGTCGACGCGGGCGTGGACCAGCGCGTCGGCGAGGACCCACACGCTCGGCTCGATCACCACGTTCGTCGGCCGCAGCAAGCCCGGGAACAGCCCGCGAGACTCGGCGGCCGCGAGCGCGCGGGCCAGGTCCGCGACCAAGCCGACGACGGGTCGCCAGCTGAGCGGCAGACCTTCATGGGTCCCCAAGAGCGCCGGTAGCTTGGTCTCGATCTGCGCGCGGACCAGCCACGGCCGCCCGTCGCTCGGATCCGGCCCGCCCTCGATGAACCCCCCGATCCCGGCCCGCCCGAGCACGAGCAATTCATCGGCCGCGCGCTGGTGACTAGGCGGCAGTCGCCACAGCTCGCGCTGATCCGCGCAGGCCCAGCGCTGGGCCACGCCGATCGGCTCGAGCGAGCGCTCGCTCACGGGAGGTTGGGCCACCGGTCCACCGTGCCCGAGCTTGTCATCGCCCGGCAAGCCATCATCTGAGGTCATCGGGCGGCCCAACGCCGGCATGACCGTCAGGCTTTCGAGCGGGTGCAAGCCGATCACCCGCAGCAGGCGTTGGCCCCCCCGCATGGCGCCTGGCCTCGCCCAACCCCCCTTGGAGTGCCCCGTCGAAGCCGACGGAGCCCCGCTCGACACCCCGATCGAGACCGGCTCGCGGGCCGCGCTGGTGGTGTACAAAGGATCGGAGCCCGAGGCCGACACGGGCCCGGATCCCGTCATGTCCGAACCCGAACCCGAGCGCCGCACTCTCGCCTACGCTGGGGCTGACAACAGCCCAGCTGACTCCTCTGAAGCCCCGCCAGCGCGCTCGGGCACCGCTGGCGCGCTCGAGCCCGAGCCCCGGCGGATCGGCGATTTCCTGGTCCGCCGTCTGATCGGCGAGGGCGGCATGGGCAAGGTCTACGAGGCCGAAGAGCGGCTGTCCAAGCGCCGGGTCGCGCTCAAGGTCCTGCGCAGTGAGCTGTCCCGCAGCGAGGTCGGCCGCCGGCAGTTCGTCAACGAGATGGGGATCCTCGCCAGCCTCGACGATCCTCACGTCGTCCGCTGCCTGCACTGCACGGAGGTCGACGGTGAGCTGATCATGGCGCTCGAGTTCCTCGAGGGCCAGACCCTGCGCGAGCGCATGCTGCAAGAGCGCGCCCTGGCCTGGGACGAAGTGGTGGCGATCGCCTGGCAGATCGCGGCCGCGCTCGAAGCCGCGCACGCGGGTGAGCAGCCGATCATCCACCGCGATCTCAAGCCCGAGAACGTGATGCTGCTCGACGGTGGGCGGGTGAAGGTGATGGACTTTGGGATCGCCAAGATCGTCCAGGCCGCGGCCGGCAACACCACGCACAGCGTCGGCACTCTTCAATATATGAGCCCCGAGCAGATCGACGCGCGCCCGCTCAGCCCGCGCTCGGATCTGTACGCGCTCGGGCTCGTCATGTGGGAGCTGCTCGCTGGCCGGCCGCCGTTCGAGGCCGAGTCGCCGCGGGTATTGCTCGACAAGCTGTGCACCGAGCCGGCTCCGCAGCTGCCAGCCGAGGCCCGGCGTGGCCTGCCGCGCGGGGTCGAGCAGCTCGTCATGCAGCTGCTCGAGAAGGCCCCGGAGGCTCGCCCCGCCAGCGCCAGCGTGGTGCTCGAGTGCCTCGAGCCGTTTCGCCCGGCCGAGCTGTCGACCGCGAGCGCGTCCCGGCCCACGACCCGTCCGGGGCGGAGCGTCTCCAACGAGGTCGCGGAGCTGAGCCCGGCGACCCCGATTCCCGTTGCCAGTCCCGCGGCAAGCCCCGCGGCGAGCAGCCCCAGCAGCCCCAGCAGCTCGACTGCGCAGGAGCTCGCGCCCAAGCGCTTCGACACCGTCGGCGTGGTCCAGCAGGCCGCCGCCCCACGCGAGATCCCCACCAAGCTCGCCGCCTCGATCATCGTCAGCCTGTCGCTCGCCGCCGGCCTCGTGACCTGGCTGATCCGTCTGCTCGGCAGCTGAACGCCACACCCAGAAAGACACCCATGCGCGTCGCAATCGTCGGAGTTCTCGCAGTCCTTGGCATGTCCCTCACCAGCACCGCGGTGTGGTCGCTGACCGCCCCCGGTGAGCGAGCCGGCGCGCAGGCGTCCGTCAAGGTCGAGCGCGGCGACACCCCGAAGCTTGGCGATCCCCAGCCCGACGATGTCCAGCCGCCCAAGCTGGTCGACAAGTCGACCTTCGTGGCCGGCAAGACCCTCATGGTCGAAGGCCGACTCGGCCACGGGCGGATGCTCGCCGACGCGCGCGGCGAGACCTTCCTGTTCGTCGACGTCCGCAGCGAGCTCGATCAGATCAATCAAATTGGCGCCCGCTCCGGCTTCGAGCCACTCAACCTCGCGGTCGTCATTGATCACTCTGGCTCGATGAAGGGCCAGCGCGAGCGCAACGCGATCGACGCGGCGGCTGGCATGATCCGCCGGCTGCGAGACGGCGACACGGTCTCGGTCGTGTCCTATGCCGAGCAGGCTCGCGTGGTGATCCCGGTGACCACGATCTCGAGCGCCAGCCGCGAGCGGTTGATTCGCGAGATGCTCGACGGCGTCAACGATCCCCCCAGCGGCAACACCTGCATCTCGTGTGGGATCGATCTGGGCATGCGCACGCTCTCGGGTCGGCGCGCGGGCATCGATCGCATGTTGCTGCTGTCCGACGGCGAGGCCAACCGCGGCGTGCAGGACGAGGGCGGCATGCGGGTCGTCGCTCGTCAGGCCCGCAACCAGGGCGCGACGATCTCCTCGATCGGCGTCGACGTCGACTACAACGAGCGCCTGATGTCGGCGATCGCCCGCGAGGCCAACGGCCGCCACTACTTCTCCGAGACCGGCGAGAACCTCGAGCAGATCTTCGATGAAGAGCTCGACTCGCTGGTCACCGCGATCGCCAAGGACGGCAAGCTGGTCGTCGAGCTCGCGCCCGGCGTGCGCGTGGCCGAGGTGCTCGATCGCAGCTACCAGCAGGTCGACCGGCGGGTGATCGTGCCAATGGGCACCTTCGCGGTCGGCGAAGAGAAGACCTTCTTGATCCGCCTCGAGGTCCCGCCGAGCCCGGTCGGCGAGCGGCCGATCGCCTCGGTGACCTTCAACTACGACGATCTGTCCGGCGTCGAGCCTGGCGAGTGCTTTGGTGAGCTCGCCACCAACATGACCGCCACCCCCGCCGAGGTCTCGCCGCTCGACGCGATCGTGCTCGGCCGCCTCAGCCGCAGCGAGACCGCGCGCACGCTCGAGCAGGCCAACGCCCTGTTCGCGCAGGGCCGCACCGCCGAGGCCCAGGCGGCCGTCGACGCTCACCTCTCGGAGATCAACGAGCGCCGCGAGGCGGCTGGGCTGTTGACGAAGGCCAAAGAGTTCGTCGACCCCTTTGGTCGCGACCTCGACGATGAATTCAACAAGCAGGCGAATGTCCTCGACGAAGCCAACGCGGGCTTCGTCGAGGCCGAAGCCGCCCCCGAGCCGGCCGCCGCGAGCCGGCCGGGCAAGGCCCAGGTCAAGCGCAACGCCGCGCAGGCCGACGCGTTCTCCCTGTGATTTGGCCTGTGATTTGGCCTGTGATTTGGGCTGTGACCTGGGCGGTCACTGGCCTTGGGTCGCCGGCGACTGCCTGAGCCGACGGGCCACGAGCACGCCGCCGAGCAGGCCGAACAGGTGCCCCTCCCACGAGATCCCGCAGCCCGCCAGGCCCGGGATCGCGCCGCTCAGCATGCTGCCGAACATGAACGCGATCACCACCGAGATGATGATCGACAGCAGCTTGCGCTCGTACCAGCCGCGCGTCAGCACATACCCAAAGTATCCAAAGATGACACCGCTGGCGCCAATGTGGACTGTCCCGGTCTCGCCGATCAGCCAGACTCCGAGTCCGCCGATCAACACGCTCGAGGCGGTCACCAGGGCAAACTCCTTGCGGCCCCAGAGCAGCACCAAGGTGCCGAAGATCAGCAGGCCAACGGTGTTCGAGAGCAGGTGATAGAAGTCGCCGTGGAGCAACGGGCTGGCGAGGATGCCGATCAGCCCAAACGTGCTGCGGGGGTGGATGCCGAACAAGTCGAGCAGGCCGTGGAACACCAGCGTGTCGACGATCTCGAGCCCCCATAGCGCCGCCAATGTGCCTGCCATCAGCTTGCAGACGAACTTCAGCTCGTCGAGCACGGTCGGTGTGACCGGTTGTGCGAGCGACGAGCTGAGGGAGGCGGGGCGTGGATTGGGTCGGGAGCGGAGGTGTTGCATTGTCGTCGTGCCGTCTGGCGGCGCGGCGAACTCTCGCTCGCGCGGTTGATTCCCGCATCTAGCAGCACGGGCTCTGTGCATACCCTGCACCGAGTCTCTCATCGAAGAGGTTACCATCGACGCTGGGCGGCCGCGGCTCGAGCGAGGGTCGAAGATGCGGAGGGGCACCCCGCCCGCCCCTCGCTGCCCTCCGCCTGCGGCAGCGTGACGCTCGAGGACTCGTCACACGACATCCAGACTTCGACGATGGACCCCCTCCACGATCGCGCGAAGTCTCCTCTTCGAGCGGCCTTGCGCGACCGGCCATCGTTCTGCGCAACCGACCATGACGATGCACGAGCTACTCGACGGCCTGAGCCTGAACCTCACTAGATCTGCTCCTGACACTCCTCCCCTTTGGTGTGTTTGATGGTCCAGCCACCGGCACTCGTGAACTGATCCTTGCATCGGGCGAAGCAGTCGCTGCAATCTGTCCCGTACTCGACACACGTGCCATACTTGAATTCCCAGTATCCACCGTACCAGGTCTTGCGCCAACGCGTTCCATAGATTTCATCTATGCTGCATTTTACTTGTGCGTTGGCTTGATTATCCTGAAGGTCTGCGTCGATGTCGGTGGTACCGCTATGTGTCATCAGATTCTCCTCATATTCTTCACTGCTGTCGCAGCCGAGGGCGCTGCCGCAGAGCAAAAGTGACAGTGTCAAAGTGGTGATGTGTGCCTGTTTCATGATGAGGGTAGGTTAGCGCCGGCGTGATGTTGGACGAGTGCAGCGCTCGGGTGGAACGCAGCGACGACACAACGAAGACGTCCGCGGAAAGTCATCAAGCTGGGCGGAATGCGGATAGAGCATCCAGTGGAGGGAAGGCGTCGCCGAAACGTTGCGCCGCTCGGAAGCCGAGTTCGTCGAGCAGGGACCGTGTGGTAGGTCTCCATGGCCGCGGAGCGACGGCGACGGCCATGGCGATCTATGTCCGAGCAACGTCCCGCCCTGCTGGTCGTCGCTCCCGGTAAGCGCAATCCTACGCTGCCGCAGAAACACTGCAACGAGTGGCTCGAGGCGGGAGCGCCTGGTCCAGTGATCGCAACTTGAATCGGAGCGCTGGGCAACATGCTCACCTACCTTCGACCATGAACGGCGACCTTGGCCGAGCGAACCTGGAGTCCGCCGTGGCTCTACTCCGTCGCGCGTACCCCGAGACGATTCCAGGCCTCGAGCGACCGACGCTAATGGCGGTGCTGAGCGACGCAGGCATGTCCAATCGAAACGTCGCCGCAGTGATAGGCGATTACTACGGTACCAGGGGGACCCTCGCCTGGATCACTGGATCACTGGATCACCAGATCACTCAGCTGCGGCCGCGCGACCGCGACGCAGAACTCCTCCCAACCAGGCGGCACCTCTTTTTCATAGCACCCGCCGAGGCTCCTTTGTGCGATCGCCTCCGCAGCCGCCACGACGACCGCGGGGCCCAGGTCCGAGTCGAGCTCGATGTCACGCAGTCGACGCGCCAAAGTTCGCAGTCGGTGCGACGCAGCGCCCCCCTCGACCTCGAGCAACTCGAAACATGCGATGCTCGACACGTCGAGCTCCGTGCGGTGTCGCCCGAGCCGAGCGTGGAGTCCACCACGGTCGCCAAACAGACCGCGCAGCAGGGCCAGTACCTCGCAGCGAACTCCGAAGATCGCCGCTGTCCGTTCGAGTTGCCGAATGCGGCCCTTGTCGGCGTCATCGCGCCGGACATAGTGCTCACGGAGCAGCCGAGATACGCGGTGTGCCCAGCTGGGGTAGGGGCGAACCCACTGCGGGGCCAGCAGGCACGCCAAGTAGCGACGGTTTCGTCGCAGCAGCGCTCGCACGGTCGCCCCGCCCATGCGCTCGTCGGTGAACAAGTCGCCCATGTCACTGGTGCGCAAGGCTGCGTGCAGGGGGCCGAAGTCCAGCGTCTCGGCCGTGACGGTGTCGAGCTCATGGCGTCGCTCGGAGAACAGCTCGCCATACAGCGCGCAGTGCACCACCCGACGCCGCGCGACCTCGCGTGGATCCTCGGCGCTCGAGACTGGCACCCGCTGTGCGAAACCCTCGACCATCGTGTGCATACCGGGCTTGGCCGGGTGCAGGCCCAACGCAGCCCGCACGGCGTCGACGCGTGCATCGGCGAGCGCTTCGACGCCCGACCCAGACCAGCGCTCGGTGAAGCGTGTGCTCGTCGCGGCGTACACGGCCACGTTGAAGCTACCTGCGGGCAGTCGGTCGAGCGCGTGCCTGAGCGCGGCCAGGCACGCGGCGTGCTCGGGCTCTAGCGCGGCTGTGTCACGCTTGAATCCCCACAGCCAGAACGCAAGATCGCGTGTGGCCACGCCCACCCCAACGCGGGTCGGTTCCAGCTCGTCGAGTCTGTCGTGAAGCAACGCCGACAGCGTCTCGGGGTTGGGATCTTCGTGACCCGCACGCGGCGGTGGTTGCAGCGCAGGTCGAAGCTCCGGCGGCCATGGCATCTCCGATGACGTCCACTCAAACGCCTGAGCCTCCGCGCCGACCAGCAACGCCATGGACCCGCGCACCCGCCAGTTCACAAACCTCGCGTCATCGAGATACTCGCGCTCGAGCGGCTCGCTGTAGACTCGCTAGCATTCGCCGGGCGCGAGTCGCCGCGCGACCACCCCCTGGCTCGCGCGGAGCTTCGCAACCGTCTGTCGGCGCTCGGGATCGAAGCAGCGCTCGATCCCGCCGACCAGCGGTGAGGCCGAGCGTAGCCGCAGCTGCGGCGCGTCGTCTGGCGTTAGATCGACCAGGAGTTGTTCGGAGCCGCGGTTGCGGATCTCGATGACCGCCCACACGAGTTGATCGTGAACCAGCAGCACCTGGGCGACCCATATCTGCGCGAGCTCGCTTCGTGCCAGCGCCCAGGCTGGCTTCGGGATCGGGTCGCTCACGCCGAGAAACTATCACGGATGGTGAGGAGCACACCGATCGTGGCCGGCTCCATGAAGGTGAAGACCGTGTACGACCCGACCCTCGTCGGCCATTCTCCTGGACCCCACACATTTTCCTGTGTCCATGGGACGCACGACGTGCGGAAAAAAATCTAGCAACAGCGAAAACGAGGTGGGCGGTCTCTCTTCGGGGTTCAGCAGCTTCGATGGGATCATCGACGAGCTGCGCTTTAGCGAGGGCGCGCTGACCCCCGCGCAGATGCAGCCCGTGCCTTGACGACGCGAACACCTTGCCTGTCGTGGGTCAGCCGATGTTCGGGCAGCTGACGTCGTCGATCGCGGCGCTGTTGTTGTCCTCGCGGCACTCTTCGATCTCGCCCGGGGTTTCCGCATCCACGCGCACGAAGAACGCGTGGGGCGGCGCGCCAACCAGCGGCGCGTTGACTTGCACGATCTCCGACTGGCCGGGCAACAGCACGTTGGTGGTCTGCGCGCTGGCGACCAGCTCGCCGCTGTCGTCCGCACCACGAAAGAACTCGACCGCGACGCCCGCGGGCACGCCCTGTGAGCCCTCGTTGCGCACGGTCGCGCGCAGGGTCACGGCTTCGGGGCACGCTCGCAACAACGACACGGCGAGATCGACCTGCAAGTCCGCGGCGTTGAACACTCCGTTGCCCGGGGTGGACACGCGATAATTATTGAAGCCCTCCGGCCCCCAGCTGTCCGGCTCGAACTGCGGGATGCTGCCGTCGGCCAACACGTTGGTGATGTGGTACGTGTGCTGATTCCAGATCTTGCGGGTCCGCACCCAGCGATCGTTGGAGTCGCCATACACGAACACGCCGTGGCGCAGCTGCTCGTCGCCGACGTAGCTCGGGCACCCGGGCGTGATCCCGGCCAGCTGGTACCAGTCGTCGCTGACCACCACCAGCTCGGTGTTGTTGTCGCCGTCCACGTCGACGGCGATCGGGTATTGCGCCGCGGTGCCCGAGCTGCTGGCGAACTCGAGCAACACCTCCCCGGTGGTTCCGTCGTAGACTCGCATGTAGCACTCGTCGTTGTAGAGCACCTCGGCGGCGCCATCGCCCTCGAAGTCGAAGATGCTCGACCCGGTCCGCGACGAGCTCACGTCCAGGGTCGGCACGCTCCACAGCACGTCGATCGTGGCCGGCTCCATGAAGGTGAAGACCGTGTACGAGTCGCCGACCGCCGAGGCGAAGTCGAGCAGACCGTCGCCGTTGAAGTCGTCGATCGTGGGCGGTCCGCCGTTGCCGACCCCAGGCATGTCGAAGCTCGCCAGCAGCGCGCCCGTGCCTGCATCGTGAACCCGGGCGAAGTTGGCGGAGGTCACGACCAGCTCGGGCAGCGAGTCACCGTCGAGATCCGCGATCGCGGTGTAGCCATCGGCGGCGCCGTTGGACCACAGCACCGAGCCGTCGAGCTCGTGAGCGAACGAGCCGCTGACAACCTCCTGCAACCCGTCGTCATCGACGTCAGCGATCACCGTGTTACCTCCAAACAAACCGTTGGCACCGAGCTCACCCAGTCCGAGCCCGGAGATCAACCGCCCGCTGCTGTCCAGGATCACCCCGCCGCTGACGATCTCCGCCTGGCCGTCCGCGTCCATGTCGGCGATGGCGATCGCCGCGACGCCTGCGAAGTAGCCCTGGTAGGGCGTGACCCCGTCTTGCATGGTCGAGGTCCACTTGATCGAGCCGTCACCTTCAAACGCGATCAGACCACCGCCAAAGGCGTGCGCCACCAGGTCGATCGAGTCGTCACCGTCGATGTCACCGAGCGCGGGCGTACGGCACAGGGCGACCCGGCCCAAGTCGGTGAACGCCTCCGCGTTGGCGGCCCACACGTCGAGGCCGCTGGAACCATCGAGCGCGCGCAGATACGCGTGGCCGGTGTCGCAAGCGCCGTCGCCGGTGTCGTGCGTGACGATCACGACCTCCGGTGTCTCGTCGCCGAGCAGGTCACCGACGAGCGGCATGCTGAGCACTTGATCGTACGCGGGGAGGATCGGCGAGCCGGTCCACGACCACTCCTCGATCGGCGCGAACGCAGCGGCGCGCGGCTCGACGGTGCACGCCGGTCCGCCCTCGGGCTGCGGCAGGCACAGGTTCAGCGTCGGCTCGCAGAACTCGTCGACCTCGCAATCGAACGAGTCCTCGCACGGGCCACCAGGTGACTCGCACATGTCCGCCAGGCACACCTGTTCGGCCGCGCAGCAGCCCTCGTCGCAATAGATGCCGCTCTCGCACGCGGGCACGCACTCACCTTGCAGGCACGCGTCACCGATCGCGCAACACAACGCCGGGGTCCCGCACAGCAAGTCCGACGGGCACTCGTCTCCGGTGTCGGTCTCGCCGTCCGTCGTGCTGTCACCCGTGCTCTCACTTGACTCGCCTGAGGTCACGTCGACCCCATCGCTGCCGCCGTCGCCGGTCTCGCCTCCACCCTCGGCGCTCCCATCGTTGCAGGCCGCGAGGGCAAGAACGAGGAGCCCGTGGGTTAATCCAGCGCGGCCCCGAGCGCGTCGCTGGGGCTCGAGGCCAAGGACTGAAACCGAAGGTGAATCGGGATCCTGCGAGGTCTCGGGACCCAGGGATCGGGCCTCAGAGGCGCGCTCGGGGTTGTGATGAATTACACCACGGGCTTCCAGCAGGGGGGTGCTCGTGCGAGCGAGGCAGATCAGTCGGCGCATGCCGAGAACATACACATTCGGCTCGACGTCGAGCACTGTCCCGATGGCCATCGGAGCGAACTCCCTGGTAGAACCCCGCGCTCGTTGGCGATCTCGCCGAGCTTGCACTAACGCGGCCAGAACACCCACACGACCGCAATGATCGGCGCCAGCCCGAGCGCGATCGCAACGATCCGGCCGCGAGTGGAGGACGGCGGTGGTTCGCCGCTTGCCAGCCGAGCGGCGGTGACGGACTCCGTCTCGAGCAACAGGCCTTCGATCCCGAGCGCACCGAGCAGCGCGATGAAGGCTCCCATGCCACTCACGCTGGCGGTAGCGAACGCGCCGTTTGGATCGACGCCGACGAAGATCAACGCGAGGCCCAGCGCCAGCGCTGCGACGACGCACACCCCTCCGACGCGCCTGGCCGGGGCATCGAGGAACTGCGTGGCCCACTCGATGTTGTTCGCCGCCCTCGCAAATTTCCACCACGTCACCATGCCGAGCACGAACACGAAGGCCGCGAGGACCAGTAGTGGGGCCAGGTCTTCGAGCACACGCGAGTCTACCTTCGTTTGGCGCGGCTCAGGAGTCGAGTTCGAGCGCGGCGAACTGGTCAGGGCTTGGGCCAGCCCATCGGGATGAACGACGTATTCGGCGAGCCGCCGCTATTGTGCAGGGTGACGTACAGGAGCCGGACCACGCCCTGACCCTCGATCAACTGCTTGGCGGGGGCCATCGGCGCCTTTACACAGCCGGTCGACCTCGGCGATGAGCTCGTCTAGGTCGTCGGCGTTCATGCGTAGCTCGTGCGCGGATCGGCCTGCGGCGCTCGCGAGACCATCGTACACGAACCACGTCGCGGCATGGTCGTGGATGCCGAGCCTCGCGGGTCATCGCGGAATTGCCCAGGCTCGTCGGAGAGGATCGATCGCTGAGGTCGGAAGGCTGACGAGCACGGCCCCAGGCTCGAGCCACGCGGCGAGCTGATCGAGCTGATCGCCGGCCATCGCCGTGCAACCGGTGACAGGGCTGTCGGGATCGCTCCACCGATGCAAGAAGATGCAGCTCCCCGCCGAGCTCACGCGCGCCGAATTGTGCTCGACCGTGATCGCCAGCTCGTAGTAGCGGCGCATCGGCTCGGCGCTGGTCCAGTCGCTCGAGATCGTCGCGCCGTCGACGATGCGGTTGTAGTGGGCGGACGCGGGATCGTCGACGCAGCGCAGGGTCGGCGACTCGCTGGTGTATTGCAGCTTGGTCGCGCTCGCCTCCGACCGGCCCCACGCGGATCCAATGGTGAACACCCCGGCTGGCGATCGCCCGTCACCCTCGCGCTTGCTTGGCCCGCGTGACCCCGGTGGCGCCCCATCACCGTGGAGCCCGCGACCCCAGGCCATGCCCGCGTGGCCGAGCACGATCGGGAACGCGTCGCCGACCGCCCGCCATGGACCGCCGACGGTGTCTCGCTGGTAGCGCTGGGCGTGCCCGTGGAAGCTGTCCCAGTCGTCGCCGCGAACCATGAGCAGCTGCCGCACCTCGGCCGCGATCGGGCCGGCGTGCTCGGGGCTCGGCGGGACCCGAAATCGATCGGTGACCTCGACGTGGCCGAGCAATTCCATGAACGAGGTCTGGTAGCCATCTGTCCAGTTGTTGGCGACCAGCAGCTGACCGTCGGTGGCCCGCCGATCTCCGACGACCCCGATATGGTCTGGCCCTTTGCGGCTGGCGATCGTCTCCATGAAGATCACATCGCCAGGTCGCGGCGGCTGGGTGGCGTCGAGGGCTGTCCAGTGGGCGCGAAACCACGGCAGCAGCGTGCGGACCCGACGGTGATCGATGTCGTCGTTGGCTCGCTCGACCATCGGGTAGCGGTGGGGGGCGCGGGCGATGTCTTCGTGGAGCTCCGCCTGCAGATCGATGCCCGCGTTGCGCAGCGCTCGCACGATCACGTCCGTGCACGCGCCGAGCTCGCGGGGGACGTCGCCGTTGGGGTAGGGGAGGGTCACGTAGCTCTGGTCGTAGCTCGCCCCGTTGAGCG
Organism: Enhygromyxa salina; assembly: GCF_002994635.1. GTDB lineage: Bacteria > Myxococcota_A > Polyangia > Nannocystales > Nannocystaceae > Plesiocystis > Plesiocystis salina_B. The sequence continues at coordinate 206,410 of NZ_PVNL01000118.1, read as the reverse complement.
TGGTCTTGATCGCGCCGATGTCGATGTCGAGCGGATCGGGGATCCCATCGCCATCGATGTCGCCCGGTGGTGGGCTCGCGCCCTGCGCAAGGTCACGCAATTGCTCGGATGCGCGCAGCAGCGGGGCCAATTCGAGATGATCGCCGCGACGCAGTCGCACGCGCTGGTCGCCTGCGCTGAGCACCTCGCCGCCGGTCTCGAGCAGCGGATAGACCTTGGTCGGCCAGCCGTCGACATAGAGCACGAGGATCGCGTGGGCGCGGTCGATCACACCGAGCGCGGACTCGGATGGCTCGAGCCCGGCGGGTATCTCAATCTGAACCTGGGCGTCGAGATCTCCGAACACACCAAGATCGACGACCCCGAGGGCCGACTCTGCGGTCGCAGCCTCGCGCGTGGCGATCGGGGGTGAAGTCGGAGGCTCGGGGCTCGGGGCCACTTGGGACGCCGAGGTCGGCTGCTCGTGGTGCGGCTGCTCGTTGGCCCGACAGCCCGAGCCGAGCAACGAGCAGCTCAGCCACAGCGCGCAGGTTGTCGGACGCGTCCACATGTCGATAGCCTACGATACCCCACCAGTGACGAGCCGACGCGACGCCCGCGCTCCGCTGTAAATTCCCAACGAGTAGACAATCACGGCTATCGTGAGAGACCTGCGATGTCCGCTACAGTCTCCGCTACCAGGACCTGACATGAATCGACTGCATCTCGATAGCACTCTGATCTCCCTCGCGGCCCTCGGGCTCGTGCTGATGCCGCTGGCCTGCACCGACGTCGACAGCGACGATGGCTCATCAAAGTTCACCGGTGTGACCTTCACGGCCGGCAGCGGCGACGGTGACGGTGATCCGGACGTCGACACCGAGACCGGATCCGACACCGACGAGCCCCCGGCCAACTGTGGCGACAGCGTCGTCGACCCGGGCGAGGAGTGCGATCTCGGCGAGGCCAACAGCGAGGGTGGCCAGTGCACGCCCCTGTGCACGATCGCCGCGTGTGGCGACAGCTTCGTGTTCGAGGGCTACGAGGAGTGCGACGACGGCAACGCCAGCAACACCGACGACTGCACGAACGCGTGCGAGACGGCGGTCTGTGGTGACGGCTTCGTGCAAGACGGCGTGGAGATCTGCGACGACGGCAACGACAACGAGGCCGACGAGTGCACCAGCGACTGCACGAACAGCACCTGCGGCGACGGTGTGGTCCAGACCGGAGAGCAGTGCGACGACGCCAACGACAACGACGCCGACGACTGCCCCGGGTCGTGCCAGTTCGCGTTTTGCGGCGACGGCTACCTGCGCGCGGGCGTCGAGCAGTGCGACGACGGCAACATGGAGAGCAACGACGCGTGCATCGCGGGGACCTGCGTGGACGCGTTCTGCGGTGATGGCTACCTCTATGAAGGCGTGGAAGAGTGCGACGACGCCAACATGGACGACACCGACGTGTGCCCGACCAGCTGCATCCCGGCCTACTGCGGCGACGGGTTCGCGTTTGCGGGTATGGAGGAGTGCGACGACGCCAACATGATCGACGACGACTTCTGCATGAACGACTGCTCGTCGAACGGCTGGTATGACGGCTTCGAGTCCAACGACCTGCTGACCTTGCCGTGGACGACCAACGGCAACGGCAACTGGGCGACCAGCGGCAGTCAGCCGCACGAGGGCGCCTACGTGGCCGCGAGCGGGACCATCTCGCACAGCCAGAGCACCAACTTACAGGTCAGCCTCAACGCCCCGCAGGCGGGCGAGGTCAGCTTCTGGTATCGCGTGAGCAGCGAGAGCAACTACGACTATCTGCGCTTCTATATCGATAACATCCAGCAGGGCAACGGCTGGTCGGGCATCGTCGGGTGGACCAAGGCCGTGTATCCGATCGGCGCTGGCGACCACACGTTCCGGTGGACCTACAGCAAGGACGGCTCGGTCAATTCCAACGAAGACAAGGTCTACATCGACGAGGTCTACGTCGGGCCACCTCCGTGACCCTGTCGAGTGTTGGGGCGCTCTAAGGCTGCGGCGGGCAGGGAAACTCGGCCTCGAGCTCGCCGACATCGACCAGCGCCTCGCACGAGGCATGACATAGCTCGATGCTATCCAGCGAACCGTCCGGGTCGGTGAACACCCACCCGTCACCCTCGGCGCAGCTGTCGAGTCGCGGGATCGTCTGCCCGTCGATCACGATCGTCAATTCATCGACGCTGGCTGCGGCCATGTCGAGCTGCACGGTGCAGCTGACAGCGGCCGCGATCTCATCGAGCGCGGCCAGCAGCGTGTTTGCGTCGGTTGCGTCGTAGAATCCGACCTCACCACCGAGGGCGACGCCACCAACCTGCGCGACCTCATCGAGCTTCATTCGCGGGTTGGTGGCCGGCGACACGCTCTCGGCCTCGATGTCGATGCCAATCACGTATGTGGGGATGTGGGCTCGCTCCCAGGCGTCGGCGACCACAAGCGGCAGGTTCTCGTCGTAGGCGTCGAACCTGGCGTCACCTTGTTTGCTCGGGTCGCAATTGGCGGCGCCGTCGGTCACCAGGATCATCGCCGCCGGGTCGTCGGGGCCCAGGGACTCGAGGTGGGCGAGCGCCGTTGCCACCCCCGCGGCGGCTGGCGTGGCGCCATAGAGGTCCATGTCGTCGGCGTCGGGGATCGCCGCCAGGATCGAGCTGGCGTTGCCGAGCGCCGGGGCGACCTCGGGGACGCTCGACACCATGCAGGCTTTTTCATAGCTCGAGGTCGCGTCAATCGAAGGAAACAGCGTGAGCCCGAGCCGCATGCCGTCTTGATATTGATTCGTGATCGCCGCGACGGTCGAATGCAGGCTGTGCCAGCGCGTGACCTTTTGAGTGTCATCGTCGTCGTCGTCGTCCCATTTGTTGTTGACCATGCTGCGAGACTTGTCGAGCACGAGGATCACGTTGGGCGGCACATTTGACGCGATCGCGGTGGTCGACTCACAGCTTTGAGACTCGCCGTCGCCGTCGCCGTCGGCGTCGGCGTCGGCGTCGGCGTCGCCGTCGCCGTCGGCGCTCGGATCCGGGGCGGCGGTCTCGCCGGACTCTTCGATCGCGATGCCATCTTCGTCGATCGGGCTGGCATTCGGTTCCTCGATACACGCGGTGATCAGCGTGGCTCCAGCGAGGGCAAACAATGAGGTGGTCAGACGACGTGATGAATCGGGCATAGGGGCAAAGTCCTCTCGAACTCCGACCATGGAAAAGCAAGGTCTAGGCCATGTCGGATGCGCATCATTGGACCCCAGTTCTCGTTCGCAATGGTGGGGTGTCTCCAGTCCGTCACGCGTCACGGGTCGCGCGATTGGCAATTAGCGTCGCCACCCAACTGGCGAATGAAAACTGGACCAACCAAGTGGCCTCAGCGCCGGCACATCGAGCGGATCGTCGCTGGATGACCGAACAGCGGGGGCCAGCTCTACGCCTGGCACCAGGTGACGCTGGGTGACACACGCGGCTCCGAGCCCGAAGACGAATTTTTCGCGATTTTCATGACCGGTTCACTCCCGGTTGGCACTACCTGACTGGTCGCAGGCGTGCTTCCGTCAGCGGCCACAGGTGTTCGTCACCACGTTCGACACACAGAAGAGACGGCTTTCGCGGCCGTCTCTTCGCCTTTTGCGCACTCGAGACGGCTCAGGCCAGGCCGCCGAGCAGCACATGGCGGTCGATCAGATCGGCGAGCGTCACGGCCGTGACGCCCAAGATCTCGTCGTCGAGGGTCTCGCCCGTGGCCTCGCAGGCCCCAAACAGCGCCTCGCGCAGGGTCTTTCCGGCGATCAGCAGCTCGAGCATGTGCGCCGAGCGTGGCTTGATGTCCACGAAGCGCGGCTGGTCGTCGGCGTGACGGTAGGCGATCACGGCCTGGCCCTCGGGCGTGGGCTCCGGCTCGGCGTCGGGGCCGAGCTTGGTCGGCAGCCGATGGACGGCCCAGCGATAGCGAACGAGCTCGACGGTGGCGTTGCACGCGATCGGTCGCTCGAGCTCGATGCCCACCTCGGTCTGGGGGCCGACCTCGCGCGGATCGTTGCGGATCGTGCGGATCGAGACCTGATGAGCGGCGAGCTCACCGAGCCACGGCGGGAGCGATGGATCTGCGTCCCAGCCCGGCCGCGCCCAGCTCAGGAACTGCGCGGGGATATCGCGCAGGTACACCGTCTGCGGCCCGGGATCGGCGATCCAGGCGTCGAGGTCGGCGCGCAAGCGATCGTCGCCGAGCCGGCCAGCGGCCCCGCCAAGGAACCCGCGAACGGTCTTGAACAGCCGGCCGTGGACCATGTGGTGGTACGCGAGCAAGCGCTGGCTGCCGCAGGCCAACATGCCCGCGCGCGCCGCTTCATCGAGCCCGAGCGCGGTGAGCTCCGCGTGTGGGTCAGCGACGACGCGATCGTGGCGCGCGCGGTCCCGGACGACCTGGCCGAGCGCGGATCGGATCTGATCGGGCTCAACCGACACTGGCCACCCCCGGCTCGTGGCCCGCGCCGCCGCGGCGGATCAGCGCTTGGTCATAGGTGGACTGCAGCGCGGTGACCTCGTCGAGCAGCTCGGCGAGCGGCGGGATCTTCTTGTCGCGCTCGAGCAACACGGGCACCGGACCGGTGCGCTCGACCACCCACGCCAGCAGCTCATGCACGGTGGGCTCGGCGGTCGCGCCGTGATCGTCCAGGAACATGTCGAAGCGGTCCCAGTGGGTGTGCCCCGCGACATGCAGCTGGATCACGCGCTCGAGCGGATAGCCGGCGACCATCTCGCGCACGTCAAAACCAAAGTTCTTGGAGTTGACGTAGACGTTGTTGACGTCGAGCAGCAGGCCGCAGTCCGCCTGCTCGCAGACCATGGTCATGAACGCGGCTTCGCTCATCTGCGGTCGGCCCATGGGCAGGTAGTAGGAGATGTTCTCGATCGCGAGCGGGCGCTCGAGGCGATCCTGAGCCTCGCGGATCCGGCCAGCGACGCGGGTGGCGGTGACCTCGTCGAGCGGCAGCGGCAGCAGATCGTGGAGGACGGCGCCCTGTTCGGTCGAGAAGCACAGGTGATCGCTGTGCCAGCTGCTGCCATGACGAGCCAAGAACCCGCGCAGATCTTTAAAATAGACGTCGCTGAACGGCTCGATTGAGCCGAGCGACATCATGAGCCCGTGGGTGATCAGTCGGTGCCGGGCCGCGATGTCCTCGAACATTCGGACCACGCGCCCGCCGCGGTTCATGTAGTTCTCGGGGCTGACCTCGAAGAACGCCACGCGGTCGTTGGCGAGCCCCTGTTGGACATCAGCCATGAATTCGGCGCGCAGCCCCAAGCCGACGCCGGTCGGCGTGCTGGGATCGAGGAGTCGTTCACGCATGTTGGTCATTGGGTCCAGAAATTGAGAAAGCGCCCGGGCCGGAACACGACCACGGGCGCAAGTCAGCGGTCGGTGACCGCGGGTGTCAAATCCAGTTGACTCAGGCAGCGCCGCTGCAAGAGGCTTCGTCCGACTCGCCGCTGCAGGAGGCTTCTGCGTCGGCGTCGGCGTCGGCATCGGCGGCGTCTTCGCTGCTGCACGAGGCCTCGGCGTCGTCGCCCTTGCAGGAAGCTTCGCCTTCGCCCTCGGCGGGGCCAGCCGAATCACCGGCGTTGACCTCGTCAGGGTTGGTGGTCTCGCCTTCCTTCTTGCAGCCAGTAAGGGTGAGGGTGCCTGCGCTAAGGATGGCCAGGGTGGCCACGATGTCCTTGAGGTTTGCCATTACGTTTGTCCTGATCCTTCGTCGATGTGCCCGGGGGGTGAGTTGCACTCGAACGGAGTTCGTCGGTGGGGGACCCCGGGTCGCTGAGATTGGGCGGATGCATATCATGGCGGCGCCCGTGCGTCACTGAACAATTGAATAGAAAATGTGCAAAAGCTCGCCTACCCACGCCAAGGATTTCGCGCTTGCACGAGAACACACGAATTTACTGCGCAGTTGGGGTTCTGCGCCATCTATGCGGGTTCGCACATCCGTTCACGGTGGCGGGTTTTTGGAAGCGAACAGGCCCGATCGCAGACGCGCGTTGTCAATTGGGTTGGCCAGCAAACGTATCTCGCTCGGGTGGATCTCGACGGCCAAGCGATCGAGCTGCTCGACATGCGCTGGCGTGGACCTTGCTTGGAGGTGCCGACTGATGATCTGTGAGGGGTAGATCTCTCGATCGAGCTCACCCGCCGCCCGCCAGCGCGCCACCTCGGCGTCCATCATCTCGATCAGCTCCTCGGCCTGCCAGCGCCGATGGGCGAGGGCGAGCCGCTGAAGCATCACGCACAGATCATCCAGCGAGCGCCGACCGCCCGAGGCCTCGCGGAGGCTGACGTCGAGGTCGAAGGCGATCGCGGCACCACCCCAGTACACCCGGCCGTAGCTGCCGCTGTTGCGCATGTTGTCGCTCGCGTGGGCGAGCGTGCGGACGCCCCCGCCGCGGCGAAATCCTTTGGCCAGCGCCGCGAGAGCCCGACGGATCTGCTCGTCGTGTCCGCGGTCTCGGTCCTGCTCGTCGTCGTGGCCGAGCAACCCTTGGCGCGCGCGCAGGATCTCCGTGTAGTAGGTGACGAAGCCCTCCGACATCCAGGGATCGGCGACCAGCGGCATGCCCAGGTGCAGGAGCTCGTGAGTGGCGACCCACTCGCCGGGGAGCTCGTCGTCGGTCGCGTCGTTGTTCAGGATCAACATGGCGCTGCCTCCACCCCCGCGGCGGGCCATGCCGAACAGCACCGGAGCGTCGCCCCAGCCGGAGGTCGGGATCACGACGACCGACACGCGCTCGCGCGGAAACCGGCCGTGCAGCTCCACCGAGCTCAGCGCCGCGGCGCGCAGCCAGGCTTCGATCCCGGCGTCGGTGGCCGCGCGTGGGCCGTCGAGCACGGCGACCTCGAACTCGCACTGCGCGACGGTGAACTCGATCGGCCGATAGTGGCCGAAGGCGATCCAGGCATTCCAGCCGAACGCGGTGTGATCGAGGCGCCGCCAGTCGTCGCGCTCGCCGTCTTCCTTTATGACGGGCCACGGGACGGTGGCGGCGACGCCCTCGGGCAGCACCAAGCGCGCGCGCGCGTCGATGTCCGCTGGGACCACCGCCGGGTACCAGAGCCAGCGATCGGGCGCGACCATGATCGAGTCACCCAGGCGCGACGAGTCGCGTCCGCTGGCGCGAACCGCTGCGTCGAGGTCAATCTCGAGGTCGAGGCAGCCGTGCTCGCCGAGCGTCTCGACCACCAAATGTTTACCGTCCCGCGCGAGCGTGGGGCCGCCGCGGACCCGCGCCGAGGCCACGAACGCCATCGCGTCGTCCGAGCTGCGCAGGCGGGTCGGCCGCGGGCCTTCAATGCACAGACCCACGTGCATCTGCTCGAGCGCCTCGTCGACGCGAATCTCGTAGGACCAGCGGGCTGCTGGCCCGGACGCCTCGGTGTCGCGGTCTTCGACGCTCGGCGTCACGCTGGTCGGCGTGGGTGCGCAGGCGCAGGCGATCAGGCCGGCGAGCACGAGCAACCGTGAAGTCGCGAGGCAAATGGTCGAGATCAGGGGCGAGGTCCACATCCGCTCGTATCCCCGGAGTTTAGCAGCCGTGGCGCATAGATGATGTGGGAGCATGCGCGCGTGAGCGGGACGACCCCCAAGCAGCTGACGCGCGAGCACGCGCTGGCGGTGTTGATCGTGTTGAGCGCGATCAACTTCGTCAACTACATCGATCGCTACGTGCTCGCGGCGGTGCTCGAGAGCGTGCGCTTGGACTTCGGGCTTGGCGACGCCGACGCGGGTCTGCTGGGGTTGATGTTCATGGTCGTGTACATGGTCGCCTCGCCGTTCACGGGCTGGCTGGGCGATCGAAGCACGCGCAAGTATCTGGTCGCGGGCGGCGTCGCGCTGTGGAGCCTGGCCACGGTCGGGAGCGGCTACGCCGACTCGTACGCGGAGCTCATGGTCATGCGGGCGCTGGTCGGGATCGGCGAGGCTGGCTACGCGACCGTGGCACCGGCGATGATCGCGGATCTGTTCGCGCCCCAAAAGCGCGGTCGAATGCTGGCCTACTTCTATCTGGCGATCCCGATGGGCTCCGCGCTGGGCTACGTGCTCGGCGGCTCGGTCGCCGGCAACTGGCAGACGCTCGTCGGCCCCGAGCTGCTCGACTGGCTGGGCCTGGCCGAGGCCGCGGATCCAGGCTGGCGTCTCGCGTTCTTGCTCGCTGGCGCGCCGGGGCTGTTGTTTGCGATCGCGGCCATGGCGTTGCCCGAGCCGATCCGCGGCGGCATGGACGGCGACGCCGGCAAGGGTGAAGCCGGGCTCGACAGTCCGCTGCTGGCGATCAAGCGGCTGTTTCGCAGCCCCGGGTGGCGGGCGACGACCGGCGGCATGATCCTGATGACCTTCACGCTGGGCGGGCTCGCGTTTTGGATGCCCACCTTCTTTCAGCGAGCCCACGGCATGGACGCCGGGGAGGCGGGGACCGTGTTTGGTGGGGTCACCGTCGTGGCCGGGCTGATCGCCACGCTGGTCGGCGGCTGGCTCGGCGATCGGGCGTTCGCGCAGGGCCAGGGCGGGTACCTGCGGGTCAGCGGCTGGGGGTTGCTGCTCGGCGCGCCAGTGGTGCTGGGCATGGGCCTGATCGGCGTGCGCACGCCCGTGTTGGTGCTGACCTTCGTCGCCGAGTTCTTCTTGTTCCTCAACACCGGACCGCTCAACGCGGCGCTGGTCGGGTGCGTGCCCGCGAACCTGCGCGCGAGCTCGATCGCCGTCAACGTCCTGATGATCCACGCGCTCGGGGACGCGGTCTCGCCGTACTTGATCGGGGCGGTGTCCGAGGGGATCGGGCCCGGGATCGCGGGTGGCGTGTTCGGGGCCACGGCCGAGATCGCGGGGCTGCGCCTGGCGTTGATGGCGACCGCCGTGCCGCTGGCGCTCGGTGGCCTGTGGCTGCTGCGCGGGGCGGCGGCGCTCGATCGCAACCCGCGTGGGCTCGCCGCGTGCGACTGACTACTCTGCCGGTGTCCACGCCTGATACTTCGCGACCGGCTCGGGCCCCGCGAACACCTGCAGCGCGACCATCTCCTGGTCGCCGTTTTGATAGCTGACCTCGGCGTTGGCCGGCATGTAGATCGTGGTGCCAGGCGCGATCGCGTGGGTCTCCCCGTCGATCGTCATGGTCCCCGTGCCCTCGAGCACGTGGATGTACTCCTCGGTGGGATCTCGGTGGACCGGCACCGCGGCGCCAGCGTCCATGCGCAGGCGACCGAGGTACGCGTTTTGGCCGAGCGCGAGGTGAGCGACCGTCGCCTTGCCGTTCGGGGCCGTGAACGAGGGCGCGAGCGCGAGCGCGACCACGGTGGCTTTGGCGGCGCTCGGCTGGGCCGGATCCTTGGGGTCGGCATCCGCATCGGGGGCATCGGTGGCCGCGGAGCTCTGAAGCGCCACGCTCGTGCAGGCACCAAGCAAGAATGTCAGGACCAGGGCCGCCGGGGACGAGGGAGAACGCATGGCGCAGCTTAGCGGCAAGCCCCGATGTCTGTCGCGGTATGGTGCCCCGGTGAGGCTCCGCCGCGCGACTCGGTGCTTGGGGTTGGCCGTCCCGCTGGTCTGGGGGCTGGCGAGCTCGGCGTCGGCGAGCCCGCCCGTCGATGCACCCGTACCCCCGCCGCTGATCGCAGGTGGCGAGCAAGTCCCCACCTGCGGGTGGCCGACCGCGGTCGCCGTCGGCGGTGGCGGACAGTGCACGGGCACGCTGATCCATCCGCAGGTGGTCGTCTACGCCGCCCACTGCGGCGCGGGCAACAAGACGATCCGATTCGGCGAAGATGCGTTCGCGGGCGGCCGCGAGGTCGAGGTCGAGTCGTGCCGCGTGTACCCGGACTACGCGGGCGATCTAGACCAGGGTCACGACGTGGCGTACTGCCGGCTGCAAGCGCCGGTCACCGATCTGGCCGTGACCCCGCCGCTGTTCGGGTGCGAGACGCAGCTGCTTACGGTCGGGACCGAGGTCGCGCTCGCGGGGTTCGGCCAGACCCTCGACAGCGACGGCAGCTCGGGGATCAAGCACTGGGGCGCGACCAGCCTGGTCGCCGTCACGCCCAGCAAGAACACGACCTTGGTCGGCAACCCCTCGGTCGCGGGCACGCCGTCGATCTGCTCGGGCGACTCGGGCGGCCCCGCGTTCTTGCGCCTCGCCGACGGTGGCTGGCGGACCTTTGGGATCGCGTCGACGGTGGTCGGGCCGTGTGGCGGCTACGGAACCCACGCCAGCCTCCACGGGGCGATCGGCTGGATCGAGCGAGACAGCGGGATCGACGTGACGCCGTGTCACGCGGCCGACGGCAGCTGGGCGCCCGGCCCCGCGTGCACCGCTGCGAACACACAAGCGCCCGGCCTCGGCAGCGGCACGTGGGACGACTGGTGCAGCGGCACCCCGGGCAGCGCAGCCTCGAGCTCGTGTGGGCCAGCGTGGGATCAGTTCGACGCCAAGCTGCCGCCGCGGGTCGAGATCCTCGCGCCGAGCTCGGGCGAGACCTTCTTGGAGGGCGCGCTCGTCGACGTCCAGGTCGCTGCGGTCAAGCACGAGGACGGGTTCGCGGTCGCGCGTGTCGAGCTCGAGATCGACGGGACGCCGAGCGCGATGGACGACAATGATCCCTGGTCGTTCGCCGGACTGAGCTTGCCGCCCGGGCCCCACACGCTGGTGGCGATCGCCGAGGACTGGGCCGGCAACCGGGTCGAGTCGGCGCCGGTTCTAATTGGCTTGGGCGATCTCGAGCTGCCCGAAGGGACTGGTGAGAGCGGGAGCGACGACGCCGGGGCCAGCGACGACGGCTCGCCCTGCAGCTGCGCGACTTCTACGCCTCGACCTGTGCCGTTTGCGCTGATGCTGATGCTAGGGATCTGCGCTGCCCTCACGCTCCGCCGACGACCGCCCGAGACTGCTCGCTGAAAAGCCTGTGAGCTTCAAGGCCCTCTTTCACCGATGAATTCATGAGTTTTGAGGTTGAGCCCCAAATACCTCATGATTCGCCGTAGCGATCATGCGTTTGCGTCTCACTCAACTACAAAAGCTCTCGTCGCTCGCGTTCCTTTCGTTCCTGTTGCTACCAGTCGTCGCGAAGGCAGGCGAACCACAGGTAGCGACACCCGAGCAGCCCCCGCCCGACAACCATGTGTGGAACGGCGCCGAGACCGAGCCCTGCGCGTGGCCGACGGTGGTCAAGGTCACCGGTGGTGGCTCGCTGTGCACGGGCTCGCTGATCCACCCGCGGGTCGTCATGTACGCGGCGCACTGCGGCGCGCAAGGCAAGACCGTGGGCTTTGGTGACAGCGACAACAGCACCAAGAGCAAGTCGACCGAGTACTGCAAGACCAACCCCAGCTACAACGGCGGTCAGGGCACCGACTGGGCCTACTGCGTGCTCAACGAGCCGGTCACGGAGATCCCGATCACCCCTGTCGGGTTTGGCTGCGAGGTCGCGCAGTACTACGGCAACGGCGAGGACGTCGCCGTGGTCGGGTTTGGCAACAACGAGGGCGACAACGGAGCCGGCCGCAAGCGCTGGGGGTGGACGTACATCTCCAACGCGGGCAACAGCCGGTTCGACGTCGGCGGTCAGGGCACCGAGACCATCTGCTCGGGCGACTCGGGCGGGCCCGCGTTCATCCGCTACGACGACAACTCCTGGCACGTCTACGGCATCGCCTCGACCAAGAATGACGACACCTGCAGCGCGGCCAAGGGCACCCACTCGCTGGCCGTCAACGCCGTCAAGTGGATCGAGCAGGACTCGGGGATCGACGTGACGGTCTGTCACGACATCAACGGCAACTGGGATCCGGGCCCGCTGTGCGGCAACTTCTTCAACGGTGAGCCGGGCCTGTCCTACGGCTCGTGGAACACCTGGTGTGAGGACACGACCGCGCTCGAGTGGAGCGCGACGTGTGGCACCGACTTCGGCGAGAGCGCCGAGCTCAACCCCCCGGTGCTCGAGGTCGTCGTTCCGTTTGACGGCGAGAGCTTCGACGCCGAGCCAGCGATGTTCGACATCACGGTCACCGCCGAAGACGACAGCGGCCTGCCCGTCGACGTGGAGATCGAGATCGAGGGCATGCTGCAGGGCGGGATCGTCAGCGAGAACCCGGCGGTGTTTGCCAACGCGGTGTTCTACTGCGGCGAGTACACGATCATCGCCCACGGCACCGACTTCTGGGGCAACCTCGGTCACTCGGACCCGGTGACCTTCACGGTCGAGGGCGACTGCATGGGGACGGACACGGGCGACGGTGACGGCGACCCCGGCGACGGTGACGGCGACCCGGGGGGCGGTGACGAAGACGACGGTGGTGAGCCTGCAGAGACCGGCAGCGACGAGCTGGGCGAGACCGGCTTGGGTGCGGACGACGGCACGTTCACCACGTACACCTGCAGCTGCGAGATCGATCGCCGCCCGCCCGCGCACGGTGCCTGGCTCGGGTTTGGGCTGCTGGGGCTGGGCCTGCTGCGTCGCCGTCGGTAAAGCGGTAATCTCCGCGGCCCCGATGGCTCGACCCCCATCACCCCGCGCCGAACAGCGCCTCGCGCACGCGTGCGACCGGCTCACGCCGACCGACGGCCCGCGCTGGGATCTTGGCTTCGATCTGGCCAGCGCCGCCGTCGGGGCCGTGGTGTTGGTGCTGATCGCCGTGACCTTCGGCGACTACGGCATCACCTGGGACGAGACCTGGCACCTCAATTACGGGCGCCACGTGATCCACTGGTACGCCTCGTTGTTCAGCGACGACGCCGCGCTGACCTACCGGGCCGACTACCTGTACGGCGGCAGCTTCGACGGCCTGGGCTACCTCGCCCGCCAGATCTCGCCGCTCGGTAAGTACCCGACGATCCACCTGTTCGGGGCGCTGGTCGCCTGCTTTGGGCTGCTGGGCGCCTGGAAGTTCGCGCGCTTGCTCGGCGGGCCCGCGGCCGGGTTCGTGGGCCTCGTGATGCTGGTGCTGACGCCCGTCTGGTACGGGCACATGTTCAACAACCCGAAGGACATGCCGTTCGCGGTTGGCTACGTGTGGGCGCTCTACTACGAGGTTCGGATCCTGATCAGCATGCCCGCGGTGCCACGCCGCGAGTGGGCCAAGGCATCGGTCGCGCTCGGGGTCGCGATGAGCGTGCGGATCGCGGGGCTGCTGACCCTGTGTTACCTGTTCATGCTCGTGGGCCTGTGGGTCCTGTGGCGGGCCCGCGAAGCCCGGGACGCGCGGCTGATCCCCCGCTACCTGCTGCGCTTCACACCTAAATTGATCGGGACCACCCTGGGCGCGTGGGCGCTGATGTTGGTGTTCTGGCCGTGGGCCCAGCTGCACCCGCTGCGGCGTCCCATCATTGCGCTCGCGCGGATGTCCGCCTTCAACCTGCACGAGCGCGGGATGCCGTTCGGCGACCGGCGGATCTCCTCGCTGTCGCCGCCAGGCGACTACCTGCTGCGCTACTTCGGCTTCAAGCTGCCCGAGCTGGTCCTGCTGCTGGTCGTGGGCGCGCTCGGGGCGTTCATCGTGCGCGCGGTCCGGCTGCGCAAGCGGACCAAGCGGCAGCGGCAGGCGGGCGGCGAGGGCCTGGAGGTCGCCAGCAAAGACGAGCGTCGGCGCGTGGCGATCGGCGGCTTCTTGGTGTTTGCGATCTTGTTCCCGCCGCTCTACACGATCGCCAAGCGCTCACCGCTGTACGACGGTCTGCGCCACTTCCTGTTCCTGGTGCCGATCTTCACGGTCATCGCCAGCGTGACCTTGACCCGGCTGGTGCGGTTGCTCGCGGCGCGCTCGCGGGCCGCCGCGTGGAGCGTGAACGCGCTGGTGTTGGCCTACTGGGTCCGCATGGTCCTCGCCATGGTCCATCTGCACCCGCACCAGTACCTGTTCTTCAACGCGTTCGTGGGCGGGCTGCCGGGGGCGTACCTCCACTACTCCACCGACTACTACGGCAACACCTATAAAGAAGCGTTCGAGACCCTGCGCGAGCATCTGTGGCGGACCGAGCGCGAGCGCTACCTCGCCGGCCCCTACGTGGTCTCGGCGTGCATGCCCGACTTCATCGCGCGCGAGTATTTGGGATCCAACTTCATCCTGCATCAGTCGGGCGGACCACCAGCGGAATTCTGGCTCGGGTACACCCGCAACAACTGCTACCTCAAGCACGACGAGCACCCCGAGCTGACCCGTGTCGAGCGCGAGGGTACCCTGCTGGTGTTGATCCGAGACATGCGCAGCGACGAGCGGCGCGGCGAGGTCTCGACCCTGCGGCCGGCCACGCGGGCCAAGCCGAAGCGACCCGCCCCGAAGCGTCCGACCCCGAAGCGGCCGACCACGAGCCGGCCTGGGGCATCCCGCGGCCCGCTGAAGACCACACCCGAGACCACGCCCAAGCCCGTGTCGAAGCCCGCGCCCAAGCCCAAGACGAAGTCCAAGCCACAGCCCAAACCGCCAGCTGACGCGGCGAAGCAGGAGCGTTGATGGCCGATCCCTCCCAAGCGAACGCGAAGCTGTCGAGCCAGCCAGGTTGGGCGGAGCTGTGTCGGGCGGCCGACGACCTGCACGCGGCCGAGCTGCTGCTCCAAGATCCGCTCGCGCCTGCGCGCACCGCCGTGCCGCACCTGCAAGAGTTCTGGCGATCAATGCACGAGGCTGGCCGCGCGGCCACGCTCGGTGCCCCAAGCGCGGATGATCCTGGCGCGTGGCTAGCCGGCGAGATCACCGGCGTCGACGCCCGGACCCGCGAGCAGCTCGCAAACCACTGGCGCGCGCTGTCGGCCGCCCAGCTCGACGTGAAGCAGCTCGAGTCGCACGCCCGCCTGGCCCGCCAGCTGCTGCAGACGCTCGAGCCGATCCTCGGTGGCGGTCCGCTGCGGACCCGCAGGCGCCGGGTGTTGTGGACCAGCGTCGGCCTGCTCATGTTGTTCACCCCCGTACTCACCTATGTCGCGCTGACGGCAGAGATCGAGGGTGAGGGTCCGTGGCGGGCCAGCTACTTCAGCGATCGCAAGCTCGAGGGCTCGCCGATCAACCAGCGCGAGCTCAGCGTCGACCACGACTGGGGCAAGGACGCGCCGCACGAGGCGGTGCCGCCCGACAAATTCTCGATCCGATGGGACACCTGCCTGCGGATCGACGACGATCAGACCGCGCCCGTGATCTTCCAGCTCAACGCCAACGACGGCGCCCGCGTGTTCGTCGATGGCGAGTCGCTGATCGACGGGTGGGAGCGGGACTCGGGCACGCGTCGACGCGGCATGGGGACCGGCGAGCTCACGCTCACGCCCGGTCTGCATCACCTGCGGGTCGAGTACTTCGAGAGCATGGGCTCGGCCTCGATCAAGCTGGCCGTCTCGTTTGACGACAGCGCCCCGGCGCCGCTGTCCCACGATCGGCTCGTGTACCCGGGCGACGAGTTCGACGAAGAAGACCCCTGCGCGGCGGTGCGGTAGGCGTGGCCGCGCGCGACCAAGATCCTCGCCGTCACCTGCTGGCGCTGCTGTTGCTCTTGGTGTGCGGGGCCCTGCTGTGGACCAGCGAGCGCGATCGCAGCGTGACCGCCGACGAGCAGCTCCACCTGATCCGCGGTCACGCGTTTTGGTGGACCCACGACACCCGCCTGAGCTACGCCCACCCGCCGCTGGCGAACGCGATCACCAGCTTGCCCTACGCCGGTCGCGGCGATGACCCGTGGGGGCTGGGCACGCGCCCAAATGGTGAGCCGCGCCTGCCGAGCGCGCGCGCGCTCGACCCCGAGACCACCCACGCCGAGGCGCTCCCGCAGCTGTCCGGTTGGGACGTCGGGCAGCCGCTGTACGTCTCGACCGGGTACTTTCGTCACGACTTCGCCACCGCCAAGGCCGAGCTGACCGGCGGGCGTCGAATGATGATGTTGTGGACGCTCGGGCTCGGGCTGTTCATCTATGTCTGGTGTGAGCGACGCTGGGGGTTTGTGGCGGCGATCATCTCGCTCGGCCTGTTCAGCGTGCACCCGACGCTGCTCGCTCACGGGCGCCTGGTGACCACGGACATGCCGATGACCGCGACCGCCTTCGTCAGCCTCGCGGCGCTGATCGGCTGGATCGAGCGGCCCGGCTGGGGCCGCGCGGCGCTGTTTGGGCTGGCGGCCACGGTGATGGTGCTGAGCAAGCACAGCGGGATCGCGTTTGTCGTGGTCATGAGCTTGATCGTGCTCGGCGCGGCGTTGCTCGGGCGCGGTGGGTTCGCGCCGGCCGAGAACGCGCCAAACACCGCGGCCGCGCGCGCGCGACGGGTCGGAGTCGTCGCCGGTCAGCTCGTGCTGATCGCCGCCGTCATGTTCCTCGCGATCGACACGATCTACTTGTTCGACCGGGTCGGGCTCAGCGTCGCGGAGATCCTCGCGGAGCCCGAGCCGCACAACTGGATCAGCAGCGGGTTCGACTACCAGATGCTCGAGCGCAGCCCGATCGGGAAGCTGCCGCGAAGCTGGCGACTGCCGCTTCCGTATACCTGGTTGGTCGGGGTCGCGACCGTGTCGGTCCAAAACGGCATGGGCCACGGCCACTACTTCTTTGGCATGCGGGCGCACGCTGGGCACCCGCTGTACTTCCCGGTCATGCTGTTCGCCAAGTCGCCGACCGGGCTGCTGGCGCTGGTGGGCGTGGGTGCGGCGCTGCTCGTCGCGCGGGTGCGGGCGGGCCTGCGGCCGAGCGTGGCGACCAGCGTGCTGGTCCTGTTCGGCGCCGTCACGCTCGCGAGCGCGTGCGCGTCGAGCATCAACATCGGCGTGCGTCACGTGCTGCCGCTGATGCCGATCATGGTCGTGCTGGCCGGTCGCGCGGGGCAGCTGCTGGCCCAGCGCGCGCCCGGAACTCCGCGGTGGCTGGCGGTCGGGCGGCGCGGTCCGGCGTTGGTGCTCGTCTGCGTGCTGGGCTGCGCAGGTGGAGCGGCGTGGACCTTCCCGGCCTGGCTCGGCGACTTCAATGCGGTGGTTGGCGGGCCCGCTGGCGGGCACGAGATCAGCGTGATCGGTGAGGACTGGGGCCAGGATCTGGGCGACCTCGCGACGCTCGCCGAGCAGCAGGAGTGGACGCAAGTCGCGTATCACACGACGTTCCCCCTGCGTCGCGAGGAGCTCGAAGCCCGGGGGTTGAAGGTGGACAAGATCGGCTGCGACGACCCAGCAAGGGCGGGGGACCCGGTCGTCATCCATCTCAGCGACTGGGTGAGGCGGCCGAAGTGTTTCGCGTGGCTCGGTGAGCGCGACCCGGACTTCGTCGTCAACGAGCACCTGCTGGTGTTCGCGCCCGAGTGATCGTCTCGCGGCCAGTGTAGTTGGGGTGCGTGCTCGCGCGTCGCCACCGCTTTGGGCTAAAACAGGGCATGCATGCGCGACTGATCTTACTTGGCGTGATCGCGGTCGCCGGCTGCACCCTGGAAAATCCTGCGTTCGACGAGACCGGCGGGACCCAGGGGGAGACGTCGGCGAACACCAGCGTGGACACGGAGGCCGGCAGCGGTGAAGAGGGGCAGCCGCTCGTGTGCGGGCTCGACTTTGGTCAACCGATTCAGATCAAGCTGCCGCCAACCTGCAACGAGGACGACGATCAGGGCTACGATCGCTGGTTCACCGTGCTCGGCGCGGCGGGCAGCACCTGGCAGCTCGGCGCCTGCACCAACCCCAATTGCGACGGCTGCGAGCTGTTCGAGCTTCCGCTGACCTTCGCCGGGATCGAGGTGGGGCAGCTCGCGTCGACTGGCGCTTGCCTGCGCGTGTCCGCCCGTCGGCGAGCACCGTTGAACCCCGACAGCTGCGAGTTCGACACGGTGGTCGTGTCCGAGTACGCCAACAATGTCGGTGCGCCGGTCTTGATCGCGCGCAATCACGACTCGGTCGGACTGCCGGTCGTCGATCCAGCGGCGGGGCCGATGCTCGACGGGTTCGACCCGCAGCTGGTGCTGGCGGATCAATGCGCTTGCAGCGAGTACCCGGCCGATTGTTGTGACGGTGTCGGACCGGCGCCGGCTGTGTACGAGTACGATCTCGGGCTCGCGGACACGATCGCCATCGATGAGCGGGACACGCTCACGATCGACGGCGTCGACTACGAATTCTGGGCGCTGGACGCGTCCGAGACCGGCGCGTGCGATGACCCAATGCGCGTCGCGTGGACGCTGACGCGCGAGTGAACGAAGGCGGCCACCACCGGTTGGTGGGGCCGCCTTGGTTAGACTGACTCAGCCGAGCGGGTTGCCGTCGAAGTCGCCGATCTTCAGCGGATTCGAGCGCTTGGAGTCTGTCGACGCCGGCTTGGGCTTGGCCTTGGGCTTGGTGGTCTTCTTCTTCGGTTGTGGCTTGGGCGTGGGCTTTGCCTCGGGCTCAGGCTCGGGCTCAGGCTCGATCTCTGGCTCCGGCTCTGGCTCCGGCTCCGGCGCTGGCGCTGGCTCCGGCTCGTCGATGCCGACCTCGGCGCCCGGTTCCGAGCTGCTCAGGGCGCTGACATCCACCGGGTCGGCGACGCGAGCGACCGCGTCTTCTTCGCCGAGCAGGGTGAACCCCAAGAACGCCACCAGCGCGGTCGCTGCCGCCGGGATGCTCCACTCGAGGAGCCGACGTCCAGGCCGCTCGACGACGGGCATGGACTCGATCGCGGCGAGGCGCAGCCGCTTGGCCTCGAGGTCAGTCTGGTAGCAGGCCAGCCGTTCGCGGTGCAGCGCTTCGATCTGGTCTGCCATCTCGGTCATGGCGCGGTCGTGGCGGCTGCGGCGGTCGGCTTGTTCGCGTCGGACGCGGGCCCAGGCTCGGGGCCGCTGGGCGACCAGGCGACCGCGAAGTTCGTCGATGTCACGGCCCTGTTGCTCGAGGTGTTGGGTGGCCGCACGCTTGGCGCTGGCAAAGCTGGCTCGGTCGCGCTCGAGTCGGTCGAGCTCGGCGAACGCGAGCACGACCGAGCAATCTTGGGTGTCATGCTTCATCGTCATCGCTCGTATTGACGTGTCGATCGCCAATCTGTTCACTTTCAATCAATACTGTCGCTGACGGGGTGCTGAGAGGGCGGCGTGTGACGCGATCGGTTGATTCCCCTCAGTCTCATCGAATTCTGATTCGCAGGGGATTCCCGGGTGGCGAGAGTCGCCGCCAGTGGCGGGCGCGAGCACGTCGGCGGGCGCGCGCCGGGCCTTCATTGGTAGCCAATGTAGAGCGATCGCTGAGCAGGTGGTATGTGTATAGTGTCGCACGGTGCACGAGCGCCTGCGCGTGCGTTCCATCGTCGCGCGGATCTGGGGTACAACCGCAACAATGCCCGTGGCCGACCCGCTCTCGATGTCCGCGCTCGAGCTCGCCGCCGCGATCCGCCACAGGCAGCTCAGCGCGCGCGAGGCCGTCGGCGCCCACGTCGACCACGCGCGGGCCGTCAACCCCACGATCAACGCGATCGTCGTCGATCGCTACGAGGCCGCCCTGCGCGAGGCCGAGCTCGCCGACGCTCACCTCGCTGGCGCCGACCCCGACACCCTGCCGCCGCTGTTTGGCGTCCCGTGCACGATCAAGGAGTCGTTCGCGTTCACCGGTATGCCCAACAGCTCGGGGCTGCTGCGCCGCCGTGATGTGATCGCCAGCGAGGACGCGACCACCGTCGCGCGGCTCAAGCAGGCGGGCGCGATCTGCATCGGCCTGACCAACGTGTCCGAGCTGTGCATGTGGATGGAGAGCAACAACCGGGTCTACGGGCGCTCGAACAACCCCTACGATCCGCGCTGCATCGTCGGCGGCAGCTCGGGTGGCGAGGGCGCGATCGTGGGCGCCGGGGCGTCACCATTTGGGCTCGGGGCCGACATCGGCGGCTCGATCCGCATGCCCGCGTTCTTCTGTGGCGTGTTCGGCCACAAGTCCACGGGCGGGCTGGTGCCTGGCACGGGGATGCACCCGCTGTCCGAGAACGAAGCGCTGCGCTACCTCGCGACCGGACCGATCACCCGCCGGGCCACGGATCTGATGCCGCTGTTGCGGATCCTCGCCGGGCCCGACGGGCGCGATCAGGGCGTGGTCGAGCTCGAGCTGCACGACCCCGACTCGGTGGATCTCGCCTCGCTCGAGGTCTGGCTGGTCGAGGACAACGGCAAGACCCCCGTCGACCACGAGCTGCTCGAGGCGCTCGAGCAGGCCGCGGACACGCTTGGGCGGCTCGGGGCCAAGGTTCAGCGTCGGCGCATGCCCGAGCTGGGTCGGGGCTTCGATCTGTGGTCCTCGGCCATGGCGCTGGCCGCCGACACGCCGTTTCGTGAGCTGCTCGGCGAGGGCGAGGCGATCCCGGTCGGGCGCGAGCTGCTGCGCTGGATGTTCCGCCGCTCGCAGCACACCTTGCCCGCGCTGGTGCTGGCGGCCGTCGAGGACTTCCGCCCGATCATCCCCGCGATCGAGGAGCAGCGCCGGCTCGTGGCCGAGGGCCTGGCCCTGCGCGCGCAGCTCGACGCGCAGCTGGGCGAGCGCGGGGTGCTGCTGTTTCCAACCCACCCCCGCCCGGCGCCGCGTCACTACGCGCCGCTGCTCCGGCCCTTCGATTGGGTCTACACTGCGATCTTCAACGTCATGGAGCTGCCAGTCACCCAGGTGCCCATGGGGCTGAGTCAGGCCGGGCTGCCGCTCGGGCTGCAGGTCGTGGGCGGCAGCGGCCGCGACCACGTGACGATCGCGGTCGCGTGTGCGCTCGAGCGTGAACACGGCGGCTGGGTCCGGCCGAGTCAACCTGCACGAGCGGAGCGCGTGGCGTGAGCGACCAGCCACAGCGCGCGTGGCCAGCCAAGCTGTGCCTGGTCGTGATCACCGTGGTGCTCGTCGGGGTCCCGTGGGCGTTCAAGCTGCTCAGCGCGCCGTCGATCGGCCAGCCCTGTGGTGGTGGCTTCGACTGCGCTGCGCTCGACGGGCGCTGCGTCGTCGGAGACAAGGGCAGCTACTGCACGGTCGTGTGCGAGGGTGACGAGGACTGCCCGGGCAAGGGGTACTGCGGGGTGCCGCCGCACGACACGTGGCGGCTGTGGTTTGCCCCGAGCCCCATGAGCGAGCGCGTGTGTGTGCCGCGAGACTCGAAGGGGCCGGCCCAGCCCCGGCCACCAACACCAAAGTCACCGAAACCCGAGCCGTAGCGCAGGCCCGTCAGCTCGGTCGCAGCTCGGCGAGGAGCTCGCGGTAGCGTTGCCAGCGAGCGGGCGCGAGCCGACCCTCGGCGACGGCGGCCTTGATCGTACAGTCGGGCTCGGCGTCGTGGCGGCAGTCGTTGAAGCGGCACGGACCTCGGTGCTCGATCAGCTCGCTGAACCCGGGAAAGAACGCCGCGAGCTGCGGCACGCTGATGTCGACCAGGCCGAAGTCGCGAAACCCAGGGGTATCGATCAGCTCGCCGCCGTCGGGCAGGCTGTGCAAGGTCGCGGTTGTCGTCGTGTGCCGGCCGAGGCCCGAGTAGCTGTTGATATCGCCGACAGGGAGCGCCAGCTCGGGCAGCAGGGTGTTGACCAGCGAGCTCTTGCCGACCCCCGAGGTCCCCACGAACGCGGCGCGACGTGGCTGCGCGGGTCGGTTGGCAAAGAACGACCGCAGCGCCTGCAGCCCAGAGGTGAGCTCGGGCGTGTCGCTGCGCGTGGCACAGACCACGAACACGGGGATATCGAGCCCTCCGGGGCCGTCGATCCAGGTCTCGCGGACGCGCGCGACCAGCTCCTGGGTCGCGGGCAGATCGGCCTTGTTGATGACCAGGAACGGCTCGATGTTGGCGGCTCGGGCCGAGATCAACGCTCGATCCACGAAGCCCGAAGGCGACGCGGGCACCGCCGCGACCACGATCCCGAGCACGTCGAGGTTGGCGGCGACCACGTGGGTGCGACCCATCGCGTCGCGTCGACGCAGCTCGGTGTCACGCGCGAGCCGATGCAGGCGCTCACCCACGACCTCGACGCGGTCGCCGACGACGTGCCCCGAGCGCCGACGGACCTTGACCGAGCGCACCTCACCCGACGCCAGGCGGATGTCGACCGCGACCCCGTAGTGAGCGACGAGGATCCCCGTCTCGAGCTCACTCGACGGTGTGCCCTGGCCCTGGGGATCGATCTCGGTCGCGCGCCATGATTGCGCTTCGGTGGTTCGAGCGTGGCGCCGCTTGCTCTGTCGTGCCGTCAACGGGACGCAGTATAGAGCAGCGAGCCGAGGCGCAAGTCGAGGCGCTGCGCTGGGCGGCGCCGTCGCGCCTGGCGGGCGCCGGGGGCGAGGGGACGGACGCGCTCGAGCGGCCCAGAATCGCAGCCAAACAGCTCGCAGCCGCTTGGAGACGGCGCCCCGGCTCGTGGAGGGCGCTCAGTCTTCGCGCGCTTCGAGGACGTCGACGCGGTCCTCGAGCTTGTCGACGCGGTTCCCGAGGAGCTCAGCCTGGACCGCGGCGCGCTCGCGTGAGTTCAGTGACGCAGTGACGCCCGCGGACACCATCCGGACCTGTGCGCTCAGAGCCGAGACCGCGGTCTCGATCGTGTCGAAGCGCCCGACGTGTCCAACGAGCAAGGCCTCGATCGTGTCGAAGCGCCCCTCATGTCGAACGACCGCGGCGTCGAGCGTGTCGAGGCGGCGATTGACGTCACCGAGCTGCGCGCCCAGATCGGCGTGCATGTCTCGGAGCTCTCGGAGGATGGCGGTGGTCACGTTGATCGGATCCGTCATGATCGTACCTGCACCTCCGCTTCTCGGCCACGCGCGCGACTCTCGTACCAGGTGCACCAACACCCGACTCACGCGGCCGTAGTGGGCCCCGCGGCCGGGCGCCGCGCGAGGCCTCGCAGATGACCTAGTTCATCGAGCATCTGTTCGAGCCAGGCCAAGCGCTCGGCCGGCGTCATCGCCAACGCGCGGCGACGTTGCTCGCGCTTGTGGGCCGCAAATGCGGCATCACGCTGGTCACGGTCGCTCATTGTGTCACCTCCGATAGCGCCTCGAGTGCTTCGATATCGGCGAAGTCTTGACTGCGTCCAGACTCGCGCTTGAGATCGAGCAGATCTCCAAGAGAGACGACGCTCGCAGTCGTCGTGCCCAACGGTACGCTTACCCGTCGATGATATGCGGCTTCGAAGTCAAACGGCTCGCGCACGAAGATGTCCACATCGAAGCTCGAATCCTGCGGGTCCCACAGCGAGAACACCTGCATGCCCTTCGTCTCCACCCAGCTATCCCGTTGGTCCGGATCAGCGAACGACTCGATGCCGACGGGCGCGCGCGGGCGCAAGCCCAGCCGGGTCAGCTGCTCCATTGCCCGACGCACGTTCTCCGGATCCAGACGGATGACGAGATCGAGATCAGCCGTTGTGCGCAAGTGTCCGTGCAGAACGACTGCCACTCCACCGACAACGAGGTACTCGACATTTGCCTCGCCGAGGACTCGTAGGACGCGTTCGATCCGGTTGGACACCGGAGCCGAGGATAGCAAGCTCCACGGATGAACGTCAGCGAGTGATCTCGCTCGAGACCTGACGAGCGCGCGCCCCGGCAAGCTAGAGCGCACGCAGCTGGTCCGAACCGTGGGGACAAGGGCGAATTTCTCCACCCGGTTCGCCCCTCAGGGCGAATTCGTGGGCGTGCGGGGCAGGTAGGTGCCGCTGTGCAGCGTGTTTTGGAGGCCAAGCACGACCTCGGCCGGCGCGGAGCCGTCGGTGGCGCCGTGGATCAGCCCGGTCAGGCCGGTCTGGGTGCCGTACCACAAGATCACCTGATCGCCGTTGGGGCTGACGCTCGGTCGGTGGGCCAGGGTGATGCCTTGCGCGCTCTCGACGTCGGGAAGCTCGATCGCCACGGTGGCCCCTGTGGGATCGCCGATCTCCGCGACGTAGAGCTTGTTGGCCCCGCCCTGCACGCCCGCGATGGCGATCCGGCTGCCGTCGGCCGACCACCCGTAGCTGGCGTTGTCGGTCGGCGTGGCGTCGAAGTACCCCAGCGCCTGATCGATGCGGACCTCGACGGGCTGATCGGCGCTCAGGTCGACGTAGTTGATGTAGCTGAGGTTGCTGGTCTGCGAGCGGTAGCCGAGCAGCTGCAGATCCGCGTCGAAGGTGATCTCTTCGAACTCCGTCCCGGGTGGATTGTCCGCGAGCTCGAGCCGCTCGACGACCATGCCGTCTTCGAACGTGACCAGGGCGATGCCGACGGTCGTGGGCTCCGAGAGCATCGTGTTGGTGTACGCGTACCAGATCCGGCCCTGGGCATCGAAGCCGTGACCGATCGTGGTCGGGCCGTCGGGCAGCAGCAAGTTGGTCATCGCTGGCGCGCCCGGCTCGGTGATCAGGGTTGGCAGCCCGACCGTGGTGGGCCCCGTGAACTCGATCAGACGCAGCTCACGATACCCGTTGGCCCCGTTGGTGCTGACCAGCATCCGCGTGTTGTCGTCCGAGAACACGATCGACGAGATGTGCCCGAGCGAGGGCGCGAGGTTGACGGGCGCCGCGGTTGGATCGGCGAGCGACACCCCGAGCGGGCTGAGCACGTTGACCTCGATCTCCTCGCGGTACACGAGCCGCTGATCGTCGATGTGCGTGAACATGAAGGCCGGGACGTTGTTGGCCGGGACGCCCTCGAAGGTCAGGTGATCGATGAAGATCGACTCGCTCAGCTGCGGGTGGAGGGGCAGCAGATACAGCTGCCAGACGTCGTTGGGCTCGACGTCGATCAGCACCGCCGCGTAGCTCGAGTCGGGGCTGCGGCCGAGCACCAGCACGGAGCCGCCGGGGTCGAGCGGCGGGGTGATGTCGAACGAAGACGTGAGCTTGCCGTCGGCGTCGTAGCTGACCCACAGCAGCAGGTCGGGGCCCACGTAGGGATCGGCGGTCACGCTCATCAGCGCGTTGGCGCCTTCATCACCAAACCACATGCTGTGCAGCCAGTTGCCATCTTGCTGGACGAGCGGCGAGAGCTTGAACACCCCCAGCGGGTCGAGCTGCAGCTGGTAGATGTCACCGTCGTGGGTGACGGCCTCGGCCCCGAACGGTGTCGCTCCAAACAACCCCGCGAGGCCGGTTCCGTTGGCGACGTACTCGGGCTCGGGGACGTCGTGCGGGTCGTCGAGGTGGAGCGAGACCAGCACCGAGTCTTCGGAGCCCGCGGCGATGTAGCGCAGGGGCTCGAGGTCCTCGGGGTCGCCGGTCTCGGTCTCGTCGGTGCTGCTGGTGTCGGTGCTGGTGTCGGTGTCTGGGTTGGTGTCCGTGTCGCTCGAGGTGGGGCTGGGACCCGAGTACCCGAGGCTCTCGTCGACGTTGGAATTGTCCGAGCAAGCTGCGACCGTGACGCAAAATAGTAAGGAAGACAGCGACGCGCGAGCCATGGCAGCAGTGTATCGCAACCGTCGGGGTTGGGACGGTCATCGGGTGGCGGCGCTGTGTGCCTAGCTCGGGCAGCGCGACAGTGCCACCGTGGCCCACCGTGGCCCATCGCGGCCCATCGCGGCCCATCGCGGCTCATCGCCGACTGCGGCTTGTTCGAGCGTGGGTGTTGCTACAGCTGCGGGGCCGTCCGCAGGCGCTGGGCCAGCATCGTCGTCAGGCGCGTCGCATCGGCCGTTTCCGCGACCAGCTCCGGCCATCGCGCTTGATCCCGCACGGACAGCTGCGACGGGTTGAGGTCCGAGTCGATCTTCAGACACGCTGGTCGCCAGCCTCTACCCGAGATGACCTTGGGCACGGCGGGCAGCTCAACGCCGAGCTGCCCGCATTAGGCTCGAGTGATCTCGCGCGTTCACCGTATTTCGTCCCGCTCAATGCCCTCAATCTGGGGATGTACACCCTCGACCCGAGCAGAGGCAGGTCTGCTGTGTGTGAGCGCGGCGTGAACAGCTACACTGCTTCCTTGGTACAGCGTGTCGCGCTCTTCTTGACCTCAGTCATGACCTTGTCGAGCGTCTCCGTGGGTACCTCCCCGAGCTGTGCTTTTGCTGCGTCCTCAATTTTCTTGAGAATTGCCTGCTCTTCCTCCGGTGTGGGCTTTTTGAGAGGCGCTTTCATGATCTCGGCGTCGACGATTTTGGTGAGTATGGTCAATTGTTTCGTCGTTAGGCGACAACCCTCGCACCCACTGTTGTTCATCTCCAATTCCTTGTTGATGCATTCGACAATTTTCTTCCTTCGAGCACTGTCGTCTGCTGAAGCGAGGGGCGAAATCCCCAGGACGAAAGCTGCGATTGTCAGCGTGATGAGGGTGCGGTAGTGTTTCTTGTACAAATTGCGAACGTTTGTCATGAGCAAAGATCCGTTCGTGAAAACGCTACAGCAACGACAGCGTCGGTGCAAGGTTCGTTGCCGGTTGCACGCGTTGCCGGCCGCGTTCCAGGGGGCCGCATACGTGAGGCGTACAGCGGCCCCGAGGAGCGAAGCGACTAGACGCGCAGCGGCTGCAGTCGCCGGACTGTCAGCGCAAGGCCGAGTTGGCCACGTAGATCGTGGCCGGCGCGCAACGACGCATCTGACGGCGCGACTTCGAACGGATCGGTGTTCCTAGTCGATGATCTGCCCAGCGTTCGCGAGCGCAATCGCCTCGACCCGCTGAACCTCGACAAACCCCTGCGAGCTAACCGGGTTCAACCCATCACTCGCCTCCATCGACGCATCCGCCGGGTTGTACAGCGAGTGCGGACAGTCGCGCAGCGCCCGAAAGAACACATTACCCTTATAGAGCCCCAGCTCGACGGTCGCGCTGGCGTACTCGGCGAGCACGTCGACGGCGGCCAGGATCGCCCGAGCCTGCGGATCATAGAGCCGCCCGTCGTAGATCTGCTGGGCATAGTTCTGCGACATGGTGTGGAACAGCTGGGTCGAGCGGCGATCCATGACGGCCTGGTAGACCGAGCGCAGGCCAGTCCCGAGCAGCTCGAGGCCGGGCGCCTCGTACACACCGCGGCTCTTGGTGCCGATGATCCGGTTCTCGAGGGCGTTGCGCATGCCGATGCCGTTGCGACCGCCGATCTCGTTGGCCTTGTACATGCATTGCAGCGGGTCGAGCGACTCGCCGTTGATCGCCACGCAGTCGCCCTTCTGGAACCGCAGCGAGACGGTCTCGACCTTGTCGGGGGCGGCCTCGGGCCACACGCACATCATCGGCTCGACGATGCTCATGGGGGTCTCGAGATCCTCGAGATCCTCGGCTTCGTGCGAGAGGCCGGCCAGGTTGGCGTCGGTCGAGTAGCGCTTGCGCGGGCCGAGGTCGACCTCGATCCCCTGCGTGGACAGGAATTCGATCATCTGCTTGCGCCCGGGAAATTGCTCGAGCAGACCCGGGTCGCGCCATGGCGCGTAGACCTTCATGGTCGGGGCGAGCACGTTGGTGTAGCGCTCGAAGCGGAGCTGATCGTTGCCGCGGCCGGTCGCGCCGTGGGCGAGCACGGTGCAGCCGCGGTCGCGCATCGGGCCGAGCAGTCCGTGAACCGTGACCGCGCGGGCGATGCCGGTCGTGTTCCAGTACCCGCCGTCGTACATCGCCTGGGTTCGGATCATGCGGAAGCACGCGCGCGCCATGTCCTGCTTGAGGTCGACGATCACGGTCTCGACACCGGTCGGGCGCATCTTCTCGCGCACGTGTTCAATGTCGCTCTCGTCGGGCTGCGCGAGGTCAGCGACGAAGCTGATGCACTCGACGCCGGCCTGCTTGAGCCGGGTCGCCACGGTCTTGCTGTCGAGCCCGCCAGAGACGCAGATCCCGACTTTTTTTCCCTCGAGTTGGTGGAGCAGCACGGCGCAGACGCTACATGCTGACCCGCATCCGTCCAATCTCGGAATTGCGGAATTTTGGGGCCTTGGGTGAGATGTTCATGCAGCTTTCTGCATATATGCAGGTCTCGATGAATGGTCTTGACGCCGGGTGACGGTGTCTCTATAAACCGAATCCGAGTTCAGGTTCGGTTCATGGCGAGCGCGAGCAAACCCCAGATCGGAGTCGAGACCGAGACGCTGCGGCGGACCGGCAAGCTTCGTCCTGCGCGTCAGCTTCGCAGCCAGCGCAGCCTCGAGCGCATCATCGAGGCGCTCGACGAGCTGCTCGAGACCAAGACCTTCGAGGAGATCACCGTGAGCGAGGTCTGCAAGCAGGCCGGCGTCGCGGTGGGTACCTTCTACGATCGCGTGGGCAACAAGGACGCGCTGCTCGAGCACCTGCGCGCGCGCGTGTACGCGGGGATCGTGGCGCAGATCGATCAGGCGTTCGCGCGCGAGCGCTTCGTCGATCTCGAGCTGCGCGAGCTGCTTGGGATCAACGCCCGCGAGATGGTGGAGATGCACCGCGCGCGGCGAGGGGCGATCCGGGCGATCATCGTCGAGGCCCGGCGCAGCGCCGCGTTTGCGGCTCATGCCCGTGAGCTGAACGCGGCGCTGATGCAGCGCGTGACCGCGGTGTGGCTGAGCAAGCGCGCGGATTTTCGCCCCGGCAACGCGCAGCTGCTGGTCCGCTCGGCGTTCTTGATGGCCGCCGGGTTTCTGCGCGAGACGGTGATCTGGGGCGATCTGTGGCCGGGCGAGACGAACCCCGATCGGGTCGGCGCCGACCTCGAGCACATGCTCACCACGTTCTTGTTGCCCGCCGAAGACGCCGGGCTGTCTGACTGAAGGAGACGAACGATCATGCGAACTGCACAAGAGTGGCTCGACGCCTACGGACAGAGTCATCAGAACCCGACCAACAAGACGATCCACTGGGTCTGCATCCCCGCGATCGTGCTGAGCATCTTTGGCCTGCTCGCCGCTGTGCCGACGCCTTTCGAGTCCCCGTGGCTGCACTGGGGCACGCTGCTGGCGATCGGGGCGGTCGGATACTACGCGCTGATCTCGATCCCGCTGGCGATCGGCATGGCCGCGGTCAGCGGGGTGATGTTGGTGCTGGTTCAGGGCTTGGCGGGGCTGCCGATCCCGCTGTGGGCCAGCTCGCTGGGGATCTTCGTGATCGCGTGGATCTTCCAGTTCATCGGTCACAAGATCGAAGGCCAAAAGCCGTCGTTCTTCGAGGATCTGCAGTTCTTGATGATCGGTCCCATGTGGCTGCTGGCGGCCCTGTACCGCCGCGTCGGCATTGGGTACTGACCCGCGGCTACTGCTCCGCGACCCCGGCGTTGGGCGCCGCCTCGAGCGGAATCTGAGCGTAACACCAGGCCTCGAGCTCGCCGATCAAGCGCGCGAGGCCGCTGCGATCGAGGGGGAGCTCGGCCAGGGCCAGCTCGTGGGCGAGCAGCCGCTCCTCTTCCAGATCGATGTGGAAGCTGACGCGCTTGGCTGGCTTGGTCTTCGGGGTCACGGTCACGCGCACCCGCAGGCCGCCGGGTGCGGGACTGTTCTGTTCTGGACCGGTGATCTTGGCCCGGACCGTCGCCGACTCGCGGTCTGGGTTGGCCCGGCGGGCGCGCTCGTCGTGGTGCAGCGCGAGCGCGAACACGGAGTCGATCAGCGCGAGGACGAGAGGCGGCACCGCAAGAGCTTGGCACCAACTAGGTGTCCGCGCACGGACCCACGCAAAATCGACCGCGATGTGCCGTGGGAGTCAGTAGGGGCGCTCGCCTGTGTAGTTGCCTGCAGGGGAGTAGTTGCAGACGGCCATGAACCACTCGCCCCCGCCAAACGGACTGTTGCTCGAGCACCGCGCGACGGCGCAGCCGATCTCGGTCGAGTCACGCCAGACGACTTGGGTGTAGTGCCCGCACACCTGCCCGGCGGCGCAGCGGTTGCTGGCGTAGTTGAAGTGCTCGCTCTCGGCGGCCCAGCTGGCGACGATCTGTTCGGGTTGGGCCATGTGCGAGCGCGCGCTCAGGTTCTCGCCGTACGAATTTTGGCTGTGTTCGAAGTCGCAGCGATCTGCCCAGGCCTGCGCGGTGGCTGCGAGCTGCCTCGACCAACGAACGGAGGGCAACGGCGGGTTTGCGGCCGGCGAGACGCGGGCCCGGTGAAGGTTGTGAGCGGCGACGAAGCCGTCGGCGAACGGGTCACTGGCTGGGGTTGGTGCTGGGGTTGGCGACGGCGATGGGGTGGGGCTTGGCGATGGGGTTGGCGGATCGGTGTGCCCACGGTGGCGCCGGGCGGGCGTGGTCGCGCGTCGGAGATCGTGATGGTTGCCAGTCGCCTCACGCGAGTGGCGACTAGACGCGACAAAGCCCGAGCTCTCGAGTGAGTGTCCGGGCTGCACGGGCGCGGGGGCCGACTGCTGTGGCTGCGCGCACCCAGCGGTGAGGACGATCGCCAGCGCCATGAGGGCAGGGGTCGACTTACGCTGGGTGCTCGGGCGTGCGTGCATGGATGGCTCGACGTGTACCGAGCCCAACAGCTTCTCGCGCGAGTAAAAAACGCCGGGGTCCCCGGGGCCGCGGCGCAGCGTGAGCGGGGGATCCCCTGTGAACGCCTGGCGCAGCGCGGGTGACACTGTCACCGACCAGGGGTGTTGGATGAGCGTGCGCTGCCCCCCGCGTCCAGCGACTCTCGCGATCCTGGCCAGCTGGCTCGGCCTCGCGCTGGGAGCATGCGGCTGTGAGTCGGGGGCGGTTGGGGAGCGCGGGCCCGGCGGAGTGGTGGTCGAGCGGATCGACCTGCGGGAGCGAGCGGTGCTCGAGGGCGAGGTGGTCGAGCGGCTCGACACCGGGGGCTACGTGTACCTGCGCCTGTCGATTATCCATGACAGCGCCGCGCCGTGGCTGACCCCGCACACGCAGCTGCGCTGGGTCGCGCTGGATGGCGAGCCGCCCGGCCTGGGCGAGCGGGTGCGGGCGCGCAGCCTCGGCCGGCGCAGCCGCGTGTGGGAGCCCAGGCTCGAGCGCGACTTCGAGGTCCTCGAGTATGTGGCGCTGCTGCGTTGACGCGTTGCCCGCGTCGGGCTGCGCGCGACTTTCCACAGGTTATCTGGCTGCGCAGGCGCGCTGTAGGGGGCAAACGCGATCGGCTATGCTCCGCGGCCGATGCTCGACCTGCCCATGCTCGCCGGGATCTCCGGGATCTCCGAGATCGCCGAGAACGGCGGGTACGTGCTGATCGCCAGCATCGCGGCCCTGTTCATCGGGCCGCTGATCTATCGCTTCGCCGGCCGCGACGGTCGGGTCTACTCGCTGTTCGATGGGGTGGTCGTCGTGGCCGTGCTCGGGCTCGCGCTGCTCGAGATCATTCCACTCGGGGTCGAGCTCGCGGGCTGGCCGGCGCTGCTGGCCGTGGTCGCCGGGGTGCTGCTGCCCAACCTCGCGGAGCGCAAGTTCGGGGGCAAGTCGACGCACCGGGCGGCGGCCTGGGCTGCGCTGATCGGGATGGCGTTGCACGCGTTCACCGATGGGCTCGCGCTGGTGGTCGGTGGTCACGTCCACGCGGGCAGTCACGCGATGGAGTGGGCGGTCGTGCTGCATCGCGTGCCCGAGGGCCTGGCGGTGTGGTGGATGCTGACCAGCCCCGACGACGGTGACGAGTCGGGGCAGCGCGCGGGTGTGATCGCGCTGGTGACGATCGCGACGGCCACGGTGCTGGGGTTCGTGCTCGGGGGCAGCACGTCGGTGCTCGACGACAGCCGGGTCGCTGGCGTGTTCGCGGCGTTCGTGGGCGGGTTGCTGCTGCACGTGGTCAGCCATGGGATCGGCAGCACGCGGTCGCGGCGGGCGGCGGAGCATCGCTACTGGCCGGGCGTGGGCGGGCTGCTGGGGCTCGCGCTGGTGTTCGTCGTGGTCGTGGTTCCGGCCACGCGAGATGGCCACGGGGCGGAGATCGTCGCGGCGTTCTGGGAGCTGCTGCTCGAGAGCGCGCCAGCGCTGCTGCTCGCGTACGGCGTGGCTGGGTTGATCGGCAGCGTGATGGGCGAGGCGCCGGCTCGGTGGCTACGCCGCGGCGGGGCGACGACGCAGGCGCTGCGCGGGGTGGTGTTTGGCTTGCCGCTGCCGCTGTGCTCGTGTGGGGTGGTGCCGGTCTATCGCTCACTGGTCGACCGGCGCGTGCCGGCCACGGCGGCGCTCGCGTTCTTGGTCGCCACGCCCGAGCTGGGGCTCGACGCCGTGTTGTTGTCGGTGCCGCTGCTGGGCATGGACATGGCGCTGCTGCGGGTCGGCGTGGCGTTCGTGCTCGCGCTGGTGATCGGGGTTGCCGTCGGTGGCTGGGTCGAGCGGCGCGAGCTCCGAGCGCGCGAGACCCAAGCGAGCGAGGCCGCGGCGGTCGACCAGGATCTGGCGCCCGCGGTAGCCAAGCCGATCCGCGAGCGCTTGCTCGACGGCCTGCGCACCGGCTACGGGGGGATCCTCGACAGCACCGGACCGTGGATCCTCGTTGGCCTGCTGGTCGCGGCGTTCCTCCAGCCGTTCGTCGACGCAGCGTTCTTCACCAAGCTCGGGCCGATGCTGCAGGTCGTCGCGTTTGGGCTGATCGGGCTGCCGGTCTACGTGTGCGCGACCGGGGCCACGCCGCTGGTCGCCGTGCTGATCGCCAAGGGTCTGTCGCCCGGGGCGGCGCTGGCGTTCTTGCTGACCGGACCGGCGACGAACGCGACGACCTTTGGCGTGCTCGAGCAGCTACACGGGCGCAAGGTCGCGCTGGCGTTCGCGGGCGCGATGATCATCGCGGTGCTGGGGTTGGGGTGGGGCGTGAACCTGGTGTGGCCGAGCGCGGGCGCGGACGCTGGCGTGGCGCATGTGCATGGTGAGCACGGGCCGCTGGCGGTCGCCAGCGCGGCGGTGCTGGGGGTGTTGTTCGTGGCCTCGCTGGTCCGGCAGGGTCCGCGGGGCTTCCTCGGGCGGCTCTGGGAGCTCGGGGGGCATGATCATGATCATGATCATGATGATCATGATCACGAACATCACGACGATCACGACGATCATGACCACCACGACGATCATGACCACCACGACCAGCCGAAGCCGCCGAGCAGCTGCTGCGCTCACTGAGGGACGACATCTCAGTCGTCGTCGTCGTCTTCTTCCTCGTCTTCTTCTTCCTCGTCTTCTTCCTCGTCGTCCTCGACTTCGTCCTCGGGCTCTTCGAATTCCTCGAGCTCCTCAAACTCGAAGACCCGCCCGAGCTCGTCGGCCGAGGCCGTGATCGCGTATTGCCCGTCAGGCGACACGTCGAGATCGAACATCCCCTTGCTCGGCACCTCGAAGCTGTCGAGCAACTGCCCGGTCTCGGCGTCGTACAGCCCGATCCCACCCTCGTAGATACACACGATCTGCTCGTGCTCAGGCCGCAGCACGGCCCCGCCGAGGCCCTTCTCCACGATCGGCAGCACCGTCGTATAGCCCCAGGTCGACGCCGACCAGATCGTGATCGGCCCCCGCCACCCGCGAGACACGACCCACTCGCCGCCGCGGTCGAGCTCGAGCGCGCCAACCGTACCTGGCCCGGCCTCTTGTTCCCACGCGAGCTCGCCGGTCTCGATCGACCAAAAACAGAGTGTGTCCCCGCCGCGGCCCGACACGATGTGCTCTTGATCCGCCGCGAACACGAACGACATGCCGCGCGGGCCCACGTCGTAGCGATGGATCAGCTCGCCGGTCTCGCGCGACCACAGGCAAATGGTCTCGTCGCGCGCACCCGAGGCGATCAGGCTGCCGTCGGCGTTGCTGCCCAGGGTCAGCACCGGGCCCACGTGTTCTTCGAGCTCGAGCAGCAGCTTGCCGCGTGGCCACGACCACACCCGCAGTCCGCCGCCAGCGTCGCCGCTGACCAGCTCATTGGCGGCCGTGAACGCCAGCGTGGTGACGGCGCGCTCATGGCCCTCGAGGCTGCGCTCGAGCTTGCCGCCGCGCAGCGACCAGACCGCGATGGTCTTGTCGCGCCCTCCTGTCACTGCGCGCCGACCTTCCGGTCCAAACCGAGCGCACAAGACCTGGCCATCGTGGCCGGCCAGTGTGTGACGCAGCTTCACGATGGATCCCTCCGGAGTTGGGCGCGGGTCGTTGCTGTCCTGCTTCTGTTCAACTGAGCTTCCTCGGGGTGGGGGTCGGGTTTGGCCATGTCCAGCCGGCCGGCCGAGATGATACACGCGGAACCGCGCATCGCCGCCCGCCTTTTTTTGCGGTCGCAAACGGGCTCTGGCGGGTACAGTGGGGCGTGCCGCGCGTTTTAATCGCTCTTCTAGGACTGTGCTCGCTCGTGAGTTTGGGCTGCGACCGCAAGTGGGACTTCGAGTGCACGGCCGCGTGGAGCGAGGACGGCGTCGAGGTCTGGCAAAAGGTCTACAGCTACCCGCAGATGCAAGACGAGCACGCCGCCACGGCGCAGTGCAAACAAGAGATGCTGGAGGCCAAGCCGAAGCGGGCCAACTCCGCGGTCTGTCATTGCGTCGGTCAGGAGTGATCAGGCGTACAGGCCGTCATTGCTCGACCAGCCGAATCGAGGCGGCGAGCTTGTCCCGAAATGTGTCATCGACCCCAGCGGCGGCCCACATCCAGCCGGGCTGGCCGGCTTGGGGATCAAACCACTCGGCCATGTAGGCCTGAACCTGCTCGGGCTCGAGCTCGAGCATGCCCTGCGCGTCCCGGGCGAGGGCGACGAAGATCTCCCTGTCGTTGCCCGCGAGGTCGATCGACTCGCTCCACAGCGAGGTCCAGTCTTCGCCCGACAAGCTGGCCTCGACCACGCGGGCGCCGAGCCACAAGTTGGCGGCCTGCTCGAGTCGCTCGCGCGGCTGCGGCGTGGCGTTGAACACCTGCATGCGGGCGATGATGCGCTGCAAGCTCGCGACCGGGTCGGTCGACGACACGCGGACTTTGATCGCGAGGATGCTGATCGGGCCGGCGACGAGCAGGCGGACGTCGAGCTCCTCTTGCAACAGCCGCTGACACAGGCGCGCGAGCGTGCGCGACTCGATGGTCGGCGTCGGGATCACCCGGCCGATCATGACGACCGCCCGGTTGCCGCGCTCGGGCTTGCCAGGGTGAAAGGACAGGCTGGCCGGCGCTTGCTCGGTCAGCAAGAAGGTGTCGGCGATCCGCTTGGGAGCCGGCGCGCGCAGGCGGTCGGTGACGTTGGGCTTGCCGGATCCAAACCCGATCGGGGCTTTCCAGCGGGTGCCGAGCCGGGCCACCGCCTCGCTCATACCCTCGTCCGCGGGGCTGCGGCCCGAGTGAACCAAGACCACGGCGTCGCGGGGATCGGTGAGCAGCGACCAGCCCTTCTCGAGCCGGTTCTTGGACAGATCCAGCAGGTCTTGCTTGGACGCGTACTCGTGCGCGAGCGGGTGGTCGAGCAGCTTGCTCGCGAGCGCGGCAGCAGCGAGCGCCGAGGGGCCAGCCTCGCGGTGTCGGGCCAAGACCTTGCCCTGGGCGATGGCGAGCAGCTTGGGGTTGCCGGCGTCGGCGAAGGTGCTGGCGAGCGCGGCGAGCAGCTCTTCGGCGTCGGCGTCACGTCCGTGGATGGCGATCTCGACCCGACCCGGGCGGCTGCTCAGCTCGAGTCGGGCGTCGAAGATGCGCCGCAGCCGGGCCGACAAGCGCAGCTCGATCGCCTCGAGCGCGGCCGTGGTCGCGGCGGCGCTGAGCTTGTCAGCGTCGACCGCGGTGGGCAGCAGCACGCGCACGTGGAACGCCGGGCTGTCGGTCTCGCGCAGCCAGTGCATGACCGCGCCGTTGTCGAGCTGGGCCACGAGCGGCGGCTCCCACGGGGGAGCGAGCACGCTGTTGGGATCGACCGGCTCACGATCGCTGCCGGTCTCGAACACGATCGGCGCGAGGGTCTCCTTGTTGCAGCGGCAGCCCCCGGTGAGCCCACCGACGACGGCGACGCCCACCACCAGGGCCGCGCGGGTCCTCGCCCAGCGGCTCACGCGTCGCCCCCGGCCGCTGTCTCGTTTTTGTCGGCGGGCTTTTTGTCGGCAGGCTGCTTGTCGGCGGCGGGCTGCTTGTCGGCGGCGGGCTGCTTGTCGGCGGCGGGCTGCTTGCCGGCGGGGCCACCCGTCGCCGGAGCTGGCTTCGCGCCCGGCTGAGGCGCGCCGTCGGCTGGTGGGCTCGGTGCGCTGTCGTGGGCCGGCGGGGGGACGTCTTGATCGGGATCGAGCAGCAACACCGCGCGGCGCGTGTCGAGCAGCTCGGGGATCGACGCGGCCAAGGTCGCGGCGGACTCGGGCAAGCTGGCCTGGGCCTCGCCAGTGGGCGCGCTCGCAGGTGGTCCCTCGGAGCCGGGCGCTGCGACCGGCGCGACCGGGTCCGCCGACGGCCCAAGCCCGTCGGCCTCCGCGGCGCTCGGGCGCGCGAGCGGCAAGCCCAGCACCTCGTCGCGCGGCCGCCCAGGCGAGCCCGCGCTCTTTGGGTTTCGTCGCTCACCCGCGCTGGCGAGGTGGCTGGCGAGCTCGAAGGGCGCGCGCAGATCAAAGCTGAGGTCGGTCTCGATCCGCACGCGCTGCGACTCGATCAGCTGAGCGAGCTCGGGCTCGACCGCGGGCGAAGTCGCGACGGCGCTGATCCGGGCCAGGCGCGCGGCGATCAGCGGCTCGGGACCCACGGCCGGCTCGTACCCGGCGGCGCGCAACACCAACAGCGGACGCCGGGGATCATCGGCGTAGGTGCATCGGACCCGGGCCTTTCCAGGATCGTCGCTGCCCTGCTGCTGGCGATTGAGGGTGCCGCACAACACCTGGGCCCAGGCCCGGGCGCTGAGGTCGCCGGGGACCGCCCACACCATGCTGTCGCCTTTTTGGCGAGGGACCCGGACGACGCGTGGCGCCGCGCCCGTGGCCGGCGGGGTCACGGCCGCGGCGATCGGCTTGCGCGGGCGCGCGGGTAGATCGGCGAACAGCGGCTCGACCCGCTCGAGCAGGGCCTCGGGCTCGTCGGGCCCGACCACGACCAGGGTCGCGAGGCGGTAGTCGTAGAAGCGCGAGAGCTGAGCGCCGACCCCCTGATCGAGCATGTCGCCGAGCGCCTGCGCGACCACGCGGCCGTCGTGGGCCATGCCGGGATCCTGCCACGCGGCCGCGGCGGCCTCCGGGGGGACCAGGTGCTTCACCCGGTCGTCGCCGCGCGCGTAGCTGAGCGACTTGAGCCACAGCTCGCGGCCGGTGTTGGGCGCCCGCAGCCGCAGCGCTTCGACCCGCAGCTGTTGATCGAGGCGCGAGATCGGGACTAGCGATTCGAACCGGACCTGCGCGACGCCGACGGCCATGGCCGCGAGCCCGCCGACGTCGTGGGCGGTGGCGATCGCCTCACCGGGCGCGAGCTCGCGGTTGCCCTGCTGAAGGTGGTAGGCGAGGGCGTGGATCAACCCGGGGAGGTTGTCGGGATCGTCGCGGGTGCCGAGCTCGAGCGCGAGCACGACCGCGGCGACCGGCAAGCTCGCGTCCTTGGCGGTGATCACCCGGAGGCCACAGGGAAGCACGACGTCGATGATCTGCTGGGGGGTCGCAGCGGCGGCGTCAAGCTCGTCAGCGGCGTCGGGCTCGTCAGCGGCGTCGGCCTCGTCTGCCCCATCTGGATCGTCGTCGGCGTCGGCGTCGGCGTCGGCGTCGGTCGTGGTGGGGTCGGACACGCCACCCGCGACGTTGGGCGGGAGCGGCTTCATGT
Source organism: Enhygromyxa salina (assembly GCF_002994635.1). Lineage (GTDB taxonomy): Bacteria > Myxococcota_A > Polyangia > Nannocystales > Nannocystaceae > Plesiocystis > Plesiocystis salina_B. The sequence goes on along the minus strand of NZ_PVNL01000118.1, from coordinate 168,917 downwards.
TCAGGCCGCTCACGTCCCACGGCGACGCCAGCCCCACGCTCAACAGGGGGATCAGCAACGGAGCGAGGATGCGCAGCGTCATGCCGTATCTGTGCGTGGGCGTGGGTGGTGCTCAGCGAGCCGCGAAGATCGACCGGCCGCGGTACTCCGCGTCGGCGCCCAGCAGCTCCTCGAGGCGCAGCAGCTGGTTGTACTTCTCCGTGCGATCCGCCCGTGAGGCGCTGCCGGTCTTGATCTGCCCGGCCTCGGTTGCGACAGCGAGGTCCGCGATGAAGGTGTCGCTGGTCTCGCCGCTGCGGTGCGAGACCACGCAGCGGTAGCCGCTGCGATGGGCGACGCGCATGGCCTCGAGGGTCTCGCTGAGCGTGCCGATCTGGTTGACCTTGACCAGCAGCGCGTTGGCGACCCCTTCATTGATGCCCCGCTGCAGGCGGGTCTTGTTGGTCACGAACAGGTCGTCGCCAACTAGCTGAGTGGTCGCCCCCAGCCGATCCGTGAGCTGCTTCCAGCCGGTCCAGTCGTTCTCGTCCATGCCGTCTTCGATCGAGACCAGCGGGTACTTGGCGCACAGATCGGCGTAGAGATCGACGAGCTCGGCCGACGACAGCTCGCGCCCGCCCTCGCCCGACAGCACGTATTTTTGCTTGGTCTTGTCGTAGAACTCGCTGGCGGCGACGTCCAGGGCGAGGCCGATCTGCTTGCCAGGCTCGTAGCCGGCCCCGCGGATCGCCGTCATCAGGGTCTCGAGCGCCTCGGCGTTGCTCTGCAGGCTGGGCGCGAAGCCACCTTCGTCGCCGACCGCGGTGACCTTGCCGCGTTCCTTGAGCTGCTGCTTGAGGGTATGGAAGATCTCGACGCCGGCCCGCAGCGCGTCGCTGAAGCGATCGAAGCCGAACGGGACCAGCATGGTCTCCTGGAAGTCGAGGTTGTTGTCCGCGTGCGCGCCCCCGTTGATGACGTTCATCAGCGGGATCGGCAGGGTGCGGCACTGGGTCCCGCCGAGGTAGCGAAACAGCGGCAAGCCGGCGTCTTCGGCGGCCGCGCGGGCGCACGCGAGCGAGACCCCGAGCAGCGCGTTGGCGCCGAGCCGGGACTTGTTGGGGGTCCCATCGATCTCGCACAGGACTCGATCGATCTGGTTTTGGTCGCCAACCTCGAGCCCCTCGATCGACGGGGCCAGCGTGTCGTTGACGTTGGCGACGGCCGTGGTCACGCCCTTGCCAAGGTACCGGGTCTCGTCGCCGTCGCGCAGCTCGTGAGCTTCGTGCTCGCCCGTGCTGGCCCCGGACGGGACGGCGGCCCGGCCGAAGTTGCCGAACTCGGTGGTGACCTCGACCTCGATGGTTGGGTTGCCTCGGCTGTCGAGGATCTCGCGGGCGTGAACGGAGACGATGGTGCTCATGAGAGGAGGGCGCGAGTGGTCGCGCGGTCCGGCGGAGGGTAGCGCGTCGTTTGCGATGGCGCATCCACCCGAGCGCGCCCGGTTCCGCGCCGCCCATGACCACGGAAGAATGGGTTTTCCGCCCGTCTCCGGGTTTGACGGGTGCTGGCGGGCCCGGCTACCGTCCGCGCCGGTGCGCAGCATCCACATCGGCATGCTCGGTCTTGGCAATGTCGGCCAGGGCGTGCTGCGGATCCTCGCGGAGAACGGCGCGGCGATCAGCAACCGGATCGCCGCCAACCCGGTGATCTCGCGGGTGCTGGTGCGCGAGCTCGACAAGGCTCGCGCGCTCGAGGTCGACCCGGCGCTGCTGACCCTCGACCCCAGCGACGTGCTCGACGATCCCAACGTGCGCGTGGTCGTCGAGCTGATCGGCGGGATCGAGCCCGCGCGCAGCTACGTGCTGCGGGCGCTCGAGGCCGGCAAGCACGTGGTCACGGCCAACAAGGCGCTGCTGGCCGAGCGCGGCGAGGAGCTGTTCGCGGCCGCGGCGGCGCGCGGGCTCGACATCTACTTCGAGGGCTCGGTCGCGGGCGGGATCCCGGTGCTCCGGGCCCTGCGCGAGGGCCTGGCCAGCGATCGGATCGATCGCGTGATTGGCATCGTCAACGGCACCTCCAACTACATCCTCGACGCGATGACGCGGACCGGGGTGAGCTACGAGCAGGCCCTGACGGCGGCGCAGGCGGCGGGCTTCGCCGAGGCCGATCCAACCCTCGACGTCGAGGGTGGTGACGCAGCCCACAAGCTCGCGCTGCTGGCTCTGGTCTCGGTCGGCGTGCGCGTGGATCCCGATCGCATCCACACCGAGGGCATCACGCGGGTCCGTCCGTTCGACATCCGCAGCGCCCACGAGCTCGGCTATGTGATCAAGTCGCTCGCGCTCGCGGACTTCGACCAGCATGGCCGCCCGCACCTGCGCGTGCACCCGACCTTCGTGCCCCGCGATCACATCCTCGCCGGGGTCCGGGGCTCGTACAACGCGGTCGAGGTCAGCTCGCGCGCGCTCGGCCAGTCGATGTACTACGGCAAGGGCGCGGGCATGATGCCGACCGGCGTGGCCGTGGTGTCCGACATCATCGAGGTCTGCCGCGACATCGTGGGCTTCTCCGAGGGCGGCCCGCCGCCTGGGGCGTTTCGCGAGGTCCACCCGGTCGAGCCGGCGCCGCTCGACGATCTCGAGTGCGAGAATTACCTGTGCGTGCACGTCCCCAATGTCCCGGGGGTGCTGGGCAAGGTCGCCAGCTGTTTGGGCCGCCACGGGGTCAGCATCAAGCGCATGAACCAGGACACGCCGGGCGCGGATGAGCCGATCGACATGGTGATCATGACCGAGCGAACCCAAGAGGCCAAGGTCCGCGCGGCGGTGGCCGAGGTCGACACCTTCGATCTGGCGCTGATGCCCACCCACCGGTTTCGGATCCTCGACGCAGATGATCCGGTCGCGGACCAGGGCGGGGCAGGGGCCTGATGGCGCGACGCCTCGCCCACCCACCGGAGGTCCCGCTGCGCCGCGCCGCGCAGATCCGGGTGATCTACGCCGACACCGATCTCATGGGCGTGGTCTATCACGGGACCTACCTGCGCTACCTCGAGCACGCCCGGGTCGAGTTTATCCGCGAACTGGGGTTCGCGTACTCGGACCTCGAGCGGATGGGGGTCGGGCTGCCCGTGATCGATCTGTCGGTCAGCTATCTGGCACCCGCGCTCTACGACGACATCGTGAGCGTCGAGGTCGGGCTCGCCAAGCTCTCGTTCGCGCGGCTGCACTTCGTGTATCGGCTCAGCGTGCAGCCCGGCGACCGGCACGCCTTCGCCGGCCCGGACCCGCTGGTGCTGCTCTACGCCCAGACCTTCCATGGCTGCCTGAACATGCAAGAACGTCGCGCGACACGCCTACCCGAACCGGTCTACGACATACTCGAGGCGTACATGAGCGATCACGAAGGGACATCGGCATGAGTGACGAGACACCGCGAAAGATGGACCGCAAGCTGCTGCTCGAGTACGTGCGGGTGACCGAGGCCGCCGCGATCGCGTGCTCGCGCTTGATCGGCGCCGGTCGCAAAGAAGACGCGGACTCGCTGGCGGTCGAGGCCATGCGCCGCGCGTTCGACAAGGTGCCCGCGCGCGGGACCATCGTGATCGGCGAGGGCGAGCGCGACGAGGCGCCGATGCTCTACATCGGCGAGAAGGTCGGCCCCAAGGACGAGGAGCTGCCCGAGGTCGACATCGCCGTGGATCCGCTCGAGGGCACCAACCTGTGCGCGAGCGGGAAGCCGGGGGCGCTGGCCGTGCTGGCGATCGCTCCGCGCGGGGGTCTGCTCAACGCGCCCGACACGTACATGTACAAGATCGCGGCCGGGCCGGAGGGGGTCGGCGTGGTCACGCTCGACAAGAGCCCGGCTCAGAACGTGCTCGATCTGGCCGAGGCCAAGAACAAGCAGCCCGGCGACGTGGTCGTGGTCGTGCTCGAGCGGCCGCGCCACGACGCGCTGGTCGCCGAGCTGCGCGGCGCCGGGGCCAGCGTCCGCTTGATCACCGATGGCGACGTCAACCCCAGCGTCGCGACCGGGCTGCCGCACAGCGGGATCGACATGTTCATCGGCAAGGGCGGCGCGCCCGAAGGGGTGCTGTCCGCCGCTGCGCTGCGCTGCCTCGGCGGCGTGTTCGAGGGTCGCCTCGAGTTTCGCAACCCCGGCGAGCGCCAGCGTGCGCTGGGGATGGGGATGCGGGACCCCGATCGACTGCTGCGTCACACCGATCTGGTCAGCGGACCGTGCTTCTTCGTTGCATCGGGGGTGACCGACGGGCCGATCCTGGCTGGGATCCGCAAGGTCGGGCTCCGGACCCACGTCAGCAGCTTGGCGCTGCGCAGCGATACGGGCACGATCCGGCGGTTCGAGACCTCGACGCTGCTCGACCACCTCCCCGTCCATGATTGATGTGACCGGTGCGCGATAGGCACTCTGGCTAGTTGATCCGCGATTGTGGTCGTTGAGACAGGTGCGGGGATCGCATAGCCTGGTCAGGCAGGCATGACTGATTGGCTACGAGATGAGCAGTGCGGGGTAGCCCTGGATTTTCGGCACCACCCGGTGCTGATCTCGACCTGGGACGGGGCGCTCAGCTTGGAGATCATGGATCGCTACTACGCCTGGTCCGACGCGACTGCGGCGGCCGCGCTGGCGGCGGAGCAGCAGTTGCTGCACATCGCGGATCTGACCCGGGCACAGTGGCCCGACGCCGCCGTTCGCAAGCGGGTGTTCGAGCACAGCAGCGTCAACCTGTCCCGCGAGGTCACGCTGGCGACGATCGTGGTGTGTGGGGATCTGACCGACCGACTGACTGGCCTGGTCAGGAGCGTCGAGCAGCTCGGCGGGGGCCGACACCCCGCGAAGCTGTTCCTGGTCGAGACGGTCGCCGAGGGGATCTCGGTCGCGCTCGAGCAGCTGTGGAGCGCCCGGATTCCGCCGCCACTCGGGCTCGAGCCGGGGTGCTATCAGACACCGCGGCTCGACCTGGCCTGTTGATGGCCTGTTGATGGCCTGTTGATGGCCTGTTGACGGCTTGTTGATGGCCGGCTGACTACGCCTCTGGTTTGGCTTCTGGTTGCGGGCCGTCATCCGAGCTGGCGTCTGCGCTGGCGTCTGAGCCGCCGGACTCCTGCTTGGCGTTTCGCTTGGCGATCCGCTCGCTGTCGCGGGCGTAGTCGAGGTCCTCTGGCTTGGGCCTGCGCAGGAAGAACAGCCACACGCCCGCGGCGAAGATCGCCAGCGCGAAGTACTGCGCGGTGGTCAGCCCGAAGTAGCGCACATCTGGCGTGGCGATCTTGTCGGCCTCGGTCGCGCGCAGGAAGTCGAAGCAGAACCGGGCCGGCCCGTAGACCAGCGCAACGAGGCCGGTGAGCTTGCCGGGGAGGGCGTTTCGCCAGTCCCACACGAAGTACACGAACAGCGTCAGCGCGAGGATGACCAGGAATTCGAGCAGCCCGAGGTCATAGCGGAAGATCTCTTGGGCGGCCGAGCAGCACTCGGGCAGCGCGCGGCCCGTGGGGCAGCGACATGGCCACGGCCCGACCGCGCCGAAGGTGTCGGCGGAGACGATCTTGCCGGGGTGGTCGTGGACCAGGGCGCACGACAGCCGGCCAAAGCACATGCCGAGCAGCAGCCCGAACATGTTGCCGTCGGCGTAGACGAGGATCGGCTGCTTCTCCCGGCGCAGGAACCAGTTCATGCCGATGAACGCGCCAAAGAACCCGCCGACGCTCGACAGGCCGTTCCACAGCATCAGCAGGACCCACGGGTTCTCGCTGATCTTCTCGGGGAAGTAGAACAGCACCGAGATCCAGTGGGAGATCACGAAGCCGAACACCAGGACCCAGAAGATCTGGTCGCGGAACATCCACTCGTCGAGGTCCTTTTGCTTGGCGTAGACCTTGACCGCGACCTGGATGCCGAGCAGCACGCCGATCGCCACGAGGATCCCGAACACGCCGATCGTGAGGTGATCGCCGAGCAGCGGGATGTCGCTGCCGAACTCGAAGGTCTTCTCGGGGGCGACGACGTAGGGAATGGCGCCGAGCATCAGGGCGGGAAGGTAGCAGCCCCGCGCCGTTCTCGACAGCCGGGGCCCTGGCTCACCGGCTCCGCCGCCAGTCGGCTCAGAAGGTGATCGCTGGACCGACCGTGATGTCGATCAGCATGCTCGAGTCGTTGGGCAGCCACCCGCCGATGTGCAGCTCACCGAACAGGGCGAAGTTCTTGACGATCTGATAGTTGAAGCCGACCAGCGCGCCAAAGAAGAACGGGCCGATGCGGGCGACGTCAACGCGGTTGGCGCTGTTGGCGGTCGCCGTCACGTTGGCCGCGAGGTTGGTGTCGCTCGTGGGGTCGGTCTGGTCGCCCGTGCACGCCCCGTTGTAGGGCCACACTGGGTAGCAGCCAGTGCCGGTGAGATCGGTGTCGGCTCCGACCTCGAGGTCGTCGGGGATACTGTTGCCGTTGCGATCGTTGGCGAAGCCCATGTTGACGCGCAGACGGGCCGCGCCGCCGCCCGCGAACGCCCCGACGAAGGGCCTGAACTTCGAGGTTTCCTTGCCGAGGAAGTACTTGAACTTGGCGCCGACGGCCCACGTGAATTTGGTCGTCTGCTTGACCCCGACCGGCGTGGGGTTGCGGACGTCTTCCGCGAACGAGGTGGTCAGATCCTTGCCCGGATCGTCGCGGAACATCGAGGCGCCGGTCACGACCTGCAGGCGCCCGTACACGCCCAGCGACACGCGCTTGCCCACGCGAAACGACAGCTCGGGCGCGATGTGAAACGGCGCCATCGCAAACCCGGTCGAGACGGGGTGGTGCTCGGCGCACTCCTCGGCGTTGTAGGCCGTCATCATGTCGCCGGTGGTTCCGGGCGCGCCGAAGCTGTCGAACGCCTGGATGAGCTCGGCGGCCGGCACGTCTTGCACGTCGCGCGGGCCGGCGACCCAGCGGGCGATCGCGCAGCCGGACTCGGCCGGGCCGTAGACCTGCGAGCCAGCCGGAAAAAATTGGCGATAGGTGTTCTCGGCCGTGCCGCCGCCGAGCCCGGCGATGCCAAACCCGGTGCCGACGCCCAAGTTGATCCACACGCGCGGCAGGCTGCTGGGGCCCTTCGGCTTCTTCGGCTCGTCCTCGACCGTGGGCTCGACCTCGTCGGGACCCTCGTCGGCGCAGCTCTGCTCGAGCACGAGCGGCTGATCTTGGAGGCCGAGGTTGGCCGCCGGGTTCATCGACGCGTCGAAGGCGTAGATGAAGTACTCGATGTTGACGTCGCCGTGCTCGGCCGCGGGGATGTCGACCTCGGCCACGTTGGAGAACGCGGGCATCTCGGCGCCGATGAACTCGCTGTCGCTGCCGGCCTTGCGCCAATACAGGGCAGCCTGGCCACCATCAGGGACGCTGAGCAGCACCTCGAAGTGCAGCGGAGCCCCGCACGCCTCGACTGGTTCGGTGAGGGTGATCGCCTGGGGTGCCGAGGCGCCGCTGGCCTGCCGGGCCTGCTGCATGTACGCGGCGATGTCGTCGGAGCGCATCTCCATCGGCACGACGACGTAGTAATTGAGCGACACCGCGCGCTGGAGATCGGCGAGGATCTTGGCTGCAGCGCCGTGGCCCTCGGCCGAGAAAGTCAGCGCCGCCCGCAGCATGTACAGCGACGCGAGCACCGGATCCTGCCCGTTGCCCGCGCTCTCGGCCCCCGAGATCGCCGTGTTCAGGATGTTGTTGGCCTGGTCGTACTCGAGGTTGTTGGCCTGGGCGAGCGCGGCGTCGTAGGCCGCCTTCATCTCGTCGCGCGGGCCCGCCCACGCAGACTGCGGCGCGAGCAACCCGAGCGCGAGGACGCCGGCCGTAGCCAGCCCGATCCCACGGAGGGCGCGAAATGAGGAGGGGGAGGTCCGTGAATTCGAGACGGTTTGGCGGTCCATGTAGCGCTCCTACCGACGGCCCGGGGGGGCTGGCGTCGCCCGAACAAAGTCGGGACGACGCCCGCTCGGGACCCCAGGTACTCGCGCGGTTACTTGTTGAAGCAGGCGGGGTTGTCCGTGCGGTTGAACTCCACGCGACGGTTGGCTTCGCGGCCCTCTTTGGTGAGGTTGGAGTCGACGGGCACATCCTCGCCGTAGCCCTTGGTGGCGACGCGACTGGCCGCGATGCCCTTGCTGACGAGGTAGTCTCGCACGCTGTCGACGCGCCGTTGTGACAGCTTCTTGTTGTTCTTGTCGCTGCCCTTGCTGTCGGTGTGGCCACCGATCTCGATGGTGATGTCGGGGTTGTTGTTGAGCACCGTCACCACGTCGTCGAGGAGCTTGTGGTTCTTTTCGCTGACGTCGGCCTTCTTGGTGGTGATGCTGTGCTTGTTCGAGTCGAACAAGACCTTGTCATCGAGCTTGATCGCGCAAGGATCGACCTTGACCGCGAGATCCGGGCAGCCGTCCTCGTCCTGATCGCCGTCGAAGTCCTCGGGATCGTTGGGACACGAGTCGTCGCCGTCGAGGATCCCGTCCTTGTCGTTGTCGGCCTCGGGGCAGCCGTCCTCGTCCTCGAACTGGTCGAAGTCTTCGGGGTCGTTGGGACAGGTGTCGTCGCCGTCGAGGATCCCGTCTTGATCGTTGTCGGGATCCGGGCAGCCGTCCTCGTCCTCGAACCCGTCGGGATCCTCGGGGTCGTTGCGGCAGTCGACCTTGTCCTTCTGGTCGAGGTTGATCCAGACCCGATTCTCGTCGAGCGCGGAGGCATCCTCGACGCCGTCGCCGTCGTTGTCCTTGTCGGGGCAGCCGTCCTCGTCCTCGAACGCGTCGAAGTCCTCGGGGTCGTCGGGGCAGCCGTCGAGATCGTCGTCGTAGCCGTCACCGTCGCGGTCGCCAGCGGTGGGGGCCGCCGCGGCGGTGACGTTGCCGGGCGCGCGGCAGCGGACCGGATCGGTCTTGAGCTCCGCGATCTCGGTGTACTTGCCAGCGAGGATCACGTGCTCTTTGCCACGGTAATACTCGCCCATCTTGAGCGCCTCTTCGGCGAACTTGACGTTGGCTTCGGCGAGCGCGGTCTCTTTGGGTGCGCAGCCGATGGTCTTGGAGCCGTTGGCGATGGTGTCTTGCAGGCGGGTCTGCGTGCCGCCGACCTTGCCCTCGAGCAGCTTGCCCGCGCAGCTGCTGAGCAGCACCAGCGAACACAGCGAGGCCAGCGACACGAGCGGGGTGAGGGATCGAATTCGATCGCGCATCAGCCCTTGCTCCCCGTGTTGGCGCCGTCTTTTTTCTCGCCGGCGTCGTCACGCTCGACTTCGTCGATGCTGTCGATCTGCTTGCCCTCGGAGTCGACCATGTCGGTTGGGGCGGCGACAGCCTCGTCGCGAACCACCGAGCCGCCCTTCTTGACCCGCTGCGCCTTGACCTTGGCCTCGTTGGCGAGCTGCTTGGACCGCTCGCCAAAGTCGAAGGAGCGCTCGTACTCGCTGTAGCCCATCAGGATCTTGGACTGCTCGAGGTACGCGACCGCGCCCCAGTACTCGTAGGGCGCGTACTCTTCTGCGCCCGCGGCCTCGGCGTCGGCGACGGCCCGAGTCGCATCGGTCGCGACCTTCTTGAGGTAGCCAAACGGACCGCAGCCTGCGCACGCGACGACACACGCCAGCCCAATGAGCCGGGTGGCCAGCCGGGTGGCGAAACGAGGGGCAAGACGGGCAGAAACTGTGGGGCGGGTAGTCGGAGGGTGCACCGAGAACTCCCTGCTCTTGGGTCCGGCGGGGGAGCCGGGCGCTGGCAGCACGAGGCGTAGCCCCCGTACAACACAAGCGAATTCGGCGGCGACGATAGCAGGGGAGCGCGCACAGGGTCAACAACGCGACTACTTGGGCGCCTCGTGGGTGGTCGGGGTGCGCGAGGTCTGCGGTGTTCCCGCGGTGGCCGGTCGAGCGCTTGGCCCACGGGCCCGGTGCGGGGCATCGAATCTGTGCTGGATCTGGGATAGATTTGGCCCGCGCGAGGTGCCAATGGCGTGCGAACGCATCCAGTCAGGCTGTGGGCGCTCGTGAGCTGGGCGCCGCGGGGGTCGGATCGGCGGCTCGGACGGGCAGCCGCGGGGCTCATGAGTGTGGTCACCGCGCTCGGCTGCGGCGATCTGGACGAGCGGCAGCGCTTCGAGCCTGCGGTCGGGGTGTTGGAGATCGTCCAGACGATCCCGGCTGCGGGGGCTGTCGACGCGGACCCGCTCACGCAGATCGACCTGTGCATGTCGGCCGAGGTCGATCCGCGCGTGCTCGACAGCTTCGACGCGACCCTGCACTCGGCCGAGCTGACGTTCGACGTGGAGCACGAGGTTCAGCTGTTCAGCTGGCGGGGTCCGGGCAGCCGCTCGGCGCTCGCCGACGCGCGCTGGTGCCCGGGCTCGGTGTTGTCGCTGACGCCCAGCGGGGTGCTGCAGCCCGGGTTGACGTATCGGATCCAGCTGCGGCCGGCCTTGCTGGGCTGGGCTGGCGAGGCGCTCGACACCGACGCGGACGGCTGGAGCCCCAACGCCGACGGTGACCTGCGGTGGTTCCTCGAGTTTCGGGTCGCGGGGTCGCCGGGCGATGACGCGCCGGACGACGTCCCCGCGCTCGACGTGGGTCCGACGCTGACCCAGCTGTTCGAGCCCGGCGAGCTGTTTGATCCGCAGCGAGCCGCGTGCGGTTGTCATCAGGGCACCGACGAGCTGGCGAGCGCCCGCCTGGACCTCTCGGATCCGCAGATCGCGTGGGAGCAGCTGGTCCTGCGCACGGGCACGGAGTCGACGGGTGCGGTCATGGTCAGCCCGCGGCGGCCCAGCGAGAGCTACTTGATCCACAAGTTATTGCGGACCGACTCGGGTGAGCCGCTGCATGCGGTGCGCGGCGGGCCGATGCCGCCCGACGCACCGCTGCCGCACGCGGACCTGGTTCGGGTCGCGCACTGGATCGCGTCGGGGGCCCTCCAGTAGCCGCCGCGATCACGGCTCGTGCTGCATGCGGCCGACCATCTTGAGCATGGTCTCGAGGTTGCTGACCTCGGCCTCGGTCTTGGCGATCAGATCGTCGATCTCCTTGTTCTGGACCCCGAGCTCGCGGGCCTTGTGGAGCTGCTCGAGCGCGGCCTTGGTCTTGTCGAGACACTGGCTGACCTTGGCTGAGTTGATCGTCGCCTGACCGGCGCGTACGTCCGGCTTGCAGTCGCCGCGCTCGGCCTCACCGAGCAGGCGCAGGCCCTCGGTGAGGTAGTCGTTGCCGCTCTCTTTGCAGCCACCCACGCTCAGCGTGGCGAGCAAGAGCAGCGATGGCACCCAAGTCGGCCGTGACCCGATCATGCGAGGATCATCGCATGGAACCCGGTGCATGTTCCCGCACAATTCTCCGCCTGGGTGGCGGTTCGGCGACCCGTTCCCGGGGTACGCTGGCGAGCGTCGTTCTCGCCGGCTCTCAGCGATGAGGTTCTGGCCGGTAGCGGTGGAGTAGACTCAGATACTGCTCCGCGCGCTCGACCAGATCGTCGTAGGTCAGCAACATGAGGCCGGCGTAGTAGCTATTCTCGAGCCGGACCCTATCGCGCTGGGCCTTGCGCTCGTCGTCGGTCCCCGTGTAGCGACCGATGACCAGAAAGCCGCGCGGCCGGTTCATGGCGACGGAGGTCAGACCTTTGCGGGCCTCGTAGCTGCGCGTGAGCTGGGGTTCGTGTCGCACCACGTCGCAGTAGTCGACGAGCTGGCCCAGCCCCTTGGACGTCTCGGGGCTGTGGTACAGCCAGTCGTTGTAGCGGCTGAACACGGGATCCCGTGGGCGCTTCAACTCCCAGAGATCGGGGAACCCGTCGTGACGGACCGCGAAGAGGTCGACTTTTGCGCCGCGGGCGATCTCGTGCGGCGACCGGCAGTCGTTGTACTCGGGGCCCAGCAGCACATACCAGTGCTCATGGATGAACTTTCGATAGTCGTCCTCGGGCAACTCTTCGTCGAGCATCTCGCGAAACCGGCGGATGGCACGGCTCATGGAGTACGCGGGATGGGCGAGGGCGACCGCGACCGCCTCTCGAAGGTCGGTCTCGAGGTTCTCGGCATCCTTGAACACGAACTCGCCGCCGTTGGTCTGTTGAAGCACCGTCCGCGTGATCTCGGCGTCGTTGGTGGCCGTCACGATGATGATGGCGCGGAACGGATCGTCGCGGATCAGTCGATCGAGGAGATCGAGCCCGTGGCGCACGTCTTCATCTGCGCGATTCGGTGCAGACGGGAGACTCAGGTCGAGGACGACGACATCGGGACGCGAACGTCGAGCTTCGCTCAGCGCGTCGTCACGCGCGGAAGCCCGCGCGACTCGATAGCCGGACTCGGTCAGCCAGCGGACGTAGTCGGCGGCGCTCGAGTCGTGGTCTTCGACGACGAGAACGGAGTTGGGTACATGGCTGATCATGAGAGGCTCTCGGGACTCGCGGGTAGTTCGAGGAAGAAGCAGGTCTGCGCAGTGCGTGTGTCCATGCCGATACGCCCACCCATGAGATCGGCATACTTGCGCGCGATGGGCAGTCCCATCCCGGTGCCGAGCGGATGACCATCGCCCCCTTTCTTGGTTGTCACGCGAGGCTGAAAGATGCGCCCCCGATCGTCGGCGTGGACGCCGGAGCCGCTGTCGAGGATCTCGATTCGAATCGTCAGCAGTTCCTCGGCTCGGTGCGCGCGAACCTCCACGCGCGGGCCCGAGTCTTCGTCGGGTTCGGCCGAGGCCGCTTGGAAGGCGTTCTCGGCCAAGCAATAGAGGGCCTCACGAAACATGTGACGGTCGCAGCGAGACACCAGCGCAGGAGGAACGTTAATTGTCGCGTCGACCGACAAAAAGCGCTCCGTGAGTGGGGCGACGACCGACTCGATCTCCGGCAGGAGCACGACGTCTTCGATGTGAAGCTCGGGCTGCGCGCTCCACATGCTGGATTTTTCCGACAGCGCGATCTGAAAATCGATCTCTTGTGCGATTCGATCGAACTCCACGGAGATGTGCTCGAAGGCCTCCGGGGCGAGCTTCCTGCGCATGGACTTGAGGTGCGAGCGAACCGAGCCGGCGGTGCGCTTGAGCTGGTGCGAGAGCGCCGCCTGGACTTTTTGCTCGACCTCGGACTCGATCTCGGCACGGAGTCGCTCGGTGCGACTCGCTGCAATGTTCGTCAGCAATCCCGGCGCTAGGAGGGCCAGAAACATCAGGACCCATCGTTGGGGGAACTCGAAGCGAAGCAAGAAATTGCTGTTGCCGTCGGCGATGCAGCGGGCGACGAAATAGTCGCGGACCAGCGTGTTGCTAAAGCTGAGGCTATTTGTGCCAGTGTCATGGAGCCACTCGGCGGCGTCGGTTCCATCACGAAGCGGGCAAGCGCCTGCGATGAATTCCGTGTGCCAGCCAAAGCACTCTCCGAGGAGAAAATCCTGGTGGGCGATGGTCTCCAGCAGACCGGGAGCATCTTGATCGACCAGCGAGTCGAGGTAGCGCGCCGTGACCTTGACCACCCACTCATCGAGCTTCGCCGAGGACGGGGCCACCGACTCGATGGCCCGGATCATGAATCGTGCCGACGAAGATCGCTCAGCGAGGGCCCGAAAATCGTCGACCTCCGCACAGGCGCTCGCTAGCACCGCGAGCGCATCTGGACCAACAAACGGAGCGTACAAGGCCGCGATGTCCACGGTCTGGGTCGCGTCGTCAGTCACATGCAGAACCTACACGCAACAGTGGTCTACGGACAGGACGCGATGTTTGCGCGCGGCGGGAGTGACACCCTCGTCGTCCTCGCCTCCACCTACCTTCAGTTCAGCCTGGCAGCGGCTCGCTCGATGCAGGCCTGATCCTGCTGGGCCTGGCAGACCAGCAGCAAGCGCGACCACCCGCTGCGCTTGTCGGCGGCCAGCTCCACCGACAGCTCGGCCAGCTCCCGGGCCTCGTCGAGGGTCGCCGGATCCCGCGACAGATACAGCGCCAAATTCGACAGCGCGGTCGGTCGCTCGGGGTCGAGCTCGAGCGCGCGACGGGTCAGCTCGATCGCCTCTTTGGTCTCGCCAAAGCGATCGCGCACGGCCCCCAGCCCGATCAGCGAGCGCGAGTGATCCGCGAGGACCTGATCCAGGATCGCCCGATAGCCACGCTCGGCCTCGAGCCAGCGCACCGGTGACTCGGGCGCCCGGGAGAACTCGCCGTTGATCCACAGCGCGAGCGCGTCGGCGAGCCGCTCTCGATCGACCGGGTTGGTCAGCTGCGCGTCCCAGCGCGCGATCGCGTCGGCCAGCGGATCATCGCGACGGGTCACCCCAGGTGGCAGCGCGTGCTGATCCGGGGGCAGCTCGGCGATCCAGATCGGTGGCACGCCCTCGCCCGGGATCGCGACCCCGACGAGCACGGCGGTGCCGGGCGCCTCGAGCACGACGGCGCCCCGCCACGCGGACAACAGCGCGTCGATACGATCACGATCGCTGTCGCCCGCGGCGGCTGCGACGGCGTCCCACACCGCGGCCCGCCGGGCGGTCCCGCGCTGCCACGGGGTCGGGGTCCGGTACAGGTGCTGGGCCGGTATCGCGATCACGTCGGGTCGCGCGCCCTCGAGCGCGCGGGCGGCGAGCAGGCCCGCGCTCAGATCGTCGGACTGACTGAGGATCAGCGCGTCGGTCGGCGAGCGGGCCAAGACCTCGCGGGTCCACGCGTGCGGAGCCCACGATCGGGTCACGCGGGCGTCGGCGAGGCTCTCGAACCCGGCGGGCAGCCACAGCGCGCAGGCCAGCAGCGGCAGCATGATCCAGCGCATCAGCGGCCGCTCGGCCGTGAACCGGTGGATGCCCAGCGCCAGCGCCAGCGCACCCAGCAGCGCCAGCGCGAGCCCGGTCTGGCGATCGCGGCCGCCCATCGGATTGATCGCCACGACATAGACCAGCTCGACGGCGACCAACCACCCGACCCAGCGCAGCAGCCGGTGGTCGTCGTCGACGAAGTCCGCGAGCTTGGCCGGCTTGTCGGGCCCGTCCTTGCGCTCGCGGGCCGCGAGCGAGAGTGGCCGGGTGAGCCCAAACGCCAGGGCCGCGACCGCGATCAACAGCCCGATCGGCCCGAGGTCTTCGACCAGCCGCAGCGCGAGCAGACGCAGCTGCAGCAGCCACGCCTGCGGGCCCATGCCGCCCAGCTTGACCTCGAAGCTGTCGCGGATCGCCGTGGCTTGCACGTGCGCCCAGATCGTCGGCCAGGTCTGCGGGTCGCCCCAGTCGGCGATCGTGTCGCGGGCCGACGCGAGCGGCAGCGTCAGGACCACGACGCTCGCCAGCGCCACCGCCAGCGGCGCCCACCGGGCCCACGGCTCGGCCCGGCGCCACGCCAGCCACCACACCAGGATCACGGGCGGGACCAGGGCCAGGCGCAGGTCGCCAAACCCCCAGGTTGCGACGACCGCCGCGAGCACGCCGATGCAGCGGCGCGACAGCTGCCGTTGCTTGTCCACCGCCGGATCAAAACCCCACAGCGTGGCCATCAGCAGCAGCGCCGCGAACGCGTAGATCTCGACGACCCGACCGTTGCGCGCGAGCGTGAGGCCGAGCGGCAGCCACACCCCAATGATCCAGCTCAGCGCCCAGTGGACACCGCGGCGGCGCAGCATCGCCAGCAACAGGGCGATCGCGCCAGCCATGCACGCGCTCGAGACCACCGCCATGCGCATGCCCAGCGGCCCGATCGGGAGCGCCGTCGCCAGGTGCAGCAAGGGGACATAGCCGGGCACGCCGGTCGGGTGCATGACCCCCAGCCACGCGCCTGCACTGGCGATCTCGCCCGAGTCCAGCCAAAAGTGCGCAGGCGAGGTCGCGCACGCCAGCCACACGAACCCCAGCCACACGATCGCGAGCTCGTGCACGATCGAGTGCGGCGGTCGGGTGTCAGGCGGGGACATGGCGCGCCCCTCCTTCACCAGCTCAGCGGATCGGCGACCGCCAGCACCCGCGAGGCGGGGCGCCGCGCGTGACCAGCCAGCAGGGTCGGGGGCTGGCGCGGGCCGGGGCTCAGCACCAACATCACGGCCGCCGACGCCGGTCCGAGCGGCGCGTCGATCAGGCGGGTCCCCGCCGGGTCCAGGCAGCGCAGCGAGCTGTAGCGCAGCGCCATCGCGCCCGGGTCGTGGGTGTCACGCAGCGCCGCGATCGCAAATACGACATCGAGGCGCGAGTTGTCGGGCATGCCTGGCAGCTCGAGCAAGCTGGCCGGCACCGACCAGCTGAACTCGAGCTGGCCGGCGCCAAGATCGATCCCGGTCGCCGAGCTCGCGGCGAAGCGCACGGCCAGCTTGGCGGTCTCGACTGGCCGCAGTCGCTCGAGCAGCGCGAGCGCGAACCCGTTGGTGGGCTCGTCCTCGAGCACGGCTGCACAGGTCTGGCGCGCGTGCTCGATGTGACCCTGGGCCAGGTACACGTGCGCGAGCGTGGGCGAGGCGAGGCCGTGCTGGTCGGGCGGGGGGTGCTTCATCGCTCGTTCCCGATCAGTTCGTTCCCGATCCGCTCGACCGGCTCCGAAGTTGGCTCCGCCTCGACCCGCCTCGCGTGGCGCAGCTCGGCCGCGGCCGGGGTCAGCAGCGGTCGCGCGCGCTCGATGTCGGCGGTGATCGCCTCGCGCAGCGCGTCGACGCTGTCGAACCGCTGCTCGTCGCGCAGCCGAGCCACGAACGCGACCTCGACCGCGCGACCATAGAGCGTGTCGCCCAGGTCGACGTCGAGCGCGTGGACCTCGAGCGTGGTCGCGTCCGTATCCGTAAAGGTAGGGTTGGTGCCGAGGTTGGCGACCGCGGGCCAGCACTCCTGCTCGCGCGACTCGTCGGCGGCGAGCAGGCTCAAGAAGCAGGCATACACGCCGCCCTTGGGGTGCAGCGAGCGGCTCGCCACGTTCGCGGTTGGGTAGCCCAGGGTCCGGCCTCGCGCCGCGCCGTGCTCGACCGTGCCACCCACCGCGTACAGGCGGCCGAGCAGATTGGCCGCCTGCGCGACCTCACCAGCGGCGACCAGCTCACGGATCGCCGTGGAGCCCAGCTTCTCCCCGGCCAGCGGACCCGCTGCCGCGGCGATCTTCTCGACCACGCTGACCTCGATGCCGGCTGGTGCGAGCAGCACTCGTAGCTGCGCGGGTCCACCCACGCGCTTGGCCCCGAACCGGAAGTCATAGCCGACCACCACCGCGGCCGGGCGCAGACCCTGCAACAAGAATTGATCGACGAACTCCGCGGGTGACAGCTGTGAGACACCGACGTCGAACCGGAGGATCACCAGGGTGTCGACGCCGAGCTCGCGGCACACGTGCTCGCGCTGGGCGGGCGTCTGCAACCGCGGCGCGGCACCCTGCGACGCTCCGGGTCGCGCGAGCACCTCCGACGGGCGCGGCTCGAAGGTCACCACCGCCACCTTGGGTGCCAGCGAGCGGGCCCGCGCGATCAAGCCCTGGTGCCCGCGGTGCATCCCATCGAAGGTGCCGAGGCACACAGCCGTGCCGGCCGGCAGCGGCGAGAGCTCTCCGGGTGCGTGGGCCGCGGGGACGGTCGAGAAATCGAGCACGCGCATGTCGAGGTGGCGGATCCACAGCGAAGCTATCGGGGCCCAGCACCGAAGTCCAACCGCCCCGCCGTTCCCCCGCTCGCGCCCCGCTGGCTCGGGGCTCTTGGGCAAGGGTCGCGCATTTGGTAACGTCGTTGATCGATGGCGGGCAAGCAATTCCGCGGTGTGTTCACGGCGCTGGTCACTCCCATGACGGCAGACGGTCGCGTCGACGACCCGGCCCTGGCGCGCCTGGTCGAGGCGCAGATCGAGGCCGGCATCCACGGGTTGGTCCCCTGCGGGACCACGGGTGAGGCCGCCACGCTCTCGCACGCCGAGCACATCCACGTCGTCGAGGTCGTCACCCGGACGGCCGCGGGGCGCGTGCCCGTGCTCGCGGGCGCCGGCTCCAACGCGACCCGCGAGGCGATCGAGCTCGCGCGCGCGTGCAAGGAGCTGGGCGTGAGCGCGACCTTGCAGGTCGTGCCCTACTACAACAAGCCGCCGCAAGACGGCCTGATCCGGCACTTCGAGGCGATCGCCGACGCGGTCGCGCTGCCGGTCGTCCTCTACAACGTGCCGGGCCGCACGGTCACCAACATGCTGCCGACCACGGTCGCGCACCTGGCCAAGCACGAGAACATCGTCGGCATCAAGGACGCCACCGGTGATCTGCACGTCACCGCGCAGCTGCGTGAGCTGTGCGGCCCCGACTTTTCCCTGATGTCCGGCGACGACTTCACGCTGCTGCCGTTCCTGGCGACCGGCGGCGACGGGGTCATCTCGGTCGTGTCCAACCCGGCGCCCGCGCTGCTGGTCTCGCTCTACGACGCGTTTTGTGCCGGCAAGCTCGACGACGCTCGCGCGCTGCACTTTCGCCAGCTGCGGCTGACTCGGCTGCTGTTCAGCGACCCCAACCCGATCGCTGTCAAGGCGGCCATGCACATGCTGGGGCAGCTGGGCGTCGCGGTACGCTTGCCGCTGCGTCCGCTCGACCTCGACGCTGACCTCGCGTCCAGCCTGCGCGCGTGCCTGCGCGAGCTGGCCCTGCTCGACTGAATCTCCCTCCTGCGCTCTCGACTTACTCCGACCGGACCACCCAGAGGAATCATGACACAACGCATGCTCTCGATCATCATCGTAGGCGCCCGTGGGCGCATGGGAACGGCGCTCATCCGTGAAGTCATGGACTCGGAGGACATGACCCTCGGCGCCTGCGTCGATCGTTCGGGCGGTCCGGGCATCGGTCAAGACGCCGGTCGCCTCGCGGGCGGTCCCGACATCGGCGTGCTCGT
Source organism: Enhygromyxa salina (assembly GCF_002994635.1). Taxonomy (GTDB): domain Bacteria; phylum Myxococcota_A; class Polyangia; order Nannocystales; family Nannocystaceae; genus Plesiocystis; species Plesiocystis salina_B. The sequence continues at coordinate 150,105 of NZ_PVNL01000118.1, read as the reverse complement.
GACCGACGAGCTCAGGCCCCGGCGCGGCAGCGTCGTCGTCGACTTCTCGCTGCCCAACGCCACCGAGGCCCGGATCCGGGCCTGCGTCGAGCAAGGGATCCCGCTGATCATCGGCACCACCGGGCTCAGCGAGGAAGATGACAAGCTGCTCGTCGAGGCCGGCCAGTCGATCCCGATCGTGTACGCCGCCAACTTCTCGGTCGGTGTCACTCTGTTGCTGCAGCTCGCGGGCGTCGCCGCGGCCGCGCTCGGGCCCGACTGGGAGGCCGAGCTGTTCGAGCTGCATCACCGGTTCAAGCGTGACGCCCCCTCGGGCACCGCGCTGCGCATCGGCCAGGCCGTCGCCGACGCGACCGGGCGCAAGTTCTCGGAGGCTGTGATGACCGACCGGGCTTCGCTTCGGCGGGCTCGCGAGAAGCAAGAGATCGGGGTGTTTGGGCTGCGCGGGGGGGACTCGCCGGGCGAGCACACGTTGATGTTCCTTGGGGAGGGTGAGCGGATCGAGTTGACTCACCGTGCCGGGGATCGGGCGATCTTTGCTCGCGGGGCGCTGCGGGCTGCGCGTTGGGCTGCTAGCCAGCCGCCTGGGCTGTACGACATGGTCGACGTGCTTGGGCTGCGCGAGTGAGCGGGCGGTAGCTGACCCGCGCATACACCTTGGCACTTCGCGGATTGCAGCCGCGCAACGCGTTGCTGGCATCCGGGTCCGCTTGGCCTGTCCTGCCCCAGTTGGAACGGCGTTGGCCTGTGCCCGGACGAGGGTCCTCGTCAGGATCTCCGCCGACTCTGCCTGGGTCCCTCTCGAGGATGCACAGGATCACCGGGAGGTTCGCATCGGACCTGGCCCTTGGCAGAGGCACCGACCGTTGCCAGAACCGTATCGTCGCGCAGCACGGCCCATGCAATCTGCTTCCCTTCACTATCCCAAGTTAGCGCTGCCCTTAGCCGCTCGGCGCTCAACTGGCAGTCACCTATTGCACGCCTCGCGGCCTCGCTGGGCCGGACCGGACCGGACGACGACAAAGACTCCCAGTCCGGAGCCCCCCAGTCCGATAGCCCTAAATAGCGAGGCGTTCGATCTCTACCAAGCGACGCCTATGCTCGCTGCAACCCAAACCTTCGCCTGACTCTTTGATGGCCTTTTCGTCACACCAACTAACGCTGTGCTGGTACACAACAAACTCGCCTCCTTCGACATAGAACTCATGTCGAAGGCTTTCGAGTGTCAGCCCCCGGTTACTTGTCGTCAGATCTTTGCCTGTAAACAGCACCGAAACCCCTCGATTCAATTCAGCGCCCTCGGAAACGTCAATCCGAATGACGAGATGCATTGTTCGTTCTTTTGAAACCACTGATCCTGAGTAGCAGCGCACGCGGGCATCAACAATTGCGGACTCCTCGTTGCGCCATACAAGATGGGTGCTAGGTATCATCTCCACACAACTTGATTCGCCAATGCCGGAGGTGAACTCTTCAGTCTTCCCACCCCTCGCTACGAGAACGCGAGAGAAAACCTGAGCCGCACCTGACTCGAACTTTTCCACGGGGTCCGTCGTAATTTCAAGCCCTGAGATTGCTAATTTTGGAGGATGAGTATCATCAATATACACAGCTGCGACGAGGCTAGATTCATCTGTTGAGAATGTAATTTGCCGTTCTTTGTCGATGGCGGGCTCAGGCGTCGCTGTAGCCTCGACTTGATCGTCATCCTTGGAGTCCGTTGACTTGGGCTCTGCCATATCTAGGTCTGGGCACGCGTGATATGGATCCATGGTCGGTGCCCTCTTGCAACTCGCGGGGATGAGGAGAAGCCCTACGAATGTCAGCGCGGCTTGGTTGCTGAGGCTTGCACGGGTCGAAAACATGACTCAGCTCCTAGTGGTGCATCAACCGCTCGATCGAGGTTGCAGCAATCGCTGTTTTGGTGGCCTTGTTGAAGGTGAAGAAAGTTCCAAGTCGGCCAATGAACTTTGCCGCCTCCCTTTTATCTTTGTTGTTTCCAGCTGCGGCAAGCGCATCACGTGTGCCTCCCGGCAGGTCTGTCACCTTGGATAATGGTGTTCCGGTTGTATGAAATGCCCGAAGAAGAGATCGTATCCCCGATCCATTTGGTGAGGGTAACTTTGCGTCATGGTCGAAAACTGTACCTCCCTGGCTCATCTGGAATGTGAAACCGACCAGAATTCGACGCGCGACCGGGTCGAGAGCGTCGATGTCTGCACGTGCTTGCGTAAGCGCCTCCGCGCCACTCATCGAAGAGTAGTATTCCTGAGCGATGGCCTGTTCAAGTTGAAGCCGTGCGTAGCCCATCATGGCGAAGCTAAAAGCCAAAACGCGTTCAGTTGGAATTTCCGCGGCTTTACCATTGTTCGCCCCCTTATTGAAGTTCTTCGGATCGAGAAAATCTGCGGGGAGAATCCCCAAGTCTACGAGTTCCTGGCCTTTGATGTAAAGTTGATCGAAACCCGAGTCGTCGTAGGTGTCAATGGTTTGACGAGAGTTGAAGAGCCCGCCTTCTCGGGCGATGGTAGCAAAGGCAAGCTCCATGTCAATTAGTCCGCCCCCCGGTTGGTCAAGCACCTGATCGGCCGCGATGATAACATCTTGCGATAAGCTTGTCCCTTGGCGAAGCGCTGGCAGGATGTTGGTCGCGGCGAAGCTGTCTATAGTTTTAACACGACTGCCACCAATATCGTTCACCGGATCATACTTCTCTTCGAGGATGCCTGGGTGATTTACGGTCTTGGTGACTGCCTCGACTTCGGCAAGAAACTCGTCTCGGTCGGTCGGAAGATTTCGGACAAACGCCTCGCCTTTAGATGGCTGATAGTAGTAGCTGTACCGATCCTCAGGGTCGTGTTGTATGCGTTGCGGCGTTTCTTCATCAAACGAAACACCAGGAGGCGCGCCGTTGCGGCCATTTGGATCACGCATTGTGCTCGGTTGAGATGACACGTATGCGTTTCGGTTGGGCCCATCTGTCAAACCCGACGGGTCAGGATTGAGCCATCGACCTAGCCAGGCGATATAATATCGAGCCGAGTGATATTCGAGTCCACTCTCCTCGTCCCGCTCCATCCCGGTGTAGCGGTATCGCTTCGCCGACACGTCGATGCTGGCGTTCACCGCCCGGTATGCGCTGGTGCCGTAGGGATGATACTCCTCGTGCGAGATGACGGCTCCGCTCCCGTCGACCTCGGTCGCGGCGGAGCCGAGGTGGTTGCTCAGTTGGTAGCGCCAGATGCCGGTCGGGCTCCCGACGGCGGAGCCGCCGTCGACAGTCTTGGTCTCGATGATACAGATGCGGCCGGTGTCGTCGCTGATGTGCAGTGACTCTCGCTCGAGGTCGAGGGTCCCGTTGATGCGCTTGCGGTACAGTTCGAACAGTCCGAGGTGGATGCGCTCCTCGGTCGTCGTTCCGGACTTCTCCACATACTTGCGGCTGCGCATCCCTCCCGCGTACTGGAAGTAGAGGGACTCTGTGCCTACGGTGACCTCGTGCAGCTCGTCGTCGTGATTCCACACCATGCTCGACAGGTGCGGCATCGCGGTCATGTTGCCGTGCGCGTCGTAGGTGTACGCGTGCGTGTACGGACCGAGGGCCGGGTCGCCGGGCGCAGAGGTCTTGTCGAGCCGGTTGCCGTCGGCGTCGTATTCGTAGTAGCGGGTCCAGCCGGTCCCCGAGGCGGGGATGTGCTGCATCTTCAGAATGTTGCCGACCTCATCGTACGTAAACTTCTGCGTGTACCGTCGCATCGCCGACGGGTCGCTGGTCATCGGCTGCGGCCCCGGCGTGATTTGCACATCAGTGCGCTGGGTCGTGCCTTGCGTGCTGTGTTCGCGGCCGGTGGCTTCGATGAGGCGGTACGTCGCGTCGTAGGTGTACGAGTTGGCCGCCTCGACGACGGCGTTGTTGAAGTAGATGGTCTGCTGCGCGGTGTCGCGGATGTCGGTGATGTTGCCGACGGGGTCGTAGTGGTAATGCAGGCCCTGCAGCGTGGTGTCATCACTGCCGCGGACGGTGGTGAGCGACGCGAGCCGGTAGGTCTCCGGGTCATAGGTGTACGTGGTCGTCGTGGTCGGGCTGGAAGTCGAGCCGTAGACGACACCCTCGCGTTGGCCGCGGGCGTTGTAGGTGATCTCCCCGACCACGGTCTCCGCGGTCGAGCTACCACGGTGCTTGACCTCGACAGCCTGCAGCGCGCCGCCCTCGTCATACGTGTAGTTCACCTCACTGTCGTCGGGCGAGATCGCCGTGAGCACCCGGTTGACCGCGTCACGCTCACTACTCGCCGAGAAGATCTCGGAGTCGAGCAGCGAGGTCGCGGCGGTTGCCATCGCGGCAATTGTACTCTGGCCCAGCAGCGCACTCCAGTCCGGCTGCGTCGTCTTGCTCGTGACCAGCTGCCGCTGCTCCTCGAGCGGGTTGCCCTTGAAGTTGATTTCCACCGTAGTGGCCACGCCAGCGCCGTCGTATACCCGATACACCCTCCCGACGTGGTTGGCATCCTCGGGGGCACCCAGTAAGTCACCATACACAACGCGCCCGAGCAACTTCTCGGACCCGCTCGAGACGCTGACCGTGCGGTCCACGGGCCGCCGCAGAGTGTCATACGAGAAGGAGAACCGCTGACTGCGGCTATCCCAGCCGCGCATGGGCTGGCCGAGGGCGTTGAGGAGGTTGTGGCGGGCACCAGCATCCTCGCTGCTGACCACCAGCGACTGGCCGAGCATCCCGTACGTCCGAGACTCGGCGGTGTTGTCACGCGCGTCGATGACCTCGAGCAGGTGTCCTTGGATGTCGAGCAGGGACTCGGTCGTGAGAAACGGCCGGCCGAGCGGCGGCGTCAAGTCGGTCCGATCCGAAATGCGCGCCAGTATTTCTCGTCAATTTTGCACGCTTCACATTGCAGCGCGATCATCCTCCTGATTTCGGAGGGAAACTTCGTGTGTGTCATCTCGTACTCATCGACGGCCACGCACAAATCCTCCAGCGCTGCGGCCTGTTCACTGTATTTGAGAAGGGAACGCACCTCGTCGAGGCACATATCGGGTGCCTGGTTCGCCAGGGCGTCGAGCAACTCGCAAATCTCGGGGTAGTGTTCGGAGGCGTCGTTCATAGGTGGACCTGCTCGGTGAAATTTCGGACGTAAGCCGTGATGATAGTATCACCTTCGACGATCACGTCGATGTCAAGGCCGTGATCACTGCTCATACACAACGCGCCCGAGCACACAGCTGGCACTGGCCGCCTCGAGCTTCGACAAAATTGGTGCCCCAGTAGCGATTGCTCTTCTTCTTACCTTCAACACGCAGTTGATACATCGGCTCTGCGCGTTGGTGGTGCCACTGCACTTCTGATCGAGCTCAACCAGGGCAGTGGCAGTGACCTGCGCAGGACGTCCTTCGACCACAATTCGAAAGGGTTCGTCGATCAATTCACCAAGTTGATTGGCCTCTTGGCGCGGGTGTACCTGAAGGATCACGACAACGTCGGCCGTGCGCAGTCCGTGACGCTGCCGGACCTCGAGACGCTGGGCTTCGAGTGGGACGCGGAGGGCCGACCGATCGAGGTGACGCCGCCGGGCCAGCCCCGCGCCCGGGGGATCGTACTTGGAGAGCCCCTCTACCTCGTTGTAGGTCATCGCATGAGCGGAGTCGACGAGACGACCTACGGGTGTACGCTGGACCCGTAGATCTGCCCCAGTTTGATGGACACCTCCGGAAGAAGAAGACTGGAGGACAAGCACCGTGCCACGCAAGAAACACAGGACATTCACACCGCAACAGAACGCCGAGGCCGTCAAGATCTGCCAGCGCCGGCATCCTACAGCACTCAATGAGCCTGTGCGGGCGCGGCGAAGATCGAATATCATCGACGAGCTCCGCGTACCGTTTGTCCAGCGATGTACCCCCCACCCGAGCCCACGCACATCGACCACAGCCTGGTCCCGGCCCCGCCCGAACCGGAGCCCTCGCCAGGCCTGCGCCTGAGCATGTCACTGCTCTGGCTACTCTTCGGCCTCCCGGCCAGCGCGCTGTTGTTTCTGGGCATCCCGGGGCTCTTCGCCAGAATTGGTGTCGACCGACTCGAGCACGCGGAGGTCCCGATCGAGGTCTGGTCCGAGCTCGAGCCGTGGATCGCCCTCGCCGTCCTGATGGCCGTCGTCAACGCCCGCTCGGCCTTCGCCCACCGCCGACAGCTCCCCTCCGACGAACAACGCCAGTTCCGCCGCCGCGCATGGTTCGTTCTTGGCGGGATCAACTTCGTCGCCTGGCGAGGCCTGTTGGCCCTCGAGCTCGTCCCGCGCACGGAGCTAAACCCCCTTTTGCACTACTTCGCCCTCTCGGGCCTCATGGTCTGGGGCAGCGCCAGCCTCGCGTGGATCAGCGGGCGCGCGCTGTCTTTCGTCTTCGCCCCGGTCGAGCGCTACGCCATGCGCACGCCGGCCCTCCGTGGCGGCCTCGTCACGGCGGGGCCTCTCTCCCTCGTCGCCGTCGTCGCCGTCACGGGCACCGCTCTCGAACTCGACGCCGACGAGCTCGGCGACGACCTGCGGGTCCTGGTCGCCGACAACTTCGAAGACGAGTGGTCCGTCGGCGAAGACGGGCCCGAGGTGATCCGTGGGGCGCTGGGCCCCGGGAGCACGGGCACGTCCGCCGGGAGCAACCGCCCGCCACCGCCCGACCCACCGGACGACTGGTTCTCGCGCTGCATCGAGATCCTCTACCGAGGCCCTCCGCAACCGCCCCTCTATCAGCGAGGCGTCACCCTGGCCCAAAGCTACACCTTCATCGACGCCGAGTCCGCTGCCGCCGACGCCGCGCTCTCGGTGTGCACACGACAGAAGCCACCCCGCGAGCTGTCGAGCTACTACACGAAAGTCGTCATCAACGAGGCCCGAGACCAGTATCGCAAGCAGCGGCGCTTCGGTCAGTGCCGGGTGCCGAGCCACGAGCACATCGGGCTGCCGCCGGGTGAGGCTCCCGAGGACTGCCTCCTCGACAAGCTGTGCCAGCTGTCCACCGAGCGGCCACAGGACTACGAGGTCCTGGTGCTCGAGCTCACCGGCCACGACGACCGCGAGATCGCGCGGCACCTGGGGATCAAGCGCGACGCGGCGAAAAAACGCCGTCAACGAGCCGAGCGTCGCATGCGCGAGTACGCCCTCGAGTGCATCGAGTAGGCGCCAAAAAATCTTTCCTGGGCTGTCCCCTTTTCACGCTCTGCTGAGTGGCCCTTCCGAACGCCGCCGTCACGCGACGCGGCCGGAAGGACATCCATGCATAGCCAAGACCGTGATCGTTCCCCCCAGTCTGTCCAGGAAGCCGTCTGCCGAGCCCGAGAACTCCATGGAGCCCCAGACGGGGGCCTGCTGTTCGGCGACGACGTCGACGAGGGCGTCGCTGGCCTCGCCAGCGACGCTGTACCCCCCGAGAAGATCCTCGTGCACCTCGAGGTGCTCGCGCGTCTCGCGGCAGCGCGGCGCGAAGGCCCGCTGGGGACGACGGCGATCAGGTGGCTCGAAACCCAAAATGTGGTCGCGAGCGGGGAGTCCGAGTCGACTCGCAGCAGCAGCCGCGAGATGGCGCGACGGACCTGGCACGATGGTCGTCAGCGGCGAGCGTTCGTGCTGCACACGAAGCCAAGCGACGGCACGCGGCCCGATCGCTGTGTGCGGATCTACTTCGACTGGGACGCCGAGCGGAACGTCATCGTGATCGGCTGGGTCGGCCGACACCCCTGATGAGGCCAGGCATCCTCGACAGCGACCACCCACTCTCGCCGTCCAATCGAGTAGGATGAGTCCTTTCCGCTGATGGCGACTAACGTCTCGCCAAAATCTTCGACGGGAATCAGCACCTGTGGCTCGCCCAGCATCGCGTCGAGGGTCCGCACGGCCTTGCCGCCGTCCTCCGCCTTGCCAAGCGCTACATCCAGCTGATCTCGCAACGCCTCGTCGTCGAGGTCGTCCATGGTCGGGACCAGCTCGCGCAGCCTCTGCACTGCGCGATGGGTGATGCTGTAGCGTCGATGTCCCGGAAACGGACCACGCAACATGGCGCGGGATGTAGCTCAGACGGACCCCAAACAACAGGGCCGGCGAGCGACGCTCGTGGAATTAACCCATGGCACCCGGCGGCACATGGTGCGATCGTCCGAGATCTTGGATTTGTTGCGATCGGACCCATGACCGCGCAATCTCGGGACATGCGCCGTCCGTTGGGCTCTGGAGTCCACCTCTGACCCCCTATCGGATGTCCTTTCCGCACGCGGAGAGGATGGCGAGCGAGATCTATATTGGCGAGCATGTTCGAATGCTAGCTGCTCGCGGGCTGCATCCATGACGCTACAATTGCAAGCGAAAATGGCTCCGGTGTGGGTCTCTCTTGGAGAGCGGTGAAGGGCGAGGACCCAGACGCGGCAGATGCCGCGAGGTAGAAGATTTGTAGCGGTTGATTCGAGAGTTTGCCCGCGGATGAGTGTCGTGAGGTGCCACCGAAACCCAGCATGGGTTCGTGGCGCTGCATTTGCGGAACGGCCGTGTCTGCAGAAGTAGCCGCTTCATCATCGGATGAACTGGGTGGGGTTCACGGTCATCTTTCCCTACGCCATGGAGCTTCGTTCGATACTGGTCGCGTCAGTGGGTGTCATACTGGCCGGCTGTCCTGCGACCACCGTAGTCGTCGGTGGATCATCGGCTGACAGCGACGGAACGACCGCAACCGAACCCGATCCCGACGGGGACGAGGGGGGCGACATCGTTGATGACCAACGCTCGCCGCAACAGGCGATCGACTCGCTCACCGCTGCGATCCTGGTCCAGAATCCGGGCGCGTCCAAGATCGAGATCGTATCGGCCCAGGTCGGCTACCAACTCGCTGAGGAAGAAACCTCAGGCGAGATCGCACCCAGCCTGCTCGCTGGCTACGTGGTCGCGTTCGAGTCCGGCGCAGTGATCTCGCGCCGTGTCCCGGTCAGGATCTCGCTCATCGAACCTGACGCACCAGTCGAGGCGCTCGGCGCCGAGGACCCCAACCCTGACGAAGGTGATGAACGTGCTGCGAACTAGTGTTCTCGTTCCGCTGGCGAGCCTTGTGCTGATGCGTCAGACATTGTGCACGAGCTGCCTCCCGGATGACGAGCCCTGCGAGTACGACCTGGTCCCGCTCGCGGCTGATGACGAGACGCCGTGGGGCACGACGCCCGCGGCAGACATCGCCACGCTAGAGCTCTCCCAGCACGGGACCTGGCGCTGGGGCGAGAGCACCGAGTACCTCGACATCGACCAGAGCGGATTCGAGTTGCCTGCGTGGGCGAGTTTCGTCCACGACCCCGAAACCGTACGTTACAGCGAGCACGTCGACGGCGGCCGGGGCGTCGCCTGCAACGGGCCTACGGTGTCGGTCGACGGGACTCTCACGATCAGCAGCGAAGCGGACGAGGTGATCCTCAGCGTCCCGCTAACCGTTCTGCGCGAGTTCGGGTCGGTACAGACGTACCTTTCGACGCCACAGTACTCGCCGATCAGTTCATTTTCGGCTGCGCTATCCGAAAAGGCCAAGTTCGACATGACGCAGGTCTTTGGCAGCATGATCTGGATTGACGGCGTCCGGCTGCAGATCGAGTTCTTCTACCACGGCCAGAGCATGCTCTCCGAGACGACAGGAGGAGGCGTGTTCACCCTCGTCGGCAAGTTCGAGGGTGACGAGTAGGTCGGACCGCGCGCTGGTGAGTCCCCGGATCGGTGCATGGAGGGCTCATCGAACCAGCGGCGGTGCGAAGCCTTCTGTCCCTCCCCGCGTCGGGAGGCGCGCGCGGGCGCCGACTCGCGCCCATGCGCGATCCCTCGATCGTCAGGCTCGATCCCAGCGAGCTGTTCCAGACCCCGTTCGTCTACATCGCGGGCCGCGGCGGGCTGCCGGGCCTCGTCGGCAACGAACAGGCCGAGAGGCAGCTGCGCCGGTTCGTGGATCTGGGCGGCATGATCATGTTCGACGACGCCGATCTGGCACGCGTGGGCGCCGACCATGTGCTGTATCGCAGCTTTTACATCATCGACTTTCCCGCTGGTCGCGCCCGCGGTCAGGACCACGTGCTGGGCGTGCAAGACGAAGGTCGCATCAAGATCCTGGTCATGCCCAACGATCTCGGCGGCGCGCTGGCCCGGGGCGACGACGGCTACTACCGCTGGAACTGCACGCCGGGCGGCAGCGTCCAGCGCGAGTGGGCGATCCGATTCGCGGTCAACATCCTGCTCTACGCGACCTGCACCGACTACAAGTCCGACCGCGCCCACGTCGAGACCCTGATGCAGAGTCGAAGGGGCCGCTGAACCGCTGATGCAGCGTGAGTGGAGCCTGACGATCGGGCACGAGCGGGGCTGCTGGCTTGGCCGCAGTTTCCAAAACTGGCTTTATTTGTCCTACGCTCCTGGTCGCCATAGTAGTCTGCCGAAACTGGGTCGTCCCACCCAACCCGAGCGAGCAGTGACACGCCAGCGCATCCGCCACGGTGGCCACGCTCGGCGCCTTCGGCCTGCTCTTCAAGCCCATCGTGCTCGGCCTGAGCTTCCGCGCGTCGAAGGGGCTCGAGGCGATTGGATCGCCGCAACGGATCGTGTGGTTCTACACCGTCGGTCAGGCGCAACACACGTAGCACATCGCACGTTGCGCACGGTCGATGATGGTTGGCGAGGTCACCGAAGCGTGTGGCCGACTCGGGCTCGAGGCGGGCATCGGGCTCGAGATCGACGCGATCTACGAAGGCGTCTTCGAGCTGGACCGGGCCATCGAAGTTCAGACCCTCGAGGGCCGCGCGATACTTCTAGCTCTAGCCGCTGACCCGATAGAAGGTGCTCGACATCACGAAATAGCCCTCCTGGGTGGTCAGCGTCTCGATCATCACGTTGGTCTCCAACAACTCGTAGCGGGCCTTCAACAGAATCTCGGTGCCCGTGTTGAAGCACTTGATGAGAAAGTTGTCAGTCGCCAGGTTCTGACCGCTCGCCACGCCGTCCTCGAAGGTCGCTGCCCCTTGATCGGTGCCGCAGATCAAGATGAACGAATCTCGTCCGACCATGGAGACAGTGGTTGGGTCCGAGGTGACGAAGTCGCGCCGGTGGTCGCTTCCGTTGAGCGGATCCGTTCCCATCCAGTAGCCCTGGAAGGCTTCCGCAGAATCGCCCAGGACGTTGGCCGATGGCGAGGCATCACGGGTCTCGACGTCGGCGCCGGCGGTGGTGCCAAACGTGAGCAGCGCGATCTGGGTAAACAGCTCGAGAATCAACATGGTCAGCTGGCTCAAAGGTCAGGGTTGGGGACAAGGTGTAGGTCGTTGCCCGGCAAGGGCCGCAAACACGAGGTCACGTGTTTACTAGCGACGGTGCCGTTTCGTCAAGGGCGTCTGCGGTTGTCAAACATCAGCCATCGTGGAATCCCGGACACTATCGTTTCAGACCGCTCACGGGATCTACCCACACACGGGCGGGTCCCCGCTGCCGTTGTTCCACACGCTGACGAAGTCGCTTCGCTCCCCGAGCCTGGCTATACCCATCGACATGCGCACCCCCCTGAGCGTCACAGGTCTGGCAGTCGCGCTCGCGCTATCGGCCTGCGCCCACGGACCCGACGCGGGCGCGCCCGCCCGGCAGGCCGTGATCGAGTCCAACATGCCCGAGCTCCAAGCCTGCTGGGACGATCTCGCGGGCGAGCACCCCGGCGTCGGAGGCTCACTCTTGTTCGAAGTCGACCTACGCCGCAACGGCAGCGTCGAGTGGGTCGACATCGCCGTCGACCAGCTCGGCATCGCCAAGCTCAGCGCGTGCACGGTCCGACGGATCAAAAACTGGCGATTCCCAGAGGAACGCAAGCGCCGATCAATCAGCTTCGGCGTCGGATTTCGCGGCTAGCCGCCCGCCCAGCGCTTGCGACCCCTGGTCGATCCACCGATGATACCGCCATGGCCGAGCGAGACCGGATCCTGGCAAGCCTTCGCGTGTGGGTGGCGACGGCGTGGGCGGACGGAACCATCGCCGACCCCGAGCGCGCCGCCCTGCGCCGACTGATCGGCTACGCGCAGATCAGCGAGGCCGAGAAGGCCGAGGCCCAGACCTGGCTCGACTCCCCGATCAACCTCGAGGTCGGCGATCTCCACGAGCTCTCCCTCGTGCGCCGGCAGTTCATCTACCGAGTGGCGGCCGCGCTGACCCGCGTCGATGACAACGTCGACTCGGCCGAGCGGGCCCTCCTCGACAAGCTCCGCGCCGCCCTCGACGTCGACCCAGGCGAAGCCGCCGAGCCGGACCCCGAGTAACGGGGGCCCGCCTGCGAACGCCCCCCAAGGTCCTGCCGCGCCCGCGGGCAGCGAGCTGCGCTCAAACCTGCGCAGCCCGCGAGGGAATTCGTGCTGAGCCCACTCCAGCCTGGATCTTTCGCATATATTCGAATATCTTGATGGTCGGATATCGCACTCGGCGCCCCGATGCCTGACCTGACCCAGACCGTGGACCTGCTCTCGGTCCTCGCCGACCCGACCCGGGTCCGGCTGCTGTCGCTGCTCGCCGACGCCGAGCTGAGCGTCGCCGAGCTCACGCGGATCACCGATCTCCCGCAGTCGCGCGTGTCCACCCACCTGCGCAAGCTCAAGGACGCGAGCCTGGTCCGCGATCGTCGGGACGGCAGCTCGAGCTTCTACGGGCTCGACGCCGACAACATGAGCGGCTCGGCGAGCGAGCTGTGGAAGCTGGTCCACGGTCGCCTCGATGATCGCCAGCTCGCCAGGGATCAACGCCGCCGCGAGGCCGCGCTGGCGGCTCGTTCGTCGCGGCTGCGCTGGCCCGACGAGGTCGCGGGCCAGATGGAGCGGCACTACTCGCCGGGTCGGACCTGGGAGGCCACGGCCCGCGGGCTGCTCGGGTTCCTGCGGCTCGGCTCGGTGCTCGACATTGGCTCGGGCGACGGCGTCAACGCGGAGCTGCTGGCCCCGCGCGCCGATCGTGTGGCGTGCCTGGATCTGAGCGAGCGGGTGATCGCGGCCGCCAAGCAGCGGCTCGAGCGGTTCGAGAACGTGGATTTTCACGTCGGGGACATGCACGAGCTGCCGTTCGACCCGGGCAGCTTCGACGCGGTGCTGCTGCTCCACACGCTCACGTACTCGGCGCGGCCGCAGCTGGCGATCCGGGAGGCCGCGCGGGTGCTGGCGCCCGGCGGCGCGCTGGCGGTCGTGACCCTCGCGCGGCACGAGCACCAGACGATCGCGCAGGCCTACGACCACCTCAACCTTGGGTTCGCGGCTGCTGAGCTCGGGACCATGCTGGGCGCGGCCGACCTGCGCATCGAGCAGTGTGAGCCCAGCTCCCGCGAGCGCCGCAAGCCCTACTTTCAAGTCATCACCGCGTTCGCGCGCAAGCCCTGAGACCAGCTCGTGACTACTCGAATTCCATCACGTATCGATCGTATCGCCACGCTCCGCGACCTGCTCGACAAGCGCATCGTGATGCTCGACGGGGCGATGGGCACGCTGCTGCAAGGTCACAAATTGGTCGAGGCGGACTACCGGGGCCAGCGCTTCGCCAGTCACGACCGGCCGCTGACCGGCAACAACGATCTGCTCTCGCTGACCCGCCCGGACATCGTCCGCGCGGCCCACCAGACCTACTTTGACGCGGGCGCGGACATCGTCGAGACCAACAGCTTCACCTCGACCTCGATCGCGCAGGCCGACTATGGGCTCGAGGCGCTGGCCCGCGAGCTCAGCCGCGAGTCGGCCCGGCTGGCCCGCGAGGCCGCCGACGCGTGCTGGACCAGCGAGCGCCCGCGGTTTGTGGCTGGCGCGGTCGGCCCGACCAACCGCACGCTCTCGCTCTCGCCCGACGTCGAGGATCCGGCCTACCGCGCGATCGACTACCAGACCTTGCGGGCGTCGTACGTCGAGCAGATTCACGGGCTGCTCGAGGGCGGCGTCGACGTGCTGTTGTTCGAGACGATCATTGACACGCTCAACGTCAAGGCCGCGATCATGGCGGCGTTCGACGTGTTCGACGCGACCGGTGACGAGCTGCCGATCATGATCTCGGGCACCGTCACCGATCGCAGCGGTCGGATCTTGTCGGGCCAGACCATGGAGGCGTTCTGGCGCTCGGTCACCCACGCCAAGCCGATCAGCGTGGGGCTCAACTGCGCGCTCGGGGCCGCGGCGATGCGCCCCTACGTGTCCGAGCTGGCTGAGCTGGCCGACTGCGCGGTGTCTTGCTACCCCAACGCCGGGCTGCCCAACGCGTTCGGCGAGTACGACGAGCTGCCCGAGCAGACCGCGGCCGAGCTGCACGAGTTCGCCGACAGCGGGCTCGTCAACATCGTGGGGGGCTGCTGTGGGACCACGCCCGCGCACGTGTCGGCGATCGCCGCGTTGGTCCGCGAGATCGCGCCGCGACGGCTGCCCGACCGGGCCAGCGACTCGATCGTGCTGCGCAACGAGTCGTACTTCTCGGGGCTCGAGCCGCTCACGATCGGCCGCGACACCGGGTTTGTGATGATCGGCGAGCGCACCAACGTGACCGGCTCGGCCAAGTTCGCCAAGCTGATCCTGGCCGGCGACTACGACCGCGCGCTCAATGTTGCGATCTCGCAGGTCCGCAACGGCGCCAACATCATCGACGTCAACATGGACGAGGGCATGCTCGACTCGGAGCAGGCCATGCGCACGTTCTTGAACCTGATCGGCTCGGAGCCCGAGGTCGCGCGGGTCCCGATCATGATCGACAGCTCCAAGTGGTCGGTGATCAGCGCCGGGCTCGAGTGCGTGCAGGGCAAGGCGATCGTCAATTCGCTGTCGCTAAAGGAGGGCGAGGCCGACTTCCTGGCCAAGGCGACGATCGTCAAGCGCCACGGGGCGGGGGTCGTGGTCATGGCCTTCGACGAGCAGGGCCAGGCCGACACCGCCGCGCGCAAGCTCGAGATCTGCAAGCGCGCCTACGATCTGCTCACTGGCAAGCTCGGCTTTGACCCGCACGACATCATCTTTGATCCCAACGTGCTGGCGGTCGCCACCGGGATCGCCGAGCACGATCGCTTCGCGCTCGAGTTCATCGAGGGCGCCAAGCTGATCAAGGCCGCGTGCCCGGGGGTGCGGATCAGCGGCGGGATCTCCAACCTCTCGTTCTCGTTTCGCGGCAACGACCCGGTCCGCGAGGCGATGCACTCGGCGTTCTTGTTCCACGCGATCAAGGCCGGGCTCGACATGGGCATCGTCAACGCCGGGCAGCTCGAGGTCTACGAGAACATCGAGCCCGAGCTGCGCGAGCGGGTCGAGGACGTGTTGTTCGTCCGGCGCGAGGACGCCACCGATCGCCTGATCGACTTCGCCGAGCGCTTCAAGGGCAAGAAGAAGTCCAACGTGCTCGACACCACCTGGCGCGAGCAGCCCGTCGGCAAGCGGATCGAGCACGCGCTGGTCCGGGGGATCACCGACTACATCGAGGCCGACACCGAGGAGGCCCGGCTGAGCTTCGCGCGGCCGCTGGAGGTCATCGAGGGCCCGCTCATGGACGGGATGCGGGTGGTCGGCGATCTGTTTGGATCCGGCAAGATGTTCCTGCCGCAGGTGGTCAAGAGCGCGCGGGTCATGAAGCGCGCGGTCGCGTACTTGATGCCGTTCATGGAGGCCGAGCAAGACGGGGGCAAGCTCGAGCCCGCGGGCAAGATCGTGCTGGCGACCGTCAAGGGCGACGTCCACGACATCGGCAAGAACATCGTCGCGGTGGTGCTGCGCTGCAACAACTACGAGGTGATCGATCTGGGCGTGATGGTCAGCGCGCAGACGATCCTGGACGCCGCGCGCGAGCACGGCGTCGACATGATCGGGCTCTCGGGGCTGATCACGCCCAGCCTCGACGAGATGGTCCACGTGGCCAAGGAGATGCAGCGGCAGAAATTCACGCTGCCGCTGCTGATCGGCGGCGCGACCACCAGCCGCCAGCACACCGCGGTCAAGGTCGCGCCCTGCTTCGAGCAGCCGACCGTGCACGTGCTCGACGCGTCGCGGGTCGTCAACGTCGTCTCGGATCTACTCGACGTGGAGCGCTGCCGGGCGATGGACGTGCGCAACCGCGAGGAGCAGGCGCAGCTTCGTGAGCTGCACAAGCGCAAGCGCCAAAACCCGCTCACGCCGCTGGTTCGGGCCCGACGGACCGCGCCCAAGCTCGAGTATCGGGCTGAGGATCTCGCAACCCCGCGCGCGCTCGGCCGTCAGCTGATCAACGACGTCAGCTTGGCCGAGGTCGCCGAGTACATCGACTGGACCTTCTTCTTCACCGCCTGGGATCTGCGCGGCGTGTACCCGAAGATCCTCGAGCACGAGAAGTACGGCGAGGCCGCGCGCGATCTGTTCGCCCACGGTCAGGAGCTGCTCGCCGAGCTGATTCAGGGCGACAAGCTGGGCCTGCGCGCGGTGCAGGGGTTTTGGCCGGCGAACTCGGACGGGGACGACATCGTGCTGTGGCAGCCCGACGCCGTCGGCGAGCGCGAGCTGACGCGGTTCTGCATGCTTCGCCAGCAGCAGCAGCGCGGCGGCAAAGAGGGTGAGGCCAAGGTCTACCGGTCGCTCGCGGACTTCGTCGCGCCGATCGACAGCGGCCTGGTCGACCACGTCGGCGCGTTTGCGTGCTCGGCGGGGGTCGGCGCCGACGCGCTGGCGGCCGAGTACGCCGAGGCGAACGACGACTACCGATCGATCATGGTCAAGGCCCTCGCCGATCGCCTGGCCGAGGCCTACGCCGAGCTGCTCCACGAGCGAGCGCGACGCAGCTGGTACGCGGTCGACGAGCAGCTGAGCAACGAGGCCCGGATCGCCGAGCGCTACCGGGGGATCCGACCGGCGTTTGGCTACCCGGCCTGTCCGGACCACACCGAGAAGGCCAAGCTGTTCGAGCTGCTCAACGCGACCGAGCAGGGCATCGCGCTGACCGAGACCTTTGCGATGACGCCGGGCGCGAGCGTCAGCGGGATCTATCTGGGCCACCCCGACAGTCGGTATTTCTCGCTGGGCAAGATCGCCCTCGATCAGGTCGAGGACTACGCCAAGCGCAAGCGCATGAGCGTGGCGGAGATCGAGCGCTGGCTCGCGCCGAACCTCGGGTACGAGGAGGAGGCCGCGAGCGCGACGGGCTGATGACAGCCTCGCTGCCATTTCAAGCTCCGGTCGACCGAGGCGTCCGCAAGCGGGCGAGAAGCCTCGCCCGAGCTGATGACAGCCTGATGACCGAGACTCGAGTCGGATCCTCGCGCTCGATCCAGGTCGCGGACGTCTCGCGCTACCAAGGGTTGGCGAAGCGCGGGTCGGTCAGGAACGTGGGGTCGGTCAAGCTGCCGAGGAAGGCGATCAAGTCAGCGCGGTCCGTGGCGCTGAGCTCGAATCCGGTGACCAGCTCGCTCTTGTTCGGGTTGTCGGCGCCGACACCCGCGTTGGCGCCAGCGTCGATCGTGCGGCCGCCAGCGGCGTAGTGATCGAGCACGGCGTCGAGGTCGGGGACGCTGCCGTCGTGCATGTAGGGGGCCGTCTCGGCGATGTTGCGCAGCGAGGGGACGCGGTGCTTTCCGAGGTCGCGCGGATCGTGGGTGAACTCGTAGAGGCCCGTGTTTGGCAGCGGGTACGCGCCTTCGTCGCCCAAATTGTAGAGCCCGGTGTTCTCGAACCGGCCGGCCCCGTCGTCGTGGTCCTCGCTGCGAAAGCTGGCGGTCTGCAGCGGCCCCGCGTGGCAATTGGCGCATCCGAGCGCTTCGAATTGGGCGAGGCCCCGCGTCGCGGAGGCATCGAGCGCGTCGGTATCGCCCGCCAAGTATGCATCGTAGGGCGAGCCGGCGGAGATCAGCGTGCGCTCGAACGAGGCCAGCGCGTAGGCGACGTTGGCGATCGTGAACGGGTCGTCTTGCGCTGGAAAGGCCTCGGCGAACAGCGAGGCATAGGTCGGATCTTCACGAAAGCCGACGAGCCGCTCGGCGATGACGTATTGCGCCCCCATCTCCAGAGGGACGTCGAGGAACAGCGGGACCAGAGCTTGCGCCTCGAGCGTGTCCAACACCGGGTTTGCCCAGGTCAGGGTTGGAAGATACGCAACGTTCGCGAGCGACATCGAGCTGCGAACCCCACGCTCGCCGTCGGCGCCCACGGAGGTCGCGTCGCCGTCGCTGAACGCCATCGATTGGAGGTGACAGCTCGCGCACGAGACATCTCCAGTGACGGACAACGACGGGTCGTAAAAGAGGTGCCGGCCGAGCTCGACCTTCTCGACCGTCATCGGATTGTCGGCGGGGACCCAGGGCGGGGCGAGGTGCTCGGGCAGCTCCCATACGTAGGGCGTGCCGGCCGGCGGGTCCGCGGGCGCGCATCCGGTGCCGCCGCCGATCAGCGTGACCGCGGCCACGCCAGCGAGCACGAGTCGCGCCATCAATCTCCCGACGCGAGCTCGAGCTTGATCGAGCCGTGGCACATGTTGCACGAGCCGCTCGCGGCCGGGTGGCCCATGACCTTGGCGGCGAGGTCTAGATCTGCAGGGTCGGGCTCGACCACCGGCCAAAACGGCGGATCGGCCTCGGGGCCGAGCTCCGTGCTGTAGTAGTTGCCGTTCGGGTCGGTCACCAGCGTGGCCACCACGTCCTCCTCGCGGTAGTAGCCGGGCGCTTGGCCCTGGCAGTGATCGCGGGCGTCGTCCGCTTGGCAGGGCGGCGCCGCGATCGGCAGCAGCTTCACGGTCGCGCCGCCGTAGGGGGTCGTCCGATCGGGCTGCCAGATCGTGCCCGCCACCTTGAACAGTCCGCGACCGGGGCCCTTGTCTTGGTGGCAGCCCATGCATTGGCTCCCGGGACCGCGACGGTGGGTGCGATCGCCGATCTGCAAGATGCTATCCGGGGCGTGTGACCGGGCGAGGTCGCGCTGGCTGACGTTGGCGCTGTCGAGCGCGGGGTCGCGCTCGAACTCGTCACTACCCGGCTGCGGCGTCGGGTCGACGGCGTCGGGCGTCTCGTCGGGTGCGGCCCCGACGTCCACCTCGAACACGCGCTGGGCGGGGCCGGTCTCGTCACTCATGAAGTGACGACCGAATTTGGTGAAGATCGGGTCGCACTCTGGGTCGGGGTCGAACGACATGCAACCGGCGACGAAGTCACCGCTGGCGAAGTCGACGGGCGCGTTCATGTCCACACCCGCGAGCAGATTGGCGAGGTTGATGCGCACACCATCTTGTCCGGGGACGAAGTCCTCGAGCTCGATCGCAATTTCATGCTCTCCCGCGCAAGAAAAGCCCTGATCGAGAGAGCCCTCGCAGGCCGTCGCGCCAATGTGCACGAAGAAGCTCTCGTGGGCGGCGGTCGCGGTGCTCAGCTGGAAGAACTTGTAGCCGTCTTTCCAACTCCACCATGTGCTCGGCTTGTTGAACGGTGCCTTCGCCGTCACGGCGTCGAGGTGGTTGAGGGCTGCCGGCAGGCCCACGCCGAAGCGAATCGAGACGTAGTCAGCGTGGTCGGGCGCGGTTCCAACGATCTGCGTGTTGGTCTCGGGGTCGCCGGAACAGTCGCCGGTGGCGTCGTTGAAGTCGAGCAGGGCGACCCCTCCGCCTTGCCACTCCTGGTCCTCGACCAGGGCCAAGGGCACGACCTCACCCGACGCGCGCACCAACTCGACGCTGTGGACGAAGGCCAAGAAGTCCTTGACCTCGAACTCGGCCCCAGAGGTTCCAGCCGGACCGAAGGTCGCGCCGCAGCGCACCACCTCGGTGCCAAACATCGGCGTGAAGGGGATGACGAAGGTACGCGGCGCGTCCTCGCTCGTGCCCTGGCAGCCGCCGGAGCTCGCGGTGATCGCCACCGCCATTGCCATTGCCGGCGCGAAGCGTCGAGCCTTCGAGCCAAGCAAGGCGTGAACAACCCGCTCAGGTGTCTCGAACTTGGTGTTGGGCATGGTCAGCCTCGCACGCTAGTGATCCGAGGGCCGCGGGGGCAATGCGGCACGCTGCCGCGCGACCGTTTGTCGCAGCGCCGGGCGGGTCACTGAAGGTCCTGCAGATCAGGGCGAACGCCGTACTCGGCCAGGGTCGCGCGGCCGTGCTCGCGCAGTCGCAGGGGCCGAGAGCTGGGGTCGTCGGCGAGCGCCCGCGCGAGCTCGAGCTCGACGATCGCGGCGTGGACCTTGGCGCCCTGTGGCCCGCGGGCGAGATCCAGCGCGGCCTCGAGCTGCTCGATCGCCTGCTCGCCGTGGCCTTCGTCGAGGGCCAGGCGTCCGAGCTCCAGATGGACGGCCCAGGTGAACGGGTGCTCGCGCTTGCCCGGCCCCGCGAGCATGGCCAGCGCGCGCTCGAGCTGCGCGTGCGCCTCGGCGCGCAGACCCAGCTCGCGGGCGATCTCAGCCAGCAGCACGCGCGCGCGGGCCAGGTCCGGGCTCTCACCATCGAGCGCCGCCTCATGAAAGGTGACGAGCTCCCGGGCGTGGGCGAGCGCGGCCTCGAGCTCGCCGTCGTGCAGCTCGAGCAGCGCGAGGGCCGACAGCGGTCCGATCCGACGCCGCTCGGTCGCCTCGGTCAGGGCCAGCGTGCGCTCGGCCTGGGCCGCGTGGGTGTGCGCGAGCTCGTACTCGCCCAGCCACCACGTGACCTCGGCGAGCTGGGCGTGCAGGGCCATGCGCCGGCTGTCCTCGGACTCGTAGCTGAGCTCGTAGACCTCCAGCGCATGAACGTAGAGCGCCCGGGCCTCGCGGTGCTCGCCGACGATCGTCAAGAGCGCCGCGAGGTTGCGCTCGGCCGTGGCGTAGTCCGGGTGCGTGGTCCCAAGCTTGACGGCGCTGAGCTGCAGGCTCTCGCGGGTGTGGCGAATGGCCAGGTGGATCTCGCCCGTCGCCCAGCGCAGCGCGCCGAGGTTTTGGTGGCAGACGCTGACGTAGGGGTGATCGGCGCCGTAGACCTGCTCGACCTCGGTGAGCGTCGACTCGAGCAGCTCGATCGCAGCCGGATAGTCGTGCAGGCGAAACTGCAGCACGCTCAGGTTCATCCGGGTCTTGGCGATCAGCGGGTGGTGGGCGCCGTAGGTCTCCGTCCACAGCTCGATCGCCTGGCGGTAGGCCTCGGCGCCGCGCTGCAGGTCGCGACCCGATCCGACCATCGCGTTGCCGTAGCTGACCAGGACCTGCCCGCGCTGGGCGGGCGAGGCGAGCTGGCCAGCGTCGAGCAGCGCGGTCGCGGCGTCGAGCTCCGCCAGCGCCTGGTCCCAGTGCTGCTGACGATCGTGCATGGCCGCCGCGTGAAGGTGCACGCGCACGGCGAGCTCGGGCGAGCGCGCCGCGTCGACACGAGGCGCGAGCAGCTCGCGGATCGCCAGCGCGCGGTCGAAGTCTCCGCGGCCCGTGTGGATCGAGATCAGATCGACGAGGACCACGATCTCGAGCTCACGATCGTCGAGCCGCGCCGCGCTGGCGAGCGCCTGCATGCTGGTGTCTCGGGCCTCATCGAGGCGGCCCAGCTCGTACAACAGGTGCCCGCGCTCGCGCTGCGCACGGCCAGCTCCGGCGCTGTCGTCGAGCTCCACCGCGCGCGCTCTTGCCTGCTCGGCGACCTCGAAGGCCTCGGCGTAGCGGCCGAGCTCGCTGAGCACACGCGCGCGCGCGAGCGCGTCCTCGACCCCGAGCAGCGCTTGCCATGGGTTCTCGAACAGCACACCCCGCCCGACCGCTTGCACGGCCGACAGCTCCGATACCTGGAGATCACGACAGCGCTCCGGATCGTCGAGCGCCAGCACCAGGTCCCGGGCCCGCGCGACCATCTCGACGTCGGCCGTCAGCAGCGTCTCGCTGAGTCCGGCGATGCCGCGCAGGTGTCGATCCAGGCACAACAGCTGCTCGCTCATGCGCTCGACCGGCAGCTCGGCGTCGACCAGGGTCGCGCGACAGACCTCGTGGCGGACGGCCGACCAGTGGGCGATCTCTTGATCCAGCCCGACCGCGACTTGCTCGAAGGTCTCATTCGCGAACGCGACCCCGGTCGCCTCGAACGCGGCCTCGACCTCCACTCGGCGCGCGTGGTCCCAGACCCCGGCGAACTGATCTGGCGGGGGCGCGCACGGGTTCTCGTGACCCTGTGCGGCCTGGGCCAGCCCAAACCCCGCGCCGAGCAGGCCCCCAACCAGCGCGAGCCCGGCGATCCTGCTGCGCCGTCGCTGGCGTGGATCGTCGTTGAGCACGGCCAGCAGCTCGTCCATGTTGGCGAAGCGCCGCTCGGGATCAAACGCCAGGCCCCGCACGAGCGCCGCGTGAACGTGTGGGTACGGGGGCGGGGGCGACAGGGTAGTTGGCGGACCCGCGAACTTGGCCACGAACACGCTCTTGGCGTCTTCGCGATCGAATGGGCGCGCGCCGTACAGCGCCTCCCAGAGCGACACACAAAACGCATACTGATCCGCGCGGCTGTCTGCGATCAGGCCCTGGTGCTGCTCCGGGGCCATGTACGCCGGCGTTCCGGCCACCCGCGAGCGGCCCGCCCCGCGCTGGTTGCCCCGCAGCTGTCGACCCACCCGCGCGAGCCCAAAGTCGAGCACGCGGACCCGGCCATCCGCGCCGAACATCAGGTTGGCCGGCTTGAAGTCCAGGTGCACGAGCCCGCGGGCGTGCGCGGCCGAGAGCCCCCGCCCGGCCTCGCTGAACACCCGCAGGATGTCGTGGAGCGCGGGCCGTGTGTCGGCCACGAGCCACTCCGCCATCGTGGGACCAGACAGGTGCTCCATGACGATGAACACGCCGACCATGCTGTCGTACTCCGCGTCATCCTCGAGCAGCGTCGTGTGCATGTCGGTCATCGAGCCCAGCGCGTCCTCGAGCCGGCCCGCGTCATGAATGGTGACCACGTTGGGGTGGGAAAGCTGGGCCAGCAGCTGCGCCTCGGACAGCAGCTCGTCGCGGGTCGTGCCGGTCTCGCTCACGTGCCGCCCGCGGCTGTGCACCACCTTGATCGCGACCCGGCGATCGAGCTGGGGGTCGTAGGCCGTCCACACTGTCCCGAATGCGCCGCCACCGAGGCGATGGAGCAGGACGTAGCGACCCAGGTGATCGAGCAGGCCGACCAATCCCTCGGAGGAGTCGGCCAGATCGCCGCTCGTCCATGTCGAGTTCGCGGCGTTCATCGTACTGATGACCCTGGTATCCACATCCGCGCCACTCATGACGTCAATAACGATAGGGGCGCGCGCGGCCGGACCAGCACGCAAAAACTGGCGCCGATGCCAGCAGATAATTCGTGTCCAAAAGAACGGGCGTCGTGACTTGGCCAGTCACTAAGGCCAGTCACTAAGGCCAGTCACGACGCCCACTCACGACGCCCACTCACGACGCCCGTTTTGGACAGTCAGCCGTGGATCACGGAGGGGGCGGGCAATCGATATCGAGCAGCGTCACGTAGCGGGCCCGGGTCGGAAACACCGGATGCAGCACGGTGCACTCGCGCACGGGGTGGTCGACGGTGACCGTGTACGCACCGCCAACATCGTCGGGCTCGAGATTGAACGCGACCCAGAACGGGAGCAGCGATGACTCGATCAGCGGGCTGTCGAGCAGCGGCGAGTGCTCGGCGTCGACCCCGTACGAGGTGCCTGGGGGCGGCGGCGGATCAAAGGTCACCGACGCACCGGTCGCGGTGGGCTGCAGCAGGCGAACGATGACCACGGCCTTGGTCTCGTCGGCCATGACCGTGGGATCTTGCTGCTGCAGGATGTTGAGCTGGGTGTCGATCAGCTGGTTGCTGATCTGCCCGAGCTGCAGGTCGTCGATGTCGTCCGCGGGCAGGTGCGCCGGGCGGATGCCGCCCCAGTATTCGGCTTCGTTGCCGTCGATCAAAAAGAACACCTCGGTGCTGGGCGGCATGCCCATGAGCTCGTAGAGCCCGGCCGCCGCGCTGACGGTCTCGAACCCGGGCATGTCCTTGACCGAGACGGTGGCGCCCTCGATGCCCATCATCGTGAAGAAGTCGGTGACCTCACCGCCAACCGTGATCTCCGTGGGCACGGGATCGCCGTCGCCGTCGCCGTCGCCGTCGCCGTCGCCGTCGCCGGTGTCCATGTCCTCGCCACCGGTCTCGGTGGTGGTGCCAGTGTCTTCGGTGCCGGTCGTGTCGCCCGTCGAGGTCTCGGCCCCGACTGGGGCGTCGTCGGCACACGCGGTCATGCCGAGCGTGCCGAGCGTGCCGAGCACCAGCCCGAGGGCCAGCGCGAGGTGGTAGTGGGGGGGGTGTTGGGTGTGTAGTTCAACGGTCATGTAGTTGCTCCATCCGGGCTGGCGGGGGCCAGGATCCGGGCCGGAGCGGGGCTCCGGTGACGCGAGAGTACCACTGATTGCACACTCGCATGAAAGTCCAATCACACTGGACGCGATGGCTCCAGCTCAAGCGGGCGACGGCTCGACACGCTGGGCACGCCGAGTGGTGACAGCAGTGGGAGGTGTCCGGCGAAACAAGATGAACGACACGTCGTCGGGCTTACACGGGATCTCGGGGTCCTCGCTGGCGCCCGCCATCCGCACCGCCAAGTTCGCGACCACGCGCTCGGCGGTGGCGTAGGGCTCACCCGCCCGGATCAATTCGATGATCTCGTCGTGGTAGAGATTGTCGAACACGCCGTCACTTCCCAACATCACGGTGTCGCGCATCGCCAAGCTCAGGCCCGTGGTCGCGGCGACGTGCATGGCGGGCATCCCGACCACGTTCGAGAGCAGGTGGCGCTCGTCGTGCATCAACGCGCCAGCCTCGTCGAGCAGCCCGGACTCGCGCGCGTAGCCGGTCGGCGAGTGCGGGATCGTGCGGAGCTTGAGCTTGCCCCGCTGGCCCACGACCATCAGCTCCGAGTCGCCGACGGTGTAGCAGCGCAGCAGGCCGCGAAAGATCGTGGCGATGACCAGGGTCGTGGCCGGCGAGGGGGAGCGCGCGACCAGCCGGGTGTTGGCCCGCTCGATCGCGGTCATGACGGAGTCACGCAGATCAGCTTGCTCAGGCTGGAGCTCGTCGAGCTGCTCGGCGAGCGACTCCAGCGCGACGCGCGAGGCCTCGTCGCCGCGGCCGTGACCGCCGACGCCATCGGCCACGGCGAGCACGGCCGCTTCGGGCCCGAGGTCGAACACTCCGACCGCGTCTTCGTTTGGATCTTGATCGCGGGTCGGCGACGGCCCGGTGAACACCACCGCCGTCCCGCCGCCCACCGGGATCAGGGTCGGACGACGCAGCTGCCCGTGAAGGAACAGGTGCGCCTTCACGCCGGCTCCACCGTCATGACGCCCGCACGCGCTTTTCTGCGGCGTACCTGAGCGACTTTCGCTTGATCCGCTTGAACGCGCGGTACATCACCGCGCCGTCGCGGTAGCGCATCCGGGCCTCGACCTCGATCGAGCGACGGACGAATTCACGCAGCTCGGGGTGCAGGCGCTTGAGCCGATCGGCGCCCTCGCACGGCCAGTCGAACGGCCACAGCGGCAGCTTGCCGGTCAGCAGCTGGTGGATCACCAACCCCGCCGAGAACACGTCCGAGCGGGCCGAGGGCCGGCCCATGGCCTGCTCGGGCGCCATGTAGCCGACCGAGCCCGAGGCCGAGCCCTGGATGGTCTTGCGCGCGAACTTGGCGATGCCGAAGTCCGCCAGGCGCAGGCGCTCGTCGGCGAACAGGATCATGTTGTCGGGCTTGATGTCGCAGTGGATGACGCCCCGCTCGTGCGCGTGGGCGAGCCCGGCCAGCATCTGCTCGACGTACTCGATCTTGGTCGTGAACTTGATGCGCTTGGAGATCCGATCATCCAGGCTGTGCTCGCCGAGCGGCTGCACGATCGAGAACACGCCTTCGATGAAGTCGGCGTTCTTGATCGGCATGATGTTGGGGTGATCGAGCTTGGCGGTGATCCGGACCTCGCGACGGAAGTCGTCGAGGTTGTCTTGCTTGACCACCCCGCCCAGCGGGATCTTGACCGCCACCGAGATGCCCTCGATGGTGTCGTAGGCCTCGTACACGTCTCCGAAGCCGCCACGAGCCACGCGACGCTTGAGGCGGTACTTGCCGAGTCGCTGTCCGACGCGAACCATGGTGATGCGATGTGTCCGCCTGCGTTCGGGGCCGCAGGGCGGTCAGAGTATCAGCCCAGCCCCGGCGATCGCCCAAGCCCTGATTTCCGCTCGACGCCGGGTTTCGGCCGGTTTCGCGGTTCTTGCGGGCCACGAAAGTCCCGCAGTCGAGGCTCGCACTCAGCGGGATACGCGCGAGCGCGCGTCCTCGCCGCTCAGGCGGCCTCGTCGACCTCGGTCGCCGGCTCCGGCGCTCGCTCACCGCTGCGCTTGTTGGGCCGCCAGGTCCCGGCGACCACGGCGGCCGGCGGCTCGCGGATGTCCCAGATCAGGCCGACGAAGCTCAGGCACCGCAGCGCGGCGTAGGTGATGTCGAGCTGCCACCAGTGAAAGCCCTGGCGGGTCGAGGCCTGGTAGTAGTGGTGGTTGTTGTGCCAGCCCTCGCCCAGGGTGATCAGCGCGAGGATGAAGCTGTTGCGGCTGTCGTCGGTGGTCTCGTACACGCGCTTGCCGAACACGTGGGTCAGCGAGTTGATCGTGTAGGTGCCGTGCCAGAGCAGGACCGTGCTCAGGGCGAAGCCGATCAAGAGGCCCGACCAGCCCATCGCCAACCACACGCCGACGCCCAGCAGCGTCGGCGGGATCCACCAGAACTTGTTGAGGAACATCAGCTCCGGGTAGCGGGCGAAGTCCTTGATCTTGGCGTAGTCGGTGGCTTCGGTGCCGTCGAAGATCCAGCCCACGTGCGCGTACCAGAACCCCTTTTGGACCGGCGAGTGGATGTCGAGCGGCCCGTCGGAGTGCTTGTGGTGATGCCGGTGATGAGCTGCCCACCACAGCACGCCCTTTTGCGCGCTCGACATCGCGAGCAGCGCGAGCACGAACTGAAACCACCGGCTGGTCTTGTAGGTGCGGTGCGAGAAGTAGCGGTGGTACACGCCCGTGACCCCGAACATCCGGATCACGTAGAGCGCCCCACACACGACCCAGTCGATCGGGCGCACGACCACGCTGGGCAGCAGCGCGAGCAGGGGGACGAAGTGCAGGGCGATGAACGGCATCCCGCCGACCCAGAGCCGCACGGGGCCGGTCGGCGGGGGGCTGTCGGGCGAGACTGAAGTTAGTTGCGCGGTGGCCATGACTCGTTCGCTCCGCAGCTGGGAGCGCCTCCACAAACTGCCCCAGAAACGCTGTCCTGAGCCCTTGCGGCGGTCATGGTTGTGGTCTCGGTTTGTCTTGGTTGTGTCCGCGTGCGCGTATTCGTGGGGTGCGCGAGTGCGTTCACACGTGCGCCTGCGTCACGCGGACTCGAGCGCGCTGCACGACGGCCGCGACCAGCTCGTGCGGGGTCCGCTCGGGCTCATCGTGGCCGCCTGATCCGCGCACGCCTCGAGGGCCTCGAGGTAGCTCTGGGTCACGTTGGTCGCGACGACGGCCCACGACATCGCGCGGTGTGGATACGACTCGAGCACGGCGCTGAGCCGCGCGAGCCGGGACTGGATCCGAGGGTCGGTGTCTTCGATGCGCGCGCGGATGAACCGGCAAGCATCGAGCAGCGGCCCCAACGAGCGGCGACACCCGGTCAGCAGCGCCGGGCCCAGGACCCGGTCGAGCTCGGCGAGCTCGAGATCGATGGCCAGCACCAGCAACGGCTCGGACCGGGTCGGGACCAGCCCGCGCAGCCTGGAGTGGCGATCGATGCGAGGGTCGAGGGGCTGCTGGAACTCCAGCCCGCCGAGGTGCTTGTAGATCTCGCGCAGGTCGTCATCGAGGGCCCGCTGATGCAGCAGCTCGAGCTCGGCGACCTCGCGCAGCTCTTCGGCGATCGCCGGATGGTCGTCCTCGCACGCCTGCGCGGCGGTGTGCAGCCAGTCGGGGATCGGGCGCAGCGGGCCGACTCGCATGCCCAAGAAATTGAGCAGGAAGCTCAGCGTGCCGGTCGGTGTGTAGAGCCGCTCGGCGATCAGCTTGGCCCGCGAAGCGGCGAGTCGGCGGGACGCGATCACGGCGGGCAGGTACTTGTTGACTACGCTGTTGCTCATCGCTCCGACTCCAATCCGTACCCATTGACCGTGACTGAGTGGCGGTTTCGCGCAACGCGAAATTTCGATTGAGCTGAATTTTGCTGAACTCGCGCACTTGATCCCCCGAACAGCTAACGTGCGAAAGCTAACGAATCCAGGCGAGCGTACAGCGTTCTCGTCGCCACTCGCTGCGAGATTTTCAACCTGAGCCAACGCTGCCGAGCCGACCCTACATGTGGTCGGCGCATGTACCGCCGGTTCAGTGGTCGGGAAATTACAATATATGTGTAGTCCCAGGATCGGTCAGGCGTCCGGCATGAACTTGTAGCCCGCACCCCGAATCGCCACGAAGTAGCGCGGCTCCTTCGGGTCCGGCTCGAGGTGCTTGCGCAGACGCAAGATGAAATTGTCGACCATCCGCGAGTTGGGATAGTTGTCGAGCTTCCAGACCTTCTCTTGCAGCTCCTGGCGATCGAGCACCCGGCCTGGGTTGTCGGCGAAGTAGCGGAGCAGGTCGTACTCGAGCGCGGTCAGCTTGATCTCTTCGTCGCCGCGGGTGGCCGAGCGAGCGGCGAAGTCGATCTCGGTCGCGCCGATCCGCATTTTCTGAGTGGTCTCACCGTTTTGTTGCTGCTCCCAGTCGCGGCGGCGCAGCAGCGAGCGGACCCGGGCCAACAGCTCGTCGAGCTCGAAGGGCTTGACGAGGTAGTCGTCCGCGCCGGCCTCGAGCCCGCGCACGCGGTCGGAGGTGCGGTCGCGGGCGGTCAGCATGAGCACTGGCGTGAAGTCGCCCGCGTCGCGCAGCTTGTGGCACAGGACGAAGCCGCCGTCGTCGTTGTCGGGCAGCATCACGTCGAGGATCAGCGCGGCGTACTTGCCCGACTCGATCAAGTGGGCGCCGGCGTCGCGGATCGAGTGGACGAGGTCGACGGTGTAGCCTTCGAGCTCGAAATTCAGCTTGAGCCCGGTTGCGAGGTTGCGGTCGTCCTCGACGACCAACAGGCGCGTGGGTTCGGCCATGGACTTGGATGGTAGCGTCATTTGAGCGGTTTGCGCTGGGGCAACTGCACGCGGATCGCCGTCCCTAGGCCCGGGCCAGCCGAGAGCGCCTCGATCCGTCCGCCGAGCCCCTTGACCAGCGCCGCGACCACGAACAGGCCCAGCCCGGTCCCGTGGCGCGAGCGCACCGCCTCCTCGGGCACTCGGTAGAAGCGCTGAAAGATGCGCTTGAGGTCGCCCTTGGCGATGCCGATTCCGTTGTCGCTGACGACCAGCTGAACGTGGCGGTCATCCGGGCGGGTGGTTTGCACGCGGATCTTGGGGGGGCCGTCCGAGTACTTGATCGCGTTGTCGATCAGGTTGGAGACGATCGTGCGCAGCGCCGTTGGATCGACGAACAGGACCATGTCTTCGTCGAGCTCGAACTCGAAGATGTCGGCGCCCAGGTAGTGGCGGCGAATGTTCTCGGCCGCGACTTGCTCGATGAGATCGGCGACCACGACCTCGCCGAAGTCGCCGGCCTCGCGTCCACCAACCAGGCGGCTGGCGTCGAGGATTCCGTCGACCAGGTTCACCAGCCGCGACACATCCTGCAGCATCATGACGCGCAGCTGCTCGCGGCGATCGGCCTCGAGCTCGGGCCGTGCCAGGGTCTCGGCGGCCAGCTTGAGCGAGGCCAGCGGGGTCTTGAGCTCGTGCGTGACCGAGTCGATGAAGCTGGTCTGGCGGCGGCCCTCGCTGATCTCGCGGACCAGGAACACGGTGAACATGACGAGCACCGAGATGATCGCCAGGAACGAGACGATGCCACCGACCAGCAGCCCGACGTTGCCGACGAAGGTCGCCTGCAGCAGCTCCATGTTCTTGACGATGACCAGGATCCACACCAGCAACAGCGTGATGGTGAGGATCACGGCGACCGCCGACAGGGTGATCGGCAGCGAGATCGAGCGGCGCTTGGGCGTGACCATGAGGAGGAAGCGGGCGGTGGATCAGCCCGCGGGTGGCACCAGGGCGAGGTCGGCGGCCGCGGTCGGGACTGCGTTGGGGTCGGCGAACAGGCCGGCGGCGAAGCGGACGCGAACCACGGCTTGGTCGGCGTCGACGCACAGATCCAGCACGTTGTCGTCGGCCCGACCGACCGCGGGACCCCCGGCGTCGTCGCCGACTCGCTGGGCTTGATCGTCGAACCCGCTCGGGGTGATCACGCGGCCGTCGGCGAGGTACAGCTCGACCTGCGCGAGGTCGCTGTCGCCGACCTCGGTCAGGGTGTCGGTCCAGTACGTGCGGATCACCTGGCGGGCCGCCGGACAGCGCGAGGGGCTGGGCTCGAGGGACTCGGCCGCGACCGCGCGATCGGGCTCGGACGGGCCCGTGATCTCGGCGTCGAGGCCCGAGAGCGGCGCGCCAGCTTCGCTGTAGAGCTCGCCGATCACGTGGATCGCGACGGGCGGGGTCTCGGGGCCGCCAAAATTGCCGGTCAGGGTGAGGCTGCGGTTCTCGTCGCCCTCGTCGGCCGGGGCCAAGAACGCTCGGGTCGGTCGTACGCGGTGGCCGTCGCCGCGCAGGATCGCGAAGTTGCGGGGATCGATCGTCAGCGGATCCAGCTGCGCGCCGAACACCAGCACGATTCGATCTTCGCTGATCTCGCTGCCCTCGAGCATGCGCGGCGGTCCGCTGACGCGGACGGTGGGCGTCGTGTCGGCCCCGTCGGCTTCGTCGGTCGTGTCGACTTCGGCGGGAGGCGCGGCCTCAGCCACGACCGGCTCGACGCCGAACCGACTCACGTGAGCCGAGAGCAGCAGGGGAGCGGGAGCGGGAGCGGCCTCGGGCTCGGCGTGCTGGTAGCGGCCCCGCACGCCCTGGTCACCCGCGCTCACACAGGCGGCAGGCGCGAGCGCGAGCCACACCACGCAGGCGCGGGTCGGTCGGTGGCTTCGCTTCGCGGACACGCGCGCAGCATACAAGTACACTCGCGCCGATGCTGCACCTGGCGGCCGGAACCGACGAGGGTTGGGGTCACTGGGCCCTCGAGCACATGGACGCGATCCTTCTGGATCATGCCCACTGCGAGAAGAAGGCGGCCTCGACCGCGCTGAGCATGATCTTTCGCTACCCGGGGTGCCCCCAGCTGATGATGCCGATGTCGGCGCTCGCGCGCGAGGAGCTCGAGCACTTCGAGCTGGTCGTCGGGCTGATCCGCCGCCGCGGCGGTGAGTTCGTCCGGCAAGAGCCCAGCCCCTATGCCGCCCGGTTGATGGCCGCGAGCCGCAAGCACGAGCCCGACCGCTTGCTCGACATCCTGCTGTGCTGCTCGCTGATCGAGGCCCGCAGCTGCGAGCGGATGCAGCTGATCGCGGGGGCGCTGGCGGAGCGCGGGGCCGAGGCGCCGGGGCACGACATGCACGAGCTGTTTGAGCTCTACGATGGTTTGTTGGTCAGCGAGGCCCGGCACCACGCGACTTACGTCGAGCTGGCGCGGGGCTGCGTCGAGATCGAGGAGGCCGCGCTTCAGCAGCGCCTGGCCGAGCTCGCCGCCCACGAGGCCACGGTCCTCGAAGCGGCCCCGCGCGATCAGCCGCGCATGCACAACTGAGCCGGGTGGCGCGGCGTGGTCAGGCAGCTCGCTGTCATTGGTTGCCATGCTCGCGGGCCGACGAGTGCCGCCTGACCCTCACAGCCATCTTCTCCTGACGACTGCGGGTGGTTCGGCTCCGCGCTATGCTCCGCCGCGATGCCAGACCCTCGCCCGTTTCGTGTGCTCGGCCTCCAACAAGTGGCGATCGGCGGCCGCGACAAGTCGGCCCTGCGCGCGCTGTGGGTCGACCTGCTCGGGGTCCCGCAGCTGGGCAGCTACCGGGCCGAGGCGGAGAACGTGGACGAGGACATCCTGCGGCTCGGCGCGGGTCCAGGCGCCGTCGAGCTCGATCTCATGCAGCCGCTCGATCCAGAGCGCCGGCCCAAGGTCCACGAGCCCGCGCTCAACCACATCGGGCTGTGGGTCGACAATCTCGCCGCCGCGGTCGCGTACTTGACGGCCCAGGGCGTCCGCTTCACCCCCGGCGGGATCCGCAAGGGCGCGGCCGGCCACGATGTCTGCTTCATCCACCCCAAGCCCGACGACGAGCACCCGCGCGCGGGCGAGGGCGTGCTGATCGAGCTGGTCCAGGCGCCGGCCGAGCTGCTGGGTCTTGGGGGGAGCGAGCGCACATGATCCCCCAGCCAGGCCGGCGGGAGCTCTACCCCGACATTCAGCCGCACGCGAGCGGCCACCTGCGGGTCTCGCACACGCACGAGGTCTACTGGGAGGTGTCGGGCAACCCGAACGGCAAGCCCGTCGTGTTTGTCCACGGCGGGCCCGGGGGCGGCACGTCTCCGACCCAGCGTCGCTTCTTCGATCCGGCGGCCTATCGGATCGTGCTGTTCGATCAGCGCGGCTGCGGCCAGAGCACGCCGCACGCCAACCTCGAGGACAACACCACCTGGCACCTGGTCGCCGACATGGAGGCGCTGCGCGAGCTGCTGGGGATCGATCGCTGGCAGGTGTTCGGCGGCTCGTGGGGCAGCACGCTCGCGCTCGCCTACGCCCAGCGCCACCCCGAGCGGGTCACCGAGCTGGTCCTGCGCGGGATCTTCATGCTGCGTCGCAAGGAGCTGCTGTGGTTCTATCAGTTCGGCGCCAGCGAGGTGTTTCCCGACGCGTGGGCGGGCTACCTCGCGCCGATCCCCGAGGCCGAGCGCGACGACCTGATGGCCGCGTACTACCGGCGGCTGACCAGCCCGGATCCACACGTGCGGCAGACCGCCGCGAAGGCATGGAGCGTGTGGGAGGCGAGCACCAGCTTCTTGCGGCCGCGCTCGGCGTACACCGACCAGGCCAGCGAAGACGCGTTCGCGCTCGCGTTTGCCCGGATCGAGTGCCACTACTTCGTCAACCGTGGGTTCTTCGAGGTCGACGCGCAGCTGCTGCGCGACATCGATCGGGTCCGCCACATCCCCGGCGTGATCGTTCAGGGTCGCTATGACGTGGTGTGCCCCATGGTCTCGGCCTGGGACCTGGCGCAGGTGTGGCCCGAGGCCCAGCTCGAGATCGTCGAGGACGCCGGGCACTCGTCGTATGAGCCGGGTACGATCGATCGCCTGATTCGCGCGACCGATCGCTTCAGGCGCTGAGCGCCAGTGAGCGCCCCCCCGGCCTCAGCCGGTCAGCTCGCCCCGCTTCTTGCCGTGCGAGGCCAGCCGCGTCGACGAGTCGGCGCAGTCGAGCCAGGGGGTGACCCAGCGCGGCGTCGCCCACAGCGGGGCCGGGGGGATCAGCGGCTGGCGGCCGAACGCGGGGCTGAGGCCCAGCGACGACTGCTGGCGAAGCCGATGAAACAGGTCCCAGAGCTGCTCGAAGTGCTGGCGCAGGAGCGGGTGCAGGTAGTCGGGGATCCCGAGCTGCAACATCTCGATGACCAGGTCTGGTTCGAACGCGGCGGTCGTGGGCGGCAGCCATGGACGCAGGCGCGACAGCAACGCGTGAAACAACGCGGCCGGCTCGAGCAGCACCGTCGCCTCGGAGTCGGTCACGGGCAGCAAGTCCGACTCGTTGCACAGGCTGCGCAGCAGGCCACTGAGCGCCACGCGAACACCAGGAGCGACGCGCGGGCTGTGGGTCAGCTGCTCGACCGCTCGCAGGCTGGTGGCGAGCTCATGGACCACGCGGAGCTGGACCCCCGCGATGTACCGCGCTTCGTGTCCGAGCGAGGTGAGCTTCTCGTACGCGAGCAGCTCCAGCGCGATCGGACTGATCACGGTCACGTGCTCGGTCAGCGCACGGTGCTCGCGATCGTGGTCGAGCCCTCGGATTCGGTCGATCACTGCGTCGATCATTGCGTGCTCCACATAGCACCCGTCGCGCGTGTCGAGCTCGCCTGCGCCAGTGATCGGCGATGCCATTTTCTCGCCGGGAGAAGCGACCCAAGACGCCACACGCACACGCTGCGAGCGGGCAGCGGCACCGTCGCGCCGGCCCGTCGGCTGGTGCCACGCCAGTGAGCGAGTCGCACACTCGTGATGGTTGCCCTCGCAGGCGTGGGTACATCCGCGATCTTTGGTGGTCGCACATGCAGCGCGCTGTCAGGTTTCGACTGCGTCCACACCGACGGATCGCGCTGATCGAGACTGTCGGCAGCGGCGAGCGACGCTCCCGCATTTGGCCTGCCACACCCCCGTTGTTGCACGCTGACCCAGATCGCCGCGGGTGCGTTCGGCTCGGCCCGGGCCCCGCGAGCACGCGGGCGTACCCGCCAAGCGGGTCTGCGCAGGCCTCGCATGGCGAGAAACACCGATCTTGGCCCCAACTCGCGCTGTCCCCGGGGGCCGCCGGTAGACGTCGCCGCCCGCGTCTGCCAAGCTCCGCCGGTGCCGCAGCAACGCTCCTTGTATCCTGCGATCACGCCGTACGAGAGCGGCTTTCTCCGGGTCTCACCGATCCACGAGCTGTACTGGGAGCAGTCCGGCAACCCCAAGGGCAAGCCGGTCGTGTTTCTGCACGGCGGTCCCGGCGGTGGCACCGATCCCAAGCACCGGCGCTTCTTTGATCCCCAGCGCTACCGCGTGATCCTGATCGACCAGCGCGGGTGTGGTCGCTCGCGGCCGCACGCGTCGCTCGATGACAACACCACCTGGGCGCTGGTCGACGACATCGAGCGGGTCCGCGAGCACGTCGGCATTGATCGGTGGCAGGTGTTCGGTGGCTCCTGGGGCAGCACGCTCGCGCTCGCCTACGCCCAGACCCACCCGCAGCGCACCACCGAGCTGGTCCTGCGCGGCATCTTCACCTTCACCGACGCCGAGATGGCGTGGTTCTACGGCGGTGGCACCGCGACTCTGTTCCCCGACGCGTGGGCCGACTTCCTGGCCCCGATCCCCGAGGCCGAGCGCGGCGATCTCATGCAGGCGTATCACAAGCGCCTGACCGGCGACGATCCGACCGAGCGCTCGCGCTGCGCGACCGCCTGGAGCTTGTACGAGTGTCGGGTTGCGACCTTGTTGCCCGACCCAGAGGTCGAGGCGCACTGCGAGGACCCCGGGTTCACGCTGCCGTTTGCGCGCATCGAGTGTCACTATTTTGTGAACGGTGGGTTCTTGCAGCACGACCGCCAGCTGCTCGATGCCTGCGATCGCATTGCGCACATCCCCACGTCCATTGTGCATGGTCGCTATGACGTGATCTGCCCGGTCCGCAACGCCTGGCAGCTGCATCAGCGCTTGCCGGCCTCGGAGCTGACGATCGTGCCAGACGCCGGGCACTCGGCGTTCGAGCCAGGGATTGTCTCGGCGCTGGTCGACGCCACCGATCGCTACGCGGGCTGAGCTCAACCTACCCGATGGGCGCCCAGCCACAGCCGCCTGCACCCTCGCGTCGCGTCAAGCTGTTCTCGGTGTGGTTTTGGTTCTACCTGGTCGCCAGCCTCACGGTGTTCTGGTTTGCCGTCGTGATCCCCTGGCTGCTGATCACCCCGTTTGATCGCCGCCGTCGGTTCTCGCACTGGTACGCCTACACCTGGGCCAACCATCTGCACGCCGTGTCGCCATTTTGGACGATCGTCGTCGAGCAGGCCCACCGCATGCGCGACGATCAGGCCTATGTGCTGGTCTGCAATCACCAGTCGAGCGGCGACATCCTCACCATGTTCTCGCTGCGCAAGCAGTTCCGGTGGGTCGCCAAGCGCGGCCTGTTCGCGCTGCCGTTCTTGGGCTGGATGATGGCGATGGCCGGCTATGTCGGGATCAAGCGCGGCGACAAGCGCAGCCGCGAGCGGATGATGGCCAAGTGCCGACGGCAGCTCGAGCGTGGCAACACGATCGCCATGTTCCCCGAGGGGACCCGCTCGACCACCCCGCAGATGCGCCCGTTCAAGCGCGGCGCGTTCGTGCTCGCGTGTGAGTCGAACACGCCTGTGTTGCCTGTGATCATGGTTGGGACCCACGAGACGCTGCCCCGCGCGAGCTGGGTGTTCACGCTGGAGCGGAAGATCTATCCGGTGCTGCGGGTGCTCGAGCCGATTGAGCCGGCGGAATTTCAGCATGATCCCGAGCGGCTCGCGGATGCGGTGTATGAGCGGATGAGCGAGGAGATTGCGCGGCTGCGGGGGGAGATCGAGGCCCGCGGCGGGCTCGAGGTCCGACCGCAGATCGGGGGGTAGAGCTCTGCGGAGGAGTCGCTGGGGCCCGCGGCGCGGTGCAGCGTCACGGAGCGTCACGGAGCCCAGCGAGCGCTTCGTCCTGTAGAACCGGTCGGCACGCGTCACCCGGGCCTGGCGCGCCAGCGAAACTCGACGTCGACGCGCGTGCTCGGGCACCACGGCGTCGGCCGACCGTCGATCATCAGCGGCTTGAATCGCCACTTGGGCACCTGCTCGGCGACGGCGTCGATGACCGCGCGTTGCGAGCTACGACCGCGGGCGGTGACCCGCTCGACCTTGCCCTCGGTCGTGATGCAGTGCTCAATGCTGTAGTGGATCGAGCGCTCGTCGATCAATGAGCCCAGCGCGATGAGCTCGGCCTCGCTCGGGGGTTGAAGGCGCGCTGATCATGAAGCTGATCGCCAAGGCTGATCCGGACCACCCACCGGTCAGCGTCCACCGACTCGAGCCAGAGACCGTGGCGCTGCTTGCCGAGCTCGCGGCCGATGAGGTGGAGCGACTGCGCGAGACGCACGACCCCGCGCGGCTGTTCGACCAAATTTCGACGATTCACCTCGAGTGGCGCGGCCGTCAGCTCGAGCTCGAGCCGCGCCTGACCCGAAGCCACCGTCTCTTGTTTGAGGCCATCGGCTCGCCGAGTTCACCGCGGATGCCCACGCTCAGGGTCTCGCCATCGACGTCTTCACCAACGCCGAGATCAAGTGTCGCGATGGCCACCTGCTCGGTCAGCTGATCCTGCACGCAGGGCAGGCCTCTCGCGCCGAGCTGCGCCGACGCCATGCGAAGGAGTTCGGCTCCGAGCGGGCCGTTGACGAGGCCGTCGCGCGTCTCCTCGAGGTTGGTTGCGTACGCGCCAGCGAGGAAACGATTCACGTCACTCGCAAGGGCAACGTCGTCGGCAACAGCCCTGAAGAGCGCGATTGAGGCTTGCCAAATTTCGCCAGCGCGTGTCGAGCCCGTCGAGCTGTCTCCGGCACGAACAGGATCTCGGCTGGTCTCAACTAGGCGCGCGCGTGGATCGCCGGTTTTAGCGCCGGTGGTACGGAGGTGCGCGCCACGGGGTAGGCGTTCGCCACGCTGAACTCGTGGGGCGCTGCATGGCCGCGCCAGTGCCAACCGTGCAGGCCGCGTCAACCACTGCTATCCTCGCCTCGTGGCATCACCCACCACCGAACAGCTGCGAGAGTACGCCCAGAGGGACTGGAGCTTCCGCGCCCGCACCAAGGCGGTTGGTTTGGGAGTCACCACACCCGACGAGGCGCTCGCGCTCTCGCAGATGCTTTGGGACCACATGCGAGCGCTCGACCCTAGCTGGCCCGATGAGCGGCAGCGGCAGGCGGATTTTGAGCATCATCAACGGGTCGAGCAACTCAAGCGGCGCCTCCGCGATGCCCACTTCCCTCGCTAGCACTCTGGCCGCGTTGGCCTGCGTGTTCGAGCGGCTCGGGGTTGACTGGTATCTGTTCGGTGCGCAGGCGGCTCTCGTACGCGGAAGCCGTCGAATGACGGCCGATGTCGACGTGACCGTTCTGCTGGGTGGAGTCGAACCGACACAATTGCTGATGGCTTTGCAGGGTGAAGGAATTCAGGCGCGTTTCGAGTTTGATGCCGCCTTCGTTCGGCAGTCACGGGTGCTTCCACTAATTCACAATAAACAAATGCCCGTAGACGTCGTGCTCGGCAGTCCGGGGCTGGATGAGTATTTCTATGAACGCGCAGAGACACTCGATGTTTCGGGCACGACGGTCCGAGTGCCGCGCCGAGAGGACCTCATTTGCATGAAGCTCCTCGCTGGCCGCCCGCAGGACCTTCAAGACGCTGAGTCGATGGCTAAAGTCGGCCCCGTAGACTTCGACGAGGTTCGAGGCTTCATCGAGAGCATGGCCGAGGCGCTGGCGGACGACTCAATTATCGCCATTCTCAACGCATTCCTGGTCGCGCTAGATTGAGAGGCGTGCCGAGTGGCTCAGTCCAGCGGGTGGACACGCTGCGCTGTGGGGTGGTGGCATGACGGACCAGGGCCGGAGCACCGACGAAGGCTGATGAGCTCCCACGCCCCTGGCGGCAGGCTTGGGCGAACCACCAGCTCGACGGGCTGCCCCTCGAAAGTCTCGACCTCAGCGAGGGGTCGAAGCGCGTCGTCCTGAACCTTGGGGTTGAGACGGAAGCGCCCGCCGTCGGACAGCTCGATGGCGAGCACCCGCATCTCCATTCGCAGCGGACCGCAGGCCTCGGCATGATAGGTGCCACGCAGACGCAGTGTCCGGTCGCCCACAGCCTCCGGAGCCAAGCGGCGCTCGAGCTCGACGCTCGACTCGACCGCGCGAATGTCCACGGTGGACTCGGGAGGAGCGACGGGGAGCGGGGCGCCCCCTGCCTCGGGGGACAGCGGAGGTGGTTGCGCTTGTCCGGGCCCGAGCGGCGCGACGCAGCGCAGGGCATCGATCCGTGCCCCCGCGCTGAAGGTGGGTGTTCCTCCTTGGCGCGACACGATCTGAAAGTCGCCGAAGGCGACGACCTGCCCCTCGGGCGGCGCCTCCGACTGCTGACCTCGGCCGATCGCGACGAGGGTCTTGTCTGCCAACTCGAGGACCTGCGCACGTTCGAAGGGCGAGGTCTGGACATACCGGAAGTTACCGACGAAGCGCGCCGCCCCGGCGCTCGAGTGAGTCCGCAGGGCGTGAATGTCGTGCACGAGCGGAGCGCGCCGATAGTCGTCGCTGTCGGCACAGCTCCGCGTAGGCTCGTCTCGCTCCGACTTTGCTGGCGTGTCTGGAGCACGCTCGGCGCATGCCAGGACCAGCCAGAGAAGCGCGCCAGCCAACGGGCGCCAAGCGCTGAAGCATCCACGGCTCGGGTTAGCGCGGCGTTCAACACACAGATGAAGAGACAGGCGTTCGTCGCGGGACATGGCGTCGTCGATTCGCAGTCGATCCCTACCAGCCCGTCCATGTTCGTGCCACCAGTCCCGCACGGTTGAGCCGGCGGATATCCAGCATGATCTCGAGCGCTCACGGACGCGGTGTATGAGCGGACGAGCGGGTAAATTGCCCAGCTGGGGGGGAGAACGAGGCCCGCGGCCGGCTCGAGGTCCGACCGCCGGTCCGACCGCCGACAGAGGGCAGATCGTTGCGGGCCTGCTCGAGACGCAGACCACCCGCGATAGGTGAACAATACAGTGGCACTGGGACCCTCGTGGGGGCAGACTTGCTGGGTGGACCGCACAGAGCGTTTGGGCGCCGAGGCCGAGGGGGCGCTGCGAGTCTATCTGGGCCGGCGAGTCGAGCATTCGATGTTTCTGCTATCGAACATGCGCGAGGCCGGCATTGAGGCGAGCGAGCACCCCCGCAGCGGCGTATATGTGGGGGCGTTCGCGGGCGCCAACTTGGTCGGGGTCGCCTGCCACTACCGCAAGGGCAACCTCGTCGTGAACGCCCCGAAGCACGCTGTCGAGCTCGGCCAGGCGGCGGTCTCCGCCAGCCGCCGGCCGCTCGCTGGCGTCGTTGGTCCCGATTCGCAGGTCACTGCCATCGCCGACGCGCTTGGCCTCCCGGTCGGGTCCGACGCCCAAATGGACGAGTCCGACGGACTCTATCGGCTCGAGCTGGCGCAGCTGCGAGTCCCCGAACCGCTGCGCGACGGTGAGGTCGTGGGCCGGCCGCTCGACGCGGCTGACCTGGACCGCGTGTGCGCCTGGTCCGTCCGTTACCATGTCGAAACGATCGGCGAGACCGAGACGCCGGAGCTGCACCGGGA
Organism: Enhygromyxa salina; assembly: GCF_002994635.1. Lineage (GTDB taxonomy): Bacteria > Myxococcota_A > Polyangia > Nannocystales > Nannocystaceae > Plesiocystis > Plesiocystis salina_B. The sequence continues at coordinate 110,064 of NZ_PVNL01000118.1, read as the reverse complement.
CGTCAAAGCCGAGCACGAGGCCGCGCTGGGTCGCGGCGATATCTGGGTGCTCGAGCGGCGTGGCGAGCTCGTCGCCCGGACCGCCTACAACGCCCGCCTCCCCGAAGCCGTACAGGTCGGCGGTGTGTGGACGCCCCACGAGCTGCGCGGCCTCGGGTTTGCCCGCTGTGTGGTCGCTTCGCACCTGCTCACGGCCCGCGACGCTGGCGTGCGCACGGCGATCCTGTTCACGGACGACGCGAATACGCCGGCCCGACGCGCCTATGCGGCGCTCGGGTTTGAGAGGATCGGCCGCTATCGTCTCCTGCTCCTGCGAAGCCCCTTCAGGCATGGCTAGAGCGCCGATCAGTTTGAAGTCGCGTCGTCAGGTGCGTCTGGGGCCGCTCCTGCTGTTGTCGACTCGGCGCTCGCAGTATGCCGGGGGCCGCGCGATCATGGCTCCGGAGATGTCGGGCTGGCGTACCATCGTGACATGAGCGCAGACCGTGACTGGCGGATCTGCTTCGAGCAACGCGGGACATATGGATCGAGTAACCATGAAAACCCAGACCCTCGGCTGGATCTTCAGCGTCGCCCTGTTCGGTTGCGCCGACTTCGTGTCGGTACCGGATGCGGAGCTCGGCCCGCTGATCTTCGTCGAGTCGACGCCGGACGACGACCAGAGAATTGCCTCGCTGACCACCGATGGCCAGCGCGGCGCCGAGCTGGGCGGCCGCCATGCGTCGATCATCTCCCCCCGCTGGTCGCCGAGCGGAGCGATGATCGCCTACCTCGGCCTCGAGGATGAGCAGGTTCGCGATCTGTGGCTCGTCGACGTCGACGGGACACGGCTCTCGTTTGTCCGCGACCGCGAGCAGCTCGTCGTGCGTGACCGGCAGACGGGGATGGAGACGGTCGTGCTCGATGCCGGCGCCCAGGCACACGAGTGGAGCCGCGACGGCCAGCACCTCGCGCTGGCTGGACCCGAGTTCGCGCTGTGGCTGGTGACCGTCGGCGATGGCAGCGTGCTAAGTATCGCCGACCTTCGCGCCTCGGTCCCCAACCTCGACTGGGGGCCGCCGTAGGTGTCTGGTCACCTCGCGGGTGGCCCAGCGCCTGCGGCCGGACCTCAACGGTAGTAGACTCGGGGCGTGGGTTGGGCGACGGGATACATCGAGGCGCTCCAGAACGGAGAGACAGTCAGCTTTCGTCCGCGCGGCCACAGCATGAAGGGCCGGATCAACAGCGGTGACCGCTGCACCGTCGAGCCGGTCGGTGACCGGCAGCTCGAGGTCGACGACATCGTGCTCTGCAAGGTGCGTGGCGCTCAGTACCTCCATTTGATCAAGGCGAAGCGCGGGTCCCAGTTCCAGATCGGCAACAATCGCGGCGGCATCAACGGCTGGGTATCACGTACTGCGATCTACGGGATCCTGATCGACGTCGAGCCGTGATCTTCGGCTCGCGTGGAACGGCGGAGTTCGAGGGTGCTCGCCAAGCAACCCACTCGACACGCCTTGGGCGCGCCTGCTTCAGAGGCTGTTCGCGGTCGACATCATGATGCGCCTGCAACTGCATGATCGACGAGCTGACCTGCGAGGGCTATGCTCAACGCGTGGCGCTGCCGCTACACGATCGGGTCGGGCTCACTACCGACCAACGCGCTGAGCTCCTCGAGCTGCTCGCTTCGCACCACATGCTGCAGGACGTCGCGCGCTGGCGAATGGTCAGCGACATCGTCACCCAGGACGAGTACTCGCTCGACGTGATCGTGGCGTGGGACCACGGCTTGTTCTTGGTCTACGACACAACCTGACTGGGCGGGCTCACGGCGGTCGCCGTGTGGGACCACGCCCCGAGCGCTGACGCCTTGCTCGACGCCCGGCTCGAGCGCGGCTGGGAGCCCACACCCACCGCCACCCGCGACGGCGACGTGATCATGGGCCACGCCGCGACTCGCTACTCCCCTCGCTAATCGCCATGCCAATCGCCACGCTCACCGAAGTGCGCCAGCTGTGTTCGAGCGACTACGACGCCTATCTTGCGCGTGTCGACGAGCTGGACGCGGTTCACCGGGACGCGCTCCCCGGTATTTTTCGTGCCCGCGAGTCTGGTCGGCCGCGCACGCTCGAGTACTTTGAAGCGCTGCTCGCAGATCCCAACACGCTCATGATCGGTGCGTGGGTCGAGGCTGAGCTGGCTGGGTATGCCCACGCGATCCTTCGCGAGGTCGAGCACCTGGGGATTCATGTTGGCCGCCGCTATGTCTTGATCGACAACTTCGCCGTTGGCCCCCGCTGGCAGCGGCGTGGGGTTGGGCGTGCGCTGGTCGACGCCGTCGCGGATTGGGCCAAGCAACGTGGCGCGACCGATCTCGAGCTCGAGGTCTGGGAGGTCAACGCGGGCGCCATTCGGTTCTATGAGGAGATCGGCTTTGAGCCGCAGCGGCGTCGGCTGGCGCGGTCGCTGGCTTGAACGCTGCCAGCTTTCGTCCGCGCGGCCACAGCATGAAGGGCCGGATCAACAGCGGCGACCGCTGCACCGTCGAGCCGGTCGGTGACCGACAGCTCGAGGTCGACGACATCGTGCTCTGCAAGGTGCGCGGCGCTTCTTCAGGGGTGCGGTTACGGTATACGTCGAGGAGCCCCGATCCGACGGTTGTTGTATTTGTTGTACTTGTTCACCAACGGGTTCGAACTCAGCCGCGAAGTCAAAGAAACTGGCAGCGAGTTCGAGGTTGTTGCGAAAGTCCGTCCACTTGCCGGCCATGCGGGGTGGGGAACCAGGTGTTGTGTGAGCGCAGAGGGCCGATGTAGGGGGGCTGGCGCCCTGGCCGAGCCCAGGTGGAGTAGGGGGACCCCCTGACGGGGACCCCTGCGGGTCGAGGCTGCTGGCTGGGGATGCAGTCGGTCGAATGGACCAGCTGAACGGTCCAACTGTCCTTGCGGCCAGTCGGGGCTGAGTCGCTGTCGCGAAACGCAACGTTGCGAACTGCCAGATGTAGCCGCTGCGGCCGTCGATAATTTTTGAGGGTTCTGCAGTGGCACCAGGGAACTTCATGAGCTACCTAAGGCGGCACATGAAAACCACGCTGTTTCGCCGCAATCTCATCAGTTCTCTCTTTATCGCAGCGCTGTTGTCGACGGCCGGCTGCGACACCATTGGTCCGTTGGTCCTGCAATCGAGCGATGTATCCATTGACGCCTATGAAGCCCTCAGTCGCGAATGGGTTCGTTGGTCCGTGAGCACTCCGTATGCCGATAGTCCAATCAATGACGTGACTGGAGAGCTCTGTGGAGTCGGGCAGCCCGACGGCGTGTGGTTCCTGGCCGCCACCTACGGCGGCCAAGTCGAACGAGACTGTACGATCCCCGCAAATACTCCCCTGTTTTTCCCGCTCCTCAACACCTTCAATGTCCCCAGCGACGCCTGGGCCGAGGCCAACTACGACTATTACGTCAACACGCTCGCGCCAAACTATCTCGCCGACACCCGCGCGAAAACCTGCGAGCTGACCTTGCGGATCGACGGCGAGGACCTGCTCGAGGACACCGCTGCGCTCGACGCCGAGCTGTGGGTCGCCGTGACCGAGCCCTTCTCGGTCGAGCTTGCCGACGACAACTGGTGGAACAACAACGGCTTCACGAAGCCGGGTGGGGCCTACGGCTATGCCGTCGTCGGCGGTCACTGGGCCCTGTTCAAGCCGCTCTCGCCGGGCGACCACACCCTCGAGTTCGGCGGAAAGACCTGCAACGGCGAAGCGGTGGCCTTCGAAACCCTGGCGGTCTACCACCTCCACGTCGAGCACGGGCACGGAAACGGGCACGGGCACGGGCACGGAAACGGGCACGGAAACGGGCACGGGCACGGAAATGGTCATGGCCACGGCCACGGCCACTAATCCAGCGAGTTGAACAGCGGGACGCGGGGCCCTCCGGGCCCCGCTCGAGCGTCTGGGTCGCTACTGCGCGCGTCCGTCCGTGGAATGGGTCCGACAGCTCGGGGATCCTCAATCCCGCAGCCGCACCGATTGTCCGTACACCGCAACCAACGGGAACGCTGGGTGTCACCCTGGGTGCTTGCGTGACGACGCGGTGCTCGCCGTCACATTCGTCACCGACGAGGCAGGGCGTTGGTCGCCGCCAAGAACGGGGACCCGTGGGCAATCGTGCAGCATCATGAGCGCGAGCAGGCAGGTGCGCAGCTCGACGTCGATCAGGCCACGCCGGAGGAGCTCGGGGACCTCCGCCAGCGGAATCCACACGCAGCCAGGCTCGACCGCAGGTGAGGGCGGGTCGACGAGCTCCCAGACCCGGTAGCGGTGGCGCAGGGCGAGCAGGCGACCGCCGTCTTCGGCGAGCTCCGTGTCGAAGCGCAGCGTGGCCCGAGCGCTGGCGATGGGGGACGACGCCGGACCCGCGCTGGGCCCCAGACGCGGACCTTCTCGCTGGCCCGCGTCGAGGCTGATGCGGGCCAGCAGCCACCACTGGCCGGCGCGGGTGTGCACGTAGAGGTCGATCGGGACGACCGCCGCACGGGTCAGCATCGGCTGGGTCCAACGCGGGACCTCTCGCTCGCTGGCCGTGACCTCGACGAAGACCAGGCCCGCCCGGAGATCGGCGGAGGCTCCGTCAGCGACCAGGCCGCGCGCCGACCATGTCCAACCAATGAGCTCGTCGAGCGGGGCCCGGTCGAGGTCCCACGACCACGACAGCCCGGCGAGGGTCGTGGCGGCCGTCGAGGTCGTGGCGGCCGACGGAGGCTCGATCGCAACCGCGAGCGCACAAGCGAGTACGGAGCGCAGCGACATGTTGACGGCGTTGGGCTGCGCGAGGGTCTCGCGTAGCTCGGCGAGCGTCGCCCACCGAAACCGCTCGTCGCTCGAGAGCTCCACCTCGTGGTCGACGAGGACGACCATGTTGCGATTGCGCTTGGCCAGGAAGAACTCGGCCTGCTCGGGGAGCTCGACGTCGACGACCACGGCGGACGAGCGGGGCGCGAGGAATTCGCTCACCCCCGCTGGCAGGCGACCTCCGTGCGCGCGCGAGTAGTTGCTGCGCGTCGCCTGCAGGGTCGGGCCGAGCTGGACCGGCTGCGGATCGCCGGGCTCGAACTTGGCTTGAACGAGAAACTCGGCGCGGCCGTCGGCGATGCGCATCAACAGGCCGAGGATGCCGACCTCGTCCTGGGCGATCAGTGGCTGGGTGACTCGACGGCTCGCGGCGGAGCCCCAGCCGAGCTCGACCTTGGCACCGATGACCGAGAAAAATTGGCCGCTGTCATGTGCGAGGGCGAGGCGCGATGGATCCAAGCTCCAGCGCTCGAGCCCCGCGAGCTCGATCGGCTCGACATGTGCCTGGCAGCGCGCGCGCGCGTGCCCGAGCCACTGCGAGAGCGCCGGCCCCGACTCGGCCTCGAGCGACCGGCGCAGCGCCGCGCACAGCTGCGCGGAGCTGCGTAGGGTGCTCACGGATCCCCACGCGCGACGAGCAGGGGACGGCTCGACAGCTGCCACACGCCGTCCACGAGGAGCAGCGCGCGGGCCCAGTAGGTGTGGGCGATCGAGGGCGGCTCCGGAAGCTCGAAGCGCAGCGCGATGTGTCGCTCGGCTCCGGCGGCGAGCTCGAACCCCTGCGCGCGGCTGGGCTCGTGTGTGACGCCGTGGCCGAGGCCGTCGACCACGGCGATCGCCGCTCCACGGATCACGCTGTCGCTGGTGTTGGTGATGCGCAGCTCGACGGGCGCCGTCTCGCCCGCTCGCAGCCGCTTGGGCAGGTTGAACTCGAGCTCGAACGACGTGTGTGGCGGTCGATCCTGGATCAGCGAGCAGTCGTTGCACTCCCACTGCTGACGGGTGCCGACTGGGGCGGACCGGTAGGCGCGCAACAGCGTGGGCTGCAGCCCGCAGTAGGGACACGGCCGGCCGTCCGTGGCGCCGGAGAAGTCCGAGAACGCCCAGAGACGAAACGGCCAGAGGCCCCCGGCGCACAGACCCTCGACGGCGCGACTCACGAGCTGCGCGTGGGCACTGACCCAGCCGCGCTCCGTGAGCGCGAGCGCCTCTTCGAAGTCCGCGGCCTCGCCAACGACCGCACATCCCGCGAGCTCCGCGAGCCTGGCCCCGAGGCGGAGGACTCGCTCGCCGGCTTTTTGGAGCGGCGCGCCCCACTCGCGGACGGTCGGCGTCCAGGCGCGCATGCGTTGCTCGAGCGAGCGCGCGGCGGCGTACAGGCTGCTGTCGACGGTGAGGCTCGGGCGTGGCTCGACTCGCAGCTCGATGCAGTGGTCGTCGGTCTTGGCGCGGGTGAGGTCGAGCCAGAGCTCGTCGCCTACGGAGGTACGGAACGCGCGGGGCTTGCCGAGCTCGACGCCGGCCTCGCGCTCGATCGAGGTGAACCATGTCCATGTCCATGTCCACGCCGCGTCGCGGCTGGGTGTCGACGCCGCGTCGCTGAGCACGGCTCGGACGAAGGGCGTGGCGCCTGAAGCCGGCAACCCAAAGCTGAGGGTGTCGGGGCGGGTCGCGTCGCGTCGCGCAGCCTCGGCGACCCAGCCGGGCCAGCGCGTCGCGCCAGCCACGAGCTCGGGATCACCGAGCAAGAAGTACGGCAGCTTGGCGTTGGCGTCGGGGCGAACCTCGTTGAGGCGCACGACGGCCTCCCCGAGCGTCGCGCTGGTGTGCAGGGCCCACAGCACATCGAGGTAGCTACCCGAGCGGACCATGGTGACCTGATCACCCGTGATCACCGCGCTGGCCGAGCCCGCGAGGGCGTGGAAGGACACGGTGGGAACGCCGGAGCCCCACACGGGTGACGAGAGGTTCCCCGTCCCGCAGCAGTCCATGACGACGACGGGTGCGTCGTAGCGCCGAGGGTCGACGCGAGGAAACGCCGGGAACCCCGGACGGTAGCTGCCGTCGCGGGGGCTGGCGCAGTCCATGCCCAGCACGCAGCGCTCGCTCGGCTCGGTCGGCGAGCGGACCAGCGAGCGGGCCCCGCACAGATACCCCTGACACGCGCAGTAGGGCCGGCCGTGGCCCTTGAAGAAGAGCAGCGACCAGCGCCTGGCGACGACCTCGAGGGCGGCCTTCGAGGCGACGAGCGCGTCGTCGACGACGAGCAGCGGGGCGTCCGTGTTCTGGGCCTCGGGATCGAACGGTGGCAGCGAGATCCAATTCGAGCTCGCGCTCCCCGTGGTGAACACGAGCGACTGGGCCGCGGCGTAGGCCGCCGCGATCTCGGGGCCCATGATCGACTTTGCGATGACGCGCGTGAAGCTGAGCGGGTCGGCGCCCGTGATCACGCCCCAGGGGCGGTCGCACAGCTGCGTGTGGTGCTCGCGGGCGCGGCGGAGCAGATCGAACAGCCGCGTGGGGTTGGGGCGTCCGTCGTCACCCCACGCGGGAACGGCGAAGGTCAGGCTGACCAGCGAGGGGGCGCGGGCGAACACCTCGTCGAGCGACGGGCCCTCGCGGCCGGGTTCGAGCACGATGAGGCAGCGGCCGGAGGCCCGGGCGAGCAGCCGAGCGCCCGCTTCGACGACCCCGCCGGCCGCGGTCACGATCACGCGACGGGGGTCGCCGTCGCTCGCGGGCTCTCGATCTGGGGTGGCGAGGGGCTCGCTGACAGCCGCCACGGTTGGTTCGTGACCGAAGCCCGCGCCGACCTGATCGCCGAGGATCGGGACGCCCCGACCGCGAGTCCACGCTCTCGCTGCGCTGATGTACGCGCAGGGCTCGCGGCACAGCCACAGCTGCGGCTCGGTGGGGTGTTCGGGGCTCACCTCGCGCAGGATGATACATGCTCCATCGTCGCCGCCAACCGCCGAGGTGGCGACGGTTGCCTGGCCCGCGCGACCAAGTGTATTCCGACGACGATGTCCCGTTGCCTGGCCTGTAGCGCGCAGATCGAGCCGTTCATCGACTTCGGGTCGATGCCCATCGCGAACCACTTCCCGACCCGCGCGGGGTTTCGAGACGAGTTCTTCTTCAACCTCGCCGTCGCTCGCTGCCCGAGCTGTGAGCTGGTCCAGCTCGTCGAGCTGGTCGAGTCCACGCGGATGTTCCACGACCACTACGCGTACTTCTCGTCGACCTCGGCGGGGATGGTCTCGCACTTCGCGGCGTTCGTGGACGAGCTCGGCCCCGTGCTCGAGCCGCACTCGGGCACCCGCTCATTCGTTGTCGAGCTCGGGAGCAACGACGGGATCATGCTTCAACATCTCGAGGCCGCCGGGCACCGAGCGCTGGGTATCGAGCCCTCGGCCAACGTCGCCGAGGTCGCCCGCGCGCGCGGTCTCGACACCCACGTCGCGTTCTTCACGACGGCCCTGGCACACGCGCTGCGCGAGGCGCATGGACCCGCCGACGCCGTGGTCGGGGCCAACGTGTTGTGCCATGTCGACGCGATCGGCGACGTCCTCGAGGGTGTTCGCTCGCTCCTGGCGCCGCGCGGGGTGTTTTGCTTCGAGGATCCCTACCTCCCGGAGATCCTGGCCCGCGGCGCGTTCGATCAGTTCTACGAAGAGCACGTGTTCTACTTCCGTGCGCGCAGCGTGGCGAAGCTCGCCGCGCGGCACGGGCTCGAGCTCATCGATGTCGCACCGCGAGTCGTGCACGGGGGGTCGATGCGCTACACCCTCGCGCAGGCGGGCGCGCGGGCGCCCAGCCCTCGGGTCGCCGCGCAGCTGGCCTACGAGACCAGCCTCGGCCTCGACACGCCCGCCCCCTACGAGGCCCTCGCGGCCAAGGTCTCGCGCCTCGCGGTGCAGCTGCGCGAGACCCTCGAGCAGCTCCGCGCGGAGGGCAAGCGGGTCCAGGGCTACGGCGCGACCGCCAAGAGCTCGACGATGATCAACTACGCCAAGCTCGGGCCGGAGCTGATCGAGAGCATCTGTGACGTCACGCCCGCCAAGCAGGGGCGGTTCTCACCGGGGGCCCACATTCCGATCGTGCCGCACGAACAGTTCAGCGCCAACTATCCCGACGTCGCGCTGCTGTTCGCGTGGAACCACGCCACGGAGATCTTCGCGAAAGAGCGCGGCTTCGAGGCCGCCGGCGGACAGTGGCTGACCTACCTGCCCGAGGTCGCGCTCGGATCCTCTGGCCAGTGATGGCCGGGTGATCGAGAGCTATTGCAGCTCGGCGAGCACGGAGCGTAGCTCGTCACAGACGCGGTCTTGCTCCGCGTCGGTCAGCGAGGGGTACATCGGCAGCGAGAAGATCTGCTCGGCGACAGCCTCCGTCACGGGCAGGTCACCCTTGGCGTAGCCGAAGTGGGCGAAGCCCTCCATGGTGTGGCACGGCCACGGGTAGCTGATGTTGAGGTTGATGCCGCGCTCGCGCAGCGCCGAGATGATCGCGTCGCGCTTGGGGTGACGGACGACGTAGACGTAGTAGACGTGGGTGCGCTCGGGGCCGACCACGGGCAGGCGTAGCTCGGTGTCGGCGAGGCGCTCGGCATAGCGGGCCGCGAGCTGTTGACGCCGCTCGATGTAGGCGTCGAGGCGGGTCAGCTTGCGGTTGAGGAGCTCGGCCTGAAGCTCGTCGAGGCGCGTGTTGTGACCCCGCTGGAGCACGTAGTAGCGCTCGGCCATGCCGTAGTAGCGGAGCCGTCGGCAGGCAGCCGCGAGCGCGTCGTCGGAGGTCGCCACCAGCCCGCCGTCTCCGTAGGCGCCGAGGACCTTGGTCGGATAGAACGAGAACGCGGCGATGTCACCGAAGCTGCCCGCGCGCGCGCCTCGGAGCGTCGCGCCGTGAGCCTGGGCGCAGTCCTCGAGCACCGCCACCCCGCGCGCGCGGGCGAGCTCGAGCACGGGGCTCATGTCGACGCACTGGCCGTACAGGTGGACGGGCAGGATGCAGCGGGTCCGCTCGGACAGCGCGCCCGCGAGCGCGCTGGTGTCCATGAGCATGGTCTTCGGGTCGATGTCGACGAACCGTGCCCGGGCGCCGACGGTGTTGATCGCCACAATCGTGGGCGCGGCGGTGTTGGAGACGGTCACGACTTCATCACCGGGCCCGACGTCGAGGGCCTCGAGCGCGACCACGAGGGCGTCGGTGCCGTTGCCGACGCCGACGCCGTGCGCGAGGCCGCAGTAGCTGGCGAACGCGTGCTCGAAGCGCTGGACGCTGTCGCCGAGGATCAGGCGGCCCGAGCGAAACACCTGCTCGACGGCGTCGAGCAGATCGTCGCGCTCGGCCTCGTACTCGCGCAGGTACCCCCAGACGTTGATGTTCTCTTCGCTCATTGCTGCTCCCGACGCTTGGCCATGTGCCAGCGAAGCGTACGTTCAAGCCCGAGGTCGAAGTCAACCTCTGGCCGCCATCCGCTGCGGACCCGGAACCGCTCGGCGTCGACCCGCACGCTGCGGCCGTCGATCGCGGGGAGGCCCGGCGGGGGCGGGACGTGGGTGACCGAGATCTCCCGGCCAAGCTCGGCGCCCACGAGCGCGGCGACCTGGGTGATCGCGCTGTGCAGGCTGAGGGAGCGACCTGCACCGACGAGGTAGTGGTCGCCCGCGAGGGTCTCGACGTGGCGCTCGGCGGCGAGCAGGGCCTCGACCGCGTCGTCGAGGTAGAGGAAGTCTCGCAGAGGCGCTCCACTTCCGTAGATCGTGAGGGGCTGACCCGCGAGCGCGCGCTCGATCATGATCCCAATGACACCTCGCTCGGGCGCCCGAGGGCGGTGGCTCGGCCCGTAGACGGTGGTCAGGCGCAAGCTCGCCGCCCGCACCCATCCGCGCGCGTGGGCTTCGCTGAGCAGGACCTCGGCCTCGCGCTTGTGCACGTCGTACGGGGTCGAGGGGGCGTCGACGAGGCCGTCGTGGAGGACCCCCTGGTGGAGGCCCGCGACGGTCTCGGTGCTCGACAAGATCACGCGCAAGGGTTGCGAGCGTGTGCGTGCCCACTGGATCAGCTGCCGAACTGGATCGACATTGATGCGTCGGCTGGCCGCTGGATCGCGGATGCTGTGCTGCGCGCTGGTCTGGGCCGCGAGGTGGAATACCGTCTCGACACCCTCGAGCAATGTCGACCAATCGATCGCATAGGAGAGATCCAGGCTCGTCCATTGCGAGCGGTCATCATCGGGAGGCGGCGTGCGGGCGACGAGCCGAACCGGCCGTCCTGCCGCGCGCAGCCGCGAGACCAGCTGCGTACCTATGAAGCCGCTCGCACCAGTGATGAGGCAGGGCAGTGGCATGGGGACAACCAAAAACGAGAAGAGGACCCTCCAGGGGTCCTCCTATACGTTCTTCGTCGCGAGACGAGAGACTACCAGCAGAGCAGCTCGTTGTACTCCTGGAACAACTCGTCGCTCTTGTAGAGCGCGCCGATCGTGTGCTCGATGTTGTTGTACACGTCGTCGCCGAGCTTGAGCTCTTGCGCACGGTCGAGGGCCCGGAACAGCCGATCCTTGAGCGCGTCCGACAGGACCTGACCCTCGAACTTGCTGATGTGGCACTCCTCGTTGCCCATCTGCATCGGATCGAGCTTGCTGTAGTCCAGCTTGCTGTAGTCCAACTTGCTGTAGTCGAGACCTGCCATGCCGCTGTTCTCCAGCGAGGCGGGCTGCGGAACGCCGCATCCAGTGGCGATTGCCCCGGTGCCCACGGCGAGGCCGACGAGAATGTTGCGATGAGCGGTGGTTGACTGCTGGATATGCTGCATGGTCGATCCTTGGTGCCGAAAGTATACAGGTTAATCTGATGTGTCAAGCGACGCGGTCCCGCTTCCTGGCCGCGCAGGAGTGTCGTACCCACCGTTTGGACGGCGACCAGCCACGACATCGCTACAGCCCCGCAACATGTCGCCATATGCAGTGTGCGTGCCGTCGATCCCGGTCGACTCTTTGCCGATGTGAAGCGGTTGAGCGAGGTAGCGCTCGAGGTCCATGGCGACCTGAAATCGGGCCCTGTCGGCGGCAGATAGCTCGATCTGGGCGAATACGCAGAGCTCGATGGTGCGTGCGACGGCCTCGGCGAAGCGCCGCTGACTGGCCAAACGATCAAATACCTCGTCCGACCGCAGCTCTTCGGCCCAGGCGAGGATCTCGAGGACCTCGGCCACGAGCTCGACGTGGAGGGGCTCGACCTGGCCGTTGGACAGCGCGCTCGAGTGTGACGCGAAGAAGTCGACGGCTGGCCAGTAGCCGCGCGCGGGCGCCCGAGGCCCAAGGAACACGCGGCTGGTCCCCAGCGGCTCGAGGTCGGCGAGCACGGGGTTGTCAGCGTGCTCACTGACGACCCAGATTCGCCTGACGTTGGCCTGAACGTCAGGGGCAAAGCCGGGGCGGCTCCGGGCACCAGCGAGACCTCCCGTGTTGTCCGGATGCAGCGGAAACACCAGCGTCTGGCGGGCGTGGGTGAGGACCAGGCGCTGCTGAAGCTCGTCGAGCAGCTGCATGCGACCGAGGCCCGCGCCGCCGAGGAGCCAGCACGATCCCCCATCGACGAGTGGGCACAACAGATCGAGCACACGCAGCCCCGTCGGTGCGAGGCGCGAGCTCACGTAGCCCTGCGCGAGCGTGAAGCCCAGCTCGATCATTCGCTCGGGCGTGAGCGGGACGACGCGCGGCTCACTGGCGCGCAGTCGTGCGCCTGGCCGCAGCGACTCGTGATCGGCTTCACTGATCGCCAAGCTGCGCGCACCGTCGCGCGACGAGATGACGATCTCGGCCCCTGCCGAGGTCGCGAAGCGGTCGAAAATTTGCAAGTCGTCGGCGTCGCGGTGACGCAGCTCCACGAGGGGCCCTCGCAGGTTCTCGATCTCGACCTCCATCGGCTCGAAACTAGCACCTCGGGGGTCGGGTTCGAAGCATGGACACGCCCGCGCTTTTGTGCGATCGCTGCTCACTCCGAGCCCATGCTCACGCGACAGGCATACGGGACGCAGCTGCTCGAATTGCTCATCGGTGGGGCGAGTCTGGTCGCGTGCGGGTGCCGAGAGCCCAAGCCAGCGCCGTCCGAGAACGTGGGCCGCGGGGTCACCAGCGACTCGGAGCTGTTCGTGTTCGTCGAGGCGCGCCCGGTCGAGCGGCTGCGGGCGTTCGCGGAGGGCCCAACGTGGATCCCCGGTCGCGGCCTGCTGTTCACGGACATCCCCAACGCCCAGATGCTGATCAAGGGTGACGCCCCCGGCAGCCTCGAGGTGTTCGCCGAGCCCAGCCGGGGCGCCGCGGGCACGAGCCTCGACAACCAGGGGGCGCTGGTGGTCTGCGAAGGGAACGAGCGGGGGGCCGGGGGCCGGGCGGTGGTTCGCTGGTCACTCGATCCGGCCGCGCGCAGCGTGATCGTCGAGCGCTACGAGGGCAAGCGCTTCAATAGCCCCAACGACCTCACCATCGACGACCAGGGCCGGATCTACTTCAGCGATCCCCACTACTTCGACGACCCCGATGGCGAGCTGCTCGAGCTCGACGTCGAGGCGGTGTACCGGGTCAACGCCGATGGCAGCGAGCTGCTGCGGGTGCTTGGAGACGGGCAGGTCCAGCGTCCCAACGGCGTCGAGCTCAGCCCCGATGCCCGCACCTTGTATGTGACGGACACGATGATCGGCGGACCGGCGTTGCTCTACGCGTTCGCGCTCGACGAGCAGGGGCTGCCCACGGGTGAGCGCGAGACCGTCTACGATTTCGGCACCGGACGCGGGGGCGACGGGATGTGCACGGACGCGCGCGGCAACCTCTATGTCACGGCCAGCGCCCATCGTCCCCCAACCGCCGAGCGGGACTCGCCCGCTGGCCTCTATGTGTTCTCGCCGGCGCACGCGTTGCTCGAGGCCTATCCGATCGCGGACCAGGTGCTGACCAACTGCACATTTGGTGGTGAAGCTAACACGACAATCTATGTCACGGGCGCTCAGTTCGTGTGGACGGTCGAGGCTCGACATCCAGGATTCACCCGTGGATCTGAGCGCTGAGGAGCTCAGCGAGCTCGCAAGGCTATTGCAGCGACTCGCCGACGCGGGCGGGGCGATGCCGAGCACGCCGCGCGTCATCTGGGACGCCCTCGCGGGGGTCGTGCCACGCCTCGCGGTCGAGCTGTTCTTGGTCCAAGACGGCGCGGTGTGGCTGACCTGGCGCGACGACGCGCAGTGGCGCGGTTGGCATGTGCCAGGCGGGTTCGTGGGCGTGGGCGAGACCCTCGGCGACGCCGGCCGTCGGATCGCGGCGCGCGAGCTCGACATCGAGCTCGAGGTCGAGACCGTCGTGGCCGACTACGCCTGGTCGGATCACCCGTGCGGGGCCGTCCTGTCGCTGCTGTGCGCGTGCAGGTGGGTCGGCCAGCCCAGCGAGGGGCAATTTTTCGACGCGCTGCCCGAGCCCATGGTCCATCGCCACAGCGAGATCGTCAGGCGGTTTCGCGCTAAAACCTGAGGCTGCGCTCGAACGGCGAGGTGCCAGTGAGCGATGGCGGACGCACGGGGTAGACCTCCTGCCGGATCGCCAGCCGCGGGCTGCGATCGTCGGCGCACGCGGTGTTGGCCGAGTGGAACACGAGGTGGTGGGTCAAGACCACATCGCCGGCCTCGGCCACGAATTCCCACGGCGGATCTTCGCGTGGGACCTCGGGGTAGGTGCCCCCGCGGAAGCTGGGATCGGGGTGCTCGCGCAGCCACTGGTGCATGATGCGGTGCGAGCCGGGGACGTAGGTCGTGTTGCCACCAAACGGTCGAGTTGGGGCGAGGGCGACGTGGACGGCGAGACCACGCTGAGGATCGCCGGAGTCGATGTGACCGCGCCGCTCGAGCCGGGGGCGGGCGTCGGGGTCGTAGGGGTTGACCCACAGCGCGAGGCGGCGACGGTTGGGATCGCTGGGATCGGTGGGCCCGAGGTGAAAGCCGAGCTCGCCAAAACAACCGGCGAGGACGTCGAGCAGCCCTGGTTGCTCGACGAGAGCGTCGAGACCCGGCGCCTGCTGGTGGTAGTAGACCTCGTAGCGCTGCCCGGGGCGATCGGCGTTCCACGCGTCGAGCGGGCGGGGATCGCCGACGAGCGTGGCGACCTCGAGCCGCGCAGCGGCGAGGACCTGGGGGTCGATCAGTCCGCGAATACGGCAAAACCCGTGGCGGACGTAGTGCTCACGCCAGTCGAGCGACTCGTCGATGGGCCAGCGATCCGTGCTCACCATTGAGCTGGCGTGGTCATGTGGAGGTTGCCGGTGCCACCGACCTCGAGGTTTCCGCTGATCGTGCTCGACAGATACGCGATCGCATGATTCTCGAGCAGGTTGCCGCGCATGACCAGCGCGAGCGTGCCGTCGGGGTTTTGGCGATCACGCCAGCACACGTTTGCACGAATGGTGAACCGGCGATCGTCACCCACGTCGACGCGCAGGGGCTCGCGGTTGCTGTACTCGATCACGCCGAAGTCCAGACCGTCGATGCGGACACCGCGGATGTCGTAGGTGGAGATCTCCAGCGCGCGGTCGTCGGGACCGACGCTGTAGCGCAGGACGCCAGAGAACGAGTAGCAAGCTTCTCCGCCGTCTGACTCGATTGTCGTCAGCGCGGCGAGCTTTCGCGTGTACCCGCAGGTGCCGTCGACCAGCTCCTCAGGCGGGCCGCTCCACTCGGTCTGGGTCACTTCGATTTTGGAGGGCATCGCAACCCAGGCTATCAGGATTTCTTGGAGCTCACACTCTGTTGTCAGCGCGAGCACACCGCCCTCGCGCGCCGTCGCAGGGGTTGGCAACTCAACGGTGAGTCGCGATGATGATACTCACGGAATCGTCGCGAAGACCGCGACGCAAGCACGGCGGAAGGACGGCGAGCGAGAGTTCTGCAGCTCGGCCAGGTCGCTCGCCCGTCAGCGGGCGCTGTGACCAGTGATCTTCGGGTCAGGTCGCGAGGCTGGGGGCCGCGGTTGCTCTGGCGTCTGTCCTCACAGTAGAAGTACGAGCTTCATGGATGCGAGCCGCGACAACGTCAGCTTTCTCGGGGCCAATCTCGATCACCCGGAGAGTGTGTTCGTAGACGCAGACGGCACGGTCTACGCCGGGGGTGAGGCGGGGCAGGTGTATCGGATCAGCGTCGACGGCGAGCAACGGCTGCTGGGCACGACGGGCGGCAATCTCCTGGGCCTCGTGGTCGATGGGGACGGCGTGGTGCACTGCTGCGACTGCGCGCAGGCGGCCGTGTTCAGCGTGGCGGCCGACGGCGAGGTTCGCGAGCGCTCGCGGGGGACGGCGGACCGACCGATGCGGTTCCCCAACCACCCGGTGTTCGACGCCGAGGGCAACCTCTACGTGTCCGACTCGGGCAGCTACTGGGAGCCCGACGGCTGCATCTACCGGATCCGGCCCGACGACACGACCGAGCTGTTTCACGCCGGACCGCTCCACTATCCCAACGGCATCGCCATCGACCCGACCCAGCGGTGGCTCTACATCGCGCAGAGTCCTGCCTGGAACGTCGTGCGGATCTCGCTCGAGGCGCCCGACAGCCCGGTCGAGCTGGCGTTCGAGCTGCCGGAGCACACGATCCCCGACGGCATGTGGTTCTCGGCTGACGGTCGGCTTCACATCGGCTGCTACCGACCCGACCAGGTCATCGCCTGTCACCCCGATGGTCGCGTCGAGGTCGTGATCCGCGATCGCACGGCCGAGCTGATCCTCGCGCCGACCAACGTGTTCCCCCACGAGGGCAAGCTGTACATCGCCAACCTGGGCGGCTACCACATCTCCGTGGTCGAGACCGGTGCGCAGCGAGGCACCGTTCACCAACCCTCGCTGCGGAGCGGTCGGGCTCGATGAGCGGCTCGACTCCTCCGGCTCCGGCTCTGGCTCTGGCGCTGCCTCGTCGGGCGATCTTGCTCGCGGGGGGCTCGGGCTCGCGGCTGCGGCCCGTGTCTCGCGTGGTCAACAAGCACCTGCTCCCGGTCGA
This sequence comes from Enhygromyxa salina, assembly GCF_002994635.1. Taxonomy (GTDB): domain Bacteria; phylum Myxococcota_A; class Polyangia; order Nannocystales; family Nannocystaceae; genus Plesiocystis; species Plesiocystis salina_B. Next base: position 93,203 of record NZ_PVNL01000118.1, on the reverse strand, counting down.
CGATCGACCGATGATCTACTACCCCCTCGCAACCCTGATCGAAGGGGGCGTCGAGGAGGTCCTGATCGTCAGCAGCCCCACCGGTCTGCCGCAGCTGCAGGCGCTGCTCGGCGACGGCACGCAGTTTGGGATCCGGCTGGTCTATCGCGAGCAAGTGGCGCCGCGCGGCATCGCCGAGTCGCTGATCATCGCCGAGGACTTCATCGCGGGAGAGTCGGTGTGTCTGATGCTCGGCGACAACGTGATCGGCCCCGGGGTGGTGCGGGCAGGGGGGCGCCCGCCGAGGCCAGACTGCGCCACGGTCTTCATCAAAGAAGTCTGCGACCCGCGTGAATTCGGCGTGGCCGAGCTCGACGCGAGCGGCGTGGTCACGGGGCTGGTCGAGAAGCCGAGCGCGCCCAGCTCTCACCGGGCGGTGATCGGCATGTACATCTACGGTCCCGAGGTCAGCGCGGAGGCCCGCGCGCTGACACCCTCGGCCCGCGGCGAGCTCGAGATCACCGACCTCAACCGTCGCTACCTCGAGCGCGAGGCCCTGGTTGTCGAGAGCCTCGGGGCAACGCCGTGGTTTGACGTCGGCTCCCCGCGGGCCCTGACCCGGGCCTCGTGGACGCTCGGCGAGGACCGTCGAAAAGGGGCGCCGCGGTTTGGCTGCCCCGCCCGGGCGGCGTTCGAGCGGGGGCTGATCGATCGCGCGCAGCTTCGTCGCCTCGCGGAGGTCGAGGCGGGCTCGAGCTACGGCGCGGAGCTGCTCGCCGACAGCGACTCGGCGCCCGTGAAGGCGCTGCCCGAGATCCTGCTGGACGCTACGCCGACGACGCTCCCGGATGGTCGCCAGCTGCGGGTCGTGCCCCTCAACAACGCCGCGACCACGCCGACCCTGGTAGCGACCTTCGACGCGGTGCGCGAGTTCATGGGCAGCTACGGGGCGCTCCATCGCGGCGCCGGGCCGCGTGCGCGCCAGACCATCGCGCGCGTGACCGAGGCGGTCGCGACGATCCGTCGGTTCATCGGGTGTCCGCAGACCCACGGCCTCGTGTTCACGGAGAACACCAGCGCCGCGATCAACCTGCTGGCGCGCACCCTGGCGTTCAGCGCGGACGATGTGATCCTGATCTCCGACATCGAGCACACGTCCAACAACCTCCCGTGGCGATACAACACGCCCGCCGAGGTGATCGAGTTCGTGTCGGACCACCACGGGGACGTCGACTACGCCTCGCTCGAGCAGCTCGTCGAGACCCACGGCGCACGCCTGCGCTTGATCGCGATCAGCGGCGCCTCGAATCAGACCGGGCACATCCCCGACCTCGCCCGGATTGCGAGCCTCGCCCACCGCTACGACAGCCTGCTGTTCGTCGATGGGGCGCAGCTCGTGCCGCACCGCCCGGTCGACATGGCCGCGCTCGGCGTCGACGCGCTCGCGTTCTCGGCCCACAAGGTCTACGCCCCGTTCGGACTCGGGGTCCTCGCGCTGCCCCTCGCGGTCCTCGACACCGTGCCCGTGAACCCCGGCGGAGGCTCGATCGACATGATCAGCGACCACGACGTGATCTGGTCGCCGGCCATGCACCGGCATCAGACGGGGACCTGGAACGTCAACGGCATCATCGCGCTCGCGGCCTCGTGCGCGGCGATCGAGCGGGCCGGCTGGGATCGCGTGATCGCCCACGAGCGTGAGCTGGTGACGCTCGCGGTCGCGGAGCTCGGGTCGGTGCCGGGACTTCGTGTCCACGCGCCGCTCGCCAGCTACCTCGAGGGTGATCGGGTCGGCGCGTTTCCGTTCACGCTCCCCGGCTACCACTGCGCGCTGCTGGCCGCGATCCTCGACCACGAGTACGGGATCGAGGTCCGGGCCGGGACGATCTGCAACCACCGGCTGGTGCGTCGGTGGTTCGATGTGTCTGACGAGCAGCAGCGCGCGGTCGAGGCCGAACTCGGCCAGGGCAACCGGCTTGCGACCTACGGCATCGTTCGCGCCAGCATCGGCATTCACAACACCCGCGAGGACATCGAGCGGCTCGGCGCGGCGCTGCGCAGCGTCGCCGAGCACGGGCCGCGCCTGCGCTACCGGGCCGTGCCCGAGCAAGAGATCTATGTGCCGGACGAGCAGGTGACGTCATGAGCTTCAGCCTTCACCATCTCATCACGCGGGCGGCCCAGCGGGACCCCGAGGCCCCCGCCCTCGTCGCCGGGGCCCGGGTCGTGTCGTACGGCGCCCTCGCCCAGCGGATCAACGCGATCGCCACCGTGCTCGTGCAGCTCGGCGTGCGTCGTGGCGATCGCGTGGGCCTCTACATGCGCCGCAGCGTCGACAGCGTCGCGGCGATCTTCGCGATCTCGCAGGCGGGTGGCGCATACGTGGGCTTTGATCCCTCGGCCCCGCCTGCTCGGGTCGCGGCGGTCATCGATGACGCCGAGCTCGACTGTGTGCTCGTCGACGAGCACCACCATGAGGCGCTCCTCGCCGCGCTCGAGCACAGCGATCGGCGCCTCGCGGTCGTCGGCGGTCCAACCGGCCACGCGCAGATCGACACCACACCCTGGTCCGCGGTCGACCAGCACGACACGCCCGAGACGCCGCTGGTCGAGCTCGGGGTCATGGAGCAGGACCTGTGCGTGTTGTTCTACACCTCCGGGACGACCGGCAAGCCCAAGGGGGTCGCCCACGACCACCGCAGCATGCTGAGCAACGTCGAGTGGGCCGTCGCGCAGTTCGATCTGCGGCGTGATGATCGCTTCGCGCACGTGACCTCGCACCACTTCGATCTGTCGTGGTTCGAGCTGTTCGTCAGCGTGTTCGTGGGCGGCGTGCTGGTCCTGGTGCCCGAGCGCCTCGTCGCGTTCCCCGGTGAGCTCGCCGAGCTGGTGATCGCCGCCGAGGTCTCGGTGTGGTGCTCGGTGCCGGCGGTCCTGATCGGCCTGGTCCAGCGCGGAGAGCTCGAGGCCCGCAGCTTCCCGGCGCTTCGCAGGGTCCACTTCGCCGGCGAGCGGTTTCCGACCAAGCACCTGCGCGCGCTGATGGCAGCGGTCCCCGGGCCGCGCTACTGCAACATGTTTGGGACGACCGAGACCCACATCGCGGCGTTTCACGAGATCGACGAGCTGCCTCCTGGCGATGAGTGGTTGCCGATCGGGCGGGCCTGCGCCCACGTCAACCTCATGGCCGTCGATCGCAACAACGACGCCGTCGACGTCGGGGGGACCGGGGAGCTGCTGATCCGCGGCCCGAGCATGATGGAGGGCTACTGGCGCCTGCCCGATCGCACCGCGCAGGCGATCGTCGAGCTGCCCGTGCCCGGGAGCGCGCGCCAGGCTCGCTGGTACCGAAGCGGTGACCTGGTCGTGCGCCTCGCTGACGGGGGCTTTCAGATCGTCGGTCGCGCCGACCGTCGCGTGAAGGTCCGCGGCTACCTCGTCGATCTCGACGAGGTCGAGCAGGTGCTGCTCAACGACAGCCGGGTGATCGAGGCGGCGACGCACGTCCACGAAGAGGGAGAGCTCAGCGCTCACGTCGAGGCCGCCGTTCGCCTTCGGGCGGGCGTCAGCGCGACCTCGGCGAGCCTGCGGATGCACGTGGCCCAGTCGATGCCGACCTACGCCGTGCCCGAGCTCGTCGCGATCCTCGACGAGTTCCCCCGGACCGGCCACGGAAAGTTCGACCGGCGCGGGCTGGTGGCCGAGGTCGCCAAGCTTCGTAGCGCGCGCCGCCAACGAGCCGGCGGCGCCGAGCCCCGCGACGCGGTTCGGGCCTTCATCGCAGAGCTCGTCGGTGGGTCGCTCGACGAGCTCGACGACGACGGCGCGCTGATCGACGGCGGCTGGATCGACTCGATGGACATCGTCGAGCTCGTCGCTTTCCTCGAGGAGCGGTTTGACGTTCAGATCAGCAACGACGCGTTCGTGATCGAGAACTTCGAGACCGTCGCCGCGATCGTCCGCATGATCGACAGCATGACGGAGCGCTGATGCACCTGCGCCGGCCACCGCGGACCCTCGCCGAGCTGTTGCTGCGGCAGGCCGAGCGCTGGCCGGAGTGTGTGGTTCAGACCTTCGCGGACCCGAGCGGCGGCAGCGAGCGCAGCCTCGGATCCCTCGCCCGACGTGCCTGTGAGCTGGCCGTCCCGTTGGCCGCGCGCGCGCAGCCGGGGGATCGGGTGGTGCTCGCGCTCGGTCCCGGCCTCGACTTCGTGGACGCGCTGTGTGCCTGCTTCGTGGCTGGTCTCGTCGCGACGCCGGTCCCGCTGCCGCGGCAGGCGGGGGCCCGAGCGCGGCTCGAGGCGATCGTCGCTGCGTGTGCGCCCGCGGTGATCGTGACGGAGTCCGCCGTGCTGACGGCGGCCCCGACGGCTTCGAGTCGGGGGCCGACATCGAAGCCGACATGGGTCGATCTCGAGACGCTGCGGCGGGACGCTGGCGACCTTGCCTCGGCAGGACTTCGGCCGCTCCACCCCGGTGTCGCGGGCGAGCTGGCGATCTTGCAGTACACCTCGGGGTCGACCGGATCACCTCGGGGCGTCCGCCTGACCCACGCCAACGTGCTCGCCAACCTCGCGGCGATCGCCGAGGGCTTCGCGCTCGATCGGGACAGCGTGGGGGTGTCGTGGCTGCCGCATTTTCACGACATGGGGCTGATCGGAACGGTGCTCGCGCCGATCTACGCCGGCTTTGCGATGCATCGAATGGCGCCGGCGCAATTCATGGCTCGACCCGCGACCTGGCTCGAGGCGATCTCGCGGACCGGGGCGAGCGTGTCCGGCGGGCCCAACTTTGCGTACGAGCTGTGTGTGCGGGCGGTCGACGACGAGACCCTCGCGCGGCTGTCTCTGTCGCGTTGGCGGGTGGCGTTCGTGGGCGCCGAGCCGGTCCGGGCCCCGACCATGGCGGCCTTCGCTCGCCGCTACGCCGCCGCTGGCTTCGAGGCCCGGTCGCTGCTGCCCTGCTACGGCCTCGCCGAGGCGACCCTGTTCGTGACCGGGGTCGCGGTCGATCGGGCCCCCGAGGCCGTGGGCTTCGACGTGGACCAGCTCGACCGCGGTGAAGCGCGGCCGGTCGGAGAGTCCGAGGGTGCCCGGGTTCGAACTCTGGTCGGTTGTGGCGCACCCCGGGCCGAGCCGCGGGTGAGCGTCGAGGACCGCGCGGGGCGAGAGCTGCCGGACGGCATGGTTGGCGAACTCGTGGTCCGCGGCGCGAGCGTGAGCGCGGGCTACTTCATGCCAGCGGGCGAGGGGCAAGCGGACGAGGGCGTCGCGGCGCGGACTGGAGACCTGGGATTCATCCATGCAGGCGAGCTGTTCGTCGCGGGTCGCAGCAAGGACCTGATCGTCGTCCGCGGTCGCAACGTCTACCCCGAGGACGTCGAGGCCGAGCTGGCCGGGTGGGGTCCGCCGCTGCGTCCCGGTCGGGCTGCTGCGTTCGCCGTCGAGGGCGAGGGCAGCGAGGAGGTCGTGCTCGTGCAGGAGGTCAGCGTCGAGGCCGAGCCTCCCGGCGGCTGGGATGACCTCGCGGCCGCGCTCTACGAGCGAGTGAGCCGGGCCCACGAGCTCGAGCTGCGCGCGCTCGTGCTGGTCCGCGCGGGGCAGGTCCGTCTGACCTCGAGCGGCAAGGTCCGGCGCTTCGACGTCCGCGAGCGCTGGGTCGGCGGAACGCTCGAGCACCTCGCCGTCGCGCGAGGGTCCGGCCTCGAGTTCTCGCATCTCGCGAACTTGGATGCCGACGATCGGCGCGCCCGCGTGCGCGCGGAGCTCGAGCGCTGGCTCGAGGTCCACGCGGGTCGGCGCCCTCGCGGCGGGGAGCCCCTGTCCAGCTTGGGGCTCGACTCGCTGATGCTCGCTCGACTCGGGGCCGCGCTCGCCCCAACTGGCGCCGTCGATCTTCCGACCTTGCTGGGCGCGACGCTCGACGGCGTCGTCGAGCGGATCGACGCGGGCCTGTGTGCGGTCGCGGTCGCGGTCGCGGCGCCCGAGCTCGCGCCCGCTGGCCCACAGTCGTACCCACGGGCCGACGGCGCGGCCACGCTCGCGGAGCTGGGGTTTTGGCACAACGCGCGGCTGGTCCCCGAGACCAGCGCGGACGTGCTGGCCCGGTCAGCCTGGATCGACGGGACCTTCGACGCCGAGGCGCTCGCCGAGGCCCTGCGCGCCCTCGTCCACACCTGGCCGATGCTGCGCGCGCGCTTCGTGTTCTCGCGCGGCGTCGTGACGCGCTCGATCGCCGCGCCGCCGGCCGAGATCCTGGTGTGTGACGAGCGACCGGGCGCCGACGCTGCGACGGTGCTCGCGGACATGCGCGAGTGGGCGCTGCAGCCCATGGATCTCGAGCGGGGCCCGCTGCTGCGAGCCCGGGCGCTGCGTGGGCGTGATGGGTGGCTGTTCGGCCTGGCGATCCACCACGCGATCGCGGATGAGACCGCGCTGCGGCGGCTGGCCGACGCGCTCGCCCGCAACTATGCGCTGGCGCGGGCGGGCGACCGCGGGCTGGCTCTGGGCGCGCGCGAGCAGCCGAGCTCGGCGCCCGTCGCCGAGGCCGAGGCTGAGCGTCTCGCCAGCGCGGACGGGCGGGCCCTGGCTCAGCGCTGGCGCGAGCGGCTCGCCAGCCTGCCGCGCGCGCTGGCGATCCCGCCCGACACGTCGCCGCGTCCGGCCCTGGTCTGTGGCCGCCGCCTCGATCACCGCGCGCTCGCGGATCTGCGGGCCCTGGCGTCGCGCCACGGGTGCTCGCCCTTCACCGTGCTCCTGGCCGTCGTCGTCGCGATCAGCGATCGGATCGGCGATCGGACCAGGCGCCGCGGCGGGCCCGTGTGCGTGACGATCCCGGCCGACACCCGGACCAGCGGGGCCTTCGTCGATCAGGTCGCCTGTCTCGCCAACCTGTTGCCCGTCGTGATCGAGGCGCCTACTCACGAGCGCTTCGCTGACCTCGTCGAGCGCTGCGCAGGGCGCCTCGCCGAGGCGATCGCGGATCAGCAGCTCCCCTACGCGCAGCTGGTGTCCGAGCACCCCGGGCTGACCCCGGAGCTGGTGCTCAGCTATCACCCCGCGCTCGACGATCACGGGCTGCAAGCCTGGGCGGCGGGCCTCGCAGACGTCGAGCTCAACCTTGGTGGGCTGCGGCTGCGGACCGCCCAGCTCGATCCGCGCCACGCTCAGTTTCCCCTCCACCTGCGCGCCGTCGTCCATGCGGGGGCGCTCCACCTCGGCGTGGTCGCCAGCGCGAGGCGCCACCAAGTCGCCGCGCTCGAAAATCTGCTCGAGCGGGTCGAGCTCGCGATCACGACCTTCGCTCAGCGGCCCGAGGCAGCCGCGTCCGCGGTAGGGTCGGTGGACGAGCTCGCCGCGGCGCCGCGATCCCAGCGAGTCGAAGCCCCGCAGCTGCCGACGCCCTGGGTCCTCGAGCGGATCCGCGATCAGGCGGCCCGCTGCCCCGACGCCTGCGCGGTCGTATCGGCGGGCGGTCAGCTGAGCTACGCGGGGCTGCTCTCGGCGGTCGACGCTCTCGCGGGTGAGATCGAAGCTCGTGGCGCGCGGCAGCAGGAGGTCCGCGTGGGCCTGTGTCTCCCGCGGGGTCCCGAGCTGCTCGTCGGCCTGCTCGCCACGCTCGAGGCCGGGGCGGTCCACGTCGCGCTGGACCCGAGTCTGCCGCCTGCCCGGCTGCGCGAGCTTGCGACGCGGGCCCGGTGTGAGCTGCTGGTGACCGGTCCCGGTCTGCTCGCGGGTGTCGACGTGCCGCGTCTCGAGCCGCGCTGGGTCGCGCCGCCGGCCGGGAGCTCGCGCCGACGCAAACAGCCACCAGCGAGCGCGCTCGCGTGCGTGCTCTACACCTCGGGCTCGACGGGTGAACCCAAGGGCGTCGCGCTGACTCGCGGCGGGCTCGCCAACCTCATGGCCTGGGCCGTGGACGCCCAGGGCGAGCTCCTGTCCGGGCGGGTGTTCGCGGGCACGGGCGTCGGATTCGATCTCTCGACCTTCGAGCTGCTCGGACCGCTGTGCTGCGGCGGCACGGTCGTTTTGGGTGTGGAGCCGCTCGGTGTTCCCGATGCTGCGGGCGTCACCTTGCTCAACACCGTCCCGTCGCTGGCGGCGGCGATGCTGACGACCGGACGGATCCCCGCCTCGCTGCGCGGGATCAACCTCGCGGGCGAGGCCCTGAGCTGGGGTCTCGTCGAGGCACTCCGGGCGCGGGCACCCGAGGCGGTGATCCACAACCTCTACGGGCCGTCCGAGACCACGACCTACTCGACGGCGATGCGGCTGGGCGCGGCGAGTGACGGGCAGCGTGCGCCCGAGATCGGCGTGCCGATCGCGGGGACGATCTGTGCCCTCGCGCCTCTCTCCGGGTCGGGGGGCGGGACGGTCGAGCCTGGCGCCGAGCTGTGGATCGGGGGGGCCGGCCTCGCTCGCGGCTATCTCGACGATCCTGGGGCCACGGCCGCGCGCTTCATCCCCGATCCCGCGGGTGCGTCCGGGGCCCGGCTCTACCGCAGCGGCGACCGATGCGAGCTCGATGAGCACGGTCGGCTCCACTACCTCGGCCGCCTCGATCGCCAGCTCAAGCTCGCAGGGGTCCGCATCGAGCCCGGCGAGATCGAGGCCGCGCTGCTCGGCTTCCCGGGCGTGCGGCAGGCGGTCGTGCGCGTCGACGAGGGGCGGCGGGTCCTGGTCGCGCACGTCGTCGCTGACGCAGCGGCGATCGAGCCCGAGCTCGTGCGTCGCGAGCTCGCGGCGCGGCTGCCTGCGGCGATGGTGCCGGGAGAGATCGACGTGTGCGAGCGACTGCCGCGAACGTCTCGCGGGAAGATCGATCTCGCGGCTCTCGCCGCGCGACCCGCTGTCCCGCGCTCGTTCACCCCGCCGCAGACCGAGCTCGAGCGCGAGCTCGCGGCGCTGTGGGCCGAGCAGCTCGGGGTCACGCAGGTCGGACGGGACGATGACTTCTTCGCGCTCGGTGGCCACTCGCTCGCCGCGACGATCCTGCTCGCCGAGGTCGCGGCCCGCTACGGCGTCGAGCTGCCGATCCGCGCCCTGTTCGAGCGCCCGAGCCTCGCGGTCCTCGCTGAGACGATCGAGGCCGCGCAGAAGCTCGCCCAGGGTGGGTCGGCACAGCGCGACTTGGCGCTGGAGCTCGACCCGCAGCGGACCCGCTGGCCGTTGACGGCCGAGCAGCTCCGCATGTGGATCGCCGATCAGATCCGACCGGCGCGCGCGGCTTACAACATGCCCTTGGTGCTGCGCTGGGACGGAGCGCCCGGAGCTGAGCAGCTCGGCGACGCGCTCGCGGAGCTCGTCGAGCGCCATCCGATCTTGTCCACGCGCATCGATCTCGACGGGGACGTGCCCGAGCAGGTCGTTGACGCGTCTCCCCAGCTCGCGGTCGAGCGTGTCGCGCTCGAGGCCCTCGCGGGCCGCTGCGCCGAGGAGGCTGCGCGCCCGTTCGAGCTCACGCGCGAGGCCCCGCTGCGCGCCCGGCTGTTCGAGCTCGACGGTGAGCGGCGGGTTGCGATCGTCACCCTTCATCACCTCGCGGGTGACGAGCGGTCCTGGGAGCTGCTCGTCGCCGAGCTCGCGGCGGCGCTGGGCTTTGGCGTTCGCCGGCGACGGCTCGAACAGGCCGCGCTCGCGGGCTTCGGCGACCATGCACACTGGTCGCGCGCGCGCTTCGAGCCCGCGACGCCCCGGGCTGCCGCGCTCGCACGCGCCTGGGCCGAGGCGCTCGCGGGGCTCTCGCCGCTGACCCTCGGCGAGGTTCAGCCCAACGCGGGGGAGCTCGGTGAGCCGGTCCAGCTCGAGCGACACGTCGACGCGCAAACCGTGACCCGGCTCGATGCGCTCGCGCTCGCGCTCGGTGGCTCTCGGTTCGCGGTGTGCTGTGCTGCGCTCGCGCTGACCTGCGCGCGGTGGACGGGGCAGGGCGACCTCCCGCTCGCCACGCCCCTGTCCACGCGTCGGCACGCGGCGCTGGTCGAGACGGTCGGGCCGCTGCTCGAGACCACCGTGCTGCGCGTGCGCCCTCGCGACGCCGACACTCCCCGTGAGCTCGCGGCGCAGGTCTCGGCCACGTTGATCACCGCGCTCGAGCGCGGACCTGCACCGTTGACGGAGATCGCCCGCGCGGGCGGGGACCTGCACGGCGACCTCGGCTCGCTGCTGCGGGTGCTGGTGACCGCGCGAGCGCTCGGGCCAGCGCGCGTCGGCGCGCTCGAGGTCGCCGAGCATCCGCGTGCAACGACCAAGGCCGACCTGACCGTGACGCTCATCGAGCTCGGCGGCGGGCTGACGGTGCGTCTCGAGTATGAGCGCGAGCAGCTCGGCGCGGCTGCCCCGGCGATCGCCGAGATGCTGGTCCGCGCGCTCGAGGCGTTCGCGGACCAGCCCGACACGCCGCTCGACCGCCTCGCGCTGCTCGACGCGAACGAGCGGCGCGCCAGCCTCGACTGGGGGAGCGGCCCCGCGACCCCCGAGTTCGTCCCCATTGTCGACGCGATCGTCACGAGGGCGCGAGCGCGGGCCGACGCCGTCGCCGTCGCGGGTGCGGGCTACGAGCTCAGCTATGGCTGCACGATCGAGCTGGCGCTGCGCCTCGCTCGGTGGCTCGGCGACCAGGGGCTGCGGGCCGAGGACCGGGTCGCTGTGTGTCTCGAGCGCGGGCCGTGGCTGGTGCCGACCATGCTCGGCGTGCTCGCGGCTGGCCTCGTCTATGTCCCCCTCGAGCCTCGCCTGCCGCCGGCCCGGCTGCGCGAGCTCAGCGTGCGCGCGGGCGCCAAGCTGGTGCTGACCGAGCCAGCGCTGCGCGAGCGCCTGGGCTCGGATGTGGCGATCGCCCTGGTCGGTCATGAGGCGCCGTGGTCCCGGGTCCGTCCGCGTGAACGGCCGGCCCCCGTCGCGCCCGATCAGCTCGCCTACTTGATCTACACCTCTGGATCTTCGGGCCGGCCCAAGGGCGTGGCGATCACCCAGCGCAGCGTGAGCGCGCTGCTGCAGTGGGCCTCGGATGATCTGCTGGCCGACGCCCTCGCGGGCGTGTTCGCGGCCAGCTCGGTCGCCTTCGACCTGTCGATCTTCGAGCTGCTCGCCCCGCTGCATCGCGGCGGGACGACGATCCTCGCCCGCGACGTGCTCGAGCTCCCCGAGCACCCCCAGCGCCGGCGAGTCACGCTGCTCAACACCGTGCCGTCTGCTGCCTCGGCCCTCGTCGATCAGGTTCCAGCGGGGATCGAGCACATCAACCTCGCGGGCGAGCCGCTGCGGCGTGAGCTCGTGGCGCGGCTGTCCGACAAGGCGCCAGGGCGACGCATCCTCAACCTCTACGGCCCCGCCGAAGACACGACCTACTCGACGGGGGGGGTCGTCACGCCCGGCAGCGGGCCGGCCCGACTCGGCGCTCCGCTGCCCGGCACGCGCGTGTACCTCCTCGACGAGGCTGGGCAGCTCGCGGCGCCCGGCGCCCTCGCCCAGCTCCACCTCGCCGGCGTCGGTCTCGCTCGGGGATACGACGCGGAGCCTGCCGCGACCGCGCTGTGCTTCGTGCCCGATCCCCACGGGCCCCCGGGCACCCGGATGTACGCGACCGGAGACCTCGTGCGGCGGCGCGGCGCGGACATGGTGTTCGAGGCCCGCCGTGATCGTCAGGTCAAGGTTCGCGGGGTTCGAATCGAGCCCGGCGAGATCGAGGTCGCGCTCGAGGCTCTCGACGGCGTGGCCGAGGTCGCCGTGGTCCCTCGGCCCAGCGGTGCGGCTCCGACCCACCTCGTCGCGCTGTGTCGCCTCGCGCCCGACGCAACGATCGAGCTCGACCGGCTGCGCGAGCACTGCGGGCAGATGTTGCCATTCGCTCATGCGCTCCGTCTGCACCTCGTCAGCGCGCTCCCGCGTACGGCCAGCGGGAAGCTGGATCTCGCCGCGCTCGAGGTCGTGGTCGAGGACCTCGAGCGCCGCGCGGTCGAGCGCTCGGCCGAGCTGATCGAGCCTCCGCAGAGCGAGGCCGAGCAGGTCATTCGTGAGCTGTGGGCTGATCTGCTCGAGCTGCCGCCGCAGCGGCTCTCGGTCGAGGCCGACTTGTTCGCCCTCGGCGCGCACTCGCTGTTGGTGCCCCGGTTCCTCAACCGCCTGCAGCGTCGCTACGCCGTCCGGCTTCCGGTGCGCGCCGTGTTCGAGCAGCCTCGGGTTCGGGCGCTCGCTCAGCGCCTGACGGCCGCGCAGGCGGTCGAGGAGGAGCAGCTGCTGGCGCTGCTCGATCAGGTCGAGCACCTGTCCGAGGCCGAGGTCGATCGCTTGCTTGGCGACGCGAGGGGCGACGGGGAAGGGATCTAGTGGACGTGACGGACCGCCTCCAATCGCCAGTCGACGTGAGGTGGAGCGCTGGCGCCACTTGGGGCGCACCACGGCACGCGCTGTCGTCTGAGTGGTCCAGCAACATCAGCGCGTGAGCGGGGGTAATGTGCTTTGTCTGGAAACGAGATGTCCCTGGATTGAGTTGTCCTCGGTGCTCAGTAATGTCTATATCGGCGCGGCGTCAACGGTGCAGGCATGGAGGAGGGGAAGTTTGATGCCCTGCTTTCGCTGCTCGCCGGGGCCGCGTTCGTGCCCATCGGAGAGGCGGAGGTTCCCATGAACGCTTTGGTCAGTTCGGCGGCAGCAGCGAGGATGCGCGGCCGCTGCCGGAGAGGGTTCATCGCGTCGAGGTTGCGAGCGGGACCGTCGTGGGGCCCGCTCGCGGTGTGATCGTGAGCACAACACACATGACCCGGGGGCCGCTCTCAGCGGGCGTTACGTGCTACTACAGCAGCGGCGCGGGGTCACAGTCACGTGACGTCGCGATGACACACTATGGAAACCAACATGAAAAAACTCGATACTGTCCTAATTGGCACTTTACTCGTCTTCGGTACATTGCTCAGCCCCGCCTGCGGTGATAACGGCACCACCGATGTCGGCAACGAGGAGACCGCTGGCGACGGGGACGGGGACGCGACCGGCGATGGGGATGGCGACCCAGGTGATGGGGATGGCGACCCAGGTGATGGGGATGGCGACCCAGGCGATGGCGACGGCGACAACATGGAGTGCATGACCGACGTCTGCGCGACCTACGGCGCCGCGGTGCCCACCGTCGCTGGCCAGATCGTCGACATGGCCGCCGTCGATCCGCTGTTCATGGACGATTTCGCGCCGCTCGTGGCCCAGGGTCCCGCAGCGGTCGACGCGTTCAAGGCGAGCTTGGCAAACTTCATCTCCGACGCCTACGGCTGCACCACGGATGCATACACAGGCCCGACGATGGAGGTCGCTCACGCTGGGATGGCGATCACACAAGAGGAGTACGACGCGTTCCTCGGCCTGATCGTCGGTGTGCTGTCTGGTGCGGGTGTGCCCGACGACGACATCAACTTCTGCTTTGCCCCGCCGCTCGTCGATCCGACCTTCGCGGCGACGATCATCGGACAATAGACCGATGCGTGGCGCTCGTTGGATTAAATGGTCGGCGCTCGGGATCACCGTGTCGGTGCTCTCGTTCGTCGCTATCGTGGGGGTCGCTCACACACCGTGGGGTCGGCCGCTGCTGGGCTACTTGAGCTTCCTGGGCATGAACGGCATGAACTCGGGATGTCCAATTGGCGCCGAACTCGATCCAGCGCGCGCCGCTGAGCTTCGCGCCGCGTCGCTCGAACCACTGCGCGGCGCGACGCCCTCGGTGTCGCGTCGCGTGCTCGGGTTCGAGCTCGGGACCAGCCGACGCGACGAGGTGCTCACCTGGTCCCGCGACCAGGGGCTCGAATGTAGCCCACCGCCGCGCCAGCCCAACAGCTCGGACTTGCGCTGCACCGGCCTGCAGCTGCGTGGTACCGACACCCGTGGCAGCGTCAATTTCAGCTTTGACCCGGAGGATCGCTTGCTCGATGTCGAGCGCGCCGTGCGAGTCGGCGACGCCGGTCTCGCGACCGAGCTCGGTTCGGAGCTCGAGGTCGAGATCGCTCAGAATTCGGGCGCGCTCAGCTCGAGGCACGGCGAGCTGACGGCCGGTTACCTCAGCCGGGGTCCCCTCAGTCAGAGCGCCGCGGAGTTTCGCTTCGAGGACATGCGCGCGCAGGTGATCGTCACCAACATGGGCGACGGCGCGTTCTCGATCCGCGGGATCCACCAGAGCTTGCTTTAGACCCGCCCCATTGCAACGGAGTCGAGGTCCCAATTACCTCAACCTCGAGCCCCGACAGCGAAGCTAAACGAGGCCCAGTAGCTGCGCCAATCCGCGGTCGCGCACGCGTCTTCATCCCGCCGCCCCGCACAAGGCTGCATGTACACCAAGCGCAACAACCACGCCCCGGGCTGATCGATCATGAACGCCACGACCCCGCCCGCGTCCGTGGTCCCGCGCGCGGTCACGACCCCGTTCACCCGCGAGTGCAACGCGCTGACCGCCACGCCCGCCAGCGGCTTGCCAGCGAACAGCACCTTGGCCCGCAGCGGCTCGCCGGGCTGCATGCGATAGGGATCATCGAGCAACACAATCTCCATGCGATGCCCGAGCGGCTTGCGATGCAGTCGCCCGCGCGAGCGCTCGCCCACGCGGATCAGCGACTTGATCGAGCGGGTGTATCGCTCGTGCTCCTCGACGCGCGGCGCTTGTTGCCCACGGACGGCCTGCATGTCCGTGAGCTCCTCGTGCTCGAGATAGAACGTGAATTTTTCGTCGCTCAGCGTGATGTCGACCCACTCGCGCTCGAGGCCGAACAGCCCCAACCCGTCGCGCTCGAACGTGCGCCCGTCGACGACCGGATCGGCGCCCGCGGCCGAGCTGCGAGTCAGGTCCTCGTGCGCGCAGCGGTGGCGCAGCTCGAAGCCGTGCACCTTGGCGGGATCGTGCGGGCGCGAGGCCTCGGGGACCAGGTGATCGCCGACGAACAGATCGATCGTCACGGGCTCGTCGATCGCCGGGGTGTAGTCGCGCGGGGCCAGCCAGTAGTCGTGGGCGTGAGCCGTGACCGGGCACGAGAGCAGCATCAACGCGAGGAGTCCGAGGGGGCGGCGCACGCCCGCGAACGTACCACTCCAACTCCTGCGTGCAGGCCTACGACCAGCTGTAGCGAGGCGCATCGCGGACGGGTCAGCTGTCAGACAAGACCCGTTCGGCGCGATGTCGCCCCCGAACTTGCGCAGCTCCGTGAGTGTCACCGTGAGTCCGAGGCACGGCTCGACCATCACGGCGTGTTCAGAGTCGTGTCGGTCACGCGGGCATGTCGCGGTGACCGATCCCCACGACGTGGTGCTCGGCCGTCGCACCGTCGTGTTGCAGGACTCAGGCGTGAGCCAACGAGGTCGCGGCTGCGCCCAGCCGCGACTACCACAGAGAGTAAGACCATTGTTCCCATTGATAGGTGTTAGCGTGGGTGTAGACGGAGCCGTCGGGCCTCGCCCCCAGGTGGAGCCCGTGCGCCACCGATGTCAACAGGAAGCGTTCACCCACTGGCTCGATACGCCACCGTTCCCACTCGGCGCGATTGGAATGCACATACACTGTGCCGTCCGGGCGCGATCCCAATTGTGTCTGATGATAGCTGACGATGAAGACCTCTCCGCTGCCGGCGTCCTGAACTGTCCAGGTCTCCCACTGAAGCCGATTTGTGTGGGTGTAGACGGAGCCGTCTGGCCGCGCGCCGAGGTGCTTCGTACTATCACTGCACGCTTCTGCAAAATCAAATCGGGAACCCGGACTCGGAGTCTTCGCTGGGCGGTAAGGGCTTCCGAATGGGGCCGAGCACTGCGGATAGGGCCGAGCACTGCGGATAGGACGTCCGATGCGGGGTCGTGGATCTCGCGAATATCGCGCCACCCTGAGATCGGCGTGTTCGTCGGCCGGTCATCGAAATGAGTGACTTGACAATGAACGCGAGCCTCGGAGACCGCGCGCTCGAAGGGAGCTGGCGCCTCGATCTTGGCGAGGGACTCTGGGATCCGCGTGACTTGGAGTCGACCTGAGCACGACATCGTCTCAGCTTTGGCGCCGTGCTAGCCTAGCGCGCCAATCAGCCCATGGATGTGCCGCCGAGCTCCTCGGCGAGGAGGTCGACGAAGCGCCGAACTCGTGCGGTCAGGTGGCGGCGACTGGGGTAGAGCGCGACGACTGGGGCTTCCCCCTGGGCGAGGTCGGGCAGGACTGGCACGAGTCGCCCGTCCGCGATGTCCCCCTCGATCAGGAAGGCGGGCAGGTACGCAATTCCCCGATCTAGGAGCGCCGCCGCTCGCAGTGCTTCGGCGCTGTTCGCTCGCAGCCGGCCCCGAACTGGGATCCGGGTTTCGTTGCCCTCGTCGTCCAGGAAGCGCCACGACTGCGACCTGGCTCGCGTGCGGAAAACCAGGCACTCGTGGGTCGAGAGAGCGTCGAGGTGCGGAGGGTGCCCGTGGCGCGCCAGGTAGGTGGGGGACGCGCAGAGCGATGCGCGGAAGTGGGTCAGCACTCGGGCGATCATTCCACCCGGCGCAGTGATCGGAGCCAGTCGCACGACCACGTCGAGTCCCTCGTCCACCACGTCCACGGGGCGATCGGTGAACTCCAGGTCCAGTCGAACGTCGGACCAGCGCTCCAAGTAGCGGACAGCGATGGGAAGCACGACGCTACGTCCGAACGCGTCGGGGAGGCTGACCCGCAACGTTCCTCGGGGCTCACCGGCGCTCGCGTCGAGGCTCGTCTGCGCAGCGTGGGCCGCTGAGAGCACTCGACGTGCGTGCTCGGAGAAGGTGCGCCCTTCCTCCGTGAGCCGTATCGAGTGACTCGTCCGCTGAAAGAGACGTGCGCCAAGGAGGCCCTCGAGGCGAGCGACTGCCTTGCTGGCGGCGGAGCCGGTGAGGCCGTGCGCGCGACCGGCCACGACGAAGCTCTCCGCATCGGCAGTGGCGAGAAACAGGCGAAGGTCCGCGAGCTTGAGCCCTGCCATTCCACCGTTGTCGCCGATGCACGAATTCTCGTCAATCCAAGCAGGAATACAATTCGCTCTGCTGTCGATCCACCCTCGGGGGCGGCCACGAAGGGCCGAGAAGGAACCGAGGACACCCATGACCCGCGACGTCGTCTTTCCCGCCGATCCCCACAGTCTCTACGAGGCCCACGGCTACTCACCCGCCGTTCGTTCGGGCGGCCTTCTCCATGTCTCGGGTCAGGTCGGGGCCAGGCACGACGGCTCGCCCGAGGTCGGCTTCGAAGCTCAGGCGCGGCTCGCGTTCGAGAACCTCGAGGCGGTGCTTCGAGCGGCAGGGTGCTCCTTCGACGACGTCGTCGACGTCACCCTCTTCGTCGTCGATCCCGAAGCGCATCTCGAAGTGTTGGTGCCCATCCTCCAGGCACACTTCGGGCGACCGTATCCCGCGTTGACGGCCGTTGGTGTCACGTGGCTCGCCGGCTTCGATGTGGAGGTCAAGGTGGTGGCGCAGCTTCCATCGAGCTGAGCGCGCGCACCATGCCGTCGCGGTGGGGTCGACGTGCACGCGGGCGCGGCCGTGCCCAGCCGCGATCGTCACCGGCTCATGGCGCCGTCGACGTTGCGGTACAGGTACACCGCGCCGGTGCGCGCGCCGTTGCGGCGAGGTCGAGCACGCCGTCGCCGTCGAAGTCACCCGTCGCTCGCGGCTGAGTAGGTATCAATCGAGCGCGCGCCCAGCTGTGCGTCCGCGCTGTGACAGCGCGGAGACGACGGTGCGCGTCGACGCAGAATCTGAACGCGGCATCGCGCTCGCGGCCCTCGGCTCTCGGCGCTGAGTTCAGCCGACCCGCCGCGGGCCGTGGCCAGTGACCCCATGTTGAAGCTCGTCCAAGTTCGCTAGAGTGGATCTTGGTATGAGCGTAAACGTGAATGTCACCTACCTATCCACCTCGCTGGTGCAGGCGCGAGCATCGTTGGAATCGATCTTGCGCGAGCCGTTCCCGGTCGGGACCCAGCTCAAGGTCGGAATTTCAGTCAACCCGATTGGTCGTGTGCTGGGGGTCTCGCCGACGTTCATGACCGGGGGCGCCGCGAAGCTGCATGGCAAGATGAACCGCGACTACCGCTGGGGGGTCACCGCACTGTACTTCCTGTTCGAGACCTCGTCCTACGGCGAGTGCCAGGCGGCCGAGCGAGCGCTGATCGAGCGGCTGTGGGAGCTCGCGCCGGGCTCGACGCTCAACGAGGTCGGTGGAGGAGGCGGCAGGAGACCGGTCGGGCACCGCAAGTACTTCGTGTACCTGGCCCGCGGTTGAGCTGCAGCTGGGGGCGCGAGCCCCGATCTGCAGCGCTCGCCAACCTGCCAACTCAGCCGTTGGGGATGCCCGCGGAGCTGAGCGCGAAGCCGGTCATGTCGCTGTAGGTGTAGGCCCCGACCAGGTTGCTGAAGGTGTCGATCGTGCCGGTGTCCGGGTCGACGCGATAGGCGTCCGTGCTGGCGAAGCCGACGGCCCACACGTAGCCATCGAAGTCGATGCTGATCCCATGGGCGTAGGCCGGCAGCGGGATCTGTTTGGTGACCTGGAGGGTCTCGGTGTCGATGCCGACGAGCGTCGCGTCGAGCTGGCGGCAGTGCCACAGCGTGCCCTCGCCGTCGGTCATGCAGCCGCCCCACGCGTTCCCGCCCGGGCTCGGGAGGGTCTGCCAGGTCTGGAGCTGGGGATCGAAGCGCGAGGCCCCGCCGCCAGCACAAAACCAGGGCCGACCGACCGAGTCGACCGCCATGCCGTAGCTGGCCACGCCGGGGCCGCTCCAGATCTGGTAGCTGAAGTTGTTGCGGTCGACACGAACGAGGCGCGCGCCACCGGTCTCGATGCCCCAGAAGTGACCGTCACCATCGACGGCGCCGCCGTACAGGCCGATGCTGCTCTGGATCTCTGGGATCGCAATGGTCTGCTCGACGACGCCGGTGTCACCGTCGAGCAAGAGCACTTGTGTGCTCCCTGCACCGTTGGCCCCGGAGGTCCACAGCTTCTCGTTGACCCAGCTACACGTGGACTCGTCCCACGTGCCCTGGGCCCACGCCAGGGGCCGGTTGGAGGTGTACGCGAGCGGTGTATGCCAGGCGACGCACTCCTCCTCGCCCCAGGGCAGCAGCTCGGCGCCCCCGCTGGTCTGGATGCCAGGTGTGCCGTTGGACTCCTGGCAGTCATCGATGTTGTGGTAGATCTTCGTTACGCCGCCGTTGCGGCTGGCGATCGCCACATTGGCAGACAGCGAGACGGAGGTTCGCGACGGGTTCCCGGCCTGGTCGGGGCGCACATAGTAGCGACCCTGTTCGATCATGGTCTTGGTGTCGATCTTGGACACCGAATTTTGACTGCTGTTGGCGATCCAGATGTTGGACAGGGTGTCGCCGCCGGTGCCACCGCAGCTGTGTGGCGCGTCGGGGATCGACAGGTCGAACTTGGCCTCGCCGTCCTCGTTGCCCTCGCCGTCGGAGTCGGCGCTCGAGTCATCCGTGCCGGTCTCACCCTCGTTCCCCTCGCTCGCGGTCTCGTCGGCGCCGAAGGTCGTCAGCGTGGTCAGGCCCGAGCCTTCGTCACCCCGGCCTTCGCTTGCACTGCCATCGCCACAGCCGAAAATGAGGGCCGCCCCCATGAGCAAGGAAACTCGTCGCATTGCTGGAGCGTATCAGCTGGCGTCAAAAAATAGTGCATGGAAGCGCAGGCACCCTTGGGTGTGACTCCTGGCCGCCAAAACGGCCTCGGTCCTGCGGCCGAGCTCGTCGAACCGACGCGGCGGCAGCTGTCGCTCCTTCAATCAGGGTGTTCGCGGCTACACCGTTGTCTGCCGGCGGTGCCGCTCGGGGGAGGCGGGTCGAGACCGCCAACGGGGCGTGACCCAGACCTAACCGCTGGTCAAATTCCGCGCGCGCATCGTCGCCCGCCGCAAGCAGGACCACGAACAGTTCGGGCGCAGCTTCAGTCACGAGGTCACCAACGTGTGGCGGATCGTCGCGGGCAAGTGCCGCGAGACCTGGCCCTCATTCTCGGCCGAAGAGCTCGACGCCGACGTGATGGCCGAGCTCGACGAGCTGCCCCGGGCCTGACCCAATCAGCCCAGTCGCCCGGCGAGGCGCCTGTCGCTGACCCGCCAGGGCCCGCGCGATCGCGTGTGCTGATCTGCATACACGACTAAGGCAGCCCCAGACCTGACATGTCACAGGTTTCTTGAACTTGTTACGGACTCAGGACACTAGTGTCGTGCTCAGGTCGACTCCAAGTCACGCGGATCCCAGAGTCCCTCGCCAAGATCGAGGCGCCAGCTCCCCAATTCACCGGTCATGCCGCTCTGAGCCCACCAGACGCCGCTGAGGACGCCGCGGCTCGCGGTGTTGGAGAGGACGAGATCGTCCGAGATCATGCGCCCCTCGTCAGTCGTCAGCACCCCAGGCTTGCGCCTAATCGCACTCTTGGAGACAGAGGTGGACTCACTGCCTGGCGCGTAGGTCAGCCATTTCAATCAATGTGTTTGCTGCGCCGAGTATCAATGAGCTGTCCGTACTCCTCCCGGACTGGGAGGCCATAGCCAAGCCGCAGTCCTATCGGGTGAAGGAGTCCAAGGCGCGGGGAGTTCTATCGGGTGAAGGAGTTTAAGGTGCGGACCAAGCAACGTCGCGCTCGTCGTGCCGCCTGACGTGGGCCGTCGAGGCGCCATGAGCGTGGCGGCTCGCGGATGCTGGCGATCGAATCTCGCGCTCGCAATCTCGCGGATCTTCAGCATCGTCTACACTCCGAGCCAGGTTCACTCCAAGCTGCGTTCTCCTTCCTGGTATTCTCGCATCGCGGACGGGTCAGCTGCCAGACAAGACCCGTTCGGCGCGATGTCGCTTCCGAACTTGCCCAGCTCCTTGAGCCCGAGGCACGGCTCGACCATCACGGCGTGTTCAGAGTCGTGTCGGTCACGCGGCGAAGTCGAGCTCGAGCTGGCCAACAGGCGCTGGCCTCGGCCGCGGAGGCGGACGGGCACCGAGGCCGAGCTCGGCGAGCACACGCGCGATGTCGTCGGGCTTGTCGGCGACCTTCACCAAGCGCATCGCACCGCGGCAGCGCGGGCAGGTCATGGCCCGCCGTCCGTCTCCAGGGTGAGCACCGCGTGCTCGCGGTCTGCCGCGATCTCGATCGTCCCCGGCACAAACGCTTCGTCGTCACCACCCGTTTCGGGCTCGGACCTGAAGTCCCCGGACCACAGCGGGACCCAATGAACGAGCTGACGGTGACAACCTCGCCTCGTCGTCAGGAGTCGCTTGTCGCGGAGCTGCTTGTTCGCCTCGGGCGTCGGCTGGGTCTGTGACAGCCGAAGGTAGCGCATCGAACCCAGCCGCAGGGCATGCGCTTCCCCCCCGTAGATCGATCGTCGCGTAGCGATCGATCAGGCTCGACGGCGCCGAGCCCTAGACGGCGCGACGCTCGAAGTGAACCCGCTCGTACTCGAAGTAGGGACCCGGGTCGCACTTGGCCTGCGCTCTCACCTGACCTGTCTGTTAACACTTGGCGCTCGTGAACAAGCTCAGCTAGTCGAGATCCAAACACGTGGCGCGGTACTCGAAGCAACTGGGTAGATGTTCAAGTTCGCTAGTGCCCAGTTTCGCCACTACTTTCGAGTTGGGCGGACCCGGCGCGTTTTGGGACTCTCAGATCAAACCAACGGCTCCGCACGAAGTTTCAGCCATGTTATGCTCGACGCGGTCGCTAGATGTCCCCGGGTTTCGTCGCCTGACGCAGGCTTGGGCCCTGCGCCGGCTGTGGGGGCCGCAGATCGGCCTGCGCGCCGGGGCGGTGTTCCTGCGCGAAGACGAGGCCAACCCCGGCCTGCGCAAGCTCGACACCGGAACCCTCGTGCGCTTCGATCAGCGCCTGCGCGCGACGGCGGCCCGGCTGCTCGAGGTCGAACTCGGCGAGGCCGCCGGCGCCGTGCCCTGGCCCAAACTCGACACGTCGGCGGCCTGCGGGACTTGCGTCCACGTCGGTGCTGGCGCGTCGACGAGGTTGGCGAGAACGAAGCGAGCGCAGACGATTTATCGATCGGTTCCGCGGCGATCCCCAGACCTACGCAGGGTCTGGAAATACCTCGATTCGTCCGTCCGAGCGAACCTGAAGCAGATCGAAGACCGCTTCTTTGAGCGGCGCTCGGCCGTCGATGATACCGATCCGAGGGGAGACTGGGAACATATCCGGCAGGGCAAGCCACAACAGCCGAACCTTCAGCGCTCCGCTCCGGGTTAGAAACATCTCGAACGCCGCTGAGTGCGGTGTAGCTACTGCATGCCTCGTCCACGCGAAGTGAAACGTCACCGGATCCCGACGGACGGCGGTGAGGAGATCGATCAACGAAGCCTGCTGCCCTCCCGCTCCACACACCTCGGCGTTGACTGGCAGCCTCAGGCTCTGATCGAACGCGTCCAGATTGAAAAACGCCTCCGTGACGCCGTGCTGCTCGCAGTCGAGCTTCATTTTTCGCATCGCGTATCGAACAGTATTGCGAAACGAGTTTATTAGTGTCATCTTGCTCTGTGTCCTACCCTGGCTATTCATGACAAGTCTCCCGTTGACAACTACTCCATCGCTGGATTCGGTGTCCACTCCGTGTCCCAGTCAATGTCACCTCGCGTCTCTCGATCGCTGTTCAGACCTGCAGAGTGATCCGTCACGGTCATTACGGGTGTCCAGGTGTCTCCGACATCCCGCGGCCCACCAAAATCAATATAATCCGTAGGCTCGCCTCCATAACGCTGATCGGCTAAAACAACCAGCTCGTTGCTTGTGTCATCGGGGATTTCCCCATTCTTATCAAGACTGTAGTCGCTGGATATCCACCCAGTCTGAGCATCGACGATATATCTGTCACCATTGGCGAGTTCAACCTCAGTCACGGCGTGGTTCACGACTGGATCTGAACCGGGAATTCCGTCTCTCGTCATGATATGGATCAACCGTACGTTCTCAGCCACGCCCGCCTCGAGCAGCGAGCGCGCCAGCGCGTCTGCGAAGGCCTGACAGTTGTAGGTGTCGACATCGTACGGTGTGTCACCCCCCCCAGCGCCGATCGCTGTCGCGGCCATGAATGCTTTGAGACCCTCCTCAGTGCTGGGAAAACGGCCCTGGCGGGCAAAAGCTGCCGCGTAGACCGTCAAGGCTTGGGCGAGCACCGCCGCCGATGAAGCGTTCTGAAGCAGATAGACGCTCGCTTGTCCAGCGCTCATCACCCCGATGACCCCTCCAATGCTGCACGGCAGAAGGGCAGTTTTAGTCAGAGCAGTGAACGCCCCATCGACGCTGACGTCGGTAGGTGAGACCCAAAAACTTGGAGTGCTCGGGACGCAGGGTGCGCCTCCCTGGACACCACACGCGATGAACGAATTTACAGAAACCCCCGGGTTATGGTCCATGATGTCACAAGCTAGACTGTCCTCTGTGCATTGAAGCTTCGTCGAGCGCGACAAGAGGATTGAGGGGTTCACTCCTCTGTCACATTTTATCGTCGCACCGTCGACAACTTGCAGATGATATTCGTTGGGTACACTCATGTTAACTCGTTGAACGATTAGAAGCAGTAGCCAAACAGCTCGAAGGGTGAGACGATCTTGCCCTTGACCCGAGCCTCGATGTGCACGTGGTTAGTGATCCCCGGATACTTGAGCTCCAGGTTCTGCGCGAATCCGATCGTGGCCCCAGCCTCGACGCGGCCGGTGAGGATCCCCTGGACATAGAACAGCTTGAGTTCGACGTCGGCCCACGCGTCGCGGCCCCGGATGACCAGGCCGCGGTAGCGAGGATCCTTGGCGTAGGGTAGCGCCTCGCGCACGACCTCGCCGACGATCGGCGAGTAGATCTCCTCGCCCGCTCGGGTCACGATGTCGAGCCCACGGTGAAGCCGCGCTCCCCTCGGGGCTCCGAACTGGCCCGAGCCGTGCTTGTCGTGGCGCCGGCTGCGTTGCTGACGGACGATTTCCCTGGCGAACTGCATGGCCGTCAGTTGAGCTTGATGAGCGACCCGACGATGTCGACCGGCCCGCTCGAGGTGAAGGTGAACTGCGTCCCGGTGAGCTCGACCTCACCACCGCTCTTGAGCACCAAGGAGGACGCGCCGCAGGTGATCGTAAACTCGTTTTCGGCCTGGAGATTCATCTTGCCGCCCTCGAGGGGCTTCTTGTCGTCGATCTTGCCGACGCCGAAGTTCTGGCCCCCGCTCACGGCCGAGGTCGCCCCGCCTGACACGGAGGTCGACGAACTCCCCGACACGGTGGTCGTCGTGTCGCCGCCGACGCTGATCGCTCGGTCGCCGGTGACCGAGATCGTCTCGTTACCCGTGATCGAGACCTTCTGCCCCGTGAACTCGCCCTCGCCGTTCGCCGGCGCGCCGTTGACCGTGAGTTCGCGGTTGCCCTCGACGGTCACGGTCTCGTTGCTGCCGACGCTGCGCGTGCGGTTGTTAAGGACCTCCTCGTCGTAGTCCTTTTGCGCGTGGACATAGATCTGCTCGGCGTTCTTCATGTCCTCGAAGCGCAGCTCGTTGAAGCCGTCGCCGCCGATGCTGCTGTTCGACTTGATCGTGGTCTTGGTCTTGTGATCCGGCAGGGCGTAGGGCGGGGTGTTGTCGCCGTTGTAGACGCAGCCGACGATCAGCGGACGGTCGGGGTTGCCGTCGAGGAACTGTACGACGACCTCCATGCCGATCCGCGGCAAGAACCACGTGCCCCAGCCCGGGCCGCTCCACATCTGGGCCACGCGGACCCAGCACGACGACGTCTCGTCGAGGGGCGAGAGCCGGTCCCAGTGGAACTTGACCTTAACGCGCCCGTGGACGTCGGTGTGGATCTCCTCGCTCGCCGGTCCAGTCACGGTCGCCGTCTGTGCGCCGTAGACCTTCGGCTTCGTCGCGCTACGCGCGGGTCGAAAGGCCGCGCCCGCAGACACACACACGAAGCTGTTTTCATAGCGAGCGCCGCCGCTATCGGCACCCAGCTCCTCCTCAGCCGCCTCGCCGAAGTGCGCGACCCGTGTCAGCAAGAGCTTGGCCTCGGCGACGTCCGGGTGGGGGTGGTCGGCGATCACGAACAGGCCGCCCGCGCGAAACCCAGTCACGTTCGACGAGCCCTCGCCGCGACCGCGCTCGACGCTCATCATCTCGAAGCGCTTGGCGGTCTGCGGCGCCTCGTCCTCGTCGACCTCGGTGCCGACGTAGCTGGCGTCCCCGTCGCGGTCCTCGAGTCGTCTGCGGTCGTCGGGGATGTAGATCTCGCGCACGCGGCCCTTGGGGTCCTGGCCCTCGACCTCCGACTCCGGCGGGGCCTTGGGATCGGGGCGCTTCCAGTTGAACTGGCGCGTCGTGACCTTGGTGACCTGCTCCGGCCGCGACCACTCTAGGTGCTGGATTGACTCGGTGTCGGCGAGATCGGGGCGCTTGTTGATGATCGGAACCGTGTCCTCGATCACGGCCACGATCGCGGGGTAGTCCTCGTTGGGCCGATCCGGGCCGTGGTCGACGAGGACCATGGTCTCGAGCGCGGCGTCCACCTCGACGTCGAAGTAGTACGAGATCCCCTCCTCCTCCATGAGCCGATGGCAAAACTCGAGATCGGACTCCTTGAATTGCACGCAGTAGTCCCGCGGCAGGTAGGTGGCGTTGAGGAGCGCGGCGTCGACCTTGCGGCTGTACTCGCCGAGGCCGGCGCCGAGCACCTCCTCGAGGATCTGCGGGACGGTCTGGTTTTGGAAGATCCGCGTGTCGACGCGCTGGGCCAAGGACGCGAGCGCGGGCACGACGTTGACGCGCACGGCAAGGACGTCGCTGGCGACGTCGATGGTTCCGACCTCGTTAATGACCCCGCAGACCACACGAAACACGCCGTTGCGCCCGAAGGTCAACACGAGGTCGGCGCCGAGGAGTTCGTCGACGCTGGCGGTCGCCTCCCAGTCCTCGGTCAGCAGCACGAGCGAGAGGGCGTAGGGCGTGCTGATGCCCTCGACGAAGCTCATCTCGCGCACGTACCAGTCGAACTCGGGGCCGCCGTGGACCACGGCCTCGTAGCGGACCGGCTCGAGCTGATCGCCGAACAGCATGCTCGTGACCTTGCGGGCGGCGCCGCCGAGGCCGTACTTGGTCACCCCCTCGGCCGCCTTGCCCGCGGCCTTGGCGACGATGTGGTCCTCGCCAAGGAGCGTCTCGACGCCGCCCTTGGCCAGGTTGCCCGCGGCTTTGGAGACTCGCTCGACGCCGTAGTCGATCGCCTTGTCCGCGAGCGGTTCGAGCTTGTCCCCGATCTTGGTCTTTCTTGAGCTCATGCGTTTTGCCTCTCATGCAAGGTATAGCCAGCCATTCACCTTGAGAAGGAGGTCACGCGCCCTAACAAGTAACTACTACCCCGGGGCGGATACAGCGGCGATGCGTGGGCGTACATCGACCTCGAATTTCGGGTTTTCGAGTCGGCGCGTGAGTGACTCCTTGAGCCGCTGTCGGTCCCGCTTCTGGAAGAAGTCGGCGCCGAGATCCGGGCACGTCTGGTACAATTCCCGCGATGGACACCGCCGCCGCACCGCTGCTGGACACCGAGACATTCTCGGCGAGCAGTCAGCGTGACGCGCTTGGCCGCGTGCTCACTGCGATCTCCCCCGACAACTCCGAGGTCACGTACACCTACGACGAGGGCGGCGGCCTCCAGCGCGTCGAGCTCGAGCACCGCGGGAGCCCGACGATGGAGACCGTCGTCGGCGAGATCACCTACAACGCCCGCGGCCAGCGAGACGTGTCGTCTACGGCCCCGCGAACTCCCCGGCCACCACGACCTACGCCTACGATCCGCAGACCTACCGGATGGCCCGACTGTCGACGATCCGCGCATCCGATCAAACCGCGCTCCAGGGCCTGCACTACCACTACGAGCCCGCAGGCAACATCACCGACATCCGCGACACTGCGCAACAGACCGTCTACTTCCAGAACGCCGTCGTCGAGGCCGCGAACTCGTACACCTACGACGCGACCTACCGCTTGATCAAAGCGACCGGCCGCGAGGACGCCTCCGAAGGCACGACCCAGCGCACCCACGAGCAGCTCCCCGTCAGCCCGCAGCCGATGACGTCCGACCCGTCCGCGATGCGACGCTACACGCAGCGGTACGCCTATGACAGCGTCGGCAACATCCTGAGGATGTAGCACATCCCCGCCGCGGGGAACGGCTGGACGCGGCACTACCAGTACGCCGAAGCTGGCAACCGCCTGCTCGCCACCTCCGCCCCGGGCGACGCCGCCAACGGCCCGTACTCACACACTTAAGGCCACGACGCCCACGGCAGCATGACGACCATGCCGCACCTCGCGGCGATGGACTGGGACCACGACAACCAGCTCCAGCACGCGACCGCCGGCACGGAGCAGGTCTACTTTCAATACGTGGGCGGGATCAGGAGCCTCAAGTACACCGAGAAGCAAGGGAGCACGACCGAAAAGCGCATCTATTTCGGGCCTTTCGAGCTCTATCGCAAGCGCATCAACGGCGCGCTCGACCTCGAGCGCGAGTCACTGCACGTCAGCGACGGCACCGGCCGGATCTGCATCGTCGAGACCAAGGCCGTTGATAGCGGCTCGTCGGTCGGGAGCCCGACCGGCATCTGGCGCTACCAGCTGAGCAACCACCTCGGCGCCGCCGCGACGAGGTCGACGGCGCCGGGGCGGTAATCTCATACGAGGAGTACCACCCCCTAGCTAGCTCGCCGGCCACGGCGTCGGGAGGCAGTCACGATACGAAGACAGCGGCAGACTGTCGTCTTCGATCACCGCCGCAAGCAGCCGCACAAACCCATCGAACAACGCCTCGGCCGAGGCCTGCGTGTAGAGATCCGTCCGGTAGAGCAACCAGCCGCCGAGTCCGAGCCCGTCATCCCCTTTCTGCAGAATCAAATTGAGCTCGAACTCGCTGGTGCCATGGCTGAAGTCCAGGCCGCGCAGCTCGAGACCGTCGAGCTGCAGGCGTCGCTCCCCCGGCACGTTGGCGAGCTCGAACATGACCTGAAACAGGGGCGGGCGGGCGAGCCCCGGGTGCTCGAGGCCGAGCGCCTCGATGAGCTCGTGGAAGGGCGCGTCTTGATGGTCGTAGGCCCCGACGCAGACGCTGCGCACGCGTGCAAGGAGCGCTGCGAAGCTGGGGTCCCCGTCGAGGTCGACCTGCATGACGAGGAGGTTGATGAAGCAGCCGAGCAGACCCTCGAGCTCGACCCGGGTTCGGTTGGCGACGGGGGTGCCCACGCCGATGTCTCGCTGGCCCGAGAGCAGGTGAAGCTCGGCCAGGTAGACAGTCAACAGGACCATGAACAGCGACGCTCCGCGGGCGCTGGCGAGGGCCTCGGCGGCTCGGGTCACGGGGTCGGGCAGGGCGACGGCGATGCCTGTGCCACGCCAGGTCTGGCGCTCGGGCCGGGGGAAGTCGGTCGGCAGGGCGAGCTCGAGCTCGCGCTGGTCGAGCTGCTCGATCCAGTAGGCGAGCTGGGCCTCGCGCGCGCCCTGGGCCAGGCACTGATGCTGCCAGCTGGCGTAGTCGCGGTAGTGGACCTCGAGGGTCGGGAGCGTGGGCGGCTGGCCGCGGCGGAAGCTGGCGTAGGAGTGGGACACCTCCGCGCAGAACACCCCGGTGGACCAGCCATCGGACACGATGTGGTGGACGACGAGGACCAGCACGTGGAGCTGATCTTGGAGCTGGATCAGGACCCCGCGTACCGGCAGATCTTGGCTGAGATCAAACCGGCGCTGGCCCTCGCGCTCGGCGATCGCCTGGGCCTCGGCGATCGCGTCGGGCTGACCGCGCAGATCGATCTGCGTGAGCGGGAAGCCGCCAGCTTCATCGACGCCGCGGACCCGCTGGTGGGAGTCAGCCGGAGTGGCCCCGAGCTCGAACACCGTGCGCCAGGCCGCGTGCCGAGCGAGCACCAGGTCGAGCGCCCCGACGAGGGCGGCGCGATCCAGGGCGCCGTCGAGGAAGAAGGCGAAGGGGATGTTGTGAAACGGGTGCGCGGGGTCGGGATCGAACAACATCCGGGCCTGCGCGTGCGCGAGGGGCCCGCGAGCGGCTCCGGCTTCGGCCGTGGCGATCGCTGTGAGTGATGGACCGGCGCGTGCCTCGTCGACCTCGCTCGCGTCGATCAGCGCGGCGAGCCGAGCGATCGTTGGCGCACCATCAAAGAAGTGCGTGAGCGGCAGCGAGCTGTCGAGCTTGGCGCGGATCCGGACGACGACCTGGGTCGCGAGGAGCGAGTGGCCGCCGAGCTCGAAGAAGTCATCGTGGACGCCGATCTCGTCGACCTGAAGGACCTCGCGCCAGACCGCTGCGATCTCGGACTCGACCCGGTTGCGGGGGGCGACGAAGGCGACGCGCTCGGCTCGGGCGCCAAAGCTCGGGGCTGGCAGCCGCGCGCGGTCGAGCTTGCCGTTGACCGTGAGCGGCAAGCGGGGGAGCACGACGAAGGCATCGGGGACCATGTAGTCCGGCAACCGCTGGGCGAGGGCCTCTCGCCACGCGGACACCTGGCGGGCGGCGAGCTCGTCGAGCAGGGGGGTGCTGGCGAAGTCGCTCGCGGATCCAGGCGCTCGCTCGCGTAGCTCGGGAACGCAGCCTGGGTCGACGCCGCGCGTGAGCACGGCGTCGAAGTAGCCAGGGCGCGGGCCTGGACGAAGGGCGACAGCGTAGCCGTGGCCCTCGGCGAGACGGGCGAGGGCCTCGGGGTCGACGCTGGGACCGGCCTCGGCGGCGCAGCGCTGGCGCAGCGCGGTGGCGTCGAGGGTGGGCTCGGCGTCGAGCAGCTCGAGGGTTCGCAGCGCCGCGCTGATCCTGGCGTCACGGACGTCGAGACACACCACGCCCGCTGGCTGTGCGCTGGCTGTGCGCTGGAGCTGGTGGTCGAGCGCCTCGAGGCTCAGCGTCGACGCGTCGATCTGGTCGAGCTGGTCGCGCGCGAGATTTACGGGCGGTGCACCACCGACGTGGACGACGACGTCGTAGCGGGCCCGCGTGAGCTCGTTGTGCCAGCGCCCGCGCTTGAGGCCGATCTCGACGCCGGTGATGCCGGGGATCCAGTCGCCCAGGCGGCGCCAAAACTCGACGTCGAGCAGCAGCTCGCGCTCGCGGTGGCGTCGCTGGGCGACGCGCTGGCGCAAGATCACCCCGCGGGTGTCCGGGGTCGCGCGGAACAGCTCGATGCTCGCGTGCAGCGGGTCGAGCAGGCGAAGGTCGCGGACGTCTCCGATGAACAGCCGACCGCCGGGCTCGACCCGCGCGCACAGCTCGGTGAGGACGTCGAGCAGGTACTCGACGCTCGGGAAGTACTGGATCACCGAGTTGAGGATGATCGTGTCGAACCGCTCCTCGCCGAGCTCCGCGAGGGCGTCGCTGCCGAGCTCGCGCAGCTCGACGCGCTCGCCCAGGTCGGGGAGCGAGGCCAGCACGGCGCGGGTGTAGGCCAGGATGTCCGGCGAGAAGTCGGTCGCCAGGTACCGCGCGCAACCACCCGCGAGCTCGAACAGCAGCAGCCCGGTGCCACAGCCGAGCTCGAGCGCGCGGGTGGGCGCGAGACCGCGGATCCGCGCCACGGTCTGGCCGACCTGCTCGCGAATGTGCGCGTCGGGGAGCTGCTCGCCCGTGTAGCTGCTGTCCCAGCCGAACGCGTTGAAGGTGACCCCCGGTTCGGGGTCGAGCTGGCCGTGGGTGGTGTCGAACACTGCGCGCCAGGCCCCGACCTGCTCCTGGGCGAGCGCGTGGAGGCCCGGTTGGTGAGCGACCACGTCGAGCCCGAGGTACGCGACGAGCCGCGCGCCCCCGGGTCCCTCGACGCTCTCGACCACCGCCTCGCGAATCCCGGCGTCGGGGAGCTCGCGCAGGGCCTGGACCAGCTCGCCGGGCTCGACCCGATGGCCGCGGATCTTGAGCTGGGTGTCGACGCGACCAAGGAACACGAGGGCGCCGCTGGGATCGAGCTGGGCGAGGTCGCCGCTGCGATACATGCGTGCGCCGTGACCGGCCGGATCGGGCACGAAGCGCGAGGCGGTGCTGCCTGGTCGACCCCGGTAGCCCCGCGCGACCTGGACACCGCCGAGGTGGAGCTCGCCGCGACAGCCGAGCGGACACGGATCGCCGGCCGGATCGAGGACGGGCGTGTGCATGCCAGCGAGCGGGCGGCCGAGCGGTGGCGTGTCGCGGCGCCCGGGCTCGAGCTCGCCGGCGATCGCCCCGACCGTCGTCTCGGTCGGACCGTAGTGGTTGAACAGACGCAGCGCCGGGCGCTGGGCGGCGAGGGCGGACAGCAGCCCGGGTCGCGCCGCTTCCCCGCCGACGACGAGGTGCGAGCGCGGCACCAGCCCGAGCTCGCCGCCCGCGAGCAGGGCGTCGAGGTGGGAGGGCACGATCTTGGCGAGATCGATCCCGCGAGGCTCGATCGCCCGCGCGAGCCCGGTGGGATCGAGCAGTCGGGTCCACGCTGGCACGAACAGCGAGCCGCCGCGGGTGAGCGTCGGCCAGATCGCCGTGTGACCGAGGTCCGCGGCGAGCGTGGACAGCAGCACCGCGCGGGGACGAGGGGGGAGCTCGAGTCGCTCGGTGACCGCGCTGACGTAGGACGAGAACGCCCGGTGCGTCACGACCACGGGCCGCGGGGTCCCGGTCGAGCCGGAGGTGTGGAGCACGTAGGCCGCGTTGGCCGGGTGGAGGCGCGACCGCGGCGGGCTGCGGCGGGGCGCCGCGGTCGACCACGGCGCCTCGTCGATGCAGTCGAGGGCGTCTGGGTCAGGCCAGTGGCCACGCAGCGAGCGGTGGCTGAGGACCAGCGTGGGCTCGACGCCCGCGACCAGCTGGGCGACGCGGGCTGGAGGGGCGCGCTCGTCGAGGGCCATGAACGCGCCGCCGGCCGTGAGCACGGCGAGCTGAGCGACGAGCGCGTCGACGCGGCGCTCGAGGTACAGACCGACGATCGACTCGGGACCCACGCCACGCTCGCGCAGCATCCACGCCCACGCGTGGACCCGACCCATGAGCGCGGCGTAGCTGAGCTGCCCGTGCTCGTCCTCGAGGGCGATCGTGTCCGGAGCGCGGGCCGCCGCCTTGGCGACGCGCTCGTGCACGAACGCGAGGTCCTCCGATCCCGCCGTCGCCGGTTGGCCAGTGGTCCAGGCGGACACCTGCTCGCGCTCGGGCGCGCTCATGCGCGGGAACGTGGCGATCGGCTCCGTCGGTCCGGCGAGGGCCCGCGCGAGGGTCTCGACCAGCGCGGCCCCGATTTGGGCCGCGAGCTCGGGCCCGATCCGATCGGGGTCGTGGAGCAGGTGCAGCGCTGGGCCCGACGCGTGGTCCCAGACGCACGCGAGGCTCAGGCTGGCCGAGTCGCAGGCGTCATCGTGATCGAGGACCCGCCAGCGACAGCCGAGCGCGTCCCATGGCCGCGGGCGGGCGACGAAGCGGAACCCGAGGGCGACGCGGGCATCGTCGAACGCCCGCGCGTCGAGGACCGGGAGCGGCTGCCGCTCGAGCTCGACCTCCGCGTCGTCGCACAGATCGAAGAAGCGCTCGGCGGGTGGGAGTGGCACACGCGTGAGGCAGGTCGACGCGAGCAGCCCCACGCAGCGGTGGAGCTCGGGAAACACGCGGCCGTCGGTCACGCGCCCGAGGCTGAGGCTCGAGCGGTTCAACCGGCGGCCGAGCGTGGTTCGCCAGGCCGTGAGCACGAGGGCCTCGGCGGCGATCAGGTCGGCGTCGCACTCGGACACGAGGCGGGCCCGGAGCGAGGGCGACAGGTCGAGCACGTGGCGGACGGACCTGGTGCCGGGGCCGGGCTCGAACGCTGGGCAGGTCCGCGCTTGGCTGCGCTGGTGGTCGAGCGCGTCACGCAGATCGGCCTCGTCTTCGTGGCGCTGGGCCGCGTAGGCGTCGTCGTGAAGCAGCGCGCGCTGCCAGCTGGTGTAGTGGGCGAAGCTGGTGGGCGGATCGCCTGCGACGGCGGGCCCGAGCGACTGCAGGATCACGAGCAAGCTCGGAGCGTCGAGCAGCAAGGCGGACGCGG
This sequence comes from Enhygromyxa salina, assembly GCF_002994635.1. GTDB lineage: Bacteria > Myxococcota_A > Polyangia > Nannocystales > Nannocystaceae > Plesiocystis > Plesiocystis salina_B. Next base: position 60,197 of record NZ_PVNL01000118.1, on the reverse strand, counting down.
CGACCCACAGCTGCGCGCCAGCGTGAGCGGGGTGGGTCATCAAGGTCGCCCGCAGCGCGGGGCCCTGGCCGACGAACCGGGCATCGGCCAGGAACTGCGCCCAGGCTCGGTCGCGGTCAGCCTCTGAATCGGGCAGGACCTCGACCGCCCAGGCGAGCGCTGGCGCTGTGCTGCGCGGGACCTGGACGGGCACCTGCATGCCCACGATCGGGGCCACGGTCACCCCGAGCTGGGCGTGGGTCCGACAGGCGTGCTCGAGCGCGGGACGTAGGACGGACTGAAGCGCTGCCGGATCGGGCGACCCGCTCAGCTCGACGCGGGCGTAGGTCGGCGGCGCGTCTTCGCCGACTCGCAACCACAAGCGCCGCTGTTGCGGCGACAGCTCGGTCCACCCGTCGACGCTCACGCGGACCCCTGCGGATCGTCGAGGCCGCGGGTCGCGGTCTGCTCGGCCATGGTCACCAGCAGCTCGCGCGCGCCCGTGAACGGCTCGCGGCCGTGGGCGAAGCGCATGTTGTCGAGGAGCAGCAAGTCGCCGACGCGCCAGCGCAGCGGCACGCCCTCCTCGGCGTAGATCGAACGAATGTGGGCGATGGCATCGTCGGGGATCGGCGAGCCGTCTCCGAAGTAGGCGTGACGGGGGAGCTCGGCCTCGTCGAACAGCGAGCGCAGCGAGGCGCGGACCGCTGGCTCGAGCGCGCAGACGTGGAACATGTGGGCGGAGTTGAACCACACCAGCGCGCCGCTGGCCGGCTCACGGGCGACCGCGGGGGAGCGGTAGCGCGTGCACAGTCCCCCGTCGGGCGTCCACTCGAAGGTCATGCCCGCGGCCCGGCACGCCGCCTCGACGCGGTCGCGATCGTCGGTTGCGAACACGCGCTGCCACGGGAGGTCGAGGTGGGTCCGATAGTTGCGGACGTAGCAGACCCCGAGTCGCTCGAACCGCTCGCGCAGCTCGGCGTCGATGCGCTCGCGGACCCGGACCCCGTCGACGATCGGGCTCGCGCCACCGGTCTCGGCGACCTGGCGGCAGTGAAACCACAGCCACCGGGGCCAGTGGCTGGCGTAGGCCATCTCGTGATGGGCCATGATCCCCGCGTCGGCGGGGTACTCGGTCGAGGTGTAGACCCCCGCGTCGAGCTTGGTGCGCGGCGTCGAGGGCTCGTCGTAGTCCATCAGGGCCGGGGTCAGCAGCCGGCAGTCCTCGCCGAGCTGGTCGGCGCGGCGCGGCGCGAGGCCCCGCACGAGCAGCCCGCCGTGGGTCCGGGCGAGGTCCATGAGCCGCTCGCGCTGGCTGCCGAGCCAGGCGCGGGGATCGAGATCACCGACCTGGGCCTCGAGCACGAGGGGGCTTTGGCGGCCGTCGACGAGCGGGGACGCGCGGAACAGCTCGGCGCCGGCTCGGGCGACGGCTCGGGCATCGGTCGGGGTCGGGGTCGGGGTCGGGCGTGCGCTGTCGAAGCCGCGTCGCTGGTCTTCGCGGCGCGAGCGGGCGCGGGCCCGACGTCGCTGCCGGGTCTCGTCGCGCTTGCTGGTCACGAGGCTGCGCTCGGGGTCGGCGATGACCTCGGTGACGATCGCGTCGAGCTCGGCGCTCCAGGTTGCGATCTGGGCTGCGTCGAACAGCCCGCTGTTGTACTCGATGTGGCCGATCAGGGCGCCGCTGGGGTCGGTCTCGAGCCGCACGGTGAGATCGCGGTTGGCGACGCCGCGGTCGAACTCTCGCGGGGTCCAGTCGAGCGCCCCGCGCTCGCTCAGCGCCCGCCGTGTCGGCTCGTTGAGGAACGTGAACATGACCTGAAACAGCGGCTGGTGGGTGAGGCTGCGCTGCGGTCGGAGCTCGTCGACGACCGCCTCGAATGGGAGCGAGGCGTGGGTGAGCGCGTCGAGGCAGGTCGCGCGGACGCGGCGGAGCAGCTCGACATAGGTGAGCGCCCCGGACACATCGAGGCGCAGGACGACGGTGTTGACGAAGCAGCCGATCAGGCCCTCGAGCTCGGGCCGATCGCGCCCGGCGACCGGCGAGCCCACGCACAGCTGGGTCTGTCCGCTGACGCGAGCGAGGAGCAGACCGACGCAGGCGAGCATGGCCATGAACGCGGTGGCCTCGTGCGCGCGGGCGAGCTCGGCGAGGGCCCGGCCGCGCTCGGGGGCGAACCGCAGCGGGAGCCGGGCGCCAACGTGGCGCTCGACCGCGGGACGAGGCCGCGCGAGGGGCAGCTCGAGCCGCTCGGGCGCGCCCGCGAGCGTCGCCCGCCACCAGGCCCGCTCGGTCTGGGTCTCGGGGCGAGCGAGCCGCTGGCGCTGCCACGCGGCGTAGTCGGCGTACTGCAGGGGCAGCGGCGCGAGCTCGGCCTGCACGCCACTGCGGGCCGCGGCGTAGAGGACCTCGAGCTCGCGCACGAGCACGCCGACGGACCAGCCGTCGGCGATGATGTGGTGGAGGTTGGAGATCAGCACGTGGCGCGCGGCGTCGCAGCGCAGCAGCTCGAGGGCGAGCAGGGGTCCGTCGGCCAGCGAGAACCGGTGGCTGGCGTGGGCCTGGATCCGCGCGTCGATCGCTTGTTCGAGCGTCGCCTGTTCGAGCTCGTCGAGCGCGACGACGGGCAGGGGCACGGGCGCAGGCGGAGCGATGCGCTGCTCGGGGCCGAGCTCGCCGATCACGAAGGTCGTGCGCAGGATCTCGTGGCGCTCGACGAGCGCCGAGAAGGCCTGTCGAAGCGCCGCGACGTCGAGCGCCCCCCGCAGCTCCACGGCCGCGGGGATGTTGTAGGTTGGATTGCCGGGGTCGAGCTGGTCGAGGAACCACAGCCGCTCTTGCGTCGACGAGAGCGGGGCCCTGGCTGGTTGGGGCCGCGGGCCGATGGCGTCGTCGTTGGCCGCCGCGCCCGGCCCAGTGCCCGCGCGAGCGTCGACCAGCGCGCGGGCGAGGTCGCCGAGCCGCGGCGCCTCGAACAGCGCGCGCAGTGGCAGCGCGACGCCGAGCCGTCGCTCGATCCTGGCGATGAGCATCGCCCCGAGCAGCGAGTGACCGCCCAGGGCGAAGAAGTCGGCCTCGGGGGTGAGCGCCGCGGCGTCACGCTCGAGCAGCTCGGCCCACAGCCCGCGCAGCTCGGCCAGCGCGTCGCCGTCACCGTCACTGCCACCGTCACCTGCACTGGAGTCGGGGTCGGGGGCCTCGGTGATCGTCGACGCGAGCAGCTGCTCGGCCTGGACCCGCAGCTGCGCGCGGTCGAGCTTGTCGCGGGCCGTCAGCGGGAGGCGCTCGAGCCAGACCCCGCGCAGCGGCACCCCGGGCGGCGCCAGTCGGGCCGCGAGCTCCGGGGCCGGAGGCGGAGGCAGGTCGTCCTCGGCGGCGACCATGAACAGCCACAGCAGCGCCCCGGCCGGCTGCGCCGCGCCCGTCACGACGAGCGCGGCGGCGCGGACCTGGGGGAGCGCGACGGCGCGCGCCTCGATCGCGTCGGGCTCGACCCGAACTCCTCGGATCTTGAGCTGGCGATCGGCGCGGCCGCGGTAGATCAGCTGATCATCGTCGTCGAGGCTGACTCGATCTCCGCTCCGATACTGACGCGCGCCCGGCTGTCCGTGGGGATCGGGGACGAAGCGCGCGGCCGTGAGCCCGGGGCGCTGGGCATAGCCCACCGCGACCGCGACCCCGCCGATCAGCAGCTCGGCCGGGACGCCGCGCGGGGCCGTCGCCCAGAACCTGTCGAATGGACTCAGGCTCACGCGCACACCCGGGAGCGGGCGCCCGATCGGGAGCTCGCGATCGCCGGCGAGCGACGTCGGCCCCAGGGTGTGGGCCGTGGCGACCACCGTCGCCTCCGTCGGCCCGTAGGTGTTGATCAAGGTCGCCGCGTCGCCGATCTCGCTGGACCAGCGGGCGACCGCGTCCCGCTCGGCCCGCTCCCCACCGATGACCACGAGCCGCACGGATCCGAGCACGGCGGGGTCGAGCTCACCCTCGCGGACGAGCACGTGCCAGTACGCCGTCGGGAGATCGACCACCGTAACGCCCGCTCGACGACACCGCAGCCAGAACTCGCGGGGGCTGGCCAAGCCCGGCTCGCGCAGGACCAGGGTCGCCCCCGCCATCAAGCTGCCAAACAGCTCCTCGACCGCCGTGTCGAACCCGAGGCTGGCGAACTGCAGGACCCGCTCGCCGGGCCCGAGGCCAAAGCTCGCGCCAGCCCAGCGCGCGTGGTTGGTGAGCCCGGCCAGCTCGACGATCACGGCCCGCGGCGCGGCGCTGGTCCCCGAGGTGAACATCACGTACGCGGGCGAGCGGGGCACACACGGCGCCAACCCTCGCCACGGGATCGGTGTCGCTGTAGACAAGGGGTCAATCGACTCGAGCTCGCGGAGGGTCAGCAGCTCGAGGCCCGCCGTCGCGAGGGCTTCGCGATCGGGCGCGGCGACGAGCGCGTGCCGGACTCCAAGTCGCACCGCGTGCGCGAGGTCGGCCTGGGCCTGAACACACGAGCGCGCCGGGTCGATCGGGAGGTACGCGGCGCCGCTGGCCCCGACCGCGAGCACGGCCATGACCTGCTCGAGGCTGCGAGGCAGCGCGACGCAGACCGTGGTCCCGACCCCGAGCCCGCGGGCGCGGAGGGCTTGGGCGAGCGCGCGAACCCGACGGCGCAGGGCGGCCCAGCTGAGCTGGCGGGGGCCGTCGATCACCGCGACGGCGTCGCCCTGGCGCTCGGCGTGAGCCTCGATCGCCGCCCACGGCGAGTCGCAGGCGCCGCTGAAGCAGGCGGCCTCGGCCCCGCGGTCGAGCTGTGCGAGGTCGTGCTCGCCGGAGCAGGGCGGATCGAGCGGGGCGTCGACGTTCGCGAGGCAGCCGTCGATCAGGGCGCGCAGCTCCGCGCGCAGTCGTGCCCGCCGGACATCGTCGAACACCGCCGCGCACAGGTCGAGGTCGAGGCGCAGCTGCTCAGCGTGGTCGTGGACGTTGACGGTGAGCGTGTCCAACGCGTGGCCAGGCGTCCGCATCTCGACCCGGGTCGGCAGCCCAGCGAGCGGGGGAAACTCCAGGTCGAGGTAGTTGAGGACCACGTCGTAGGGCCGCCGACCGCCAGGCAGCGCGTCGAGCCCCGAGAGGTTGCGCAGCCCCGCCGTGAACGCGGCGTCGACCGCCGCGGCGACGCTGGCGAAGCTCGGCCGAGCCGGGATCCGCAGGCGGATCGGGCACACGACCATCAGCGCGCCGACGGTCTGCTTGGCGAGCGCCGAGCTGCGACGATGGAGGGGGACGCCGATGCACAGCTCGTGCTCGCCGCTGAGCCGATGGACGAGCGCGGCGACCAGGGTCAGCCACAGCTTGGTCCGCGCCATGCCGGTCGTGAGGCTGCGCAGCGGAGGGTGCTCGCACAGGCCGCTCAGCGCTCGCCCGCGCTGGGCGTCGAGCTCGAGCTCGAGGCGAACCACCGCGGTCTGGTCGACCGGGCGTCGCCGAGCAAAGAACGCCGGGAGCGGAGCAGGCTCGAGCGCACGAAAGCAGCTGCGCGCCCGCTCGAGGCGCTGGCCCGCCCGCGGCGGCTCGGCGGCTGCCCGCAAGGCTGCCGCGCCCAGCGAGGGGCGCGGCGCCTGCAGCGGTCTCGCGGCGGCGAGGTCTTCGTAGGCTTGGGCGGTCTGCTCGAGGATCAGCGCGAACGACCAGCCGTCGGTGATCAGGTGGTGGAGCGTGAGGCACCAGTAGCCACGTTCGGCACCCGCGCGAACCAGGACGCTGTCGACGAGGCTGGTCTCGAGCTCGAAGCGTCGCGCGCTGCGACGCTCGAGCAGGCGAGCCGCGCGGGCGTCGAGGTCGGGCCCGGGTCGCAGCTCGAGGACCTCCAAGCTGGGTCCAGCGTCAGGCCCCCAGTCAGGCGCGAGCCATCGCTGCTGCGGGGCACCATCGACGACCTCGATCACCGTGCGCAGCGCGTCGTTGGTGGCGACGACTCGCGCGAAGGCCCGCTCGAGCAGCCCCGGATCGAGCGGCCCGTCGACCGTGCAGATCAGCTGTTGGTTGTAGATCGGCACGTCCGGGCGCAGGCGCTGGCCCATCCACATGGCGAGCTGCGTCGGACTCAGGCGGGCGGCCTCGGTCGCGTCCGCGCGGCCCTCGACCCGCTCGGCCTGGCGAGGTGGGCCAGCCAGCGGGGACACGAGCTCGGCCAGCGGCGCGTGGGGTCGCTGGGTCGAGGCCCGCAAGATCGCCATGAAGCGCTCCGCGATCCGAGCGACGGCGGTCGCGTCGACGACCGCCGACGCGTACTCGAAGCTGGCCGTGAGCCCGTCGTCCTGCGGACGCAGGACCAAGATCAGCTCGAGGGTCACGCGCTCACAGAACACCGGGACCAGGCTGCCCTCGAGCGCGGGTCCGAGCGCGAACGGAGGGGCCGGCTCCTGCAGGCTGATGGCAGCTTGGATCAGCGGCGTATCGCCGACGCCGGTCGATCGCACCGCCTCGACGATCGCTTCGAACGGCTGCGTGGCCCTGACCAGGGCGTCTTGGATGCTGGTGCCCAGCTCACGCACGAAGTCCTCGAGCGGCTGGTCACGATCGATCGCCGCGCGCAACACCACAGTGTTGACGAACAGTCCGATCAAACCCTCGAGCTCGGGCCGCTCACGGGTTGCGACGGGGGTGCCGAGCCACTGCTCGCCGCGCGGCGCGTGAGACTCGAGGGCCAGCATGAAGGCCGCGGACAGCAGCGCGAACCGGGTCGTCGCCAGCCGCCTCGCTCGCCCATCGAGCTCGACGAGGAGCTCGGGCTCGACGCGCAGCTGCATGCGGGCGCCGGCGTACTCACCGGTGCTGCGGGCGAAGGCCGGGGCCGGTGGACCCCCCGCGAGCCGGGACAGCCACCATGCGCGCTGCTCGACGAGCGCGGGGCTGGCGAGGTGGGCCTGCTCCCAGCGCGCGTAGTCGCCGTAGCTGACCGCGAGCGGAGCCAGGCTCGCGGGCGCCTGGGTCTGGGCGAGGGACCGATAGTGAGCGGACAGCTCCGCGGCGAAGATCGCCAGCGAGCCCCCGTCGCAGATCAGGTGGTGGGCGACGAGCACGAGCTGGTGGGCGCTCGGCCCGGTCGAGCACAGGGCGATCCGCAGCAGCGGCTCGCGCTCGAGATCGAATGGGCGATCCGCGAGGGCGCGGGCGACCTCGGCCGGCTCGGCGGTGCGCACGGACAGCTCGGGGGTCTGGGCGTCGGCGATCCAGACATGGGGCTCACCGTCCTCGTCGACCCCAAACCGGGCACGCAGGATCGCCTGGCGATCGAGGAGGGCCGTCAGGGCGTGACCGAGGCGCTCGGGGTGCAGCGCCCCGTCGAGCCGCAGGTATCCGGCGAGGACGTAGTCGCGACGCTCGGGCACCAGTCGGCTGAGAAACCACAGGCGACGCTGCGCCGCGGACAGGGGCCAGCGATCGCCACTCCCAAGCTCGGGCCGTAGCTCCCGACGACGCTCGGCGAGCAGCTGCTCGAGCAATCGCCTTCGCTTGGGCGGCAGCGCGTCGAGGCGCGCCGCGATGTCCTTGCCTGCGTTCGAAGTCACCTCGGCCGCTCGGCATGGAAACACAGCGGCGACGCGACCGCAATCACAGCCCCGGTTGTGTCGCCCGACGAGCCGGATGTAGATTGGGCCGCTCGCAGATGACGGCGTCAAAACCCAGCTCGTGGGCGGCGGGAGGCCTGCTCGTGGCTGTCGCGTGCGGGCTGTTCGCGACGGCGTGGCGCTATCAGTTCCTCGAGCCCGGGACCCTGCAGCTGCTCGCCCCGGTCATGCGCGCCGCCGATCCACAGTTCCTGGCCGGGGACTTCTACACCTGGGCGGGCTCCGTGTTTGGGCCGCGCACGCCCCTGATCACGCTGCTGGGCATGCTCGCCCGGGTGATCCCCTACGACCGCCTGTATCTCGGCTTGACGGCGCTCGCCAACGTCGGGCTCGCGCTGGTCAGCTACGCGAGCGCGCGCGCGCTGGTTCCCGACGCACCATGGGCCCCGCGGATCGCCGCGGCGTTGGTCTGCTGCGCGCCCATCCCCGCGATCGGGGGCCCGTCGATCTGCGCTGCCACGGCGCTCACCCCCGAGGGACTCGCGCTCCCGCTGCTCGCCGCGTCGCTGTACTTTGGACTGCTGGCGTTCGACGACGGCCAAGCCTGGCGGCGGGGCGTGGCGGCGGGGATTCCGGCGAGCCTCGCGGTGTTGCTCGCACCCGGCCTTGCGGTCCCGAGCGCGGCGCTGCTCGTGAGCATGCTCCTCGTTCGGCGGCAGGGCGCCGACATCGGGGCTGCGCTGCGCTCGAGCGGGGTGACGGCGACCTTGGTGGCGCCGAGCGTGGCGCTGGTCGTCGCGCCGATCTTCACGCACCCGCGCTCGCTGGCCGACGAGACCTTCGTCGCGCTCGCGGCCTTGCAACGAGATCCCGGCCGCTACAGCCCCAGTCACGTGTTCGCCGACTGGACGACGTGGGCGACGTTGCTGAGCCTGGTCGTGGTCACGCTGATCTGTGCCCGCCGTTCGAGCCGGCCCGAACCACCGCCCGAGAGGCACCTGGTGCGGAGCTACCTGATCCTCGCTGCCGGCCTCGCGCTGCTCGTGCTCTTGTCCCACGTGTTCGTGGATCGCTGGGCATGGCGCGCGTGGTTGCTGTTCACGCCGCTGCGCTGCTGCGTGCTGCTGGCCTGGATCGCGCTGCTCGTCGCCGCTGGGCACCTGGCCAGGCTCGCGAGCGATCCGGTCGAGCGCGCGTGGGTGCCCGCGCTGGGCCTGAGCCTGGCGGCGCCGCTGCTCGCCGGGGGCTGCTTCGTGCTCGTCGCCTGGCTCGCGCCAAGGCTCGAGCGCCGACAGACCAGGTTGCTGGTCGCGGCCAGCCTCGCCTTGCTGGTGGCCGTCGCGATCGGCTTGGGGCCACCCGCCCTCGCGCCGACGCTAGTTCTGAGCCTCGTCTGCCTCGCGCTCACGATCGCGAGCTGGCGCGGGTGGAGCCTGGCGCTGGCGCTGGCTGGGGGCATCGCCGGGGTGGCGGTCAATCAGTCGAGTGCGTGGCTCGCCGACGACTTCCGTCCGCGCTGGCGCTCGAGCGACTACCAGCGCGACGCCTTGATGCTGGCCCGCGACGTCGCCCGCTACACCCCGCCGGCCAGCGTCATTCTCACGCCCCCCGCCTTCGGTGACTTCCGACTCATCGCCACGCGGGCGATCGTCGTCGATTTCGATGGCGTCCCAGATCACGATCCCGGCGTCGCCGAGTGGGGCACACGCATGTTCGACTGCTACGGCCCACCCGAGGGGCCGGGTCGCGCGGCGATCCCCGGCTACGAGCGCCGCTATGCCGCGCTGACCGACGCCGAGCTGGCGGTGATCGGCGGCCGCTATCGCGCGAACTTCGCGGTCGTTGCCAGCGATCGGGCCACGACCATGCGCGTGCTCTACGTGTACGGAGACTACGCGCTCGTCGTGCTTCCGCGTCGCTGATCCACGCACTGCCGTCGCGCGCGACGGACCAGGGCCAGCGCAGCCAGCAACGTCAGGCCAAACACGGCGTAGCTAACCGAGGCGAGCGCGACGGTCTCGCCGCTGCTGGCCTTGTGGTTGGTCTCGTAGAGGATCAACAGCGGCGCGTCGTAGGCCCCGTGCAGCGCGGTGACCAGGCCCAGCGCGAGGATCAGGCGTCGCCCCACGTCGAGCAGGCCTCGCCCACGCGCGAGCGCCTCGCCCACGCACGCGCCCGCGATCACGCCCAGCGCCGCGTTGAACGGCAGCGCCGTCAGCATCCGGCCCGAGAGCACCTCCCAGCCGCGGTTGTGGACATACACACAGTTCTCGAGGCTCGCGAAGCCGAGCATCACCGCGGCCCCATACACGACCGCGCTGGCGCTGGCGTGTGGCCTGGGCTGCTCGCGCGCGGCCCAGGCCGCGAACGCCCAGACCGCGAGGACCCGACACAGCTCTTCGGGGGCCGACGCGAGCACGAAGCCGCGGTACAGACCCTTGGGGTAGGGGTCCGTGCCGAGCTCGACGTCGAGGAGCTCGTGCAGGTCGAGGAGGCCATAGACCGGCAGCAGCAGGGCCGCCCCACACGCAAAGGCCAGCGCGATCGAGGTCCGCGTGGCCGGAGTGGCCAGAGCTCGCGCCAGCGCGCCGACCAACAGCGCGGGCGGGAGCACAGCGGCGGTTAGCAGCAGCGCATACACTCGAGCCCGTCGTCCCCTCCACGTGGTCCATACCAAGAGGAGGGGCGGCGAGACAAGCGTTGTTCCGACCGCGACAAAGTGGCATCACCCCCTCGATGACGATCCTCGTCACTGGTGCCGCCGGCTTTATCGGCTCGAACCTCGTCAGGCGGCTGCGTCGCCAGTGGCCCACCCGTCAGCTCGTGTCCTTCGACGCGCTCAGCTACTGCGGGTTGCGGGCGAACCTGGCCGCGTTCGACGATGATCCCAACCACGTGTTCGTGCACGGCGACGTCGCCGATCTCGACGCGGTCGAGGCCGTGTTCAGCGAGCACTCGCCGTCCGCCGTGATCCACCTCGCCGCCGAGAGCCACGTCGATCGCTCGCTCGAGCAGCCGCTGAGCTTCGTTCGTACCAACGTGCTCGGAACCGCGGTCTTGCTCGAGGTCGCGCGGCGGGCCTGGGGAACCCGCGAGGACGTGCTGTTCCATCAGGTGTCGACGGACGAGGTGTTCGGCGAACTCGGCGAGACCGGCAGCTTCGACGAGCGCAGCGCGTACGCACCCAACAACCCTTACGCCGCCGTCAAGGCCGGCGCCGACCATCTGGTCCGCGCGTGGGGGCGCTGCTACGGGCTGCCCTACATCATCACGCTCAGCTCCAACAACTATGGGCCTCGGCAATTCCCCGACAAGCTGATCCCCGTCGTGATCACGCGGGCGCTCGCGCGCGAGCCGATCCCCATCTACGGTCGCGGCGCGAACGTGCGTGACTGGCTGTTTGTCGACGACCACTGCGCGGGGCTGGTGGCGGCGTTCCAGAACGGTCGTCCAGGATCCAGCTACTGCTTTGGCGGCCGCTGTGAGCAGAGCAACCTCGAGCTCGTCACCCGGCTGCTCGATCAGCTCGACGTGATCGTCGGCCGCCCGCGCGAGAGCTCCCGGGCGCTGATCGAGTTCGTCAGCGACCGCCGCGGCCACGACTTTCGCTACTCGCTCGACACCACCCTCGCCGAGCGCGAGCTCGGGTGGCGGCGAGCCACCACGCTCGACCGCGGGCTCGAGCAGACGATCCGCTGGTACCTCGAGCACGAGCAGTGGCGGGAGACCGCCCTCGCGGCCCTCGCCAAGTGAGGCCGAAACTCGGTTGAGCCTCGCCGTGCCCCGTGCGATGGTTGCCGTCGATGTCCACGGCTGAGTCCTATTTTGTGGTCGTGAACCACGAGGAGCAGTACTCGATCTGGCCCAACGAGCAGCCTCCTGCAGGGTGGAGCGTCGTTGCCGGGCCCGACACCAAAGCTGCCTGTCTCGCCCGCATCGAGGAGCTGTGGACGGACATGCGGCCTCGGAGCCTGCGCGAGTTCATGGCCGCCGCACCCGAGCCCGCGCCCGAGCCCGAGCCCGAGCCCGATCCGGGCCCCGACCTCGTCACGCGGCTGTGCGTCGAGCAGGACGTCGAGCTCGAATTGTTCGCCGAGCGCAGCCCCGAGCGCGTGGCCGAGGCGCTCAGCGGGGGCACCATGCACCTGCGGTTTCCCAACACTCGCGGGGGAACGCTGCTCGCCGTGGCGCTCGACGATCACAGCCGTCAGCAGACGATCGAGGGCGCGACGTTGCGCGTCAGCGGCACCCTGGAGCTCGACTTCGTCGCGTGTGCGTGTGAGGCCACCATCTCGCTGCCAGACGGTGGCGGGCGCGGGGCCCTGCGGCGGCTCTGAGCGCTCGGCCCGAGCGAGCGCGCGCGTCATCGTCTACATTCGCGGCCATGGGTGACAGTGACAGTGACGTCGATCAGGCGGCGAAGGAGCGCGTGGCGGCTGCGCTGGTCGCCGCGGTGGCCAGCGACACCCCCATGACCCCCACGCAGCGACACGCGTTTGGTGTGCTCACGAGCCTGCATGAGGGGGTGCTGCGGCGGCTGGTCGAGACTGGCGAGCTCGGTCTCGCCGAGCTCCGCGCCCTCGCCTGGAACCGTGACGGTCTCGCGGCCCTCGGGGGCCACCGCGCCGCGCTCGAGCTGGTGTTCGACACCAGCCTCGGCTACGCGGATCAGCAGGGCGTCGAGGCGCCAGCCCTGCGCCTCGACGAAGCGGTGTCCGTGGGTCCGCTCCGCGTCCGGATCCAAAACGCGGTCGAGCTGTGGCGCGCGACCATGACCGCCGCGCTCGAGCCCGAGACCATCAGCTGGCTCCAAACCAGCGTCGACGCCGAGAGCGTCGTCTACGATGTCGGGGCAAACATCGGGATCATCGCCCTTCATGCGTGGCTGCGTCAGCCCAGGCAGGTCGTCGCGTTCGAGCCGGAGCCGCTCAACTTTGCGCGGCTGGTCGAGAACCTCGCCCTCAACGGTGCAGACACGGTCCTCGCGCTGCCGGTCGCGCTGGCCGAAGACAGCGGCCTCGCGGCCTATCACTACCGCGACTTCGTGCACGGAGCCGCCTCGCCCCGAGCGCTCGACGAGGGCGGCGCGACCGGCCGGGCGAGGACAGCCTGCGTCCGTCGCAGCCTCGACAGCCTCCGCGCCGAGCCCATGCTCTGTCCGCCCACGCACATCAAGATCGATGTCGACGGCCACGAGCCCGAGGTCCTCGCGGGCGCGCGCGAGACCCTGGCCAGCGAGACCCTGCGCCACCTGTTGATCGAGCTTCAGCTCGAGCACAGGCCCGCCATGTTCCGGCTGCTCGCCAACGCGGGCTTTCGCCACGTCGGCGGTCGCGAGCACGGCGCGGGGGTCGGCAACTATATCTTCGAGCGCTGGTGATCGATCACAGGCGACGCCACAGCGCCGTGAGCAGGAGCTCGCACACGCGGGCCATGAACTCGTAGTCCAGGGTGTCCGGGGTGTCGCTCGGCGCGTGGTAGTTGGGGTTGCGCAGCTCGGCGGTGTCGGTCCACATCATCGCGACGTAGCCCGCCCGCCAGAACGGAGCGTGGTCGCTGCGAACGATGTCGGGCAGCTGGGCCTCCCCGCCCGGCGGGATCGCGAGGCCGAGGGTGGCGGGCCGCGGACGGGGCTGCGCAGCGCTGCCCGCTGTCGGGGCCTCGGCGGCCGCGAGGATGTCCCCGAGCAGCGCGGCGCTGTCCGGGTTGGCGGCGAGCAGCACGAAGTCCCCCCGCGTCGGCGCCGTCACGCCGAGCGCCGCGAGCAGCTGCGCCGCGGCCTCGGGAAGCTGCTGGGTGGCGCTCGTATACCCGAGCATCTCGAGCACGTGGACCTCGTTCAGCGTGAACGCGTAGCGCTCGCCGAGCTCGGGGAGCGCGGCGACAAACTCGGCGCTGCCGAGCATCTGTTCTTCCTCGCCGTTGAACGCGATCAACGCGAGCGGGTGGCCAGCCGCGGCGCTGGCTGCCGCGACCTCGAGCAACACCGCGAGGGCGCTGGCGTTGTCGTCGGCGCCCGGCGTCGCCGCGACGCTGTCGTAGTGGGCCGCGACCGCAGGCAACACGATCGGCCCCGAGCTGTCGGCGTGACGACGGGGGAGCGCGAGCAGGTTGCGCAGCTCGCCTTGCTCGATCACCTCATAGCCGAGCGCGCGCAGCCGCTCGGCGAGGGCGTCGCGGATCTCGGCGTTGGCGTCGGGCTGGGCCCAGATGTGGCGGGGCACGGCGAGGGTCTCGACGTCCGCGCGGAGCCTCGCGGGGCGCGTCTCGAGCGATCCGGCGATCGACCCAGCGGCGGAGAGATGACGAGCGAGCATCGACGCCATCATAGCCGGGTTTCGACTCGCGCTGGCGCGCCCGTGTAGTATGCGGGCGCGCTCGGGATCGCAGCGCGAGGAGAGGGCGTGCGCGCTGCAAATTTGATCTTCGACGTCGGCTGTCACCGCGGAGACGACACAGCTTACTATCTCGCCAAGGGCTTCCAGGTCGTTGCGATCGAGGCCAACCCGGCGCTCTACAACGCCTGTCTGGCTCGGTTTCCACACGCCCTCGCGGATGGCTCGCTGCGGCTGCTCCACGCGTGTGTGTCCGACCGCCGCGAGTCCGTGCGGTTCTTCGTCAACGAGAACGACGGGTGGAGCTCGTTCGTCGAGCCGATCGGCACCCGCGGCGACAGCTACGAGATCCTCGAGCTCGACACCGTGCCGCTCGACGAGCTCATCACCGAGTACGGCGCGCCCGTGTTCATGAAGATCGACGTCGAGGGCGCGGAGGACCGGCTGCTGCGCGCGTTGACCCGCTGCGAGCAGCAAGCCGCCGTCATCGCGCTGGAGGTCGACTTCTACGAGGCCGATCCCATCACCGATCTCGAGCGGCTCGGCTACGACAGCTTTCACCTGCTCCGCCAGCCCCACCTCGTCGCTGACGAAGCGCTCCCGAGCTGGACGTTCACCCGCTGCTCCTCGGGCCCCTTGACCGCGCAGCTGCTCGCGGACGCGGTCCCGGCCGCGGACGCGCGCGCGGCCTTCGAGGCGCTGCGCGGCGAGTCGTACCGCTGGCACGATCTCTACGCCGCCCGGACCGGGGACCCGCTGCTCGACGGGTGGCCTAATATTCACGCGCGAGGGGGCGCGAATGCCTGAGTCGCTCGATGCTCCCGCGATTCGGTTGATCTGCTGCGACAGCCTCGAGACCTACGCCCGGGTCGCGGCCAGCTGCTCGCGCGGGCAGGGCGAGGCGCCCGTGCTCGGTCGCCCGCCGCTCGCTCGCGGGTTTGGGCCTGCGGTGGGGCCAGGACCCCAGCTGGTCGACGCGTCGCAGTGGGAACCACAGAACTCGGGCGAAGCTCCGTCCGCGCTGCCCCCGTCGCCGGGTCGGCTGTGCGTGGCGCTCGACGAGCCCAGCTGCCGGGTGATCGCCGGCTGCCTCGCGGCGGCGACCCAGCGGGAGCTCGCGCTGCTCGACCCCGCGGACTGGGTCGCTCAGCTCGAGGCGTTGCTGGGCCGAGGCGAGCTCGAGAGCCTGACCTTGGTGCTGCCGCTGTGGTCGGGCGCGGGTCTGGATCCGAGCTGGCTCGGGCGCGCGCTGGGGTTCGCCCGCACCCACGAGCGAGCGCTGGCCGGGCTGCCCTGGGGGATCCTCGCGGCCAGCGACCCCACCCGCCTGAGCGTGGTCGTGGCCAAGTCGCTGGTCCAGCATCAGATCATCGCGGCCTACGCCGAGGCGCCTGCTGTGATGTTCGCGGCGGCCACGGCCGAGGCCCTCGACTGTCGCCTCGCGACGCTGGACGCCGACGCTGGCGAACCAGCTGGTGAAGACTCCGGCGGCGGGCTGCGGGTCATCGATCATCGCCACCTGCGAAGCGCGACCGCGCGGGTGCTCGCTCGACGAGCCGCGAGCCTGCTCTACTTTCGCGGGCACGGGCGGTTCTACTGCGGCCTCGAGGGCCATCTGTGCGGCGCCCGTCCGCTGTCGGTCGCGCCCGAGGCCCCGATCGAGCGCTGCCTCGACGGCCTCAGCTGCGCGAGCCCACGCGACGGCAGCTACGACGTCGACCTGCGGGCGTTCCCGCGGATCGACCCGCGCAGCTACGACACGCCGCTGATGGTCCTCGACTCGTGCGCGGCCGGGGGCTGGTCATCACCGGACTGGGAGCAGGGCATCCCCTCGCTGGCGATCCTCGCCCTCAGCGGTGCGCCGAGCGGGGTCGTGTGTGGCGACTACGTGACCATTGCGACCCCGCTGTCCCACGTGGAAGTGTTCGCGGTCCTGCACAGCTCGGCCAACCTCGGCGAGGCCGTGTCGCGCCTGAACCGGGCTCGACCTCAGGCTGTCGCCGAATTCCCCTACTTTCTGCTTGGAGATCCCGAGCTCCCGGTCGGCCCGGGGCGCTGGCCGGGGTGGGCCGCCGAGCCTGTGGAACTGGCCCGTCAGCAGGGGCCCATGTCTCAACACATTCGCGCCCGCGTCCCGGTTGATCGTCCGTTTGTTCGGGTCCCGCTCGGGATCCAGGGGGCCCACGCCGCGACGACCTTCGTCCGCCATGCCGACCCCGGCCTCGATCTGCACACCCTCCATCTGTTGACCAGCGATCCGCCGGAGCTGTGGGTCGCCCTCGAGCGGCCGGCGGGCGGGGACGACCTGGCGACCCTCGATATCCTCACCGTACCCGCGCCGCGGCTCCCCGCAGGTCTGCTCGAGGCGGCGGTCCTGACACCGTTGCGGGTGCGCGCGTGGACCGAGGCGTTGAGCCCCGGCGTCGAGCCCCTGCTCGCTGCTGCCGCCAACCTCGAGCGCGTCGAGCAGCTGTGCAGCCAGGTCGAGGGCCGGGCCCTGACGATGGAGCCCCGCGAGATCCTTGCCTGTGTTCCGTCGGCCCGCGACCTGTGGCTCCGGGCCCACGCGGGCGCCCTCGCCCACGCGCTGACGCTGGCGCCGAAGGGGCTGTGGCCGAACAGCTTGTGGAAGGGAACCAACTACGCGGGGTCGACGATCGCCGACGCCTGCCCGCACTGCGGCGTCAGCCCGACGCTGCGTCGGGAGTACGACTCGGGCCCGGCGCTGCGCCGGCGACAGTGGGAGTGTGTCGCCTGCGCGCTGATCCTCGATCGGCCGGTCATGCCGACCATGCCGATGCCCGAGCTGTCCGTCACCATGCCGACCAGCATCGCCCCCGGCCAGACCATCACGGCGACGCTGGTGCTCGACAACAGCGCGCTGGCGCATCACTTCGCGGTCGCTGGCGCGCTGCTGTTCGACCGCAAGGGCCACGGCGTCGCAGCGCCGCCTCCGTTCAGCTTCGAGCTGCATCCAGGAGCGACGCACACCGAGACGATCGAGCTGTCGCTCGACGGTCTCCCAGACATCGCGCACCGCTACTACGCGCGGGCGCTGTTGCTCGTCAACGGCGTGTGGATGATGGCCACGCGGCTCGTGACCGTGCGCGCGTCGTGACCAGGCGTCGGCTCACCAGCACAGCTTCTCTTCGCCGATCATCGTCGTGCTCAGCTTGATGGCCTCGAGCACGCGATCGATGTTGACGAGGAGCTCCTTGTCGCCGGCCTTCTCGGCCGCGACGCGGCGATTGTTCAGGCGCCGGGTCACCTCGTTGCTCACGTTCTCGCTGGGCACGAGCCCGATGTTCTTGCTCGCGAGCTTGGACAGCTCCGCCTCGGACAGCTTGCCGACCACCGCAGGATCGAGCTTGGCAGGATCGAGCCTGCTGTAGTCGATCTTTTGATAATCGATCTTGTTGTAGTCGATCTTTTGATAGTCGAGCTTGCTGTAGTCGAGCGCCTCGGCCTTGCGGTTCTTCGCGTTCTCCAGCGAGCCGCTCTCGGGGGCGTCGCAGCCAATCAGCGAGCCCGCACAGACAGCAGCACCCACGAGGAGCGCGTTACGGTTGACTTGTGTACTTGCCATCGTCATATCCGCGTCAGACGTTAGCAGACCCAAAAATGTCGAGTCAACGTATGTTTGCGCCACCCGACTGCGCGGCCGGGCCATCGGTCACTTCGAGCGAAGCGACGACCTCGGCCTGCTCGCGCTGTAGCTTGCGAAGCCGGTAGTTGACCCAGATGACCTGGATCGTGATCGAACCCAGGATCATGTACACAAACGCAATGTAGACCTGTGTCTCCATCGCGGGGACGGCCTCGGGGGTGGCTTCGAGCACGAGCAGCGGAGCGTTGTACATGCCGTGCAGGATCAGCGGGTAGACCAGGGCGCGGACCAGCAGCGACGTGCGCTGCTCGGGGGCAAACCGCGACCGGGCGATGTAGTCCCCCATGATCGCGCCGAGCATCGCGTGGAGCGGGACCGCCGTCGTGGCCCGGGCGATCGCCGTGGTCCAGCCACCGACGTCGACGTAGATCAAGTTCTCGAGGGTCGCAAAGCCGAGCGAGGCCGAGGCGCCGTACACCAGGCCATCCATTGGCTCGTCGAAGGCGCTGTGCGGCCGGACGTAGAGCATCAAGATCGCGAACTTGCACAGCTCCTCGGGCACGGCCGCGAGGGTGAAGGCGCGGTACAGGCCGTGAAGGTGGGGTCCGAACTCGATGGCCTGAAACAAGTGATGGTGGAGCTCGATGTAGCCCAGGATCGGCGCGACGGCGACGACACCCAGCACGAAGGTCGTCAGCACCACGCGCGGAGGCTCGGGGAACGCGTCGCGGAAGTAGAACAGCGCCAGGAGCAGGGCCGAAGGGATGACGGCGGACGCGAGCAACAAGGCGTACATCGGTCAGACAACGGGCTATCATTGATTTCCACGGCGCCGCAAGCGAGACCGTCGCGCTCGGGCAGGCTCACGTGGGCGGGTGTCCCCGTGGCTGCGCGCTCGTGCTAGCGTGCTTTGGCCATGTCTGCGCCCCGTCGAGTCATCGCCCGTGTGATCGCCCGTGGGGGGGCCCATGGGATCGGGACGAACGCAGCGTTGTTTCGGCTCGCGTGGCTCGAGCCCGAGCCTGCGCGGGTGTTCGCGGGGCTGCGCGGTCCGGACGGCCAGCGCCTGAGCGTCGTCCATCGCGGAGTTGGTGGTGAGGTCGTGGCGATCGCATCCAGCCCAGCGCACGGGCTGGTCGCCAACACAGACTTGGTCGCCGACGACGGGCCACCCGTAGCGATCGCGCCCGAGCGCCTCGGCGCGATCGCAAGCGCCATCGCGGCACAATTCATGGAGTCCACGGGCCGAGATCCCGCGCTGATCGACACCGGCGTCAAGGTCATCGACGTGCTCGCGCCGCTCGTCGACGGCGGGATCGTGTGGGTGTTCGGTCTCCACGACTCCGGGCGCATGAAGTTCATCGAGGAGCTCCACCTCCGGGTGGCACCCACCGGCCAGCGCCTCACGGTGGTGTTTCCGATCATTCCCAGCTACGCGGCCACGATCCCGGCCCATCTCCACGCGCAGCCAAGCTTCCCGCCCGACGTCAACGGCGGCGTCCGATCGGTGTGGCTCGTGAGCGAAGCCGCTGGGGATCCAGGCGCGACCGCGCTGGTGCCCAGCGATCGTGGCAGCCGCTTCGTGTTCAACCCTGCCCTGGCCCAGCGGGGCTGCTATCCAGCGATCGACTGCGCCGCGACGCGGGCGAGCGACGACGCGCTGGCCCGCGTCGAAGCTGGGCAGCGCGAGCTCATCGCTCAAATCCACGCCGCGGCGACAAACCCCGAGGCCAGCGGGATCCTGCCCACGCTCGAGCGCTACTTCGCTCAGCCCTTCGAGTCGGCTCGGGACTTCACGGGTCTCGCCGGCACCCACGTGGCCCGGCGCGAGGCCTGCACCAGCTGCGCGGACATCCTCGCCGGACACGCGCCCCGAGGGGGCTACGATCTCCCGACCGGATCAGACGTTGCGCAATGAAGACCACGCAGTCCATATCAATCGCCGAATTCCTCGCGGCCGCGCCCGACGAGCAGCGCGAGCTCGCGGCCCGAGCAGCTGCGCTCTACGAGCAGCAGCGCTACCTGGTCATCGTCGACCACGGCATTCCAGACGAGCTCTTCACGCGAGTTCCCGAGATCGCGGCCCCGTTCTTTGCGGCGCCGCTCGAGCGCAAGCTCGAGCACCTCGCCCGCACCGGGCTCGGCTATCTGCCCAGCCCCGACTCCCTCGACCTGCCCGTTGCGAACAATCCAAACTCCCCGCACGAGCAGTTCATCCTCCATCTCGATCCCAGCAAGAACCCGTGGCCGACTGAGCCCGCGGACTTTCGCGCCGTCGTCTCGGCCTACAATCGCAAGGCCGAGCAGCTGTGTCGGTTGCTCGCGCGGATCATGGCCCTCGGCGTCGGGATCCCCGTCGAGCGGGTCACGGAGTCCGACGACGCGCCCAACATCTCGTTCTTGAAGTTCATCAACTGGGCCACGCCCGCGCCCGACACCCGCGTCGGCGAGTACCGCCTGGCCCCGCACTTCGACAACGCGGCCGTCTCCCTGCTCAAGAACCCCGCGAGCGCGAACGGCCTGCAGGTTCGTCGCGGCAATGAGTGGGTCGAGGCCTGGGCGCCCCCGGAGGCCCTCGTGGCGCTGTTCGGGGAGCAGCTCGCCAACTGGACCGAGGGGCGGGTGAGCCCGAGCTGGCACCAGATCGTCGAGCACCAGGCCGACTACGACGGACCGCGCTCGCGGCTGTCGTCGTGCTACTTCTACAACCCCGAGCCCATGCTCGAGAGCGTCGAGCTCTACCTCGCGGGTCGCGTCAAGTACTGCCAGGCCTGTGACGCCGCGCTGCGAGGCGAGAGCATCGACAGGCAGACCTGGACGCGCCGGTTCCGTTGGTCTTCCGCCAGCGCCGCCCGCAACACGGCCCCCACGTCCAGCGCCACGCAAAAACCCATGAGTCGTCAGCCTGCCATCTCTCTCGCTCCCCTGTTCGACGGCGACGACCGCCAAAAAAAGCGACTCGCCGACGAGCTCCTGCGGATCTACGAGGCGCAGCGCTACGTGTGCGTGCGCGACCACGGCATGAGCGAGGGCCTGGCCAAGGAGACCGAGCTGGTCGCCCACCGCTACTTCCTCACGCCGCTCGAACACAAGCTCGAGCAGCTCGCACGGACCGGGCTGGGCTACCTCCCGAGCCCCGTGCTGCTCGGGATGCCGGCGTCCAAGGTCTCGCGCAACGAGGTGTTCCTGGCCCATCGTGATCCCGCGCGCAACCCCTGGCCGTCACAGCCGGCCGCGTTCGAGGCGACGGTGGCGGCCTACAACCTCCAGGCCGAAGCGCTGTCCCACGTGCTCCTGCGCGCGTTCGCCATCGCCCTCGGCAGGCCCGAGCATCACTTCAGCGAGCAGGTCAACGCCAGCGCCTCGTTCCTCAAGCTGTTTCGGTTTCCCCGGCCGGCGCCCGACGACAGCGCGGGCGAGTACCGCCTCGCCGGCCATCACGACTACAGCGCCGTCTCGATCATTCGCTGCGCCGAGGCGCCCAACGGGCTCCAGACCCTCAGCGCGAGCAACGAGTGGCTCGACGTCTACCCCGATCCCGACAGCGTGGTCGTGTTCGCTGGCGAGCAGATGACGCGCTGGACCGACGGCCGCGTCCCCCCGAGCTGGCACCGCGTCGAGAACCCCAGCCCCGATCACGCAGGCGACGGCAGCCGAACGTCGACGTGCTACTTCTTCAACCCCGAGTGCATGGCCGGCGACGTCGAGGGCTACTTCGACGGGCGGGCCGAGTTCGCCAAGGCCTGCGCCGACCACCTCAGCGGCCGCGCCGTCGAGCGCAACGACTGGGAGTCTCCCGCCCGTCGGATCTGAGCCATGGACTACACGCCAAGCAACACGCGCGCGCTGCCCCGCGTCGCCAAGATCGACGCCGCGACCCTCGAGGCCGAGTACGTCGGCCGAGGGATCCCCGTGGTCCTGACCGACATGATCGGGGACTGGCCCGCGATGCAGCGGTGGCGAGACCTCGCCTACCTGCGCGAGGTCGCAGGCGACGTGCAGGTCCCCGTTCGGGGCAATCGCTACAATTTTCGCCTGTTCGGCACCGTCGGTCTCGCCGCCTACCTCGACTGGCTCGAGGGCCGGGTCAACGTCGAGCTGCTCGACGCCGTGCTTCATACGGCGCCCTACATCAGTCACAACCGGGGCATGACCCCGCGTCTGCGCGAAGACACCGACTTCTCGCGGTTCGTGGCCGAGGGCTACCAGGTCGGTCAGCCTGCGTTCTGGATCGGCCCGCCGAAGGCCGAGACGCCGCTGCACTACGACTCGGTCGGTATCGTCTACTTCGCCCAGATCGTCGGGCGCAAGCGGGCGATCCTGTTCCCCGCCGACCAGTCCGACAAGCTCTACGAGAGCGACTACTTCGACTTCACCACCTGCTACAGCAAGATCGACCTGCGTGACGTCGACTATGACCGGTTCCCCCGGTTCGCCGACGCCGTGCCCTACATGACCGTGCTCGAGCCGGGCGAGGTGCTCGTGTTTCCCCGGCGCCTGTGGCACGAGTTCCGCACCCTCGACATCTCGGTCTCGGTCACCGCCCACGCGGGCACCGCCGACGACTACTCTCATCGCCGCAACCCCATGCTGCTGCGTGAGCGCGCCCGCCAGGCCCTTCACTGGTTTGGCGTTCACGCTCGCGGTCGCTGCTCGTGTCACTCGAACCCGAGCGACAGCGAGTGGCAGGCATGCATGGGCGCCGTCTCCAACGCCATGTCCGTCCCCCCCTGGATCAACCGAGTCCCGCCGCTGCGCTACCTCGCGCATCGGATCTCCCTCTCCATGCTCCACGGGCACTCGCTCGGCGAGATCCTCGACTGGCGCGAGCCCGACCCGCGCGAGCCCGACTGGCGCGAGGCGGCAGGGGAGGTCGCGCGATGAACCCCGGACAAGCCTGGCTCACGCACCTCGAGTTCGAGCCCGAGGAGGCCCGGATGCTCGGGCTCGAGGCCGAGGGCCGCAAGTCGCTCGCCCGGCTCGGCGAGCAGATCGACTTCTATCGTGGGCTGTGTAACGCGGGGGACGACGAGGTCAGCCCGGCGCTGCGTCGGCTCGCCCGGCTCGCCGTCCGCCGCCATGAGCGGGGTGACGAGCACGCCGAGCTCGAGCGGATCTTGCTCCCGCGGATCGGCGACATGCGCGAGCCCGAAGGTTACGTGCGCGAGCACGTCGCCCTGCTGCGTGAGGGCCTCGAGCGGGGCCACGTCGCGCCCATCGAAGTCCTCCAGCATTTCGGTGGTCACGAGCTGCCCGCGATCGCCGACTCCGTCGACGCCGAGAGCCCGTGGCGGGAGCTCGCGGCGTTGGTCGAGGACGAGCTGATCCCGGCCGCGCGAACGCTGGGCCCGGATCGCTGGCGGCTCGGTGAGGCGGAGTATGCCTGGCGCGTGGCCAACATGGGCCTGCTCCACTCGCCCGCGGCCCTCGCCGAGCTCGCCGAGCGCTCGCTGCGAACCCAGCAGCGCATGATCGCGGAGCTGCTCGGTGCGTCGAGCTTCGCGGCGGCCCAGCCACGGCTCCAGGAGATCACCAGCGAGCGGCTCGCCCCCGGCGAGGTCGTGCCCGCCTACCGCGAGGCCAACGCCCGCTGCGTCGCGTTCGTGCGCGAGCAGGGCCTGTTCGAGCTGCCCGAGGCGTTCGAGGTCAACCTGACCGCCGTGCCGCCCGAGATGGCCGCGGTCACCCACGCGGGCAACGCCCCGGCGCCGCTGTTCGGGTCTGGCGGTGGGTCGTTCTCGGTCCTCGACGACGCTCAGCGCCACCGCAAGGCCTGGGTCGCGCCGCTCGCCGTCCACGAGGGGGTGCCAGGTCACTACCTCCAGAGCATGCTGTGGCAGCGGGAGTTTCGCGCCGCCGGGGTCGCGCCGAGCTTCGTCTCGATCGCCGATGTCTTGGCCGCCGAGCGCCAGGACTGGGGCGCGATGCCTGCGATCGAAGGGTGGGCCGTCTACGCGGAGGACCTCATGCTCGACGCCGGCTTTCACGAGCCGCAGCAGGCCGTCGCGGTCGCCAACTTCCACGCGATCCGCTGCGCTCGCGCCTGGATCGACGTGGGCCTCCACTGTCAGGGCATGACGCGCGAGCGCGCGGCCCAGATCCTCGTCGAGGACGTCGGCCTCGATCCCGCGGACACCGGGCGCGAGCTGCTTCGCTCGATTCGGGTGCCGACCCAGCCGCTGACCTACTTCGCGGGTTGGCAGACGATCGCCAAGCTGATCGCGGACAGCGGGCTCCCGCGAGCCGTAGCCCACGCGCGGCTGCTCGCGCATGGGCCGAGTCTGCCGCGGACGCTCACCGGTTGATGGGTTGACGCCGCTGATCCCAGTCAGCGAACCCGTGTCCAGGGCGTGGTCACGTCATCGCGCGCTGATCGTGATTCCAGACAGCGTCACGAGCAGCGGCACCAACACGCGCTCCGCGACCGCGGCCGGCGCGATGTCGGTGGTGCCTCCACGAAAATTCGTGACGCGCGTTCCTTCCGCACGGCTATACGTAGTAGCGTGTGGCGGTCCGTCTCGTAGGAGCTTTGTCATGACCATCACCGTACCTAGTGGAATCGCGACCGCCAGTCTCACCCTCACCTCCATCGCGTGCCTCCTCGTTGGATGCTCGACGCCCACCGACGACGGGTCGAGCGTTGGGATCGATGACGGTACGGGCGACGGCAGCACGCTCAGCACAACGAGCACGACCGACACCAACAGCACCGGTGATGGCGACGGCGACACGGGGGACGAAGATCCAGAGACTGGCGACGGCGACGGCGACGGCGACGGCGACGACTCGGGCTCGGGTGGCACGACCAAGTTCGATCTGGGCGTGCTCGGGGACGCTGGCGAAGGAACGGGCGGCCCGGGCGGACCAGGCTCGTGCCGCGAATCAGAGATCTACGGCGCCGCTGGAGGCTTCCCGGCCTTCGAAGATCCGGCCTACGCGGACTTCCTCGACAAGACGATCGCGATCGTCACCCACCGGGTCCAGAGCGGCAACTTTGGCCAGCACTTGATGACGATCGTCGACATCTCGGGTGATCCGCCGCCGCCCAGCGTGAACTACATGGCACCGCTCTACACCCGGCCAACTTGGAACGAAGCCAACTTTGGCGGACGGATCTTCGGGATCACTCTCGACTCGGAGGGCAACATCTATGTCGCGCCGTCAACGGTCTACGGCGCCACGCAGAACACCTCGACGATCAAGAAGGTCGACCGGATCACGGGGGAGATCAGCGACTTCGCGACCATTCCCAACAACGGTCCGGCGATGGGCAACCTCAACTACGACTGCGTCAGCGAGACCATCTACGTCTCGAACCACGAAGACGGACGCATCTACCAGCTCGACGTCTATAGTGGCGATATCGTCAGCACCTATCACCACGCGACCGGCGACGTGAGCATGGGGCCCGCCAACGACATGGGTGAGCCAAACGGTGCGTTCGCGCCGCTTGGCCAACGGCCCTGGGCCGTGCAGTCGCACGCGGGCCGACTCTACTACAGCATCTGGGGAGGTAACGGCGCCAACACGGTCTGGTCGGTCGCCTACGAAAACGCCAACGGCGTGCCCGACCCTGCGAGCGCGAAGATGGAGTTTCAGGTCCCGGGCTCGCAGCCGGTCTCCGACCTCAGCTTCGCCCACGATGGTTGGATGCTGATCGCCCAACGGACCATGAGCAGCGACATGTCCACCGGCGCCCACCAGTCGACCACGTACGACTACGACTACATCAACGGCGACTGGGTCTGGCAGGGTACCAACTACGTCGTCGGTGAGCTGATGCCGTACAGCGCCGCGGGTGGCGTGGACCACGACTTCGATCCAGGCGGCTACGTGTGGATGACCGGCGACGCGCTCGACTTCTACACGCCTGAAGTCGTCTACGGCCTGCAGGGCACCCCCTACGGCGGGGGCGACATCAACAACAGCACGGTCATCGATCTCGACCAAGAGGTGGTGTCGCAGGACAAGACCGCGTACGGCGACGTCGAGCTGCCGATCCCCGGTGACGTCTCGCCGGTTCCGCCGCCCGGCTGACTCTGGGGCGGGGCGGTTTCGCCTTCCTAGTTCCGGACGACACCGCACGCCACATGAGATCCAGTTGCGGGCTGCTCGGTCGCCATCCGCGTGCCGGCGGAGCGCCGCCGGCCAGCGGCGATCTCTCGCGCTAGGCTGCCGGGGAGGCAGCGACCCCATGCGCATTCGAGATCGACACCTGGGTATCGACGTGAACTTCGCCAACCCCGCCGCGTGGGCCGACCCTTATCCGCTCTACGCGTGGTTGCGCGAGGCCTCACCAATGGTCCGATGTCGCCAGCCCTTCGTAGGTCGGGCGTGGGCGGCGACCCGCTATGACGACGTCAGCTCGGTGCTGAAGGATCCCAAGCGGTTCAAGAGCAGTCACAGCGGCGCCAACGGCCGCCAAGCAATCTACGAACGCGTGCTCCCCCGTCTCGTCCAAGGCTTCATGAAGTCGATGGTCTCGTCTGACGGAGACGATCACCGACGCCTTCGGGGGCTGGTGGCCAAGGCCTTCACGCCAGCTCGGGTCGAGCAGCTCGAGTCGCGGATTGACGGGATCGTGACCCAGCTGCTCGATCGCGCGATGGCCAGCGCCACCTTCGATCTGATGGCGGCGTTCGCCCTGCCGCTTCCGTTGCGCATCATCTCCGAGCTGCTTGGCGTCGAGGCGCACGAACGGGCCAACTTTCGCCGCGCGATGGTGCGGATTATTGCCGACCGCAGCGAGTGGTCACTGATCTATCGGTTGCCCACCTATTGGGAGCTCCGTCGCATGTTTGATCGCATGCTGGCGCGCAAGCGGGCGCGCCCGACTGACGACCTCACCAGTGACCTCATCGCGGTCGAGCAAGCGGGCGACCAACTCACCGCCGAGGAGCTGGTGAGCATGGTGTTCCTGCTGCTGTTTGCCGGCCACGAGACCACGGTGAACCTGCTCGGCAACGGCACGCTGGCGTTGCTCGAGCATCCCGAACAGTTTGCGCGGCTGCGAGACGACCCCTCGCTGGTGCCGTCGGCGATCGAGGAGATGCTGCGCTTCGACAGTCCCGCACATTTCTCCGCCACTCGCTACGTGGCGGAGCGCTGCGAGGTCGGCGGCATGGTGCTCGAGCGCGGGGACAAGATCTTGCCGATGCTCGGCGCGGCCAACCGGGACGGGCGTGCGTTCGACGAGCCCGACGCGTTCGACGTGGGGCGCGAACCCAACCGTCACGTGGCGTTCGGGGCCGGGCCGCACTTTTGCATTGGCGCTCACCTCAGCCGATTCGAAGGACGGATCGCCCTCACGCGGCTCGTCCAGCGCTGCCCCGGGTTGCGGCTCGCGGTCGGGCGCGACGCGCTGCGGTGGCGGCAAAACAATTCGGGGCTGCGCGGGCTGACGGCGCTTCCGGTGCGGGGCAGCTGAGGGCGCGGTCGATGGCACCACGAGCTTCGGGTGTCATGGTGCCACGTCGAGCTGCTCCGCTCAGGGCGACATCACCGCTGCCAGGTGGTCTACATACGCCCGGACCCGCGCCGACAAGTATTGCTTGCGGGGGTACACCGCCAGCAGCGACCACGTCAGCGCGACCGTCCCGGCGAGCACTTCGACCAGCCGCCCGGACTCTAGCTCGGGCTCGACCAACATCGCGGGGATCAGCGCGATCCCATGCCCAGCCAGCGCGAGCTCGCGGATCGCTGCCGGGCTGTTGACCCGAAACGGCCCGTCGACGCTCACGGTCCGAACGCTCCCATTGACCTCGAACCGCCAGCGCTGCTGATCACGAAAGTTGGTGTCCACCAGGCACTCGTGCTCGCGCAACTGCGTGGGGTCCGTCGGTGTCCCCCGCGCGCGCAGGTAGGCCGGCGAGGCCACCGCGACCAGCGGCGCCGGGGCGATCCGTCGGGCGACCAAGGTCGAGTCGCGCGGTGTCGTCAGCCGGATCGCCACGTCGACGCCATCTTCGACCAGGTCGACCATGCGGTGGGTGAGATCCAGGTCGATCCTCAACTCGGGGTGGTTCGCGACGAAGCTCGTGGTCAGCTGCTCGAGGTAGCGATCCGCCAGACCCGGTGGCGCCGTGACACGCAATGACCCGCGCAGCCGCTGTTGCTCGTCGCGCAGCGAGGACTCGAGCGCATCGATCTCGACAAGCAGCGCACGGCAGCGTGGGTGGTAGGCGCGGCCCGCTTCGGTGAGGCTCAGCGAGCGCGTGGTTCGGCGCAGCAGCTCGACGCCTAGCTCCCCCTCGAGGGCCGAGATGTACTTGCTGACGACGGCCTTCGAGCGCCCCCATTGCCGCGCGGCCGCGCTGAAGCTGCCGGCGTCCACGACCCGAACCAGGGCCTCCATGGCGGTCAGACGATCCATTGTTCACGAATCGTAGACTAAAAGTTGCCAGAAGTACGGATTGTTCATGAAGAGGTGAGTGGCAAGCTCGAGCGAATGAGCACATCCAAGCCCCTCACCCGCGGCGTCCACCACGTTGGTTTGACGGTACCGAACATCCGAGCCACGCGTGATTTCTTCGTCGACACGCTCGGGTTCCAGCAGGTCGGCGAGCAGCCTGCCTACCCCGCGGTGTTTGTCAGCGACGGCAGCGTGATGTTGACCCTGTGGCAAGCCGACGCGGGCGCGGCAGGCTTCGATCGCAAGCGTTGCGTCGGCCTACATCACGTCGCGCTCGCGGCCGCGGACCACCGGGCCCTCGACCTGATCCACGAGACCGTCGTCGCTCGCGCCGATGTCCAGATCGAGTTCCCACCCGAGCCTTTGGGGACCAGCGGCGCGCGTCACATGATGTGCACGGTGCCAGGTGGTGTGCGCGTCGAGTTCATCTCGACGACGGCCGGGGAAGCATGAGCGAGGCAACCATCAAGCGCAGCGATGTCGCGTTCACGTCCGCGGTCAAGCGAGCTCAGGCGACCCGGGGCTCTCGCGCCAGCTACGAGCGCGTCCTCGCCAATCGAGACTGGCCCGGGACCATCACGCCGGAGCTCGCGGCGTTCCTCGCCGAGCGTGACTCACTGTATCTCGGCACGGCCTCCGCCGACGGCCAGCCCTATATCCAGCACCGCGGTGGGCCCAAGGGCTTCGTCAAGGTCTTGGACGAGCACCGGCTGGCGTTCGCCGACTACAGCGGCAACCGTCAGTACGTGTCCCTGGGCAACCTCGACGAGAACCCCAAGGCCTATCTATTTTTGATGGACTACCCCAATCGGCGCCGGGTGAAGATCTGGGGGACCGCGGCGTTCGTCGAAGACGACGAGGCGCTGCTCGAGCGGGTGCGGGATCGTGGCTACCCCGCCGCGCTCGAGCGTGCGCTCGTGTTTCACGTGCACGCCTGGGATCGCAACTGCCCGCAACACATCCAGCCGCGGTACACGATCGAGGAGCTGGGTTTGTTGGGTGTGCAGCTGCCAACGAGCTGACGCACTCGTGGTCGGTCGGGCGACTCGCGTCCTCGTCCAGACCCCGACGCATCGCGTGGGCCCAGCTCCTCGCCCGCGTCTTCGCGCTCGACGTCCCCCGCGGCCGAACATGCGGTGGCCGCATGCGGGCCCCAGTGGCGACGTGTTCGAGCCTGGCCCGGGCGCTTCGTCGTGCTCGCGCTTCCCCTCGCGCCCAGGACTGTGCCAAGGTCTCCCGACCGCGGAGTCACATCCGCTCACCGGGCCGCTCCTTGCCCCCAAGCTCCCACTTTGACCCTCTCGGGCTGAGCGCCTGCTCGGCAAATTCGAACCTCGAAGACCAACCAGATGACCACCGCACCGACTGACGCCCCCGTCGCCGATTCCACCCTGAGCGAGGCGGACGTCGAGAAGCTCTGGAAGGCTTTCAGCGTCTTCGACACCGACGAGAGCGGCGCTGTCTCCGTCGAGGAGATGGGCGCCGTGATGCGCTCGCTCGGACAGAACCCCAGCGCCGCCGAGCTCCGTGATCTGCTCAATGAGGTCGACATCGACCGCTCTGGCAGCATCGACTTTGGCGAGTTCAAGACCTTGATGGTCTCGCGCAGCGGCGACCGCCGGAGCCGCCTCAAGCTGGCCTTCAGCGTGTTTGACAAGGACGGCAGCGGCCACATCACCGTGGACGAGATGAGCAGCGTCATGAGCCAGGTCGGGCTGACCAGGGCCGAGCTCGACGCGATGGTCAAGGAGGTGGACGACGACGGCGATGGCTCGATCGATTTCGCCGAGTTCTGTAAGCTGGCGCCGGAAGCGCCGTCGCCGGGGCCGAGCGGATCGGCGCTCGACCCCATCGCCGCGCCGCTCGACCGCCCTGCCGCGACAGCCGCGGCCATCGTCGGTGGGCTCGCGGTGCGCGAGCGAGCGCAGCCGGTCGCGGAGCTGGTGCCGACGCCGGAGGCCGGTGCGGCCAGGGTGGAGGCCGAGCTCACCCTCATGCGCGAGCAGGTCGCTCGCCAGCAGCAGGAGGACAAGGTCCGCGGGACCTCGATCCTGCAGCTCCAGATTGGCTTCTTCCGCCTGATTCAAGGGGCCGCCTACCGCTGCTTCCGCGAGAGCTTCTCGGCCAACCACGAGACGCACTTGCAGGTGCGTAACCTGCCCTACCGGATCACGGAGTTCGTCCCTTTCGTGCGCGCCGCCATGGCGCTCTACAAGGGGCTCGGGGTCGTCGAGGAGGTGTGCCATCCGATGATCGATGCGGTGGTGCAGTCGCTCGACGAGGAGTACGCGCGGCTCCAGCATCGCATCGCGAACTGGCCGAGCATCCCCAAGACGGAGGAGATGCTCGCCGAGCACAGGGCGATGGTGGAGGCGCGCAGCCGCTCGGCCAACACGCGGGAGAAGTTCGCCGCAGGTATCGAGTTCGCCATTACCATGCAGAAGCAGCGCCTCGATCTGCGCGACGTGGTCGAGGGCGTGTTCGCGGTCAACGAGCTGAACCGGCTGCGCGAGGAAGAACTGCTGCAGGAGCGGGCGCCCCAGCCTGCAAAGCCGGCCGGTGATCCCAGGAACTATCTGACCAAGTGGAACCGCGTCCTCCTCGACAACGCCCTGGAGACGGTGGACGGCGCGATGATGCCAGTCGCGTACTTCTACGAGGACTTCATGCCGAAGCTCCTCACGGCGTTCACCGTCAGCACCGCCGCCCACGTCGCGACCTGCACCAACGTCGACGATGCGGTGTTGAACGCGTGGTTCAAGTGGATGCAGGACGAGGGCGACTTCACGGGCCACGGCGCGGATATCGGCGCGGCTTTCCCCACGTGCTCGCCGGCCGAGAAGCTGTGCCTGCTCCAGGGCTGGTGGCTCTCGCGCCATTACCTCAACGGCGTGCAGAAACGGCGTGAGCGCGCGGAGGCCGGACGGGACACGGGGGGCCTCTCCCAGTACATCGCCTTCATTGATGTGTACCTGGGCCGGAGCGACATCCGAGACTCCCAGATGCGGCTCAGCTTCCCGTACTACATCGGTCCGGCCGTGTGGCGCTCTCTCCATACCACGGCGGAGATCGTCAGCGAGAAGTCCACCGCCGAGCAGCAGGCGCTCGTTTATGGCTTCAAGGACTTCTTCAAGCTGTTCGCCACGATGTACCCCTGTCCGTACTGCCGCCATCATCTCAACGCGTATGTCGTTCAGAACCGGGAGGTGGATATGTACCCGGTCGAGTACCTCCTGCTCGGGCACGATCCCGGCGCGTCCAGCTTCAACATGTCCATCGACGACAAGCTGAAAACGGTGACCGATGGTCCTTCACTGCGGATGTTCCTCTGGAAGCTGCACAACACCGTGTCGTCGTCGATCGCCCGCTCGGAGGAGTGGTATCATCGGGATGACAGCGCATTTTACACGACGCGGTACTGGCCGAGCCTGGCCGCCGAGCTGGCCCGGGCCCGCGCCTTCAAGCACCGCAGCATCTCCATCGAGCGCATCGAGGCCAACTACCAGCTGCTGAAGCCGGTCGGCCGGCTCGCGGGCGTGCGGCTGGAGCTGCAGCGGCTGCTGGCGAAAGGGGACGTCGACAGCATCGGGCAGGCCAAGAAGATCGCCAAGGACTACATCGCGCAGCTCGAGGCGAGCGTGAGCAACGGGCGGTTCCTCCAGGACAACTACCGCCTCGATCCGACGCTGAGCGATCCTCTCAATCCCACCTATTCGGAGGAGGAAGAGGCGCTGGGGCGCAGCGGTCTCTACACCGAGGTTTAGGGGCGTCGTGTCCCGCGGACGACGCGGAGCCGGTCTGCTCGACGGGCTCCGCGTCGGGGTCAGGGGCTTGTCGGTCTCGACCACTGAGGACGAGGAAGTCATGGCTGATCAGCCTGCGATATTGCGCGGGATGCTGGCCGAATGGCACGGGGTGCCCGAGGTTGCAACCTCAGAATACTCTTGCCGTCGACGTTTCGATCTTGAACTGACCTTTTACCCATACCTTGAGTTGCGACGCCCCGTCGTCGAAGTGCAATTCTAAACAATACTCCGAAGCGTCAGGGCCTACGAGTACGCAAGAGGAGGACGAGACGGTTCCCAGGCCGTCGACGCTGAGGTTTCGCCAATCATCGAACGTGACCGTGATTGCCTCACCAAGGCGCGGTTCGAAGTCGATAAAGGACAGCGTGAAACCGTCTTCGATGCTGAGAGAAATAGACATGCAGTCAAGGCCATGAAGTCGGCCGTTGTCGAACTGTGTGATTTTTCGGGAGGTCACCAGTTCATTCACACTACCACGTGCGTGCTCGCGATACGCTGCCTGAAGATTCCGCATACCTCCGTATTCGTTCAGTGGAAGGCGAGACTGGAGGTGGGTCTCCGCAGGGCGCCGCCCGGGGCGAGCCTCGTTTCCTGCGCGCGGAGCGAACCGGGCACTGGACGGGGAGGGAAAACCCTCCTCGCGCTGCGCTCATGGTGACGTCGCGTTCGGGTCGAGCGGTTCGACGCGAAACACCACGCGCATCGCTTTGTCCACGTGGTGGATCGACTCGAGGACGAAGGCGTGGCCCTGCCACTCGCCACGCACCCGAGAGGCCACCCCCGGGCTCGGCTCGGTGAAGTGAAGACGCTCGGTCTGTCCTCCTCGGGAGACGATGAGCTCGACACGCTGTATTGCGATCGCCGGCGAGGAGACGTCGGCGCTCGACATGTCGCGCGCTTCGAAGGGGGTCGCGCCCAGGGTGAGCGTGAAGCCCGAGGCCGAGGTCTGCGACCGCCCCGGGACGAGCACCAGCTTCTCGCCGCCCGTGCCGGGGGCTTCGAACGCCACCCGGTCGAGCACGTGCGGCCAGTCGTCGCCCGCCTCTCGCTCTGCCTGCGGCGCTCCGGAGTCGGCTCCCACGAGCGATGCTCCCACGCGTTTGACCACGCCGCGAAGCTCGAGCACCGGGTGGCCGGGCGCGAGCTCGCCGAAGTCGCGTTCCCACAGCGACTTGCTCACCAGCGTGCCGCCGCGGTTTCGGTAGGAGAAAGTGACCATGACCTCGTCGGGGATCCCCGGCCGCTGGGGCAGCGCCGGCCAGTCCTCCGCCAGCCTCTCGGCCACGGCGACCAGCTCGGCCATGCCGTCCGCGTCGAGCTGGGCCGTCCAGCGCAGGAGCCCCCGCTCGCGGTCGAGCCGCTCATAGAGCACCCGACCGTCGCGCGCGAAGGCGAGGCGCTCGCCGTCACCGTGAAAGACGCTCATGTCGGCGAGCGCGAGATCTGCTTCGTTCGACATCTCGACAGTACCGGCGAAGGGGTGAGGTGTGGCGCCCGGTGAGGTCTCCGCCCCTGAGAGCGCTGGCGTGGCTTGAGGCGTCGGCTCGGCCGCCCCCTGTGGCGCACTGGATGGGCCCGCTCCATGGCAGCCTACGACGATCAGCGCCGAGCCCAACCAGCTCGCCTGTTGTCGCTTGGCCATCGCCGCGACGATACCTCAGTCGGCTCGACCATGGCCGAAGAATTCGTTGGCGAGGCCCACGCGGTGGCGGGCTCCTACGACGGCTCACAAGCGCTCGGGCGCCGGGACCCCGACCAGCGACAGCCCCCAGCTCAGCGCCTCGCGGGTCGCCTGGATCAGCCCACGCCCAGGTCGAGCTGCGCGCGCCGGTGGTGTATGAACTGTGAGCCAAGGGGCTCGAGCGGAACTATGCTACCGGAACGAATTGAATCTTGGCTGAATTCCAGCGAACGGGGTTGGCTGAAACAACTGCAAATACCGGCCGTGGATCAGGCACAGATACGCGGCGAGTATGCGCAGTGGCTGCTCAGCGCGGGGCACACGTGGCGGGCGCGGGTGTTGGTGCTCGAGCAGACGTTGTTCGAGCGGGGCTGGTTGGACGAGGGTGAGCGGGCCGAGCTGGCGACCATGCGTCGGGATGTGGATCCGGGGTGGTGGGCGTTGATTTGGCGGGGCCGTCGGATCTATGGGTGTGGCGAATCTCGCTCGTCCATGCGGGTCCGGTTCCGCTATCTTTGCCCGATGTCATGGGCCGCGCTGGCTCCCTCTGAAGACGCGTCGGTGCGGTCGTGCGTGCAGTGTCACGAGCGCGTGTATCGGTGTGATTCGGTTGATGAGGCGGCGATGCACGCTCAGGCTGGGCATTGTGTCGCGCTCCCGGCTGCTCTGGCGAGCGAGACGGAGCGGCAGTCGGGAAGGCGGATCTTGGTGGGCCGACCCGACTGGGATGAGATGCTCGTGCGCCAGATTTTTGGGGACGGCTGAGGCCATCGAGTGTCGCTGACGAACTCGGGTTCATAGCTGAGGCCGAGGGAGGGCGTCGAGCAGGCCCCGCGGAACACGGGCATGGATGCATCCACTCGGCCACGGCGGATCGGGAAGGTCTGCTCCGGCGAGTCGACTTGACCGGACTCCAATTTGGTCTCACGAGGGTGTCGCCGTGCTCAACCTGTGCCTTCTCAGCTGCGACCCCGACGGCGACGACTACCCGCGAGGCCAAAGCTGTTTTCGGTCGACGACGACTTTGTTTGCGCTCCCGATGCCGGCCTCAACCCTGGTGCACCGGGGACCTCCTGCGAGAACCTCGCGTCCTGCGACCCGGGAGCCTTGTGCGTCACCGCGGCCGCGTACGGTCAACGCTGCGAAGGCTTAGCCTGCTGCACCGAGACGTGCGACCTGACCGATCCGAGCTGTGAGAACCCGAGCCACGAGTGCGAGGCGTGGTTCGAGGAGGGCATGGCGCCCCCCGGGCTACGAGGACGTCGGCGTGTGCGTGGTCCCATCGTGATGACGTACTCCCGCCCGGTGATCGTCTGCGCGCCTCGATGCGCCCCGTAGCGATCTTGCTCAAGCAGCTCGCGCTGTTTGTCCCTCGCGGGCTCATCGAGCTCCTGGCCACCACAACCTTGCTCGAGGCTCAGCTACGTGATGCTGCTCCGTCTCGGCTTTCCTGGATGACGCTGCTGGCCCGCGTCTTTCGCATCGACATCTCCGCGGCTGACACGAGCGCTGGCGCGATGCTCCCGTCGCTGGTATTTGTCGACGCATTCGTACGAGCAAGGCTCCCATCCACAGGCTCCTGACGGGCCTTCTGACGTTCACCGTGGCGAGCTGCGCAACGATGCAGGGCCGTCGCGCTCCTGTCGACTACACGCAGATCGACGCCGAGGCGCAGCAGCTGATGCAGCGCGAGAACGTGCAGGGTCTCGCGCTGGCGATCATCGAGGACGGCGAGGTGGTCCACGTCGCAGCGTTCGGTCACCGCAGCGTAGAGCGCGATCTTCCGCTCACCGTCGACACGATCATGTACGGCGCTTCGCTGACCAAGACCGCGTTCGCCTACATGGTCTTGCAGCTGGTCGACGAGGGGCTGCTCGACCTCGACGCGTCGGTCGTCGATCTTCTCCCCAAGCCGCTCCCCGAGTTTGATGAGGGCGACGACGACTACAGCGATCTGGCCGGAGATGAACGCTGGCGAGCCCTGACGCCGCGCATCATCCTCACCCACACCACCGGGTTCGCCAATTTTCGATGGCTCGAGGCCGACGAGCGCCTGCGCTTCCACCACGATCCGGGGAGCCGTTACGGCTACTCCGGCGAGGGCTTTTATATCCTCCAGCTGGTCTTGGAGCGCGGTCTCGGGCTTGACGTCGGCGCGGAGATGCAGGCCCGGGTCTTCGATCGTTTTGGCATGACCCAGACGAGCATGCAGTGGCGGCCGGACTTCGCCGCGAACCTTGCCGACGGCTACGGCCTCGACGGGAAGATGGAGCCGCATGACGAGCGCAGCAGCCCCAGCGCCGCCGGATCCATGGACACCAGCATCGCCGATCAGGCGCGCCTGTGGTCGGGCATCGTCAGGGGCGAGGGGCTCAGCGAGGCCTCGCGCGCCGAGATGGTCCGGCCGCAGGTGGCGATCACCTCGCCCTACCAATTCCCCACGCTAGAGCAGGCGACCGCGCCGGGCAACGCTGAGATCGGCCTCTCAGCGGGGCTCGGGCTGGTCACCTTTCGCGGCGCGCACGGCCAGACGTGGTTCAAGGGCGGGCACAACCCGTGGACCGGCAATATGGTCATCTGCGAGGAGGCCGGCAGGCGCTGCCTGGTCATGCTCGCGAACGACTCCCGCGCAGAGCGGCTCTACCCCGATCTCGCGCGTCGGGTCCTCGGCGACAACGGCATGCCCTGGGACTGGGAGTACCACTACGAGTGATCGGCAGAAGTCCCTATGAGTGAAGCGTCGAAGTCCCCGTCTCTTCTCCCCGAGAAACTTGGGGCAAGACCAGTTGGTGATGTCATGCACAATGTGGGCATCAAACTCGAGGCGGCGCGTCAGGCGCTGAGGGTTTGGAAGAGGTCTTCGGCCACGTCGATGAGCTTGCCGTTGCGGCGTATCCTGTTGCACACGGTAAACGCGCAAGGTGTCAGCTCCAGCATGGGGCGGAACCTGCCAATGTTCGTTACCGCAGCGCGAGTAGCTTGGTCGCCGTGGCCACGTAGATCGTTGCGTCGGGGCCGATCGCCGGCTGGGTCACGAGCCTCTCGCCGTCGGGTGCATCGAAGCTCTGGGCGATCTTGTCGTCGGCGGTCAGGATCGTCAGACGGCTGCCATGCACGAGCGCCACGCTGCCGTCGCCGAACGCCGTCGCGGCCGCAGCCTCGTCGAGGCTTCGCAGCCAACGCAGCTGACCGTCGGCGGCCGAGACCGACGCCAAGCCCCGGCCGGCGAAGACCAGCGTTCCGTCGCCGCGCTCGAGCGCGGGCTGGTAGACCTCGAAGGGCAAGCTGGTGGTCCACGCGTGCGTGCCGTCGGCCTGCCACGCGATCGCCTTGGTGTGCCAGCGCTGCGCCAGCACACGCCCTGGGGGCAGTCCGCGGCGGCGCGCCCAGTGCTCGGCCGGGACCTGGGGATCGAGATCCTCGGCGAACAGGGCCACCCAGCCAGGCACCGCAGCGCCGACGGCGTAGCCTGTGGGCGGGGTCTCGAGCTGGGTGGACGTGTTGACGCCTTGGTCGTCGGCGCCGGTCGGCTCGAACAGGTGCAGACCCTCCGCGGTGAGCACCGCGAGGCGGTTGGTGTCGTCGATCGCGGCGACGCCGTCGCCCTCGAGCTGAGCGTCCCAGACATCGTGGGTCCTGTCGGCGGCGCGGGAGCGAAGCTCGATGTTGACGACTGGTACGCCCCGCGGCGGCCCGGCAGCGACGGCCGTGAGCCAGTGTGTTGTGCTCGCGGCTACCGCGAGCTGGGTGCGTGGGTCGCCCTCGAGCAGGATCTCGATCGACGCGAGTGACCGCGACGGGCTGCCGTCCCACGGGTGTAGATCTGGACCATAGATGAGGCCCTCTGGCGTGGCGAGGGCTACCCAGCGGCCAAGCTCGTCGCTCCAGTACTGCTGGGGCGGGGAGCTATCGAGACGCAACACGCGATCAGCGAGGCAGGCGATCACGCGCTGGCCGGTCGGATCGATGATGATCGACTGAATCGGTGAGTTGAGACCTCCGCGGGCCGGCTGTCGATCTGGCGAGAAATCGATGGGGTGAAACGAGGCATATCGGCGCGGCTGGACATCGACACGGCTGCGCCGGCCTGGCTCGGCGTGTTGCGTGATGAAGCTCGGCACAGTCACTGGCTGGCTCCGAGCACGCGATACTCGATGGCGACCACGACCCCGGATTCATCGCGTCGCCGTCGATAGTCCTGGTAGCCGTCATCGCCCGGGTTGAGGTGCGGTCCACCAAGATAGTCGAACAGCGCTACGTCGGCGCGATAGATGGCCATGAAGACGGCGATCTCGTCGATGGGCGATACCCACAGCCGAGTTTCTACATGCCATACAAACAATGGGTACCCTGCGACCTCCATTTGCTTCTGAATGGGGAGGTTAAATCGTCGGCCACACCGGCCGGGAATTCGGACTTGGCATTGGCGGCCGCTCGGCACGCAGCCACCTGCGAAAATGTCGCTCGTGGACATCCATAGACCGCTCTCGAGGTCGATCGTCCACGAAGTATCTTTGGGATCCTTGTCGACGATGAGCTGATGCATTGGCTGTGCCGCGTCGATGTCAAAAGGAACACTGGCCGTGTTCTCTGCATCTCGCTGAATGATCTCGCCGTCCGACGCGGACACGAACCTCCATTGGAGATCGCTGTCGGGACGCTCGGGTGGGAACGGGATCGCTACGACTCCTAGAACTGGATCCAACAGTGGAGGCCCGCTCGCATCGAGCAGGTTCTCCAAGGGGTTGTCCGCCGCGCGATCAATCGGGCCCAGAACAGCGATTACGGGGGCCACCTCCAATGTGAGCGCTTCGGTGACGGCGCATGTTGGAAGGCCTGGCGCTGTGTCGACGTACTCGCACTCCCCGGATGTGGTACATCGTTCCCATGTCTGCGGTCGCTCCGCTTGGCGCTGTGGGCCGGCCACGGAGGTGTGGCTCGGTGCGCAGGCGAGTGCCATGGCACCGAGGCAAAGCATCGTTGTGGTTCGCCGCTTCATTTCGAAAATCGTTTCAGCGACCCTGGTGCGCGACCCAAGGTCGAGCCGAGCCAGGTGGCGAGGATGGTGAATTCATTGTCGCGCAGCGGCTTGCCGTCGTGTCGTTTCATCCATCGTTGAGGGTCCAGGGCAACGCGCAGTAGCCACGGGTCGACGTCTGGCCTGTCGATGTGCACCTTCAGTCGTTTGCCCGAGACGCTCACCGTCCGATTGTGCGCGGGGCGCCTGCGCACGGTGACCTCGACGTCAGCGTCTTGGGCGGTAGGTGGATCTGCGTTGACGATGTCGGGCCGGTACGGGTAAGGCTCGTACTCGAAACGGGGCTCGATGCGAAGGAGTACGTTTCTGTATTCGGGCGCCGCTGGAGAATGTATGTAAACTCGTGGTTGTTTCTCGCGCTGTTGGAACTCGAGCCCAAACTGTGTCATGGTGCCCCAGTCGCTCTTTGCGTCGGTCGAGTTTTCGAACGAGAACCAGTACCTGATTGTGACAACCAGTATCCCGTCAAATGGGACGCTCGAGACGCCGTCTTTGGGTTGTGCCATCATGGGCCCCGCGAGTGACTCGTCCCGACGCGCGGCGAACAGATGAGCGGAGCAGTGCCCAATGCGACCGCTGAGTACGGGTGTCCACAGTGGGCCTGACGCGTAGTCTAAGTCGTAGTCGAGTACGCCGTGGTCCGGAGTCGAGAGTTGAGGGAAAAAGGGACCGAGCTGCCCGAACCACTTCGGCGCTTTCTTGGCGCGGTGATGGCAACGCAGTAGTTCCCATGAATACCGCAAGCGTGGCAATATGTTCTTGCACATCAGCGAGATCGTCGCAAGCGCGTACGGGTATGCCTCGTGGGTGAGGAAGAATGGGGGGAGTCGTCCCGCGAGTCCGCGCGTTGGCTGTACGCGTTCGATATACTCGTCGGGTAGGCCCATCTGATGGCCGAGTTCATGGGTGACGGTGCTACTGTGGCCGGCGACGCCATCAACGCGGTCATGAGTCGGCCACGGCGCAGGCTCGAAGCTATGTGGCCTTGGGGCCGGCGCGTGTTCGGGCGTCTCATCGTCATGTGCCTTGGTGTTTGACCCGCGGACAAGATACAGGTGCATGGGGTTGCCGCCAGTCGCCCGCCCTGGTTGCGGATGCACCTGAATGGACGAGTGCGGGCCGTGACCGTCGCGGCCATCATCCGTTTCTCGACAAGAGAAAAAGTGTCGAATTTTCAGTACGGTCACCCCGTCAACGAGCCCGCCGGCCGGCACCGCTAGATACTCCTTCTTGTCAGACGGGTCGCCGTGGGCAGGGTGGCATTGATCCCACGTCAACGCGCTCACGTGGAGGAGGTGTTGGATGAGTGGCACGCCCTCCGTGTTCGCCAGATTCTGCTCCCCACGTGGGTCGTCCGGTTTGTTGTCCTCCGACGGCGCGAGGACGAACGATGAGATGTGGACCACTAGGTGGGCGAGTTTGACCCGGTAGCCTTGCCGATTATAGGATAGGTAGCGTACGTCGATGAGGTGGATCGAGGCTAGATCGCTGGTTGTGAGATCGCCGTGCAGGTGGGGCGGCCGAGCCCAGCGGGCCCCGACCCATTCTTCATTGGCACTCATCGCGTATTTTCGCTGGAAGGCAATCTCCAAGAACGCCCCACCGTAGCCAATCGCGCGCGTCACCTTCTCGATGCCTTCGCCACGCACGAATACAGCCTCCTCCCCGCGCAGCGGAAATCCGGTCACCTCGTGGGTTGACCACGGCACCAGTCCATATTCGTTCGATGCTTGATCACGGATGCCGAGATAGTGATCGAGCAGGGCAATTCGCTTGCCGTGGTACTTACCCGAGAACGTCACCGTATCGTCGAGGTGAAAACAGATCGGTTCAGCAGGATCCTGGCCCGCTGTGCGGAACTCGGCGAAGCTGCGCCGCAACTCGGCGCAGGCCTCACGGTCGCCAACCCACGCCTCCATGCCGCGGCTGCGCCACTCCTCGGGCAAGAAATAGTGCGTTCCAAGCAAGCCTGGCGCCTCGCGTTCGTAGGCGAACGAGGAGGCACCGTCCCGAGCTTTATCAAACTCATCCAACGCGTCATCTTCGAGCCGAAAACGAGCAAACCCGGGCAGGGCGAATTGATACATCAACGCCCCAGCGTTCGCCTCCGTGAGCGCGTGCAACACATAGATGCTGCCTTCAGGCGTGACGACGCTGCTGCGGCCATGGACCGCCCAGGTGTCCTGATCCACCGACGCGAGCAGCACGCCGGCGGGGATCGGACGCTCGACGCGACGCGTATGATCGTAAAACCGGAACTGCACGTGCGTCCGGAGCCACCCGTGATCGATCTGCATGACCCACGGGGCGCTGCGCGACCCGAACGGCCGCAGCTCGGAGGTGCTGAGTTCGCCGTGTGCCTCGAAGCGCTGCAAATCGGGGCCGCCCTGCGCGAAGCCCCCGCCGATCCGCGCCTTGCGACGCGTGGACCACAGCGGAATCCCCAGCAGCGGCCGGGCGGCGAACTTCGCGTACTCGAGGTTGCGGGGTTGGTCGGTCCGCAGCTCCTCGCCGGTCACCCACACGCCGGCCTCCACATCGATCCAGGCCCAGCCCAGCTCCGCGTAGGTGTTGGAGTCCGCGCGGCCCTCGAACAGGGGGATCAGCATCAGCTCCCAGGTGTCGTCGGCCGCCACGCTGTCGAGCGGCGGATCGAAGATCGTGGAGACGCCCTCGACGTCGCTGTCGGTCCCCTCGGAGAAGACCTCGCCGGAGTGGACGAGCACCCAGCGGTGCGGCGGCAGGGGCGTGTCGGATTGCGTGAGTGGGTTCCAGTAGCGCCCTTGAAGCACAAACAGCGCGCGCCGCAGATACAGGACCTCGGCGCTGCCGGGGGATGCCTCGCGCTCGGCGTGCGGCCAGGGGGAAAAGACGATGTCGGACATGACGCGGTTCCGTTCTCGGCTCAGTCGGAGGCTTCGGGGTTCTCGCCGGAGTCGGGGTCGCCATTCCAGCTCTCTTCGTCTGTTGGGGGAGGCGGCGGCGCGGTCAGGATCGCATGGATCGCCGGGAAGCGGAGCGCGCGGTCGATCGAGCTGAGCTGCGAGATCTGATGAAAGCGGGTCTGCACAAATACCGCGTACGGCCCGTCGACGTCGTCGACGCGCAGGCGATAGGCGTGGGCGTCGGGGATGTGGGTGAAGTGCAGCTCGACCATCTCGGGATCAGGCTCGGGATCAGGCTCGGGATCAGGCTCGGGATCAGGCTCGGGAGCCGGCTCGGAGTTGGCGTCGTCGCTCGGCTCGTCACGCACCCACACGCGGGCGTCGGCGCTCAGCGAGCGCGCCTGCTCGAAGCTCGGCGCGTCGTCGCCGTCGCCGGGTTCGTCCTCGGCCTCGAGCGTGAACCGATGCGGCAGCGCGTTGGCCTCGTCGAGGCTCATGAAGAAGCGAACGATGACGTCACGCGCGAGGTCGGGCCCACCAGCGCAGGGGCACGCGCTCGCTATATCTTTATAGTACCGGCAGCGATAGAACGGCCCAGCTTGGCCTTCGGGTGGGGGCTCGTCGAGGCGCGCCTGACAGGGGTTGAGCTTCCCAATTGCACACGGTGGCTCGGCCGGCGCGGCGGCCGGGTCGAAGATGAACACCACATTGCGACGGCTGGCCTCGTCGCGGCCTTCGAGCGACAGCGGATTGTACTCACCGCAACCCATGAACGGCGAGCCGCCCACGGGCACGAACCGCTGGGCGTCGACGGGCGTGCGACACACGAGCTTGGCGTACGCCAAGAACAGCTCGCGGCGCAGGTCTTTGTTCACGCTGTCGGTGTGGGGAAGCTTCGCTTGTTCGGCAGGCTTGCGCGGGTAGTCGCCGGCCTTGAAGCGTCGGATCGCTTGGGATGTTCGTGCGCCGCCGCGACCGTCTTCGGCGAGGACTTGGCCCTGGTCGTCGGCGCAGCGCAGGGCGTTGAGCATGTGTTGGAGCTCGCGGGTGCCCCAGCGCTCGTGCC
Source organism: Enhygromyxa salina (assembly GCF_002994635.1). Taxonomy (GTDB): domain Bacteria; phylum Myxococcota_A; class Polyangia; order Nannocystales; family Nannocystaceae; genus Plesiocystis; species Plesiocystis salina_B. The sequence continues at coordinate 17,823 of NZ_PVNL01000118.1, read as the reverse complement.
AGGGCTGCTCGTTGAGCCGCGCCCGCCACAGATCATCCCAGCGCTCGAAATCGTGGGTCAGGAGGGCGAAGACGGCGTGGGCCCGGCGCTCACTGAGGCGCTTGTTGGCGAGCGCGGGGCCCGAGAGATCGGTGTGGCCAAAGATCATGGCCTGCTGCCCGTCGTCTTGCTGCAGCTCCTGGGCGACGGCCGCGAGCGAAGCCACGCCCGCGCTACGCACGAAGCTGCGGCCAAACGCAAAGGTCGTGGCTTCGACCTCGCGGCAGGCGAAGCGCGGCGCGATCACGAGGATCGCCCGCTGCTGGTCACGCAGCTCGACGGGATCGAACTCGCCGTCGAGCTGCTCGACGTGGACGGGGGTGTGCTGGGTGCTCGCGGGGATCTTCGCCTCGCGGCGGGTTTGCCAGCGGGGGGTGAGCGCGTCGCGGAGTTCGTCGTGCGAGACTACGCTGACGCGCGCGACCGGGCCGGCGCCGTGCTCGAGGCGGGCGACGCCCTCGGCGTTGGTGCGCAGCTCGTGCGAGAGGCCGCGTGCGACGAACTCCACGCGCAGCTCGGGGAGCGGCTCGCCGATCTCGTCGATGATCTGGACCTCGAACCAACTGGGCTCGACGTCGTCGCTCGGGAGCGGGGTGGGCTCGGACGCGGGCGGGAGCACGCTGATGTCTTCGCCCTCCGGCAGCTCGTGGCTCAGGCGCGAGAGCGGTCGCGGGCGCGCCACCACGACCAGGCGACCGCGCAGGATCGCGGACTCGAGCGCGCGGCGTAGCTCGGACTGCGTGCTGGGCCGTCCCGGCGAAACCAGCCCGGCCACGACGCGCGACAAGGAGCCCGCTCTGTGCGGGTCCGTGAGGGCCCGACGGGCGATGGCGATCGCCTCGCTCGCCGACAGCGACCGCTCACCTGGTGCAGCCGGCGTCTGCGAGAGCCACCGCGTCTCGCCAGGCCCGTGCTCCAACATGATCTCGGCTGGCGCGCGGCGAAGCACGGCGCGAGGCTAGCACGCGCGGTCGTTGGATCGGAGATTTCCTGGCGATAGGATGCGTGCATGGCTCGCTCCTTGTCATTCGTGACCATCGCCATGTCAACCAGTGCGTGTGGCGACGGGCTGCCGAGCGACCAGGGCGGCGGTGCGCCCGAGGCCACGCGCGAGGATCTGCTCGTGCACAGGCGCGCGCGCCATCCTCTGGATACGCCAAGACGTGGCCACGCGCGCTCAGTGCATGAGCCGGGTCGTCAGCGCGCCGTCGACCATGAGGTTGACGCCGCTGATCGAGCGAGCCAAGTCGCTGACGAGGAACGCGACGACCTGGCCGATCTCCCGTGGGGTCGCGATGCGCCCCGTCGGGATGATGCTCAGGACCCGGGCTAGAGACGCCTCGGGATCCGGTTCGGAGTCGAGCCAGGCGCGGAACAGGGGGGTGTCGACGAAGCCGGGGCTCACGGTGTTGACGCGGACACCTCGGGGACCCAGCTCCTGGGCCAGGCTTCGCGTCATCGCAGCCACGCCCCCTTTGGCGGCCGCATAGGCCGTCATTGTCGCAACCGTCATCACCGAGTGGACACTAGCGATATTGACCACGCTGGCATCCTCGGCGGCCTCGAGCAGCTTCAGGCATGTCCGCGTGACCAGGTAGGGGGCCCGGAGATCGACGGCCATGAGCTGGTTCCAGTCCTCCGGTTGCGTCTCACTGATGCCACCGAAGTACGCGACGCCAGCGTTGTTCACGACCGCGTCGAGGTGGGGGGTGGTGCTCGCCAACCGATCACCGAGGGCTTCGACGGCTTCGACTTCGCGGAGATCGAGCTCGATGAACTCGGCCGACCCCCCGGCGGACTCGATGGAATTCACGACCGCGCGTCCAGCCGCAGCGTCGACATCCACCCCGATCACGTGACCGCCGGCTTCGGCGAGCACCGCCGCGATGCCGGCTCCGATCCCCATCGCCGAACCCGTCACCAGAACTCGTTTTCCCCTGAGATCGAGCTTGATCATACGGGGGGTGTAGCACGGGCATGCGCCCTCGTGCCGACGGTCTTCTCTGACCAGATTCCGCGCGCTTTTTGATGTGCACGCCGGGGATCGCAACTGCCCGCAACACATCCAGCCGCGGTACACGGTCGAGGGGCTGCTATTGTGGTCGACCGGCGACTCGCCAGGAATGCTCGGCGCACCGCGCGGATGTCCGTTGAGGGTGGCCCGCGAGCATGCGGGGGGCTCGAGTGACGACCGGTTTGGACTCACGCCGCCAGGCACATCTGTGGCTGCTCGTCCCGCTGTCGAGTCGGCGCTGACGCTGCCTCCGCATGAGTGAGCACGCGCGAACTGTCCAACTTGTAGGGCGGCAGAGATCGAGCGGTAGCGACGAAGGGTCGGGCTCGGAGTTAGTCGCCGCCGACACGAAAACGTTGCCACCAACACAGTCGGATATCCCGAGTAGACCCTGCGTGTGATGACCACTCACGCTCACGCCAATCTCCACGAGGTACTCCTCGCCGCTCCCCTCGCCGTTTTTGGCGATCGCAGGTTGCAAAGACCCGTATACCGAGGACCCAAGTACGGTCGAGTGCAACCCGCTCGAGGGCGGCGAGAATGAAGGCGGGGAGTGTCCCCCTCCCACCGAAGCGACCGCTGGGGACGAGACCGACGGGCTCGAGACCGGAGCGGGCGACACTGGCGGCGACAGCCCCAACCAGATGGCGTCCGACCAGTGCCAACACAACCCCTCCGGTTCAGGCGATATTGGCATCCAGTACCAGTGCGCAGGAGAGCTGCATACCAGCCTCGACTTCTCACTCGAGGGGAAATCGTGCGTCGACCTGCTCGGGGCCGGGTGGTGCGAGCAGAGCAACTACTTTCACGAAAATGCCCAACCCTACGCGGCGGCCGAAGTCATCGCGTGCTGCGGCGAGTTTGACTATCAAAATGCAGACAAGTACAAGAGGTACTGCGCATACGACGTGTATCAGCAAGTCTGCATCACGCTCGCCGAGCGTCTGCAAGCCGGCGTCAACGACGGCTCGTTCGGTGTGTTCGCCAAGAAGGTCGCGCCGATCCAAGTATGGATTGCCCAAAACTACTCGGCGTGCTTCGACAGCCTGCTGGCGAACAATTCAGCGGAGCTGCCGCAGGTCGTGTCGCACTGGACGCTCGGCGACTTCGGCGACGTCCACGGTGTCGTTCTCAATATCACGGCCCCCACCAAGATCGACGGCGTGAGCTTGCCGAACGACGAGAGTGAATGGATCTCGTGCACCAACGCGCAGGGCAACAACGATCAGATCTTCGAGGACGGACACACCCCCAACGGCGGCGTCTTCGTCGGTGTCGACCTCGCCGTTCCTCTCGACGCTGACCTCGTCGGTCCGTCGATCCTCGGCGGAGCGGTCACGGCGTCGGCGAGCTTCGATGCTGCGTGCGGTCCCCGTGGTTGCCCGGCCGCCGCGTTCTCGTATGACGCCAATGGCACCGAGTTCACCATGGAAGAGTTCGACGTGTTCGACGACGACGGCGTGGTGATCACCAACGGCTTCGCGTCGCTGGTCGCGGAGCGGGTTCAGGTGCGTCTGTGGGGCCAGGCACCCGGGTACGAGGTGATCGATCCGGCCACGGGCCGAGTTTTGGGCTATGAGGTGCCTGCAGGGGCCGCGCACTTTGTGGTCGCGGGTGTCAACGCCCAAGGATCCAACCGCTTCATGGCCTCCAACTCGACCGACATCTGGATCACCAAGGACCACGGGTCTTGGGGCCTCGACAGCTTCGATGTCGAGTTCGAGGACGGCAGCGGCAATGCGTGGGTGATCACGTTCGGGGACAGCCGATGGGACGACTGAGCGCGATGGGGGTGGCGGGAGTCGTCGTGATCTCGCTCGGCAGCAGCGGGTGCGCGGAGGACGAGCCGAACTGGCTGTTCCAGGGCGAGTGGATTGACATTGACGGTCGTGATCGCACCGCGGACGAGACCTGTGGGGGGACCTTCGCATACGTCGACGCCTACGCTGGTGCGCTTGCGGTGGAGTTCGGCGTGACAGATCACCTCGGGCAGTATCGGTGGTACTCATCCGAACAATACGCCGCTGACCTCCCGTGCGGCGAAGACGTCTTCGCGTGCTTCCTCCCGAGTGACCAATGCGTTCACTCGCCGGTGCTCCCGTTTGACCATGAAGTCGTCCATATGGCGACGTTCGCAACGGCGAGCTGCCCACGCGTCCTCAGTGAAGGACTGGCCGTGTTCTATAGTGACGCCTTCGGACGCGACGCGAAGACCAGCAGCTTCGACCGGTTGGTGGCCATCATGCAGACTCCTAGTGAGGCCCGTGAGTACGGGATGCTTGGCCGGTTCGTGGCCTACCTCGTGGAGCGCTTTGGGCTGGAAGCGGTCCTCGATGTCTGCCGGATCACGGGTCCATACCCGGATGGCCCAGCCCTGTCTGCGGCCATGAAGTCGGTGCTCGGCATGACGACCAAGGAGCTGCTCGCGGACTTCCAGCCCGAGCTCGGTTCGTCCTGCAACCGGTTCCGGGACTATCAGTCGCGCGTGTTTGCGTGCGGGACAGCACAGGCAGCGCCCGACCTTGGTCTGGTCAGCGTCGACGGTGAACACACGATTGACGAGACCTTCACGCTGGACTGTGCGAACGACATGATGGTCGGCCCGCTTGGCGATGAGATGTGGCTCCACCGCCGCTTCGACATTGATGCTGACGAGATCTATGTGCTGGGGATGTGGGGCGAAGATGGCGAGGACATATCGGGGGTCGAGATGACCGTGGCGAAGTGTGAGCCCTGCGGGCACCTGCTGACCGAACCAGGTGAATTCATCGGTCCGCAGGACTTTGAAGCGGGTCGGTACGCATTGGAGCTGCGCGCGCCCGCTGACTTTCGCGGCCGCGTGCACGTGAAGTTCACGCACTGAGGTGCCCAGCGGGAACCGTCGTCTCGTACCAGGTTCGCGCGAGTGGAGCGAAGCGACCAGACGCGGGAGCGGCTGCAGTCGGCGAAGTGCCAGACTCTGCGTGGGGGTCATATACCTGCCAGCTCAAACCCGCGGTGGCGCGATGCGAAGCCCACCAGGCCGCGAGCGAAGCGGCGCCGCCACGGGCGGCGGCCCAGTCCGCACCCAGTCAATCGCCTCGCCCTCCGTCAGGAAACACCCCCCACAAATCGGCGCATGCAGGCTGATCAAGTGCTGCACCCGCGCCGCGTGGATCAGATCAGGACCCACGATCGCACAGATCCGCAGCCCCCGTTGCTCGAGCTCCGCAAGCAGCAACCCCGCAGCTTGGGCGGCGACTCCCCCAAGCCGCTCGGCATCACGCAGATCGAGCACAATCGGTCGCAACCGGTGCGTGGTCGAGATGCTGCGGATCGTCCGTAGCAGGTGCGCCCACGTCCGCACCGGATCTTCGGTCTCGCGCCGCAGCGCGACGTGCCAGTTGTCAGCTTCCCCCTCGACGAGCCGCCAGCCCGGCCCGCGAGCCATCATCTGCGTCCGCCGAGCGAGGGGCCGCGCGCGGATCGGTGCCGACACGGGGCGGGGGCGAGCAACGACTGGGCTGAACATGCTCAGTTGTGTGCCACGGGCACCACGGCCGAAGTAAGCCTGCGCGGGTCCGCCAGCGCGTGAGCGTGGCGGCCGGCTTCGCGATGGGGTCTCGCGCTGATCTTCCCAACCTCGAGCCTGGATCGTCGCCGAGCCCCGACGATCGATCGGGGTTCGCGGTGATGTGACCCCAGCGTCGAGTCGGGAACCACTGGCGAAACGATCGCGCGCGTGTCCGTCGGCCCAGGGTGCTTTGTGCACGCCGAGGGTCACAAACGCAGCCCACCCGCGAGGATGGCCGCTCGACTCACGAGGATTCGCGGGGAGATCGCTCAGCGCGAGCGCGCGAGCGCCATCGTCCACGGGAACACCTGCGGCATCGTGATGATGTCGAAGCGCGAGGCGACGAAGCGCGAGAAGCCTTTGCGGCCCCAGTGGTTGACGTGGTCCGGATCATTGCCGAGCCGCGTGAGGTTCTTGCCGCGCATGAAGTTCAGCCCGCGAAACACAGGCTCCCACGGCACGCTGAGCAGCAGCCAGCCGTTGCTGAGCTGATCGAGGATCGGCAGCATCTGCTCGGGCTCCCGGATGTGCTCGAGGACCTCGAGCATCACCACCATGTCGAATCGGCGACCGTCGGCGGCGAGCTCACGCGCGTCGCGGTGCTCGATCGTGGCGCGGTCGCCGAGTCGCCGCTTGGCGACCTCGACGGCGCGGCTGTCGAGCTCGACGCCGTTGAGCTCGGCGTCGATGTTGGCGTCAGCGAGGGCGCTGAGCACGTAGCCCTCGCCACAGCCAAGCTCGAGGATCGTCGATGGTTGGGCGCGACGGATCAGCTTGATCGCCTGGGCGTGAAAGTTGTCGATCAGCGCGCGCTGGATCGGGTTGCGGCTCTCGTGCTTGCGCTGGTTCGAGCTGCGCTCGTCGAGCTGGGGCGAGGACATGGTGGGGGCTCTCTCAGTCGCCAACGTGTTCGGGGCTGATGATCGGGATGTCGTTGCGCGTGGCCGCGGCTGGATCGGGGCGTGGCGCGTCTTCGCGGGTGACGATCTCGGCGGAGGCGTTGCTGGCGGCGGCCGCGTCAGCGATCGCCGCTGGCCGGCCGCGGACCGCCTCGCGGATCGAGTAGATCTCGCGGGGCGCGACGGTGGTGCGGACCAAGAGCTCACCGAGCAGGCCAAAGCACACGAACTGCAAGCCCATGATCGTCAGCAGCAGACCCAGGGTCAGCAGCGGGCGGGTGCCGATCGGCTGACCGATGAACCACAGCACCGACAGGTAGACCAGCAAGCCAACGCCAACGCCGCTGAGCGCCATGCCGGGGACGCCGAAGAAGTGCAGCGGGCGGGTCCGGTACTTGGTGACCAGCAACACCGTGAGCAGGTCGAGGATCCCGTCGAAGAAGCGCTTGACGCCAAACTTGCTGACGCCGTGCTTGCGCGCCCGGTGGTTGACGACGAGCTGCTCGATCCGGAACCCCTTGGCGCCCGCGAGCACGGGCAAGAACCGGTGAAAGCCGCCGTAGACCGACAGCTCGCGGATGCACTCGATGCGATAGGCCTTGAACCCGCAGTTGAAGTCTTGCAGGGGGATGCCGCTGAGCCGACGGACGATGAAGTTGAACACCTTCGAGGGGAAGGTCTTGCCGATCGGGTCGTTGCGGCGCTTCTTCCAGCCCGAGACCAGGTCGGCGCCCGCGTCGATCCGCGCGACGAACTCGGGGATCATCGAGGGGTCGTCCTGCAGGTCCGCGTCGAGGGTGAGCACGACGTCGCCCTGCACGCGCTCGAACGCCGCAGCCAGCGCTGGGGACTTGCCGAAGTTGCGGCGGAAGTGGATGACGTGCACGCGTGGGTCGCGGGTCGCGAGCTCGTCGAGCTTGGCGTCCGAGCCGTCGCGGCTGCCGTCGTTGACGAACACGATCTCGTGACCGCGTCCGATGCGATCGCACGAGGCGGTGATGCCCTGGTAGAGTTCCTCGAGCGAGTCGACCTCGTCGAACACCGGGACGACCACGGAGATACCGGGTCGCGCTGCGACGCTGTCGCTCATCGGCCGGTGGATAACACGTCGGGCGAGACTTGGAAGCAGGCCAGCCGCGCGGCGGGTATCGAGCGGCGCAACAGGCCGTGATCAGGCCGAGATGGGGGCCGAGGCGTGCCCGGTGCGTAAGCTCTCAGATGCTCCTGGGCCCAGAGCGGGGCGCAGACGCGGTTGAAAGCGACCACGACGAGCGCGCGAACGCCACTGGACGGGTCGCGGGCTCACGGCAGGTACGTGGCGTCTGATCAGCGCCGTCGCGGGTGGGGTCGTGGAGCGGGGGACATCGCGTATGCTGACACCCCGTGGACGTCGTGCTTGCCGGAGTTGCAGTGGTGGTCGGGCTCGCGGGCCTGGTGTTCGGCGCCGATCGGTTTGTGTTTGGCGCGTCGAGCCTCGCGCGTCGGCTGGGGGTCTCGCCGCTGTTGGTCGGGATGCTGATCGTCGGGTTCGGGACCTCGGCCCCCGAGATGCTGGTCTCGGCGGTCGCGTCGGTCGAGGGCAGCGGTGGGATCGCGCTGGGCAACGTGGTCGGCAGCAACATCACCAATATCGCGCTGGTGCTGGGCGTCAGCGCGGTGATCAAGCCGATCGGGCTGCACCGAGACATCGTCCGCCGCGAGCTGCCGGTCGTCATCGGCATCACGACGCTGGCGGCGTTGTTGTTGATCGACGGCGCGCTGACGCAGATCGACGGCGGGGTGTTGATCGCGCTGCTGATCGTGTTCTTGATCCGCACGATCCGCACGGGCCGCGCCGCCGAGGAGGTCGAGGACAAGGACAAGGAGCCGGCGGTCGGCTATGGCCGCGCGACCCTGTGGCTGGTGATCGGGCTGGCGCTGCTGATGGCCTCGTCACAGGGGGTCGTGTGGGGCGCGTCGACGATCGCCCGGATCCTCGAGGTCAGCGACCTGGTGATCGGCCTGACGATCGTCGCGATCGGCACGAGCCTGCCCGAGCTCGCGGCCACGGCGGCCGCGGCGTTTCGCGGCGAGCACGAGATGGCGATCGGCAACGTGCTGGGCTCGAACGTGTTCAACCTGCTCGCCGTGCTGCCGTTCCCCGCGTTGCTAGACCCCGGCGAGCTCGAGCCCGGGCTGCTCGAGCGCGACTACGCGGTGATGGCCGCGCTGACAGTGCTGCTGCTGGTGTTCTCGTTCGGGTACGGCAAGCAAGGCCGCATCAACCGGGTCGAGGGCGGCGTGTTCATCCTGATCTACGTCGGCTACCTGACGATGCTGGTGATCTCGGCGTCGGGCGCCTAGCTCTTATCCACAGTTGACGCCGTTGACGACGACCGCGCTGGTCTTCCAGATCGTCGTGGCGGGCGGGTCGCTGTTCATGTCGAGCTCGATGTCGAAGTTGAGCGCGCAGGGGTAGGTCATCAGGGCGTCGTAGCCCGCCACCGAGATCTTCCCGGTGCCCGCGTTGGGGAAGTGCATGGGGTTGGCGTTGTCCATCGGGCAAAACCCCTGCTGCCAGCTGTAGACCTCTTCGATCTGCCATTGATCGGGCATGTCGATGTCGAAGTCGTCGAAGCCCACCGGGCTGTAGATGACCATCCGCGTGCAGTTGGGCTCGTCGATGTTGGTTCGGGTGATCGTGATGCGGTCGAAGTCACCGGGCATGATCACGGCCGAGTAGGTCGAGGTGTCGACGTCGCCATCGCCGTCGCCGTCCCCGGAGTCGCCATCGCCATCGCCGTCGCCGTCGCCGTCGCCGTCGCCGTCACCAGGGTCGCCGTCGCCGTCCCCGGAGTCGCCATCGCCGTCGCCGGGATCGTCGGTGGTGCTGGGGTCGCCATCGCCGGGGTCGGTGTCGCTGGTGTCGACGTTGCCGTCGTCGGGTCCGGTCTCCGCCGTCCCGTCGTCGCCGCAGCCGAGGGAGAGACCAACAAAGGACGCCAGCAGGCAAGTAAGCGCAGTCGAGCGGGTCATGGGCGCGATTCTACCGCAACTGCGAGGGCGCGAGAATCTCGGTGCCACGCGCGGGTGCCAGTCGACACCAGACGGCGGACTGTTACGATGCGCGCGCATGTCCGAGCGCGACGAGAACGACGAGACCAAGCCGGCATCGGCGGCCACCCCCGCCAAGCCCGCCAAGCCTGCGGCCGGCCTGTTCGAGTCGCAGTGGACGTACCTGCTGCTGGTCCCGATCGTCGTGGTCGTGTGGCTGGTGTTCATGCAGAGCGAGAAGAACGCCAAGCTCGCCGACGTCGCACCGAACGCCGACACGGTCGCCCAGCAGCCGCTGCGCGACGCCGACCAAGACGCGCTCGCGGCCGCGTTGGCCAAGGCCTGGGCGGGTGAGGCGGTCGATCGAAGCACGCTGCCGCCGCGCCTGACCGAGCCGGGCCAGGCCGTGTACATCGCGTTTCGCGAGGACGGCAAGCGCCTGTATCAGCTGTGGCGCGCGCCCTCGCAGGTGAGCGTGACCGAGCCGACGATGTGGGACGTGACCTTGCAGGCGCTCGAGGACGGTCGGCGTGGGCTCGGCGACCGGGCCAGCCGGGTCAACCGGCTCGAGATCAACCTGAGTCACTCGTACCGGGTTCACGACTACGCCGACGCGGCCCAGCGCAAGCTGCTGCTCGACGAGGACCGCCACAAGATCCCGCACCACATGGGCATCCGCGGGCTGCGGGTCACCCACGCCGACAAAGAGAAGATCTACGCGCCAACGTGGTTCGTCTCGCAAAACCGCAAGGTCAACAAGCAGCTCAAGCTGATCCGCAACGACTGGAACCTGACCGAGGAGGCGTTCGAGACCTCCACGTTCGAGACCTTCGAGGCCGATCAGGTGTTGGTCCGGCTCGACAGCTCACCCGCGCAGGCCGTGGTCATGACCCGCGGAAACCGGGTCGTGGACATTCGAGAGGTGACCCAGGCCAGCACCGAGGCGCTGGCGACGGGCATGGCCAACTGGCTGATCAACAACGTCCACGAGGACGGCCGCCTGACCTACCACTACTTCCCGAGCCCCGAGAAAGAGGACAAGAACAACAACATGATCCGGCAGTGGATGGCGACCAACGCGATGGTTCGCTGGGCCCACGACCGCCAGGATCAGGCCGTGTTCGACCTGGTCGAGAAGAACATCGACTACAACCTCGCGCACTTCTTCCACTATGAGCGCGACCGCCAGCAGGTGACCTTCACCGAGCTCGAGCCGGTCGCGCCCGACGTGCTGGGCATCATCGAGCACAACCGCAAGACCAAGCTCGGCGGCCTCGCCCTGGCTGGCATGGCCATGTGGCTGCACCCCAAGCGCGAGAAGTGGGCCGACGAGATCGCCGCCCTGCGCCGCACCGTGGACTTCTTGTGGCACGAGGACGGCTCGTTCACCAGCTTCTACAAGGGGTCGGACAAGGAGTACTTCAACTTCTATCCGGGCGAGGCCATGCTGTTTTGGGCCACGATCTACGCCGACACCAAGGATCCGGAGATCCTGCGCAAGTACAAGCTGTCGTTCGAGTTCCACCGCAAGTGGCACCTCGACGAGGCCAACCGCAACCCGGCGTTCGTGCCCTGGCACCTGCAGGCCGACTACGCGATGTGGAAGGCGCTGGGCCCCGACGAGCAGGCGTTCAAGGACGAGCTCCAGGCGTTCTGCTTCGAGATCGCGACCTGGCTGGTCGACAACATGCAGCAGTGGGACCCGGGCGAGTTCGTCTACCCCGACGAGATGGGTCGCTTCTACGCGGTCGCCAAGGGCTGGGGGGTGCCCCACGCCAGCTCCACCGGCGTGTATCTCGAGGGCCTGATCGACGCGTGGCAGCTCGCCCGCGACGTGGGCGACGACCAAAAGCGCGAGTTCTATCGGGTCAGCATGCTCCGAGGGATCCGCAGCATGATGCAGCTGCAGTTCGTGGACGACGTCGACATGTTCTACGTCAGCGATCGCAAGTACGTGGAGGGCGGGATCCGAACCACGGTGTTCGACAACCGGATCCGCTGCGACAACGTGCAGCACCCGATGATGGGCATCATCAAGATCGTTCGGATGTTCGAGGCCAACGAGTACTCGGGCGCGGACTGATCCTCGACCGGGCGCGTCACGCTGTTTGCGCTGGTTCCCCCGCGGCCCCGGCCGGCTGCGCGCGGCAATCGCATGCTGCGCATGCTCACTATTCTAACGCCGTAGCTGCCCGAATTCGCCCGGCTCTGGAAAAGTTGGCGATCGAGGAGTACACCCCGAGCCGTGAGCAGCACCGCGTTTACCTTCGATACCGAGGACGTGTTCTTCACCTACTTCGACCAGCTGCGGATCCATGAGCAGCTCGTCGAGTGTGAGAGGTACGCCGACTTTGACCAGGACACCTACCAGACCACGGTCGAGGAGGCCTACAAGTTCGCGCGCGACGTGTTCGCGCCGCTCAACGCGATCGGTGATCAAACCGGCTGCACGCTCGACGCCGAGGGCAACGTGACCTTGCCCGAGGGCTACAAAGAAGCCTGGGATCAAATGCGCGAGGGTGGCTGGACCGCGCCGCGTGCCGACCCCGACTACGGCGGCTCGGGCATGCCCTACGTGATCGGGGCGTTCCTGAGCGAGGTCATGTCGGGCGCGAACATGTCGCTGCAGATGTACGTGGGCCTGTCCTCGGCGGCAGCCCGGGTGATCAAGAACCACGGCCCCGAGGGGCTCGCGCGACCGGTCGCCGAGAAAATTTTTGCGGGTGAGTGGGGCGGGACCATGTGCCTGACCGAAGCCGACGCTGGCTCCTCGGTCGGTGACAACCGGACCAAGGCCGTGCCCAGCCCCGATCAGTCCGACGTGTGGCTGCTCGAGGGCGAGAAGATCTTCATCACGGGCGGCGACTCGAACCTGGTCGAGAACATCTGCCACCTGGTGCTGGCGCGCACGCCAGGCTCGCCCGAGGGCACCAAGGGCCTGAGCTTGTTCATGGTCCCCAAGTTCTGGTTCGACACCGAGACCCTCGAGCTGCAGGACCGCAACGGCGCCCACGTGCTCAAGCTCGAGCACAAGATGGGGATCAAGAGCTCGGCTACCTGCGTGCTGGGGATCGGCTCGCGCGGCCCGTGTCGCGGGTGGATGGTCGGCAAGGAGCGCGAGGGCATCCGCCTGATGTTCGACATGATGAACGAGGCCCGGATCGGCGTGGGCGTGCAGGGCCTCGCGGCCGGCTCGGCGGCGTTTCAGTACGCGCGGGCCTACGTGCACGAGCGCGTCCAGGGCACCTCGCTCAAGCACCTGCGCGATCCCAACGCCAAGCGCGTGCCGATCGTGAACCACCCGGACGTCCGGCGCATGCTCATGAACCAAAAGGTGCTGGTCGAGACCATGCGCTCAATGGCCTACCGCCTGGCGCTGAGCGCTGACATCGCCGAGTCGCACCCCGACGAAGACCGCCGCGCCAAGCTCCACCGTCGGGTCGAGCTGCTGGTCCCGGTCGTCAAGTCGATGTGCACGGATCTCGGCTTCGACATCGCGGTGACGGCCGTGCAGATCTTCGGCGGCTACGGCTTCACGCAGGAATTCCCGGTCGAGCAGCTGGTCCGTGACGCCAAGATTCAGTCGATCTACGAGGGCACCAACGGGATCCAGGCGCTGGACCTGCTCGGTCGCAAGATGCGGATGGAGGGCGGCCGCCTGTTCATGGAGTGGATGCAAGACGCCAAGGCCGAGATCGAGGCCGCGCAGGTCGAGGGCTTCGACGCCCAGGCCACGGCGCTCGGCAAGGCGATCGACGCGGTCGCGGCCGCGGCCATGCACATCGCCGGGGTCGGGCAACAGGACATCGACGAGGCCATGCTGCAGGCGGTGCCGTTCCTGCAGGCGCTCGGCTACACGGTGCTCGGGCAAGAGGCGCTGGATCAGGCGCGGGTCGCCAAGCGCAAGATCGCCGCGCGAGGCGAGACCAACTTCTTGAAGGGCAAGCTGCTCAACCTCGACTACTTCACCGCCACGTTCTTGCCGCAGGTGACCGCGACCAGCAAGGCGATCCGCAACGGCGACACCAGCTGCCTCGACCCGTCGCTGTTCACGGCCAATTGATCAGGTTGCACACGGCCGGTTGATCGGCCGTACAGATGTTGCTGACACACGAGGCGTCGACCGGGCACACCGCGTCGGCGCCACATCCGTCGCCGAGCTCTCGTCGCGGCTGGCAGGTGAAGTCCTTGCCGCCGTCACAGTAGTTGCCCGGTCCGCACAGGAACTGATCGAAGCAAGGCTCGCCGGTGGTTGGCGCCGAGACGCACGTGGCGGTGGACTCATCGCAGATCAGGTCATGCGACGAGAGCCCGCACAGGTAGTCCTGGGCGGGGTCGCAGGGGTCGCCAGCCTGAGGCACGGCCACGCAGGTAGGCTGGCCCTCGCCGTTCCAGGCGCAGTAGCTGCCGGACTCGCACGGCAGCGTCTCCCACTGAAGTTCACACACGCCGCCGATCGGGACGGGCAAGGTTGGGCTCTCGACACAGATTTGGTCGATGCACGCCAACCCCTCACGACACGGATCACCGATCCTCAGGCGAAAGCAGTTGGCGCCAAGACCCAAGTTGCCTTTGACGATCGGGCACACGCGTGGGTCGTACGAAGACTGGCGCTGGGCCACGGTCGGACCGTGACACGCCCACTTCGTCCAGGTCTTGGAGAGCTCGCCCGCACACTCGGCGTTCCAGGTCGCGCCATCCGCGAGCATCGTGTCGAACTCGATCTGAAGCTGCTCGGTCTCTCGTTCGACGCAGTCGGCTTGATCCAGAAACGCAGCCGTGTTCGCGCACGCGCACTCGAACAGGTCGCCGCAGATCTGCTCGGCCATCACCTGGGCAGCGTCCTCGGCCTCGACCGGCACCGCCGGCAGATCCTCATCTTCGCCTGGCTCGGAGGTCGTGGGCTGACAGCCAAGCAGCAACACCACGCCGAAGCTCACGCACGTCGAGACAAACAATTTAGGCATGCCAAAGCCTACCAGAGCAGACAGCCCCGCACGTGCGCCACCAGCCGCGACGTCTCACTTGAAAAATCAGGCGCCCGCGTGATCGAACCACCGCGTTCGCGGCACAGTGACTATTCGTCCCAGGGGACCAGCTTGCCCAGGTGCACGATCCGGGTGCCGATCGGGGCGACCGGGTCGGCGGTCTTGCCGATCACGATCGCCTTGAACGGCGCCTTGTACTCGCCAACGATCTCGCCAAACAGGTTGACGATGTGGGCGATCGGCTGGCCCTTGCGCACGCGGGCCAGCAGGTCGGGGAACACCTCGAGCAGCCCGCCGTGCTCGCTGTAGACCCAGCTCGACTCGTTGCACAGGGGAGGGCGCCCGCCCAGGCCGAGCGGACGCGAGAGCATCTCGAGGTGACGCGCGATCCGGCGCAGGCCCTTGGTCGCGCGCAGCACGATCTCGGGCTGCAGCACCTGCGGCGCGCCCAGCTCGAGGGTCACGCAGGGGATCCCCAGCGCTCGCGCGGCCCCGCGCAGGGTCTTGGGGCTCGCGGGCTTGTTGACGATCAGGTCGGGCCTCGCCGCGATCCCGAGCTCGACCGAGGCCGGGTCCTCGAGATCGACGCGAGCGTAGACCGGGTTGGTCCGACCCGGGCCCGCGGTGTGGAGGTCGACCAGGTAATTGACGTGGGTCAAGAACTGCTCGCGCAGGCGCATGATCACCAGCTGCGAGTCGGTCCCGCCCGTCTTGCCGGGGAACAGGCGGTTGAGATCGCGGGCGTCCGAGAACCCGCGACGGCGCAGCAAGAAGCCCGGGATGTTGACCACGCTGATCCCGACCACGGTCCCGCGCAGGCGCTTGGGGTCGAGTCCGTGGACAAACCGATGCACCGCCGGGATCCCGTTGAGCTCGTTGCCGTGGATCGCAGCCGTGATCCCCAGCACCGGGCCTGGCTCGGCGCCCTTGACCACGAGCACGGGGATCCGCAGCTGCTGGCCCGCCGGATCACGGAACAGATCCAGGTGCAGGTTGTGCCGGGTCCCCGGCTCGAGCGAGTCGAGGTCGAGGCTCGACACGATCGTGGGCGGGCCGGAGTGCTTCGGCAGACTCGGGGGCTCGGCGGTCAGGGGCGGGGGCGTGCTCACGGCTCGCATCCTAAGCATTGTTCAGACCCGCCGTCGCCTCGCCGCTCGCCTTGCTCGGCTTCGCACGCTCGCGCTGCGAGGGCGCCGAGGCTCAAACCCGCCGCTACTGCTGGAACACGCACACTTCGAGGCCGACCTCGTCGGTGCAGATCATCCCGCTTGGGCACGCCTTCGAGCCCGAGCAGTCGAGCACGCACACGCCCTCGTCACCCGGGATCAGCGACGAGCACGCGACCTCCGCCTCGCCGTCGGCGGGTGGCGCCCAGCAGTCGCAGGTGTCGGAGCAGCGGCGTCCACACACGGCGATCGAAGGCGCGTTCTGGTTGTCCACCACACACAGCTTCGGTCCGTCGGTCATGCACGCGTCCGTGCCCGGCCCGCAGTCACCAAACACGCCGGGCGGCGGCGTGCACTCGCCATCGCCGTCACCGTCACCGTCACCGTCGCCGGTCGAGTCTGTCTCGGTCGCGGTCTCGGTGCCGGCGTTGGTGTCCATCGCGTCGTCGCTCGCACACGCGCCCAGCCACACGAGCGCGGTCAGAACTCCAGCAAGGCTCCGCAGGCTAGTCATGACCACAGACTATCAGCGTGGCGGTCAGCGCTCTACGCCCGGCGATCACTGGCCGACTACGGTGCCCAAGCTCACGCAAAACTCTCCGGCGATCGGGCCGCCGGCTTCGCTGAAGCCGCCCGGCCGACGCGTTATGCTCCGGCCCCGCCAGCTCCGGCTGGAGCGGCGGCCGACCCCGCAACCCTCAGGAGACAACCATGGCCATTCGACTCGGCGACACCGCCCCCAACTTCACCGCCACCACCACCCAAGGCGAGCTCAACTTTCACGAGTGGCTCGGCGACTCGTGGGGCATCTTGTTCTCGCATCCGAAGGACTACACCCCGGTGTGCACGACCGAGCTCGGCGAGGTCGCCCGGCTCAAGCCCGAGTTCGATCGACGCAACGTGAAGGTGGCCGGGCTGTCCGTCGATCCGATCGAAGACCACCACGGGTGGGCCGGCGACATCGAGGAGACCCAGGGCACGGCGCTCAATTTCCCGCTGATCGCGGACCCCAAGCGCGAGATCGCCAACCTCTACGACATGATCCACGAGAAGGCGAACAACACGCTGACCGTCCGCTCGGTGTTCGTGATCGCACCAGACAAGACCGTCAAGCTGACGCTGACCTACCCCGCCAGCACCGGTCGCAACTTTCAAGAGATCCTGCGGACGATCGACAGCCTGCAGCTGACCGCGAACCACCAGGTCGCGACGCCGGTCAACTGGAACCATGGTGACCGGGTGATCGTCGTGCCGAGCCTGAGCGACGCGGACGCCAAGCAGAAGTTTGGCGAGTTCGAGACGGTCAAGCCGTACCTGCGCTACGTCCCCGATCCGACCGCTTGAGCGACCCAGTTCTCGCTCGTGAGCCCCCTGCGCGCCTTCGCACAGGGGGCTCTCGAGTTGTCCGTGCGCGGTTTGGCTCAGCGGAGCCGAAGCGTGTAGACGTGCCCGCCGCCCTCGTGGGTCGCCGGGAACTCGATCTGATAGACCCGCTTGACGACGCAGCGACCGAGCTGGGTGTCGGCGAGGCCGCCGACAACCCGGGCGAAGCTGACCTCGCCGGTGGGCGCCACCTTGAGTGAGACCTTGAGCGTGCGACGCATGCGGGTGTCGAGGCAGCTGGCGACGATGTCGTCGCGGGCGTCGACCATCGCCTCGCGGAAGTCCTTGTCGCTGAGTGACTGGGTCTTGGGCCGGGTCGGTCCAGGCGCGGCTGGTCCGGGCGGGAGCGCAGCGGCGAGGGCATCTTCGACGCTTGTGGGGGCGGTCCTGGGCGCGGGTGTGTGTGGGTCGGGCTCGGGTTCGGCAGCGGCTGGTGAGGGCGCTTCGTTGGGCGCGTGAGCGGGGCTGGCCTTGGCGGCGTCGCTGTCGTTGTCGTCGAGCTCGGCGAGCTGGTCTTCGCCCGCCTCGCTGTCGTCCGCGAGCAGCCGCCACGCGACGAACAACAACAGGTCGAAGCAGAGGAAGCTGATGATCGCCAGCTCGAGCTTGCCGAACCGGCGCTTGGCGGGCGGCGGGGGACCGAGCGCCGCGCCAGTCGACGGCGACAGCGGGACGACGACTGTCTGCGGGGGCTCGGGCGCGGGTGCCGTGGGCTGGCTGACGATCGCAGCTTCGTGAGGCGGGGCGG
>NZ_PVNL01000117.1 GCF_002994635.1 Enhygromyxa salina | reverse complement strand
CCCCAGTCCCCAGAGTTCACCGCCGCCCTCGAGCACCTCGAGCAGACAGACCGCGACACCAACCGAGGCACCGATCCGCTCACGTCCGCAACCACCCTGCGCGAAGCCCTCACAGCCCTCGACGCATACGCCCCCGAACTCGCAGTCTCGCCCACCGCCACAGACCTCCGCCAGCGCGCCCGCCTCAACCTCGCGCGCACGTACATGCTCGCGGGCGAGACCACCCTCGCGCACGAAACCATGGACGAGGCCATTCGCGAAGCCATGGGCGCCGAGGTCAGGGCCGAGCTATTCGGCCCCAGCCTCACCGAACTCTACGAACAACGAGTCGCCGCGCTCGACGAACTCGGCCGCGCAGACCTACTCGTGACCTGCGCCAAGCCGTGCAGAATCTACATCAACGAGACAGCAATCCCGCCCGATCAAACCCCAAACGTACCGCTAGGCAGCTACCGAGTATGGGTCGAAGACCCCACCGGCGAGCTACCCCGCAAGCGCGAGGTCGTCGAGCTAACCGAGGCCGACGAAGTCTACGAGGTCACGTTCGCGCCAGTCGTACTTCCCCCGTCATCCTCCCGACCTCCATCAGCGTCACCCCGGATCATGCCGCGCGGCGCGGAGATCACCTTACTCGTAATCGGAGCCGGCCTCACCGCGACGGGCGCGGTCTTGGCCGCAACAAACGACACCAAGGTCGGCCCCATGATCGCCGGCGCCCTCAGCCTCGCAGTCGGAGCAGGCCTCGGCACCTGCGGCGCGATCACGCTAACGATCGACGAGCGAGCGCGCCGCAGAGGCGCCGCCCATCAAGCAACCCTCACCTGGACAATGCAGTTCTGAGCACGAATCATGCTCGCGCTCAACCTCGTGCTCGCGCTGACCCTGTCGCCGCCAACCCCGGCGCCAGACTACCAAGCCACGCTCACACAACTATCCCACGCAAACGCCAACCTAAACGACCCCCCCGAACAGACCGCGGCCGCGCTGCTCGAGGCGCTGGTCAACCTGACGCGGTTCCCCGCGAGCGTGGCGATCTCTCCCGACGCACAGGCGCTCCAGAGCCGGGCCCAGCTAAGCCTCGCTCGCTCCTATCTCCTGCTCGACAAACCCGACCAGGCGGCCGCGACCACCGACGAGGCGATCCGCACCGCCCGAGGACGCGAGCTACCCTTCGCAGACTTCGGCCCCACGCTGGAGTCGCTTTACGCCCAGCGCCTCGCAACATTGGAAGCCAACGGACGGGCCCGCCTGCATGTCACCTGCACGATCCCCTGTCGGGTGTTCGTCAACGAGCGAGAGACCCCCACGCTCACCGAGCCCATGTACCTCGGGATCTATCGGGTCTGGATCGTCGACGCATCAGGCAAGCTCCCGCCCAAACAATCCGCGATTCGGCTCGCGGCCGACGGCGCCCAGGTCGAGCTCAGCTACCAACCCAAGCCGACACCGCCAGCGAACCCAGCGTCGCTACCCCACGCCGTCACACCCCGCTCGCGCACGCTACCCCGCAACGTCGAGATCGCCATGATGGCCCTCGGCGTGGGCCTGGCAAGCGTAGGCACGTGGATGATCGGTGCCCGCGAGCGCACCGTCGAAGGCCCGATCGTGATCGGGCTAGGCGGC
Source organism: Enhygromyxa salina (assembly GCF_002994635.1). GTDB lineage: Bacteria > Myxococcota_A > Polyangia > Nannocystales > Nannocystaceae > Plesiocystis > Plesiocystis salina_B. Next base: position 242,620 of record NZ_PVNL01000117.1, on the reverse strand, counting down.
GTCTCGTTCTTGTTTGGCAGCGCGCTGCTGGTCGTGGACGAGGCCCCCGGGTCACAGCCGCCACCCGCCAAGCGGCTACGTTAGCGATCTGGAGACACGACTCGCGATGCTCACGCTACTGACCACAATCACGCTCCTGTTCGCTCCCACGCAAGCACCCACACAAGCACCCGCCCCCGCGGTCGAGCAGCCGGAGTACGGCGCCGCGATCGACGAGCTGCGCCAGGCCGACGCCGACGCCAACCTCGATCCCGCCGCGGCGACGACAGCGTTGACCAGCGCGATCTCGGCGCTCGAGAACTTCGCCCCCGAGCTTTCAGATGACGCCGAGACCAGAGCGCTGCGCCAGTCCGCCCGCCTCAACCTCGCGCGCGCACACCTGCTGGCCGACCACCAGGACGACGCGGAGCGGATCATGGACGACGCGATCCGCGATTCCATGGGTGACGTCGTCCCGGCCGCGGACTTCGGGCCGAGCCTCGACGAGCTCTACACGCAACGCGTCGACGCGCTCGAGTCCCTCGGCCGGGCCAGCTTGGTCGTGAGCTGCGAGCTACCGTGCAAGGTCTACGTCAACGAGCGCGAGCTCGGGACCGAGCCGCCGCCGCTGCTGCTGGGCACCTACCGCGTGTGGATCGAGGACACGACGGGCAGGCGATCGGACAAGCGCGAGCAGGTCGAGCTCAGCGAGGCGGACCAGGTGGTTGGCGTCGAGTTCGCGGACCTTCGACCAGAGGCAACACAGGTACTGCGGCCGGGCCGTTCTCGCGCCCGGATCATGCCGCGCTGGGCCGAGATCGCGCTGATCGTCACGGGCGTCGGCTTGACGACGACGGGCGGGGTGTTGCTGGGCATCGACGGCAATACACGTCCAAACGGCAGGATCTACCAGACACTGACCGGAGGCATCATCGGCACGGTCGCCGGGGTCGCCACGCTGCTGCCGGGGGTGATCACGCTGAGCGTCGATGAGCGACGACTCGCAGGCAAGACCGGGCGCCAGGCGACGGTCAGCTGGACCATGCGGTTCTGATCAACCTGGCTGCAGCGCCGCGCGTACGCATCGGACCCGGACGTCCGACGCATCCTTGCTGACCGGCTCGATGCTGCGCGCGGCGAGGTCGAGCACGAACACGTGATCCTGGCCGTCTCCGACCTGCGGGGCGAGGGTGCCCGACCAGTACCGGTCTTTCTCGAGCATTCGCGCGCCCCGCAGCGTCTTGAGCTCGTCGAGGCTGGGGAGCCGCCAGTCACGGACGCCTCGGTACGACTTGGCGCGGCAGTCGTTGGCCGCGTCGCGCCACGACATCGTGTCACCCGGCTGGGCGACCAGCAGCAGATCGATCGAACGCATGTCACCGTTGGCGATCGCTTCACGGATGATCGTGGTCGCGTCGGTGGGCTCGGCCTCGCCGCCGTCGTCGCTGCCGGTCTCGTGCTCGCCCGTCGTCGAGTCGTCGCCGGTCGCTTCTTGACCGGTCGTCTCAGGCTCGGCGGTCTCGGTCGCCGTCGCGGTGTCGTCGATCGGTGCGACCGTGGGCGCACCGCGACCGCGCACGAGCGTGGTCTCGGGTCCCTGTGAGTCGATCAGGTAGACGGTGCCCGCGACCGCGAGCAGGACCACGAACAGCACGATGACGATCGATTTGGATGAGCGTCCGGTCCGCGCGTCGACGGGCGTCACGGCTGGCTTGGACGCGGTCCTGGGCGTGGCATCGAGCTTCGCCGCGGGAGCTGGACTCGAGCCTGTGCGCGCAGTGATCCCGCTCGCGTCGGCTTTGGGCGCGGGGCGACCAGGCGCCGGCGCATCGTCGGCCGTCGCGGACCGCTCGCGGCTGACCGACTTGGCGGCGCTCAGCACATAGGACCCAGACACCGAGCCCTCACGGACGGGCGCGCGCTGGCTCGGTGGCGGGGTCTTCGGGATCCGCGTATTGCCACCGGGGATCGCGTCGGAGCCGACAGCCGAGATGTCCGTGACACCCACGACGTCTCGCAATCGGCTGCCGTTCGGGGACTTGGCCTGCTTGGCGAGCGGGGCAGAAGCGTTTGACTGATCGAGCTTGGCGAGCGCGGCGTGGATGGTCTCGGCCATCGCCAGGGTCTCGTCGGGCTCGACCAGCAACTCGGCGAGATAGTGCGCTGGGCCCTTGCGCGCGCTGTAGACCCCCGCGAGGCGTCGGTGCTCGGCGGGGCCCAGGGACTCGCCCAGGCAGACGACGTACAGCCCGGCGCCGGGCACGTCGAGCGCGGGCCCGAGCTGGTGCGGATCAGACTCGACCCCAATCAACAAGCTCGTGGGCAGCCCGTGGTCGGACAGGTGGGCCGCGAGGGGCCGCAGGTGGTCGGCGTCCTCAGGCGCACAACACAGAGTCACCGAGATGGCGTGGCTCGCTGAAGTCATCCCGTGTCGCGAGTCTCAGCTGACTCGTGCGACAGTGTATACCGCGAATCGCGACTGCAGCGTGTATTGTCGATCGAGCGCGAATACGAACAGTGGCACTCCAGTGCCAAGCGTCATGCCCGCAGCGTCGCGTCATCTGCCGCAAACCACACAGACGCGATCCGAACCGCGTTGGTGGCCGCACCCAGCCGCAGATTGTCGCCGGCCACGGTCAGACACCAACGCCGTCCGTCTGCGTCGCGCCCATCTTTGCGGAGCCTGCCGACGAGCGCGTAATCGCGATGTTGCACGGTTGCGAGCGCGGTCAGGTTGGTCCCTTCGGCGCCGGGAACATAGCGCACGCTGGGCGCGGCGTTGAGCAGCTCGGCGATGCCGGCCGCGTCGGCGGGGCGCTCGAGCTCGACCCAGACGTTCTCGTAGTGCCCCACGGGGACCGGCACGCGGCAGCACTGGGCCGAGATCGCGAGCGTGGGCAGCTCGAGGATCTTGCGGCTCTCGTTGACGAGCTTGCGCTCCTCCGACGAGAAGCCCGACGCGTCGGTGCTGCCATTGTGGGGCACGACGTTGGCCGGGTACGCGTTTGGATCGAGCAGCGCGCCGGTTCGATCTCCCGTGCGCTGCATCTGGGTGAAGCCCTCGATCGTCGCGTCGACGAAGCTGGTGAGCGGGGCGAGCCCAGCCCCGGAGATGGCCTGGTAGCTGCTGACGGTGACCTCGGCCAGGCCGTACGCGGTGCGCAGGGGCTCGAGCGCGAGGCTCAGCGGGATCGTCGTGCAATTGGGGTTGGCGACCAACTTGGTGGTTGGCGTCGCGTGCCGATGATTGACGCCCGCGACGATCAGCGGGACCTCGGGGTTCATCCGGTAGGTGTTGCTCTTGTCGATCACCCGGTAGCCGAGCTCGACGAGGCGGGGGCAGTAGCGGGCGCTGTACTGGTCGTCGAGGGCGACGAAGGCCAGGTCGCCTCCGCGTGCGTCGGCTTGCTCGAGCTTGCTCGCGGCGTGGACCTGGTGGGTGCGGCCGGCGTGCTCGAGGGTCTGGTCGCGGCTGGCGTAGAGGTCGAGCTCGGCGTTGGGCCAGGCGCGGTCGATCAGCGTGAGCAGCTCGCCGCCGACCAGGCCGGTGGCTCCGAGAATGCAGATGCGCATGTGCGGAGCCTAAACGGATCACCGTGGGCAGCGAAACTCGTTAGCAGGCTCACACGCCGGGGCGAGCACACACAGACCCGCACACGGGGGTGCCAGCGGGCGAATGACTCGGGTTGGCGATCAGCGCCGCTCGCCCCCCCGTGAGCCGGGCCGCGGGGCGTGATAGCTGTCGCCCATGCCAACGTCCCTTCGCGCCGAGTCGACCCCGCGCAGCTTCGATCCCGCGACCGCCGAGCTGATGGCCAAGACCATCAAGGGTCTCGCGATCGACGCCGTTCAGGCCGCCAACTCTGGCCACCCCGGGATGCCGATGGGCTGCGCTGATCTGGCGACGGTGCTGTGGACGGAATTTCATACCCACGATCCGGCCCAGCCACAGTGGTTCGATCGCGATCGCTTCGTGCTCTCGGCCGGGCATGGCTCGATGTTGCTGTACGCGCTGCTGCACCTGACCGGCTACGAGCTGCCGATCACCGAGCTGAAGAATTTTCGCCAGTGGGGCTCGAAGACGGCGGGCCACCCGGAGTACGGGCACACGCCGGGCGTCGACGTGACGACCGGGCCGCTGGGCTCGGGGTTCGCGGCCGGGGTCGGGATGGCGCTGACCGAGCGCTTCCTGGCCAGCCACTTCAACCGTGAAGGCCACACAATCATCGATCACATGACCTACGGGATCGTCAGCGATGGCGACCTGATGGAGGGCATCGCGTCCGAGGCGGCGAGCCTGGCTGGGCACCTTGGGCTCGGCAAGCTGATCTATCTCTACGACGACAACCAGATCTCGATCGACGGCGCCACCGACATCACGTTCACGGAGGACGTCGCGGCCCGGTTCGTCGCGTACGGGTGGCACGTCCAGAAGGTCGACGGGCATGACCACGCGGCGGTGCGCAAGGCGATCGCGGCGGCGCGGGCGGCGGGCGATCAACCCAGCATCATCTGCTGCCGCACGGTCATCGCTCAGGGCTCGCCAAACAAGGCCGGGACCTCGGGCGCCCACGGTGCGCCGCTCGGGGCCGACGAGGTCGCCGCGACCAAGGCCGCGATCGGCTGGCCGAGCGAGCCGACCTTCCACGTACCGGGTCAGGTCAGCGCGGCGCTCGAGCAGCAACAGCAGGTGCACACGCAGAGCCGCGCCGACTGGGACGCGCGGCTCGGCGCTTACCGACAGGCGCACCCCGAGCTCGGGCGCGCGCTGGATCAGGCGATCGCGGGTGAGCTGCCCGCGGCCGCGACCGAGGTGTTCGCCAAGGTCCTCGCAGGGTTTGAAGTCGGGGGCTCGATCGCGTCGCGCAAGGCCAGTCAAAAGGTGGTCTCGGCGCTGTACGAGGCCTACCCGCTGTTCCTCGGCGGCTCGGCGGACCTCGCCGGGTCCAACGGCACGGAGCTGCCGGGGCCGGGACAGAGCAAGCAGCACCCCGAGAGCCGCAAGCTCCACTTTGGCGTGCGCGAGCACGGCATGGCCGGGGTCTGCAACGGCATGGCGCTGCACGGCGGCGTGCGGGTGTTCGACGCGACCTTCTTGGTGTTCTCGGACTTCATGCGCGGGGCCGTGCGGCTGTCGGCGCTGATGGGCCTGCCGATCGTGCACGTGTTCACCCACGACAGCTTCTACCTGGGTGAGGACGGGCCGACCCACCAGCCGATCGAGCACACCATGAGCCTGCGCTTGATCCCCAACCTGCACGTGATGCGGCCGGGCGACGCGCGCGAGACCGTTGGCGCGTGGCAGTGCGCGATGCAGCGGACCGACGGCCCGACCGCGCTGCTCTTGACCCGGCAGAACCTGCCGACGCTGGCAGCCACCAACGCCGACGCGGTCGCGCGGGGGGCCTATGTCGTGTCGGATCCCGAGGGTGCGGGCGCGCTCGATGGGATCTTCATGGCGACGGGCTCGGAGCTGTCGCTGGCGTCGGCGTGCGTGGACCAGCTGCGCGCGAAGGGCCAGCGGATCCGCCTGGTGTCGATGCCCTGCTGGGAGCGGTTCGAGGCCCAGGACGCTGGCTATCGTGAGTCGGTGCTGCCGGCGGCGGTCGGTCGTGAGCGGCGGCTGGCGATCGAGGCTGGGACCACGCTGGGGTGGTCGCGCTGGGCGGATCATGTGCACGGGATCGACCACTTCGGCGCGTCGGCGCCGGCCGAGCGGCTCGCCGAGGAGTTCGGATTTAGCGTCGACGGCGTGCTCGCGCGCTGGGCCGCGGCGCGAAGCTGAGCATCGGCGTTTCTCGGGTCGAGCTGACGGCGCAAACTTGCGGCAACAAACGCCTCGGCGGCGCCGGCCAGCCGGCCACTCGGGGCTACACTCCCCCGGATGATCTTCGTCGAGACGCCCGAGGTCTCCCATGTCGAGCGCCAGGGCTGGGTGTCGATGGGTATCGGCGCCGGTCTGGCGCTGGTCGCCAGCGCGCTGCCGCAGCTGCGCTTCATCTTCGGCTACTTGACGATCCTGGTCCACGAGATGGGCCACGCCCTGACCGCGTGGCTGTTCGGATACCCGGCGATCCCGACCTTCGACTTCACCTACGGCGGCGGCATCACGCTGCAGGGGGCCCGGGTGTGGCCGCTGTTGCTGCTGCCGCTCGGGCTGCTGGCGTGGATGGGCTGGCAGCACCGCGCCAACCCCCGCGCGAGGTGGGCGTGGACGATCGTCGGGGTCTCGTTCACGCTGCTGGCGATCAGCCCCGCGCACCGCCACCTGATGGTGCTCATGGGCCACGGCACGGAGCTGGTCATCGCCACGGTGTTCATCTATCGGGCGCTGTCGGGCAGCGCGATCAAGCTCGCCGCCGAGCGCCCGCTCTACGCCGCCTGCGGGCTGTTCATCGTGTTCGAGAGCCTGCGCTTCGGGTATGGGCTGATGACCAGCGAAGAGCTGCGCTACATGTACGAGCAGGCCAAGGGCGGCGGTCACTGGATGGACTTCAGCCAGCTCGCGGGTGAGTTTGTGATTCGCGTGAAGACGATCGCCACGCTGTTCTTCTTGGCTGCGCTGACGGTCCCTGGCGTCGCGTGGCTGTTGTTTCGCTACCGCGAGATGATCGGCACGAAGATCGTGAGCACGCTCGGCGCCGAGAGCTGACGGCGCCTCGCATCTAGCCATCTAGGCATCTAGGCATCAGGTCCGACGAGATGGATCCTACCGCAGTCCCGCGAAAAGCAATAGATTGCAAATCTGCGGGCGCTTCGGCCTATTGGGCCGGTCATGAACGGCAAGCCAGCAAAGGTCGAGGTCGATCGTGGTGAACGAATCCAGGCGCTGTGTGCTGCGATCTGGGAGCAGCGAGCGTCGGCCCGTTGCCTAGGCTATCTGCGGGTCCAGACCAGCGGCCGGACCCGCGAGCTGATCCTGGGGACCCAGTCCCTGGTCACTGGCGGATTTGCGCTGCTCGACTGGGAGCAGGCGCCGCTCGCCGAGGTGTTCCTGGCCGATGACGTCGGCGACGACTACGAGGTCGAGCTCGACAGCGAGCGCAGCGTCGAGGGCACGGTGCTGGCTCGGGCGTTGCTGCGAACAGAGGACGGGCGAGTGACCGAGGTCGACGATGGGGTTCGGTGCCTGCGCCGCGCGTCGACGGGCTGGGTCGTCGGTCCGACCCGCCAGCGCTCACCGATCTCGCCACGACCGACCCGCGCCGGCCAGCCAGGCTCGGGCACGACGCCAAGCTCGATCATCGAGGTCGAGCTCGACGCGACCCAGCGCCGCGCGGTCGAGCTCGGGCCCGAGCGCTCGCTGCTGATCCTTGGCGAGGCTGGGTTCGGCAAGACCACGGTCGCGCTGCACCGCGTCGCCCACCTGCACCGCCAGGCGCGGGCGGCCGGTCGATCGTTCGCGGCGCTGATCCTGGTCCCGACCCCCGGCTTGCGGCGCCTGGTCGTCTCGCTGCTCGACCGACTTGGCGTTGACGACGCCGAGGTCCGTACCTTTTTTAGGTGGATCGCCGAGCAGGGCCGCGCGGTGTTCCCAGATCTGCCCGAGCGCGACAGCCAGGCGGCCCCGCTCGCGGTCAGCCGCGTCAAGCGACACCCGGCGGTCCGCGAGGTCCTGCCCGAGATCGTGCGCGGGACCGCGGCGATGCGCGAGGTCGAGCGGGGCTATCGTGACCACGAGACGATCAACACCGCCGAACAATTGCTGCACCTTTTTGGCGACCGGGCGCTGCTCGAGCGGGTCGCCGAGCTGGCCGGCGGCGCGATCACGCCACGCATGCTCCGCGCGGTGCTCGACCACACCAAGGTGTTGTTCTCGCCGACCAGCGAGCACCAGCTTGCCCACGTCGACGCCGACCGCCTGCGCACGATCGACGGCCAGTCGATCGACGCGGGCACCCCGATGCAGGACGCCGAGACAATCGATGTCGAGGACTTCGCGGTCTTGTTCGAGCTGCTGCGCCTGCGCACGGGCGGCGACGTGACGGCCGCGGCCGGGCTGTCGCGCTACGACCACATCGTCGTCGACGAAGCCCAGGAGTTCGCGCCGATCGAGCTGGCGGTGATCGGCCGCGCGCGCGCTGACGGGGGCTCGATCACGCTCGCGGGTGACGAGCACCAACAGGTCGACGAGACCATCGCGTTCACGAGCTGGCCCGAGATGTTGAGCGAGCTGGGCGTCGGCGAGGACGCCGAGCAGATCACCCTGGCGATGAGCTATCGCTGCCCACCCGCGGTCGAGGCGTTCGCCCGCACCCTGTTCGAGCCGCGTCCAGTTGACCCCGACCCAGCAGCTGACGACCCCGCGCTGGTGTTCACCCACGCGGCCCACGAGCTCGAGCTGGTCAGCCTGCTGATCCGCGCGCTGGTGGATCTGCGCCACCACGATCAACCGGCCAGCGTGGCGGTGGTGTGCCGGTTCGCGGCGTCGGCTCGGCGCATGCACACGCTGCTCGCCAAGGCCCTGAGCTGTCGGCTGGTGGTCGACGGCGACTTTCGATTTGGCCCCGGGATCAGCGTGACGTGCGTCGACGAGATCAAGGGCCTCGAGTTCGACTACGTGGTGCTGCCGGACGTGAGCGCGAGCAACTACCCCGACACTCCCGAGGCCCGGCGCGCGCTGTATGTCGCGGCGACCCGGGCGAGCGCGCGGCTGTGGTTGCTGCACCACGGCCGCGGCTCTCGCCTGCTCCCGGCTGCGCCGCTCAGCCCTTGAAGATCTTCTTGAACTTGTTGTCGCGCAGCGTCGCGGTGCGGTTGAACACCAGGTGCCCGGCCGACTCGCTGTCGGGATCGACGGCGAAGTACCCGACCCGCTCGAACTGCACGCGATGACCGACCTTGGCGTCGCGCAGGCTGGGCTCGACGAGCGCGCCGGTCACGAGCTCGAGCGAGCTTGGATCGACGTAGTCCTGGATCGCCTGGCTGCCGTCGAACGCCTCGAGCGCGTCGGTGAACAGGTTGGTGTAGAGCCGGACCTCGGCGGGCACGGCCGCGCCTGCGTCGATCCAGTGGATCGTGCCCTTGATCTTGCGCCCGTCCGCGGGGTTCTTGCCCTTGGTGTCCGGGTCGATCGTGCCGCGCAGCTCGAGCACCTCGCCGGTCTCGGGATCCTCGATGACCTCGGTGCACGCGAGCACGTACGCGTAGCGCAGCCGGACCTCACGACCCGGCGCGAGCCGGTAGTACTTCTTGGGCGGGTCCTTCATGAAGTCGTCGCGGTCGATGTAGATCTCGCGCGAGAACGGCAGCGACCGCGAGCCGTGGGCGTCGCTGTCGGGCATGAAGGGGGCGTCGAGCTGCTCGACCTGACCCTCGGGGATGTTCTCGATCGTGACCTTCAGCGGGTTGAGGATGCCCATCACCCGCGGGACCTCGGCGTTGAGGTAGTCGCGCAGCGTGGCCTCGAGCCGGGCCGTGTCGACGCTGCCCGGTGAGCCGTCCGAGACACCCAGCTCTTCGCAGAACCGCACGATCGCCTCGGCCGGAACCCCGCGGCGACGGAGCCCGCGCACGGTCGGCAAGCGCGGGTCATCCCAGCGCTCGACCACGCCCGACTCGACCAGCTTTCGCAGGTGCCGCTTGGCCAGCACGACCCCGGTGATGCCGATCTCGGCGTACTCGATCTGGCGCGGCGGCTCGACGATGTCGACGTTGGCCAGGCACCAGTCGTAGAGCGGCCGGTGATCCGCGAACTCCTTGCCGCAGGTCGAGTGGGTCACCCCCTCGATCGCGTCCGAGAGCGGGTGCGCGTAGTCGTACATGGGGTAGATCCGCCACGGACCGGCGCGGTGGTGGGTCTGGTCGAGGATCCGATACAGCACGGGATCCCGCATGTTCATGTTGCCGTGGGCCGGATCGATCTTGGCCCGCAGCGTCAGCGAGCCCGGCGCGTGCTGGCCCGCCTTCATCTCTTCGAACAGCCGGCGGCTGTCGGCGACCGGGCGATCTCGCCACGGCGAGGGCCGGCCCGGCTTGAAGAAGTTGCCCCGGTACTCGCGGATCTGCTCGAGCGTGAGCTCCTCGACGTAGGCGAGGTCTTTGTCGATCAGCTGCAGCGCGTACTGGTAGAGCTGATCGAAGTAGTCCGAGGCGTAGAACACCCGGCCCTCGAGGTCGCAGCCGAGCAGCCACGCGACGTCCTCGATCATCGCGTCGACGAACACCTGATCTTCGGCGGCGGGGTTGGTGTCGTCCATCCGCAGGTTGAACAGGCCGCCGAACCGCTGCGCCACGCCGTAGGCGATCGTCGCTCCCTTGGCGTGACCAAGGTGCATGTAGCCGTTGGGCTCGGGCGGGAAGCGAGTGCAGACCGGCCGCGTGTAGCGGCCCGCCGCGAGATCCTCGGCCACGGCGTCGATGATGAAGTTGTCTCGCGGCTCGGTGAGCGCGTCGTCGTGCTTGGTCATGCTCGCCTCGGGGCGGCTCGAGGGCCGCCGATCGGGGCGAGATACTACAGCGTGCGGCGCGACGCTTGGCCGTGGCGCTGGTGGCGGCTGAGATCTCTCGCCGCGTGCTCGCGCCGGTTGCGCGTGCCGCGGTCCCGCGCCTGGCTTCGCGTGTCGATCGCCGCGCAGAGAACTGGGCTCTTGCTCACTGCGAACTCCGAGATCACGCTAAGGAGCGCTCATCAGCCGCCACGCGCCCGCGCGGTCCCGCCAGAGTGTGGACCGTCACGCCGCAGCGGCGCCACACACCTGTCGGTTCGCCGACCGTATGGCATCCTCCGCGCGCCCGCGGGGCAGCCTGCCAACAGGCGCCAACCCGCGGTTTCTGTACTTCAGCCCAGCCAGAGCCATGGACCTCGACAAAGTTCGCAATATCGGAATCTCCGCCCACATCGACTCGGGCAAGACGACGCTCACCGAGCGGATCCTGTTTTACACGGGCCGCATTCACAAGATCGAAGAGGTCAAAGGCAAGTCCGGCGTCGGCGCGACGATGGACTCGATGGAGCTCGAGCGAGAGCGCGGGATCACCATCCAGTCGGCCGCGACCGCGGTGAAGTGGAAAGAGTTCGACGTCAACATCATCGACACGCCCGGACACGTCGACTTCACCGTCGAGGTCGAGCGAGCGCTCAGCGTGCTCGACGGCGCGATCCTGGTGCTGTGCTCGGTGTCCGGCGTGCAGTCGCAGTCGATCACCGTCGATCGGCAGATGCGCCGCTACAACGTGCCGCGCCTCGCGTTCATCAACAAGATGGATCGCTCTGGCGCCAACGCGTTCAAGGTGACCAAGCAGCTGCGCGAGAAGCTGCACCACAACGCGGTGCTCGTGACCTATCCGATCGGCGCCGAGGATCAGCACGAGGGCGTCGTCGACCTGCGCACGCGCAAGGCCTACTACTTCGACGGCGAGAACGGCGAGAACATCCGCATCGAAGAGTGCCCGCCCGAGCTGGTCGAGGGCGTGGAGGAGTATCGCCTCAAGCTCGTCGAGGCGCTCGGCGACTTCGACGACGCGATCATGGAAAAATTCCTGTCCGAGGAGGAAGTCTCCGCCGAGGAGATGGAGCCCGTGATCCGCAAGGCCACGATCGCGCTTGGTCTGACCCCCGTGTTCTGTGGCTCGGCCTACAAGAACAAGGGCGTCCAGGTCCTGCTCGACGCCGTGATGTCGTACCTCCCGGCGCCCTACGAGATCGACAACCAGGCCTTCGACCTCGGCAACGACGAGGAGAAGGTCATGCTCAAGAGCGACCCCGACCTGCCGTTGGTCGCGCTCGCGTTCAAGCTCGAGGACGGCAAGTACGGTCAGCTGACCTACACCCGGATCTATCAGGGCACGCTCAAGAAGGGCGAGTTCATCTACAACCAGAAGACCAACAAGAAGCACAAGCTTGGTCGCCTGGTCCGGATGCACTCGGACAAGATGGAGGACATCGAGGAGGCCTACGCCGGCGACATCGTCGCGCTGTTCGGCATCGACTGCTCCTCGGGTGACACCTTCACCGACGGCAACGTGCGCTACTCGATGCAGTCGATGCACGTGCCCGACGCCGTGATCAGCTACGCGATCGAGCCCAAGGACAAGGGCGGCCACGCCAACTTCTCGAAGGCGCTCAACCGGTTCTCGAAGGAAGATCCAACCTTCAAGGTCCACCGCGACGAGGAGTCCGGCGAGACGATCATCTCGGGCATGGGCGAGCTGCACCTCGAGGTCTACATCGAGCGGATGCGGCGCGAGTACAAGGTCGACACCGTGGTCGGCGAGCCGCAGGTCGCCTACCGCGAGACCATCACCCGCGAGACCGCCTACAACTACACCCACAAGAAGCAGACGGGTGGCTCGGGTCAGTACGCGCGCCTGGCCGGCATGATGCGGCCGATCGACATCGAGACCGAGGGCGATCCCCACTACCGGTTCGTCGACAAGGTCACCGGCGGCTCGATCCCGCGTGAGTACGTGCCCTCGTGTGACAAGGGCTTCAAGGACTCGATGACCAAGGGCGTGCTGATCGACGCCCCGGTCACCGGGATCGAGATGGAGGTCAACGACGGTCAGTCTCACGCCGTCGACTCGAGCGACATGGCGTTCCAGATCGCCGCGCGCGCGGCCTTCCGCGAGGCCATGCGGGCCGCCAAGCCGGTCATCATGGAGCCGATCATGAAGGTCCAGGTCGAGGGTCCGGAGGAGTTCCAGGGCGGCATGCAGACCACCCTGATCCGCCGTCGTGGGACCATCGTCGGGTCCGAGACCAGCATGGGCAACACCGTGATCGACGCCCACGTGCCGCTCTCGGAGATGTTCAACTACTCCACCGAGCTGCGCTCCGCGACCCAGGGTAAGTCCGAGTACACCATGGAGTTCGCCCACTACGACAAGGTGCCTTCGTCGATCCAAGAAGAGCTGATCAAGAAGCACCAGGACGCGAAGAAGTAAGCTCGCCGGCGAGCTGACTTTGAACCTGGAAGGGGGAGGCTCGAGCGAGCCTCCCTTTTTCACTGGAGCCCAAGTGCCCGAAGTACCCGGGTGGGCTCAGCGGGCGGCAGGATCGGGGTTGGCCACGCGCAGCTGGGGCCGCAGCGCCACCAACACCTGCTCGTTGCCCGCGGGCAGCTGCAGCGCCGCCAGATCTTCGGCCGGCATCGTGATCTCGCGGCCTGGATCCGCGTGGACCGACTCACCGGGCGCGGGCACGGCCCAGTCGCCGGCCCGATCCTGACCCCAGTCGACCGCAAAGTCCTGCTTGTCGTCGACGTGGGTCACGAGCTCGTCGGGCACCCGATCACGCACGTGGGTCCAGACCGCGCGAAACCACGGGAGCTCCGGCGACTCGTGAGCCTGGCGAACCCGCGCGACGATCCCTGGGACGCCGGCCTCGTCGACGGCGCCCGCTCGCGCGCGACACCACTGCGCGTCGCGGACCAGGCTGATCTCGTCGGTCGCGGCCTCCCAGTGGGGCCCGCCGTCGAAGGGATCGACCTTGCCCGAGTCGGTGAAGCCAATGCTCTGCAGCAGCCGCAGCGCGCCCACAGTCTCCGGCCCGACCTCGCCGATGAAGTTGCGGACCTCGGGCGGGAGCAAGCTGACGTGCACGGGCGAGACCGGGAACAGCCGCCAGATGAATTCTTTGTCGTGGGCGCTGAGCCGATCGGCCTCGGCGTAGGTGAGGTTGGTGAACCGGCTGCCGAGCGCGTCCCACAGGCGCGAGTGCGTGCGCCCGTGCGGCCCACGCTCGAGCGGCGGGAGCAGCTCGGCGAGCACGCGGTCGCGGAACCGGTGGCGGAGCGCGGCGATGTACAAGAACCGCCCGAGCGAGAGCAGTCGCCCGAGCTTGCGCGGGTGCTTGCGAAGATCCGGGTGCAGGACCAGGCCGCCGATCTCCGTGGGCCCCTGATACGTGCGCCCGAGGTGCAGCATCTCGTGGGTCATGTGGACCTCACGGCGCTCGGAGCCGAGGCTGAGCTCGGCGTAGCGCTCTTCTTGGACCACGCGAAAGAACACGTGGGGCTCGCCGCGGGTCCCGTGCTGGGCGTGGATCATGGACGTGCCCACGACCTCGCCGGTCGGGCTCTCGAGCACGAACAAGAACCGGCGCTCGGGGTCGAACAGCTCCGGATCGTTGCCGCCAGCGAACGACCTCTCCGACCGAGCGATCAGCTCCTGAATGAAGCCGCGATCGGGCGGGAGGTTGAGCGTGTCGAGATGGCCAGCGAGCTCGAAGATCGCGTCTTCGTCGCTGGCCATCGCGTCACGGAACACGAACGACTGCATGTGCTCCTTCGGGACCGGGCTGGAACGCCGGCTCAATCAGAACGGGATGTCGTCGTCTTCGGGGCCAGACGGGGCGTAGTTGCCGGGGTCGTAGGGCTCGGGGCTACCACCGCCGCCGCTGCCACCACCACCACCGTAGTTGCCGCCGCCGCCGCCGCCGTAGTTGCCGCCGCCGCCGCCACCCCGGTTCCCGCCGCCGCCACGGTTGCCACCACCGTAGCCGCCTCCACCACCGCCGTCGTCGTAACCGCCGCGGCCACCACCACCACCGCCACCGGCCCCACCGGCGCCATCACGACCACCGAGGAACTGCACGGTGTCGGCGATGATCTCGGTCGAGTACTTCTTGACGCCGTCCTTGTCGTCGTAGCTGCGCGTGCGCAGGCGACCCTCGACGTAGACCTGGCGACCCTTGGACAGGTAGTTGTTGCAGTGCTCGGCCGACTGGCCAAACACCGAGACACGATGCCACTCGGTCTCTTCGACCATCTCGTTGGTCTGCTTGTTGCGCCACTTGCGTGTGGTGGCGACCGAGAGGCTGGCGACAGGGCTTCCGCTCTGGGTGTAGCGAAGCTCTGGATCGCGTCCGAGGTTGCCGATGAGAATGACCTTGTTTACGCCGGACATGGAGGCTCCTGGTGCGAATGGTCGGGCCTGGGTTGAGACTTGGCAAGCGCGGCGACGGCCCGAGTCGCGTTGGTGAAATTCGCCGCGCCCTGCTCATGTCGGCCCGGCTCCGGTCGGTTTGCAGTCAATCTGCAGAACTTTCTCGCGGCGCCCGCGAAACCCGCTGCGGGTTGACCGGCTGGGGCCCGCGGGTCAAGGTGAAGGACTTCCACCGAAGGACTCGTGTTGCGACGATGTCGCTGGATCTGAGCATCGCCCTGTGCCTACGCGACGATGAGACGCGCCTGCCGGTCATGGCCAAGGCCGCCGTCGAGGTCGCCGAGGCGCTCAGGCGCGAGCACGCCGCTGGCGAGTGGCACGAGGCGCCCGAGCATGCACGTGAGGAAGCTTGGATCGCTGCGGGCGCGGAGCGTCGTGCAGATCCCAACCTGAGCTACGAGGTGCTCGCGCTCGACGAGTCGTCGCGGGACAACACCCTGAGCGTGCTCAGCATCCTCCACGGTCGGCACTCGCAGCTGCGCAGCTTCCAGGCGCTCGAGCCCGGCACCGCGGTGATGCGGGCCGCTCGCCTGGCCCGCGGTCGCGTGTGGCTGATCGTCGACGCGCCCTTTGATCTCGCGCATGGGCTGTGGGCGACGCGACAGGTGTTCTGCGGCGATCAAGCGGCCGTGATTCCAGGTGAAGTCCTGGCGCTCCGGCGTGGCGTCGGCCAGGCCGCGCTCGGTTGGATGGGCGGCGGTCTCGTCAGCGCCCAGCGCGAGGTCGAGCGCCTGCTCGACTCCCACGGGCAGCGCCCCGCGTGGAGCCCCCCGCGCGACCAGGCCCTGCGCAATCGGGCCCGGCTGTTCGTTCGGGGGCGCCTCGCTGGGTTCGGCCTCGGTCAGTTCGATCGTCGCTAGCGCGAGCAGGGTCGGGCGGTCCCCGTGCCCTCGCTCACTTGCCACATCAACTGGTTGGGATGACGCGGAGCCCGTGCCGAAGTGCGCGGCGGCTGTGGGGGTATATACATCACCGTGACTTGGGTCCTGGCCATCCTCGCGCTCTCGGTCCTCATCATCATTCACGAGTTCGGGCACTTCGCGTGCGCCAAGCTCGGGGGGATGCACGTCGATCGCTTCTCGGTGATCGGCATCGGGCCCGTGATCCTCAAGCTGTTCACCTGGAAGGGCACGGAGTTCGTCATCAGCGCGATCCCGTTCGGCGCCTACGTCCACATCGTGGGCATGGAGCCGGAGGAGTACGCGCTCGACGAAGAGGGCAACCTCCCGCCGCCACCTTCCGGCTACCGCAACTTCCGCGACAGCCCGCTGTGGGCCCGGCTGCTGGCGATCGCTGGCGGGCCGATCGCGAACTACCTCGCCGCGATGCTGCTGGTCATCGCCGTGTTTGCGTCGGTCGGGCTCAAGGAGCCGATCGGTGTGCAGGTCTCGGACTTCCGCGTGGGCAGCCCCGCGGCGGCGGCGGGGCTCGAGGTCGGTGACGAGATCCTCGCGGTCGACGGGGTCGACGTGCGGGGCCCCGACGCCCGGGCCCAGGTCATCGAGCTCACGCTCGCGCGGCTCGGCGAGACCGTCGACGTGACGGTCGAGCGCGAGGGCGAGGAGCTGAGCTTCCCGATCGCGCTCAACTCCGAGGCCCCCGCGATGCAGGCCGATCTGGCCGAGATCGGCAGCTACGTGCCCATGAACCCGGGCAAGGCGGTGGTGCTGGGGGTCGAGTGGCCGTTCACCCAGACCGCCCGCCAGCTGAAGGGGCTGTGGTCGCTGATCTCCGGCAAGGCCGAGGCCAAGGTCGGCGGTCCGGTGGCGATCGCCAAGGCGATCAAGGGCAGCGCGGACCGTGGCGCCGTCGACTTGATCATGTTCAGCGCGCTGATCTCCACGGTGCTCGGCATGTTCAACCTGCTGCCGCTGCCGGCCTTGGATGGCGGCCGGTTGATCTTCTTGTTCTACGAGCTCGTCGCCCGACGCCCGCCCAACAAGCTGCTAGAAGAGCGGATCCACATGGGTGGCATGATCGCCCTGCTCGCCCTGATCGGGTGGGCGACCGTCAACGACGTGCGGCCCGAGACCACCCGGGTGTGGGAGCAGGCCGCGACCGACTTCGAGGCCGAGGCGATCAAGCTCGAGAAGGCCGACGCGGAGCCCGAAGCCGCGCAGCCCGAGGCCCCCGAGGCTGCGCCCCCCGCTGCCGAGGTCGCGCCGCCACCGGCCCCCGAGGCCGCGCCGCCGCTCCCCGAGGATCAGCCCGACGCGCCCGAGGCCGCGCCCCCCGTCCCCGAGGGCGGGCCGGTCCCGACGCCGCCGGCCGTGCCCGATCCTGGCTGAGCCCGGAGCACGCATCCCCATGGCTAAAGCTCGGTCCCGTCGAGTGCCCACCGCCGAGCCGGACGAGGGGATCCCGGCCGACTGGAAGCCGCGCGCCCGCAACCGCGAGCAGCTGCTCGAGCTCGTCGAGCTGCTGCCCAACGAGCCGGGCGTGTACGTGATGCGCGATCGCAAGGGTCGCATCGTCTACGTCGGCAAGGCTCGGCGGCTGCGCGCGCGCGTGCGCCAGTACTTCAACGGCCACGACAACCGCCTGTTCGTGCCGGCCTTGTCCAAGCTGCTCGGCGACATCGAGTCGGTCGTCACCTCCAACGACAAGGAGGCGATGCTGCTCGAGAACAACCTGATCAAGCGGCATCAACCGCGCTTCAACGTCAAGCTGCGCGACGACAAGCAATACCTGGTCCTGCGGCTCGACACCCGCGCGGCCTGGCCCAAGCTCGAGGTCGTCCGCAACATCGCGCAGGACGGGGCGCAGTACTATGGGCCCTATCACTCGGCCAGCTCGGCCCGCCACACGCTGCGCGTGGTCAACCGCCACTTCAAGCTGCGGACCTGCTCGGACTTCGTGCTGGACCACCGCAAGCGGCCCTGCTTGCAGTACCAGATCGATCGCTGCCCGGCGCCCTGCGTGTACGAGGTCGACGCCCAGCTGTACGCCGATCAGGTCCGCGACGTCGGCTTGTTTCTGGCCGGGCGCCACAGCGAGCTGGTCAGCGGGCTCGAGCAGCGCATGCAGACCGCCGCCGATGCGCTGGACTTCGAGAAGGCCGCCCGCGCGCGTGATCAGCTGCGCGCGATCGAGACCACGCTGCAGCGCCAGGACGTCGTCGGCACTGGCGAGCTGGATCAGGACGTCGTCGGGGTCTACCGCGAGGGCGGCAACGTCGAGTTCGTGGTCATGCACGTGCGCCAGGGCAAGCTGATGGGCACCCAGCGCTACTCCGAGAAGGGCATGGAGCTGCCCGACGCCGAGGTCTTGTCGAGCTTCCTGAGCGCCTACTACGACGAGGCGCCGATCGTGCCCGACGAGCTGCTGCTGCCGCTCGCGCTGGCCGAGGACGACGCCGAGCCGCTCGCCGAGTGGCTCAGCGAGCGACGCGGCAAGAAGGTGCCGGTCAAGGTCCCCGCGCGGGGCGATCGCAAGAAGCTCGTGCTCCTGGCCGAGCGCAACGCCGCCAGCAACTTTGCGACGCGCCGGAGCAAGCGCGACGACGGCGAGGCCGCGCTCACGGCCCTGCGCAAGCGCCTGCGCCTGAGCCGGCTGCCGCGGCGCATGGAGTGCTACGACGTCAGCCACATTCAGGGCAGCGACCCGGTCGCGTCGATGGTCGTGTTCGTCGACGGTGAGCCCGACAAGGCCAGCTATCGACAGTTCAAGATCAAGGGCAGCGGCGGCGAGCTCAGCCAGGGCCAGCGGCAAAACGACGACTTCGCCTCGATGCAGGAGGTGCTCGAGCGCAGGCTCCGACGCGCGCTCGAGCACGACGATTGGGCGCTGCCCGACTTGATGGTGATCGACGGCGGCAAGGGCCAGCTCAACCGGGTGATCGCGACGATGCAGGATCTGGGCATCGCGCTGGGCGACGAGGGCGTGGACCTGGTGTCGCTGGCGAAGGAGCGGCGGTTTGCCGTGCGCGCGACCAAGCAGGGACTCGAGCGTCTGCGCGAGGGGGCCGCCGCGGACCTGGGCGCCGATCCTGACGCGACCCCGGGCAAGGCGCTCGCGGACTATGTGGTGCAGACCGCCGACGACTCGGAAGACCCGGGCGAGGTTCGGCCGGAGCGGGTGTTCGTGCCCGGGGCCCGCGATGCCATCGCCCTGCCGCACGGCTCGTCCGAGCTTTACCTGATGACCCGGCTGCGCGATGAGGCTCACCGGTTCGCCATCGCCCATCACCGCAAGCGCCGGGGCAAGAGCTCGCTGGTGTCGGTGTTGGACGGGATCCCTGGGATCGGGCCAGCGACCAAGCGGGCGTTGATCAAGCACTTTGGCAGCGTCAAGGCGATCAAGGCCGCCTCGGTCGAGCAGCTGTGCGAGGTCAAAGGGGTGGGGGCCAAGCTGGCCGAGGCGATCCTCTCGAGTATGCGTTGACGCCGCAGAGCGTCAGACTGATCAGTCACCGATGAGGGACGATCAGAATTCGCGAGCGCGAGTGGGTACCATTGCTGCATGACCGCCGACGCGCTGAGCGAGTACTTCGAGCACTGCCCCGGGTTGCTGTTCATCGCCAGCGCCGACGGGGTCATCGATCGCTGCAGTCGCTCGCTCGCTCGCCGGTTCGAGTCACGACTTTCAGAAGCCGCCACGCTCGCGTCGCTGGCCGCGGACGGCGAGCGTGAGACCGTCGAAGCATTCCTTGGCGCGCTCGCCGAGACCGACGAGGCTGTGACCTGTGTGTTCGGTGTACCCGACCAAGCAGGCGGAACGACCAAGGTGCGGTGCGAGGCTCGCCGATCCTCGACGGGCTCAATCCATGGCACGCTCGAGCCGGTCGCAGCGACGGGCGCAGGGTCTGCCGAGCTCGAGATCCGACAGACGCTGCTGCGCACGGTCATGGACACGCTCGACATCGTGCTCTGGGCGGTCGATCCCACCGGAAAATTCGTGTTTCACGAGGGCAAGGCGCTCGCAACCGCCGGGCTCACACCTGGGCAGTTCCTCGGCATGAACGTGTTCGACATCTATCCGCCCGCCGCGACCGCGCCGATCCAGGAGGCGCTTTACGGGACCGCCTCGCACTACAAGTCCGAGGTCCATGGCGTGAACTGGGAGACCTGGAACATCCCCCTGAAGAACGAGGCGGGCGTGACAGAGTACTGCGCAGGGCTGACGCTCGACATCACCGCCACGGTCAAGTCGCAGGCCGAGCTCGAGCACCAGCTGCAGACGATCCAGGAGCAGCGGCGCGCGATCCAGGCCTTGTCCGCCCCGCTGATCGAGGTCTGGGACAAGGTCTTGACGGTGCCGTTGATCGGGGTGTTGGACGATGAGCAGACCAACAAGCTGATCGAGCGGCTGCTCGCGGAGGTCAGCCGCTCGGGTGCCGCGTACGTGATCTTGGATCTCACTGGCGTCGAGGCGCTCGACACCTCGATCGCCAGCCACATCCTGCGCTTGCTCGCCAGCCTCAGGCTGCTCGGCGTCGAGGGCCTGGTCACCGGCGTCAGCCCGTACGTCGCGCAGACGATGGTCGGGCTGGGCGTCGAGCTTGGCAGCGTGGGGACCCACCGGAACCTCCGCGACGCGCTGCGTCACTGTATGCGAGCGCTGCTGGGCTAGCTTTACTGCGGCTCGACGCCGGGCGCCGAGGGCTCCAGCTGCCACCGCCAATTGTCGATCAGGACGAGCGCGTCCGCGAGCCCCGAGCCGCCCTCGCCCGCGTCGAACACGAACAGCTTGATCGTGAACACCTCGCCGGGGATCACGTTGCCGCTCATCGTCAGCCAGCCGGTCGCGCCACCCGAGTAGGTGTGCCCACCCCCGCACCCGGGATCGTTCGCACCATACGGCGTCCCCAGCAGCTGCACGACGCTGGCGCAGGCGGGCGCGGGCTGGTTGCCACCGCTGCCTTGACAGCCAAAGGTCGAGCCTGGCGCGCACTGGCGAAACAGCCCGCTGTCCCGAGCCAGGTTGACGCCCAGCGGAAATTGGCCGCCCATCCCGTCATCGTAGATGGCGATGTTGCCGTCGACGGGATTGTCCATGCTCGCGCTGTCGATCAGCGCCACGAACATGTCCTGGTAATTGCCGCACACCCACTCCGGATACTCGGCGTTGAAGAAGTCGATATTGACGCTGAACGACAGCGCGTTGGTCGGCGCGCGGATCGTGAGCTCGAGCATGGCGGGATCGCGGATCGTGTTGCCGTTCTGCCCGCAGCCCGGGTTCTTGGGCAAGAACCCGCCGTGGTGCATGGTCCACGACGGCGGCGCGGTCTGGACCACGTTCCAACCCTTGCCCCACTCGGCGCTCGCGGCCGTGTCCGACGCCCAGCCCGACGACAGCACGACCATCGCGTCGTTGGCCGGGGGCTGGTTGGGCCCGTAGTTGGTCGGGATCCCGACCTGCTCCCAGTGCGTGAGCGGGGCCCCGTTCGGCAGCTTGATCTCGGCCTCGATCACCCCCCAGACCCGGTCCTCGGGCGCCGGGTTGAGGCTGGTGAACTGGCACAGCTCCATCGCCATGGCGAAGTGATCGGGGTTGACCGAATTCTCGTTCAAGTTGGCGTCACACGCGATCGCCGGCTCGTCGACCACGCCGTCGCAGTCGTCGTCGACCAGGTTGCCCTCGAACTCGTACGCGCCGGGGTTGACGAGCTCGGGCGAGGAGCAGTCGCCGCTGACGATGTCGCAGCAATCACCCGCGCACGCGCCCCACCCGTCGTTGTCGTTGTCCAGGTTGTCGTCGGTGACGCCGTTGCAGTCGTCGTCGATGTCGTTGCCGCAGATCTCGGTGACCGGCGTGCTCTCGCCCATACACGCGCCAAACTTCGAGCCATCCGCTGCGCAGGTCTGTTGCCCACCGACGCAGTGGCTGACGTTCTCGGTCCCCTCGGCGCCCGTGTAGCAAGGCTCGACCGTGCCTGGCATGCAGGCGATGCACCCCCCGGTGTCGACGTCGCACAGCCCACCCTTGGGCGAGCCTTCGCAGTCGGTGTCGGTCTCGCATGGGAGCTCGGGATCGCCGTCGCCATCGCCGTCGCCATCGCCATCGCCATCGCCATCCCCGTCTCCGGGATTGGTATCGCCGTCGCCGTCGCCGTCGCCGTCGCCGTCGCCGTCGCCGTCGTCGTCGCCGTCGCCGTCCCCGGTCGCCTCATGCGTCGTCAGCCCAGCGCTGAACATTGCGTCGTCACCACCGCAAGCGAACAGAACCGAGAGGCTCGAGCACACCGTCATGGCGCGAAGATTTATAGTCATCTCGGGACAGTAGCGGCCTTGTGTCACGGCTTGGCAACGGTTTTGTTTGCCCCACGTCGGGACGTTCGGGATGGCGGCTAGCTGGCGGCGGACGCGGCGACCGTGGTCGGCGAGCCGCGAACCAGGCGACGCTCCTGGCGTTTCTCCGCTGGTGGCGTGCCCGCGGGGTCGGACTGTTATGGTCCCGCGGATGCGAAACCAGACGATCGCGCTGTTCGTGCCCTGCGTCCTGGCCCTAGGCTGCGGACCGACCGAGCCAGGCCACGACGATCACGACACCGAGATCATCTCTCGAGTCGAGCTGACCTTCACGCCGATCGCGGGCGGCGATCCGCGGGTGTTCGCGTTCTCCGATCCCGACGGCGACGGCGGCGTCTCCGGCAGCGCCGAGCCGATCGTGCTCGCGCTGGGCGAGACGTACTCGCTCCGCGTCGCGTTCCTCAACGATCTCGCTGATCCAGCGGTCGACATCACCGAGGAGGTCGAGGACGAAGCCGAGGACCACTTCGTGTTCGTGCTCGGCGACGGCGTCGCCGGTCCGGCCTCCCCGTCGTCTGTCTCGACGGCGCTGGTCAGCCACGCCTACGCGGACCTCGAGTCAGACTATGGCGCCAATGCGATCGGCGACGACCTCCCGCTGGGGATCGTCAGCACGATCGAAGCGACCAAGGCGGGAACCGCCGGTCTGCGGGTCGTGCTCCGCCACCTGCCCGAGCTCAACGGCACCCCGCAGAAGACCGCCGGGCTGCCCGAGTCGCTCGCCGCTGGCGAGGCCCTGCCCGGCGACGTGGACGTCGATGTCAGCTTCGAGTTGACCATCCAGTGATCCCGCCGCTGTTACTCGCGACCTTGGTGCTGGCGCCGCCCGTGAACGATTCGTCGCCACGGGCAGCGTGCACCCTCACGTGGGAGGCCGTCGTCCTCGACGCCGACACCGACGAAGGGATCCCCGGTGCCCAGCTGGTGCTGCAGCCCGCGGGCGGCAAGTCGCCCAGCTTCGTCCGGAGCGAGCGCGACGGTCGGGTCGAGGTCACGGGTCTGTGCCCCGGGACCATGCGCGTGCGGGTGTCGAAGGCCGAGCACGCCTCGCTGGCCCTCGAGGTCGCGGTCGAGGTTCCGCAGAGGCAGGCGGACGTCGAGCCAACGATCATCGAGCTCGAGGGCCTCCACGATCACCACAGCGCCCACGTCATCGTGATCCACGACGAGAGCCCGACCAACGTGGCGGCCAGCGAGTCGCTCGCCGGGGCCGAGCTCGCCCGCGCCCGCGGCCAAGGCCTGGCCGACACGCTGTCGAACATGTCCGGCGTCACGACCCTGCGCGGGCCCGCGGGCGGGATGGGCAAGCCGATCATTCGCGGGCAATTCGGGCGGCGCAACGCGATCGTCGTCGACGGGGTTCGCCACGAGGGTCAGGAGTGGGGCCTCGATCACGCCCCGGAGGTCGATCCCTACGCGGCCGGACGTATCACCGTGATCAAGGGCGCAGGCACGATCCGGTTCGGACCCGACGCCGTCGGCGGCGTGGTCCTGCTCGAGGGCCTGCCGCTGCCGCGCCGCCCGGGTCTCAGCGGCGAGGTCAGCAGCGTCGGCTTCTCGAACCCGCTGGGCGGCGGCGGGGCGGCCCGCATCGACTGGGCGCCCGCCCGCGGCCGCGGCTTCGCGATGCGGGTCGAGGGCAACCTCGCGCGTCACCGCGCGGCCATGACCCCGACCTACGCGCTCGACAACACCGGGGCCTCGACCTGGAACGCGGGCACCCGCCTGGGCTACGCCAGCGAGCTCGCCGACGTCGAGGTCGGCTACCACCTGATGCGCTCGCGGCTGGGCATCTGCACCTGCCTGCGGGTCTCTAGCCCCGACGAATTTCAGCTCTCGATCGATCGGCGCGGGCCGGTCAACCTCGATCTGTACACGGCCGACTTCACGCTCGACCGGCCCAGGCAGGAGATCTGGCACCACGTCGCGTTCGCGCACGCGCGCGTGATGCTGGCCCAGGCTGGCGAGCTGCATGTCACCTACGCGTTCCAGTTCGATGATCGGCAGGAATTCGACATCGTCCGCGGCGACATCCAGGGCCCCCAGCTTCGGTTTGGGCTGGCGACCCACAGCGCCGACCTTCGCTTCGAGCACTCGGCCGTGCACATGGGCACGTGGGCGCTCGTCGGCACCCTCGGGGCCAGCGCCAGCCAGCAGCGCAACGAGTTCGAGAGCGCGTCCAGCCTGATCCCCGACTATCGCCAGTGGAGCTGGGGCATCTACGACGTCGAGCGCTTCGTCCACGAGCGCGTCGAGCTCGAGATCGGCGCGCGCTATGACGGCCTGCACCGGCTCGCCCTGCTCTCAGAGCGCGACTACCTGGGCCAAGACGCGGGCGGTCGCCTCGATCCCAGCCGCTGCGATCGAGCGAGCGCCGGCGATGGTGGTCGCTGCACCCATCAGTTTCACACGCCCTCGCTCTCGCTGGGCGTGCTCGGCCGACCGATCCGCCGCGTGCCCGAATTCAGCTGGCGGACCCAGCTCGACTCCTCGGCCCGGATCCCCGCGATCGACGAGCAATTCATGAACGGCGCGGCGCCCTCGTTCCCGATCCTCGGGTTTGGCGACGCCAAGATCGGCGTCGAGCGCAGCTGGGGCGGCGAGACGAGCTTGCAGTACGACGGCGACTGGCTGTTCGTCGAGGCGGCCGCCTACGCGACCTACATCGACGACTACATCTACTTTGTCCCGCAGCCGCAGACGGGCCAGTGCGCGCCGCTGACCTGCACGACCCGCGGCCCGTTCCCGGTGTTCGCGTTCGTCCCGACCGACGCGCTGTTCGGTGGCGGTGAGGTTCGCTTCGATCTCACCGCGCCGCGCCTGCCCTTTGGTCTGTCGGGCAGCGCCGCCTGGGTCCGCGCGCTGGACCTCGACAGCCGCAGCTACCTCGCGTTCGTGCCGGCTGATCGCTACGCGCTCGCGGGCCGCTACTTTTGGCCTGACACGAAGGTCTCGTCGCGCGGCTACCTCGAGCTCAACGGCACCGTCGTCGCCCGCCAGACCCGGGTTGACCCCGAGCTGGACTTCGCCCCGGCCCCGCCCGCGTATGTCTTGTTGGGGGCCGGGGCCGGGGTCGAATTCGCCGCCGCGCAGCAGCTGGTGCACGTGAGCGTGGTCGGCACCAACCTCTTGAACCAGCGCTACCGCGAGTACAACAGCCTGCTGCGCTACTTTGCTGACGAGCCGGGTTGGGGGCTGCAGCTGCGTGTGTCGGTGGACTTCGACGTCCCGCGAGCGCGCGGGGCCGCGGTCTGACCTGATTGTTCAGCTCGAGCCCGATTACTCGCACGCGCTGAACAGCTTGGTGAGGTCCGCCGCGCGCTCGCGGGCGCGGGCGGTCATGGGGTGCAGCGCGATCACACAGTCCGCCGGGATCTCGCGGGCGAGCACGACCCCATTGGGCGCCACGTACAAGCCCACACCCGCCGCCCGAACTCGCGCCGGGCTGATCTCCAGCATCACGTGAACCGACGCTCGCTTGCCGACCTTGCTGGACATCGCAGGGGCCAGGTGCACGTGCGTGCGCGCGACGGCGAGGATCCCTTCGCGGGCGATGCTTGGTACGGCGTCGACGCTGGTCCCGTGCCAGACCGAGGCCTCGCTCGCGTACGCGGCCCACGAGCCCTCGAGGCCCTCGCGCGTGACCGCCCAGTTGTCGAGCGAGTGGCCCTGGCATGCCCGCACGCGGTCGCCCTCGAGCTGCAGCCGGCGCTTGTTGTTCTCGCGGACGACCATCTCCAGATCGGCGCGGCTCATGTTGACGGAGCGCAGGACCTCGGCCACATCGACCCAGCCGGCCTCGTCGATCTCGAGCCCGGCCTCGCTCGCGCTGTGTCGCAGCAGCCGCGACAGCTTCTTGCTCTTCTTGACGAGTACGCGGTCCATCGCCTTGGTGCTGTTCATTGTAACTTGCATGCCGCCAAGATGGGGCGGGTCGAGATGGCCGGCAATTCCAGTGTTCGGATATGGTATCCAAAGCTTGGATAGCTCATGTCCAACGCTCCAGACTTTGAACAGCTCGAGGCCTTCGCCGTGTTCGCCGAGCACCTCAACCTCACCCACGCCGCGCGGGCCCTGCACCTGTCCCAGCCGGCCCTGCACACGCGCCTGCGCCGGTTGGGCGAGGCTGTTGGCGCGCCGCTGTACCGCAGGGACGGCCGGGGGTTGGTGCTGACCGAGGCCGGCCTGCGGACCGCTCGCTTTGCTCGTGAGATCCGGGCCCGGCTCGGCGACTTCACCGAGCAGATGCGCGACGAGCAGCTCCGCGCTCCGATCACGCTGTGCGCGGGAGAGGGGGCGCTTTTGTATCTGTTGGGTCCTGCGCTGCGCCGCTTCGCTCGCCGACATCCGCTGCGCGTGCTCGTGCGCGACGCCGAGGGCACGTCCCGGGACGTGGCCGCCGGCCTCGCGCACGTGGGCGTGCTGTCGCTCGACCCACCACCATCCGCGCTCGAGCACGAGCTCGTAGCCGAGGTTGGGTTTGCGCTGGCGGTGCCGACCAGCGATCCGCTGGCCGAGCGCCCGGGCGCCTCGTGGTCGGACCTCGCTGGGCGTCAGCTGATCGTCCCGCCAGCTGGGCGTCCGCATCGGGTCGCGCTCGACCAACACCTGCCCGACGATGTGGAGATCGCCGTGGAGATCGCCGGGTGGCCGCTGACCCTTCAGCTGGTCGCGCTGGGCATTGGCGTGGCGATCGTCAACGATTTTTGCCGGGCGCCGCGTGGGGTCACGCTGGTTGCGTTCAGCGGGTTGGGATCGCGGCGCTATATTGTCGTCCGAGACCCGCGCCGCGACCTCGATCCTCGCGTCGAGGATCTCTGGACCAAGCTGACCGGCTGAGCCGTGGCGGCGCTACTACAGCGCTACTACAGCGCTACTGGGGCGACGCGCAGAAGTCTTGCGGCTTCACCCAGCTGAGCATCTGCGCCCAGAAGCTCTGAACGTCGGCGTAGCCCTGCCAGTCGCTGTCGAAGGTCAGCCACTCGTCGCCCCACACGATCACCCGGCCGCCCATGTCGGTCTCGTGCGCGAGCCCGGCGTCACCCTGGGGAACGGTCGCAAACACGCTCGTCATCCCCTGGTTTTCGTTGTCGACCGGCTCGATCCCGCCGGCGAAGTTGACGTCGGTGATCCCCATGGAGACCTCGTGGTTTTGATCGAAGGTCGGCGTCACGTTGGCGCCGCCACCCGCGTGGATATAGCCGCCTTGATAGGCCAGCCCGAACGGGGCGAGCACGGTGTTGGCCCGGTCGCGCTCGGGGCCCGGGTTGCCGTTGTCGAAGTTGTAGCCGATCAGGGTGATCACGCCGAAGCCCCCGGTCTTGACGAATTCTTCGAGCGCGGCGCTCTCCTCGGGGCTGAACCCGCGCTGGATCCGATCGATCAAGATCACGTCGTAGGGCGCGAGGAACTCGGGGGTCACGAGGTTGGGCTGGTTGAGCAGCGTGCGCGTGACGGTGGTGCCCTGATCCTCGAGGTAGGCCTCGAAGTCGGAGGTCGGCGCGAAGCCGGTGGCGCCGAGGATCCCGATCACCAGGCAGTCGCAGAAGCCATCATTGCCTTGATCGACGTTGTCGATCAGTCCGTCACAGTTGTTGTCGATGTTGTCGCAGGTGATCTCGACCATCTCGGACGGGACGCACTCGTCGCCGTCGCCGTCGCCGTCGCCGTCGCCATCGCCATCGCCATCGCCGGTTGGGTCGCCGTCGCCGTCGCCGGTCGGGTCGCCGTCACCGTCGCCGGTCGGGTCGCCGTCGCCGTCGCCGGGATCACCGTCGCCGTCGCCAGTCGGGTCGCCGTCGCCGTCGCCGGTTGGGTCGCCGTCGCCGTCGCCGGTCATCGTCGCGGTGCCGGACTCGTCCTCGGTGGTCATGCCAGAGGTGGCAGTGTCCCCGCTCTCGCCGGTCGAGCCGGCCGTGTCGTCCGAGCCGCTACCGCCACAACCAGCAAGCAGAAGCGCCGCAGCGCAAGAATGAATCAGGGCAATTGATCGCGTGTACATGGCTGGCTGCGAGCTTCCACCATTCTCAATCGCGCGACCAGATCGCGCACCCCTCGCCGACTACCTGGGATGTGGGCGATTCACCGCAATGGCGACTGTCGGGATTGTCGGCGCGGCCCAAACCGAACCAGCAGCGCTTCGTCTTCGAGCTGACCCGCGATCGCGCGGGCGCGCTGCGTGGCCACATCGACGGCCGCGCCCACGCTACAGGCGGCGAGCAGGTTCAGCGCCATCGCGCGCATGCGCAGTGAGCCCGCGTCGCCGGCCGCACGCACGCTGGTGATCGCGTGAGCCCGCGCTCGCTCGCGCTCGCCGAGCAGCAAGTAGGTCCAGCC
The DNA here is from genome assembly GCF_002994635.1 of Enhygromyxa salina. Lineage (GTDB taxonomy): Bacteria > Myxococcota_A > Polyangia > Nannocystales > Nannocystaceae > Plesiocystis > Plesiocystis salina_B. Next base: position 214,169 of record NZ_PVNL01000117.1, on the reverse strand, counting down.
GAGCCCGTTCTCTCGCCGACACCGCGCGAACAGGGGACCGTCTGCGGGGATCCGCTCGTACAGCGCGGCGGCGGCGTCATGGTTGGGCTGGCCAGTGTCCGGCTTGTTGAGCGGGTACGCCTCTTGATCGATCCACCGCGCGAACAGACACGCGCGATCGCTCGGGCTGATCGCGTCGCGCTCGGCTTCCGGTGTGTCTCGCTCGAGCAGGCCCCGCGCGCGCTCGAGCGCCGCCCGTGCGCTCGCGGGATCGCTGCGCCCCCACGCGAACGCCTCGACCAGCGCGAGCTCGATCCGGGCCGCGAGCTGGGCCTGGCTGGCCAGCACCGTCGCCTGCGCGAGGGTTGGCCGAGGGTCCTGACGTCGACGCAGCGCGAGGCTCGTGTGGCCGAGCAGCACCCAGATCCGCGCCGGGCTCTCGCTGACCGGCGGGCGGTCCCAGGCGCGCAGCAGCTCGTCGCACAGCGACGCGGGCAGATCGCTAAAGCGGGTGTGGTACTGGCCCATCCAGCGCACGCGGTCGTCGACTTCAACCGGCAGTCCAAAGCAGCGCAGCGCTCGTTGACCCCACACGCCACCATCCTTGTTGCCGCGCCCGCGGAGCCTTCGCAGGCCCCGCTCGACGCTGGCGACGTCCTCTTGAAAATTGCGTCGCTCGGCCATGTACTGGGCCGCCAACGCCAGCGAGCCGCGCTCGGCGACGACCTGATCGACCATGTCCGCCCAGTCGAACGCCGCTTGTCCGCTTTCTTGTCCGGGCACGGTCTGCGTCGTTGGTCCACTCTGAGCCCGTCATGAATGACGAGACCCAAGCCCGACACTACCTGGTCATCGATCTGGAGGCGACCTGCGACAACCGCGACGCGGTGCCGCGACGCGAGATGGAGATCATCGAGATCGGCGCGGTGCTGCTCGACACCGCCAGCTTCGAGCCGATCGCCGAGTTCCAGCGGTTCGTCCGTCCGGTCCGACACCCAGTCCTGACACCGTTTTGCCGGCAGCTGACCTCGATCACGCAGGCCGAAGTCGACGACGCGCAGGGGTTCGTCGCGGTGCTCGACGAGCTGCGCGAGTTCATGGGTGACGACCAGCCGCTGTTTTGCTCGTGGGGGAACTACGATCGCGGGCAGTTCGGACTCGACGCCGACTTTCATCAGGTCGAGCTGCCGTTCAACGACGAGCACCTGAACATCAAGCAAGCGTTCTCGGACACGCTCGGGACCCGCAAGCGGTTCGGCATGGCCAAGGCGCTGGACAAGCTGGGGCTGCCGCTGGTCGGCACTCATCACCGGGGGATCGACGACGCCCGCAACATCGCCCGGATCCTGCCCTTCGCGATTGGGGCCTGGTCGGTGGAGGAGGTACGCAGGGCCGCCCAGTTTGGGGCGTAATCGAGCTAGCATAAACTGTCATAATTAACTTCCGTTCGATTGCGCGCACACGTCGGCCCGAAACTGACCATGTTGAGGCTCAGCACCAGCCTGGAGCCTGCCAAAGATAGTTTTTGTTCGTTCGGACAAATTTACTGTTGAAGTTAGAAGCGTAGTGTTGGACACTGCAAATGGCAGCGAAGACGAAGGTGAGCAAGATGATGAGCAAGACGATGGTGATGCGATTTTCCTCGATGTTGGCTGTTCCACTGCTGCTCGCAATGGCGGGCGGATGTGTCGAGCCCCTCGACCGCAGCGATGACAACGCCCGCGGCGTGCCGGTTGAAGACGAGCCCTGCGAGCCCGACGACTGCATCCCGATTGCACCGTTGCTGGAGCCCTGCCCACCCGGTTTCGAGCTCGTCGCTTCGAGCGAGTGCGTCGACGCCGACGGTGAGTGTGTGTGGGAGTTCTACGACGAGTGCGTGCCGGTCGATGAGCCCGAGCCCGAGCCCGAGCCCGAGCCCGAGCCCGAGCCCGAGCCCGATCCTGGGGAGGAAGTTCCCACCGATCCAGTTCCCCCAGGTCCCGGTCCCGATCCAGTTCCCCAGGACCCCCGCGATATCCGGCCCAGCTGAGCTGAGCTGAGCGGGCTGTCGACCTGCATGAGCCTCGCGCCCATGCAGGTCGATTCGCGTCCGGAGGACTCAGTCGCAGCAGCGGAACCCGACGCTGGTGTTGCGAGTTTCACGTGGGCGCACGCTGTCGATGCCGCACCGGGTAGTGGGGCCGTCGCTGAAGTACGAGCCCCCACGCCGCCGACACTCTTGCTCGTTGGGCTGCAGCATGGGGTCGTTGTCGCAGGCGTTCGTCCACTCCCACACGTTGCCGCTCATGTCGAACAGGTCAGCGAAGCCGCCCTCGCACTCCGCGAGGCTGCCGACGTTGGTGCGCTGCCCAAAGCCCGCGTCGATCGTATTGCACGCGTCTCCCGCGTAGATCAGACCGTAGGGGTAGGTGGTCGTGCCCGAGTTGGAGCAGGCCCGATACCACTCGTTGTTGGCCGCGTTCTGCAGGTCGTTCAGGGCCGCGGGGGCGCCCCCGATCTCGCCGCACAGGTGCTTCCCGGCCCAGGTGCAGTAGGCCATGGCGTCGCACCAGTCGACGCCGATCACGGGCAGGGTGGGGACGGGGTCGTTCGGCCAGTCCAGGGGGACGAAGTCGGTCTTCCACGCGCAGGCCTCACCGAGCAGGTCGGGCAGGTACTCGGGGGCGAATTCGACGTCGAGGAATTGCGCGTAGTAGCTGTTGGGCAGCTCCGTCGCGTCGATCGAGTAGGTGCCACGATCGACGGGAGCCGGCCCATCGGGGCACGCGCCGCAGCCGGGCTCGCCGCAGCTACCGTGGCATAGCCCGTCGCCGTCCCCGTCGCCGTCGCCAGTCGGATCGCCGTCGCCGTCGCCAGTCGGATCGCCGTCGCCGTCGCCGGTCGGATCGCCGTCCCCGTCGCCGGTCGGGTCCCCGTCCCCGTCGCCGGTCGGGTCCCCGTCCCCGTCGCCGGTCGGGTCGCCGTCCCCGTCGCCAGCCGGGTCCCCGTCGCCGTCACCGGTTGGGTCGCCGTCCCCGTCGCCCGAGTCACTCCCGCTGTCGGTGGCGGTGTCCGACGCGTCCGTCGTCGTCGCGCCAGTGTCGTCGTTACAGGCTGCGAGCGCGAAACCGCCAGCGAGGAGGCACACCAAGGTAGAGCGATTGAGCGAGTACATCGCTGGAGTCTACGTTGCTGGCCGTCTGCGTTACTACCCGAAAGTACGCAACCCGCTTCACGGGTTTGACACTCGGGCGCACGATCGTGCTCACGATCGCGACGAGTTGTTGCCGCGGCGGCCGGGGGCTCGCTGGCCGCTTCGCTTGCCGCGTCGTGGCTGGCTGCGCGACGGACCCTTGCCACCTCCACCACCACCGCCGCTGGGCCGATGCCCCGACTTGCTGGCCAGATCCGTCGCCTGGGGCGGGGCCTGAGTCGGCAAGTAGTCGTGCTGTTCCACGCGCGGGATGTGCTTGCGGAGCAGACGCTCGATGTCGACGAGGAAGGCTCGCTCCTCGAGATCGCAAAACGACAGCGCGATCCCTGTCGCGCCCGCTCGCGCTGTTCGCCCGATCCGGTGCACGTAGGTCTCGGGCACGTTCGGCAGGTCGAAGTTGATCACATGCGAGACCTCGTCGATGTCGAGCCCGCGCGCGGCGATGTCCGTGGCCACCAGCACGCGCAGCTCGCCGTTGCGAAACGAGTCGAGCGCGCGGGTCCGGGCACCCTGCGACTTGTTGCCGTGGATCGCCGCCGCGCCGACGCCAGCGTCGATCAGGTATTTGACGATGCGGTTGGCGCCGTGCTTGGTCCGGCTGAACACCAGCGAGCGGCTGACCTGGCGATCGCGGTTCATGAGATCCACGAGCAGCCGCCGCTTGTCGTTCTTGTCGACGAAGTACAGGTGCTGCTCGACGTCGGCCGGCTCCGAGACGCGCGCGACCGCGACCTCGAGTGGGTCGCGCAGCAGCGTGCCCGCGAGCTCGCGGATCGAGGCGGGCATCGTCGCCGAGAAGAACAGGGTCTGACGCTCGCGCGGCAGCTTGGCCACGATCCGCCGGATGTCGGGCAAGAAGCCCATGTCGAGCATCTGGTCGGCCTCGTCGAGCACGAAGATCTCGATCTTGCCGAGGTTGATCTCGCCGCGGTTCATGAGGTCGAGCAGCCGGCCGGGCGTGGCCACCAGCGCGTCGACGCCCTTGCGCAGCTCTCGGATCTGCGGCTTGTCGTTGACCCCACCGAACACGACCGAGTGCCACAGCTCGAGGTGCTCGCCGTAGGTGGACAGGCTCTCGCCGATCTGGGCCGCGAGCTCGCGGGTGGGGGTGACGATCAGCGCGCGCAGGACCGGCTCATCGCCAGCGGTGCGGTCGAGGTGCTGCAGGATCGGAAGCGCGAACGCGGCGGTCTTTCCGGTGCCCGTCTGCGCACAGCCGAGGATGTCGCGGCGGGCGAGGGCAGGGGGGATCGCCTGGGTCTGGATCGGGGTTGGTTGGTCGTAGCCGGACTCACGGACGGCGCGGAGGAGAGACGGCACGAGGCCGAGTTGTTCGAAACTCACGGGCGGGAGGTCCCACGAATACCGCGACCGCGCAAGCATGGCGGGTGTGCGGCCGGGCGTGGCGCTGTTCGCTGAGGTCGTGTTCGTGGAACCGCCACGCCCGAACGCGACCTCGTACCTGCGATTCACTGGATCCAATCGACGGCGGCCGCTTGGGTTGGCTCACAGCCCAGCTTGGGCGCGACGACGCGGCGCGGGCTCGTTTGGCGGTGTTGACGAGGGCCGGCGAGCAGGGCGGCGGCCCGTCGGCATGGTGAGCAATGAGCGCTTGTCCGCCTGGATCGAAAGCGATAGATCGGCCAGATGATCACTTCGCAACAAACCTCGATGACGGCGTTCGTTCGGCTCCTCGCTCCGTTGCTTGGCGGTTTTGTGCTCGTCGCCGCCGCGTGCAACGACGGAGCTGGTGACGAGAGCGCAGACACCTCGGGCACCGAAGAGACGTCGGGCGACGCGGACGTGATCTCGATCGCGCAGGCGCGCGAGCAGTCCGACGGCATGACGGTCACCGTCGAGGGCTACGCATCGGTGGCGCCGGGGACCTTCAACTCCGCGACCGGTGAGCTCGGGTTTGCGATCCAGGACGCCAGCGGCGGCGTCTATGTCAAGACCGCGGACGTTCTGGATTTCCCGCTCGACACGACGGTTCAGGTCACCGGCGTGCTTGGCCAGATGAACCAACTGCGGGTGATCGAGGCCGTCGCCGCCGACATCGTGGCGTCCGACGGCGGGCAGCCGGTCGCACCCATGGACGCGGCGACCGGCGACATCGACGAGGACCTCGAGGGCCTGCTGGTCAAGATCAGCGGGACCGTCACCCAGGACCTGGAGGACGACGCGCCGTACGGGCTCAAGCTCTATGTCGATGATGGCTCTGGCGAGGTTCAGGTGTTCATCCACCTGGTCGATGGCGTCGGGGTGATCGAGACGGCCGGGCTGGCGATCGACGACACGGTCGAGGTCGTCGGCTTGGTCGCGCAGTACGAGACGACTTACGAGATCGCACCCCGGCACGCGGCCGACCTCGTCGTCATGCCCTGAGCTGGTGACCAACATGCAGGCGTTCAGCCACGCGATCTTGCGCACCCCCGCCTCGAATTTCGCAGACGGGCTCACCAACGTCGCGTGGACCGAGCGCCCCGCTCACGACCGCCTGCTCGCGCAGCATCGGGCCTACGCGCAGGCGCTGCAGGCGGCCTGGGTCAGCCCGATGAAGCCGCCGCCGCGGCGCTGCGTGAGCAGCTCGAGCCGCTGGGCTACACGCTCTGCACGATCCCGGTCGCCGCCGGACTGCACTTCAAGTCCAGCGTCAACCTGCTCGGACACGACACGCTGGTCGCCACCCCCGCGTTCGCGGGGCGGCCGGAGTTTCACGGTTTCGAGGTGATCGAGGTCGCCGAGGCCGAGGCCTACGCCGCCAACATCTTGCGGATCAACGATCACGTGCTCGTCGCCGCTGGGTTCCCCGAGCTCACGAGCAAGCTCCGCGCCCGCGGGTTTGGGTTGATCGTGTTGAACATGAGCGAAGTCGAGAAAATGGACGGCGGGCTGAGCTGCCTCTCGCTGCGCTTGTAGACGGCGGGGGCCCTGACTCGTGTAGCATCGACCGATGCCGGCCTCGAGCTCGATGGTCACCCGCACGGCATTCCGGGCGCTCGCGGTCTACTTCATCCTCTACACCGCTCCGTTCCCGCTCAACTGCCTGCCATGGCTCGGCGAGCTGCTCGCGGAGGCGGTGAGCTTGCTGCGGTCGGAGCTGGCGACCTGGGTCGGGCGCGTGGTGTTCGGCATTGACGATCTCTTCACGGGCCCGACCGGGAGCGGCGACACGACGGAGGTCCAGCTCATCGTGCTGATCAACGTGTTCATCACCATCGTCGCGGTGATCGTCTGGTCGTTGGTTGATCGCAAGCAGCGAGACCACGCAGCCGCCAAGCGGTGGCTGGAGCATGGCTGCGCGTGGTTCCTGGGAATTACGATCACCTATTATGGGTGGGCCAAGATCATCCCGACGCAGTTCCCGACACCCAGCCTCACACGATTGCTGAGCACATATGGCGAGTCATCTCCGATGGGCCTGTTGTGGACCTTCATGGGGGCGTCGCCGGCCTACTGCGTGTTCACGGGTCTCGCCGAGACCCTCGGTGGTACGCTCGTGCTGTTTCGCCGGACCCGGACCCTTGGTGCGCTGATCTGCGTCGGGGTCATGACCAACGTCGTGATGCTCAACCTGTGCTACGACGTGCCGGTCAAGCTGTTCTCGCTTCACTTGCTGGCCCTGGCGAGCGGTCTGGCGTGGCTCGACCGCGAGCGCTTGTTCGCGCTGTTCTGGTCGCACGAAGCTGTGCCTGCGCGCGAGCTTCCGCCCCTGTTCGCCTCGCGCCGCGGGCAGATCGCCGGCCGGGTGACCGCGATCGCCCTGTTGGCCTGGGTGACCTACACCAGCATCGACCAGGGGCTCGACGCCTATCGCAGCTACGGTGATGGTCGCGAGCACCCGCCGCTCTACGGCATCTACGACGTCGACTCGTTCTCACTCGACGCAGAGGAGCTACCGCCATTGACGACGGACGCGGTCCGCTGGCGGGCCCTCGTCATCGACAGCGCGCTGCCGATCGAGCTCGTAGACTTCGAGCGGCCCGGCTACATCACGATCCAGCAAATGGATGGTGCGCTGTCTTATCACGTGGTCGAGTACGACACCGAGGCCCTGACAATGACGGTGATGCCTTCCGGCGCGTACGAACTGGATGACGACGCGGAGGCCGACGTCCTGCGCTTCGAGCAGACAATTGACGGGCTCGTGGTGACCGGAACATGGCAGGGGCAAGCGCTCGAGGCTCGGCTGCAACAGCGCCCGCGCTCGAAGCTGGTGCTGCTCGAGCGCGGGTTTCACTGGATCAACGAGACTCCGTACAATCTCTAAGGATCCGAGCACATCCCTTCGTCGCAGACAAAGCTGGTGCCGTTGGCGTAGAAGCCATAGCTCTCCGTCGTCTGTTCGAACAGCAAGAACACGTCGTCGGGCAGGTTCTCTTCGGCGAAGCCAAACCCGAAGTCGGAGTTGGTCACCGTGACGCCCGAGCCGCCCTGGAAGGAGTCGCCGAGCCACAGACCGCCGCCGCCCGTGTACATGCCGGCGGTCGCGGTGTTGTGCTTGACGACGGAGTCCTCGATCGTGCACTGGGCCGCCGTCTGACAGCCGTAGTTGAGCAAGATGCCGCCGCCGCTCAACCCCGCGACATTGTCGATGATCGTCGTGTCCGTGATGTGGAAGCGGCCGTAGGTAAACACCGCGCCCCCGTCTTGGGTGGCGCTGTTGTCGTTGAAGGTGCAACCATTGATCGTCACGACTGGGACGTTGTTGTTGCTGCCGCCCGAGATACACAGGGCGCCGCCGAGCACCGCCTGGTTGTCGTGAAACACCAGGTTCTCGAGCGTGATCGGCCACGCCAGGTTGGCCTGCCAGCGGATGTGCACCGCGCCGCCGCAGGTCACGTTGAACCCGGATTGAACCGTGCCCGTGCCGCCGGTGAAGGTCAGGTCGCGCACGGTCACGTTGGGTGAGTTGATGATCAACGCCGCGCCCGCGCTGGGGTCCCAGACCGTCAGCTCCGGTCCGGCGCCCTGGATCTCGATCTCGTCGTCGACGATCACGGTTTGCTCGTAAGTGCCGGGGCAGAGCTGCACGAGCGACCCATTGGATGCGGCGAACACTGCGTCGGCGATCGTTGGGTAGCGGGCTGATTGACCGCCCATCAGGGTCAAGATCACAGGATCGAGGTTGGGATCGCAGTCGAAGGGCGGATCGCCGTCGCCATCGCCGTCGCCGTCGCCGTCGCCATCACCATCGCCGTCACCGTCGCCGTCGCCATCGCCATCGCCATCGCCGTCGCCGTCGCCGTCACCGTCGCCATCACCGGGATCGCCATCGCCGTCGCCGGGATCGCCATCGCCGTCGCCGGGATCGCCATCGCCATCGCCGTCGCCGGGATCGCCATCGCCATCGCCATCGCCATCGCCGGGATCGCCGTCGCCGTCTCCAGCATCACCCGTCGTGTCGCCGTCGCCAGACCCGTCGCCAGTGCTCGTGTCGTTACCGCAGGCGAGCACCCCTTGGCTCAGGATCAAGATCGCGGCAGGCCCCAGAAGATGTCGCAGGTTCATCGCAGACCTATACCACCGACATGCGCCGCTTCGGCATGGACGCTCCGTAGAGCGTCTACCTGCGTGACCACGGACGCGTGACTACTCGGGGCACCCGTCCTCGTCGTCGCGGCCGTTGAAGGTCTCGGGTTCGCTCGGGCACTTGTCGTCGATATCGAGGACGCCGTCCTGGTCGTTGTCGGGCTCCGGGCACCCATCACCGTCTTCAAAGCCGTCGTAGTCCTCCGTGTGATGCGGGCACAGGTCGAGGTCGTTGGGGATGCCGTCGCCGTCCTCGTCGGGACCTGTGGGGACGCCGCCCGGGACGCCCACTTGCGTGGCCCGGGCCCCGGGGTCTTCGCGCTCGATGAAGAGCCATGGCTGTGCAGGAGCACCCTCCGGTGCTCGTTCGTCGAGCTCGGGCTCGACGCTGGGTTCCAGCGTTGGAGCCCGACAGGCGATCAGGGCCAGGACCAGCGGCAACGCTCGCGCCACGCATGGCGTTCGATCCAACAGAGGCGATCCCATTGTCCCCAGTATATCTTCCACTCGCGCGCACGATCCGCTACCGGCTCGCCGAGGGCAGCTCCAGCCCGCAGCGGGGTGCGCCGCCGTGAGGGTAGCGCGGCTGGCCCGTGACGCTGCCGCCGAACGGGTGCCCGTCGCCAAACTCCTGCTCCACGTGGGTCACCGCGACGCGATAGTCGGCCTGGCTGCCGGTCACGCTGCTGACATACAGCCGCCCGAACACGTCGACGCGCGCGCGATGATGCTTGATGTCGAAGCCGGTCGGCAGCGCCTGAGCTTCGAAGCGCACCCGGCCCCTGTGGATCACGGGCGCGTTGGTGCTGTTGGTGTTCAGCAGCCGGCTGAGGAGCGTGGGCCGGCGCGATCCGCCGCGGCGGCTGGGCGCAGACTCGAGCTCGCGCACGCCAAGGTTGAACGACAAGATCCGTTGCTCGCGCTCGAAGTGCTCGAGGGTCAGCTGCGACAAGGCATCAAAGCGTGCAGGCCCGTCGGCGAGCCGCAGCGCAGCACACAACCCACGCATCAGCTGGCGGCTGGTCTCGTCCATCAACGGCGGCAAGGGGGCATCGAGCAGCGCCTGCGCGAGCTCGGGTTGACCGCCGATCGTGAGGTTGTGGCAGCGCAGCGCGTAGATGACGGTTGGCACCGAGTCGGCGAAGATCGCCCGATTGGTGCGACGCAGCATGTCCTTGCTGCGGTCGCTCATGCGCGCGAGCCCGTCGCTACCGAGCCGCGCGGCGGCGTCGCCCAACAGCCCGAACACTGACGCCCGCCGCTCGCCCTCGACGACCGCGCAGATGCCCAGGATCGCCACGACTGGCCACGGATACTCGTAGTGACAGGCCCGCGCGAGCGCGACGTAGCCCCGTACCCGCGCCTGCATTGAAGTGTTGAAGCGAGTGCACCAGCGGTGGGCGTTGCGCTGCAGCTGCGCCTGCGTGGTGGTCACGCTGGTGGCGAGCGACGTGGGCAGGCCGGCGGTGAAGGCCGCGAGCGCGCTCGGATCGGGGCCGATCAGCCACCCGTCTTCGGTCATCAGCTGAAAGCTGGCCGCGTGGGGGCTCGCCGTCCGTTCGCGGATCTGATCGAGGGATTGGCTGGCCATCAGACTCACTATCGCAAACCCGAGGTCGCTCGCTGCCATTCATGTAGCATCGCTCGATAGGCGGCTGGCGGTCGCCGTCGAGCACAATCCACGAGGTCGCTTCGCCCTGGTGCCGGGTCCGAGACGTCAGGCCCGAGCCGAGCTCGCCGGGATGGGTGCCAGGGGTGTTCAGGTGCCGGGGAGCTCGGCGACGAACGAGCGAAAGCCCTCGAGAAAGTTGCGCAACTGTTTGCGGGTCGTCTCACTCTCGAGCTCGCCGTTGGCGTTGAACACGGCCCCAGCACCAGCAACTCGCAAGGTCCCACCGAACCAGGGGCGCGTGCCCAGGGCCCGCAACACCGGCAGCCAGGCGTGCTGCGACGACACCGTGCCAAATCCACCCGGGGTCGCGCCCATCAGCGCCACCGGGCGCCCGCCGAACACCCGGGCCATGTCGCTTGGCGGCCGCGACAGCCAGTCGATCGCGTTCTTCATCACGCCGGGCAGCGACTGGTTGTACTCGGGTGTCACCAGCAATAGCCCGCGGTTGGCGACGATCCGCTCCTTGAGCTCCCGGACTGGCTCGGGGATGCCGAGCGTGTCCTCGACGTCGCCGTCGTACAGCGGGATCCCGCGGATCGTCCCGATCTCCACGCGCAGACCCTCTGGCGCCAGCTCGGCCGCCGCGCGCAACAACGCGCTGTTGAACGACTTCTCGCGCAAGCTCCCCGAAAACCCGAGTATCTCGATCATCGCTGCTCCTGTCGGCCGAGCCGAGGCGAGCACGGTAGCGGATCTCCGCGCGCAAGTCATGAGCGTGGGGCGCAAACCCGAGCGGCCGGGCGCGAGATTTTTTCCGCCTCACTCGGTCGCCGTGTCAGAGAACGGCGTCTGCCAGTGGACCTTGTCGATGTCCAGGATCTCGTAGGTCTGTGACGCGGGGTCGAACTCGATCACCCAAAAATTGTCGGCGTCGTAGCGCAGCCCGGCGACCACGAATACGTCGGTCGGCGCGACGATCCGGTAGTCGACCCAGCGGTGCAGGTGGCCACCCAGGGCCAGCTGCATGGTGTCGGCGTGGTCGGTCATCAACGTGAAGATGTCCCGCGATGGCGACTCCAAATTCTCGAACACCGCGGTGTCGAAGGGAATTGGAAAGTGGCTCAGAAACACCGTTGGCATCCGATCAAACAGGTGATCGGCGATCCAGTCGAGCTGCTCGCGCCCGTAGCTCCCCCTGGCCGGATCGTAGTCGTCGCTGCTCGCGTCCCAGGTCGCCCCGAGCTGCGAATTGGCCAGGATGAATTTCCAGCCGTGGTGCTCGAACGCGGTATGGGGCGCGGCGTCGAAGAAGTGCGCGAACAGGACGTGGCTGTCCTCGCGGGGGATCCGAGGCACGCCGTAGTCATGCTCGCCGAACACCAGGTGGACCGGCACCTCGAACCCGTCGAGCAGCTCGGCCGCGACCGAGAACGCGCTGGGTTGGTCGTAGTAGTCCTGGACCTCGTCGTAGGGGTAGTGGGTGTGGAGCAGGTCACCGAGGATCACCACGAAGTCTGGCGCCGGATCCATCGCGTTGATGCGCGCGCGCGCGTCGAGCAGCCGCTGGTGCGCCGCCAGGATCGACTCGGTGTCGAGCTCGTTGGCCTCGGGGCCCTCGTAGTTCGGGTCGGGCACGTGCGGATCGGCGAGCACCACGATCCGAAACCGCTCGAGCTCTCGGTCGTCGTCGGCGCCGCCGTCGACCCGCGTGCACTGGCACATGCATGACAGGCCCAGCAGCAGACAGACGGTCGGCCTGCACCTCATCCGTCGAGTGTACGAAATTTAAGTTTGTTTTAATAGGAATTAATGTTTTGGTTGAGACATGAGGTCCAACCGCTGGATGTTCTGGGCTGTGGTGCTGCTGGTCCCTGCTTGTCACTCGGGCCGGGATGGGGGAAGCAGCGCGACGGTAGGCGGCGCCTCTGCCACCGCAGCAGACACGGAAAACGACGTGGGTTTGGATACAGGTGATGGTGACCAAGAGACCCCCTCCGAGGCCGGCGGAGGCTCGCTGACCTTCGTCCCGAACTACGACTTCGTGGAGGCCTCGCGCTGCGACTCCTTCTTGCAGGACTGCGAGGTGGGCGAGAAGTGTGTGCCGTACGGGAGCACGGGTGGCAACTGGGACGCGAACAAGTGCGTGCCCGTGCTCGGCGACGGCAAGGTCGGTGAGCCGTGCACCTACGACGGCGTCACCGAGGCGACCGACAGCTGCGACGCGACCTCGATGTGCTGGAACGTCGGCGACGTCGACGGCGAAGCGATCGGCACGTGCACGGCTTTTTGTACGGGCACGGCGGACGATCCCTCGTGCCCGATCGGGAGCTCGTGCTCGATCAGCTGCGACGGCAGCTTGAGCGTCTGCAACCTCAACTGTGATCCCTTGTTGCAGGATTGCCTGGGCACCGGCTGCTACTGGGCAAACGTCGGGTTTCAGTGCGTGTTCACCACCAGCAATTTACAAGAGGGGGAAGCGTGCGGGTTCATCAATGACTGCACGCCCGGCCTCATCTGTGTAAGCGCGGAGGTCGTGCCCAACTGCGAAGGATCGGCCTGCTGCGCGGCGTTTTGTAGCCTGAGCGTGGGCGCGGGCGGGTGTGCGATCCCGGGGACGGAGTGCCTGCCGTTCTTCGAGGCCGGCATGGCGCTGCCCGGCTACGAGGACATTGGGATCTGCATGGTCCCGCCTGAGTGAGTCGACGGAGGGGGCATTCGCTGCCGCTGACTCTCGCGACGATTGAGCGGGCGTCGTGTTGAGGCGGCAGCTGCTCGAGCGCTGGCCGGTTGCAGCCGGCTGGCCTGAGCTTGACGGCTGTGGCTCTTTATCGTAAATCGACGATGTACGCTCGGCGCCGCCCGACCACCATGAAGAAGTCCACCACCGCGTGCTGTCCGCCCGCCGATCCAACGCCGCCCGTGCCGGCCGACGAGGGCGAGGCCAACGAGCGGCTCGCGGCGCTCGCCAAGGCGATCGCTCACCCCGCACGCATCGCAATCTTGCGCCTGTTGGTCCGCCATGAAGGTTGCATCGTCGGTGATCTCGTCGACGAGCTGCCGCTGGCGCAGTCCACCGTCTCGCAGCATCTCAAGCAGCTCAAGCAGGCCGGGCTGATCCGCGGCGAGGTCGACGGACCGCGGGTCTGCTACTGCATCGAGCCTGGCATGGTCGCGCTGTTCAAGGCGCTGGTCGAGGCGCTCTGAGTCAACACGATCATGGGTAATTTCGAACGCTTCCTCTCGCTCTGGGTCGGTCTGGCGATCGCGGCCGGCGTCGGTCTTGGTCTCGTCGTCCCCGGCGCCTTCGAGCTCGTGGCTGGCCTCGAGTGGGCGCGGGTCAACCTCGTCGTCGCGGTGCTCATCTGGCTGATGATCTACCCCATGATGCTCGGGGTCGATCCCTCCTGCCTCGCGCAGGTCGGCAAGAAGCCCAAGGGGCTCGCGCTCACGCTGGCCGTCAACTGGTTGATCAAGCCGTTCACCATGGCCGCGCTCGGCGTGCTGTTCTTCCAGCACGTGTTCGCCGGGCTCCTCCCCGCCGAAGACGCGCAGCAGTACATCGCGGGGATGATCCTGCTCGGGGTCGCGCCGTGCACGGCGATGGTGTTCGTGTGGAGCCACCTCACCAACGGCGACGCCAACTACACGCTGGTTCAGGTCTCGGTGAATGACCTGATCCTCGTGTTCGCGTTTGCTCCGATCGCGGGATTGCTGCTTGGGGTGACGGATCTGCAGATCCCGTGGGAGACGCTGATCGCGTCGGTGGTGATCTTCGTCGTGGTCCCGCTGGGTGCCGGGATCTCGACCCGCAAGCGGCTGCTCGCGTCGGGCGGGGCGGAGGCGATCGAGCGGCTCTCTGCCAAGCTCAAGCCGACGTCGATCATTGGGCTGCTGCTGACGGTCGTGCTGCTGTTTGGCTTTCAAGCGCAGACCATCGTGGACCAGCCGGGCCGGGTCGTGCTCATTGCGATCCCGCTGCTGATTCAGAGCTATGGGATCTTTGCGATCACGTATGCGCTCGCGCGGGTGTTGAAGCTGCCGTTCAACGTCGCCGCACCGGCTGCGATGATCGGCACCTCGAACTTCTTCGAGCTGGCGGTCGCGGTTGCGATCAGCCTGTTCGGGCTCGCGTCTGGGGCTGCGCTGGCGACGGTGGTTGGGGTGCTGATCGAGGTGCCCGTCATGCTCTCGCTCGTCGCGTTCGCCAACCGGACCAAGGGGTGGTTCGGGCCGCCTGCCTGAGACTCGGGGGTCTGCGAGTGAGTAGCCGGTGCCATGCGGCAGTGACACGCGGTCTCGTACGAGCGACCATCGTCCGACATGCCCACTCGGATCCTCCAGGCGGCGCTGGTCCTCGCGGGTTGTTTGGCTTGCGGATGTCGCAGCGCCGCACCGCAAGAGACCGCGTCGACTCCCGCCGTGCTACCCACGATCGTGCTCGATGAGGCGCCGGGCATCAGCGCGGGGACGCCCGTGATCGCCCGAGGAGTCGCGATCGGCAGCGTGGCCTCGACCAAGCTCGAGCAACAGCGGGTGCTCGTGGTGGCCGAGCTCGACGCCGGTCACACGCCCACGCTGGGTGCAGGCGCGTGCGTTCGCGTGGGTCATCAAGGCGACACCGTCGTGCTCGAGCTCGAGCTCGGCGAGGGTGAGGTCGCGCCGCCGCAGCTCGAGCGCTGCGCAGCCGCGCAGCCACCAACGCCCGAGCCCCAACCCGAACCCGTCGACCCCGAGCCCCAGCCCGAACCCGAACCCGAGCCCGAACCCGAGCCCGAACCGGGCCCCGCGCCCACCTCCGGCGCAGCATCCAAGCCCAAGCCCAAGCCACAAAAGCGCAGCTGCGGCGACGATCTGTCGTTCTCCACGCTGGACGTCATCGACGTCAGCGCCGTCCCGCTGCACCTGCCCAACGGCGGATGGCGAGCCAAGATCCGCTTTACCAACGACGGCAACGGCTTCGTCGAGATCGGCAGCGTCGCAACAGCGGCGTTCATGGACGAGTCCGGGGCCGCGCTCGACGTCGCGAGCTTGCCGGGCAGCGGCGACTGGTTCATGCCCTTCGAGCTGCCTCCGCACTCGAACAAGCAGGTCAAGGTCACCTTTCACCACGATGGTGGGCCCAAGCCGTGGGTCGACCGCATCAAGTATTCGTGGATCTGCGACTGATCCATTTGGTAAACGCGGGGCATGACGCTGCCAAAGCTCGACCTCCGCTCCTCCACGCTCGCCCTCGCGGCGCTGTTCATCACTGCGTGCGGCAGCGACTCCAGCGCGGATGGCACGTTCTCGGCCGGGCCAACAGCTGGGTCGACGGCGGACGCGACCTCCAGCGCGGACGGGTCGTCCAGCAACGAGGGCGACGAGAGCGACGGCAGCGACGAAGACCAGGGCGACGACGGCCCGAAGTTCGATCTCGGTGGTGATCTCGGCGGCGGCCCGGACATGTGTGGCGAGGTCGTCGACAACCCGATCTACGTGCTCACGCGCGGCAGCGAGAACAACGAGCCCGAGCAGATCTTTGGGTTTGATCCCGAGACCCTCGCGTTCGAGTGGGTCGTGGATGTCGTGTGCGCCGGCACCGAGGGGTGGGCGGTCTCCTCGATGGCGGTAGATCGAAATCGTCACGCCTGGATTCAGTGGGGCAGCCCGGCCAACGGCCCGTCGGAGCCGTACCCCAAGCGCCTCGACCGGCTCAACCTCGATACCGGCGAGTGTCTGCCCGATCAAGGCCAGCTGCCGATGAGCGACGAGTGGGCGAGCGGGATGGGGATGGCGTTCGTGAGCGAGACCGAGGGCAGCGGCACGGAGCAGCTGTTCTTCGTCGACCACGCGACCTACGTGTATCCGGTCGGCGGCGATCCTGCGATTGGCAAATACTACGAATTTCAGCAGGGCCAGGGCACGGTGTTCTCGGGGACGGAGCTGACGGGTACCGGCGAGGGGCGGCTGTTCATCTTGATCATGAACTGGTCATTCGAGTTCGATCACCCGTGCACCGCAGACAATCCGTGTGGTCCCGAGATCCACCTGGGCGAGGTCGACAAGCAAGACGGGACCGCGCTCTCCAACGTCGAGCTGCCGGATATCGATGGGCTGGGTCTCACGCCCGGCGGCTTCGCGTTCGCGCACTGGGGCGGCCGGTTTTGGATCTTCATCTCCGAGAACTTTGGACCGACCAAGGTCTACGACTACGACCCCGTCGAGCACACCAACACGTTGGTGAGCGACGACGGGCCCGCAGCGGTGGTCGGCGCTGGGGTCTCGACCTGCGCGCCGATCGTGTTCCCACCGACCGGCTAGGATGACCCGGTCAGTTGCCAGCGCAAGCGTCGGCGCCGGGGCTGGTTGGATCGATTCGCGAGTCGGCGTCGAGGTCGAGCGGCACCTCGGGCAGCAGCGCCGCCTCGGCGGCCATGCAGTCGACGAGGTGCAGGTCCCCCGCGTCGCCGTCCACGAACCAGCTCCCGTCGGCGTCGGTCAGGTTGTCGGTCACGCTCGCGACCGCGCCGTCGCGGGAGCGGATATTGCGATTGGTCAGATTGCCGTGCACCGCGAGGTTGGCGGTGGACCCCCACCGGTACTCGATCCCGTCTTTGTAGCTTTCGGGGTGGCTGTAGTACACGGTGTTGTGGGCGAGCAGCATGTCGACGCCACGCTCGACGCTGATCCCCACGTCGTGCTGACCGCCGCCCGCATGCTCGGAGTAGACCATGTTGTTGACGATCTGCGTGCCGTAGACCTCGGTCGTGAAGCCCAGGCCGATGCCGCGCGCGCAATTGATGATGCGGTTGCGCTCGATCACGTGGCCGCCAGACGGGCTGTCCCACATGTGAATCGCGTGCTCGGAGAGCCCGCCGTTGTAGGTCATGTTGTCGCGGTCGGCCGCGTGTTGGCCATGAGCGGGGCGCTGCACCCCTGTCGCGTCGCAGTAGATCCCCTCGAAGTGGGTGTCGTGGATGTGCCAGTTGGTCGCTTCGTGGGTGTCGATCCCGCCGGTGTAGCAGCGCGTCTGCCCGTTCTGCGGCCCGTAGCCCCAGACGTTGTCCCGCCCCTCGGCCGTCATCACAAAGCGTGAACAAGAGATCTCGACGTTGTCGATCAGCCCGTCGCCCGAGCTCGACTTGATGAACTGTTGGCCGCCGTCGATCAGGTGGACGTTGTGAATGATCGCGTCGTCCCCATCAGTCCAAAAATGCACGAGGTGGAAGATCGAGCGCGTCACGGTGAGGTTTGCGAGCGCCACACCCGGGGCGGCGATCGTGATGACGGCGCTCTGACCACCGTGGCTTCGGTACGCCGAGTCGAGGATCACCGCGTCTGGGTTGCCGCTCATGGAGCGCACGGTGATGTTTGGGGTGGTGATGTAGATGCCAGAGTATTGCCCGTTGCCAACCTCTGGGAAGGTATAGGTACCGTCCTCGAGCAGGATCGTGTCGCCTTCACTCGCGCCCGAGATGACCGCGCGCAGCGTCGTCGCACTATCGCCGACCATCACCATGCCAGCGGCGCCAGGCGAGACCACGATCTGCTCACCCGCGCGGGGCGGGAGCTCGACCGCGTCACACACGGACGGGACGTCGCCGTCGCCGTCGCCGTCACCCGGGTCGCCGTCGCCGTCACCCGGGTCGCCGTCGCCGTCGCCCGGATCGGGATCGCCGTCGCCGTCGCCCGGGCCGGGGTCGCCGTCGCCGTCGCCGTTGCTCGCGGAAGTATCATCGGACGTCGTGTCGAAGGACGTCGCGTCCGAGGCCATGTCGTCGGCGCCCGGTGTACACGCCAACATGGCCAGACCTGTCACGCCGGACACGAGGCACACGATCAGCGCGTCGCCGCAGCGCACACGTGAGAAGTTAGTGGGGGTAGGCATGCGCGGGAGCCTATCAGCTGAAAGATCGCGGACCCAGCGTCACCGACGACCGATCAACTGCAGCTCCGCGACTGCAGCTCCGCGACCGCCCGGGAGGCCTGCACGCCGGGCAGCCGGTATTCGCGGTCTGCCCCGACCGCCCCGGCTCGATGAATGGAAAAAATCGTCGGTGTCGTCTGCGTCACAATTAGCAATTCCTATAGGGGTTGCGGGACCCACGGGGGCATGGTGTAGCGAGGGCTCGCCACTCGCGCCAGGCCGCGATGAAATCGAGATCGAGGAGCAGAGTCGCGCGTCGTTCTGTCGACGGGTCATCGTGATTTGTTTACGGTGCCGCGATGAAACGCAAGACTATGACCAGCGACGTTCCCGCAGAAATTTTCGCAGGCCAGGAAGTATACGAAGACAAGATCACCAACAACATCGAGAATTTCATCGGCCTCGCCAAGGTACCGATCGGGCTGGCAGGACCGCTGGTGATCCATGGCGAGCACGCGCAGGGCGAGTTCCACGTGCCGCTAGCAACCACCGAGGGCACCCTGGTGGCGTCCGCCAGTCGAGGTATGAAGCTCCTGACGGCGTCAGGTGGCGTGCGTGTCTGTCTGGTCGCCGACCGCGGCATCCAGCGCGCTCCCGTGTTCGAGTTCGACTCAATTGTGGCGGCAAGGCAATTCGCACAGGATATTGTGAATGACACGGCGTGGTTCACGGAACGTGTGGAAGCGACAACACGGGTCGGACGCTTACAATCGCTCACCCCGTTCACTATCGGGCGCTTCGTCCATCTACGCGTGTCCTTGCTAAGCGGCGACGCAGCCGGCCAGAACATGGTCTCGGTGGCCGTGGCCAATGCTTGTGCGGGCATCGCAGACAGGTATCCGGCGATCGTCCGCTATTTCATGGATGGTGGCCTGAGCGGCGAAAAGATGCCGAGTCACATGAACACCCTCATGGGCCGGGGCAAGCAGGTTACGTGCTCGGCGGCAATTCCAGACACGCTGCTGTATGAGACCACCCGCGCTCGGTCTGAGGACATTGTCGCCTGGCACAGCATCTTCGCCAGCAGCGCAGCGAGCATCGGCTGGCAGGGCACTTCGACACCTTCCACCTCCAATACGCTAGCGGCACTTTTCATCGCCACGGGTCAGGATGTCGGCTCGGTGCCCGAGTCGAGCCTGTCCTTCACCACCGTGCGCCACGATATCGAGCGCGGCGTGCTCGAGTGGGAGATGACGATCTCCGGCCTTGTCGTCGGCACCTACGGCGGCGGCACCCATTTGCCGAGCCAGCGAGCCGCGCTCGAGATGATGGACTGCTACGGTACGGGCAAGGTGTACAAACTATGTGAGCTGGCGGCCGCGACCATCATGGCGGCCGAGATCAGCCTGATCGCCGCGGTGTGTGCCGGCGACTGGGTCACGGCGCATGCTCGCATGGGGCGCAATCGCCATTGATTTAGGCTCGACCCCAGCACCTCCGGCGCCCAGGGGCTGGCAGACCACCGAGACGGGAAGTCGACGTCGCCTTCCCCGTCACGGGCACTGCGGGGCGACGTCCTCGAGGTCCAGCGACGCTTGCGCTTCGACGGTCTGCAAGGTCGCCTGAGGATGATGCTGAGCGCAGCCCCCGGTCACGATCGCCACGCCGTCGTCGTCGATGTCGAACACGATCGTGCTCGCGTCGTCGTCTTGGAATCGGCTGTTGCTGACCTGCAGCTGCGCGCCGCTGACCACGTGCAGCTGCGCCTGGGTACCCGAGCCACCGCGCTGGTTTGGGTCGAGGCCGACACACTCGACAAATTCCCCCTGACCCCAGAACCGGAAATTGCGCTTGTTGTCGACGGCGATCGCCCTGACCAGCGTGGTCTGCGTCGACTTGAGATCGTAGCCGCCGTCGGTGTTGCCCGCGGCGTAGGTGTCCTCGAACCGGAGGTTGGTGTTGTCGCGCTCGCTCGAGAAGCCGTCTGCGTTCCAGTAGCCCTCGACGTCGAGCTGGCGGTGGTTGAGCATGACGGTGCGGCGAACGACCGCGTCGTGGGCGAACTCGTAGAAGGTCAGGCCGGTGGAGAATGACTCGTACTGCTGCGACTCCGAGTCACCAAAGACGTCTTCGATCAGCACGTCGTGGGTGCTGTACTGCAAGCGCGCGACGGCCCGGGCATAGCCGCGGACGCTGACGTCCTTCAGGATGAGGTCGGTGATCGTGGACTCGGACTCGCCGCCGCCAGCGTAGTCCTCGACCAGGCGGTGGACGTTGCGCGCGACCACGTTCTCGATGTGCAGATCCTCGAGGTTGCCCGTGGTCCGCCACACGCCGTTGCCCTGGTTGGCGAAGTCGAGGTTGATGAAGTGCAGGTGATCGGCGCCAGGCTGCAGCCGAAAGACCGTGCCACCCGTGGCGCCGTCGGGGGTCCACGGATCAGCACGGCTGCCGACAAACCGCGGACGGCCGTGGTCGTGCCAGTCTGCGCCGACGCCCCGGATCACGATGGGGGCCGCTTCGCTGCCGCCAGCGCTGATCGCCAGCTCGCCGTTGGTCATGTAGTCGCCCATGCCTGCGTGGATCCACAGCTCGTCGCCGGGCGCGGCGGCGGCGATCAGCCCAGGCAGCTGGGCCAGACCCGCCGCGTCTTCGAGACTCGCGCCGCTGCCAGCCCCGGCCGGGGTGATGTGAAACACAGCGCCGTCTGGCCCGTCGCGCAGCGCCCCTGCGCCGAACAGCTCGAACGCCGACAGCAGTGGCATCTCGCTGCCGGGGACACGCACGAGCTCGATGTCGAGCCACGCTTCGGCCTCGATCTCGACGACCACGCTGGACGCGACGCCGCCGTCGACGAGGGCGGACAGATCGAGGACCTCGCCCACGGGCTGGCCGTCGATGAGCAGCTGGGCCAGGCGTGTGCCGGGTCCTGCGGACGGCCCGGCGAAGTGCAGGCGCAGCTGGTAGGGGCCAGGCTCGACCGGGAGCGCGTAGCGGAGCTGGCCCGTGCCGCCCTCGAGCTCGGGCGCCTCGACGCGGCCGCTCTCGAGCACCTCGACGGGCAGCTCCGCCGGGACCGTTGGCCCTGGGATGGGGGAGGCGGGCGCGAACACCTGCGTGTCGGGGCTGAAGCGGTAGGGAGAATTTTGGGCGTCGTCGGCGAGGAACTCGGCGATCGCCGGGCCGCCAACGTTGACGCGGATCACGGGGGGACCGAGGTCGATGTTTCCGTCGGTGTCGGTGTCGGTGTCGGAGTCGGAGTCGGTGTCGGTGCCCGTGTCCGTGTCCGTGCTCGTGTCGGTTTCCGGTTCGGACGAGGTCGTGCTCGACTCGGTGCCGCTCGACTCGGTGCCGGCCGAACCACTGGTCTCGGCCCCCTCGCCAGCGGGCTCGCCACAGGCCATGACCGTGACGGCGGCGATGATGATGCAGGTATCTTCCCAGCGCATGCGCGGGGAGGCTAACAGCGCGGGCGCGCGAGATGGGCGCGAACGTAGGCTCGTGAAAGCTCGCGCGGCGACTCTGGTCCGCCGCCGCCCACTCCTGCGAGAACTCCCGTCCGGTGCGTTGTTTTCGGAGGCCGCCTCACGCAGCGAGTAGCTCGCTCTCTCTCAATTCCCATGCATCCAATAGTCCTCCTCAACGCTTCCAGGTCGTTCAGGTTGGACACCCAATTGCCGACTCAGTTCAATTGCCGGATTTCGGCTCGTCCGCCTGGTCGTATCTCACGTCGGTTGTCATTCCTAGCTAATTTGTGGTGGTGGCGATCTCGCGAACTGATCACTTGCTGACTCCGGTCAAGCGCAGCTGCGTGGACATGATCCCCGGCCCAAGCGCGATCAACCGCAAGTCCGGCCCAAACCCACGCACGCCCGCGTCGTGCAGCGCCCAGGCCTCGTGCAGCACCCACAGCACCGAGGCCGAGCCGATGTTGCCGTGCTCGCGCAACACCTTGCTCGAGATATCCAGCGTGGGCGCAAACGCAGGAAAGCTGGCGCCGAGCTGGCGCATGAGCGAGGCGCCGCCGGGGTGAAAGTAGGTGGTCTCGGGGTGGGCGGCGGAGACGGTGGGGCCCAGCTCGTCGAGCAGGCGCGTGCGGATCTCTTTGCCAACGGAGATCAGCGGCTGGTTGTCCTCGGACGCGGTGAAGTCGTTCTCGGCCAGGCTGTCGGGCCACAGGCGGCTGTCGAGCTGGCAGCCGTCCCACGAGATACAGCCGTCCGCGCTCGGCTCGGCGCCAACCACGACCGCGGCGGCGCCGTCGGAGGCCAGGCAGTGCGCGACCAGCTGCGACATGTCGGGGACCTGGTTGTGGACGCGGCTCTCACCGTGGGTGCCCATTGCGTCGGCACAGACCACGCACACCCGCCGGGCGGCGCCGCTGGTGATCAGCATGTCGGCGAGGTGCAGGCCGTGGGTTGGGCCCGCGCAGCCGAGCCCAGTCAGGTCGTAACACAGGGCGTCCAGGCGCATGCCCAGCTCGGTCTGCAGCAGCCGGCTCAGCGAGGGAAAGCCAGCGTAGCTGGCGCTGACGACCACCAGCGCGTCAAAGCTGTCGGCGGGTAGATCATCGCGCACGAGCTTGGTGAGGACTCGCGTCGCGAGCGACAAGGTCGCGGCGTTGACCAGGCGATACCAGCCGCCGCGCGACTCGATCTCCGGGACGCTGACCTCGACGTGGCGCTGCTCGATCCCCGAGTGCTCGTAGACGAAGCCGACCATCTGGCGGATCTGCTCGCTGCCCTCGAGCGAGCTCAAGCGCCGACGGAACAGCTCGGCGAGCTCGGCCTGCGGGTAGGTGTTCAGGCCCGGCTCGACGACCGGACGCTCGAGGAACCGGCGCCCGGTCCCTGTAGCAGCCCCCGTCGCCATCATTGCCGCCGCCGATCCACGATCGTGTAGGCGTCGTCGAGCGGGGGCATCGCCTCGATGATGTCTGGCGTGAAGCTGAGCACCGCGAGCTCATCGCGGCCGAAGTCGCTGACCAGCTGCTCCTCGAAGTCGCGCAGCGAGTCGTAGAGATCAATGTCGTCCTCGGCGAGGATGAAGTAGATCATCACGCCCTCGCTGAGATCCAAGAACGCCGCGTCGACGCCCTGGAAGAAGTCAAAGCGCTCGTAGATACGCGCGGCGATGTCCCGACCCCGACCTTCGGGGATTCGGTGCAGCAACGGCGAGTCCTGGAGGCTCTTCTTCATCTCGACCGTGGCGGCCAGCGGCTCGGGCGTGAAGCAGTCGCCCGCCAGTAGACGGACGAGATCATCGCCGTACTGACCCTTGGTCATGTATGCAAAGAATGCGGGGAACTTCCAGAAGTATCGGATGAGCTCTGCGGCGCGACCCTGGCCGCGATTGCAGTAGTCGGCGTAGGTCTGGAGTAACTCCGGCTCGGCGGTCGGGTTTGCGAGCGCGGCGACGATCGTGTCGGTGGCGGCCTGAGCCTCCGTGAGCGCGAACGAGGCCCCAAACGAGAAGATGGGATCCGTGAAGCAGTGTGAGTCGCCGACACACAGCCAGCCAGGACCGGCGAAGGGATCGACCCGGTACGAGTAGTTGCGCGACACGTGCATGCCCTCGACCTGGGTGGCCCCAGACGCCCGCTGCGTGAGCTCGGGGTGCAGGTGCTCGAGGCCCCACGCCATCGCGCCTTTCGAGGTGCCGCCGCGCAGCTTGTAGCTGGAGGTCGGCAACACCACGCCGATCGAGACGAGCTCCGAGCTGACCGGGATCAACCAAGCCCAATGATAGGTATCACGATAAAAGATGACGGTCGAGTTATGTTGGACGCCGACGTCGGGCACCACCCCAGAGAACTGGGAGTACAGGGCAATCTGGCGATTGAAAGCCGCGACCCGACGCGGGCCGGCGATCTCTTGCCGGGACATGAACACGCTCTGGCCAGACGCATCGATGACGAACGATGCATGGACGACTCGGTCGTCACCCTCGGCCGTCGTCATGGTAATGCCCGTGACACGTCCGGCTTCCGAGAGCACGCTCTTGGCGGCGCCGCGAACATGCTCGACGCCCTTGGAGATCGCGAGATCGAGCAGGAGGTGGTCGAACTCGGCCCTTCGAACCTGCCAGGTCGGTCGCAACACGGGCACGAAGAACTCGGCGCCTTCACGACCCACGACCTTGACACCGGGCTTGGGCACGAAGTCGAGCGCGGCCATCTGCTCGTTCAGCCCCGCGCGGGTGATGAAGTCGCCGGCGGTCCCGGTCAAGCTCTCGCCGACGTGGTAGCGAGGGAATTGATCCTTCTCGAGCATCAGCACGCTCAGCCCGCGCTCGGCCAGCAGCATCGCGGAGCCGGAGCCCGCTGGCCCGCCGCCGATCACAATGACATCGTAGTGATCACGCACCTTGGTCTGCCCCTCCGTCCGCACCCTCGGGGCGGTCTCGAGCAACACGCATGATCAGGTTCTGCAGGGCCTCGATGCTCTGAAAGTTGCGAGGCGAGACCTCGTCGTCGGGGATCGTGACGCCGAAACTGGTCTGCACGAAGGTCAACAGCGAGACCATGGCGAGGGAGTCGACGATCCCCCACTCGAGCAGCGGGGTGTGGTCGGTCAGCTCGGCGCCATCACCGTGGAGCAGCTTGTCGGTGATGAAGCCCTTGAGCGCTTGATTGACTGATTTGACGTCCATTTACGGTTGTGCCTCGGGTACTGGTTGGGTCGATGCAACGAGCAGCTTTCGGTCGATCTTGCCGTTGCGGGTGCGCGGGAGCTCGGCGAGGATCGTTGCCTGATCGATCAGCATGTATTTGGGTAGGCGCGCGGCGCAGTGGCGCTTGAGCGCGAGCAGGGACACGCGCTCGCGCGCACAGATGAACGCGACGAGTCGGGCCTCGAGCCCGGTCCCGGCGACGACCACGGCGACCTGGTTGATCGCCGGGTGCTCGAGCAGCGCGGCCTCGACCTCGCCGATCTCGATCCGCATGCCCCGGACCTTGACCATGTGATCGCGGCGGCCGACGTACTCGTAGACGCCGTCCTCGAGCACGCGGACGATGTCGCCGGTCGGGTAGGGCTGGTGGGCGAGGGGCGGCTGGCCCCAATACCCGGTCATGACGGTGGGGCCACGAACCATGAGCTCGCCCGTCTCGCCAACACCCGCGTGCTCGCCGTCTGGCTTGATCGCCCAGACCTCGTCGCCGCAGCAGGCCCGGCCGATCGGGACCGGGTTCGCGCGCGCGGGGTCGATGGTCAGGACTTCGTGGGAGGTGCAGACGTTGGTCTCGGTCGGACCGTAGAGGTTGAGCAGGCGAACGCCCGCGAACCGCTCGTGGAGCCGGCGCAGGTGCTTGATCGGGAACGGCTCGCCCGCGAACAGGATGCGGGTGGGCGGCGACTCGAGCTCGAGCAGGCCGCCGTGATCCATCATCATGATCAGCGCCGAGGGCACCGAGTACCACACGGTGATCGCGTGCCTGCGAATGAACTCGACCAGCTGCGCGGGCGCGTAGGCCAGGCCCTCGGGGATCAGGCACACCCGGGCGCCGGCCATGAACGCGGCGTAGAGATCGAGCACCGAGAGGTCGAAGTGCAGCGGCGCGTGCGAGGCGAAGTGATCATCGGGGCCGCCGCCGATGGTCTGGTGGGCCCAGCTGACAAACGAGAGCGCGGCGCGGTGGCTGAGCGCGACGCCCTTGGGGGTGCCGGTCGAGCCGGAGGTGTAGAGAATGTAGGCGAGCTGCTCGGGGTCGAGCTCGACCGCGGCCACGCCAGGCTGAAGGGGCGATGGCGGCCGCTCATCGGCGGGGATCAGCGCGACGCGATCGGCCAATTCATCGTCGAGCGGTGAGGGGCGGTCACGATCGATCACCAGGCACCGCGCCGCGCAGTCCGTGATGATCTTGCGCGCGCGGGCGGCCGGGCTCTCGGGGTCGATCGGCACATACACGGCGCCAATTCGCAGCGTCGCCTGCATGGCCACGATCGCCCGGGCGGACTTGGGGAGCCACAGCGCGACGCGGTCACCTGGCTGGACGCCCGCGGCCACGAGCACGGCTGCGAGGCCGGCGGCCTGCTGGTCGAGCTCGGCGTAGCTCAGCTGCGCGTCGGGCCCGACGATCGCCACCGCGCTGGGTGTGCGGCGGGCGGCCTCGATCACCAACGCCGCCAAGTTCATAGGCCCAGCGCCCGCGCGATCAGGTTGCGTTGGATCTCGGAGGTGCCCGAGAACACCGTGCTCGCCAGGGCGTCACGCAGGCCACGCTCGATCCCGGCTTCGGCGACCACGCCGAGCCCACCGTGCAGCTGAATGGCGTCGAGCCCGGACTGGACCGCGGCCTCGCTGACGGCCAGCTTGGCCAGGCTGATCGCGAGGACCGAGTCGCGCTGCTGGTCGTGCATCCAGCACGCGCGATACAGCAGCATGCGGGCCGACTCGAGGCGTAGCTGCATGTCGGCGATGCGGTGGCTGACGCCCTGGAACTTGCCGATCGGCCGGCGGAATTGCTTGCGCTCGAGCGCGTGCGAGACGACGGCGTCGAGCTGCCGCTGCATGGCGCCGAGATAGATTCCAAACAGGCAGGCCCGCTCCCACGCCATCGAGCTCTGAAACACCCGCGAGCCCGCGCCCTCTGGGCCGACCCGGTAGCGAGCGGGCACGCGGCAGTCTTCGAGGTACAGGCTGCCGAACGGCGACGACCCGAGCCCGACCTTGGCCATGGCCGCGCCGACCCGCACGCCCGGCATGTCGGGCGTGACGACGAACGCGCTGAGGCCCAGGTACCCGTGCGAGGGCTCGGTCGTGGCGTAGACCAGGAAGACGTCGGCGATCGGGGCGTTGGTGACGAACGCCTTGTCGGCCTGCAGCACGTAGTCGTCACCGTCACGGACCGCACGCGCGGCGAGCTGCTGAGTGTCGGAGCCAGCCCCAGGCTCGGTCATCGCGTTGGCGCCGATCTTGGTGCCGCGCGCGAGCGCCGGGATCAGCTGCTCGACCAGCTCGGGCTCGGCGTGCTCGAGGATCGGGCGCGCACACGCGAACAGGTGAGCGCCCGCCGAGAACAGCAAGCCGAGATCGCAGGTGCCCTGGCCAAACGCCTCGAGCACGCGCGCGGTGGTCAGCGCGTCGAGGCCCAGGCCGCCGTGCTCGGTTGGTATCGCCAGCCCGGTCAGGCCGAACTCACCACATTCGTTCCACACATCCAGATTGAATTGCTCGGCCTTGGCGTGCGGCTCGACGCGGCGTTTGGCGAATTCGAGGCTGCGCTCGAACAATTCGGCTTGGTTCGGCGACCAGTTGAAATCCACGCAATCTCCCTTTCTACAGCTGCGCACGCAGCTTCTCGACCATTGTGCGGACTTCTTCGACGTCCGCGTCGCTGAGCGCGAGGTGCTTGCCAGCGTCGGAGAACCCATCGATTGTAAACGCGCGAATATTGGTCCCCAGGAACCAGCTGAGGGCGGTGACCATCCCGCGGACGACCGGTGAGACGGTCATGATCGCCATGCGCGGGGTGCTGCCGTAGCGATTCCAGTGCTCGGTCGAGGCGCGGCGCTGGGCCGCCGTTGGGCCGCCGCCCGTGGTGTTGACGATGACGCCGCGGCACTCGTGCACGCGATCGAGGATGTCGTCGAGATATGCCTGCCACTCTTCGTCACCGGGAGGCGCGGTGCCATGCACGGCGACGTGCGCGTTGCCGGCGATGTCGTAGAGAAAGGTCCGGTTGTCAGCCATGCGGGAGTCGTGTGCGTGTGGAGGTTGGTTCAGCCCATCGCGACGCCGCCACCAACGTGAAACACGTTGCCGGTCGTATAGGTCGCGCCGCGGACGACCCAGTCGACCGTGGCCGCGACCTCGTCGGGGCTGGCGATGCGCCGCAGCGGGATCATGCCCAGCAGGCCGGCGCGCTGGTCTGGACTCAAGTCCGCGACCATATCGGTGTCGGTGAGACCCGGTGAGACGGCGTTGACGCGGATGCCCTTGGCGGCCGACTCCAGCGCGAGCGCCTTGGTCAGCCCGATCAGGCCGTGCTTGGCCGCGACGTAGCCGGCGGCGCCAGCCTGGGCGATGCTGCCCGAGGCCGAGGCGATGAACACGACGACGCCCGCCTCGGCGGCGCGCATGGCCGGGAGCACGGCGCGAGCCAGATAGAAGGCTGCGTCGAGGTTGACGGCCAGGCTCTCGCGCCACTGCTGGTCGCTCATGCGGTGGGCCATGGCCGAGTGCTGCAGCCCGGCGTTGTGCACGAGCACGTTGATCGGACCCCAGGTGTGGGCGACCGCCGCGACCAATTGGGTGACCTGAGCCGAGTCGCCCACGTCGCCCACGAATGGTTGCGCGACGCCGCCAGCTGCCTCGATCTCGCGACACAGGCTGGTCGCGGCGGCCTCGCTGCTGCGGTAGTTGACGGCGACCTTGGCTCCGCGGGCCGCCAGCGCCCGACAGATCGCCGCTCCAATCCCGCGTGAGCCCCCGGACACGAGCGCGACCTGCCCGGTCAGATCAAGCATGGTCTTGCCCCTGATCTTGGCCCCGCACCAGCGCCTCGAAGGCCTCGAGCTCGGACAGCCAGGTGTCGGACGGGCCGAGCGGCGCGAGCAGTCGCTTGTAGGCGCTCACGCCCGAGCGCGGGAGGCTGCGGGCGTGCTCGCACCAGCTGTGGGCGGCGGCGTCGAGCTGATCGGGGGGGACCACCGCGCTGAGCAAGCCGGCGGCCTCGGCTGTGGCCGCGTCGATCCGGGCGCCCGTCAACAGCCACTGGCTGGCGCGCCGCTTGCCGACCGCCTGGACCAGCCGACCGACGGCGCCGGCCGTGGTGGTCAGGCCATGGCGGACCTCGGGGAGCCCAAACTTGGCGTCGGCGCTGGCGATGATCGCGTCGCAGTGGAGCGCAAATTCAAAGCCGCCGCCGACACAGAACCCGCGGACCAACGCCAAGCTGGGGACCGGCAGGCGCTCGAGCTGGCGCAGGGTCCAGGTCACGTCTTGCATGAAGCGCCGCGCCGCCTTGGCGTCGAGGTGGCGCAGCATGGTCAGATCGGCGCCGCTACAGAACGACGAGCCGGCCCCGCGCAGGACCACGCCGCGCAGATCCTGTGCCTGGGTGACGAGCTGATCCACCGCGTCCGACAGCTCCGCGGCCAGGCCCTGATCGATCGCGTTGTGGCGCTCGGGTCGGTTGAGGGTCAACCATGCGATCTGATCGACGATGTTCAGCTCGAGCTTGTCGCCCGCGCCGAGCAGGGCCTTGCGGATCACGTGGGGCGGCGCGGCCACGCCCTGCAGCCGCGAGGTCTTCTGCCAGAACAGGTGGCTCTCGCCGTGCGGACCACCGCTGCGCTTGGGCCCGCCCCACGGCGACAGGTAGCAGGGGTGATGGGCGTGATCTTTGTTGACCAGCACCAGGCCGACGTCTTTCGCGTCGCGCACGAAGCTCGTCGCGATCTCATCGTCGGCGGTCCAGATCGAGGTGCGCAGGCCAAACGGGATCTCGTTGATGGTCTGCACCATCGTCTGCAGGATCGCGGCGTCGTCTCCGGCGTAGCTGACGACGGGGAGGATCGGCACGTTGATCTCTTCGCGGAACAGCGGGCTGCTCAGCAGCGCGGCGTCGTGCTCGAGCACGACCACGGTGGGCGCCCCGTACTGGCCGCTGACGCTGGGTTGACCGGTCGCGTCGGTGCGGTGGCCCCCGCAGGCGATCTCGCCGCAGCGCTTGGCCTGCTCGAGCAGCAGGTCGAATTTCTCGGGTCGAAACAGGGGGACCAGGGGGCCCGCCTCGGGGTCCGCCTCCACGCTGGCGAGCGCGTTGGCCCGCTCGCACAGGCCAGCGACGAACGCCGACCGGATCGCCGGGTGGACCAAGAAGTGCTTGGGGATCGGGCACGGCTGGGTCGAGAAGTCGAAGCCCCGGGTCGCGCTGTCGAGCGCGGCGTCGAGGTTGGCGTCGGACCAGACCACCATGCAGTCGCTGCCCTCGAGCTCGAGCACGACCTTCTTGCCGGCTGCGTGGCCGCGCTCGGCCACGGACTTGCCGGACGCGGCGTTGCCAAAGAACACGATGGTGTCGACGATCGGGCTGGCGTAGATCTGCTCGAGCAGCGGCCGGGTCTTGCCCGTGACCACCTGCACGAGCTTGGGCGAGTAGCCGGCGGACGCGAGCGTGGCCCCGACGCACTGCGAGGCGATCAGCCGGACGCCGCCGTCGCTGCCTGGCGCCCGCATGATCACGCCGTTGCCGACCAGCAGCATGCTGAACAGCGGCGCGGTGTTGATGGTTGGCGAGTTGCCGGGAGTGATCAGCGCGACGACGCCGTCGGGTCGGCGGACCAACACTTCATCGCGCGCCGGCGTGGTTCGCAGCAGCTCGTTCGCGGTCTGCTCGAGCAAGTCAGGCTCGGCCTGACGCAGGATCCAGGCGCCGTAGTACTCAGCCAGGGCTGTGGATAACCCGTCGGCCCGCAGACAGTCGAGCAGGGCCTCACGGTTGTCACGCAGCAGCTCACCAGCGCTGCGGAGCAGCCTCAAGCGGTCGAGGATCGGGACACCACGCCACTCGAGGGCGGCACCTTGGACATCACGGGCGACGGTGTCGAACATCTGATCGGGGATACGGCGGTGGTTGAGGATCCATTATTAGAAATTCAGTATTTGTGAATTCTGGCAGGATTCACGGCGAGTATTTTCCAGTATTTATGTGTAAAAAGCAACAGTAATCCAGTCAGAATGGAAATTTGAGGCAGGCTTGGGTGGAATTGAAACGTCGCGCTAATCGCGTGACTCGGAGCCGGCCGCCTGGCTGGTCTCGGTGGGTAACTCTACGTGGAAGCAGGCTCCAACCCCAGGCTCGTTTTCGAGCCGTAGCTCTCCGCCGTGATCGCTGATGATCCCGTGGCTGACCGAGAGACCCAATCCCGTGCCCTGATCCCGACCCTTGGTCGTGAAGAAGGGATCAAAGATCCGACCGACGACCTCGGGTGGAATGCCGCCGCCCTCGTCGGCCACGCTGATGCGAAGCCAGGGACGACCGCTGTCGTGGCGAAACGGCTGGACCCGAATCTCTATGCGCTTGTGTTCGTGGTAGCCGGGCCAGCGCGAGCACAGGGCGTCACGCGCGTTGGTGACCAAGTTCATGATCACCTGGCGAATCTGCTGAGCCCGACACTCGACGATGATCTGATGCTTGGGTCGGTCGACGCTCAGCTCGATCTGGTCCTTGCCGATCACGGTCCGAACCAGCAGCAGGGTCCCCTCGATCACGTCACCGATGTCGGTCGCCGCGAACCGAAGCTCGCTCTCTTCGCGCGAGAACGACAGCAAGCTGCGGACGATCGCCGCGACACGCTGTGACTCGTAGCCGATCTCGCCCGCGAATTCTCGAGCGACTTCGTCCATGCCCGGCATGGTCGCGATCAGCTCGGCGTAGTTCATGATGCCCTGGACCGGGTTGTTGATCTCGTGGGCGACGCCGCTGGCGAGCGTGCCGATCGACTCGAGCCGCTGCTGCTGACGGATCTGGGCCTCGAGCTGCTCCCTGGCTTGCTGCGCGTCGCGTCGCTCGGTGATGTCGGTCGCGACCGCGATGATCCGCTCGACGCGACCGTCGACGGCGATCGGGGCCAGGCGCACGGCGTACCAGCGCATCTTGGAGCTGCGCAGGGCAGCGCGCAGCTCGAGCTCGGTCTGTCGCAGATCGCGGATCGCCTGGCTCATCTGCTCGTGGAGTCCGTCGGCGTCGTCTGGGTGCACCAGCGCGTCGACTGGGGCGCCGATCACCGCGTGGTGCTCCCCGCCAGGGGCGAACTCGCCGACGAAATGGTTGATGAACTCCAGCCGGCCGCGAGGGTCGACCAGCATCACGACGTCGGGCAGACCCTCGACCAGCGAGCGCCAGCGGACCTCGCTGCCGCGCAGGGCCTCGAACAGCTGGGCGTTCTCGAGCGCGCTGGCGGCCTGGGCCATCAGCAGGTGCAGCAGCTCCAGGCGATCGATCGTGAAGCTCCCGGTGCTGAGCTTGTTCTCGAGGTACAGCAGCCCGACCAGGCGATCGTGCTTGAGGATCGGCATGCTGAGCACGGAGCGGACCGCCTGCGCCGCAATGTACGGATCGCTGGCGAAGCGCATGTCGGCGGCGGCGTCGTCGAGGATCACCGACTCGCGGGTGCGCTCGACCCAGCGCAGCAGCGAGACTGGGACCCGGGCGCCCGCGCTCTCGACGGGTATTGGATGCGGGAGTGAACCCTGACCCGACGTGGGTCCGTCGGCCGAGCACAGCGCCGCGAGCTCGAAGCCGGCGGCGCCCGGCAGCAGCAGGGCGCCCCGCTCGGCGCCCGCGTTCTCGAGCGCGATCGCCATGACCCGATCGACGACGTCGTCGAGCCGAATGTCGCCGGCGATCGCCTGCGAGGCCTTGAGGATCGACGCGAGGTCCAGGGCCCGACTGGCGTTGAACGCCTGCGAGCTCGCACCTGCAGCTGCAGCGCTCGCTTCGCCTGCTCCGTCTGACCGCCGCGCGGGACCGCCAGCGTGGGCGCGACGGTCGGTCGCCTGGCTGGGCCCGTCGGCGAGCTCGGGCCACTGCCGGTCGAGCTGCGCGACCTTGGTGAGCGCACCCCAGCTGCCGTAGCGCGCGCGAGCGTCACGCATCGGGCCCAGCGCGAGGTCATCGAGGCCGAGCGCGCGCAGGTGCAGGGCCGAGCGCTCCAGCGCGATCGCCTCGACCCACGGCAGCTGATGTTCGACCGCGGAGCGGCGCGCGGCCGAGTAGCTGGCCAGCGCCTGAACCGAGCTGCCCTCGGCGGCGTGGACCTCGGCGGCCAGCACCGCCGCCCGCGGGACGCAGTTGGCAGGCGCGAGCTCGGCCGCGGCCTCGAGCAGCTCGAGGTTCAAGCGCATGACCCACAGCAGCTGCTCGCGGGTCTCCTCGTCCTGTGCGGCGCCGCGCAGGCCGGCCGCGCTGAGCCCATGAAAGAACGCGTAGTCGCACAGGTGCCAGGCCCCAAACACGACGCGCTGGAAGTCATCCATGGCGTCGAGCTCGGCGAAGGCCTGCTGCCAGTCGCCGAACAGGCAGCGCCTCCACGCCCGCAGCAGGCGGACCATGTACTGCGAGGGCAGGTGCGAGATGCTGCTGGCGCCCGCGTCGTCCTCGTGCTCGTGAGCTCGCAGGGCCGCCTCATCACCACTCAGCAGCGAGCCCGCGAAGTCGAGGTAGGCCTCGGCGCGGACGATCAGCGGCCCCGCTTGCCACTGTCGCAGCCGGCGAGTCGCGGTGCCGGCCATGCGCTCGAGCGCTGGCAAGCTGACCCCCGCGGACAGGCTCATGGTCACGCCCATGTCGGTGGCGTAGCTGGCGACCTCGCTGTCGCCGGCCCCGAGCGCCAGGCCAACGGACTCGCGCAGCGGGGCCAGGCCCTCGGCGTAGGGCCGGACCCACGAGGCCACGACCCAGTAGGGTGGCTCGATCCGCTGGCGGTGTGAACCCGGGCGGTTGGCGAGCTCGCGCGCGAGCTCGACGATCTCGAGCGCGAGCTGGCGCTGGCCGACCGTGGTGCCGACGATCATCGCCGCGTAGCTGAGCGCCAGCGAGGCCGAGCGATGGCGCCCGTGCTCGAGCATGATCCGGGTGTGCTCGGTGACGATGGCGACGTGGAGATCCGCGTCGAGCAGGTGCGAGACCGGGATCAGCGTGGTCAGGATCTCGAGCGCGGCCTCGAGTCGCTGATCGCGGACCGCCTGGGTGTCGCCGAGCTTGCGCAGCTCGGCCGAGCGCAGCATCGGGACCAGGCGATTGAGCGGGAACTGGTCGGGGCTGGGGTCGTCGGGCAGGACCTGCACGCCGAGTCGCGTGAGCCCGTCCATGCCACACTCGATCGCGCCGAGTCGGTCGGTGCTGGCGATCCGCAGCTCGACGCGCCCGGCGATCGCCCGCCCGACCCGGGCGAAGTCGAGGGGCGCCTGCAGCAGCCGGTCGAAGTGGAGCTCCGCCTGCGCTCGCTTGCCGGCCAAGCCCAGCGCCTGACAGCGACCCAGCTCCAGCGAGAAGCGCAGCTCGTGGTTGAGGTGGGAGCTGCGGCGTGGCTCGGCGGGATCCTTGGTGTCGTCGCCCTGGGTCTCGCCCTTGCTGACCAGGGCAATCCCGGCTTCGAAGTAGCGGACCGCGGCGCGGTGAGCCGCCCCGATCTGGGCGTTGTGGCCGGCGAGGGCGTTGAGCTCGGCGAGCAACGAGCGGTGCTCTTCACCGAGCTCGCCGAGCATCCGACGGGCCCGCTCCGCGCTGACCTCGGCCGGCTCCTCCGCGAACGGGACCAGCCCGTAGCCGAGGTCGAGGTGGTCGACCATCTCGAAGATCGACTCCTCGATCTCGCCCAGGCCGCTGCGCTCGAGGCACTTCTCCCCGACGATGCGGTGCAGCTGCGCGCGCTGCTCGGGGGCGCTCATCTGATAGGTGACCTCGCGGATCCGGTCGTGCGTGAACCCGTAGCGGCCGGCCGGGAGCGAG
Source organism: Enhygromyxa salina (assembly GCF_002994635.1). GTDB lineage: Bacteria > Myxococcota_A > Polyangia > Nannocystales > Nannocystaceae > Plesiocystis > Plesiocystis salina_B. The sequence goes on along the minus strand of NZ_PVNL01000117.1, from coordinate 179,548 downwards.
GTCAGCAGGCCTTCTTTGATCATCGGGACCAGCGCCAGGTTGACCACGTCGTTGCCAACTAGCGCGCCGAGCGTGGCGACGTCGAAGCGCATGCCGATCACCGCGGCGGCGGCCAGCAGCTCGCGCTGCGCGGGCGTCAGCAGCCCGAGCTTCGCGGTCATCATCGACAAGAGATCCTCGGGTAGACCGGCGGACTCGATCGCGCCCGCGTCCCACTCCCAGCCGAGCGAGGTCGACCGCAGCAACCCGAGCTCGACCAGGTGCGCGAGGTACTGGCCCACGAAGAAGGGGTTGTGGTTGGTGTTGCGGCCGACGATCTCGGCGAGCGGACGGATCAGATCGATCGGCCAGGCCAGCGCGTCGGCGATCAAGGTTGCGAGGTCGTCGCGGCTGAGCGGTCCGAGCTGGATGAGCTCGGCCTGATCGGGGCGGCCCGCCAGCAGATCGAGCAGCTGCTGCGCGGGTGCGTCGGGGGCCAGCGCGTCCGTGTGCAGCGTGCCGACCACCAACAGCGCCGCCTCGGGCTCGACCAGGATCGCGGCGATCAGCTCGCAGCTGGCTTCGTCGGCCCACTGGAGGTCGTCGAGGCTCAACACCAGCGGGTGCTCGACGCGGGCGAACTCGGCGATCAGACCCGCGCACGCCAGCGCGATCCGGTTGCGAGACTCGACTGGCCCGATCTCGGGGCTCGCCGGGACCGAGCCGAGGATCGGTCGCAGCTTGGGCACGAGCTCATGCAGCACGAAGCTGCTCGGGCCCAGGCGCTCGAGCAGCTTGGCGCGGATCGGCGCGAGCTCGCTGTCGCTGCGCGTGAGCAGCTGATCGGCGAGGTCGGAGAACGCCGCGAACACGCCCGCGTAGGGCTTGTCCATCTGCTCGCGCTCGAACTTGCCGCGCGCGAAGTAGCCGTGGCGCCCCAGCACCGGCTCGGCGAGCTGGGCGACCAGCGCGGTCTTGCCGATCCCCGTGGGCCCCGAGATCAGCGCGCAGTGAGGGTGACCGTGGCTCGCGTCGCGGAACAGCTGGGCGAGCTTCTCGGTCTCGCGGCTGCGACCGTAGAGCCGATGCGGCAGCTGCAGCACCGCCGGGACGTCGTCGGCGCCAAGCGAGAAGGCCTCGGTCGGGGAGCCGGAGGTCAGCGCGGCGTGGATGCGATCGAGATCGGCGAGCAGCCCCCGGGCGGACTGGTAGCGCCGCTCGGGAGCCTTCTCGAGCAGCTTCATCACCACCGCGCTGAGCATGGTGGGGAGCTCCGGGCGGAGTCGCTGCGGGGTCTGGGGCCGACGCGCGAGGTGGGCGTGGATCAGCTCGAGCGGGGTCGTGGCCTCGAACGGGCGGCGGCCCACGAGCAGCTCGTAGAAGCTGACGCCGAGCGAGTAGAGATCGCTGCGGAAGTCGACCTCGTGGTGGGTGCGACCGGTCTGCTCGGGGGAGACGTAGGGCAGGATGCTGTCGATGACGCGCGGATCGTTGATCCGCTGGCGCTCGCTCTCGAGCACCACGCTGAGCCCGAAGTGGCCGAGTGAGACGACCTTGGTCTTGGGGTCGATGAAGATGTTCGAAGGCTTGATGTTGCGATGGGTGACCTTGTAGCGGTGCAGATCAGCGAGAATTCGCGCGAGCTGGACCGCGATCACCATGGCGTCGGCGACCGGCAGCGGCCGACCTCCGCGGTACTCCTCGAGCGTGACGCCCTCGCACCAATCGAGCACCAGCGCGAATTCGCGGGCGTGGCACTCATAGCTGAGCACGCTGACGATGCCTTCGAGCTCGAGGCCGTGAATCGTGCGAAACTCGTGGTCGATGCGGACCTCGAGCCCGTCGAGGTCATCGAGGTCGTAGAGCTTCACGACCACGCGTCGCTGGTCGCTCTCGCGCTGGGCCGCGTACACGCGGGTGCGCTCCGACTCCCGCAGCACCTGCGTGCTCCGATAGCCGTCGAGTGACAGCTGGCCGGAGCGGCGCGGTACAGGATTCACAACACCAGACTACCGCTCGTACCTGCCGCTGGCACCCCCTGACGACCAATCCGCACACGGGAGAAGCCAGCGCGTGGGTTTCACGTGCTTGTCGTCGCGCATGGTGCGAGAAACCGAGCTCCGCGCGGGGTGGGCGAATATGCTCAGTCGTTGCGTACATCGTGGCCCGATAGCAAATAGCCATTCGACCCGAGTTGAAGCGCGCCGCGCCCGGGTGTCACGAAATTCCCCATGGCGGTCGACCACAATGGTCAGCGCCGTGGCTGAGTCGATGTGACCCACCACCCGACCCGGTTGGGGTGTTCGCACCCGTCGCAGGGATCCGCTAGCTTGCGACCGTGCTCCCGTCGCTGACCTCGCTGCGCGCGCTGCTGCTGGCAGCTGTGACGATCCTTGGGTCGAGCTGCCGAGCGAGGGCGCAGGAGACCGTGGTGGTGTTCGCGGCCGCCTCGCTGAGCGAGCCATTCCGAGCGCTCGAGCGCGCGTACGAGGCGGCCCACCCGGGCGTGGACGTGGTGCTCAACCTCGCCGGCTCGCAGCTGCTGGCGAGCCAGCTGACCGAGGGGGCCCAGGCCGATCTCTTCGCTTCGGCTGACACCCAGACGCTCGATCGCGTGTTGCTCGAGCGGCCCACAGCGGGCCCGTCGCGGCGCGTGTTCGCGAGCAATCGTGTGGTCGCGGTCGTGGCCGCAGACTCACCGCTGCGCACCCTCGACCAGCTGGGCGCGCCGGGGCTCAGGATCGTGCTCGCGGGCCCCGAGGTCCCCGCCGGTCGCTACGCGCGAGCGGCCCTCGACCAGCTGGGGATTCGGTCGGCCGTCGAGGCGAACCTCGCGTCGAACGAAGACAGCGTCAATGGCGTGCTGTCGAAGGTCGCGCTTGGTGAGGCCGACGCTGGGATCGCATATGCCACAGACCTCGCCCGCTCGCCGAGTCTACGAGGGATCGAGATGCCAGCGACGGTGCAGGTCAGCGCGATCTATGAGCTGGCGGTGCTCAGCCCGGAGCCGAGCGAGGAGCAGGGGACCGCGTTCGCGGCGTTCGTGGTCGGCGACGAGGGCCAGGCGGTGCTGCGAGAGTATGGGTTTTCGGCCCCCCCACCGAACTGAGATCGCCGGCTGCCCTCAGCGCAGCTCTTCGTGGGTCAGGTGCGGTCCCAGCTCGATCGCCGTCCTGCCGATCGAGCGCATCATCTTTCCGCCTGACCCCATCGAGCCTGGCTCGTCGATCCCAAACTCCAGATACCGGGCCGACGTCCCCGTCTCGTTGACCGTCGCGTCCACGCCAATCCACTGACCCAGCCAGATCTCCGCCCACGCGTGATAGCCGGCCATGCCGCTGCCGCCCTTGTCGGAAGCGAACACGATCCCATCGACCGCGCGCGCGGGGATCCCCGCGGCGCGCATCAATGCCACGACCAGCACCGCGTGCTCCGTACAGTCCCCCGCGCCGTTTTGCAGCACCTCACTGGCGGTCGCGCTGCCGCGGACGCCCGCTTGCTTGTCGAGACTATCGAACACCGCCGTCACGATGAGCGACGCCGCGGCCAGTGAATTCGTCTCACCACCGACGATCTTCGCGGCCATCGCGACAATGTTGGGATCATCGGATTGGGCCATGGCCGTCGGCTCTAGGAACCGGCGCACCTCGGGGTCGCTGACGGCGACCGGCAGCTTGGGCGCGACAAACCCAGCGGACGGCAGCGTGGACAGCAGCGTCATGTTGTAGCGCTCTCCCTCGCGGACGACCTCGTGATAGTGATTGTCGTCCCACAGCGAGGGCGCGTTGGGGTCGTCGCCGGTCACGGTCGCGGTGATCTTCTGCTCGGCCAGCTCCCACCAGCGATTGGTCGTCCGCCCCGTCACCGGTAGCTCGCTGTTGATCCGCCCGCCCCCTTGGCCGAGCGCGGGCGGCTGATCGACCAGCGTGGCGACAAAGGTGCCAGCCGCGTCGACCTTTAGCGGGGTGAAGTCGTGATCGACGATCGAGTCGACGATCGTGCCGTCTTCTTGGGTCGAGCGAAACACATAGGCGGGGATCAGCTGATCACCGTGGCGAAACTCGATCTCACCGGTCAGCGTGACCGTGGTCTGCTCAAACCGCTCACGATTGTCGTCGAAGGTAGAGAAGCTGCGCGTGGCCGGCTGTCCGGTCCGGTTCCACTCTTCCACCAGCTCGAAGTCGACCGCGAGCGCGCTGCGATAGTCGTCGGGCAGCTGAAAGTGCTTGATGTCTTCCGTGCGGCCCGGGCCCGAGTAGCTCGAGATGATCTCGCCGTCCTTCACGGTGACCGAGCGGGTGATCGTGACGTCGGCCTCGCGCTCGATCTCGACCTCCGACACGAGCTGGTGGCTGGCGTCGTAGATCGACACGCTCTGGGTCGTGCTCGAGAATTGCGCGTCGGCGCCCCCGCCTTCGCGGGTCAGGGCGAAGGTCACCAGCTCGCGCGTGGTCCAGGTCCCGTCGGGGGCCTTCTCCAGGAAGCTCTGCACGGTGCCAACGGTCTGCCCGGCGACGGTGACCGCGAGCAGCCGCTCGACCACCACGACGCCCGTGTCGACGCTGGCTTGGTCGTCGACCTGCTGGCTGGGATGCTCGTGGGCGGGCGGGACCGACTGGCAGGCGATCGCTGCGGTCAGCGCGAGGGGAGCGAGCAGGGCGAGCAAGCGAGCGCGTAGCACCGCTCCAAGGTGACAGGCCCAGGGCCGCCGGTCCAGCAGGCGGTGAGCCAGGCCGCCACGGACGAGAGCTCAGCGATCTTCGCCGAGTCGCCGCGCGAGCGTCTGCACGAATTGGGCGACCCACGGATTCCAGCGCCCGACCTCGCGCTCGAACACCTCACCGGTGATCGCGTACAGCGTGACGTCAGTCAGCGCGCGGACCGTCGCGGTCCGGGGCGAGCCGGCGAGGATCGCCGTCTCGCCGAACACCTCGCCGGCCTCCATGACCCGCAGCACACGCTGCTCGCCCTGCTCCTCGCGGGTGACCTCGCAGCGACCGGTGACGATGATGTAGGCGGCGTCGGCGAACTCGCCCTGGCGAACCACGAGCTCGCCCGCCGCGACGCTGACCGACTCGAATTCCCAGCCGCCGCCCCGCAGGTAGCGAGTCAGAGCGGTCGCCAGGGCCTCGACGGTGGCGTAGCGATCGCAGGGCTGCTCGGCCATGGCCTTGAGCACGATCGCCTCGAGCGCGGGCGGGATGTCTTCGCGCAGGGCCGACGGTCGCTCGAAGTCACAGGCCCGGGCCCGCCGCAGCGCCTCGTCGCGCGAGCGATTGGTGAACGGACCGCGCGCGGTGAGGATGAAGTACAGCACGGCCCCCAGCGCGAACACGTCGGTCTGGGCGGTGATCGGCGCGTCGCGTGCTTGCTCGGGAGCCATGAACGCGGGGGTGCCCCCGCTGACCAGGTTGGCGTCGCGGATCCACTTGGGCTCGTTGCCGCTGACCTCCTGCGCCTCGCTGTACGACGACGAGCGGATCACCGACTCGCGCCGCAGCGGCTGGACCAGGCCCCAGTCCATCAAGTAGGCCGCGCCGTAGCGCCCGATCATGATGTTGTGCGGCTTGATGTCGCAGTGCACGTAGCCAAAGTCGTGCGCGGCCGCGACCGCGCCGCAGATCCGGATCACCGCGTCGATCTGATCCAAGAGCTCGGTCTGGCTGCGCTCCTCGAGCGGCTTGGCCCGCACGCGCACGGCCAGGTCTTCGCCCTCGATCAGCTTCATCGTGTAGTAAATGCGGTGACCGTCGCGAACTCCAACCTCGTAGACTGGGACCAGGTTGGGGTGGTCGATCTGCGCGGTCACCCGGGCCTCGCGGAGAAAATTGGCGACCTGACTCATGTTGGTCGCGAAGCTGTCGTCGAGCTGCTTGAGCGCGACGGGGCGCCGCAGCGAGCGGTCGATCGCCAGCCACACCGTGCCCATGCCCCCGCGACCGACCTCGCGGCGCAGCTCGAGCCGCTCACTGTGGGCCGGGAGCGTGCTGCGCAGCAGCTGCTCGATCATCGAGGCGTCGTAGTCCAACAGCTGGGGCGCCGGAGAGCGCGGCTCGGCGACGGTCTTGTCGGCGGTGGCTCGCGGGGTGTGATCCGGCTCGGGCTTGTTGGCGGTCACTGACCCGATGGTACACGAACCGCCCCAGCGCTCGCGTGCCCTGAGCCGATCGCCCCGTGCTCATTTCCGCGAGACGCAAAACGCCCGCGGCGAGGGGATGTCGACGTCGCGCTCGCTGACCCTGCCGTCCATGACGGCGACGGTCTTGGCCTTGCTGCCGTCGGTCTCGCTGCTCCAGTACAGCAAGTTCGCGACCTCGGTGCCGCCAAAGCTGGCCAGCTCGGCGACCGTCGGCTGCCGCCACTTGGTCAAGCCATGCCGCTTTTTCCGCTTGAGGCTGCGGCAGTAGTCGCGGGCCGATTTCCAGGTGCCGTTGGGTCCGCGCGACTTGTGGGTGTAGATGCTGCCCGACCGGATCAGGTTGCCGTACTCGATCGGCTTGGGCTTTTCAGCGCTCCCGCCGTCGCCCGCGGCTCCGCCATCGTCGTCGTCGCCATCATCGTCGTCGCCGCCGTCGTCGCCGCCGCCGCCGTCGTCATCGTTGGCCTTGCTGTCGTCACCGCCCTCGCCGGTCTCGGCCGCCGCTGCAGTCCCCGTCTCGCCGCCGGTCTCGGTCGCGCCGCCGGTCTCGCCGCCCGTCGTGGCGGGCTGATCGGCGTCCGTGTCTGCGTCGGCGACCACGGTTCCCCCACCAGTCTCGGTCGCGCCTGAATCTGAATCCGACGCGGCGGTGTCGCTGGCAGATCCCGCGAACACGCCCGAGTTCCAGGCCAAGACCGCGCCGCCGCCGATCAGCCCGATCAGCCCGAGCCCGAGCACGCCGACCCCGACGTACCAGCCGACGCCCCGCCCGGGTCGCGCGGTGGTTGGCGTGTAGGGCCGGCTCTCCGCGTCGCTGAAGCTGCGGACGCCCATGGACCAGCTCTGGCCCGGCTCGACCGCGGGTGTCGTGAGCTCGGACGACCACGTCCCCGCGGTGGTGTCGACTGGCTGGCTGTGGTGGCCCGGACCAGAGCCCGGACCAGAGCCCGAACCAGACGGGCCCGTGGTGTTGGACTTGTAGGTCATCGGCCCCGCGGGCGCCGACGTGGGGCCGCCGGGCACCGGGCTGAGCTTGCGGGTTGGGCCCGGCTCGCCGCCAGCGGAGGTTGGGGGCGAGCCTGCAGACGCGGCACCCGGGGCCACCATCGGCACCTGCCCGGGGATGACCGCCATCGTGTTGCCCGTGCGCACGGGCGCCTGCGGCCGCTCGCCCTCGGCGACCAGCTGCTGAAATGGCGCGAGCGCGTTGAACAGCTCTTGCGCGGTGGCGTAGCGGTACTGGGGATCCTTGGCCAGGCAGCGATCGACGACCGCGATCAGGCCCGCGGGCAGCTGCGGCACGAAGTTCTCGATGGGCGCGTGGTCCTCCATGGACAGCGAGAGCAGCAGCGCGGCCATGGTGTTGCCCTTGAACGGCTCGGTGCCTGTGAGCGCGCGGTACAGCATCACGCCCATCGCCCAGATGTCGGTGCGGGCGTCGACGTTGGCGGCCCCGGCCGCCTGCTCCGGCGACATGTACTCGGGCGTGCCCATGACCACGTTGGCGCCCGTCCGGCCGCCGCCCGGATCCTCGGTGAACTTCGAGATCCCGAAGTCCATGAGCTTGACCAGCATGCGCCCCGGCTCGGGCTCGTGCAGGAACATGTTCTCGGGCTTGAGGTCGCGATGGATGATCCCAGCCGCGTGGGCGGCGATCAGGCCTTTGAGCGCCTCGCAGATGATCAGCACCGCGAGCGGTGGATCGATGCGCAGCTGGGTCTCGAGCAGCTCGCCGAAGCTCTGGCCCGACAGCGCCTCCATCACGATGTAGGGGCCGAGCGGCGACTCGCCGAGATCCAGGATGTCGCAGATGTGCGGGTTGCCGATCCGCCCGGCCGCGGTGGCCTCGTTCTGGAACCGATGCAGGGTCCGCGGATTGCGGGCGAACTCGGGGTGCATCAGCTTGATCGCAACCCGCTTGCGGACCCGAAAATTCTCCGCCAGCCACACCGTGCTCATGCCGCCCTCGCCGAGCATCGTCATGAACCGGAACCGGTTGTCGAGCACCCGCCCCTGCAGCGGAAGCAGACGATTGGTGTTGGGACAGACGAGGAGTTCCTCGGGGTGCGCCGCCCGACAGTGGGGACACGGCGGCAGCGGCTGCCCTGGATCGCCCATGGTCGCCGGGAGGTATAGCAGGGCATGCAAGCGTTTGCGCGGTATCGGCGAGAGCTGCGGCCTGCCGTCGTCCACGCTCGACAAACGTGCAGGGGCGCGGGCTCACGCGTCGGATCTGTCTGCGAATACAGCTCCGGCTCGGGGTTCGGTAGGGTGCTAGCGCGATGCGCCCGCTCAGCTTGATCCCGTGTCTGTCCTGCCTGGTCCTGCCTGCCCTCGCCTGTGGTGGCGCGGGGGCAGAGGGATCGAGCACGCAAATTTCGAGCGCAGGCGATGGGACCGGCGGCATGTCCGGCGACGGAGACGGGGACTCGGGCGACGGGGATGGAGATGGAGACCCTGGGGACGGCGACGGCGACGGCGACGGCGACGGCGACGACGGGACCAAGTTCGACATGGCGCCGCTACCCGATGGCGACGACACCGGCGGGCCCGGGGAGCTGTGCAAGGTCGTCGACGAGATGAACGCCGTCGGTGACTGCGAGGAGTCGGCCCCGCCCGACGCGTTCGAGCCCGACATTCAGTGGGACTGGTGGGGGCCCAACGGCGAGGTCGAGTCGTTGGTGCCGCCCTTGGTCGCCAACTTGACCGACGACAACGACGACGGCGAGATCGATCTTTGCGACATCCCCGATGTCGTGGTGGTCGCGACCAACTTCCCCGACAGCGCGCATATCTACGTGCTCGACGGCGAGACCGGCGAGCTGCATTTTCAGGTCCCGATGGGGGTCGCGTGGTCGATCACCCCGGCGATCGGCGACATCGACAATGACGGCCTGCCCGAGATCGTCGCGGCGATCGGCCCTGGGTTCTCGGGCGGCGGGCAGATCGTCGCGTTCGAGCACGACGGCACCCATATCTGGACGAACGATGCGATCTGGTCCCACAGCCAGGGCGGCTCGATCGCGCTGGCAGATCTGGACAATGATGGCGACGTCGAGATCATGGGTGATCGCCTCGTCGTCGATCATCTGGGCAATACCGTGTTCATTGCGCCTGCGCAGGTCGGGGTGCCCGCCAACACCGCGGTGACCGCCGCGGACCTCGATGGTGACGGTGATCTCGAGGTCATCTTGGGTCAGAGCGCCTACCACCACGACGGCACCGTGGTGTACGCAAACCCTGCGGTCACCGCTGGGTTTCCACAGGTCGGCAACCTCGACGATGACCCACAACCCGAGATCCTGGTGAGCAGCGACAGCGGCGTGACCGTGCTCGAGCACGACGGCACCATCAAGTACCTCAACGCCCAGCCAGGCGGCACGCAGCCCAGGTTTCGCCCGTCTGCGATCCACGACTTCGACGGCGACGGCTTCGCCGAGTTCGCGGTCAGCTCGAGCACCGTGTACTCGGTCTACGAGACCACGCCCTCGGTGCTGTGGAGCGCCCCGGTCACCGACAGCAGCGGCTGGTCGGGCGGGACCGCGTTCGACTTTGATGGCGACGGCATCGCCGAGGCCATGTACGCCGACGAGCAGAACCTGTTCATCTTCGACGGCATGGGCATGCCCTTGCTCACGGTCCCGCGCAGCGCCAAGACCCTCGCGGAGTACCCGATCGTCGCCGACGTGGACAACGACGGCTCCGCGGAGATCGTCGTGGTCTCAGACTCGGGGTTTGCCAACAATCAGACGGCGCCAACCGTGCAGGTGATCCGCGACATCGAAGATCGCTGGATTCAGGCCCGGCGGATCTGGAATCAGCACACCTATCACGTGACCAACGTGCGCGAGGATGGGACAATTCCGCAGTTCGAGCAGCCCAACTGGGAGACCTTGAACACGTTTCGGACCAACGCGCAGATCGAGGGCGGCGAGATCTGCAAGCCTGACCCGCAAGGCTGATGCGACGGCGCGTGCGCCGATCCGCGCGCGTCACCACTGCGTATCGGGCATCATCCGGTCATGACCACCCAGACCCAGCCGCGCACCCAGCCGCGCACCAAGCCGCGCAAGGCGTTGATGAGCTGGAGCAGCGGGAAGGACAGCGCCTACGCGCTGCACTTGGCTCGCGCGAATCCCAAGCTCGAGATCATCGGGCTGCTGACCACGATCAACGCCTCGGCCGATCGCGTGGCCATGCATGGCGTTCGCCACGAGCTGCTGCGTCGGCAAGCCGCGTCGCTCGGGCTGCCCGTCCAGGTGATCGAGCTCCCGCACCCGTGCTCCAACGAGATCTACGAGCAGCGCATGGGCGCGGCGGTCGAGCGGGCGCGTGAGCTGGGCGTGGAGGTGATGATCTTCGGGGATCTGTTCCTCGCGGACATTCGGGCCTATCGCGAGCAGCAGCTGGCGGGCACGGGGCTCGAGCCAGTGTTCCCGCTGTGGGGCGCCGACACGCGCGAGCTCGCCGAGCAGATGCTGCGCGCGGGCGTGGTCGCAACGTTGACGTGCGTGGATCTGGCCAAGCTGCCGATCGAGCTGGTCGGTCGGCGCTGGGACGCGAGCCTGCTCCGCGAGCTGCCCGAGGGCGTGGATCCATGCGGCGAGCGAGGTGAGTTTCACACCTTCGTGAGCGACGGGCCGGGCTTCGCGGAGCCGATCTCGCACCAGCGGGGCGAGGTCGTCGAGCGCGACGGGTTTGGGTTCGCGGATCTACTCTAGACGGTGGCGAGCTGCGGCGGCAAGACCCCGGCGGGGAGTACACCGATCGCTGGAGCGTTCCTGGGGCCTTAGAGCTGCGCAGCAACCATGCCGGCGCAAACCGCGGTGTCGCGGGAGAACCATTGGGACAGACATGGGGCGCGAGACCACGATGCATCCGTTGCCCCAGATCGCGCACTCATTTGCCGGAGATCGCAGGCACCTAAGGGGCGCAGCAGCACTGGACGTTGATCGGGCTGAATTCGTCGTTCTCCCACGGGATCTGTTCGTCACACGAACCCGTCATCACCCCCACGGGATCAAAAAGGGGCGGGTGGTGGCAAGGATCGAAGGCGGGCGTGTAGAGCAAGAGCGCGGTGAAGCCTGAGCAACCATTGGCAACGCAGGTTCGGCCGCCGCCTGCACAGAGTTCTCCACAGGTGTTTCCCCCCCAACCGCTGTTGCCGGCGCACTGCGACCACACTGGCCCGCACACCCCCGCGACGCAGGTGCCTGCCTCCCACTCAGTTCCCTCGTACCACAGCGGGCACTCGTGGCCACAACTGCCGCAGTTGTAGCTGTCGCTCATGAAGTCGGCGCCACCACAGGGCAAGTCCGGCAAAGGGTCGGGAGTTGGAAGGTCTGGGGGAGAGTCGTCGTCGTCGGCTTGCTCGTCGCAGTCGGGGCACGGCATCGGACCGCGGCACGCTGAGGCGGCTAGTGTCAGGACGCCGACCGCCAAGAACGTCAGAGTTTTGCTGAGTATGCTGCGCATGGAAATGTCTCCCTCAGTAGATGTATCCGTTGCCCCAGATCGCGCACTCGTTGCCGGAGGTCGTAGCGAGGTCATCGCCACACGGAAACTGCTTGCCGAGGGTGCTGGTCCCCCACACTCCCCCGGGGGCGTTGAGGAGTGGGTTGACATACTCATCCATACCGTTGCCAAGCACGTTGGTGAGAATGACAACCGTGAAGTCCCACCGGCGATTGTGCAACACCGTGGCCATTGCGCCGTCGCTGCCTCCCGCCATGGCGATCCAGTTGCCGCGTACGTACCACCCGAGTCCATAGGCCCATCCCGGAGCCCTGTTCTGGGTCATGTTCCACCACTGAGGATCCCACAGTTGCCTCGCGGTGGTTTGTGGCATCAGGTACCCAAATTGGGCGAGGCTGCGGATGAAAACACCCAGCGACTCGCCATCCGCGTGCCATCCGCCTGCGGCGAGCGGGGCGCCGCCCATGTAGACGCGACCTGCGTAGCGGGTAAGAGCCGAGTGCGCGGGGGCCGACGAATCAATCGGACCCGCATTCTCGCCCCATCGCGGCGAGAGATCGCCAGCGCTGGGCACGGGAACAGGCTCTGACGCCGAGCGCGGAGTGGCCGGCGTGCACGTTTGAGGGTCGCAAGTGTACGGGTGCGCCGAATTGATGAGGTAGCTACGGAGACCGGCCTGGGTGGGCTCGCTGACCGCGTTGCGGTGGCCTGGGTCCGGGTAGATCTCTTGGTGGAGGTTCAGCGGAGCGAGCAAATTGTCTCGAACATAGTTGGCGTAGGGCACACCTGACTGGATCCGAACTAGTTCACCCAGCATTGAGAACCCGGGGTTGGAGTAGTAGAATTTACCCAGATTCAGGCTTTCCTGGTACGTCATCAAATCCCAGTAGCTATCCGTGCCGCCGACGCCGAGGTGACCAGTTGTAGGATGTGTAACATAGTCGTACATCTTCTGCCCGTCGATCGGATAGTCCATGCCCATCAACGAATGATCGTTGTACGAGGCCACCTGCTCATTGAAGCCCCCAAGGTTCCGCAGCACATCCACGACGGTCGGCACCATCACCATCTTTGGCACTCCGGTGATCCCCGCCGTCCCGGCAAAGGGCGCCGTCAGCGGAACGCCCCTGAGGTTCAGCTCACGCACGACCGCCGCCGCCGTAATCGACTTGCTCACGCTCGCCAGCGCCATCGGTGCGTTCAGCTCCGTGTCGGGGTAGTTCGCCGGCGCGTACGTGTACGCGCGGTTGAGCACAAGTTCGTCGCCTTCAAACACGTGCAGGGTCCCCGATGGTCGGAAAAAGTTACCCTCTTTGGCGCTACCAGCCAAGGTCATCACCTGGATGATCTGATCCTCCAGGGGCGCATAACGTGCGGCGAAGGTCGGGCTATTTTCGTCCAGCGTGTCACCGACTGTCATCCGCAGATAGGGTTCACTTCGCGTCCACAGCCCCGTGTAGCGCTCGACTCCGGCGTCTTGGTACGCGCACGCGTTCTCGAGGTGGTAGCCCTGCTGACGCCACCCAGTGTCTTGCTCGTTGAACAGCGCCTCATCCAGATTCTGGCGAATCTCGAGCTTCAGCTCTGGGGTGCGCTTGGTCCACAGAATGTTGAACACGGGCTCCTGGGCGCCACTCTCAGACGTCAGGCGAAATGGATAGTACCCGTTGCCCCACTGCGTCGTGATGGTGTCCGCGAGCGTCGCCTCAGTCTGCCCGAGCGAGACCGTCCAGTCCGAAGCGGAGACGTCGTCCTGCACGAAGATCGCCGAGTACCGGCTGACGCCGCCGCGGCTGCGGCTGGCGATCGAGATCGGGCGAAACCCGGCGTCTTCGAGCGCGTTGCGCGTCGCGTTGAAGGTGGTCGCGACCTGGCCCACGATGAGCCGCCACGGCGTGGAGCTGTTGTCGTACGTCCAGACGATCGTGTCACCGAACCTCCCGTCGGGAAGGCTGAATGTGTCGATCGAGGTGGGTCGAGGTTCGCCGTGCGATGATGGGCCACTCCGCGACAAGTTCATTTCCTTGGAGACACTCACGAACACGTACGTCTTTGTCTCCGTTCGAAAGTTCGCGTCGTCGTCTGACATGTAGACGGAGCGGTCAATGATGACAAGTTCACCGTTGTCGGTGAGCGAGACGTGCGCGTCCACGGATGTGGGCCGAAATCCGTTCTGGAGTTTTTGCCTGTGGCTGCCGACAAAGCTCCAATCAACCCCGGCCGCGAGTTCCAGTGTGTTCACCTTTCTCGAGTATTCGCCGGCCCGCAGATCATACCGAGAATCATGCACCATACCGTTGCCGAGCGTTGTCGGTGCATTCCACGTCGAGCTTGCGTCGGGTTTTTCCGGAGGATTGCTGCCCTCACCATCCAATGGGTCAACCGGGTCGGGCTCACCCGGTCCCGTGGTGCCAGCGGTTTCGCCCCCGCCGGTCGCCCCGACATCGTCTTCAGGGCACGCGGTGAGGAGCAGCGCTATCACCGACAAACACGCGTATAGGAGACGCAGATCTGCGCACAACATGACTCAATCTCTAGGCCGTCGATTTCAGGTCGTCAAGCGCAAAACCAAACGTTCGTAAGTCACCACATTATGGCACCGGGTCAATATTGATCCCATAGCCCACTATGTTTTGCGAATGCACGGGTGCGTGCCGGCCGCTTGGCCGATCCAACCTGCGGTGTCCGCCGCGCAGAGAGGGTTGGGCGGAGACACTCTCTGTCTTGCCAACTGCGCCACAGTTTTCACCCGCAAGCCCAATGCGGCGGGGGCAGCTGCATTCATGTCACAGCCCGCCAGCAAACATGGCGGCCGGACGTCGGTCGCGGCGTCTACTCAATGTAGGCGAAGAACGTCGGGTTCGGGTGTGGAGCTGCCTAGGCCACACCCGACCTGGGTCTGGTCAGCGTAGACGGCGAGCACGGGATCGATGTCACCTTTACCCTCGACTGTGGCAACGAGATCCCCGAGGTCGAGTTGAGGCTGGCGAAGTGTGAGCCATGTGGCAGGGTGGATACGCTGCCGGGTGAATTCATTGGGCCCCAGCAGTTGCCCGCGGGTCGATACTCGTCCGGTATGGTGAGAGGGACCCTCTCGAGTTGCTGATGAAGCGAGAGGGCCTGTCCAAGGTGGAGGCCGTTGCGCGTCTGCGCCGCGAGATGGGCTCGATCAGCGACTCGACCGAGAGGAGAAGCCCCGCGGGGAGGAAGATCCGCAGCACGGGGCCTGCTCGGCGCTCTAGCGTTGGCCATTCGCCTGCTCCACGTTTGCCGCATCACGTCGCGGAGCCGTCACGGAAATTCGCAAATACCGCGGTCAAAACGGCGTTGACGCGCACTTGGGTCGGGATAAAATTTCTGTATCGTGGCTGACGATGGAGCTATGCACAGCCCGCGAGGCGCTGCCCAGGACGCCCGTACGTCCCGTTGTTCGGGGTTTGCGGTGAGCCAGGAACGTCCTGGCGCGGTCTTTGACCAGCACCTCGTCGGCTGCTCCATGGACCCCGCCCGGGCCCGCTCGAATCCTCGGGATTCGTCCGCGGGTCCGGGCGGTTGGCGGGCGATCTGGTCCCTCGCCTGTTAGAATCCCGCGGCGATGCGACGACCCGACGCGACCACGCTGATCACCTGGGCGCTGGCCTCGTGTGTCAGCGTGGGTGGCTGCAACGGTGGGTCGGGCGAGGTGTTTGCGACCTCGGTCGCCGTCGCGACGGAGGGCGAGACCGGCGACAGCGAGGGCTCGACGAGCGACGCGGAGGGCTCGAGCAGCTCGACGGATGCGGGCGACGGCGACGGCGACGGCGACGGCGACGGGACCAAGTTCGACATGGCCCAGGTCTCCGACTTCAACGACCCAATACCTCCCGAGCTGTGCATGGTCGTCGACGACATGAACGCGGTCGGCGACTGTGACGAGTCCGCGCCGCCCGACGCGTTCGAGCCCGACGTGCAGTGGAGCTGGTGGGGCCCCGACGGCGAGACCGAGTCGTTCGTGCCGGCCCTTGTCGCGAATCTGACCGACGACAACGACGACGGCGTGATCGATCTGTGCGACACCCCGGACGTGGTCGTGGTCGCGG
The DNA here is from genome assembly GCF_002994635.1 of Enhygromyxa salina. Classification (GTDB taxonomy): domain Bacteria; phylum Myxococcota_A; class Polyangia; order Nannocystales; family Nannocystaceae; genus Plesiocystis; species Plesiocystis salina_B. Next base: position 163,876 of record NZ_PVNL01000117.1, on the reverse strand, counting down.
CCACGTTTGGCGGGGAGTCGCACATCTACGTACTCGACGGCGCGACCGGGCAGCTGCACTTCAAGATCGCGCCGTTTGTCGCGTTCACGATCACCCCCGCGATCGGTGATATCGACAATGACGGGTTTCCGGAGATCATCGCGGGCAACGGCGCTGGATTTCAAGGACCGGCGCGGTTCATGGCCTTCGAGCACGACGGCACCCACAAGTGGACCAGCGCGCACAGTCATGATCACCCGCAGGGGGGATCGATCGCGCTGGCTGATCTCGACAATGACGGGGACGTCGAGATCATGTTTGACACGGTGGTGCTCGACCACAACGGGGACGTGGTGTTCGAGGCGCCCGCGCAGCTCGGGCTGCAGCCGCTGAGTACGGCCGTGACCGCGGCCGACCTCGACGGCGACGGTGATCTCGAGGTCGTGCTCGGCCAGAGCGCCTATCACCACGACGGTAGCCAGTTCTACTTCGAGATCATGGTCACGCCCGGATTCCCGCAGATCGCCAATTTCGACGAAGACCCCGAGCCCGAGATCCTCGTCACCAACAACCGCGGCGTCACGCTGCTCGAGCACGACGGCACGATCGTCTACCTCAACGTCAAGCCGGAGGGGATCTGGACGGGGCTGCGACCGGCGGCCGTGCACGACTTCGATGGCGACGGCCTGGCCGAGTTTGCGGTCAGCTCGGCCAGCGTCTACTCGGTGTTCGAGCCGGCGCCCTCGCTGGTGTGGAGCGCGATCATCGACGACGCGAGCGGCTCCTCGGGCGGGACCGCGTTCGACTTTGACGGCGACGGCCGGGCCGAGGCCATGTACGCCGACGAGGCCCAGCTGTTCATCTTTGACGACCAGGGGGCGCCGCTGCTGACCGTGCCCCGCAGCGCGCGGACGTTGACCGAGTACCCGACCGTCGCCGACGTCGACAATGATGGCTCCGCGGAGATCATCGTGGTCTCGGACGCCGGGTTCGAGATGATGCAGACCGCGCCGACCGTGCAGGTGATTCGTGATGTGCAAGATCGCTGGATCCAGGCCCGGCGGATCTGGAATCAGCACAGCTATCACGTGACCAACGTGCGCGAGGACGGGACCATCCCGCAGTGGGAGCCGCCGAGCTGGGCGACGCTCAACACGTTTCGGACCAACGCGCAGATCGAGGCCGGCGAGGTCTGCAAGCCCGAGCCGCAGGGGTGAGCGAGAGCGCTAGCGACTCGCCGCCGCCTGCTCGGCGCCCGACTTGTCGCCCACCAGCAACATCGCCCGGCACTGCGCCTTCATGGTCGGTGGCACCTTGTTCATGATCTTCTCGACGCAGGCCGCGACCTGCTCCGAGGGGTCGTCGACGTCGAGCACGGTCGTCTTGCTGCCCTCGAAGTCCCAGCGCACGATCGGTGCCGCTCCCTTGGGCGCGCACTTGTCGAACGCCTTCTTCTTGTCGGCCAAGGTCGCGACCAGAGCCATCGAGCCAAACAGCCCGCCGCCGCCCGACAGCCGACACTGGAGATCCATGATCGTCATGCCATTGACGTCCATCGAGCCAGCGCGCAGGCCTGGCGCTCGTCTTGTTCGCAGGCCTGGGTGAGCAGCTCGGTGGCCTTGTTCACGTCCTTGTCGACGGCCTCGCCCTCGTAGTAGTCGGCGCCCAGCAGGGTGCAGCTGTGGGGCGACCCGGCCGCGCAGCCACGCAGGTTGAGGGCATGAACCTCGCTCGCGCCGGGCGAGGGGAGGTGGCCGGCCCGGTAGCTGCTCGCCAGGGTGGCGCAGGCGTCGGCGTGGTCGTTGCCGCAGGCCCAGGTGAGCAGCGGGACCGCCCGCTCGGGCGTGTCGCTGACCAGCAGCGCCGCGCCTTGCTCGGCGCACGCCTCGAGCTCGAGCGTGGCGCACTCGCTGGGCGGTGGATCGGACGCGGTGGGGTCGGGGGCCGGGGCGTCGGCGGTCGGTGCCTCGTCCGGCGGCGGTGGCGGTGGCGTGTCGGCACGCTTGCACGAGCCGGCGAGCAACAACGCCACAGCCGAGAGCGGAACCGCGAGCCGACGCATCCCGTGATGGTACCCCGAGCGATTTGGCAACGGCCCCGCGCGGTGCCCTAGCCGGGAATGAGGCGCTGGTGTAGAAGGCCGCCAGGAGCCAGCAGGACAGCGATATGGGCCGCACCTTCGAGAACCGGAAGTTAGCAATGTTGAAGCGCGGGGACCGCGACGCGAAGGCGTTCACCCGCGCGGGTCGGCAGATCAGCATGGCCGTCAAGGCCGGGGGCCCCGACGCCGACAACAACCCCGGGCTGCGCCGCGCGATCCAAAACGCGCGCGCCGTCAACATGCCGAAGGACAGGATCCAGGGCGCGATCGAGAAGGCCGCCGGGCTCGGCGACGTCGACGAGTACAAGACCGTGTTCTACGAGGGCTACGGCCCGCACGGGATCGCGCTGATCGTCGAGGCCGCGACCGACAACCCGACCCGGACCGTCGCCAACGTACGGTTCGCGTTCAAGAAGGAAGACGGCAACCTCGGCAGCACGGGCAGCGTCGCGTTCATGTTCGACCAGTTCGGCGTGTTCCGGCTCGACCCCGAGGGGCTCGACCGCGACGAGCTCGAGCTCACCTTGATCGACCACGGGCTCGACCAGCTCGACGACGGCATCAACGACGACGGCGACCCGGTGTTGGTGCTGCGCTGCGCTCGTGAAGACTTCGGGAACTTGCAGGCGGGCCTCGACGCCAACAAGATCGCGGTCGCGTCGTCGGGCTTCGAGTGGGTGCCCAAGACCACCACGGAGCTGTCGGACGAACAGACCGACGCGGTGCTCAAGCTGATCGATCGGCTCGAGCAGGACGACGACGTCCAGGTCGTGTTTCACAACCTCGGGTAGTCCGCGCGGCTACGTGGGCGGGCTGGCCGAGGTCGCAAACACCACGCCCTTGCCCTTGACGGTGGCCGCGACCCACAGCTCGGTGCGGTCGGGCAGCATCGCCGCGCTGATCGAGCTCGCGCCCTCGGGCGCCGCGACGGTGTGCCACACGCCCTGGCTGTCGCGGTGCATCAGCTTGCCGTTGCCCAGCACCCACAGCCCGCCGTCGTCGGCCGGCCACAGGCCCGTCGGGGGATGCAGCAGCGACTCGAGCTTCCAGTTGCCGCGCTCGTAGTGCAGCAGGTGGTGGCCGACCGCGCCCTCACGGTCGACCGTCGCGACCACCGACACGCCGGTGGTCTGGCGCAGGACCTGGGTCGAGAAGCTCCACAGGCTGCCGTGGGGCAGCTTCTTGGCGTTGTCGTCGACGCAGTCGCGGTCGCTGCAATTGATCTGGACGTAGATGCCGTTGGGCCGCTCGCTGATGTTGTAGAGGCTGCCCGCGCGGGTCTCGATCACGTCGACGATCAGCTTGCCCATGCGCGGGCCGGTCTTGGGGTTGTCCTTGCCGCCGACGCGCGTGAGCTTCGAGCCCTCGCGGACCAGCACGGTCCCGAACGCTCCCTTGCGGACCACGTGGGCCCCCGCGATCCAGCGCGCCTGATTGCGAAGCTCACGGGTGACCCACCTGCGATCCGCGTCGAGCTGCATCACCTCGTGCTCGAAGCTCAGCGGTTGACCGGGCGCGATCGGCTGCTGGGTGCTCGTCACCAGCCAGGCGTCGGTGGGCCAGTCGCCGAGCAGCTCGCCGCTGGGGAGCTCGAGCCCGGCCCGCGGCGCGAGCTGGCCCGCGTCGTCGAGGTCGTAGTAGCCGGCGGCTCCGCGGGCGAGCACGCCGGTCTGAATGTAGACGAACGCGAGCGGGGCCGGGAACGTGGCGACCTCGCGCCAGCTCAGCGTGATCGGGGTCGGAGACGCCGGAGACGTCGGGACGGTGTTGGGCGCGGTCGTGGGCGCGTCGATCTCGATCACGGCTTCGATCGCGAGCTCGTCCGTGTCGGACCCGTTGCTCGTGTCGTCGGACTCGCTGGCCGAGGCGGGCTCGGGCTCGACCGCCGAGTTGTTTGGCACTAGCGGCTTGGCCTGATCGACCGCGGCCTGTCCGTCCGAGCTCGGTGAGCAGCCGAGCGAGATCGAGGCCAGCACGACGGCCAGCAGTGGTGAGCAAGGCTTCCACATCGCGTCGCGTAGCTTATCAAGGTCTGTCCGCCAGCCGGCCCAAACGTGGTCCTGCGCGGCGGTTTAGTTGTGGGTGGTGGGCTACCAACTCGACCGCCAGTCGTGCATCGCGCGATGTCGCCGCCGCGCGTGGTGGGTTATGCTCAGCGACCAGTCTCGTCGACGAAAGCGATGAACCAAAGCTGCACCGCCGAGGGCTCCGCTCGCCCGCTCGCCTGGCTGGGACTGACCCCAATCGGAAGGCCGTGGCATTGACTGCCGATATCTCCGATGCCCCGACCGAAGCCGCGGTCGACAGCGCCGAGCTGGCGGGGATGGTCGAGACCAACCCCGAGCTCGAGCGCATGGCCGAGCGGCTCGAGGAAGGTCGCGAGATCGCGAGTCGCTATCGGATCATCCGTCACCTCGGCTCGGGTGGCATGGGCAACGTGTACCTGGCCGAGCAAACCGCGATCGGCAAGCTGGTCGCGGTCAAGACCCTGAGCGTCGAGCTCAGCCGGCGCAAGGTCCTGCGCGAGCGGTTCTTGCGGGAGGCCCGGTCGGCGTCGCAGATCAGGCACGTCAACGTCGTCGACATCACGGACTACGGGAGCACCGAAGAGGGCGCGCCCTTCATCGCGATGGAGTACCTCGAGGGCGAGGATCTCAAGCAGATCCTGCACCGCGAGGGCCGGCTCAGCTTCGAGCGAGCGCGCCGCTTCATCGTGCAGATCTGCAACGCGCTGCAGGCCGCCCATGACCAGGGCATCGTGCACCGCGACGTCAAGCCTGCGAATTGCTTCTGCGTCGATCAGAGCGGGACCAGCGATCTGATCAAGGTCGTCGACTTTGGCATCGCCAAGACCACCGCCGAGGGCGACAGCTCGGAGCTGACCAAGACCGGCGTGATCGTGGGGACCGCGGCCTACATGGCCCCGGAGCAGGCGCGGGGCGACGCCGACGTCGACTCGCGGGCCGACGTCTACGCCGTGGGCGTGATGCTGTTTCGCATGCTCACGGGCAAGCTGCCGTACTCGTCCAACCATCCGCTCGGGATGATCACCAAGCACCTGACCGAGCCGGTGCCCTCGCTGCGGGCGTTCGCGCCGGAGGCCAAGCTCTCACCTGCGGTCGAGCGGATCGTGCACAAGGCGTTGGCCAAAGATCGCGAGCAGCGCTGGCAGAGCGCAGGTGAGCTCGCGCGGGCGCTCGAGCAGATCGAGGAAGCGACGGCGGCCGGGGCCCGAAGTCGGGTGTGGATCGGCGCCGCGGTGGTCGGGGCGCTCATCGTCGGCGGCCTGGCGTTCGCGTTCTCGCAGGGGCACCTGACGGCGAGCGCGAGCGTGATCGAAGTCGAGCCGCCCGCAGCGACCCCGGAGCCCGAACCCGCGGAGCCGCCTGAGCCCCCGATCCCCACCGACGTGGCGGTCGACCCGGTCCCCGAGCCACCCAGCACCACCGTGGTCGTCACGCTCGAGGGGGCGCCCGCGGGCGCGCAGGTGTTCATTGGTGATCGTGAAGTTGGCTCCGCGGATCAGCCCTTCACCCTCGACAAGAGCGACGCGACCGTCAGCCTCGAGATCGTCGCCGAGGGCTACGAGCGCGCGGCCGTCGTCGTGGTGCCGGTCGCGGATCTGACGGTGCCGGTCGCCCTCGAGGCCCAGCCCGACAAGCCGGCGAAGAAGGTCAAGAAGACCAAGAAAACGCAGCAGGGGCAGGACTCCGGCAACGTCGACAAGGAGCTGGGCTATTGATCTGCGCGTGGCTGCTGGCGTGTCTGACATTTGCTCCGCCCAGTGAGCCAGCTGAGAATCTGGCTGATGATTCGGCCAGTGATCTCACCCCGCTCGATCCCCCGGAGGACAGCGCCAGGGTCAAGCGATCGGGGCCCGCGTACGTCGACGTGCTCGAGCCCTTGCCCGAGGAGCTGCGCAGCGAGGACGACGCGCGCGTGCTCAAGGACTCGGCCAAGGCCGCGTTTCGCGACGAGCGCTTCGAAGACGCGATCGAGTTCCTCGCCGAGGCCTACCGAACGTACCCCTACGTGACGCTGCTGTACTCGCTGGGCTCGGCCCACCGCCGCGCCTACGAGCGTGACGGCGACGCCGAGCATCGCCGCCTGGCGATCCGTCGCTACCAGCAGTACCTGTCCGCGGCCCCGGACGCCGAGAGCGCCGACCTCGCGCAGAACTACCTGACCTCGCTGCTGGCCGACCGCGATCTCGGCGACATCGAGCTCGAGGCCGTGACGCGGATCCTGGTCTCGACCACCGTCGAGGACGCGACCATGCGGATCGACGGCGGCGCGCCGCTGCCGGCTCCGGGCGTGATCAGCATCGAGCCTGGGCCTCACGAGATCGTCGTGCGGGCCGACGGCTACCACGACTTCGTGCGCAGCTTCGACGTGCCCGAGGGGACCACGTTTCAGGTCCAGGCCGAGCTCGAGGACATGCCCGGGGCGGTCGGCGTCGTCGGCCCCAAGGGCGCGGTCGTGCTGCTCGACGGCCGGGTCGTGGGCGAGCTGCCGCTCGCTCACCCGGTCGAGGCCGAGTCGGGGCCACACGTGGTCAGCGTGACCAAGAACGGGTATCGGCCATTCAGCAAGGACATCGTGCTGGTGCGAAACGGCCAGAGCTCGGTCCGGGCCGCCCTCGATGTCTCGAACCAGCGCTTCACGTCGTTCTTCTTTCTGGGCCTCGGAGCGGTGGGAGTGATCAGCAGCGCGGTGCTGATCGGGCTCAGCGTCGAGCGTCAAAATCGGGCGCTCGTGTTCGACAGGCAGCGCAAGAACGCGCAGCTGACGACCAACGAGTACAACAGCTACTTGGAGCTGGTCGACTCGCGCAACGCACTGCGAACCGGGGCGGTGTTCTCCGGGTTGGGCGGCGCCGTGCTGTTTGTGACCGGGGTGGCGCTGTACGTGTTCGATGATCCGCGGCTGCGGCCGGGCGGGGCGCTGGCGCGGCTCAGCGGTGGGCCAGTGTTCGGCGGCGGGACGACCGGGGTCGCGGCGTCGCTGCGGTTTTAGCCGAGCTCGAGTTGCGCCGTGATCACGTAGCCGGCTCCAGCCAGGCCCGCGCAGCACAGCCCGACCGGCAGCGGCACCCATCCGGCTGGCCACCAGCTGCCCATGAACGACTCGGCGCCGCTGACCAGGTGCAGCACCCAGCTCCCGGTGCCGACCACCATCGCGACCAACGCCGCGCGCTCACGCCCGCGCTCGCTGTGAAGCCCGACCAGCAGCGGCACCAACAGCGAGACCAGGCCCAGGGCGTAGGCCTCTTCGAGCAGCGAGTAGGCGTCTTCACCGACAAACGCGGTGACCAGCGCCCCCAGCCCGATCACGACCACGCACAGCCGGTTCATGCGCAGCGGCGTCCACCCGCGTGGTTCCAGCTCGGCCCCCAACAGCGGCCAGGCCAGGTTCTGCGCGAGCACGCTGGACGGCGACAAGATCGCAGAGTCGATCGTCGACAGCACCGCCGACATCAGCACCAGGGTGAACACCACCGCCATACCCGGCGACAAGAACAGCTGCGCGAGGGTGGTCAGCGTCGAGCGCTCGGGCGCGCCGGGAACCAGCAGATCAGCCGCGAGCCCGACGATCAACGGCAGCATGCCGATGCTCAGGTACCCCAGCCCCGACAGGTGACAGGCCCAGACGGCGGTGCGCTCGTCGCGAGCGGCGAACATCCGCTGGGCGAGCTCCTGGCCCGGCAGGTTGCCCAGCGAACCGACCGCCAGCACCCCCAGCCAGCCGAGCAGCTCGCCCGCCTGCGCGTGGGGAATGACCACGCGCTTGTCGGCCGGCATCGCCGTCCAGATCCGCTCGAGCCCGATCAGCGGCCCGCCGAGCTCGCGCAGCACGACCCACGCGAGCGCGAGCAGACCCAGGATCACCAGCGCGATCTGGATCGCGTCGGTCGCTGTCACCGACCACATGCCGCCGAGCAGCGTGTAGGCGATCCCGATCGCGGCGACGAGCACCAGCCCGAGCGTGAGCGGCAGGCCGAAGCTGATCTCGAGCATGTGGGCCAGCGCGACGTACTGCGCGGCGATCCACCCGAAGTAGCTGGGGACCATCAGCGCGGCCGACAGCCGCTCGGCTCGCACGCCAAACCGATTGCGGTAGAAGTCGCCGAGCGTGAGCAGCTTCATGCGCCACAGCTTGGGCGCGAGCAGCAGGCCCGCGAGGATCAGGCACAGCCCGGCGCCGATCGGCTCGAGCGCGGCCATGCGCAGGCCACCCGCGCGGACCTCGTCGGTGGCCGTGAGCAGCGTGCCTGCGCCGAACCAGGTTGCGAGCAAGGTCGGCGTGGCCAACGACAGCGGCAGCTTGCGGCCCGCGACCAGGAAGTCCTCGGTCGACTCGACCCGGCCCCGCGCCCACCAGCCGATCCCGAGCATGAGCGCCGCGTAGGCGATCACCGTGATCGCGAGGATCGTCGACAGCTGCGCGCTCACGACAGGGCCTGCGGCGAGTTGAAGACCATGCCTGTGCGACGAGTACCGCGCAGCGCTCGGCTGGAGCAACAAAAACCGGCGAGCAGGAGCCCGCACCGTGGTCGAGGAGCCGTGGGCGAGCCGGTAAACTATGCGAACGTCGATGTCGGTATTGCCCGCGGTCGCGCTCACGCGAATATTAACATTCTGTCGGTTCCGCCATGTTCGAACGTTCCACTGCATCCGGTCCGCGCTCGCGGGACCCCGCGCGACGGCGCGTCGGCGCCAGATCTGCTCCGCGCGACGCTCCCATGCTCCCGGCCCGCTGCCGCCAGGAGCTGAGCGTCGAGGACGGGTTCTGGGTCGGCTGGCTCGGGCCCAGCAAGCTGCTCGTCGTGTTCGCTTCGGCGCCCGTGGTGGCCGACATCCTGCCGACCGCCAGGTTCGTGCGCCACGTGCTCGACGGCCGCAGGACCCTGCGCGATCCCGAGCTGGTGCTCGACGCCCTTCACCACTGCGCCAGCGACGAGCGACTGCTGAGCGCGGTCGCGGTGTTGTGGCGACCCGAGCGGGCCGAAGTCGCGTGGATCGGCGACGTGCGCGGCCACCTGATCCGTCGCGGGCGACTCGTCGCGAGCACGCGTGATCACACCCTGGCCAACGAGCTCGCAAGCACGATGACATGCGAGGACAACCCCGCGCTCGCCCGCATCGTCACGCGCTCGCTCGGTGGGCCCAGCGTTCGCTCCGACGCACAGACCTGGACCCTGGCCCCCGGCGACGCCCTGCTGCTGTGTGCGGCCCACCTCCACGACTTTCGGCCGCCCGCCCACTACCTCGACGACGCGCTCGACCCCACGCGCTCGCTGCCGGGCCGCCTCTTGATTCAGGATCGCGTCAGCCCGGAACCGTGACCGGCGGCCCGCCCTCGCAGTTCCACGAGAAGTTGTCGAGGATCACCACGCTGTCGAGGATGTTGTCGCTGAGGTCGAAGATCGCAAACACGATCGTGAAGTCCTCGCCGGGCTCGACGCCCGCGCTGGTCGTGAGCCACTTGGTGCCCGCGTGGCCCTGCATGGCCGTACCCTGCAGCTCGGGCGCCGTGCACGGGTTGGGGCAGTCGTAGGGGTTGGAGGCGTCCTTGTAGTCGAGGAACCCGGCGTTGAGGGAGATCGGCGCGCCCATCTCGTCAAACGAGACGTTGCCCGTCCACTTCTCGCTCTCGAGCCACGCGATGTACATGTCGTTGTAGCTGGACTGATAAAAGGCCGGGTACTCCGTCGAGAAGAACGCGAGGTTGTAGCTAAACCCAGTCGCGCCAAACGGGACCTCGCCGGTCATGCGCATCTCGGCGTAGTCGTAGGCGCCGTTGCCCTGGCTCCACTGCTCCTGGATCGTGTTCGAGCAGTCGCCCGTGCCGATCAGGTTGGGGTTGTTGACGCAGTCGGTCATCAGGCCGTTGTCGACGGGCGTGGGGTTGAGCGGCGCCGGAAGGTTGAGCGGATCGTTGCCAACGTGGGAGGTCGAGGCGTACTGGCCCGGAATCGTGAGCTGCTGCGCGATCCCGCTGGACAGGATCACCATCTTGTCGCCCTCGAGGGGTGGATACGTGGCCGGATTGTACGTGCCGAGCTGACCGGTGTGCACATACAGGGCGTCGACGTGGCCGGTGTACGCGGTCGTGACCTCGTACTCACTCGGACAGTTGACCCCGATCGCGTGCCAGGGATCGCTGTCGTCGTCGCAGGGGGTGTGCAGTGGCGCCGCGCAGCCACCGTTGGCGCCGCCGTCGGGCACCCCGGCGATGTCGAACTTGGTCCCGCTGCCGCCCGTGGTGTCGTCGGTGGGATCCGCGTCACCGTCTCCGGCGGTGGGATCCGCGTCGCCGTCGCCCATGGTGTTGTCGCCGTCGCCGTCGCCTGTTGGGCCGTCTTCGGTGCCGAGGCTGGCATTGCCTTGATCGAGGCTACCGATCCCGTCGGCGCTGGTGCCCGCGCCAGCATCTTTCGGGCTTCCACACCCAACGGTGAGGCCCAGGGCCATGCAGGAGCTGACAGACAGGCGAGCGAATGACGACGGTAGAGACATGGGCATGGCGTTAATCCCCGCCGAGCGAGCGGCGCGTAGTCCCAGCCTACCAATATTATGGGAGGGGTTGGAAAAAGATACTCACCCCAAGCCCAGCGGCCGCGTCCGCTCGCCCCACCCGCGCCAGTTCTTGACCGTCACCCGCTTGGTCAGGTGATAGCGGACGTCATTCAAGGACTTGCGCAGCGGCTGCTTGCCGCGCTCGCTGGGGTGCCACTGATGCAGCATTGCGGTCTGATCCTGTATCCAGACTTGGCGCAACCCGGCGCTCCCGGCCCGGAACCGCATGTCGTTGTCTTCTTGGCCCCAAAACGCGAAGCCCTCGTCGTAGCCGCGCACTCGCTCGAAGAACTCGCGGCGCGCGACCTGACACGCGCCCGTGCCCGTGGCCTTGCGAAACGGCGCCGCCGCCAGCAGCTCGGGGAAGTCGTCCAGCGTCCACGCGCGCTCGGCCAGCCGCTCGGGGAGATCCCGGCAGTGGCAGACGACGAACGCCGCGTCGCGCTCGCGCGCCTGAGTGCCAAGCAGCGTCGCCGCGAAATTCGGGGCGAAGATCATGTCGGCGTCGGTGCAAAACACGTAGCGCCCGGCGGTCTGCTGAATCCCATAGTTGAGCGCGCGGGCCCGGTTCCAGGTCTCGCTGGTGTCGACCCGGACCAGGCGGGCGCGGTGGCGCTCGCACAGGTCGCGCAAGGCTGCGGCTTGATCCGGCGAGCTGCCGAAGTCGGTGATCACGATCTCGAGCGTGGATGGATCGAGCTGCTGCCAGCGGAGCGAGCGCAGGCAGTTCTCGAGGCGCGGACCGCTGCGGTCGCGGACGGGGATCACGGCGCTGAGCTGCACGTGGGGCATTGGGGCGGCAGGGTACTGGGTGATTGGGTCCGGGGCCAGCTCACAGCGGCGGCGGGATCAGGTCGCTCGGGAATGCCGACTACAGACAAGCCCCACATTGTCTGCAGGGTCGAGCCATTTCACGAGCGAAAAACCATGATCGAGTACAAGCAGGTGAAGATCCCGAGCTCCCCAGAGGACTGGCAGCTCTACTGCGGGACCGAAGGCGACGTCGCTGCTGCCACAGCGTTGACTCGAGCTGCGAAGCGAGCGGTCGACCTGATCGCCAACGCCAAGCTGAGCGACGCCCGGCGCGTCCAAACGCGGGCGCTGGCGATCATCAACGAGGTCCAGCTGCAGCACGATCGCGTGGGGGCCGACGACACCGAGCCCCACGTCGAGGCGCGACGCGTCGTGGTCCGGGCGATGCAAGTGGTCGCCGGCATCGAGGTGGACCCCGACTCGCTGTGATCAGGCCCCGCGGCCCACGCCATGCTGTTCCGCGAGCAGCGGCAGCGCCAGCGCCGAGAACAGCTGCCGGTCCGCGTGGGCGCGCACGTAGGCCGCGTCGATCTTCGGCACGATCGACTTGGTCCGCACCGACGCATACCAGTGCACGACAAGCGTGTCCTCGCTCATCACCTGATCCAGCGGCGGCGGTGATCCGCCCACGCGAAACCAGTGCCGGCTGATCTCGGGCCCAAGCGGGTAAAAATACCGCGGCGGCAACACCCGCAGGTCGGCCTCGCGCGAGTGTGCGAGCGTGTCCTGCAGCAGGTGGGTGCCCAGCGCGAAGCGCACCAGCACCCGCGAGTCGGGCACGGCGAGCATGTTGTTCAGCAGCCGCCGCACGAACGGGTGCCCCGGCTCGGCCCCGACCACCGCGTTGTTGGCCGCCGCGGGGTACAGCGGCTCGATCGTCCGAAACCCCCGCCACCCGCCGGGCACCACGCGATACAGCTCCCGCGCCCCGGCCCGCAGCAGGTTGGCGGCGCGCATCGGCAGGTCCTGCGAGCGCTTGACCGCGGCCGGCCAGATCACCCGCTCCTCGCCACAGAACGCGCCGTGCTGAGTCCTCAGCGCATCGAGGCGGCGCACCGTGATCGTGTCGAGATCCAGATACACGCCGCCCTCGCCGACCAAGATCGCTACCCGCAGCAGGTTGGCGCGCGCGGCCGGGGCCTCGAGCTTGGCATAGATATCCGCGAGCGCGCCGGCCCCGTCGCCGACCGCCTCGAGTAGCTCACCCGCGTCGATGCGCCGCGCACAAAACTCCGGCAGCTCGTTCAGCTCCGCCCAGACTGGCGTGCCCGACAGGTCATCCGCGTGATGGAGGATCACCTGATCAAAGCCGCCGCGCAGCGCCGCCGAGCGGATCGACAGCGCGTGCACCCACGGCAGCTGCGGGCCGAACCAGATGAAGTGCGCGACAGCTGGGATCACGGGGCCGGAGCCTAACAGGCGACTCGGTCGGGTGCGGAGGGCGTCGGTCCCGCTCTCGGCCGCTTCAAGGCGCATCGCCGAGGCTGCGCCAGGTCGCATCGTCGACGGAGGGGATCCGCCACGCCCCCTCGGACCAGCGACCGACGCCCGCGTAGCGCCACGCGTCGCCGCTGCGGGTCAAGACAAACGCGGTCTCCGCTGGCGCGCGGTCGCCAACGGGGACATCGACTCGGTCGGGCGCAACGAGGAGCCCCTTGGCATCGACCAAGATGAACAGGTGCCCGTCGATCCGCGATGATCGGCCGCGCGGTGGCTCGTGGATGCCGAAGGCCTGGTCCCAGTCGCGCACGACGCTGCCCACGCTGGGCCCGAGTTGCTCGGGCCGAACGCCCTCGACGAGCCGCGCGATCACGACTGTCGTCGCATCGATCTCCAGCTCGGGCTCGGCGGGGTTGTCGGAGCGCAGGCGAACCCCGCCGTCGACACGGACCACGCGCTTGAGGTGGTGGCGCTGGCCCTCGTCGACGTCGCCGCGCGCGAGCAAGACCACGCGCCCCACCAAGGCGGCGAGCCCGGCCCCTCGCGCCCACTCGAGCACGGCCCAGTCGCCGTCACGCAGCGGCGTGTGCCCGCCGTCCATCGAGTGGCCGGCGACGCGCACGGCGAAGCGGTCGGGCCGAGGCTCGATCGGCAGCCGCACGAGCTCAGCCTCGGCTTCGACTGTGGCCTCGCCGAGCTGGCCCGCCGCCGCCCGCAAGCTTGGGTACGCGACGAGCATGCCGCGGGGCGCGAACTCGAGGACCTGGCCCAGCGCTTCGACCCACCAACCTTCCGGGCTCCGGCGAAACCGAACCCCCGCGTCCGTGCCTGGCTTGCCAGCCTCGGAGCCAAACCACTGGCGCATGAGGTCGGGTAGGCCGTTGGTCCGCTGCCCAGTCGGGCGCGCCACGTTCACGGCGACCTGAACGAAGCGAAAGCTCCAGACTTCGCCGGTCTCCAGGCGCACGTCGACCTCGCCGCGGGGCAGCGCGTCGCGGTCGCCGGGCGGCAAGAACAAGATCGGATCCCTGCCGTTCCAGCTGACCTTGCAGATGAACGACGTCGCCGCGTCGGCGCCCCCGACCTGGCGCCGACGGTAGGTCGCGAGCCGCCAGTCGACGATGTGTCGGGTCAAGCGCGCGAGGGCTTCGGCGACCGCGGGATCGTCGGGCGCACCCTTGCGAAACCGAAACACGCCGTCCTCGATCACGAAGGACGGCCGCTTGCCGCCGGTCCAGGCTGCGATCGGGTTCTTCTCCCAGTAGCGACGCCATTGGTCGTGATCGGGCTGACGAGGATCGCTCAGCGCTTTGACGCCATCGAGATCCGCGAGCAGGTCGGGGTTGCGCAACAGCCAGGCATGGCTGGCGCGGCACAGCTGCTCGATCGCCATGCCAGCGAACAGCGCGTCGTGGGCGAGCAACACCTCGAGCACGACCATCTTGAACGACTTGGTCATCGACGAGCGCTCGAGCTGGCGCAGCCAGTCGTGCCCGCTCACGGCCTGTCGCTCGATCGCGCTGAGGTCCCCCTCGGCCTCGACGAAGCCATACCAGTGCCCATGCTGGGACCGGACGGACGCCGGGTTGAGGCCGCGACGCGCGAGCTCGCCCGGGGTCGGCCGAATACCTCGGGCCTCGCGGAGCTCACGGTAGATGCGAACCGTCTCGTTGCGCGACCCGGCCGGGAGCAGCTTGGCGAGCAGATCAATGACCTCGAGCTCGAGCTCGACGCGACAGCCGGCGGGCAGGTGTAGGGCGGCCTGATCGCGCAGGAATTCATGCAAGCTGGGCGGCTTCGGCGACAGCGACAACAGCGTGCGCACGCGCTGCAAGAACACCTTGTGGTTGCCGACAAAGTCGATGACCTGCAGCGACGCCTTGCCCTCGGCGACCCGCAGACCACGACCGAGCTGCTGAAGAAACACGACGGGCGAGGCGGTTGGGCGCAGCATGACCACGCGATCGATCCGCGGGACGTCGAGGCCCTCGTTGAACAGGTCGACGGCCACGAGCGCCTCGACCACCCCTGCCTCGAGCTCGGCGAGGACCCGCTCACGATCGCCAGAGCGCGGGCCCGTGTGCACGGCCTCGGCCGCGACCCCCCGCTCGCGCAGCCAGTCTCGAACGTAGTCCGCGTGGTCGATCGAGACGCAAAACACCAGGGTCCGCTGGCCGGGATGGTCCTGCCACGCCTGCCAGAGCTTCTCCATCCGGGCCTCGCTCGTGGCCAGGCCCGCGAGCACCTCGGCGGTGTAGCGCGACCACGACTGGCGCTGGTCGTAGGCGATCGTGTCTCGAATACCGAGGTAGTGAAACGGGACCAGCAGCTCGCGCGCGATGCCCTCGCCGAGGTCAGCGCGGTACGCGACATGGTCGTCGAACAAGCTGGCGACGTCGGCGTCATCGGCCCGCTCGGGCGTCGCGGTGAGACCAAGTAAGAAGCGCGGCGCGAGCTGTGCGAGGAGCCGTCGATACGAGTCGGCCGCGGCGTGGTGGCACTCATCGATGATCACGTAGTCGAACGCGTCGGGGCGGAGCGCCTCGAGCGTGCGCGGACGCGTGAGCTTTTGAACCGACGCGAACACGAACTGCGCGTCGAGCTGGGTCGCGTCACCGACGAATAGACCAAACGACGCGGTGGGGAACACCCGGCGGAAGGTCGAGCGGGCCTGGATCAGCAGCTCACGGCGATGGGCCACGAACAACACCCGCGGCGGTCCGCTGACCTGGGCGGGCTGGTCCAGCTGGTCGGCGAAATTGCGGACATCGAACGCCGCGAGGAAGGTCTTGCCGAGCCCCGTCGCGAGCACGACGAGCGCGCGGGCGCGTCCGTCGGCGCGGGTGTTGGCGAGGATCTCCAGCGCGTCGAGCTGGATTCCGCGGGGCTCGGCCGGCGCCGTCGCGGTCGCGTCGGCGAGCTCGGCCGGCGGCAAGCGGACGGCGCTGGTTTCTTGGGCCCGACGCGCGTAGTCCTCGAGCCACGCCAGATCGAGGGGACGCGCGCGCGCCCACAGCTCATCGAAGGCGACGACGAGCTCTCGGTAGGCCTCGGGCTGGCGCGCGCGCTCGACCCGGAGGTTCCACTCGACCCCGTGGGTCAGCGCCGACCTCGACCAATTCGAGCTCCCGACCCACGCGACGGCGAGCGACGGGCCCTCCATGCGCCAAGACTTGGGGTGAAACGCGCGACCGCCCAGGGTCTTTGTCTCGATGATGTGGACCTCGAAGCCGCCCAGCGTCTCGTCGGCGCTGTCGGCCTCCTGGGTCCGGTCGAGCAGCTGGTAGAGGGCCTGGGTCTGGGTGATGTGCAGGTAGTCGCCCGTGATGACGCGAAGCTTCGCGCCGCGGGCGAGCGCCCGATCGATCGCGTCGTTGAGCAGCTCGACGCCGCTGTCCTGCACGAAGGCCGCGACGATGTCGATCACGTCGGCGCGCAGCAGCGCCGGACGCAGGTGGTCGTAGAACGGATCACGAAGACCGCCGGTCGCGAGCTGATGGCGGGGTCCGGGGCTCGACGCTGTGGCGCCCGCGTCCGCCCGCCACGGGCCCGGATCCCGCCTGGCCGCGGGCAAGCGCCCCGGCTCCTTGTAGTTCCCCCGCTCGGGGATCACAAACCGGACACCCCCGCGGGGATCGTCGACGTCTCCATCCCAGCGCGGGATCACGTGGACATGCAGGTGAGCCACGGTCTGGCCGGCCGCCGCGCCGTCGTTGATGCCAATGTTGTAGCCGTCCGGCTGCAGCTCACGATCGAGATCGGCCTTGACTCGATCGACGAGCTGCAAGATCGCGGCTCGCTCCGCCTCGGTGGCCTGAAACCAGCTCGCCACGACGCGCTTGGGGATGACGAGCGTGTGGCCCTCGCTGACCGGGTAGCCGTCGCGGATCGCAAAGGCCAGCTCGTTGGTCGCGACCCACTGGCTGCGGGGGATCGACGAGAATACTGACATTCGACGGCCGACCCCTCGCGGTGAGCGTGCGCGCTACTTGACCAACCCACGCCGGACCAGCAGCGCGTCGACGGTCGGCTCTTGCCCGCGGTAGCTGACATACTGCGCCATCGGGTCCACGGTGTTCCCCTTCGACAGAATCAACTCCCGAAATTTATCCCCATTCGCCCGCGTGAGCCCGCCCTGCGTGCCCATGAACGCGAACGCGTCCGCGGCCAGCACCTCGGTCCACAGATACGCATAATACCCAGCCGAGTACCCCCCAGCGAACGTATGCGCAAAATACGTCGACTTATACCGCGGCGGCACCGGGGCGTAGTCGACCCCGTGCTTGGCCAGGGCCTGATCCTCGAACGCCTGCGCGTCGGTGATCTCCGCCCCGCTGGCGATCAAGTGCCACTCCATGTCGAGCAGCGCCGCCCCGAGATACTCGAGGCTGTCAAAGCCCTGGTTGAACTTGCGCGACGCGAGCAGCTTGTCGAGCAGCGGCTTCGGGATCGGCTCGCCGGTCTGGTAGTGCTTGGCGACATTGCTGATCACGATCGGGTCGATCAGCCAGTCCTCCTCGAACTGCGAGGGAAACTCGACATAGTCGCGCGGCACGGAGGTCCCGGCCAGGCTCGGATACAGCGCGTCCGAGAACAGGCCATGCACGCCGTGTCCCATCTCGTGGAACATGGTGGTGGCCTCGGCGAAGGTCAACAGCGTGGGCTCGCCCTTGGCCGGCTTGGGGATGTTGAGCACGTTGACGATCACGGGCTTGCGCTCGAGCAGCCTGGACTGGGGCACGATCGCGCCCATCCACGCGCCGCCGCGCTTGCCCTCGCGCGCGTAGTAGTCGGCGTAGAACAGCCCGATGCTGGTCCCGTCCTCCTCGAACACCTCGAAGGTGCGCACGTCCGGGTGATACACGGGCAGGTCGGTGCGCTCCTCGAAGCGGATCCCGTAGAGCTTGCCCATGGTGAAGAACACGCCGTTTTGCAGCACGCTCTCGAGCTCGAAGTAAGCTCGGATCTCGGCCTCGTCGAGCTCGAATTGCTTGGCCCGCACCTTCTCGGCGTAGTAGGCCCAGTCCCAGGCCTGGACCTCGAAGTTGCCGCCGGCCTTGGCCTTGTCGCGCTTGATCGCCTGCTGGATCTGCTTGGCCTCGGCCTTGGCCTTGGCGGCGGCCTTGGGGGCCAGATCATCGAGGATCTTCAGGACCGCGTCGGGGGTCTTGGCCATCTGCTCCTCGAGCACGTACGCGGCCCAGGTCGGGTAGCCAAGCAGCTTGGCCTTGGCCGCGCGCAGCTCGACGATCCGCAGCAGCGCGGGGCCGTTGTCGGCGACCCCACGCTGGGCCGAGGCCTCCCACACACGCTGGCGCAGGGCCCGGTTCTCGAGGCTGCTGAGCACGGGCTGGCGCGTGGTGTTGAGCAGGTTGATCAGGTACTTGCCCTCGTGCCCGGCCTCGGTCGCCGCGGCCGCGAGGCCCTTGATGTCGGCGTCCGACAGCCCGGCGAGCTCGGCGACGTCTTCGACGATCACGGCGCCGCTGGTGCTCGCGGCGAGCAGGTTCTGTGAGAACTCGGTGGTGAGCTGGGACAGCTCGCTGTTGATCTGGCGGATCTCCGCCTTGGCGGGCTCGTCGAGCTGAGCGCCGGCCCGGACAAAGCGCGCATAGATCTCCTCGGCGAGTCGCTTGTCCTCGCCGACCAGCGGCTCGCGGGCCTGGTACACGGCCTCGACCCGCGCGAACAGCTTGGGGTTGAGGGTGATCGAGTCGGCGTGCGCGGACAGCAGCGGCGCGAGCTCGGACTGAAGCGCGCGCAATTCCTCGGTCGAGACGGTCCCGGTCAAGCTGAAGAACACGCTGGCGGTCCGCTCGATCAGGTCGCCGCTGCGCTCCATTGCGACCAGCGTGTTCTCGAAGCTGGCGGGCTCCTCCGAGCTGGCGATCGCCTCGATCTCGGCGGTCTGCTCGGCCATGCCGCGCTCGAAGGCCGGGCGGAAGTGGCTGAGCTCGATCGCGGCGAAGTCGGGCGCCTGGTACTGGAGCGTGCTGGTGGTGAACAAGGGGTTGTCGGCTTCCACGGGCGTCTGCTCTGGGCCGTCGGTGACCGTCGGCTGTGGGTCTGGGGCGGGATCATGGGCGCACGCGGACAGGGCCAGCGAGCCAGCGAACAGGGTGACCAGTGAAGCAGTACGCATGGGAGTCGCGGACTGTACCACCCACAGCGCGCGGGTCTGCTCCGCCCGTCGTGCGCGCTGCCGCCAGCGGCGAACGGGTTCGGAGCCCGGTTTCAGGGGACGCAGCGGCCGACGAGCCGCGTTGGCGGGCGCGCAACGCAACGTTCGAGGCCGCCCAAGAGGTCGTTGACCCCGGCCCCCGTCGGTGGAACGATTGCCGAATGATCTGCGATTTGCGCCTCTGCACCGCGCTGCTGCTGTCGACAGCGCTGCTGTGTATGGCATGCACCGGCGACGACGCGCCGGCCGATGAAGAAGACGAGACGGGGATGGACCCGGGGCCCGACACCGACGACGAGCCGCTGTTCATCCCGCTCGGCACGATCTTGATCCCCGGCGGCGAGGTGTGGCGCGGCTGCCTCATGGACGACAAGGACTGCGACGCCAACGAGAACCCGGGCGGCATGATCAACGTCTCGGCGTTCTTCATCGACGAGCACGAGGCGACCGTCGCCGAGTACAGGCGGTGCGTCGACGCTGGCGTCTGCGAGGAGACGGCCGACGATCCCGACTGCAACCTCTCGCGCAGCGATCGCAAAGATCACCCGGTCAACTGTCTGAGCTGGAATCACGCCACCAGCTTCTGCGAGTGGCGAGGGCTGCGGCTCCCGACCGAGGCCGAGTGGGAGCGAGCGGCCCGCGGCGATCAGCTGCAGCTGTATCCGTGGGGCGACGACCCACCCACCTGCGAGCTCGCGCGGGTCGACACCTGCGGAAACTCGACGGCGCCGGTCGGCTCGGTGCGCGAGGGCGACTCGCCGTTCGGCATCGCCGACATGACCGGCAACGTCTCGGAGTGGGTGTCGGACTTCTACGCCGCCGACTACTACAGCGAGAGCGTGGGCGAGGACGACCCGCAGGGCCCCGCCAGCGGCAGTGAGCACGGCGTGAAGGGCAGCGCGTTCACGGTCCCGCCCGGGTTTCCGGCCCAGCGAATCTCCAAGCGCAACTCGGCCTCGCCCGACTCGACCGTGCGCATCTACGGAGTCCGCTGCGCCCGAGATCGGTAGGGGCGATGCGGCGATCTGCTCCGCGCCCACGTGTGCTTGGACGGGCTCGGTTGGCGGGGCTGGCGGGCATCGTGGGTTCGATCGGCGTCGCGGTGGGCGGCGCGATCGCGTGCGCGGAGCTGGGCACCGTGGACTTTGGCGTGTGTGGCAACCGGATCCTCGAGCCCGAGCTGGGCGAAGACTGCGACGGCTCGGCCAGCAACTTCGGCGAGAACGCCACTTGTGGCGCGCCCGGCAGCGCGGTCGCGTGCCGGCTCACCTGTGACTCGAGCTCGACCAAGACCCAGTGCCCGCCGGGGTGGGGCTGCGGCACCGACGGCGTGTGCCGTCGACCCAACGCGGAGTTCGAGCTCGTCACGCTGCCCGGGCTCGCGCGCGGCGTGGGTGATCTCGACGGCGACGGCCGCGACGACGTGGTCCTGCGCGGGTTCCAGGGTGAGGCATCGATCGCGTTCTTCACCGAGGGCCGCGTGCTCGCCGATCTGTTCGTCGATCCCGCGCGGCGGCCGATCAGCGACTCGCCGGCCGTGCAGCCGATCGTCACGCGCATGACCAAGGACGGGGTCGACGATCTCGCGCTGCCGCTGATCGGTGATGACATCGCCGTGCGGGTGTTCACTGGCGCGCAGAACCGGCTGCTCGGCGACCCCTTCGTCGAGCTGGTGACCGCGCCGTTCGTCTCGCCGGGGACCCGCGACCTGTACACGGTCTTCAACCCGCGCGGCATGCCGCAGTCGGTCTGCGACGTTGGCGGGTGCACGCAGACGCTGTTGCTGGGCAAGACCGACGACGCTGGCACCCGCTTCGCCGTGCTCGAGGATCGCCGCTTCATCCCGCTGTTTCGGCTGCCCGATGACCACCGATCGCAACACGCCGCCGTCGCGCGCTGGGATCAGGGGCGCTCGTGCGACACCCTGGCGGTCAGCTACCGGTCCAGCAGCGATGGCTCGCCCGGCAACCTCGTCGACTTCTTTCCGCTGTGTGCGGGCCCCAACCAGCTCAACCAGAGCATGTCGCTGGCTCCGCTCGGCAGCGTCGACTCGATCTCGAGCGTGAGCGTGTCCGAGCTCGCGGACACCTACAGCCTCGCGCTCGCGGGCCAGGGTGACGTCAACGCCGACGGATTCCCGGACCTGCTGCTCAACGTCACCGACAACGACGCGGCGACCCTCGACGATCCCCAGACCTACGTGGTCTATGGCGCGGGTGACGGCCAGTTCAACAGCTCGCCCGATCTCGCCGGGATGCCCAATCTCGCCGACCCAGACGCGCCGCTGATCCGCGGGCACAGCTGGGCGACCGAGTTCACCGATCCCGAGTTTCGGATCGAGCACGCGACCTGGCCGCGGGCCATGGCCGACGTCAATCACGACGGCCACATGGACTTCTTGCTGACCGCGGGGGTGGTCGCGCTGAGCACCCCGAACCCGACGGATCAGTGCCTGATCGCGGGCGAGGCCGTGCTCGCGGGCCCGCCCGTGAGCCCCTCGGGCGAGCCGGAGTGGGGCTACGCCTGCCTGATGGTGACCAGCGGCGGGCTGATCGACGCCGAGACCGCGACCCGGGCCGAGGTCAGCAGGAACTGGCGCACCAACGACTCGCTGGCCACGGTCGTCGACCTGCGCGGCGATGGACAGCTCGGGTTCGCGGCGATCGACAAGAACAAGATCGAGTTCACGGGCCAGCCCACCGATCACTCACCGATCGACTTTCTGGATCTGCTCTGGCGTGACGAGTCCAGCGCCCAGCTGGTCATGCACACGATCGAGAACACCCGCATCGAGCAGGTCGCGGCGGGGGACATCGACGGCGACTTCACGGTCGACCTCGTGTACGCGGGTGGGTCGGCGCTGCAGGTGATCTGGGGTCCCCCCTACGACTCGGCCCGGGCCACCAACTTCTCGCCGGCCGGGTTTGACCTGCTGCGGGTGTTTGGTGAGGGGCTGCCAAGCGCCAGCCTGGGCGCCGAGCGGGACGGACGGCTGACGATCTTTCGAGACGGCCAGTGGCCCGCGCTGGCCCTGACCGCGCCCGGCAGCTGCGTCACCCGGCAGGACTGCCACGTGCGCTTCGCCGCCGGGGTGCTCGGCGACGAGCTTCACGCGGCTCACTTTGGGTGGGGGCTGGGTCTGGCCCAGACCAGCAGCGACGGCGGTCTGCGGGTGCTGCGGGCGATCAGCGGCGAGGCGGAGCTCGGGCCGGCCTACGACTCGGTCGGTCCCCTGACGCCGCTCTCGGACGTGCTCCCCAGCGCCAAGCCCGATCACAGCACGGTCGTGGCGATCGAGCTCGGGCGGCTCGAGCAAGACGAGGGAACGCCCGCGACGCAGGAGGCCGTGGTCGTCGGGCGCACCGACACTGGGCTCGAGATCGCGGTGCTGCGACCCCGGATCGAGACCTCCCCAACGAACTCACTGTGCAGCGGCGTGTTCTTGGTGGACGTTGGCCAGGGCAAGCTCGAGTCGCGCAGCATGTGCTTTGAATTGGTCGACGTGCTCGCGGTCGACGGCGTGGTCCGGGGGCTCGCGGACGGCAACGATCCCTTCCTCGAGGTCGCCGACGCGGACGGCGACGGCTACATGGATCTGACCTGGGTCACGATCAATGATGAGATCAAGCTCCTGCGGGGCGACGGCACGGGCACGCTGTCGCTGGACTCGCTCATGACCTTCGCGCTGTTCGAAGGCGACGACGAAGGCGAGGACGAAGCGGATGACGAGCAGCCCAAGCGCATTGACTGGGTCCGCTGGATCGAGCTCGATGGCTCGGCTGGGCGCGAGCTCATGAGCGGCGATCTCCTGGGTACCGGGCTGATCTGGGGGCTAAATGTGGGGTTTAGCTCAGAGAACCTCGACCCACGGGGCGTGCTGATGCTCGATGGATTGGACACCCAGAGCGTGGGGCACGTGGGTGACTTTGACGGCGACGGGGTCGAGGACGTGGCGATCGCCGGGCGGGTGCTGTTTGGCCAGCCCGTCAATGATTGATGGGTCTCAACCGAGCCCGTGAAACCCGGTCTCGACTGGCAAGCCGCCGCGCTTGCGCTCGATGATCTCACGATAGAACCGCAGCTCTCGCTCGAACGTGGCGTCCCAGCTCAGCTGCTTGGCGTAGGCGACACCCCGCTGCGCGCGAGCTTCGAATTGACCGTCCTCGATCAGTGAGGCGATCGCCTCGGCGAGCGCGGGCGCGTCGTTGTAGGGCACCGTCAGCCCGCCCTCACAGTCCTCGACCAGCTCGCCCGCGCAGCCCTCGTTGGCGGCCACGACCGAGAGCCCCGAGGCCAGCGCCTCGGCGGTGGACAAGCCAAAGGTCTCGAACTTCGAGAGGCACGGGCAGATGTCGCATGACGCGAAGTGGGCGGCCAGCTGCTCGCGCGAGTCGAGGTAGCCGACGAAGTGCACGTGGTCATGCTCGCGCGCCGCCTGCTCGACCAGGTCCTGCTCGGGGCCGGTCCCGGCGAACACCAGCGCAGGCACCGGGCTCACGCGCTCGCGTAGGATCGCGTAGGCGCTCAGCAGGTTGCGCAGGCCCTTCTCCTCCGAGAAGCGGTGCGGGAACAACAGGATCGCCCGGTCCGACGCGCCGCCGCGAAACCGCGCGACCAGCTCGGGGTCGCGCCGCTGCGGGCTGAAGGTGTCGGTGTCGACACCCAGCGGCGTGTAGTACAGCCGCTCGAGCCCGTTGCGCTGCAGGTTGCGACCGACCCAGCGACTCGCCACGAAGATCGCGTCGAACCTGCGAAACGCCCGACGCATCCACCACCAGCCGAACTGCTCGCCGTAGGGCTCGAGCGCCGGATGCAGCAGGCGCATGCCCAGGCCTGTATAGGTGCGTGGAAAGTCGGCGTGCCAGAATCCAACCAACGCGGGCGCTGGGTCGATCGCGGCGGCGGCGAGCCGGACCAGCGGCGGCAGGAAGATCGGGGAGCCGCACTCGATCACGTCCGGGCGGTGCCGCTCGACGACCCGTCGCAGACCCCGGCTGATCACGATGTTCCGGTACTGCCCGCGTGAGGGCACGCTGTCGCCGATGTGCTCGAACACGACGTTCTCGCTGATCTGCTCGCGCTTGGTGGTCTTGCCCGGCAGCGCGAACACAAACCGAACGTCGTCGCGGGCCCCCAGCACCCGGGCCTTCTCGAGCTCGTAGCGTCGCACGCCGCCGCCGGTTGGGCTCCAGAAGTTGTTGACGTCGAGGACCGTCAGCACGCGCTCGCGTGTAGCCCAGTTGCCGCAAGCGAGCAAGGCTGCCGCGGCCGCGTTATCATCGGCTCGCCGAGGTCGTCCCTATGCATCAGCTCAATCGATCGCTCTCACTCGTGTGTCTGTCTGCGCTCTGCTCGATCGGGCCCGCGTGCGGTGGCGGTGGCGGTGGCCGTGACACTGGCGCGGAGCTCGACAGTGGCATCGGGGTCAGCCTCGGTACCAGCGGTCCAGGAGACGGAGATTCGGGTGACGGAGATCCGGGTGACGGCGACCCGGGCGACACAGATCCAGGCGACGGAGATCCGGGCGACGGTGACCCCGACGGCGGCCCCAAGTTCGACCTGTCCGCGGTGCCCGACTCGGGCGGCGGTGAGCAAGGCCCGATCATCCCCGAGACCTGCCAGCAGGCCGAGGCTGGCGAGAGCACCGTGGGCTGCCTGTTCTTCGGCGCCGACCTCGACTCGCACGACGCGGCGGAGAACCAGCAGTTTGCGATCGCCGTGTCCAACGTGCAGATCGACGATCCCGCGACGGTGACCGTGGAGTCCAAAATGGGCGGGAACTGGAGCGTGATCGCCGGGCCCGTGGTCGTGGCCCCGCTCGATCTGCATACCTTCAATTTGCCGTCGTTCAACCAGGACAACAGCGGAAAGAAGGTCGGTGGCGCGTATCGGGTGAGCTCCGACGAGCCGATCATCGCCTATCAGTTCAACCCGGTCGACGGCTCGAGCTCGTTCTTGTCCGACGCCTCCATGCTGTATCCGGTCCCGACCTGGGATCGCGTCAATCACGTGGTCGGGTGGCGGGTCATCAACGACGGCTTTGGCAACCAGGGCTCGTATGTCTCGATCATCGCCGCGCACGACGGCACGCAGGTCACGGTCACACCCAACATTGCGACCATGGCCGGCACCGGGGTCCCGGCCGGCCAACCCAACGTGCCGTTCATGATCAGCCTCGACGAGGGCGACCTCGCCGAGGTCATGACGCAGACGCCCGACAGCCACCTGACCGGGACCCGGGTCGAGACCGACGAGGATCACCCGGTCGCGGTGTTCTCGGGCAACGAGTGCACCTTCATTCCGACCAACGTGCAGGCGTGTGATCACATCGAAGAGCAGCTCTCGGGCGTGCGCCTGTGGGGCCAGCACTTCATCGCCTCGCGGGTCCCCCCGCGCAGCCCCGCCGTCGACACCTCGCTGTGGCAGATCTACGCGTCAGAGGACGGCACCACCGTCACGATCAGCGCCGACCCCGAGGTCACTGGCATCCAGAATAACCAGGTCGACCTCAACGCTGGCGACCTGGTCGAGATGTACGTGGGCGGGGTCCAGGCGGTGCCCGGTGACTTCGAGATCGACGCCAACAAGCCGATCGCGGTGATCAACTACATGACCGGCGCCCAGAACCCTGGGGCCAATAACATCGGCGATCCGGCGATGGTGCAGTTGAGTCCGGTCGAGCAATTCTTGCCGCGCTACGTCGTGTTGGTGCCCGGCACCTGGGTCACCGACGTCGCCGTGGTCGCCCGGCCCGAGGGCGCGACGATCGAGCTCGACGGCGTGGCGATCAATGACGCGCTGTTCATCCCGGTCGCCAACAGCGGCTACGAGGTCGCGCGGGTGCCGGTCGCCGACGGCATTCACGTGTTCGACGGCGGCGACGCGGCGTTCTCGATCGTGATCGTGGGCTACGATTCGTACGACAGCTACGCATACCTCGGCGGGACCGGGACTGGGGTGATCAACCCGAACCCGCAGGGCTGAGCACGTCCGTCAGTCACAGCTGACGCGAAACGCGTCGTCGAGCTCGAGCGGCAGCACCAGCGTGCGGATGTCCGCCGCCTCGGCGCGCGGGCACAGCTCGAACGCGGCGGCCTGCGCAGTAGCGAGGTTGTCAGGTGAGACATACTCGGCGTTCCAGATCGGCTTTCCTGCCTGGGTGAACGGCTGGAGCTGCGCGCACTCGTCATATTCGTGGCACTGCTCGTTGAGCGAGAAGTCGTAGTAATCGACCAATTCCACGGCCTGATCACCAGCGTTCTTGAGCCCGATCGCCAAACCCCGGGTGTGCGCGGCGTTGGCCAGCGCTCGGTTGTACGCGAGCTGATCCTCGGCCAGCAGCTCGAACCCGCTGTGGTTGGTGTAGGCGTCGACGTTGTCGGGCTCGACCCCGTCGCAGCCCCGCTGCACGGCGAGATCCAGGCGCGCGAGCATGATCTCCATGACCTTGGGCGAGCGAATGTTCAACCACCGCTCACCCGCCCAGCCGTCGAGCTTGGCGCCGAGGTCGGCGCGATCGAACGCGTCGGCGTCCTCGCGCCACTCCTCCCATGATCCGGCGGAGAAATAGCAGATCACTCGGCGATCCTGATCCTGAAGCGCTGCGATCTGCTCGGCGCTGACGTCAAACAGATCCAGATCGTAGACGTCGACCGCATAGCTGGTGTTGAGCCCGGCCTGACCTTCACGGACCTGCAGCTGCCACTGCCAGGTCGTGGTCGTCGTCGGTCGGTACCACTCACCCTCGGTGAGCGGGTCGACGGCAGGGTCGAGCGGCGGGTACTGGTTGTCGACGCACGCGCCGACGAACACGAGCAAGGCAGTCGAGATCGAGGCGCGCACAGCCGATCTTAGCCGGAGAACGGCTCGCGCGTAGGAGTCTGTGCGTCACCCCTCTGGGATCTGCTCGACGTGAAGCGAGAACACGCCGCTGCAGACCTCACGGATCAGCCGCGCCGCGGCCTGGCTGCGCGGTGTGTCGGCCTGCGCCTCGGGGATCAGCGCCCACAGCGAGCTCCGACGACCCACCAGATCTGGCAGCACGACCTCGCGCGGGGTCCCAGGGATCAGGTGGCGCATCGGCTGACTGTCGGGCAGCAGCGCGATGCCATGACCGGCGGCGGCCAGACAATGAAGCACGTAGACCTGATCGCTCACGAGGTCGGGCGTGATCGGGAAGCTGCCGCCCCCGAGCAAGGGCAGACACGAGCCGTCCTCGCCGGGCGGGCACCAACTCATGAGCTGGTGTTCGCGGAGCTGCTCTAGCGTCTGCGGGCGGCCGTGGGCATCGAGGTACTCGGTGCTGGCGATCAAGTGCTCGGGAAACCGACTGAGCACGAAGGTACGAAACGGCCCCGCGGGCACGGCCGGGGCGAAGTGCAGGACGAGGTCCGTGTCCGCGGGCAGATCTGCGGCCGGGTCGCGGGTGATCTCGAAGCGGACCGCGAGCTCGGGGTGGCGCTTGCCGATCTGCCGCATCAGGACCATGAGCAGCTGCGGCGGCAGGCCGACAGACGCGCGGATGTACAGCTCGCCGAGCAGCTCGTCGCGCTGGCGCCTGGCCGCTCGCGCCATCGCGTCGGCGGTGGCCAGCAACGCGCGTGCTTCGGCGGCGAACTGTCGGCCGTAGTCCGTGGCGATCACACCCTGATTGGTGCTGACGAGCAGCTTGAGGCCGAGGTTCTCCTCCAGCGCGGTCATCCGCGCGTACAGGGTCCCACGCGAGACCTTGAGGGCCTTGCTGGCGTGTAGCACCGATCCCGAGTCGAGGACCGCGATGAGAGCTCGCAGCTGGCTGAGTTCCATGGCTGCGGGCATGTTGGCACAGGCGCTCGCGGCCGCGGGCTCGTTGGCCTTGGCCCGCCCCAGCGCCGGGGTACCATTGGTCGATGGCGAAGGCCTTCAGCGAGGGTGATGAGCAGACCCTGCTCGCGGACGGTCCCTCCGAACAGCCGAGCGCGCCGCCCAATCTCGACGCGCAAGCTCGGCTTGCCCGCGGCTCGGCGCTGGGTCGCTACCTGGTGCTCGAGCGGGTCGGCGTGGGTGGCATGGGGGAGGTCTACGCGGCCTACGACCCCGAGCTCGATCGCAAGGTCGCGATCAAGCTGCTGCACGCCCAGCGCGGCGTCGGTTCGACGAGCACGGGCGGCGCGACGCGGCTGGTCCGCGAAGCCCAGGCAATGGCGCGCCTGACCAACCCTCACGTGCTCACCGTCCACGACGTCGGCACCTTCGGGGACCAGGTGTTCATGGCCATGGAGTTCGTCGAGGGGCGGACGCTGGGGCAGTGGCTCGAGGACGACCAGCCGGGCTGGCGCGAGGCGCTGGAGGTGTTGATCAAGGCCGGGCGAGGGCTCGCGGCCGCGCACCAGGCAGGGTTGATCCACCGCGACTTCAAGCCCGACAACGTGCTGCTGGGCGCGGATCACCGGGTGTTGGTCGCTGACTTCGGGCTCGCGCGGGGCCACGCGGACAAGCCCCCGCAGGCGAGCCAACCGGTGACGCCAGCGGCGGCCAGCTCGAGCCTGGACACGCGGATGACGGTCACGGGCGCGGTCATGGGCACGCCCGCGTACATGTCCCCCGAGGCCCACGCGGGCGCGGTCGTCGACGCGAGCAGCGATCAATTTGGGTACTGCGTCGCGCTATACGAGGCGCTGTACGGCGAGCGGCCGTACGCGGGGGAGAACGTGGCGGCGCTGACCTTTCAAGTGCTCCACGGCGAGGTCCGCGAGCCGCCGGCCGGCACCAAGGTCCCAGGCTGGCTGCGCAAGGTGGTGCTGCGCGGGCTCTCGCGGGATCCCCAGGATCGCTACGCCGACATGGATGAGCTGATCCGTGCGCTGAGCCGTGATGTCGGCGCGGAGCGGCGGCGCATGGGCGTGGCCGCGATCTCGCTGGCGGTGGTGCTCGGCGGCGTGGGGCTGGGCGTCGCGCTTCTCAATGATGACGCCGACGATCCCACGCGCTCGTGTGTGGCCGCCGAGCAGCTGCTCGTCGATGTCTGGGACGGCGCCCGCAAGCGAGAGATCCACGCGGCGATCGACGCGAGTGGGATCGAGTACGGCCCGCAGACCTGGCGGGCGCTCGAGTCCACGCTCAATGCCTACACAGGTGAGTGGCTGGCGATGCACCGGGACGCCTGCGAGGCCACCCACGTGCACCACCAGCAGTCGCTGCGCATGTTGGATCTGCAGGTCGCGTGTCTCGGCGATCGCCTGCATCAGCTGCGAAGCTTGACGGAGCTGCTCGATCAGCCCGACCGCGAGCTGCTCGCCAACGTCGAACGGATGGCCTCCGAGCTGCCTGGGGTGGCCCGCTGCGGCGACACCAAGCTGTTGTTGGCGCGGGTCGCCCCGCCCGAAGATCCGAAGGTGCTCGCCGAGGTCGAGCAGCTGCGCGGGCAGCTCGCGCGGGTGTCGGCGATGCGAGCGGCCGAGCGCCTGGACGCCGCCGCGGCGCTCGCCGGGCCGCTGGTGGAGCAGGCCGCAGCGCTCGACTATCCGCCGATCGAGGCCGAAGCCGTGTACGAGCGCGGGCGCGTGCGGGCAGCCCTAGACCAGCCCGAGCTCGCCGAGGACGACCTGTCCCAGGCGGTGGCAGCCGGGATCGCCAGCGGCCACGATGAGCTGCTCGCCAAGGCTGCGATCGCCCTGGTCGGCATGTTGGTGGCTCGCCAGCATCGGCTGCGCGAGGCCGACCACTGGCAGGGGATCGCGGCCGCGGGGATCCAACATCTCGGCGGCGACCCCAAGCTCGAGAGCGAGCTCCTGATGTTCAGCGCGCGCGGGCTGACGGAGCGCGGCGAGCTCGAGGCTGCACACGCGGCCGCGCGCGCGAGCTTGATGTTGCGCGAGGAGCTGCTGGGCCAGGACCACATCGAGCTCGTCCCGACGATCGCTGCGGTCGGACGCGTCGAGTATGTCCGGGGCGAGCACGCCAAGATGGAGGCCAGCTTCCAGCGGGCGCTGAAGATCCTCGAGCGACACTACGGGCCGACCCATCCCGCGCTCGCTGGCGTGCTGTCCAACTTCGCGGTCGCCCATCTGGTTCAGGGGCGGGTGCAAGCGGCGGCGGATCAGTTCGAGCGGGTTCTGACCATGCGCACGCAGCAGCTCGGCGCCGATCACATCGCCACGATCGACGTCCGCAGCAACCTTGGGATCTCGCTGATCAAGCTGGGCAAGCACGCCGAGGCCGAGCCGCACCTGCGCCACGTTCAGGAGGTCTACGAGCGGCGCTATGGGCCGGACAACCTCGACACCGGCGAGGCCTACGTGAACCTGGCCACCGCCGTCGAGCCCCGCGACGTCGAGCTTGCGCTTGAATACGTGCGGCGCGCGGCCGCCATCTTCGAGGCTGACACCACCGATCAAGGCAGGCGTCTGGCCGGGGTGCTCGACCAGCAGTTTCACCTGATCGAAGACCGCGACCTCGAAGCCGCCAGCGAGCTGGCGAACCGAGCCCTCGAGATCACCCGGCGGATCCACGGGGACGCCGATCCCAAGACCCTGGAGCTGACGCTCGATGTCGCCTCGATCAAGCTCGCGCGCGGGGATCTAGCTGGCGCGCGCGCGTTACTCGAGCCGACCCTCACTGCCCTCGAGGCCGCTGACGAGCCGATCGAGACCGGGCGCGCGTACTTTTTGCTTGGCCAGGTGTTGGTGGGTCTCGGGCACGAGCAGGTCGGGCTGGAGAAGGCCGAAGCTGGCCTCGCGATGCTCGAGGCACAGGACGCCGCGGCCGAGCTGGATCAGAGCCTGCCGAAGCTGATTGAGAAGGTCTCGACCTGGCTCAGCGCGCGGCAGTGACGGGTCTAGCCCGCACCCACAGGCGCCTGGCCCCAGCTGACGACAGTGTTAGCCTGGGCCGCACATGCGCGAATCGTACGAGACGATCTTCAAGCTAGTCGGCATCCTGCTGTACCTGGGCGTGCTCCTGGGGATTGGCGCGGCGGCCTCGCGACGCATGAAGAACATGCGCGACTACTTTGCGGGCGGGAAGAACCTCGGATTTCTGGGTATCGCGTTCTCGGCCCGGGCGACCGGGGAGTCCGCGTGGCTGCTGCTCGGGCTCACGGGAATGGGCGCGTTCGTCGGGGTCAAGGCGTTCTGGGTGGTGCTCGGCGAGGTGTTGGGCGTGATGGGGGCGTGGCTGTTGATGGCGCGACGCTTCAAGCGGCTCACGGATCGCTATGACTCGATCACGATCCCCGACTATCTGGAATCTCGATTTCGAGATGACGCGCAGCTGCTGCGCCGGGTCGCCGCGATCGGGCTCGTGGTGTTTGTGACGATCTATGTGTCGGCGCAGATCCACGCGACCGGGGCCGCCTTCGAGGGCTTCTTGGGCTGGAATTACTATGTCGGCGCGCTCGTGGGCTTTGTCGTGGTGTTGATCTACATCATGTCGGGCGGGTTCGTGGCCGTGGTCTGGTCCGACATCTTCCAGGGCTTGCTGATGTTCCTGGGTCTGGTCAGCCTGCCGATCGTCGGGTTTGTGGTCGCCGGCGGCTGGGGCAGCGTGAGCGAGGGATTGACCCGGATCGAGCCCAATCTGCTGAGCTGGTCGGGGCAGGGCGCGTGGAGCCTGGGCGCCGTGCTCAGCGTGGTCGGCCTGGTTGCGATCGGCGTGGGGTTCATGGGCTCGCCGCAGATCTTCGTGCGCTTCTTGGCGCTGCGCGACGAGGGCGAGATCAACAAGGGCGCGGGCGTAGCGATCGCGTGGACCCTGCTGGCGGACTCGGGCGCCGTGCTGACCGGGATGGTGGGGCGCTACTTGCTGACCGGCCCCGGTGACGACGTCGAGGCGGTGCTGGGTCTGAAGGCCGAGAACGTGCTCCCGCAGCTGGTCGAGCAGCTGCTGCCGCTGGCGTTGGTCGGGCTGTTCATTGCGATTGTGCTGTCCGCGATCATGTCGACGGTCGACTCGCTGCTGGTGCTGGCCGCGAGCGCGGTCGTCCGCGACTACCACCAGAAGGTCCTGCACCCGGAGCTGCGCGATGAGGCGCTGGTGTCCCTGAGCCGCTGGGTGACCCTGGGGCTGGCCGTGGGGGCGCTGGCGATCGCGTTTGGCGTGGCCGGGATGACGGGTCGGCAGTCGGTGTTTTGGTACGTGCTGTTCGGCTGGTCGGGGATCGCGGCGACGTTCTGCCCAACGATCATCTTGTCGGTGTTCTGGCGTGGCATGACCAAGCGCGGGGCCCTGGCGGCGATGATCAGTGGGTTCCTGGCGGTGCCGCTGTTTACCTTCGTGGTGCCGAAGCTCGGCGCGGTTGGGGCCGTCGTCGCGCAGCTCAGCGAGCTGCCGCCTGCGATGGTGTTGTCGGTCGTGATCGGGGTGGTGGTCAGCCTGGGTGATCGTGCGGGGGCGGAGCGGCTCCGCGAGGTCGCGACTGAGCTCGACGAAGCCGCGAAGTAGCGGACGCGGACACGGTCATGCGGGTTGGTACGACCGGGCGGCCCCCACGAGTTCTGAATGCTGACGAGGTCCCGGCGAGGCTAGCGACGATGCGCTGGGCCGGCCCACCGAGAAACCGCGGCTCCGGCGAGCGCCGAGAGCCGCGTTGACCGAACGACGTCCAGATCAGTGTACCGAGCGCGCCGCGAAGCGCGAGCCGATCACGGGCAACTTCTCGAGCGGCACCCGCTGTTGAAGCTGCAGCATCGCCTCTTCACCGAGCTCGCGCGCGACCACCTTGGCCCCCCGCGCGAGCGCGGGCGAGGCGTCGCGGGTGGCGTTCGCCAGCCCAACCGCGTCGTCGGCGAGCTTGCGGGCCTTGATCAACCCGCGCTCCCACGCGGTGGTGTTCATGTGATCGCGGACGTCGTAGACCATGCGGGCGGCCTTGCACGCGGCGATCTTGCGCTGGCTGGGAAAGTACAGCGTGTCGCTGAACTTGGGGGTCTTGGCGATGTACTCGTTGACCTGATCGAGGGTGAGCTCGCAGTCCTCGAGCGCGCTCTCGAGCTCCTTCTCGGCCGCCTTTTGGGCCTTGAACAGGAACATCTGCACGCGCGAGTAGAAGTTCACGGCCCCGTCGCCGCTGGTCTCGACGGCGCAGAAGATCGTGCCGGGGTAGCGCTCGGCGACGACCGACTGCACGCCGTCGCTGATGCCCGAGCTGGGCATGCAGCCGAACGGCTTGACGCTCAAGGTCATGTTGGTCTTGCGATCCACGAAGTTGCTGATCGTGTTGGCGACCTCCATGTGGCCCTCGCCGCCGCGCAGCTCGGAGCTGTAGAAGCCCTTGGCGGTCTCGGTCCCGTGGGCGACGCTGTGCAGGTGGTAGTCGTGGTAGCCCATGATCTCCGAGTAGGTGGTCCACCCGGCGCGCACGGCCTGCTGGGCCATCCACAGCAAGCTGCGCTTCTTGAACGCGCCAAACCGGCCCTTGTCCTCGAGCCCGCTCTGGGGGTCGTGCTCGCGCAGCAGCTCGCGCTGCTCGAGGTCGGCGACCTCCTCCCAGATGTTGTAGAGCAGCCACTCGGTCACGAACTGAATCTTGACCTCGGCGCCCTCCTGCTCGAGGAAGCGCTGCATGTAGTAGTTGCCGTCGCCCTCGGTGGTCATGGCCCAGAACTCGCCGGTGATGCCGACGAAGGGCCGGACCTTCA
The DNA here is from genome assembly GCF_002994635.1 of Enhygromyxa salina. Classification (GTDB taxonomy): domain Bacteria; phylum Myxococcota_A; class Polyangia; order Nannocystales; family Nannocystaceae; genus Plesiocystis; species Plesiocystis salina_B. The sequence continues at coordinate 130,168 of NZ_PVNL01000117.1, read as the reverse complement.
TGTGGTCGACCTCGACGGCGGCCATGATCTTCTTGGCCTTGTGGAGCGCGGGGATCAGCGGCTTTTTGTCGGTGAAGGCGTCGTAGCAGACCTTCTTGGCCTGCTCGAGCGCGATGTTGGTGGCCCCCGGCACGCGCTCGTAGGGGCGGATCCGGTAGCCGAGGCCGTTGATCACGTCGCCGATCAGCAGACCACGAATGATCGCGGCGAAGAACTTGGGGCTCATGTCGAGGCCGCTGTCCTCACCGGTAGCCTGATCCACGCCGCCCTTCTCCTGGAACAGCATCACGCGGAACCCGTCGAAGCCGGCGTCGCGCAGGGCCTTGCGGTACTCGGTCGCGTACATGCCAAACCGGCACGGACCGCACGACCCGGCCGTGAAGAACACGAACTTGTCGATGATGTCCTGGGTGGCCATGCCCTTCTCGTCGCGCAGCGCCGTCAGGTACTTCACCAGGTTGCCGACCGTGTAGTACGTGGGGTTGCACTGGGCCCGGTTGCCAAACTCCTTGCCCAGCCGCAGCGACTCGTTGTCGGGCCGATCGAGGGCCAAAATGTTGTAGCCCACGGCCTTGACCGCGGCTTCAATCAGCATGTCCTGCGCGACCGTCAGCCCGCCGAGCAGCATGGTGATCTTGGCCTTCTCCGACTTGGTGAACCCGAGATCGACCATCTCGTCGGTCCAGTACTTGGTGTCTTCGAGGCCGAGGCGCTGGCGCTCTTGCTGCTCGAACTCGGCGAGCTCTTTTTCAATGTCTGCGATCTGCGACTGGCCGTAGATCGGGAGCTTGTGCGAAATGACGTCGTTCATGGCGGTCCTGTGGGTGGCAGGGATGGCTGCGAAGCGAAGGTGTGATGGCTGCGAAGCGAAGGTGTGATGGCTGCGTGGAAGAAGAGTTGGGGTGGGGAATTGTTCAGGGCGCGATGGTCTCGGTCTTGTCCCGACGACCCAGGCGGATCTGGACCAAGTTCTTGGCCTTCGAGAGCAGCCGTTGGCCGGTCTCGACCGCCGGCTTGGGCACGTACTCGCGGACCCGCTTGCGCACCGCCTCGAGCGCCTCGTCGATGCCAGGGTCGCGGCGCTGCATCTTGCGCAGCTGCGCTTGCTTGAGCTCGAGCAGCTCGAGCCGCTTGTTCTCGATCGACTGCAGCAGCTGCTCGCGCTTGGCCGACGCGTCCTCGAGCCGCTCTTTGTGGAGCGAGAGCGAGTGGGTGTAGGTCTTGACCCGGATCTTGATCGAGCCGCCGGGCTTGTTGGCGTCGAGGTCGTGGAGCGCGGCGGCCGGGACCTTGGCGGCCTGGATGATCGAGTCGACGAGCCCGTAGGTCGGCGCGTCGCTGCCACACTTGAAGCTGCTCAGATCCAAGATTGCGACGTTGGGGTGGTGGGCCGCGAAGTTGGCCGCCCAGACCCGCTGGGCGCTGTTGGCCAGGTAGTTCTCGGGCCACACGTGGCTGATCTCGAGCGGCGATCCAATGTCGCCGTTGTCGAGCTCTTTTTTGTAGTAGCGATCCAGATACTCGCGGCTCTTGGGGATCGAGCGAATGCTCAAGATCGGGTAACCGAGCGCCTGGAACTCCTCGGGGATCGAGTGACCAATGCCGGGGTCGCCGTGGTAGGGGCGGGCGAGCACCAAGATTGCGATCGAGTTCTCGGCCTCGGCGGTGTCGAGGATCGCCTGGCCCTTGTGCTCGACGTCGGCGTTGAACGCCTCGAGGGCCGCGAAGCCCTGGCTGCAGGCGAAGTCGCTCTCGTCCTGGGTGATGCCCAGGCGCGGGCCCCAGGTGTCGAACAGGTTCTTCTTGAGGAAGTTCACCTCTTCCATGTTGATCGGGTCATCGACGTACTCGATGTCCCTGACCGCGAAGAAGTCGAGCTCCTTGGTGAACGCGGCCCGCATCACGTTGGGGGTGCCGGCCACGATCGGGCACACGCCATTGTTGTGAGTGTCGACGATGAACCCAGGGATGAAGGTCTTGACCGGGAAGTAGATGAAGTTGAGCGGGCGCCGCTTCTCGGGCTGGTGCTTGTGGAACAATAGGTTGTGGATGTGGGCCTGGCAGACCTTGGCGGGGAAGCACGGGTCGATCGAGCCGTAGCGCCCGCCCTCGGTCCACAGCGTGTCGTCGGTGACGTCGCTGAACACGATGCCCTGCTTGGGCACGCCGAGTGACTCGAAGTAGGCGCGGAAGAACGGCGCGGTCGAGTAGAAGTTGAGCACCCGCGGCATGCCGATCCGGACCTTCTTCAGGCGCTCGTGCGCGTCGGAGCGCTGGAACGGGCGGCGGATCTTGCGTCGCTCGATCTTGAGCACGCCGGGGGTGACCTCGACGTCGTCGATCATGGTCCCGGCCGCGGGCATCGGCGAGGTGTCGTAGACGTGCATGAACGCCTTCTTGGCCTCGTAGGTGACCATGTTGGGGTATTGCGACGCGATCTCTTTCTTCGCGCGCACGACCTCGAGCATCGCCTCCTGGCTCTCGACGGTGCCCTTCTCACACGAGAAGCCGGAGATATAGCGCGACAGGCTGCCGTCGGGCCGCTTGGTGTCGATGAAGGTGCGGCTGCACTCGTTGGGGCAGAAGTGGCAGGTCGTGGACTCGTCGTTTTGGGTGGTGAACTCGAGCCCGAGCGTGGCGTCGATGCCGATGAAGCGCGTGGTCTGGGTTCGCTCGTAGCGGCGCAGGCACTCCATGGCCGCGCCGATCGCCCCGGCCTCACCGGTGTGCGGATGCACGAACACCTCGGCGTCGGGGACCCGCTCCTTGATGTAGTCGACCTGGGCCTTGACCGCGGCCAGGTTGTACTGGGTGCCGCCTTGCAGCACGAACTTGCGCCCGAGCGAGGCCATGCGCGGGATCTGGACCACGTACTGCCACACGTTCTTGGGCAGCACCTGAGCGAGGCCGGCGAGCAGCTCTTGCTTCTGGAACCCCTCTTTTTGGAAATTGACCCGATCGGTGTCCAGGAACACCGCGCAGCCATACGAGAACTTGGGCGCGAGCGAGGCCTCGAACGCGTTCTCGGCGTACTCGGTGATCGGGATGCCGAACTGGTCGGCCATCGCCTGCAGCAGCATGCCGTTGCCGGCGCTGCACGAGTTGCTGAGCTTGAAGCCCTGAATGTCGCCGTTGCGCATGAACAGGACCTTGATGTCCTGACCACCGATGTCGCAGATCACGTCGACGTCGCCGAAGAAGTGGACCGCGCTCATCATGTGGGCGACGGTCTCGACGATGTTGACGTCGGCGAGCGCGACCTCCTCGAGCACGTCGGCGGCGTAGCCGGTCGCGCCCAGACCCAGACACTCGATCGTGGCGCCCTGGGCGTGGACCTGGTCACGCAGCGATCGCAGCAGATCCTTGGCGTCGACGATCGGGTTGCCCTTGGACAGCTGGTAGGCCTTGGCGACGATCTCGCCGTCCTCGCGCACGAGCACGGCCTTCGAAGAGGTCGAGCCGCCGTCGAGCCCGATCACGGCGCGGACCACCGAGCCCGGCACGAGCTTCGCCGGCTTGAACTTGGGGATTGTATAGGTCTCGCGGAAGCTGTCGGTCTCGTCGGTGGTGGCCGACAGCGGCGGGCCAGCCTGGTCGCCGAGCTTGGCCCGACGGCCGTTGCGGATGAACTCTTGCAGCGGCTCGCGGCCCTTGAAGCGGGCGCCCGAGTCCGGCAGCGACATCCCGTAGATCGCGGCCCCGAACGCTGCGTACAGCTCGGCGTTGTCGGGCACGAAGATCATCTCGTCGATCGTCATGTCGGCGGGCGGCTCGAACCCACGGTCGCGCCAGGTCTCGGGGATCCGCTTCTTCCAGCACTCCTGCAAGAACGGCAGGTAGGTGTTGGGCCCGCCGAGCAGGATGACCCGGGGCTTGAGGGTGTTGCCGCGTGTCAGCACCGAGAGGTTCTGCAGCACGATCGCGTCGGCCAGCGAGTTGAGCACCTCGTCCTTGGGGATGCCCGACTTGATCAGGTTGACGATGTCGGTCTCGGCGAACACGCCACACTTGGCGGCGACGTGGTGCAGCGCGTGATCACTAAAGTGCAAGCTGGTCGCAAAGCCCGGCTCGGCGCCGACCTTGATCATGCACTTGTCGATCGTGGCGCCCGTGCCCGACGCACACTTGTCGTTCATTGACGCGTTGGCGGTCAGGTTGCCGTCCTGATCCTGCTTGAAGACGATGATCTTCGCGTCCTGGCCACCAAGCTCGATCACCGCGCGCACGTCGGGGTACAGGTGCTCGACCGCGAGCGTGACCGCGTTGACCTCTTGCACGAACTTGGACCCGGTCGGCTCGGCGATCGGGCCGGCGCCCGAGCCCGTGCAGAACATCTGGCAGGGCTCCGAGACCAGCTGCGGATGGGCCACCAAGATCGCCTCGAGCAGCTCGAGGACCTTCTCTGGTTGCTTGGTGTGGTGGCGCTGGTAGTCGCTCCACAGGATTTCGTACGAATGTCGATTGATGACGACCGCCTTCACGGTGGTCGAGCCAATGTCCATTCCAATGACGAGGTCGCTCTGATCTGCTCGCATGCCGGTTCCAGGAGGCCACAAATGCCCACAAACTCACCCCGAGGGAGCTCCATGGGCGCACTCGCGCGCCCGGTGGAACCGTGTTTGTCCTACGTCGGCTTGCGGGTTCTATACCGGTGACCGCGCATGTGCGGCCAGCGCAATTTTTTCGTGCTCGGCATTTCTTGCTGGGGTGGCGCCATTTCAGTGGTGCGGACAACTGTCATGGATGGAAGTAATGTCGCCGAAAAGTTAGAAACCCAACGCTTGACTGCTACTGGGTGTATGCCAAGATCCCGCCGATCAAACGCCTCAGTTTGCCCATGGTCGCCGATCTTCCAGCTTGCTGGCCGTCAGGCGATCCCACGACCGCATTCGAACAGTTGCAGCGCGACATTGACATCGACGGGGGCGGACCCGTACCGAGGGCGAGCTGATGGTTGGATGCGTAGGGTCCACGTTGTTGGCCAGCTTGCTCGGCGCTGCGCCGCCCGCCAGCTCACCCGCGCCGATCGAGCCCGTCCCGTTTGACGCGCCAGCGTCGGTCGGGCCAGGCGACGACGCCCAGCCGGTCGAGCCGGCGACGGCGCAGCCGGTCGAGCCCGCGCCCAACCCGGTCACACAGACTCAGCCGGGGATCGAGCCCGCGCCCAGCGAGCCTGTGGCGTCTGCGCCCGACGAGCCCGATCCCAACAAGCGGCTCAGCGTCGAGTACCGGCCGAACCTCGGGGTCCTCGTCAGCAGCGCCGACGGTCGGTTCGCAATGGGGACGTGGCTGCGCATGCAGCTGCGGGACACGCTCACTCACAATCCCACCACGCCGCCGAACCTGACAAACGGCATGGAGTTCAGGCGTGTCTCGTTGTTCTTCGCGGGCAACGTGTTTGGTCCCCACAACCAGTACTTCTTGCAGCTGGTGTTCGACCCGCGCGGGCTCGGCATGCAGGACGGCCAGGTCACGCAGTCGCCGGTCTTCGACTTCTTCTTCACCTTCGACTATCTGCGCGACCTCTCGCTCCGCATCGGGCAATACAAGCCGCAGTACAGTCGGCAGTTCATCGCGGCGTGGGCCGATCTGCAATTCGTCGATCGCTCGACCGTTCAGTCCGAGTTCTTGCTCGAGCGTGACCTCGGCTTTGATCTGTTCTCGAACGATCTCGGCGGCCTCGATCTGTTTCGCTACTCGCTGGGTCTGTACATGGGCCAGGGTCGCAACAATCTGGCGATCAACGACCTTCGCATGGACTACGTCGCGCGGCTCGAGGTGCTCCCGCTCGGGGGCTTCGACGAGTACGTGGAGGCCGATCTCGAGCGCAGGCGCAAGCCCAAGCTCGCGCTCGGGGCAGCGTACTCGTTCAGCGATCACGCGACGCGCGATCGGAGCGTGATCGGGGCCCTTCCCGCCGACGGGGGCACGACCAACATCCACCAGATCGTGGCGGACGGCGTGTTCAAGCTGCGGGGGTTCTCAGCCACCGGTGAGTTCTTCTGGCGTCGCGGCACGCGAAACCCAGGCTCGGCGGTCGACGACATGGGCGTCCCGCTGCCGATCACCGCGCCGCGCAACGGCATGGGGTGGTTCGTGCAGGCCGGCTACTTGCTGCCGCACGTGCCCGTCGAGCTCGCGGGGCGCGGCGGGCAGACGATCGCGCTTGGCAACAGCAGCATGGGCAGCATCGGAGAGCTCGGCGCGGGGCCCAGCTGGTACCTGCAGGGGCACGCGATGAAGCTGCAGCTCGACTACTTCCACACCTGGTCAAACGCCGACTTTGCCCAGGGCGCCAACCAGGTTCGGCTGCAGCTACAGATCGGGATCTGAAGGCTCGGCGCAGACGCTCGGGACCACGGAGCCGGGGGCCAAGGTCGCGCAGCCCTCGGCCAGCCACGCGCGCGGCCGGGCGGGCCACCGGGCCAGCTGCCCGCGGCCGTCGACGGCGAGCACGGTCTCGCCTTCGTCGATGAAGCGCAGCGCGGCCACGGGGCCGAACCCGCGGAACCGCGCGAGCGCCTCGGGGCTCGATGGCCGCCACAGCTCGACGGCGCTGGCCGTGCCGCCGCTGCGCCCCAGCGCGAACCACTCACCGTCGTCGGCGATCGCGACCCCGGTGATCGGCTCGGTCCCGAGCTCGAGGGTGGCGAGGCGCTCGCGGGTCTGGGTGGACCACAGCTCGGCGCCGCCGAGCTGGTCGATGATCAAGAAGAAGTCGCCGTTGATCGCGAGGTGCTCGGCCCGGCGCTCGGTCTCGAATGTGCCGAGGATCGCCGCGGTGCCCGGATCCCACGCGCGCACGATGTTGCTGCGGTCGGCGCTGACGAGGCGGGCGCCGTCGGGCGAGAGCGCGAGCCGATCGACGGGGGCCTCATGGCCCGACAAGGTCGCGATCGGCTGGCCGTCACCCGCGAGCAGCAAGACCTTGCGATCCTCGGTCGCGGCCGCGAGCAGCTTGCCGTCGATGCTGAGCGCGAAGTCGAGGACTCGGCTGCCGTCGGCGCCGGTGACCGTGGCGATCGGCTTGGCGTCGGGTCCGGCCGCGCCGCTGATCAACGCGAGCTCGCCGTCGGCGTAGAGCAGCGCGAGGCGGCTGCCGTCCACGCTGACGCCGGCCCTGGTCAGCGGTCGTGGCTGGGCCCAGCGCACGCTGGTCTGGCCGCCGGACCAGCGCAGCTCGAGCGCGGTCTCGTCGTAGTGCACGGTCGCGGCGACCCCCGCGGTGTTGAGCGTGGCCCCGCGCAGCGGCAAGCTGGCGGTGCTGTTGAGCGTGAGCGGGTGAACGCGGAGCTGCCCGCTGCGATCACCGACGACCAGCGCGGCGCTGTCGGGGGTGAACGCGAGGCTGGTCAGGGGGGCTTCGTGAGCCTGCGTGCTGGTCAGCAGCTCGCCGGTCTCGATCGACCAGACCCGCGCGATGCGATCTTCGCCCCCGGTGGCGATCAGCTCGCCCTCGGGTGACAGGGCGAGCGCGGGCGAGCTGAGATCCGACGGTCCGACCTGTTGGTTGGCCGGTCCCGCGGACGGGGCGTCTGCGGCCGCCGAGGTGAGCTCGGCGATCGAGCGCAGGGTCCCGCGGGCGGTGTTCCACACGGTGATCGCCGGGTCGCCCTCGAACGCAATGAGCAGCTCACCTGCGTCGGGGGTCGCGAGCAGTGAGCGGGCTCGGCCGCCGTCGCGCAGCTGGGGGACGCTGACGCTGGCCTGAACTTGTCCGCTGGCGACATCCCACAGCTCGATCGACTCGCCGTGAACCACGCCCACGCGGGTCTCGGCGCCGAGGCTGGGGTTGATCACGACGGCCTGCTCCAGTGCGAGCGTCCGCGCCAGCGCGCTGGCCTGCAGCCGCGCGCTCGCGTTGCCGGCCTTGGGATCGACCGTGTCGATGCTGCCGTCGCGGCGGATCACGCTGACGTTGCCGCCATCGTCGACGGCCAGGCTCGCGACGGGCGCGAGCGGCATCGGGACCCCGAACGGCGCGGTGATCGGCGCGGGCCCGAGCGCGGCCCCCTCGCTGAGGTTCCAGACCGTCAAGCTGCCCTCTTCGCTGAGCGCGGCCAGGCGCCGGCCCGAGGGCGAGAGCGCGAGCGCGTCGATGGTTCCGGCGATGCTGGTCAGGCTGGCGACGCGACGACCGGTGTCGCGCTCCCACACGTGGATCTCGTTGGTGTTGACGCTCGCGAGGCGGGCGCCGTCAGCCGTGAACTGCAGCCACTCCACGGGCCCGGCGTGGGCCGAGATCAGCATGGTGTCACCCGGGCTCGCGAGGTTGGCCGTGAGCCCGCGGGTGATCGGCGCGGGCACGTCGGCGATGTCCGAGCCGGCCTCGCTCCAGGCCGACAACGCCGCCAGCGCGAGCTCGAGCCCCTCGCTGCGACGGGTGGGCTCGGGGGCCAGCAGCTCGGCCCGGGCGGCCCGCTCGATCGCCAGGCGCAGCTCGAGCGCGGACAGCTCGGTCTCGAGCGTGTTGATCTTCAGGCTCTGTTCGTCGGTGCCCGCGGCCTGCTCGACGGCGTGCCGCGCGGTCGCAACGAAGTTCGGGCCCTGCGGATCCGCGGCGACGCCCGCGACGTCGGCCGAGCCACCGCTGGGGTCGTTCGATGCGGACCCCTGGTCGGGCTGAGTGCCGGTGCCACCGGGCGCTGCCGCGTCGGGCGAGACCACGGGCGCGCTGACGGCCACGCGGTACTGCCAGACGACGACGCCCAGCGTGGCCCCGAGCCCCAGGCACAGCGCGCTGCCGGCATAGAGCAGGCGTCGCAGCCACAGCGCGCGGGCGCTCTCGCTGGCCAGCACGAAGTCGCGCTCGCTCGGGGTCACGTCGGGGCGGCCCTCGACCCACTCGATCGCGGCGCGCAGGCCCTCGCCCCGGAGCAGCAGGCCCGAGCGACGCCCACCGGTCTCCCAGCGCTCGAGCGCATCGGAGACCGGGCGGCCCGCGAGCGCGCGCCGGACCCAGTTGCGATCGAAGGCGCGCTCGACCACGCGGTTGCGAACCCGCAGCTTGCCGCCGGCCGAGGGCGCGACGAGCCCGGCGACCTTGAGGCGGGCGACCACCAGCGCGCCCTCGGACCCGAGCTGCCGCCCGCGAAGATCGACGATCTCGCCGCGAAGCACCCGCTCGTAGGCCGCGAGCATGCGGGTGCGGTAGGGGTCGCGGTGGTCCCGACGCAGCCGCCGGGCCGTGTCACCGAGCAGCGGATCGACCTCGGGGCCGCGCTGCAGGAACGACTCGCGGATCACCGCTTCGACCGCGGAGGCCTCGCTGCCGCGGCTGAACTCGCGCAGCAGCAGGTCGCCGCAGATCCACTGGACCAGCGCGGGGTTGCCCGAGGTCCAGTCGTAGAGCGCGTCGAGCAGGGCCTTTTGATCGACCCCGAGCGGCGCGAGCGTGGGTCCGAACTCGTCGAGCTGCTCGCGGCTGAAGTCGCGCGGGTTGAACTCGCGGGCCGGCAGATCGAAGCTGCTGCGGCCGGGATCGCTGATTAATTCGTCGCGGGTCAGCGCGCCGATCAGGCACACGCTGAGCCGCCGCCACACGCCGTCCTCGCCGCGGGCGTCGGACATGGCCCGCAGCGCCGCGAAGAAGTCATCGCGGGCCGGCCCCAGCGAGCGGACCAGCTCGAGCTCGTCGATGAACAGGACCAGCGGCGCGTCGTGGGGCTCGAGCAAGACCTCGCGCAGGCACGCGCGCAGGCGGGTCTGCGGGGGGCCCTTCGAGCGGCGCCAGGCCTTCTTGGCTTGCTCGGCCAGGCCCAGGCTGCGCGCGGCCTCGATCACCACCGAGCCACAAAACGCGTCGGCGCGGGTCTCGGCCCCGATCCCGCCGAGGTCGACCGTGGCGACGCGCGTGCCGCTGGCGGTGAGCTGCTCCGACGCACGGATCCGCAGGCTGGACTTGCCGCTGCCGCGGGCCGACAGCACCAGCGTGTACTCGCCAGCGTGCAGCGCCTCGAGCAGGCCCACGTCGACCTCCCGCTCGATGTAGGGACCCGGACCGTAGAAGTTCCGGCCGCGCTGCGGTCGTTTGCTCGGACTGGACATGAGGTCGCCGCGAGATGATACCGCCTCGTGCGCCGACTTGGTGGACCCGGGCCCGGCCACTGTCGCCGAGCCTCAGGGTCGCTCGGGGCCTGTTGCTCAGGGCCTGTGCTCAGGGCATGAAGAAGCCGGTCCAGAGCGTGGTCGCGTTGCCCTGGCCAGCGGTCTCGATGCCGGTGAGGCCGAACCCCGCGGAGCCATAGCCGGCGCCGTCGATGTCGAGTGACGGCGGGATCAAGTTGCCGTCGTCGACCATGTGCGCGCTGCGGCAGACGATGTCGCCCGCGCCGTCGAGCTTGGCGACCCACGCCTCGCCCCAGTCGATGCCCTCGCCCGGCTCTTCGTTGGCGAACACACCGCCGACGCCGAGGTTGCCGTCCGCGTCGATGCCGAGCCCGCGGATCGTCCAATCGTCGCCCTCGTCGTCGTCGATCCAGTCTTGCTCGGTCTTGACCCACGCTTCGGTGCCGCCCTCGAATTTGTAGAGCCAGCCGCGGTAGGGGAAGTTGGTCTTCTCGAACGCGAAGTAGACGGTGTCGCCGTCGACGGCGACGTCGACTGGATCATAGGTCTGATTGCCGCCGGCCTGCGGCTGGGTCGTGGACAGCAAGGTGCCGCTGCCGTCGAACTCGAGCAGGGTCGCCTCCTGGGTGTTGAAGTCGACGTGCTCGCGGGCGGTCACCCAGATCGTGCCGTCGGCCGCGACCGCGACCGGACCCGAGCGATCCGTCGAGAAGTTGCCGTCGCCGGCGCCCGTCCACGTGGTGGTCCAGACCTCCTCGCCGCTGTCGGCCATGGCCTTGCGGACCCAGACGTCGTCGTCGCCCGTGGCCACCCGCGAGCGCCCGACTATGACGATCCCGCCGGTCGGATCCACGGCGATGCCCGTGGCCAGATCGTCGGCGTCCTCCATGACCATCATCGGGCCTTGAATCAGCTGTGACCAGGTCTCGTTGCCGGTCGCGCCGTCGAGGGCCGCGTACCACAGGTCGTCGTCGTCCGCGCCCTGCATCCACCCCGCGACATAGACCTCACCGCCGGCACCCAGGGCGATCGCCACGGCCGCGTCGTTGCCGTTGCCGCTGTCGAAGCTCTGACTCCACGCGACGCTGCCGTCGGGGTTCCACTTGACCGCCCACGCGTCGTTGTCGGCGTTGATCGTGATGCCGGCTCCATAGATGCTGCCGTCGGTGCCCACGGCCACGTCGAACGACCCGGCCGTGGAGTTGGGGACCGCCTCGCTCGCGGTCCAGACCAGGCCACACGCGCTGACCGTGCAGGTGGAAGAGCAGCCGTCACCGTCGTCGGTGTTGCCGTCGTCGCAGGCCTCGCCAGCGTCGAGGACCCCGTCGCCGCAGGAGGAGCCAGTGTCGCCGTCGCCGTCGCCGTCGCCGTCACCCGGATCGCCGTCGCCATCACCTGGGTCGCCGTCGCCGTCGCCGTCGCCGGTGTCGGTGTCGGTCGCGGTGGTGTCGGCCGGGACGTCGTCACTCGGACACGCGGTCAGAAGTAGCGCGCCGAGGCTCAGCGCAAAAGGCAAGCGATGTAGCGGGAGATTCATGTCGGGAGTTTCCCCACCGATGAGTGTGGGGTCAAGGATGGATGGCTGGTTGGCCCGCGACGGGTTCTTCAGGGCCGGGACCAACGATGTTAGCTTCAGGGCGTGCGCCGCTTGTTCCCGCTGCTGTCGTTCACGATCGCCGCCTCCTCGATCTGGACGCCGCTCATGATCCCGGGAACGGCCGACGCGAGCCCGCTTGGATTTGCCGGCCCCGCTCAGGGCGCCGCCGAAGATCCAGCGCTAGCGCAGGTCAGGGCGCTCTACAAACAAGGCGAGATCAAGTTTCAGACCGCTGAATACGAGCAGGCGCTGGAGCTGTGGATCCGCGCGTTTGGGATGCTGCCCGACGGCGAGGAGACCCGCGGGATCCGCCACGCGCTGGTCTACAACATGGCCGGAGCCCACAGCCGCGCGTACCAGATCAACCGCGATCCCGCGCACCTGCGCAAGGCCAAGATCCTGCTCGAAAATTACCGCGCGGATCATCGCGCGCTGTACGGCGATGAGGCCGAGGCGATCGCCGAGCGGACCGAGGTCGACGATCGCCTCACCGAACTCGACGACATGATCGCAGCGTCGGAGGCCGCCGGCGAGAAGTCGCCGATCGCCGCGGAGGTCGACACGAGCCCCGAACCCAGCGGCGTGGTGCCCCCGCCCGCGGTCGCGCCCCAGCGCATGAACCCACAGCAACAGTGGGAGGCCGAGGTCAAGGCCGACCCCACGCTCGGGCCGAGCTGGGCGCAGGGGCAAAAGCGGATCGTTGGTGGGGCCGTGCTCACTGGGCTCGGCAGCGTGTTCGCCATCATCTCGATCGGTGCGTTCGTCGTCGCGCCGTCGGCCGACGTGTTCGCGGGAGCGTTCTGGACCGGGGGCGCCGTGACCGGCGTGATCGGACTGGGGCTGCTGATCCCTGGCGGCCTGCTGATCGCCAAGGGCGGGTCGCAGCGGCGACAGGTGCTCGACACCAAGCCCAGGCCAATCGCTGGGTTGGCCCCAATCGTGTTACCTGGGCAAGTGGTCGGGCAATACACCGAGCAATTGGGCGGCCAATCACCAGCGCAACTGGCGGGGCAGCTGCCAGAGCAATCGGGGCAATTGGGCGGGGGCGGCCTCGGCTATACGCTTCGCTTTTGAGCCGATCCAAGCGGGCGGTGACCTCAGCGCGCGCCGGTCGAGATCAGGCCAATGTCACGCAAAAACCGGCCGACCTCGCGATGGTAGCGCTCGCGCTGCACCTGCCACGCGTGGCCACCGGGGAATCGAAAGTGACGCGGTCGATCCCAGTGCTCCCACAGCGCGCGGGTGTGCTCGGCGGTCACCAGCGTGTCGCCGAGCCCCGTGATGATCAACCGCCGATCCCACGCGACCTTGGGCCGGTGGGTCAGCGGTGAGTGCAGCGACCAAAAGTGGTGAAAGCGGGCCCGGGTCATGCCCAGCGCCTCGGCCTGCGCACGCATGCTGTCGCCGTTGCCGTGATCCCACAGCAGATGCGCCATCGAGGCCGGCGGCAGCACCGGGATCACGAAATCCAGGCGCTCGTCGATCGAGGCCATGAACGCCGACGTGTACCCGCCCAGCGACGAGCCCATCATGCCCAGCGGCGCGCCGTTGCGGGCCAGGATCAACGAGATCGCCGTGCGCAGCTCAATCGCGGTCTGGATGAACGCCTCGTTGGTGCGCACCAGGTCCGCAGATGGGTGCAGCTGCCCGCCCATGCGCGCCCGCGCCGGGGTTCGACGCGCGTGGAAGGGCGCGAGGTAGTAGTAGACGTCGAGCCCGAGCTCGTGAAACAGATGGGGCACGTTGTACTCGTGGCGGTGCATCCACCACGGACCTGCGCCCCAGCCGTGGGTGAGCAGGATGGTCGCGGGCGCCGGGTCGAGGTGCCGCCACGACCACAGATGGGTCTGGGCGATCTCGGGGTAGCTGGCGTACTCTTGCTCGTACTCCGGGTCGTAGGGCCGGTAGGGCGTGGCGAAGCTCAGGTGCTCGTTGAGCCCGACCTCGCGGCCGCGCACGAGCAAGGGTTGACGCTGGACCACGCGCGGCTTGGGGAGCACGGGCGGCGGCGCGAGCAGGCGCTGGGGATCGGCGAGCAGCGCTGGATCCACGTAGCGCTGCAGCCGGGTCACGAGCTGGTCGAACTGCTCGGGGATCAGCGGTGGCTGGCTGGCCAGGAACAGCCGGCGCAAGACCGCGAGCAAGATCTTGTCGGCCCCGCGGGTCGCAAACGCGACGAGCTTGTCTGGGATGGCGGGCGGCGCATGCATGCTCGCCACCGGCAGGGTCGACGCATCGGGTGGAGGGGTCATGCGCCTCAGTCAGCGAACACGGCCTCGATGGTGTCCGCGCTGAGGATTCGCTCGATGTAGCGCTCGAGCTGCGGCTCCGTCGCCGCCTGGATCTGCTCTGCATACGCGGCGGACAGCTCGCCGAATTTCAACGTCAGCAGCTTCCCGAGCGTAGCGACGCGGCCTTCTTGTCGGCCTTCTTGTCGGCCTTCTTGTCGGCCTTCTTGTCGGCCTTCTCGTCGGCCCTGCTCCATGCCTTCTTTGCGTAGCTCTTCAGCGATCGTCATGGCGACTTCCTCGACTTCCGGGATCTGCTCCTGGATTTTCGCACGAAAGGTAGTGAAGTGCATACCTCCCGAGACCAGAGCGATGTAGCGCAGGAGCTGCGCGACCGCATGCATCCCGTTTGGTGCACGCAGCGCCTTGCGCAGCTCACAGGCCCACTGCTCGAGCCCCTGCAACAGTCGGTCGGCGTCACGGCTGTCCCGAAGCAGCCACAGCGCCAGCTTGGGAAACGCCGCCAGCGCCCAACCACGCAGGTCTTCGTCGCTGAGCTCGGACAGGTCTTCGATGAGCAGCGAGAAGCTGGGCACGAACGCGCCGAGCCCCGGAACGGAGTCTGGATGTGGGGTGAACAGCTCGCCGAACGACGCGGGCGCGGTCCAGCCTCCGGGCGCGTGGGAGATGACCACCGGGATGATCAGCGGCAGCGGGAGCTTGTCCGTGCGGTGTTGATCATGGATGCGCACCAGCGACCTGAGCATGCGCAGCGGCATGTACTTGTCGGAGGTGCTCTGGTGCTCGAGCAACAGGTACAGCAGCGCCGGTGTGTCGCCGATCTGAACCGAGAAGAGGAGATCGCTGTGGGTGTCTTTGAGCTTGGGACCGATGAACGAGCCACGCTGGCGCTTGATCGTGTCCCAGGAGATGGCGTCGGACAGGGGGGGTGGGATGATTCGGCGGAGCAGGCCGACGGCGTGCGCGGGTGCATCGAAGGCGGCCTTGAACAGTGCGTCGTGAGGTCGTGGTGTCATGGGTCCGCTCTAGCATTCGGGGCTCGAGCGACTTGGGAGCACGCCTCGTGGGGGGAGATCAAAACGCGCGTCAGCGCCCTTGCATGGCTAGTTTGATCGGGCTCGCGGGGCCCCGAACTCGCCCGGTGGCTGGGATCCGGGCCACCTGCGATCGCGCGCGGAGTCGGTCATGACCAGTTGCAGGGGTGCATTCGGCACGAAGTTGAGCGAGAGTCGTGGGCATGACTCGGACTTGGTCTGTCCTCGCTTCGGCGCTCGCGCTGGTGTTCGCGCTGGGCTGCAGCCCCACTCCCTACAGCGAGGCGAACACCAGCGGCGAACAAGCGAGCAGCGCGGCCGAAGACAGCGAGACCGCTGGCGATACCCAGTCCGAGGGCGGCGACGACTCGGCGGACGCGGGCTGCATGGTTGGCTCCGACGGTTGTGCGTGCACACCGGGCGGTGGCTGTGATCCCGGCTTGGTCTGTGACGCCGACGTGTGTGGTGGTTGCCTCGTGGGCTCCGAGGGCTGCCCGTGCACGGGCGGCGGTGCCTGTGATCCCGGGCTCATGTGTGACGCCGGGTTGTGCCTGCCGGGCGCGAGCACGGGCGACGGGGATCCAACCGGCGACGGGGATCCAACCGGCGACGGGGATCCAACCGGCGACGGGGATCCAACCGGCGACGGGGATCCAACCGGCGACGGGGACGGGGACGGCGACTCGACCGGGGACGGGGACGGCGATCCGCTCATGTGCGACATGTTCCCAAATGGCTGTGATGTGGCCGACCCCCAGCTGTGCGTGTGCGAAGGCTGCAACAACAACGGTCAGTGCACGCAAGACGAGGACTGCGTCTGTCCCGACTGCACGGACAAGAATTACTGCATGGGCGATGCGTGCAGTGACAATGGGCAGTGCAGCCCCTACTTCGAGGGCTGCAGCTGCTCGGACTGCGCCGCTCACTCGGTCTGTGGGTAGCGAACGCGGGCAGCCGACGGGTCACCCGACGGGCGGGATCTCGTCACACTTGGCCGCGATCGCGTCGGCGAGCGTGTCGGCGAGCAGCGCGTTCATCTCGTCGGCGGCCTGCATCGCCGGGAGGTTGTCGTCGGGCAGCGGGGCGACCTGCGGGGGCTCGCTCATGCCCTCCAAGAAGTCGTCGAGCGGGAGGTTGCCCTGGGCATTGCACGCCGACTCGAGCAGAAAACCACCACCGATCACGCAGTCGAGCCCGCCGCAGCCGCTCTTGGCGGCGGCGACCTTGTCGAGCATGGCTTGGCCGCCGGACATGCCGTTGATCATCAGCGGGGTCTGATCGGGCTCGTCGGTCATGAAGAACACGACCAAGACAGCGCCCTCGTCGCGCACGAAGCCGGCGTTTGTGGCGTTGTTGGCCGGGTCGAACGCCCAGCCGGCGGGCGCGGTCGACATCTCGATGTTGGACCCACCGGTCCCGACCGCGGCGGCGTCGGAGAACCAGGTCTCGAGCGCGGCGGTCTGGGCGGCGTCGCCGACGTTGAAGCCAAAGTAGTGTTGGCCGCCGCCGGGATCGAACAGGCGCCCCTGCGCGCCGTTCTTGCCGGTGTTCTGCATGTCGGGCGTGATGTAAAAATTGTCGCTCGGCATCCCGTCGCCAGTGAAGGTGCACATGCCGTTGCTGATCATGGTGCTGCCTGATCCGGCGTAGCCCATCTCGGAGCTGGTCACGCCGACGTGGACGTTGGTGCCCTCGGGCAGCACGGCCGCGAGGGTGTCGGCGAACTGCGGGAACGCGAGGCCGAGCGCGGCCTGGTAGCCGCCCATGGAGACGGAGTTGTCGATCACGAACAGCAGATCGACGAAGTCGCAGCTCTCGTCCCCCGGGCCGTCGTCGACCCCCGTGTCGGCTGGGAGCACATCGAGCTTGACGCCGTCGCCGTCGCCGTCGCCGTCGCCAGGATCACCGTCGCCGTCGCCGTCACCCGAGTCGCCGTCGCCGTCGCCGTCACCGCTGCCGGTCCCGGTCTCGAGGGTCGTGGAGACGCCGGTGTCGATGCTCGCGGCGGTCGTGAATGGGTTGGGGTCGCCCTCGGCCGGCGAGCAGCTGATGAGCGCCAGGGCAGCGCAGGGGATGACGAGATGTGAAGCTTTGAGCATGGGTGCGATCGGTAGGTTGGAGTGGGGAGGTCGAGGGAATGAATGGCTATTGGCGCGGACGCAGGAGTGGCAGGCCAAGCAGCGTCAGCAGCATCCACGCGGGCGCCCGCGTGGGGAGCCCTTCACTGGCGCAGGCGCAGCCGCTGTCACTGTCGAGCCCAAACCCTGGCGGCAGGCCCCCGGAGACGCCGCCCGAGTCGCCCGTGCCGTCACCGCCCGAGTCCCCGCTGGAGTCGGCCCCCGAGTCGCCGCCCGAATCCGAGTCGGCTCCGCCCGAGTCCCCGCCGGAGTCCCCGCCCGAGTCCGAGTCGGCTCCGCCGTCGCCGGGCATGCCGCCATCCTCGACGACGATCCCGATCACGGGGCTCATCGCGGCGTTGTCCCATTCGTCGGCGGCGACGCAGTAGATCTCGTAGCTGCCCTCGGGGATGTTGGTGACCTCCCAGGCGAACGGCGGCGCGGCCTTGGTCCCGCCCATCTGCGCGCCGTCGATCCACAGCTGAACCGAGGCGAGGTCCTGGTTGTCGTTGGCCTGGCAGGTGATCGTGAAGTCGGCGCCGATCTCGAAGGTGTCGCCGTCGTAGGGGTAGCTGACCACCACGTTGGGCGCCTCGGTGTCGGGGTCGTTGGCCCCGAACATGCCGAGCAATTCTTGGTAGGAGTTTTGCTGGCCTGCGTTGCAAAACTGCTGATGCTGGGGGTTGCACTGGATCGGCTGACCGTTGCCGCTGACCAGGCCAATGCAGGTGTCCGTGAAGCTCGGATTCCCGCCCTGGTTGTAGGGATTCATGATGTCCGAGCTGCTGCTGACATGCTCGAGCCCGTAGGCGTGGGCGACCTCCTGGCTGATCGTCGTGGCCTGGGTGTTGGCGCCGAACTGATTGAGCTGGTTGGCGCTGTGGAACGCGAACACCACGTTGCTCGGCATCTGGTCGTTGCAGTCGAGCGGCGCGATACCCAGCACGCCGTTGCCGAACGGGTGGTTGGCCGGCCCGGTCAAGCACATGGTGTAGGTGCCGCTCACGGGCCGCGTCTGGGTGACAACGACGTTGAACGGCGCCCAGTCCTGCTTGGTCGCGTCCATGACCGACTGGCGCTGCGCCGGCGTCCCGCCCCACGCCGGATAGTTGCCCGAGAACCCGTATTGGCAGGCGATCCACGAGGAATTGGCGACGGCGTCGTCATTGCCATTGCAGATGATGTTGGTGCCGTCCATGTTGACATAGACGTACTCGGGCTCGGCGGTGGGCGTGGGTGCTGGGCCGCCGCCGTCGACGATCATGTTGGCGGGGATCGGGACCGACAAGCGGGTGTACTCGGGCGCCTCGGCGGCGCCGGCCCCTGCCGGCGGTGGGCTGGCGGCCGCATGTTCGGCACCGACCAATATCGCTCCGATCGCGCAGGTGACCGTCGTGGCAACCAGCGCCACGCAGCCGAGCTGACGTTTGGTTTGGCTAGACATGACCCACACTGCTTTCAGCTCGGGCGAGGCTTCTCGCCCGCTTGCGGACACCTTCTGGGACTGGTTTACTGGGGGTAGCTAACTGAATACCAGCCAAAAGCTGTGAAAAGCAACATCAATGGCGGAACCTGGCGTCCAGCTCTGCCATGATCGTGCTGCGAACTGCGTGTATTTCCTCGCTCGATATGCGCGATCGCTGCGGACGCCCTTCGCTATTGGTCGGCCCGACGGTAGGCTCGCGCGGGGGAACCCGGTTCAAACAATGGATGAAGCGCGCACGGGCTGTTTGGTGATCGCGGTCGCGGGCGGGACGGGGTTTGTCGGTCGCCACGTCGTCGCGCAGCTGCTCGCCGCCGGCCATGCCGTCGTGGTCCTGGCCCGGGCGCCCCACGGGTTGCCCAGCAGCATCGCGGACGCGCGATTGCGGGCCGTCGATCTGTCGAGGGGGGTCGATCCACAGCTGCTCGAGGGCTGCGAGATCCTGATCAACCTGGTCGGCATCAAGCGCGAGACGGCCGGGTGGAGCTGGGAGCGGGCTCACGTCGAGCTCCCCGAGCAGCTGGCCGAGGCGGCGCGGCGGGCTGGATTGTCGCGGATGATCCACGTGTCGGTCGCGGGCAGCGATCGCGCGGGCGCGGGCGCGGGCGCGTACCTCGACAGCAAGGCCCGCGGGGACCAGCGGCTGCGCGCGCGGACGGACGGCCCGGCGATCACGATCCTGCGACCGGGGGTGATCTACGGGCGCGGCGACGATCTGCTGCGAAACCTCGCCGACTCGATCCGCGCGGCGCCAGTGTTTCCGGCCCCGCGCGGCGGACGATCCTCGATTCAGCCGATCGCGGTCGAGGATCTCGCCGACGCGGTGATGCGCTGCGTCGAGCAGCCAGCGTCGAGCGGGCGGGACTACGATCTCGTCGGTCCCGAGCGGCTCGAGCTGCGCGAGCTCGTGGACAGGGTCGCGAGCTGTCCGGTGGTCGCGCGGCGCTGCGTGGTCGTGCCCGCGCCGTTGGTGGTCCAGCGCGCGGTCGCTCGCGTGCTCGAGCGTGCGTCGGCCGATCCCTTGATCACGCGCTCGCAGCTGGAGCTGCTCGCGGCTGGGGTCGTCGGGGATCCAGAGCCGGCGCGGACCGAGCTCGGCCTCCAGCCTGACCCGCTCGATCGAGCCGCAATCACCCACGCGCTCGCCGAGTTCAAGCCGCGCCTGCCGAGCGTCCGCCTGGTCCCGGATCCAGCGGCCGCGCTCGAGCTGCGCGATCTGGCGGGCCACCGGACCGAGCGCTGGAGGCTCGCCTGGTTCGCCGCGCTCGCGGTCGGCGGCCTGCTCGCGGGGCCGTGGTTGCCGGGCTCGGTGTGGACCCGGATGGCCGGACTCGAGGGGGTCTTGTCGCTGCTGGCGCTCACGCTGCTGGGCCTGCGCTGGGCTCGGCTGTGGCGCCCGAGCGCGGCCGCGCTCGGGTGGGGCGTCGGCGCGGGGGTGGTGATGTGGGCCGGCGCGTTCGGGGTCGCGGCCGCGCTCGCTCGACTCGCGCCCGAGCTCTGGTCAGAGACGACGACGCTCTACGCCTGGTCCGACCAGCTCACGCTCGCGCCCCCGCTCGCGCTCGGATTGCTGACGTTGATCGTGGCCGGCGAGGAGGTGGTCTGGCGCGGGGCGCTCGGCGTCGCCCTGGCGGGCCGAAGTGACCGAATGGGGCCGTGGTCGGCGGTGCTGCTGTCGTCGGCGCTGTTCACGATCGCCCACCTGAGCACCGGCCCACCCGTGCTCGCGATCGCGGCGGCCCTGGCTGGCGGCGCGTGGACCTGGCTGGCGATCCGCACGCGCTCGCTGTTCGCCCCGTTCGTGGCGCATCTGGGCTGGGACGCCGCGCTGCTGTGGCTGACGCCGCTCTCGTGACTACTCGGACAGGTGGCAGCTGAGGCAGCCGAACTCGCCCTTGCCCGTGGTCACGTCGGTCTCTTTCCCGAGCAGCTCCGCCATCTGTGGGAGCACGCTCGAGACCATGAACTTGGTCATCTCTTCGTCGAGATCCATGCCGGACTGGATCGGGTTGTCGGGGTTGAGCGGCGTGAGGTCGTTGGGGATCTTGAAGTCGACCTCTTTGTAGTCTTCGCCGTGGCAATTGGCGCACTTGAAGGTGTCGAAGCCCTGGCCCTTGAACGACTCTTTCATCTCGGGCAGCACCTTGGTGCCCATGAAGGTCATGCGTTCGCCGCGATCCATGTCTGCCCAGGTCGCGGGGGCCTCCTCGGCCGGCGCTGCCGCGGCAGCGTCGTCGCCTCCGGAGTCGGCAGCCCCGCCGCTGGTCGTCGAGGGATCGTCGGTGGCGGGCTTGCTCTTGTCGCAACCGCTCAGGTTGGTCAGACCAAGGCCCGCGGTCAGCAGCAAGCAAAGAGAGATCGTGAGGCTCGAGGATAGATTTCGGATGCGCATGGTCGAGATCTTCGACCCTTTGCTACCACAAAAGCTGCGCCTCGCGCGAGTCGCCTCAAGCGTCGGCGCGCGGCGACTTCTCCAGGGTCCCAAACAGCCAGTCGCACAGCGGGAACGCGAAATTGAAGTTGGCCCGGCGCATCTTGGCGGCGTCGTGGTGGAGCCCGTGGTGGGCACGCGCGAACCGGATCAGCGGTAGCCGCCCGAGCGGGCTGTCTTCCGGCATGTGCGCACTGAGGTGCATCCACTCGTAGACCAGATAGTAGAACACGACGGCGGCGTACATCAGCAGCGCGACGTCGCGGCCGAACAACAGATAAGTAGCGAGCGCCATCGGCACCCCGATCAAGCCGACGAAGAACAGCGACATCCAGGCGGGAAATAGCGTCACGTGAAAGTCGCGGGGGCTGTCGACCGCCATCAGCTCGTGCGAGAAGAATCGGTGGTGGTGGCTGGTGTGGCGCCGGTACAGGCGCCCAATCCCGACGCTGAGGTGATGCATCGGCCCGCGGTGGACCGCGTACTCGATCAGGTTGGCCAGCGCCCACGCGGCCGGGACGACGAGCAGCTCGGTCCAGCAAAAGCTGACGATCATCGCCAGCGCGATGCAGATCGCGGTGACGCAGATCGCGGTCAGCGTCGCGAGGTGCAGCCAGCCGCCATAGCGCTCGCTGATCCACTCTGCGCGGTAGTCGTCTCGGTATGCGCGGACGCGGTCGGGAGTGAGGGCCACGAACGCAACGTAACATGCGGTGTTGTCGGAGCCTCGCGCAAACATGGCCCAAGTGTCGACACTGGGGAGTTTCGACCCACGGTCCGAGGGTTCTGCGGCGACGTGAGTTGGGCCATCAAAATTCCGTGACGATCTCTGTCCTTTCGAACACTACCTGTGGGCTCGGGCGGTGCCCGGAATCCATTGATGACCGCGTCGCCGTCACCAGAGCTGGACACCAGCCACCTCGCAACCGAGACCCTCTCGCGTGACGGGCAGGCCTACGCGACCCGCTCGTCCCGCGGCGAGCGTGGCCTCGCCGGGGGCGAGGGCCGTGAGACGGTCCCCAGCATCCGCCTGTGTGGTGACGCTGGGAGCTCGGCGGCGCCGGGCTCGATCATCGGCCGCTACATGATCCGCGACCGGCTGGGCGCGGGCGGCATGGGCGAGGTGTTCTCGGCCCACGACCTCGAGCTCGATCGCGTCGTCGCCCTCAAGTTGATCCACCATCGTGGCGGCGCCGGCACCCGAACCTCGATCGGTCACGAGTGCGAGCGGCTCCGGCTCGAGGCGCAGTCGCTCGCGCGGCTGTCTCACCCCAACGTCGTGCAGGTGTACGAGGTCGGGCGCCACCAAGGTCGGACCTTCCTGGCGATGGAGCTGATCAACGGGCCGACCCTGGCCGACTGGGAGCCCGACTCGCTCGCCGAGCTGGTCTCGATCTACGCGCAGGCCGGGCGCGGGCTCGCGGCTGCCCACGCGGCCGGCCTGGCCCACCGCGACTTCAAGCCCAGCAACGTGCTGATCGGCGCCGAGGGGCGGGTCCGGGTCGTCGACTTTGGCCTGGCCGTCGCCAAGCAGCTGATCGTCGAGGCCGCCCCCACGATCGGCGACGAGAGCGACGACAATCGGGCCGCCACCAGGAGCCTGGCGGGTCCCGGCACGCTGCCCTACATGGCCCCGGAGCAGGCGTTCATGGGCACGGGCGGGGCCCTGGCCGATCAGTTCAGCTTCTGTGTCTCGCTGTTCGAGGCGATCTACGGCGCGCGCCCATTCCCGGCCCAGGGCGTGATGGAGCTGCTCTATCGACTCGACACTTGCGCGGTCGAGTTCCCGCTCGAGCCACCCAAATTTACCGTGCCGCGCTGGCTGAAGCGCCTGTTGTTGCGCGGGCTCTCGCGTCGCCCCGAGCATCGGTTCGAGACCATGGACGCACTGGTCGCGGAGCTGAGCCGCGATCGCCGAGCGATCTGGCGGCGAGCGGCGTTCGCTGGGGTCGTCGCGGGCATGACCGCGCTCGCGGTGCTGGCCGGCTCGAAGGCGCTGCGATCCGACGCGGGGGTCCAGCCGCCCGAGCCGGTGCTCGATGGGGTCTGGGACGCCCAGCGCCGCGACGAGCTGTCGCAGGCGTTCGCTCGGCTGGCGCGACCCGGTGAGGCTCCTGTCGCCGGCTCCCCTGGATCGGCTCCTGTCGCCGGCCCCGCTGGCTCGGGGGCGACCCCGGCGTGGGCCGCGGGCAGCGAGGCCACGGTGCTCGCCGAGCTCGATGACTGGTCGCAGCGGTGGCTGAGCGAGGCCCGCGACGGCGAGCATCTCCAAGATCCCCTGGCCCGCGACGCGGTCCGGGCCTGTCTCGCCGGCCAGCGCGAGCAGGTGAACTTCACGATCAAGGCGTTGCTCACCGGTGACTCGGTGCTGCTCGAGGGCGCGGTCGCGGCCGTCGACGCGCTGCCCGAGCCCTCGCGCTGTGATGCCCAGCATGCCTCCGCGGTCGCGCGCGCCGACGCGGAGCTGATCGTGCCCGCGCTGCACGAGCTGGCCCAGGCGGCCGCCCAGCGCGGGCTGGGCCACGTCGAGCTGGCCCGGGTCAGCGCGGACTCGGTGCTTCGCCAGGCTCAGGCGCACGGGTGGCCGAGCGTCGAGCTCGCGGCCCTGCGCCAGCGCGGCCTCGCCGAGATCGACGCCGGGCGCGGCGCGGCTGGACGCGCGGACCTCGAGCGCGCCCGCGAGCTGGCGATCCGCACGGGCGACCACCGGACCGAGGCCGAGCTGTGGGTCGAGATCGTGTGGGCTGGACGCAGGCTCGACAACCTCGAGCTGCGCCGGGACCGACTGAACACGGCGCGCGCCCACGTCGACGCGCTGCTGGGTGCGAGCGACTCGAGCGAGGCCAACCGCCACGCGCAGCTGTTGCAGGCGACCGTGCGGCTGAGCTCGGCCCTGGATCACATGGACACCGGTGAGCCGGCGCGGGCCGAGTCGCTGCTGCACGAGGGTCTTCGCCAGCTCGACGGCATCGAGGCCGGTGACTCGATCCTCGCGATCGATCACCTGCACGCGCTCGCCCGGGCCCGCGATCAAGCGGGCCTGTTCGAGCAGGCCGACTATGACTATCGCCGCGCGCTCGCCCGCGCCGAGCGGGTCCGCGGTCGAGATCATCCCAGCAACGCGCGGATCTGGCATGACGCGGGGGCGCTGGCCCACGAGCGCGGTGAGCTCGAGCTCGCGCGCGAGCGACTGGGTCGGGCCCGCGACATTCGGGCGGCCGCGCTGCGAGTCGATCACCCCGAGCTCGCGCGCAGCGAGCTGGGCCTGGCCTCGCTCGAGTTCGTGGCTCAGCGCTACGACCTCGCCAAGCGCCACGCCGAGCTGGCGCTGCGCTCGCTCGAGCGCTCGACCGGTGACCGCGACGCGCTGCCCGAGACCCTCCGGCTGCTCGGTCAGCTCGAGGCCCGGGAGTCTCGCTGGGACGCGGCCGTGGACTACTACGAGCGGGCGCTCGCGCTGATGCCCACCCCTGGAATTCAGCGCTCGCTCGTCGAGCTCGAGCTTGGCAAGTCGCTCGCCGCGCTCGGCCACCACCAGCGCGCGCTCCCCCTGATCGACGCCGCGCTGCCGCCGATCGCCGCGCGGCTCGGGCCTGCCCAGTGCCACCAGATGGTGCGCAGCTACGAGCGCCACGCCGAGAGCTCGCTGAGCCTGGGCCTGCCTGCGCAGGCGATCACCAGCCTCGAGAGCGGGCTCGCGTGCGCCAAAGATCCCAACACCCGCGCGCGGCTCGAGGCTGAGCTGCAGCGGCTTCGCTGACCAACCCACTCGTCGCCATGGCACGGCGCCCTCGTGGCCCTCATGCACGGCTCTGCGCCCGGCGACTTCCCCAGTTCACACGAGAGACTCGCCCATGCCGACCACCAGCACCGCCACGACCACCGACCCCCGCGACACGAGCACGAGCACGAGCACGACCACGTCTTCGTCGTCGTCCACGACCGGCGTCACCTCTGGCACGACCTCGAGCCGCGGGGACGACGACGACGACCCCAACGGCGGGATCGTGATCATCGGCCGCGGCGGTCCCTGAGCTCGCGGACCGCTTGCCACGTCCCCCAACCGGGTGACATTCTGTGCCTGTGTCTGGGCGCGGTCAGATCTTCGGTCACTCGGCTCGGCTGATCGCGCTGGCTCCCTCGCTGCTGTTCACCCTCGGCTGCAGTCGCGTCGTGCCGGCGTTCACCGACGACGGTGGCTCGGACGAGAGCCCCCAGCTCGATCCGTATCCGTACGCGACCCAGGGCTGGAGCAGCGACGACTCGAGCAGCAGCGACGACTCGAGCACCACCGACGACTCGACCGACACGGACACAGACACGGATACGGACACGGACACGGACTGGGTCCCCGACGTGCCCCAAGACACCAGCTGCGATCCGCTCCTGCAGGACTGCCCGCCCGACCAGGGCTGCTACTGGCACGGCGACTTCGAAGGGTTTGGCTGCCGCGCGTTCGGCAATGAGGCGGGTCACGGCGAGCCTTGCTGGGACTCCGCGGTCGACTGCGCGCCGGGTCTTTGGTGTGTCCCCGAGCCCAGCTACCCCGGCGGCTGCGGCAATCGGGCGGGCTGCTGCACCTTGCTGTGCGACGTCGAGCTCGGCGAGGCGGGCTGCGGGGTGCCAGGGTTTGGCTGCTCGGGCCTCGACACGCCGCTCAACCCGAGCCTGGGCGCGTGTATTGGCGCGACGGACGTCGCGCCGGGCGAGCTGCAGATCGTCGAGATCTTCGCGGACCCGCCCGGGGTCACGATCTCCGAGATGCCCTTCGAGTTCGTGGAGATCATCAACCTGTCCGACCAGGAGCTCGACCTGGGGCTGTTGTCGTTCGGCGACTACATCAACCAGAGCGCCGACAGCATTCAGGACAACTTCGACGTGGTCGCGGGTGATGGCGGCTGCGCCCAGATCAGCCAGACCTGCCTGGCGCCAGGCCGGCGCGCGCTGTTCGTCGGCAACGGCTACGTCGGCGGGATCGGCAGCGCGCTGGTGCTCAGCTCACACACGGCCCACATTTTCGGGGCGCTGCTGCAGCCGTTCACGCGGATCAAGCTGTATCACGCGGGACAAGACGGCGAGCTGTTGATCAGCACCTACCGCTCGTGGAACGACCCCGACATCGGCCCGTGGCCGGTCGATGAGCAGCCGATCCATCGCGTGGACCCGGCCGGCCCCGACATCCCCGAGAATTGGGTGTCAGGCCCCGCGACGCCGGGCTTTTGAGCGCCGATCAGCTGTGAGTCGGCTCGTCGGGTGCCTGTAGGAGCCGGACAGAATTCGATACTCTCCCCCGATGGCACGCTCCCGCTTGGTTCCCGCCCAGACTCGCCGATCGCTGCCCCGCTGGCGGGCCTTCACGCTCGGCCTCGCCCTGTCCCTGCCCGCGCTGGGTGGCTGCCAGAAGCTCGATGAGCTGAGCAAGGCGGCCGACCCCAACGCGCCGATCGAGGTCGACATGGCGCGGCTGACCACGGAGTTCGAGAGCCGGGCGGGCACGGCCGCCAGCGCACCCGCGGTCGAGGCCGCCGCGACCGCGTGCTTCGAGACGGTCTCGCAGGATCCCCAGGTTGGCGCGGCCGGTGACCGGATCATGAGCGCGCTCGCCCAGTCGCCCAAGCTCGCGAGCGTCGGCGAGTCGATCATCGGGGCGCTCGGCGAGTCCAAGCGGCTGCAGCAGATCGTGCTCGACCTGATGGCTCAAAACCCACAGATGGGCGCCGAGGCGGTCGGCGAGGCGGTCGGGCAGCGGATCGAGAAGGTCACGAGCGGCCCGGCGTTCGACCAGGCGTTCGACAAGAGCTTCGACAAGGTGCTCGCGGCGCCCTCGGTCGTCGCCGCGCTCGGCCGGCTGCAGGTCGCGGTGGCCAACAACCCCTACCTGGTCGGGATCGTCCGTGACGCGGTCGAGAAGGGCGAGCAACAGGCCAACTGGACCGCGCGACTGACCGAGCTCAACGGCGGCAAGCGGCCCAGCTCGAGCGAGGCCACCGCGCTGTTGCTCGAGCACTGGTTCACGACCGCCCGGCTCGAGCGCTTCTACGTCGATCTGTTCAGCCTGCCCGCGACCCAGGACCAAGTTGCGATCGCCGTGGTCAAGCTGCTCGACTCGCCCGCGTTCATCGGCCACCTGGTCGACGCGCTCGAGTCCGTGGCCCGCGAGCCCGAAGTTCAGCAGCAGATCATCGATACGCTCAACGCCATGCTGCTCGACGATCCCAGCGAGGCTGACCTCACGGCCGTGCTCGATCCGCTGCTGACCCGGCCGGGGTTCACGGACGCGCTCGCCGGGCTGATCGACGCGCTGGTTCAAGACCCCGCGCTCGCGCCGATCGGCGTGGCCGCGCTCGAGGCGATCGCCAAGGACGAGTCGGTGGGCGCGCTCGTCAACGATCTGCTGACTGACTGGTAGGGCGCGGCCAGGCCCCGGTCGCCATGATCGCGGGGTAGTGCAGCCGCCACGCGGCGACCATGGCGTCGACGGGGATCTCGGCGTGGACGCCGTGGTCCGTCACGTACTCCATGAACTGGCCGCCGCCCCGATCGTAGGCCTGAAACACGCTGTCTTCGACGCCATCGAACTCCAGCGGCGCGACGGCGAGCCGCTCACACAGCTCGCGGTTGAACGCGGGCGTGGCCGCGACCCAGCGCTCGCCCAGCCACAGCTCGGTATAGCCGTGATAGACCAGCAAGTCGGTGCCCAGGTGGGCCTCGAGCCGGGCCGTGCCGATGTGATTGCGGACGTTCGCAAAGTGTAGCCGGCTGGGCACACCGATCGCCCGGGCACAGGCCGCGAGCAGGGTCGCCTTGTCCACGCAGTGCCCCCCCAGCGACCGGTCGCGCAGCAGCAGGTGGCTGGCGCTGAAGTGCTCCGGCTCGAAGGTGACGTTCCAGGGGTTGTAGCGAAACCCGTCGCGGACCGCGTAGTACAGCGCGACGACCCGCTCGCGCGCCGTCGCGCCCACGCCATGCTCGCGGGCGTAGCTGAGCACCGCCGGGTGATCACTGTCGACGAAGCGGTTTGCAGTCGAGTAGGCCGGGTCGAGCACAGGCGAGGATGATAGTCCCGGCCCGCCGGCTTCGCACCTGGCGTGGCTGTCGGCCTCGCGCGGGTCCGGTCAGCGAACCACCAGCACGAGGTCGCCCTCGCCGCGGTTGGACTCGTCGAACACGATCGGGCCCTCGACGGGCGTCATGGTCACGACCCGCACGCTGTCGTCGGGTCGGCGCGCGCGGTACTGCGTGATGACGCCGAGGTGCTTGGCGACGTGATAGACGCCGACGATCAACAAGATCCGGTGCTCGGGGTGGGCGTCGCGAAAGTCGGCGCTCGACTCGGCCATCGCGTCGTTCCACAGCGCCATCGCCGGATAGAAGGCCGGGCCGCGCTCGCCCATGGTCTTCATGAACCGGGCCTTGAACTCGTCGTCGGGCGGCACGGAGGTGCGGGGCATCAGGGCCTGCTCGCCCTCGGACAGCGTGGCCAGGTAGTCGGCGTAGGTCGCCCCAGACTCGCGGTAGGCGGTGACCAGCTCGCGCGGGGCGTTGGCGGCGATCACCGGGATCCCGCTGCGCTTGGCGAACTCGATCAGGGGTCGGTGAAGTTGCTCGTAGTTGTCGTCGCGCCCGGTCTGCTCGCGAAAGGTCGGCTCGTCGATCGACCCGGCCAGGTACGCGTCGAGCGTGGCCTGCTGATCAGCCTCGAAGAACTCCATGGCCAGGGCGACGGGTCGATCCTGCGCGGCCATGCCCTCGAGCACCGCGAGCTGGACCTGGGCGCCCACGCTGTGATGGTGGAGCTCGCCAAACCCGACAAAGTCGACGTCGGCGAGGCTGGCGATGAAGCCATCGAGCTCGCTCGGGTCGCCGTCACTGTCGAAGAAGGCGTGGGCTTCGGGATCACGCTCGGTGGCCCGCTCGGGGGTCTGGGTCGGCTGGTCGAGGCGGTCGCAACCGACGCCGATCAGCAGCGAGCCAGCGAGCAAGACACGGCGGGTCACGTCGACGAGGCTACTCACACACGACAGTGTTGCACGACGACTCGCGCGTGAGAGATTGCGCCAGCGGGGGTTCCAGGGATCGATTGCGCCTCAGCTTGCGAGCCCCGATGATGGTGTGGTGAAGCCCTGGGACGCCGCTATTTCAGGTCGACTCGTCATCCCCGCTGAGCACCGCGCGGCGTGGCTGGCGGCCGAGCTCGACTGGAAGAGCGTCCCGGGTCACCAGGTGTTGAAGGGCTACATCAGCGGCGAGACCGTCGGCGACATGGTCGATGGTGTCGAGTTCGTGGAGGCCCGCGAATTTCTGGAGATCGAGTGGGCCGGCGACGAGATCCAGCTGCGCTCGTTTCAGGGCCAGGCCGGCTTCACCGAGAGCATGGTCGGGTTCGCGGCGGCGTGGGCGGCCGCGGCTGGGTTCGGCGGCGAGGGGGAGCTGATCGGGGTCGGCGTCGTCGCGATCCGGTTCGGGTATCGCGTGCGCGTGGGCGGCCGCGAGGCTAGCGTGGAGCGGATCCCCGACGACGAGCTCGACGCGTTCGAGGCGGTCCCCGACGCGCTGGCGGTGCGCGAGCGAATGGCGGAGATCGGCGGGGCGATGGCTGACAAGCTCAGCGCGGCCGCGGGTGCCCGGCCGTTCGCGCGGCCGTCGACCGTCACGCCCCCAGCGGCGGCGCCGGCCAAGAAGAAGGCCCCCGCCAAGAAGAAGGCCCCCACCGAGAAGAAGAAGAAGAAGCCGTCCTAGGCCGGCTCGAAGCTCAGGGAGCGCCGCCGCCCGAGTCCGTGGGCACGCAAAACCCCTGGACGCACGCTTCGGCCGGGCCACACTCGTCGGTGGTGGCGCAGGCCTGCACGCACAGGCCGAACTCCTCGACGCAGAGCATGCCATCCGCGCAGGGATTGGCGTCACCACAGGGGATCGTGCACACCCCCGACTCGCTCGGTTCGTCACCGGGCACGGTCAGCGCCACGCACGACTGCGGCGCGGGGCAGACGTCCTCGCTGATCGGGCAGACGCTGGCGCAGAACTCGTTGAGGCAGATCGGGGCGCTCTGCGGGCACTCGAGGTCGTCCTCGCCGCCGCAAGGCTGCTGACACAGCCCGCTCGCGCACACCTGGTCGGTCGCGCACTCGCTGCTGGACCCGCACTGGAACCGAAACGTCGACGGCTCCGCGGCTTCGATGAAGCAGCCACCTGCGCCCAGGCAGATCACCAGGCTGAGCGTTCGGGTCAAACTCGTGTTCCAGGTCGTGGGCATCAGTCGTCCATGATCTCGGCTTCTTTTTTGCCGAGCGAGTCGTCGACCTGCTTGCTGAAGGCGTCGGTCAGCTCCTGAATCTTGTCGAGCGCGGACTTGAGCTCGTCCTCGGAGATCTCTTTGTCCTTCTCGGCCTTCTTGAACGCGTCGTTGGCCGACCGCCGGGCCTTGCGAAGCGCGACCTTGGCGTCCTCACCCGCGCGCCGGACCTCTTTGACGAGATCTTTGCGCCGCTCCTCCGTGAGGTGCGGGATCGGGACCCGCAGGACCACGCCGTCGGAGCTGGGGTTCAGGCCGAGCCCCGCGTTCATGATCGCCTTCTCGACCGCCGAGATGGTGTTGGCGTCGAATGGCTTGACGATCAGCAAGCGCGCGTCGGCCTTGGCGACCGTCGCGACCTCGCGCAGCTTCATCTGCGTGCCGTAGGCCTCGACCCGCACGCCATCGAGCTGGCTCGGGTTGGCGGTGCCCGCCCGGACCCGCGACAGCGCCTTGCCGAACGCATCACGAGCGGACTCCATGCTGCCCTCGGTCTCCATCAGTACCTCTTCACCGTCGAAACTGGCCATCGCTCAACTCCTGCTTGATGGTTCTTCTTCTGGCCACTCGTAGTGCTTGGGCGCGACGAGCGTGCCGAGCTTTTCTCCGCACACGACGCGCTCGATGTTGCCAGTGGCGAGCATATCAAACACGACGATCGGGAGGTTGTTCTCCTTGCAGAGCGAGATCGCGGTGGCGTCCATCACGTGCAAGCCGCGGGACAGCACGTCGAGGTACTCTAGCCGGTCGAACCGGACCGCGTCATCGTGCTTCAGGGGGTCCTTGTCGTAGACGCCGTCGACCTTGGTGGCCTTGAGCAGCACCTGCGAGCCGACCTCCATCGCCCGCAGGGCCGCGGCGGTGTCGGTCGTGAAGTAGGGGTTGCCCGTGCCGGCGGCGAAGATCACCACCCGGCCCTTCTCGAGGTGGCGGGTCGCCCGCCGCCGAATGTACGACTCCGCGACTTCCTTCATCTCGATCGCCGAGAGCACCCGCGTGTACACGCCGATCCGCTCGAGCCCGTCTTGCAGGGCGATCGCGTTCATGACCGTGGCCATCATGCCCATGTAGTCCGCGCTGGCGCGGTCCATGCCCTTGGCCGACGCCTTGACGCCCCGGAAGATGTTGCCGCCGCCGATCACCACGGCGGTCTCGACCCCGAGCTCGATCACGGCCTTGATCTCGCCCGCGATCGTGTCGAGCACGGGGGGATCGATGCCGTAGCCTTGCGCGCCCTGAAGGGCCTCGCCGGACAGCTTGAGCGTGACGCGCTGGAACCTGGCTTTTGACATGACTGACGCAAAAAAGGCGGGGTTGATGCCCCGCCTCCTGGCTTACGAGTTGGCGACCTGAGCCGCGACTTCGGCTGCGAAGTCCTCTTGTTTCTTCTCGAGACCCTCGCCGAGCTCATAGCGAACGAAGCGACGGATCTTCACGTTCTCGCCGATCTTGGCGACGAGCTCGCGCTGGACCTCTTCGATGGTCTTCTTGTCGTCTTTGACGAACTTCTGCTCGAGCAGCACGTTGTCGGCGTAGTACTTGTTGATCTGACCGTCGACGATCTTGTCGACGATCTTCTCGGGCTTGCCGCTGTTGAGCGCCGTCTCGCGCAGGACGACGCGCTCGGCCTCGACCCGCTCGGGGTTGACGCCCTCGCGGTCGACGGCCAGCGGGTTCATGGCCGCGATCTGCAGGCACACGTCGTGGCAGAAGGTCTGGAAGTCGTCGAGCTTGCCGACGAAGTCCGTCTCACAGTTGACCTCGAGCAGCACGCCGACGCGACCGCCGTGGACGTAGCTGACGATCGCGCCCTCGGTGGCGATACGACCGGCCTTCTTGGCGGCCTTGGACAGGCCCTTGGTGCGCAGGTAGTCGACGGCTTTGTCCATGTCGCCGTCGGTCTCCTTGAGCGCCTTTTTACAGTCGAGCATGCCCGCTTGCGTACGCTCGCGGAGCTCCTTGACCATCAATGCGGTGACCTTCATGGGTATGTTCCTTGCCGGTGGGCTCAGTTGGAGGTTGCGTCGGCGTCGGCGGAGCTCGAGGAGCCCTCGCCCTCGGGGGACGCCGCGGCTTCGGGGGTCGGCAGCTGGGTGCGGCGCGAGACGAGCTCGACCTTGGGCCCGTCGCCGCCAGTGGTGACGCGGATCGGCGCGGGCGCGGACTCGATGTCGGCCTCGGCCACGGCGCGCTGCTTGCCGAGGCGCATGCCCTCGGACGCGGCGTCGGCGATCTTGCTGGTGATCAGCTTGATCGACCGGATCGCGTCGTCGTTGCCGGGGATGATGTACTGGATCTTGGAGGGATCGGCGTTGGTGTCGGCCAGCGCGATCACGGGGATCTTGAGCCGGTTGGCCTCGGCCACGGCGATGTGCTCCTTGGCGGGGTCGATCACGAAGATCGCACCGGGGAGCTTGGGCATGTCCTTGATGCCGCCGAGGTTGCGCTCGAGCTTGCCGCGCTGACGCTCGAGCTGCAGGACCTCTTTCTTGGTCAGCTTCTCGTAGGTGCCGTCCTCGGACATCTTCTCGATGTTGCGCAGCTTGTCGACCGACTGGCGGATCGTCTTCCAGTTGGTGAGCGTGCCGCCGAGCCAGCGGGTGACCACGAAGTACTGGCCGCAGCGCTGGGCCTCGTTGATCAGCACGTCTTGGGCCTGGCGCTTGGTCCCCACGAACAGGATCGGCGCGCCCTCGGCCGCGACCGAGCGCACGTACGCGTAGGTGCGGCGCATCAGCTTGGCGGTCTGCTGCAGGTCGACGATGTGGACGCCGTTGCGCGCGCCGAAGATGTACTGGTTCATCTTCGGGTTCCAGCGCTCGGTCCGGTGACCAAAGTGCACGCCGCACTCGAGCAGCTGGCGGATCGTGATGATCCGCTGAGCTTCGTCCATCATCTGAAGGCCGCTGTCGGCCGCGGTATCGGTATCGGTCTCGGTCATTTTTTATCCTCGCGTTGGGCCTCTGCCCCCTTCGTCGGAGTTGCCCACCGACCGCGGCGTTCGTTCGCCTCGGCCGGCACGCCGGCGCATCCTCCAGGGGCATGGGGTTTGGTTGAAAAGGCGGCGGTTGGTACCACCGGGGAGCGCTTGGTGCAATGCCTGGCGCCGCTCCGCCGAGACCGGCAACCACGGAACCCAGGGGTGGGCGCTGCACGCGTGCGTGAGCGGGGCCACGCGTGGGGTCGGCCGGCGGCTGCCCGGAGTCCGGATCACCTGATACCTTCGCGCCGCGCCCATGATCCGCCCGTGCCAAGCCGTCTTCGCTGGACTCACTGCGCTGACCCTCGTCGCCAGCGGCTGCGCGGGGTTGGTCTCGCCGGGTGGGGCGGGGCTGCACGCGGTGGATCTCGATCGGCCCGAGATGCAGCAGTTCTCGGTCGCGAGCATGACGCAGCTCGAGCGTGACGTGCGGATCGAGACCGGCGATCGAGACCGGCCCAAGCTGACGCCGGCGCTGTTCTGGACCGGCATCATCGTGGGCACGGCTGGGGCCGTCGGCAGCGTGTCGTTCGGGGTCGCGGGGTTCGTGACCAAGAACCAGCTCAAGACTGGTTACCAAGACGACGGGCTGACCGTCGAGGATCGCGATGCCCTGGTCAACCGCGGCGAGGCGTTCAACACGGCGGCGATGGCGACGGCTGCGGCGGCCGTGCTCGGCTACGCGCTGTCGATCGTGACCTACGGCGTCGACTGGAACCGCTGCGGCCCCCTGGTCCACAAGCGCCGACGCTGCAAAGAGCTCGGTCTCTAGATCTAGATCGGCGCTCGCAGTTCGCCGGCCTGAAAGCCCGAACGTGGCCCACGTTGGGTCTACGCGCGGTCGCTCGCCGCTTCACTCGCCCGCACCGGTCCTGAGGCGGGCGCTCCGGTTCGCAACCTCGAAGCGGCGAGCGTCGTCGCAACCGTGCGCCTGACCCGAGCTGTAAACAGGTGCCAGGCTGAGGCACGATTCTCACGGTGACCAAGCGCGAGCCCTCGCCCTCGCGGGCGTCCAGCGAGCGAGCGCCGCTCTCGTATCGGGCCCGGCTGGCGGGGGTGCTCGCGTTGGTGGCGGTCGTGTTCTTGCCGCTGCTTCGTCATGGGCTGGTCTACGACGACGGCTGGACCCTGCGCAGCAACGGGTTCCTGCGCCCCGGTCAGTTCGAGCTCGCGCTGTTGTTCTCGCCCGAGGCGGGGGCGCGCCATGTTCCCGATGCATTTCGACCGACGCTCGTCAGCTTCGACGCGCTGAGCGTGCGCCTGCTCGGGGTCGAGCCCTGGGCCCATCACGGGCTGTCGATCCTGCTGCATCTGAGCGTGTGTGGCTTGCTCGCCCGGTTGCTGCGAAGGCTCGGGCTGGACGAGTCGTCCACGCTCGCGAGCGTGGCGCTGTTTGGGCTGCTGGCGATCCACGCCGAGGCGATCGCGGTCGTCTCGTTTCGTGAGGACCTGCTGGCGGCGGCGCTGGGCCTCGCGGCCATGCTGTCGGCGGTGCGCGGGATCCAGGCCGAGCGTGCCCGCGCGGCGCTCGGGTGGGGGGTCGCGGCCATGGGTCTGCAGGCGCTGGCGTGCGGCGCCAAGCTGTCGGCGGCGCCGCTGCCTGGGATCTTGGTGGTGCTCGCGTGGCTGGGCCCAGGCCCGGGCTGCGCGGCGCTGGCTCGCGGTCGCGCGCGGCTCCTGCTGATCGTCGGCTTGCTCGCGGTCGGGGTCGCGCTGGCCGTGGCGCAGACCTGGATCGTCCACGGCGGCAGCCCCTACGGCGTCGACAACCCTCGGGTCTTGGCCCAGCGGATCGGGCTGGCTCCGGTGCTCGCGGCCTCGACGAAGATCCACGTCGGGTATCTGCAGCAGATCCTGGTGCCGCTCGGGCTGTCGCCGGAGTACGTCGATCGCGGGGCAGGTTGGCTCGAGCCCGCGACGCTGCTGGCGAGCGCGAGCCTGATCGCGCTCCTCGTCGCCGCGCTGGTGCTGCGTCGTCGCTGGCCGCTGGCGAGCTTCGCCGTGCTGGCGTGGATGCTGGCGAGCGTGCCGACCAGCAACTTGATCGGCCTGCCGAACATGCGGGCGGACCGGTTCATGTACCTGCCCAGCGCGCCGCTGTGTGTCGCGCTGGCGGTTGGCCTGCTCGCGCTCGGACGCCGCCTGGCCGCGCACCCGGCCATCCGGTCCCAGCTCGAGTTCGGGCTCGAGCTCGGGCCCGATCCCGAGCGATCCCGGACCCGCGACGATCTTCACGCGTGGCTGCCCCTCGCCGCGTGCGTGCTGATGCAGGGTTCGTTCGCGGTCGCCGAGGCTCGGGTATACGTGAGCAACACCACGCTGTGGCACGAGGCCGCCCGCCGAGCCCCCGAGTCGGCTCGCGCCCACGCGCTGCTGGGCCTCGAGTACAGCGGCGCCGCGCAAGCGGGGGATCACCTCGACGTCGAAATTGCGGCGAAGGCCGAGGATGCGTGTCGCGTCGCACAGCAGCTCGATCCTCTGTACGAGCTCCCGCAGCTGTGTCTGGGCTCGCTGGCGATCTCTCGCAAAGACTGGGCTGCCGCCTACGAACATCACGCGCGGGCCGTCGAGCTCAGCGTCGATCGCAATGATCGGCCGATCGCCGCGCTCGCCCAGCTGGCCCTGGATCTGCCCAGCGCGTGGCTCCGCCACCACCCTGAGCTCGGTGATCGCCAGCACCTCTCGCGCAGCTGGCTCGAGCGCGGACTAGGCGCGTAC
Source organism: Enhygromyxa salina (assembly GCF_002994635.1). Classification (GTDB taxonomy): domain Bacteria; phylum Myxococcota_A; class Polyangia; order Nannocystales; family Nannocystaceae; genus Plesiocystis; species Plesiocystis salina_B. Next base: position 94,199 of record NZ_PVNL01000117.1, on the reverse strand, counting down.
CCGTACTCGCCCGAGCTCCACGCCGCCGCCGCGCGGGTCCACCATCGGCTCGGCGAGGGGGAGCGGGCCATGCAGCTATATCGCCGTGCAAGGTCGCTGCGACCCGACCGTTGGGAGACGGTCGTCGGGGGGGTGGAACTCGCCCTCGATCTCGGCGATGCTGCGGCGGCACACCGGACGTGGTGGGCCGAGGCCAAGCTGCTCGAGCGGGCCGACCCGGCCACTCGCACGCGTCTCACCCGTCGCCTCGCCGCAGCGCGCACCGCCCCCGGATTCTCCCTGTTACACTCGCTGCTCGACCCTGGAGTCTTTCCTTATGAGCCGTAAGAAGTTTTATGCCCTGCTGGTCATCGCCGCCCTCTCGATCTCGATCGGCGGAGTAGCCTGTGGTGACACCGTCGAGGACCTCGACAAGCTCGACGAGACCTACGGCGCGACCTGATCTGCCGGTCCGCTGGCCTGATGGTGGGCGTGGTAGCTGGCGAAGTCGGCCGTCTCGCGCGGCGAGATTCCCACGCCCAGGGTGCGATCACGGACGCCGGAACTTGTCGACCCGAGGGGGTCTTGTCGAAGTGAACCTTTGATATTCTCTGCGCGGATGCCCAGGGAGGTTGAAGCGACGGCGAAGCTCGCTCCTTGCCCTCACTGCGCCGCGCTCCACGACGAAGATCTGCTGCGGTGTGACTCGACGGACTTGTTGCTGCCGCTCGAGGGCCGGCGGCTCGACGGGAAATTTCGGTTCCTGTCGGCGCTCGGCAGCGGCGGGATGGCGACGGTGTACCTGGCGGTCAACGAGCGGGTTGATCGAGAAGTCGCGATCAAGTTCTTGCGACCCGAGGTCGGGCGAGATCCCGAGGCGGTCGCTCGATTTCGGAGCGAGGCCAAGGCGGCCGGACGGATCGGCAGCCAGCACATCTGCGAGATCCTGGACCTGGGTGACTCGCCGATCGGGCCGTACATCGTGATGGAGCGGCTGCGCGGGATCGATCTTGCCCAGCTGATCCGGCGGCAGGGGCGGCTGCGGCCGGGCTACGCGGTGCGGGTGGTCCGTCACACCCTCGAGGGGCTCGCGGCTGCGCACGCGGCCGGCATCGTCCATCGGGATCTCAAGCCGGCCAACATCTTCTTGCACCGCACCGAGTCCGGCGACACGGTCGTGAAGCTCATGGACTTCGGCGTGTCGAAGTTCCTCGACGGCACGGGCGAGGCGCAGACCGGCAGCGGGATCCTGCTTGGCACGCCAGAGTACATGGCGCCCGAGCAGCTCGAGGGCGCCAACAAGCTGGGCCCATCCTCGGATCTGTGGGCCATGGGCGCGATCTTGTATCGGGCGATCACGGGCCACCAGGTGTTCAGCGGGCCCACGCTGGTCGCGGTGATCAGGTCGATGGCGCTCGACGAGGTCACGCCGCTGTCGCGGCTCGTAGAGGGCGTGCCGGCGGAGCTCGAAACGATCATCCACCGGTGTCTGCAGCGCGACATCGCAGCGCGGTTTCAAACTGCAGAAGAGCTGTCCGAGGCGCTCGAGCCGTTCGAGACCCTCGAGGTCGACGCCGTCCCGATCCCGCAGCCGGAGTCAACCCGCGAGCTGTCGGTCTCGGCGCTCGAGGTCGTCACCGACGACGCCGTCGAGTCTGCGGGGGAGTCCGAGACCGCGATCTGGCGCGAGCGCGAGCTGGCGGAGCAAGCCAAGGCGCCGATCGTGGCCGCGCAGCTCGCCGCCGCGCCCACCACCAACTCGAAGCTGGCGGTTGGGATCGTGGCGGCGGTGGTGGTCGTCGTCGGCGCGCTGTGGCTGTACTTCCAGGATCCCGCGCCGACCCCCGCGCCCACGCCAGGCGAGCAGGCGAGGATCGGCGAGTCGGCCAGCGAGACCAGCGGTGCGCCGCCGTTGGACCTCGCCGCCGGGGCCGATCCCGCGGGGCAGTCGACGACTGAAATTGGAGAGACCGGCGAGCTCGCCAACTCTGGCGAGACCGAGACCGGCGAGCTCGAGGACTCTGGCGAGACCGAGACCGAGATTGAGACCGAGACCGGGGAGGCCGACCCATCCGCCGACACGGGCGGCGGCGCCTGGGAAGCTGCGACCGAGCGGCCGGCCCCGTCGGGCACATTCCGGGCCGGGCCCTACATCGCCCCCAACGAGCCGGGCTCGAACTCGGACCTCGCCGCGGCCAAGGCGACCTGCGCGAACCTGGCGAGCACAGGCTACGCAGGCGAGTCGGGCTGGAAGCTGGCCAACCCGGCCCAGCTCGCCAAGTTCATTGGCAACAACAAGGTCAAGCGCGGGCGCTACTGGACGACGGCCTTGAACAAAGGCCGCGCGTGGACCTACTCGATGCCGGGCGGCAAGAAGACCTCCGAGAAGGCCGAGCGCAGCGTCGCGCGGGCGCTGTGCGTGATGAAGTACTGATCGGCGCCGCGCCAGGTCAGCTACCCCGGAGGGTCACCGGGCGACGGTATGCGCAAGGAGATCGCGGAGTACGAAGAGGAGATCGCCGGGCGTCGTAGAGATCGCTGCGCTCGAGGCTGACGGCGCGGAGACCAAGACTGTGCAAGAGCGAGCCAGCTCCTCCGCGGGCGCCAGTGGCCAAGCCAAACGGCAGCGTGAGCGCGAGCGTCAAGCCGCCGGTCTTCAGCTGAGCCTCGCGCTCGGCTGCACTCGTGTAGACTTTCGCGCGTGCCGAACGTCGACGACACGCTGGCCGCCGATGAGCCGGCGCCGGTGGACACGAGCGACGCGACGCTGGTCGGAGACGCTCGAGCGACGCCGGGCGCAGTCCCACCCGGCGGGTCTCGAGCGCCGGCTCGGCTCGCCCCCGGCGACCACGTCGGGCGGTTCTTGGTGCTGGCGCGGATCGGCGCGGGTGGCATGGGCGAGGTGTTCTCCGCCTACGATCCACAGCTCGACCGCAAGCTCGCGCTCAAGCTGCTCCACCCGGCGGCGCCCAGCACCGACTCGACGATCGGGCGCACTCGGCTGCTGCGCGAGGCCCAGGCGATGGCCCGGCTCCAGCATCCCAACACCGTCGCGGTTCACGACGTCGGTGAGCATCACGGCCGGGTGTTCCTGGCCATGGAGTTCATCGCGGGCCAGACCCTGGGCGCGTGGCTGCAGGAGCGGCCGCGCGACTGGCGGGAGATCCTGGCGGTGTTCGTCGCGGCCGGGCGAGGCCTCGCTGCCGCCCACGCGGCCAAGCTGATCCACCGCGACTTCAAGCCAGACAACGTGATGGTCGGTGACGACGGCCGCGTTCGGGTCATGGACTTCGGGCTGGCGCGCGCGCGCCAGCCCGGCGAGGCCTCGAGCGTGACCGCGCTCGACCGCGACAGCGTGGTCGAGCGGCTGCGCGGTGACCTCGACGGCAGCCGGACCAACCTCTCGACCACGGTGACGGCGATGGGCTCGCTGACGGGGACGCCGGCCTACATGGCGCCCGAGCAATTCTTGTCGGAGGCCGTCGACGCCCGGACCGATCAGTTCTCGTTCTGCGTGGCGCTGCACGAGGCGCTCTACGGTGAGCGTCCGTTTCCCGGCGACAACGCGGCCGCCCTGGCCCTGTCGGTGGTTCAAAACACGCGCCGCGAGTCTACCAACCCCGACGTGCCCGCCTGGCTGCGGCGGGTGATCGATCGCGGCCTGGCGATCGACCCCGACCAGCGCTGGCCCAAGCTCGACGTCCTGCTCGCCGAGCTCGAGCGCGATCGTAGCCGACGCCTGCGCCAGCTCGGGATCGGGCTGGCGGGCGTCGCGTTGGTGGCGTTGGCCACGATCCCGTGGCTTCGTCGCGACGAGCCCGACAAGCCCGAGATCTGTACGGGTGGCGCGCGGATCATGGCCGAGACCTGGAGCCCCGCGCGGGTGAGCCTGGCCGAGCAAGCCGTGCGCGCGACCAAGCTCGATCACGCCGCCGACACCTGGACGCGCATCGCCCCGGAGCTCGATCTGTGGAGCCGCGGCTGGATCGACGCGCACCGTGAGACCTGCGAGGCGACCGAGCTGCACCGCGGGCAGAGCGCCGAGCTCATGCAGCTGCGGATGCGCTGCCTGGATCGCCAGCGACGTGGGTTCGCGGTGCTCGTCGACGATCTCGAGGCCGCCGACGCCGACGTGGTCGAGGGCGCGGTCGCGGCCGCCCAGGCGCTCCCGCGTCCGGCTCGCTGCGCCGATGAAGACTATGTCCGCGCCGTGGTCCCGCCGCCCGAAGACCCGGAGGTCGCGGCCGCCGTGGACGAGCTGCGCCGCGAGCTGGCCACCAGCGAGACGCTGCGTCGGGTCGCGCCCAGCGAGCGGCTCGCCGAGGTCGAGGCCCTGCGCGAGCGAGCGGCGAGCCTCGACTACCCCCCGGTCCTGGCCGAGGCGGATCTGCGTCTGGGCCGGCTGCACGCCGAGCAGGCCCACGGTCCAGCCGCGGTCGCGTCGCTGCGCAGCGCGTACTTCTCGGCTCAGGCGCTGGGGCTCGACGAGCTCGCGCTGGGGGCCGCGACCGAGCTGATCTTCGCGACCGGCGAGCTCGAGGCCGACTACGCGAGCGCGGTCGAGTGGGCCGAGCACGCCGCCGCCGTGATCACCCGCAGCGGCACCGAAGACGACGAAGCGCGGCGCCTCGATCGACTGGCCCAGGTCCACATGGCCAAGGGCGACAACGCCGAGGCCGAGGCCGAGCTGCGCCGGGCCCTCGAGCTCCACAGCGGCGCCCGCGGCAAGCAAGACGCTGGCAGCGCGGCCATCCACCTGACGCTCGCCGACTTGCTGCAAGACCTCGGTCGCAACGACGAGGCCCGGGTCGAGTTCGAGCGCGGCGGCGAGCTGATCCGCGCCGAGCTCGGGGAGGGCCACCCGCGCCTGGGCCTGACCTGGCTCGGGCTCGCCCAGATCGCCACCGCCGAGTCGCGCCACGACGACGCGCGAGCGCTGATGGAGCGGGTCCACGAGCTGTGGTCCAAGACCTTGCCCGAGGACCACCCATGGTTCGGGGATCTCTACAACGATCGCTCCATGGTCTACAGCCTGGCGAAGGACCGTGAGCTGGTTCGCGCCGACCTCGAGCGGGCCGTCGAGATCCGCCGCCGCAGCCTCGGGCCCGACCACCCCAGCTTGGCCTCCGCGCTGACCAACCTCGGCACGACCCGGAACGAATTGGGTGACGTCGAAGGCGCGATCGCGGCCATGCGCGAGGCCGAGGCCATCCATCAGCGGGCGCACACCGATCACTCGGGACCCGCCGTCTACACCTACGTGCAGCTCGCAGGGATCCTGGCCGCGACTGGCGATCTCGACGGCGCGATCGAGCGGGCGAACATGGCCGAGCGCGCCGGGATCAAGGCGTTCGGCGACACCCACGACATGGTCCTGCGTGCGCGGATCCTACAGGCGTACTTTGCCATGCTCGCGCACGACGACGCCGCGCGGGCCCAGGCGTTGATGCTCGGCAACCTCGAGCTCGCCGAGGCGCGCGGATTCCCGCCCAACGAGATGACGTTCTTGAGCTTCGTCCTGCTCGCCGAGGCGGAGCTGAAGCTCGGCGCAACGGAGCAGGCGCTGGCCCACATCGAGCGGGCCTGGGCGCTCGACAGGCCTCGGGACGACGACAACTACATCGAGCTCGCGCTCGATCACGCGAAGGCTCTGTGGGCGCTCGGGCGAAAGACGGAGGCGCGAGCGGCCGCCCAGCGGGGGCTCGAGATCGAGGTGAACAATGCGGATGGGCGTGAGCTGCACGGCCAGATCCGCGAGTGGCTGCGAGGGCGGTAGCGCTCAGCCCTTCGCTCGCCACTTTCCGCCCTGGTCCCCGTCCTCGTCCGGCTTCTCGTACTTCTTCTTCACGGCGGCCCACGCAACCTTGTGGGCGGTCTCCTCGCGCGTGTCATCCTTGTCCCGTCGCTCTTTGGGATCTTTGTATTGCTCCCACGCGCTGTTGAACGCCTCGCGGTAGATGTCCTGTGCGTGGGCCGGAAGGTTGTCCTTCACGCTCTCGGGGAGATCGGAATTCGTTGCGTATGGCACTGGCATCACTCCTGGTGAGTCACCGTGGGCGAAGGCTGCAAACCCCATACCTGCGCCCCACGCCAGAGCTGAGCTCGGCGTGGCCCGAATGCCCGAACGCTGTGCCAGATTCGATCAGTCGCCGGTCACGGTCGCCTCATGACCGGTGATGCTGCCCTCTTTGAACAGGTACTCGCGCAGCTGCGAGTCGAACACGGGCATGCGCCGACGCAGCCACTCGAGCGCCATCGCAGCGTGCTCGATCTCCTCGTCGCGGTTGTGGGCGAGGATCTTGCGCAGCTCGTCGTCGGTGCAGGCGTCGACGCGCTGGTTGTACCAGTCGACGGCCTCGAGCTCTTCCATCAGCGAGATGATGGCGCGGTGCACGTCCTGGGTCTTGTCGCTCAGGCGCTCGAGGGGCTCGTGATATCCTTCGTTTGACACGACTACCCCATAGCATTCAATGCAGCTGGCACAAACGCGTCAGGGAGCGGGGCTGAGGGCCGTGACGGTGCACCCCGCCGGGCGTGGCATCGCGCCCTGGCCGGGCGCGCCCTGGGGCGCCTGCTCGTGCGGGTTCGGTTGTTGCTCCGCGAAAGGGGTGCAGGTGACCTCGACGGTCTGACCCGAGCGCCCGACGAGCTGCTCGTGGCTGACGGTGTCAGATGGTTTGAGGTTGTGCTCGGTGCCGGCTGCGTCGACCAGCGTGAACTCGCGACCCATATAGGCTTCGACCGACTTGGTCCGTGGCAGCTCGGTGTACGTGAGGGCGCCCGAGACAGTGAGCGACGTGGGGTCTGCAGGCGGCTGCTCGGCCACGGGTTGCTCGGTCGCCGGCGGCTCGGCCGGTGTGGCGTCGGCCTCTCCGGACTTTTCGGTGACGGCGGGCGGGCTGTCGTCTTGGTTGGCGGTCGCGCAGCCGAGGACCCCGGAGCTGGCGCAGAGAGCGGAAACGACGAAGAGGGCGACGTGCTCGTGAGTCATGGAATCGACAGCTCGCGGAGAGAGACGTCGCCAACACTACTGGCAGACGAGCAGCGGCAACAGGCTGCACGTCAGGCCGGCGCAACAGCCCTTGGATGCGCAGCTCTGCCCAGTTCCCTGGCAGCAGCCGGCGAAGCTCAAGGTGCAGTCGTTGCACGCGAGCATGCCCCCGCCGTAGCCAAAGTCCGAGCAGGTCTTGCCCTTGAGATCCATGCCGTCGCAATTCTCGCTGGATTGCGCGATCCCGTCGCCGCACTCGGGCACCGGATCGCCGTCGCCGTCGCCGTCGCCGGACTCGGTGGGGTCGCCGTCGCCGTCGCCGTCGCCGTCCTCGCTCGGGTCGTCGTCGCCGTCGTCAGACTCGGTCTGATCGCCGTCGCCGGACTCGCTTGGATCGCCGTCCCCAGCTGCTGTGGTGTCGGCGTCGCCATCACCAGGCTCGGTCGGGTCGTCATCGCCGTCACCGTATGGGGCGGTCGTCGAGTCGTCGACCATGAAGGCTTCGACACACACGCCTGCTGTGCCGCAGACTTGGCCGTTGAAGCAGGCCTCGTCCTCGGTGCAGGGCAGGCCGCTGGTGTCGCCCTGCACGAAGCAAGCGAGCTGCGAGACAACGAAGCAGATGGCCCACCCGCGCGCGCGCATGCTCAAAACTCCCCCGCGAGCACGAGCCCGGTCGGCGTCGCGCTCAGCGACAGCTCGGCTCGCCTGGTCTTCGCGGACAGGCCGATCAGGGTCGCGCCCGAGGCCGCCGAGATCACGGCGAGCCCGACCCCAACGCCGAACAGCACGTTGCCCGTGCGGCCGCGCTGCTGTGCGGCCGTGCGGGCGTCTTCGGTGGTCACGCTCGTGAACGCTCGATTGGCCTGTGCACCCATCAAGCCGCCCGCGACCGCCAGCCCCGCGAACGGGGCGGCCAGCGCGATCATGCTGATCCCCGCTCGTCGCTGGGTCTGGCCTCGCCTGGTATTGATCGGGTCTGGCGGCGGCCCCTGGAGGTGGGCCACGGCGCGCTGATGCGCCGCCTCGCGCTGGACCAGGTCATCCTCGAGCTGCTTGACGTCGGTGTCGGTGTCCGGATCTTTGCCGATCGCCCGCTCATCGGCGCGGTAGTCAGCCATCAACCGGCGAGCCAGCTCGAGGTGCTCGTGCGCTGCGTCGACGTCGTAGGCGTAGACGTGGGCGCGGGCGAGGTTATAGCGCAACCGCGCCAGCGCCCGGTCCCGGCGGATGGGATCGCCGATCTCTTCGGCGACGGCGTAGGCCCCCGTAAACGCCTCGATCGCGCCGAGGTAGTCGTGGGTCTCGTACCTGGTCTGGCCGTCGAGAAACAGCTGCTGGGCCGCCGAGATCATGACGCTGTCGGGGTCCTCGACGGGTGCTGGCGCTGACGCGGGCGCGCTGCACAACACGATCGAAAACAAGGTCCCACGGACAATCACGGCGGGAGTGTAGCACTTGGTGTCAGGGCGAGCGGTGTAGCGTTTGGCTCCGACCAACTCTGGTCATTTTATCCAACACAAATTCCGTGGGTAGGCTCACGTCATTGGGTACACCTGATCAGGGGAGATTAGTCTGGCGAATACCACGCAACGGCAACTCCACATGCTCGCGCTGCGCTTGGGCCCGGCCCCAGTCGAGCAGCGCAGCGGTCGAGCCCCGGCGCAGCCACTCGGCGTCGAGCTGGAACTCGACCTGCGGTGCTTCGATCACCATCCCCCGCGAGCGCGAGGCATGGATAATCGTGTCTGTGGGGCCCACGATACCCACGTGCAATCGTTGCATTGTGCGCGAGTGGATGAATAGGAGGTCACCTGGCGTACCTATCGCGCTTCCACACAGCTGCCCGCCCCCGCACGCCGCGAGTTGGTCATGTGAATGCCGCGGCAGCAATAAATGCAGCGCCCGATCATAGGCACGCTGGACCAGCGCCGAACAGTCGATCTGCCGAGTACTCGCACCACCTAGGCGGTAGGGGATCCCCAGGTAACTCCGCGCCGCCTCACAAATGCGAGCACCTGCGGGATCTGGGCTGGGTGCGACCAATGGTCGCGGGGGCTGGGCCGGACCGAGCAGCCCCGTCGCCCAGCCGATCGTCCCGTCGCGGGCCCGCAGGAGCATGCCTGGCCCGTCGTGCGCGAGGTGGCCGACGGGGCCGTCATCGGCCTCGAGCTCGGTCGCCAGCGAGCGCTTCGGACACGAGGGGTGCTGGGCCCACAGCTCCAGCCCCGCGTCTGGGACCGCGTACCACTCGCGCACGGGCATTGGTCGCAGGTCGAGCTCGAGCTGCATGTCGTCGAGCAGCAGCGGCGTGAGCGTGGCGACGACCGCTGCGCGCAAGCTCGGGACCGCGATCTCCCCGGTGACGATCAAGGTCGGCGTCAGCGGCTCGATGTCGAGGCTCAGCTCGATGTGCGTCCACCCGTAGCGCAGGCGCAGGCGCTCACGCAGGTGCTCGAGCTCGCCGTGGATCCCCCGCAGGTACGTGATCAGCCGCTCGTCCAAGCCCATCGACGTCGCTCTGAGTCAGCTGGGACCGAGCACGCCTTGCCTGCGCCACAGCCACTCGAGCACCACCGGACCGAACGGCAACAGCGCGAGCACGCCCGCGAGGCACACCCGAAACAACCCAACTCGATAGACCCGCGCGACGCTGAGCAGCGCGATCAGGTAGACGATCAGCAGCACGCCGTGGGTCCAGCCGACCCAGCCGACCGCCTCGGGCTGGTCGGCGAGGTACTTGAGCGGCATCGCAACCCCGAGCAGCGCGACGAAGCTCGCCGTCTCGATCCGCCCGATCCAGTAGAACCAATTTCGGGTGTCTTGATCCATCAGCGGACCACCATGGGCGTGAGCGCGGTGAGCAGCGCGACCAAGATCAGCCCGGCGCGCCAGCGCGAGGGCTCGCGCCCCGGCTCGACCGCGCGCACGGTCTCGTGCAGGGCGACCAGCGAGGCGATCATCGAGATCGAGATCCACGGGGCGCCCAGCGAGATCGAGTGGACCCGCGCCATGCCCCAGCCGCTGACCCAGGTCAGCACGAAGCCCGGCGTCGCCAGCCAGTGGGCGGCCCGCCGACGAACGTCTTGGGCGCCGGGCGCGATCACGACGGCGATCCCCATCGCAAACGCGATCACGCCGACGAACTTGGCGAGGCGCAGGGCGAGCCACAAGGTCACGGCCGGCTTATCCTCGTCAGCCCGGGTCGGTGTCAAGCAGACGGTGGCGAGCAGACGGGCGGATTGCGGGCGTCGCCGCCGATCAGCCGCGATACCATGACCCATGACGCCGCTGACCCCGACTCGAGCGCGAAGCTCCGCCGCTGCGCTGACCCTCGCGGCCGCGCTCAGCCTCGCCTGTGGTCCGCGCGTCGAGCCCCCGGTCGGCTGCGCAGCGATCGCGGCGTTGCCCTCGACCGCGGCGATCCAGCTGACCCGCGTGTTCCACAACGTCGACGTCGAGGGCGGCGTCGTCCTGACCCAGCGACCCGACGACGACTCGCGCTGGTACCTCGCGACCCAGGGCGGCGTCGTCTACAGCTTCGCCAACGAGCAGGACGCGGTCCCCAGCGTGTTCATTGACGTCACCGATCAATTGGCGACAGCGCCCGAGGCCGGGCTGCTGGGGCTCGCGTTTCACCCCGACTTCGCGACCAACGGGTATGTGTATCTCTCGCTCACCACCCCGGGCGCGGGCGCCTTCATCTCTCGGATCGCCCGCTACCACAGCGACGACGGCGGCCTGAGCCTCGATCCCGCCAGCGAGGCGGTGATCTTCGATCTCACCCAGCCCTACACCAACCACAACGGCGGCGACATCCACTTCGGGCACGACGGCTTGTTGTACATCGGCTTTGGCGACGGCGGGTCCAAGGAAGATCCCAACGGTCACGGGCAGAACACCGACACGCTGCTGGGCTCGATGCTGCGGATCGACGTGGACGGCGCTGACCCCTACGCGATCCCAGCGGACAATCCGTTCGCCAGCGGCGGCGGGGCCCCAGAGATCTTCGCCTGGGGCCTGCGCAACCCGTGGCGGTTCAGCTTCGACCGCGAGACCGGCGATCTGTGGGCGGGCGACGTCGGGCAGTACGACTGGGAGGAGGTCGATCGGATCCGGCTCGGCGGCAACTACGGCTGGAACCTCAAAGAGGGCGCGCACTGCTTCGCTGCAGATCCCTGTGACCAGGCCGATCTCGTCGATCCCGTGGCCGCGTACGCCAACCCCGATGACGCCTCGGTGGTCGGCGGCTACGTGTACCGGGGCGCGGCCATGCCCGAGCTGGTCGGCAGCTACATCTACACCGACTTCTACCTGGGCACGATCTGGGCCGTCGTCGAGGGGGCCGAGCCGAGCGTGCTGCTTGGCTCGTCCGGTCACGCGTTCGGGGCCTTCGGTGAGGATCAGGACGGCGAGCTGTACGGGGTCGACTACGGCGGCGGGATCTGGCGGCTCGCGCCCAACGTCAACGCCGGGGCCGCGTCCGAGCTCCCGACCAGCCTGCGCGCGACCGGCTGCGTCGACGCTGACGATCCAACCCAGCCGCCCGCCACCGCGCTCGGCTACGAGCTCAACGTACCGTTTTGGTCGGACGGCGCCGACAAGGCGCGGTGGCTGCATCTCGCCGAGGGCGAGACGATCACCGTCGAAGCCGACGGCGACTGGTCGCTGCCGCCGGGCTCGGTCGTGGTCAAATTATTCAGGCTCGGGGATCGCCCGGTCGAGACCCGGCTGCTCGTCCACCACGACGACGGGCGCTGGGCCGGGTACAGCTACGCGTGGAACCAGGACGGCAGCGACGCCGAGCTGCTGCGCGACGGGGAGCTCCGCAGCTTTGGGTCCGAGCAGTGGCTGTTCCCTTCGCGGGCCGAGTGCATGTCGTGCCACACCAGCGCGGCCGGGATCTCGCTGGGGCTCGAGACCGGGCAGCTGCAGCGCGGCACCCAGCTGCAGGATTTGGTCGGGCGTGGGTGGTTGGCGGAGCTCCCAACGGGTGACGCGCTGCCGAGCATCGACGGCGACGCGGCCCTCGAGGATCGTGCTCGCGCGTATCTGCACGCGAATTGCAGCCACTGTCACCGCGCGGCCGGCCCCAGTAACACGCCGGGGAACTATCGCTATGATCGCTACCTGGTGGATCCTGCGGAGATCGGGGTGTGCGATGTCGAGCCGGTCGCTGGGGACCTGGGCGTCCCGGGGGCCCGTATTTTGGTTCCGGGGGATCCGGCGAGCTCGGTGCTCTCGCTGCGCCTGCACGCCGACGGCGACGATCGGATGCCGCAGCTCGGGAGCCTGGCGCACGACGACGCCGGGATCGCGCTGATCGACGAGTGGATCACAGCGCTGGTGGCGTGTCCCTAGCCGGCTTGATCGGTTTGATTTGGGGCGCCGCCGACAGCCGCCCGCTTCGCTCGACCCGCAGCTGGTGGCCTCGCCACTCGACCTCGCGCCGACTCATCGCCCGCAGCCACGCCAGGCCCAGCGCGACGTCGCCCAGCCCGGCCTCGATCACCGCTCGCCCGACGCCGACCCGGCGCCCCGACCAGTGCTGAGCCGCGAGCGTCACGACCAGCCGGCCAAACACGGCCAGACCCGCGGCCGTCGCCGCGATGATCGGCCGACCGACGAGCCCGATCCCCGCCAGCGCGAGCACGATCGGCGTGGCGAAGAAGAACAGCGGATACGTCGACATCAGCGCGGGCCGCTGCCCTCGGACCGCCAGCATCCACCGACCAAACCGCGCGACGGCCTGCGAGAAGCTCGGGTCACCCCCGCGCGCGCGCCCGAGGATCGGCGCTGCGACGATCCCCCAGCCGCCCGCGCGCAGTCGCGTCGCCATCTCGAGATCCTCGGCCAGATACTGGGTCAGCTCCGCGACCGCGCACGCGTCCAGGGCCTCGCGTCGGGCCGCCCAGATCTTGCCGACCAGGCCATAGCCATAGATGCCGCACAGCAGCGGGAACGCCGTGAGCGAGGCGCCGAGCACCGCCTCGCTCGCGCGCGGACCCAGCCCCGGGTGGGTCCGCAGCTCCGACCACGGACCCCACGACGCCCCCACGCGCGCGCCCGGGTCGACCAGCGGCATCAGCAGCTCGTCGAGCGGGTACCCGGCGAGATCGACGTTGCTGTCGACGTTGACCGCGAGCTCGTAGGTATCGCCCGCGCGGGCGAGCACGGCAGCGTGCATGCTGGCCTTGCGGTTCGGCCCGGTCGGTTCGTGCAGCTCGAAGCGCGCCTCGATCCCCGCTGCGCGAAGCTGTGTGATCGCAGCGTCGATCACCGGTCGGGCGCCGTCGTTTTGATCATCCACGCACAACACCACCGTCAGCTCGACCGTGGTCTGAACCTGCGTGAGCGAGGTCAGGCACGCCAACAGGTGCGGCTCCGCGCCCGCGCAGGGCCGGATCAGCAGCACGCGACGGCCAGCGACGCTGGTCGGTGGCTGTCGACGAAACCGTCGCTGCAGCTGCGCCCGACGCAGGGCGGCTCCCAGGGCCAACCACGCGAGCACGGCCGCCCAGACCAGGGCGAGGAACGCTGCTCCGCTGGTCAGCGTGTCCGGCACGAGGTCTATATATCCCGACTCGCCCGCGACCCACGGGCCCGAGGTTCGCGCGCGCGGCTTCCGACCCGTTGGGTTTCTCGCTGGCAACCAGCGCTGCCAACCAGCGCGTGGCTTGCTATTGTGGTGCGCATGCAAGGGGCGGGGGAGCGGGAGGCCGACGACGACGAGGGCTTGGTGCCGTGCATCGACGTGCTCGAGGGTCGCAGCAAGGGCAAGGCGTTCCCGCTCGAGCGTGTGCGCGGCTACGTGGTCGGTCGGCTGCCCGGGGCCGAGATCCACATCGATGATCCCGGCGTCTCGCGTCGACACATCAAGCTCACCCGCCGCGATGACGGGAGCGTCCATGCCGCGGACATGCGCTCGACCAACGGGTTGATCGTCAACGGCGAGAAAATTGATGGCGGCCCGCTGCTCGAGGGCGACGTGATCTCGCTGGGGCCCGACGCCGTCCTGCGCCTGGCGTACCGACCGCCCGAGCGCATGTACGAGGCCGCGCTCGCGCGCGCTGGCTTCGGCTCCAGCTTGGGGCCTGCCCCCGTCGAGGTCGCGACCACAGAAGATCAGCGCTCGCCCGCCGCTGGCACACCGCGCCAGGTCGACGGCGCCGGGGACTCGACGGCGGTGATCTTCTATCGGCCCAAGCTCTCGGACTTGCCGATCAGCGCGCGGCAGCTGGAGGTCAGCCAGCTGGTCGCAACGGGGATGACCAACGCCGCGATCGCCGAGCAGCTCGGGATCTCCCCGCGCACCGTCACCAGCCACCTCGATCATATTTATGGCCGGCTCTCGATCAGCTCCCGGGCGGCGTTGACTCGCTGGATCGTCGAGCGCGGTCTCACCGGCAATTGACCGCCACGGCCGCGTTGGCAGCGGTCGGTCGTCGTTGAAAAAACGTGGCAACATGGGCGGGTGCTGAGCGTCGCCCTGATCCTGCAGCTGTTTGCGCCTCCGGTCGCAGCGCCCGCTGGCGAGCCCGCGGTGGCCCAGGCGCCAGTCGACGCGTACGACCTCGAGGCCGCAACCCGTGACGTCGAGGTGATCCTCATCGACCGGGGCAAGCCGTACCTGGAGGCGCGGGCCCGACTCGAGGCGTACCCGGCGTTGGCCGCCGAGGCGGTCGTGGCTCGGCTCGAGGCCGTGCCCGCGCCGGGGCCCGAGAAGCGCGATCGTCTGCTCAACGTGCTCGCCGCGCTCAAGCGTCCGGAGCACGTGGCGATGTTTGGCGAGCAGCTGCGCCGGGCGATGCTGCAGGACCGGCCGACCGAGCTGTGGCTGCAGCTGCTGCGTCGGCAAGGCTCGGCCGCGACGCCGGTCTTGATTGGGCTGGTGGGTGACCGCGAGCTCAGCAACGAGCAGCGCAGCCTGCTCATCGAGGCGCTGGTGGACGCGACCGCCAGCGACGAGCTCGGGGCGCTCATGGCCATGGTCGGACGTGGCGCCAGCGAGCTGCAAGATGCGCTGCGCCGCGCGGTGATCCGTCGGGCCCGCGAGCGCAGCGACGATCAGGCCGCGATCGCGGCGGGGATCGACGACGACCTCGACACCGACGCGAGCGACGCGGGCCGGCTGGCGCAGCTGTTGATCCTGCGCGCGGCCTGCTGCGACGTCGACGACGGGTTCACGGCCCGGCTCGAGGCCGTGCTCAGCGATCCGGCCGCGCCGTTTCAAGTTCAGGTCGCGGCGATCGATGGATTGGATCGGC
The DNA here is from genome assembly GCF_002994635.1 of Enhygromyxa salina. Classification (GTDB taxonomy): domain Bacteria; phylum Myxococcota_A; class Polyangia; order Nannocystales; family Nannocystaceae; genus Plesiocystis; species Plesiocystis salina_B. The sequence goes on along the minus strand of NZ_PVNL01000117.1, from coordinate 78,962 downwards.
TCGAGCGCGGCGCGGGCGTGCTCGAGGCCATGGTCCGCGCGCAGGGCAAGGCGGCGCTCGAGGGCGCGCAGGCGGCCGAGATCCTGGTCGCGCTCGCGCTCGAGGCTCTGCCGGCGGACACGGCCGCGAGCCTGGGCGCCGAGCTGGCGCTGATCAGCTCCGAGGCCCCGCGCCTGGCCCAGCTCGGCTACCGCTTCGCCGCGCTCGCCCCCGATCACAGCTGGCTCGCCGCCAGTCAGAGGCACGCCTGGCCCGAGGTTCGCAAGACCGCGCTGACCCGGGTCGCCGACAGCGGCGGCTGCGACAAGACCACCGTCCGCGCGCTGACCAGCATCGCCGGGCCGGTGAGCGCGGGTGGTGAGCGCGACGCGCGGGTCGGTCGGGCCGCCGTCACCGCCCTTGGGCGCTGCAATGATCCCAACGCGTACAAGGCCCTGCGTGAGCTGCTCGACAATTCCGGCGTGGATCTGACCCAGCGAGCCGAGGCCGCGCGGCAGCTGGTCGAGCACGATCCAGGCGGTGCCGATCTCATCGCAGAGTCGTTGCTCGAGGGCCGCTACCCCGATCTCGCGCGTGATCTCGTGGTCGCGCTCGGCCACGCGAGCAGCCCGAGCGAGACGGTCAGGGACGCGCTGTGCCGCACCAGTCGGGCCAACCCGATGGTCGCGGCGACCGCTGGCGAGACCGTCGCCCGACTGTTTCCGGGCGAGGGCTGCGAGCCCTGAGCCCGCGAGCACGAGACAAAAACACACGAGCCCGGCTACCAGTTGGTAGCAGGGCTCGCTCAATCAGCTGCTCGGTCAGCTCAGTGGGGCCGAGCTGTCGAGCTCATCGATGATCGACAACCCCAGCTGCGACTGACTCGGTCGCGGCTCGTGCTCGAGCGCGGCGTCGAGCACCTCGCCCATGTCCTCCGCGAGCACGAACTCGAGCTGCGAGCGGACCTCCTCCGGGACGTCGTCGAGATCGCGGGCGTTGCGGTGCGGCAGGATCACCCGGGTGATCCCAGCCCGATGGGCGGCGAGCACCTTGGCCTTGATCCCGCCGACCGGCAGCACCCGACCGCGGAGCGTGCACTCGCCGGTCATCGCGGTGTCACTGCGGACCCGACGACCGCTGAGCAGCGAGGTCAGGGCCGTGAAGATCGTGACCCCCGCGGACGGGCCATCCTTGGGCACGGCGCCGGCCGGCACGTGAATGTGGATGTCCCGCGTGTCGAGGAAGTCCGGCTCCACGCCGATGCTGGCCGCGTTGCTGCGCACATAGCTGAGCGCGGCGTGGGCCGACTCCTTCATGACATCACCGAGCTGGCCGGTGATCTTGAGCGCGCCCTTGCCAGGCATCTGCGAGGTCTCGATGAACAGGATGTCACCGCCGACCGGTGTCCACGCCAGCCCGGTTGCGACCCCGGGCACGGCCGTGCGCTCGGCGACCTCGTTGTAGAAGCGCTGCTTGCCCAGGTACTCGTCGAGATCCTCGACGGCGATCCGCACTGGCTCGGTCGGCTCGTCACCCTTACGCCGGGCGACCTGCAGCGCGACCGCCCGCGACAGCTTGCCGAGCTCGCGCCCGAGCTGCCGGACCCCGGCCTCACGCGTGTAGTCGGTGATCATGTGGCGCAGGGCCAGATCGTCGATCTCGAGCGTGTCTGGGCCGAGGGCGTTCTCTTCCAGCTTGCGCGGGATCAGGTGACCCTTGGCGATGTTCAGCTTCTCTTCCGGGGTGTAGCCGTTGATCTCGACGATATCGAGGCGGTCGCGCAGCGGCGGCGACATCTTGCTCAGATCATTGGCCGTGACCACGAACATCACCTCGGACATGTCGAAGGGCAGCTCGAGGTAGTGATCCGTGAACGTGTGATTCTGCTCGGGGTCGAGCAGCTCGAGCAGCGCGGCCTCGGGCGAGCCACTCCAACCCTGCGAGAGCTTGTCGACCTCGTCGAGCAGCATCACGGGGTTCTTGACCTTGGCCTTGCGCATCGCGTTGATGATGCGCCCGGGGATCGCTCCGACGTAGGTTCGCCGATGGCCGCGGACCTCGGCCTCGTCGCGCACGCCACCTAGCGCGATGCGAACGAAGGGCCGACCCGTGGCCTCGGCGATCGAGCGACCGAGCGAGGTCTTGCCGACACCGGGGGGGCCCGCGAGGCACAAGATCGTGCCCTTGCTGCCGCCCGACAGCTTGAGGACCGCCATGTGCTCGAGGATCCGCTGCTTGACGTCGTCGAGGCCGAAGTGGTCGGCGTCGAGCTGCGCGGAGACCTCGTCGAGATCGTCTTTGACCTCGGCGCGGGTGCTCCACGGCAAGTCAGCGATGGTGTCGAGATAGGTGCGCGCGACGTTGAACTCCGGGTGCGCGGGGTTGAGCTTGGTCAGCCGCTTGAGCTCGCGGTCGACCACCTTCTGCACCTCTTCGGGCAGCTCGGCGGCGGCGAGCTTCTCGGTCAGCTTGTCGGCCTCGCCGTTCTCGTCGTCGTCGCCGAGCTCGGTCTGGATGGCCTTGACGCGCTCGCGCAAGATCGCCTCGCGCTGGTGCTTGCCGAGCCGCTTGCGCACCTCTTCGTCGATCTTCTGGCGGATCGAGTGCATCTCGTGCGCCTCGTTGACGAAGCGCGCGACCAGGCGCAGACGCTCGGGGACATCGAGGGTCATCAGCACCTCGACCTCGGCGCGGCGCTCGAGCGGCAGGTGCGATCCGATCGCGTCGGCCAGCGCGCCGGGCTCGAGCCGCTTGGCCACGGCCTCGACGAGGTTGCCGCCGTCGGTGCCCGCGAGCTCGCGGACGTGCTCGCGCAGGGACTCGGCCAGGATCTTGGCCTCGGTCGAGTCGGCGCTCTTGTCGGGGGCTGGCGAGGTCGACACCCGCATGTGCGGATCACTCTGTAGCACCTGCTCTAGGTTCACGCGCTCGCGGGTCTCGACGACGAGGCGCGCGCTGCCATCGTTGCTGCGGCCGATGCGGTGGACCCTCGCGAGCACGCCGACCGGGTGCAGGTCGGCGATCGTGGGTTTCTCGGTCTCGGGCTCGCGCTGCGAGGCGATGACGATGATGTCGCCGGCGTTCACGGCGGCGACCAGCGCCAACGAGCGCGGACGCCCGACGGGGAGGGTCGACACGGTCCCTGGAAGCAACACCCCACGGCGCAGGGGCAGCAGCGGGTACTCGTTGGTTGGCTTGTCGGTCATGATGGTTCCGTTCGGTGGGATGGGACTCTAGCTGGCTAATTCGATGGAGGCTCGAATGCGCCGTTGGTCGGGAAGCTAAGACCCGGTCTTGAAGGGTCAAGGCAAGCACCCAAACTCGCTCCTCCCCAGGCGGGTAGTTGGGCTCGCTACACACGCCACAGAGGCCGCCCGCGGCGCAAGTCCGCCTGCAAATGAGCGCTCTAGTTTCCTGAGGCGCCTGCAAGCGGGTCAGAAGCGTGACCCGAGCTGAAAATAGACTGTCAGCTCTGCACGATGAGCTGTCATACTGCCGCACCTGCGCCTCGGGTGGCGCGGCGTGGCGACGACTGTAGTCAATCAGACCCGCGCAACTATCGTCATTGTGTCAGCTCCAGCGGCCGCGTGGCTCCGCCCGCGAGCACCAGGGCGTTGGTGAGCGCGCGGTAGCCGGTGCTCTCGTCGCGTGGCTCCGTGATCACGCGGCCGCGCACGACGATCTCAGCGCCCGCCTCGAGCACCCACTCGCGCCAGCGAACGCCCTTGTGAAACAGCACACCCCGCATGCCTGAAGGTCCGCTCGCAGCCCGAGCGATCATCTGCGCGACCACGTACGGCGGCGGCGCGAACGGGCCGCCGCGTCCGCGGTGCTCGGCGACCTCGATCATGATCGGCGAGTCGCACGCGCGCACGCGGATCGAGCCGCTGAGGTCGCGCAGCTCGAAGTCCACGAACTCGCACAGGTCGACGACGGGCTCCCAGCCCCGGACCCCACACTCTCGCTCGACGAGCACCCGCCAGCCCAGCCCCAGGCGGCCCGAGATCGGGGCACGCCGGGCCAGGGCCCCCGCGCACGCGCACCCACGCACGACCGCCCAGCCCGGACCCACGCTCGAGATCGGCTGCTGCGCTGGTTGGACCCGCCTGCGCACCCGCGAGACCAAGCTCGCGACCAAGCCCGCGACCGGGCCAGCCCACGGCGTGGGTGGGAGCGCGTGGGCCTTGGCCATGAGTCAATCCAGGAAGAAGTCTGGGAGCAGCTCTTGGGTGGGATCGACCGCGTACTTGCTCAGGTCGGTGACGCCGGCCTCGGCGAGCAGCTCGTCGTCGATGAAGAAGTTACCCGTGCAGGTCTTCGCGTCACGGGTGAGCACCAGGTGGGCGGCGTCGGCCATGATGTCGACCGTCCGCGACTGCCTCATCATCTGCTCGCCGCCGAGCAGGTTCTCGACCGCGGCGGTCGCAATTGGGGTCCGCGGCCACAGGGCGTTGACCGCCAGGCCCTTGCGCGCGAACTCGGCGGCCATGCCCAGCACACACATGCTCATCCCGTACTTGGCCATGGTGTAGGCCACGTGCCCTTGAAACCACCGCGGGTTGAGGTTGAGCGGCGGCGAGATATTGAGGATGTGCGGGTTGTCGGCCTTCAGCAGGTGCGGGATGCAAGCCTGCGAGCAGGCGAAGGTCCCGCGCGCGTTGACCTGGTGCATCAGGTCGAAGCGCTTGAGCGGGGTCTGCAGCGTGCCAGTCAGCATGATCGCGCTGGCGTTGTTGATCAGGATGTCGAGCCCGCCGAAGCACTCGACAGCCTGGGTCACGGCGGCCTGGATCTGGTCTTCGTCGCGGACGTCGACGATCAAGGGCAGCGCCTTGCCGCCAGCTTGCTCGATCTCCTCGGCCGCCGTGTAGATCGTGCCCTCCAGCTTGGGGTGCGGCGTGGCGGTCTTGGCCGCGATCACGACGTTGGCCCCGTCCTTGGCGGCACGCAGCGCAATCGCCTTGCCGATGCCACGGCTGGCGCCAGTGATGAAGAGCGTCTTTCCTGCGAGGTCTGCCATGCCTTGTCTGTGTATCACGACGAGTGGTTTCCGCGCGTGGTTTGGGCGCGCGCCTTGCCCTGTCTCGTCGTGTCCGCGCGTCCCGGCTTGCCACGCACGTGCCCCCGGGCCACAGTGGCGCGGTCGTGTCCGAGGCCCTGCACCGCACCGGGATCTTGTTGGTCAACCTCGGGACCCCGGACGCGCCGGAGCCGGCCGCGGTGCGTCGCTACCTGCGGGAGTTCCTGTCGGATCCACGGGTGATCGACATCAACCCCGTGGGTCGCTGGCTGCTGCTCAACCTGGTCATCCTGCCGACTCGGCCCCAGCGCAGCGCCGCGGCCTATCGCCAGATCTGGACCGACGCGGGCTCTCCGCTGCTGACCCACAGCCTCGCGCTGGTTGCCGCGCTGCGCGAGCGGATCCCAAACTTCCCGATCGAGCTGGGCATGCGCTACGGCAACCCGTCGATCGAGTCCGGGCTGACCCGCCTGCGCGAGCGCAGCTGTGATCAGATCGTGGTCGTGCCCCTGTATCCACACTACGCGTCGAGTTCGACGGGCTCGACCGCCGAGAAGGTCTACCGCAGCGCCGCGAAGCTGTGGAACACGCCGTACCTGACGCTGGTGCCGCCGTTCTACGTGCACCCGGCGTTCATCTCGGCGTTCACCGAGGTCGCCCGCGCCAGGCTCGACGCGCTGGCCCCCGACCACGTGCTGTTCTCGTTTCACGGCTTACCCGAGCGGCAGGTGATCGCCAGCGCGGACCCCAAGCTGTGCGTGGTCCAGCCCGACTGCTGTGAGCGGCTGGTCGACGGCAATCGCAATTGCTACCGGGCCCAGTGCTTCGCCACCGCCAAGGCGCTCGCGCGCTCGCTCGATCTGGGCCCGGACCACGGCGTCGAGCAGCGCTGGTCGATCTCGTTTCAGTCGCGGCTGGGGCGGACGCCGTGGATCAAGCCCTACACCGACGAAGTCGTCCCGACCCTGGCCAAGCGGGGCGTGCGTCGGCTGGCCGTGATGTGCCCGGCGTTCGTCGCCGACTGCCTCGAGACCCTCGAGGAGATCGGCATGCGCGCCCGCGATGACTTCGCAGCCGCTGGCGGTGAGACGCTCGAGCTGATCCCCTCGCTCAACAGCAGCCCGGCGTGGATCTCCGCGCTCGAGACCATGATCACCGAGCAGCTGCCGAGCTCCGCTCGCCAGCGCTAGTGTGACAACCGAAAGATGTTCCAGTCGCCGGAGTCGAGCAGGTTGAACCCAAACGGGAATTCGACGTGCCCGTTCTCGTCGACCAGCCCCGCTGGCATGTTGGGAAACGGTCCCGCGGCCCGGATCGCCCGCACGGCCTCGTCGTCGAGCTCGGGCACGCCGCTCTTTTGCACGACGACCAGCTTCAAGATGTTTCCCTGACCATCGAGCCGGACCATCAGCCCGGTCGTGCGGCTCGAGCGACCGTACTTGCGGCCGTCGGGGTCGGCGCTGTCGATCGCTTTTTGCGGGCGCCAGTGCTCGCGGACGCGGTTGGCCATCCGGTTGAAGAACGACGAGTAGAGGTGCCGCTCGTTGTCGAGCATGCTCGTCTTCTTGGGGTCGTCGCGCGCGTGGGCTTCGCTGGGGCGCGGGCGACCAAAGGTGTCGTTGAGCATCGAGGTCGAGCCGCCCAGGCCCGCGAGCGGCTTGGGCGGACCCTGCTGCGCGGCCGCGTCGGCGCCCTGGGTGTCGATGTCGCCGTCGTCGTCGGCGACCAGGCTGTCGTCGCCTGCGCCGGTCTGATCGCCGGTTCGCTCACCCATGTCATCGCCGCGAACCTGCGCGCGCGCCCCCCTGTCGGGCTCACCTCGGGCCGCTGGCGGCTCGGGCTTGGGCTCGATCTGCGCGTCCTGGTCGGCGATCTGATCAGGTTGCTCGGGGCGCCGATCGTCGTCGGCAGGTTCGCTGGAGGGGCGCTCGTCAGCGGCGCTGACCAGATCGAACTCGACCGCCTGTTCCTGCTCGGGCTTCTCGACCGGCTCGAGCGCGAGCGCGAGCGCGGTTCCAGTCGCGTAGAGTCCGATCGCGTTGATCAGCACGGCCGCGATCACCAACCCGAGCGCCGCCGACCACGACACCCCCTCGCGCCGATGAGCGGCGCCGAACAGGTAGAGTGAAGACCGGGCCACAGTCAGTCCCGCGCCCCGGATCGGGGAGAGACGCGCACGTTTGGGAGCGTAGCGAAACCCCAGAGCCTTGGCCATGTCGTCGCGGGGTCTCGCCGCCAACAGCGCGAGATGGTGCGGTCCACGCGTTTGCCCCTCGACCAAGTGCCAGATGCTCGCGGGGCCAGTCGCGCTCGCGGGTGCGTGCTACGGTGACTGTGTCTGGGTTCGCCAACCCAACTCCCCCTTTGAACCAAACCGCATGAGCGTGGGCACGAGACGTCCCCGGCTGCTCGACGGCCACCCACCGGAGCTGCTCGTCTATGACGAGGACACCAGCTGTCCGTATCTGGACGCGCGAGTGGCTCGGCTGCCGATGCGGCTCCCCACGCGCCCGCTGACGGCGGCGGAGTTCAGCGAGCGACTGCACGTCGGCGATCGTCGCCAGGGCCTGGTGCTCTATCGGCCCAACTGCCCGACCTGCAACGCCTGTGAAGCGATCCGTCTGGATGTCCATACCTTCGCCTCCAACAAGACCCAGCGCCGGATCTACCGGCGCGGGCGCGAGCGCTTTCGCGTGGAGATTGGCCCACCAGCGCTGAGCGCCGAGAAGGTCGCCCTCTACAACAAGCACAAGACCGGTCGCGGGCTCATGGGCGAGGGCGACCCGATCGACGAGACTGGCTACGGCGCGTTCTTGGTCGACTCGTGCGCGGACAGCTTCGAGATCCGCTACTTCGTCAACGACGGTGAGTTGGCGGGTGTGGCGATCGTCGATCGAGGCACCGACGCCCTGTCCGCCGTCTACACCTACTTCGATCCCGATCTCAAAGACCTGAGCCCCGGCGTGTTCTCGATCCTCGAGCAGGTCGAGCTGTGCAAGCGGACGGGCCTGCGCTGGCTGTACCTGGGCCTGTACGTGTCGGAGTGCCCGTCGATGGCCTACAAGTCGCTGTACCTGCCGCACGAGCGCCTGCACGACGGCCGCTGGGCGCTGTACGACCGGCGCAGCGACGGCACCATCGGCCGGGTCGACGACGATGAGTAACCCCTAGAAAAGGGCCTTGGCGCTGCTTCGGCGGTCTATTGGGGGACCATGTTCATGCCGCTGGAGTCGAACGCGGGCTTGACGTCCTCGTCCTCGTCCTCGTCGTCGTCGTCCTCGTCGGGATCGACCGGGATCATGTTCATGCCGCTGGAGTCGAACGCGGGCTTGGGCTCGCCCTCGGTCTGTGCGGTGTCGTCGTCGTCGTCGTCGTCGTCGTCGTCTTCGTCTTCACCCTCGGTGTCGGCCGCGGCCATCATCTCGGCGACCGACATGACGCGCTCACCCGTGGGGCCAACCGTCGGCTGGTTGGCGCCGAGATCCCCCTCGACGTCGGCGTCGCTGTCGGGGTCGTCGGCCTCGCCGGGGGCGGCGGGCGGATCCGGGAAGGGCTCATAGAACGGCTTCTCGCGCATGACCTTGTTGACCAGCCCGAGCGAGATCGTTGGCACGTAGGTCACCGCCATCAGCCCGATCAACATGAGGCCGATGAACGGGATCACCCCGCGCGCGACCTCCCCGAGCGGCTGCCGGAACACCGACGAGGCCACGAACAGGTTGATGCCGATCGGCGGCGTCAGGTAGCCGATCTCGAGGTTGACGATGAAGATGATCCCCAGGTGAATCGGGTCGATGCCGAGCTGCATGCCGATCGGGGCCAGCAGCGGGGCAATGATCAAGATCGCGCTGATCGAGTCCATCAGCGCGCCGACGAACAGCAAGAAGATGTTGATGATCAGCAAGAAGGTGATCGGCGTGAGGTGGCGAGCCAAGATCCACTCGACCACCCGCTCGGGGATCATCTCTTCGACCAGGAACGCGTTGAGTCCGAACGCGAGCGCCATGATGATCAAGATCGTGCCCATGTTGACCACGGCCTCGGTCAGGATCTTGGGGATGTCCTCCGGGCCGATGTCGCGGTGAATCAGCAGCTCGACGATCAGCGCGTAGATCACCGAGACCGCGGCGGCCTCCGTCGGCGTGAACACGCCCGTGTAGATTCCGCCCAGGATCACGCCGGGCAGGCTGAGCGCCCAGATCCCGTTGCGCAGTCGCTCCCACACGATCTTGAATGCGAAGGGCTCACGCTCGACGTTCTGGGCGTTGAACACCGCGCGGCCAGCGAGCAGCACGCCGATCAACATGCCCGGCACGACCCCGGCCAAGAACAGCTCCGCGACGTCGATCGACTGGGCGCTCGACGCGACGATCGCGTAGACCAGCATCGGGATCGACGGCGGGATCAAGATCCCGAGCGAGCCGCCCGAGGTGACGAGGCCAAGGGTGAAGCGGCGGTCGTAGCCGGCCTTGACCAGCTGCGGGTACATCATGGAGCCGATCGCGATCACCGTGACCGGGCTCGAACCCGAGATCGCCGCGAAGATCACACAGGCGAACACCGCCGCGATCGCGAGGCCTCCGGGGAGCCACCCAACCAGCGCGCGGGCGAAGTCGACGAGCCGCTGGGCGATCCCACCGGCGCTCATGATCGACCCGCTGGCGACGAAGAAGGGGATCGCGAGCAGGACCTCCTTGCTCATCATCTCCGCCGCCTTCTCTGGCAGGAGATCGAGGGTGTCGAGGCCGCGATAGTCCTCGCCGAGCAGCATGAAGCACAAGATCGCGAGCACGCCGATGATCACGAACAGCGGCATGCCGAGCACGACCATGGCCGCGAGCGCGGCGAACAGCAGCGTCAGCCCCATGCCGACCCCGAACTTGGGATCTTGGGACAACGCGCTGGTCTCGTCGGCCATGGCCGTGAACGCCAGCAGGGCGACGACGAGGAACACGCACAGGGCCCCGAACACGCTGGCGCGCTTGCGGATGTGCTGGGCGGGGGGCTCGAGCAGGCGGATCATTGTCCGACCTCCCCGTCGACCGAGCCGGTTGGTTTGAGGTCACGCAGCTCGGCCGGTGTCTGTTCGAGCTCACCTCGCAGCGAGAGCACCCCAAGCCCGACGAAGCGGGCGGCCATCAGCGTGTACGCCACGGGAACGACGATGAAGCTCATGAAGTAGGGGATCGCAATTCCGTTGTGGAGGCCGCCGAGTCCGTTCGAGATCTCGTACTCCTCGTGCTTCACGATGATGTAGCGGTAGCCGAGGTACGCCAGCAGCAGGCAGAAGACCGCCGTCAACAGCCCCGACAGCAACCCGCTGATCCGCTGGATCTTCTCCGGCATCGCCTGCTGCACCGCCTCGACCTTGAGGTGGAGGTTGTCCCTCGTCGCCATCGAGGCCCCGAGGAACGCGACCCACAGCGTCAAGATCAGGCCCAGCGGCTGGGCCCACGCGAGCCCGGCCGGGAACCGTCCACAGTGAAAGCTGTACTCGCCCGCCAGGCGCAGCTCGATGCACTCGTACTGCTCGATCTTGCCGGTCCCGAACAGCAGGACCGTCAGGCCCCACGCCACGAGCATGGTGATCGTTGCATAGGCGGCACACTTCGCGTGCGAGAGCGGCTCGCCGTGGATCTGCGCGAGGGTCTTGCCGCTCTCGTCCCCGCGGTTCCACAGCTTGCGGCGGGAGGCCGTTCGAAAGCCCAGGTAGATGATCGCGGCCAGCACGACCAGCAGCACCGGCCCGGCGATCTCCTGCAGCGAGACCCACGTCGGGGTGTCGCGCTCGGCCCCGAACAGCCTGGCGAGCTTGTCGGCGAGGACGCTCTCGGGGTCCGCGTAGCGACGATGGACGACCGAGAGAAACACCACGACCGACATCACGAGCAGCGAGATGACGACGATCACCCGCTCCACTTGGTACAGCCAGTGGTTGAGCTTCTTGAGGAACTCCACCAGCGGACTTTACTACCTAGAGCCCAACCGGAGGTAGGGTTGAGCCGGAGGCACGCGCCCAACCGGAGAAGCGCGCGCCGTACGCTCCACGAGCGCCGGTTCCACAAAAACGAAGACCCAGCTGGAGAGCCCGAGTGGGGTCCGCTGGGTCGCGCGACGGAGAGCTGGCGTTAGCCGGGCCCTGCAGGTTCAGAGGTCGGGATCAGAGGTGCTTGGCGATCGCCTTGTAGAAGCTCGAGCCGTACTTGTCGGTGAACTTCTTGTGGGTCGGCTTGGTGGCCTTGGCGAACGCGTCGAGCTCGGCGCGGCTCGACTCGTGGACCTGGACGCCGGCCGGGGCGAAGTTGTCGATCAGCTGCTTGCCGATCGCGCGGACCGTCTTGCGGCCGTACTCCGACTCCGCCTTGAGATCGCCCGCGATCAGGGTCTGGACGTCGGCGGGGAGCCGGTTCCAGACGTCGAGGTTCATGACCGCCATGGCGGGCTGATAGCTGTGGCGGGTCAGCGTGAAGTGGGTGATCGCCTGGAACCAGGAGGCGGCGAAGGTGAACAGCGGGGTATTGTCGAAGCCGTCGACGACGCCCGTCTGGAGGGCGGTCATCGCTTCGGTCACCGCGATCGGCTGCGGCGACGCTCCGAGCGCCCGCCAGGTGTTCAGATGCACGTCGTGTGACTGCGAGCGCATCTTCTTGCCCTTGAGATCGGCGGTGCTCTTGACGAAGCCGAAGTTGGTGCCGATCGACCGGTGGCCGTTCTCCGAGAAGAACAGCAGCTTGAAGCCGGCCTTCTCGAGCATCTTTTGCACCTCACCGGTGACCTTGTTGTCCAGGATGTCGTCGGCGGCGGTGACGTTGGGGAACAGGTAGGGGAGCTCGAGGGCGGCCAGCTCGGGGATGATGCTCGCCATCGCGGCGGTGGTCCCGGCCCAGCCGGCGATGCCACCCTTGCGGCAGCGGCTGACGGTGGAGTCTTCGTCTCCGAGCCCGCCGCCGAGGTAGACCTTGACCTTGACGCGGCCGTCGGTGCCCTCTTTGACCCGCTTCTTCAGCCGCGACGTGTGCTTGGACCAGGGGGTGCCGCTCGGAGCGACGGTCGCAAACTTGAGGGTGATCTCCGCGTCACCTGCTCGAGCCTTGGGTCGACCAATGAAGAAGGTCGAGACCGCGGCGGCGGAGCCAGCGATGAAGTTGCGGCGAGTAGTATCGAGGGGCTTCTTGCTGTCCGTCATGAGCGGGGCTTTCGACGCGGGGTTCAGGGGATTCTTCACCCCCTAGTAGTGATCGACTCTGAGAGAATCTACGCAGCGTACATTGAGGGTTTACTCGGGCACGGCTGGCGCAAACCAGGATTTTCTGGTTCGCTGGGCCTCGGCTCCGACTACCGCGTCACCGCGTCATCGCTTGCACACGGAAGGGACGTTCAGGATCAGAACAGATCTTCCTGTTGCTTCAGCAGCTCCGCGGCCTTTTCCTGCTCGATCTGCATCTCGGGGCGGATCTCCTCCGGCACGGCGGTAACGTCGGCGTCGAGAACTTCCTGCAGGAGGCTCTCGAACATGTCCTCGTCGTCGAGCTTGGTGGCGAGGTTCTCGGCCATCAAGACCTTGGTGCCCAGGAAGTAGGGGGCGAGCTCGAGCGACTTTTGGTAGTGCTCCTTGGACTTTTCTGGATCGCCGCCCGCGAACCCGGGGGCGATCGCGTAGAAGGCCCCGAAGTAGCGGTGCGGGCCACCGTGGTAGTAGTTCGGGTCGAGCTCGAGGGCCCGGGTCATGGTCGCCTTGATGTTGTCTTTTTGACCGACCAGTACGCCGAAGCCAGAGGCGCGCGCCCACTTCCCGAGCGCGGTCGCGTACCAGTACATCGCGGGCAGGCCCTCGATACCGACGACGGTGATCGCCTCGTGGTATTTGGCCTTGCTGCGCATTTGCTCGCCAAACTCGGGTGACGCGGCGATCAGGGCCCGCTCGCCCCACCACACGGCGCGGTCCATGTAGTCGAGGTAGGCCTTCTCGTTTCCACGCAGGTACGAGTCGGCGTAGAAGTAGATCGCGCGGGTCATGAGCGCGAGGGTCTCTGCGTTCTCGGCCGTGGCCGGAGGCTCGGTGCAGCGCTCTTTTGGTGGGGTGTCGCCAGGGGTGCAACCCATGGCTCGCTCGAACGCTGCGATCGACTCGAGCACCTTGTCTTTGCCCTGGCCGCGGGCCTGCCAGGCCGTGTTCGCGGCCTCCAGCGTGCTCTTGATCTCGGCCGGGTCGAGCGGCTTGGGCTTGGCCGTGGCCGTGGCCGTGGACTCGGTCGCGGTCGCGTCAGCGGGGGCCTTGGTCCCCTTGCCTTCCCAGGCCGCGGTTCGGCCCTTGCAGCCGCCAGCGAAGGTGAGGGCGATGGCCAGGGCCGCGAGTTCGATCGATCGCTTTGTCATGTCGGGCAGTCCTTGGGAGCGTGCGGGCGTGCCGACCTCAGGATCGGCCTCCCTCGCATATACCGGCCAGACAGCCTGGTCAACGATCTATGCTCACCGCTGGTGACCGATCGGCCAGACCCGAGCACGCGTGAACTCGACCCGCAGCGGGCAGGCGTGGCCGCGGCGGTGCCCGCAAAACCAGGCCTGGTAACGTTCTGGGCCATCAGCGCCGCGTTCACCACGTACTTTTGCATGTACGCGTTCCGCAAACCGTTCGCGGCGGCGAGCTTCGAAGGTGAAGCCTGGGGCGTGCAGTTGAAGATCGCCCTCGTGCTCAGCCAGGTGATCGGCTACGCGCTGTCCAAATTCATCGGGATCAGGCTCGTCAGCGAGACGCCGAGCCACCGCCGGGCGTGGACGTTGATCGGCTTGATCGCCATCGCCGAGCTCGCGCTGGTCGGGTTCGGACTCGTGGGTCCGCGCGGCAAGGTCGTGGCGATGTTCTTCAATGGCCTGCCGCTCGGCGCCGTGTGGGGATTGGTGTTTGGGTTCCTCGAAGGCCGCCGAACCACCGAGCTGCTCGGCGCCGGCTTGTCTGCGTCGTACATCGTGGCCAGTGGGATCGTGAAGGCGGTGGGCTTGAAGCTAATGGACTCGGGGGTCCAAGAAGCATGGATGCCTGCCGCGTGTGGCGCGGTGTTCTTGCCCCTGTTCCTGATGTCTGTGTTGGCCCTCGCGAAGCTGCCGGCGCCCACCGAAGCCGACATCGAAGCGAGGACCAAGCGGGACGTCATGCACGGTCACGAACGGCGCTCATTTTTTGCGCGCTTCGCTCCCGGCTTGATCGCGCTGACCACTCTCTACGTGTTTCTCACCGCCTACCGGGATTTCCGCGACAACTTCGCCGCCGAGATTTTTGCCCAGCTCGGGGTGCTCGACGCCGCGGTATTCGCACGGAGCGAGACTCTGGTCGCCGTGTGCGTTCTCGCATTACTAGGGGCGATCTTTATGATTCAGGGCAACCGGCGCGCGCTTCTCGCAATTCATGCGCTGATGGGTTTCGGCGTGACTTTGATCGCAGCAGCCACCGCCGGGTTTGGTCTAGGGCTAATCGACGGGGTCACGTGGATGGTGCTCATTGGCGTCGGCCTGTACCTCGGCTACGTGCCCTATGGCTGCGTACTCTTTGACCGGCTGATCGCGGCGACAGGGGTCGTGGGGACCTCTGTGTTCATGATCTACGTGACGGACGCGTTCGGATACGTCGGCTCCGTCGGCGTGTTGTTGTTCAAGAACTTCGGCCAGCGCGAGCTGAGTTGGCTGGACTTCTTGGTCAGTTTCTCGTGGGTCACCGCGATCGTCGGGGCTGTCGGGTTCACCATCAGTGCGCTCTACTTCGCTCGGGTCACGGCCCAGGTCACGGCCCGCGCCACGCGGCGCGCGTAACACCCGCTGGGTGAACTGTCACGTTGGTGTCACGCCGAGCGTGTCAATAATCCCCACTCGCGCTGAGCGCGAACCCGCGACGCCCTCGATGGCGACTGCTAGCAAATCTTGCCGTCGGTGCCGCTGGCAAACCACATGTCGGCGCCACTACTGTAATCGCGATGAGTGATGGACAGCGCACGGTCGGGGGATGGATGACGCCCCAACCCCATACGATCGGTGATGACCAAACGCTCGCGCTTGCCCGCGAGCGCATGCACGACCATGGCGTGCGACACCTCCCCGTGCTCCACGGCGGGTACCTCGTGGGCGTGCTCAGCAGCCGCGACATCGCCCTCGTCGAGGCGCTCCCGGGCGTCGACATCACCGAGGTCACCGTCGACGAAGCCATGAGCGAGGAGCCGTGGACGGTCGAGGCCAACGCCAACCTGAGCTGGGTCGCGGAGACCATGGCGGCGCGACGGATCGGCACCGCGATCATCGTCGAGGGAGAGGGCAGCGATCAGATCCTTGGTGTGTTCACCACAACCGACGCCCTGCTGGCGCTCGCCAAGCTCGCTGAAGGTCTAGCGACCGAATAGAGGCATAGACGTTGGACCTCATTGAGCAGCACGACGTTGACTCCCCCGCCCCGAGCCCCACGGATGCATCGAGCTTCCTGGATGAGGTCGCTGGGTACGTCGGATTTGGTCCGGCGGACTCGCTGTTGCTGCGCGAATTCCTGCCGCTCGCCGAGCCGCACTTCGAGCGGATCTCCGAGCACTTCTGCGAGCGCATCGTCAGCCATCCGCTCGCCCACCAGACGATCACGGGCGGCGCCGAGCAGATCGCTCGGCTCAAGCGGACCCTGGTCGAGTGGATGCGCAGCGGCCTCATGGGCCCGCACGACGAAGACTTTTGCCGTCGACGCGCACGCATCGGCCACTTCCACGTGCGCATCGGTCTGCCGCAGCGCTACATGGTCACGGCCATGAGCGTGATGCGGCTCGACATCCGCGAGGTCGCGACCAAGGCATTGGCGAGCCAGACCGCGGTCGACAATGGCGCCAAGCTTCAGCGGCTCCAGGTCGCGATTGACCGGCTGTGTGACATCGAGCTGGCGATCATGCTCGAGACCTACAAGGTCGAGGTCGAGGATCGCCTGCGGCGACGCGAGCGGCTCGCCACGATCGGCCAGATCGCCGCGAGCATCGGGCACGACCTGCGCAATCCATTGAGCGTGATGGAGTCTTCGCTGTATATCCTGCGTCGACGAGTCGATGGGGACGCGCGCGCGGTGAAACATGTCGAGAAGATCGCGCATCAAGTCGAGGAATGCGACGCGATCATCACCCACCTGCTCGAGATGGCACGAAATCAGCCGCCCCGACGCGAGCTCGTGGCCGGCATCGAGCTGATCAATGCCGCGATCTTGGCGGCGCGGGTGCCCGAGGCCTTCGAGCTCGAGCGCGTCGGCTTCGCCGACCTGCAGCTGTGGGTCGACGGCGGTCTGCTCAAGCAGGCGCTGGTCAACCTGTTCATCAACTCGGTTCAGGCGCAGGACGGCGGGGCAGGTGGCATTCGCGTGCTCGCCGAGGTCGACGGCACCAACGTGACAATCTCCGTCGCCGACAGCGGCCCTGGCTTCGAGCTCGACACGGTGCCCACCGTGTTCGAGCCGCTGGTCACGACCAAGCCCAGCGGGACCGGTCTAGGTCTCGCGCTGGTCAAGAGTGTAGTTAAGCGCCATGGTGGACGCGTGAGCGCAAACAATGCCGCCTTGGGTGGCGCCGTAGTGAACATGTTTTTGCCAGGCGCCGTGCGCAGTGTGGCATTGAGTGCTGGGCAGGGGCAGCCGTGAAGACCTCAATTCTTCTCATCGACGACAACACCGCCTTGGCGGAGAACATCGCCGAGATCCTCGAAGACTTGGACGTCGAGGTTCGCCTGGCCAGGAGCGCCGATGAGGCGTTGGGCTGCTTTGACGAGCGCGTGTGGAGCTTGGTTGTCACTGATGTCCGCATGCCCGGGCGCAACGGTCTCGAGCTGCTCTCGCTGCTCAAGCTGCGAAGCCCTGCCACTCCAGTGCTGGTCATGACGGGTTTTGCGGACCTAGATACCGTGACGCGAGCGCACGAGTCTGGCGCGCTGGCGATCGTCGACAAGCCCCTGAACCTCGACGCCTTCGTCGAGCTCGTGGGGCGCGTGGCGGTGGCCGAGAAGCCGGTGTTGATCGTCGAGGACGACATCTCACTGATCGAAAATCTCACCGATATTCTGGGCGAAGAGAGAGGGGTGCTTCCGCACCCAGCCACGAGCATGGCGCTGGCTCGACAGCTCGCCGCTGTCATCGACTTTCACGCCGCGATCATCGATCTACGCCTGCCTGACGGGAATGGGTTGGATCTCGTGCGCGAGCTTCAGCGCCGGCCCGACGGCAGCGCGCGCCCCGTCTTCGTGATGACAGGGCACCCTGAACAGCTCGATTCGGTCGGAGGTGACCCAGACCGGTCATCGGCAGGCCCTGAGCTAATCGTCCTGACTAAGCCATTATTAGTCCGGACCTTGCTCGAGCGCTTTCGGGAGATCGTATGAAACACCTGACATTCTATGAGCCTGGGGGATCTCTCGTGATGCCGACTCGCCCGCAGCTGCGGAACGCCCACGTCCTGCTCGTCGATGATCACGACGACCTCGCCGACAACCTGACCGAGATCCTCGAAGAAGAAGGTGCGCGAGTGACTCGGGCCGCCCGCGCGTCCGAGGCGATCGCGTTCGCGCGAGCGGGCTTCGACGTCGCGCTCGTCGACATCCGGCTCCCCGACGCGACCGGTCTCTCACTCCTGCCGCTGCTCAAGCAGTCGGGCGATGGCTTCGGCGAGGTCCTGTTGATCACCGGTAGCAGCTCGATCGACGACGCGATCGAGGCCGTTGGCCACGACGCCTACGCCTACGTGCTCAAGCCCTTCGATCCCGTCGACCTGCTGGCGACAGTCGGTCGCGCGCTCGAGAAGGTTCGGCTGCAGCGGGAGTCGCGAGAGCTCGAGCGTCGCGCCCGGATCGCGGAGAAGCTCGCCGCCGTCGGCACGCTGTCGGCGGGCCTCGCCCACGAGATCCGCAACCCGCTCAACGCCGCGAGCCTGCAGCTGCAGCTGCTCGAGCGACGCATCAAGCGAATGTCGGACGATCCCAAGCTGCTCGACCCCGTCGAGATCGTGCAGGGTGAGCTCGGTCGGCTCTCCAACCTCGTCGAAGACTTCCTGCGCTTCGCCCGGCCCGCGGACCTGTATCGCCGTCGCTTCGACGCCAACGAGATGGTCGCGCATGTCGTCGAGCTGCTCGCGCCGGAGCTCGCGCGCATGCAGATCGAGCTGCGCACGGACTTGCCGCCCGGCCCGATGTACGTCGACGGTGACCGCGAGAAGCTGCAGCAGGTCGTGCTCAACGTGGTCCGCAACGCGATCGAGGCGCTCGAGTTCGACGGCGGCAATATTGTCGTCTCGCTCGGATGGGGCGAAGACGGCATGGTCCGGCTGCGCGTCGCCGACGACGGCCCCGGGATCCCCAACGAGATCCTGCTGCGGATCTTCGAGCCGTTCTTCTCGACCAAGCCGATGGGGACAGGGTTGGGGATGGCGATCTGTCACTCGCTCGTGCAGCAACACGGCGGGGCGATGTTGGTGCGGTGCAAGAAGGGCACCGAGGTCGACATCCTGCTGCCTGCGTCGTCCAGCTAGAGCTAGAGCTAGAGCGGCTTCGGTGCGGTTTCGGTGCTGGTCGCGCGACCGGCTTCGCGGTATCAGGCGGCGATGTCCAGCTCGCTGCAACTGACCGTTCCCGAGCATCCGCTCTTACAGCTCGGTGTGTTCGTGGCCCGGCTGCCGGGGCCGCTCGAGGGGCTCGAGACCCCGCCGTGGTTGCGCGCCGGGCTCGAGCTCGAGTTTGACGCGACGCCGCTGCCGCCGCCGGACGACGCCACTCGCAAGGCGGTTCGCGACCTGCTTCGACATGGTGGGTTCCGGCCTTCGGGCCGCAGCAAGCCGGCCAGCGAGTTCCTGCTGGGCGCCGCGCGCAAGCGGGAGCTGGGCTCGATCAACCTCGCGGTGGATCTGTGCAACGTGGTCTCGCTGCACAGCGGACTGCCGATCAGCGTGGTCGACCTCGAGCTGATCGCGACGCCGCTCCGGGTCGAGATCGCAGGCCCACAGACAAGCTACGTGTTCAACCCCTCGGGCCAGGAGATGCGCCTCGATGGCCTGGTGTGTCTGCACGACGCGGCGGGGCCGTGCGCCAATCCGGTCAAGGACAGCCAGCGCAGCAAGACCCACGCGAACACGCGCACGACCTTGTGCGTGGTGTGGGGCTGCATGGCGCTGGCGTCCCGGGTGAGCGCGACGCTCGAGTGGTATCGGCAGCTCCACGCGCAGCTGGGTGCCGAGACCTCGCCGGTCTCGTCTGCCGGGCAATAATTAGCCACTATGGTGAGGTGCCTGTGCGACCACGGCCAACTGTCCTGGTGTCTCTCGCCGCGCTGGCGCTCGCGTGCTCGAGCTCGAGCGAGTCGACGCTCGCGGATCAACACCAGCAGCGCAGCGACGAAGTAGCGCAGGCCGGCCCCAACGGCCCGGACCGCCCGAGCGAGCCGGCCCAGCCGGACGCGCGCGACCCTGGTCTGGATGCTTCGACACCGGGCGCCGCGGTCGGCCCGGTCGAGCCGGAGCTGACAGGCGAAGCCCCCAAGCTCCCCGAGGCCCCCGAGTCACCCCCGGCAGCCGATGCCGCCGCGTCGATCCAGCCGTCGGGACCTGCCCCAGGAACGCCGGAGGCCGACGCCGAGCTCGCTGAGCTGCTCGACGAGTCGACGCTGACCCAAGAGGAGTTCGACAGCGCGTTTCGGGGTGGGGGTCCCAAGATCGAGGGCGATCAATTCATGTTCGGGCCCAACGAGCGCCCGCGGGGGCGCCCGCTCGTGGACATCGGCGCGCCGACGGTGACCGGCTCTTCGGTCGCGCCGAGCAAGCTCGCAGACATGGCCCAGGCCAGCCAGCGGGACCTCGTGGGCTGCTATGCGCTGGCGCTGGGCAAAGCTCCGAAGCTCGCGGGCGCGGTGACCTTGAAGCTGCGCTTCGACGCAGGCGGGAAGGTCTCGGCGGCGACGATCGAGGGGAGCTCGCCGCTGGGCGCGGCGCTGGATCGCTGCCTGGTGTCGGTCGCTGACGCGTGGAGCCTCGCTGCCGCAGCGGGCGCGAGCGTTCGGGTGCCGCTGAAGCTGTCGATCACGACGGGCGACTGAACCGGTCTAATCTTGCCGGAGCGGCGTGTTTGCCAGCCGTCGATCCAACCTGCAAGCTCGATCCCACGATGGACCACCTCACTGCAGCCCAGCTGGCCAGCTTGCGAGCCAAGCTCGAGACCGAGCTCGCGCAGCTGAGCTCGCGGTTGATCGCCGAGGCCAGCGAGCTCGCCGACACGCCCACCGCCGAGCCGGGCGACATCGAGGACGCGGCGGCCGAGGAGGCCGGTCGGTTCCGGACCAATTCGCTGCTTGGCCGCGATCGCGCGCGGATCAGCGAGATTGAAGCCGCGCTCGAGCGCATGCGGGACGGTAGCTACGGGATCTGCGAAGACAGCGACGAGGAGATCTCGTATCGCCGACTCGAGCTCGAGCCGACCACCCGCTTCACCGTCGAGGCGCTCGCCCAGCGCGAGCGCGAGGCGGGTCGCGCCAATCCCCAAGCTGGTGAGCCCACGGGTTACTGATGAATTCATATCGATCGTTGTCTCTGGTGGTGTCACTGAGTTTGCCGCTGGGTGTGGGCTGCGAGCGGCTCGCCCCGCCCCCGGCCCACGAGCAGCACGATGCAGCGCCGGCATCGGCAGCGGCCGAGCCAAGCGCGGGTGAGCCGGCGGCAGCGGCGACCGAGCCCGCCGCTCGACCTGCTGGTGAGCTTGCGATCGAGCCCGGCGAGCTGCCCGTGACCAGCGATCGCTACCCCGCGCCCGCGCGCCTGGTCGCGGTCGGTGATCTGCATGGTGACATCGCGGCGACCCGCCGGGCGCTGCGGCTGGCCGGGGCGATCGACCAGGGGGATCACTGGATCGGCGGCGAGCTGGTGGTGGTCCAGACCGGCGATCAGCTCGATCGCGGCGACGACGAGCAGGCGATCCTCGAGCTCCTCGCCAAGGTTCAGCGCGAGGCGGCGGCGGCCGGTGGCGCGGTGCACCTGCTCAACGGCAACCACGAATTCATGAACGCCCTCGGGGATCTGCGCTACGTGACGCCGGGTGGCTTCGCCGACTTCGAGGACGCGCCGGGGGTCGACACCGCGCGGCCGGAGCTCGCCAAGATCATGGCGCAGGCGCCCGAGCAGGCCCGGGCGCGGGTGGCCGCGTTCTGGCCCGGGCAGCCATGGGCCAAGGAGCTGGCCAAGCGCAACACCATCGTCGTGGTCGGCGACAGCGTGTTCGTGCACGGCGGCGTGACGCCGACCTGGGCGGGCCAGATCGAGACCATCAACAACGAGTCGCGGCAATGGCTCGCGGGCGAGCGCGCAGAGCCGCCTGCCGCGGTGGTGGACTCGGACGGCCCGGTGTGGACGCGGCGCTACTCCGACGGGCCCGACCAAGCCGACTGCGAGCAGCTCGGGCAAGCATTGAAGATCATTGGCGTCCAGCGCATGGTGGTCGGGCATACCGTGCACACGGAGGGCGTCGTCTCGGCTTGCGACGAGCGGGTCTGGATGATCGACGTGGGCATGGCCAACTACTACGGCGGCCCCGTGCAGGTATTGGACATTCAGGGCGAGCAGGTCGCGGTATTGAGCGAGTCGCGCGCTATCGGGGAAGACGCAGGGTGATCAGGCCTGCGTCACCCGCTTGTGCCGCGGTTGAATCGCGGTAATCGGACAGCTTGCGGTCCAACAAGTGCGTGGGCCGAACATTGCGAATCGCGTTGAGCATGCTCGCGCGCACGTGGGGGTTGTCGGCCTCCAGGGTCTCGATGAGCCCGCGCATTTGCTCGCGGCGCAGGCCGTCTTGCGAGCCGCACAGGTTGCAGGGCAAGATCGGATAGCTGGCCCAATTGGCGTGCTCGATGATGTCTGTCTCGGCGCACTCGATCAGCGGGCGGATGACCTCGAAGCGCTGATCGTCGGTCGTGTACTTGGCCGGCATCGCCTGCAGCTTGCCGGTGTAGAATAGGTTGAGGAGCAGGGTCTCGAGCGCGTCGTCGCGGTGGTGACCCAGCGCGATCTTGTTGCAGCCGAGCCGTTCGGCGTTGGTGTACAGCACGCCCCGGCGCAGGCGCGAGCACGCGGCGCAGAAGGCCTTGCCGGCCGGCGTGACGTCGATGACCGTCGAGTAGGTGTCCTCGCGCAGGATCTCGAACGGGATCCCCGAGCGCTCGAGCCAGCGTCGCAGAGGCGCGCCGTCGTAGCCGGGCTGGACCTGGTCGAGGTGGACCGCCGTGAGCCGAAACTCGATGGGGGCGCGAGCCCGGAGCTGGGCGAGCAGCTCGAGCAGGGTGTAGCTGTCTTTGCCGCCAGAGATCGCAACCATGAGGTGGTCGCCGGAGGCGAGCAGCTGATAGTCGGCGATGGTCTTGCCCATGATCCGACGCAGGCGCTTGCTCGCCAGCGGGGATTGACCGGCCGTTGAGTTGGGTTGAGTGGTGGTCACGCGCGGTCGTCCGGGTCGCGGGTCTCGCCCTGCACGGTGATCGTGACGCGGCGACCGTGGGCGGCGTGGCGATGCTCCCACATATAGATGCCTTGCCAGGTCCCGAGCGGGAGCTTGCCCTGGGTCACGGGGAAGGTGATCGCGGTCTGGGTCAGCACGCTGCGGACGTGGGCTGGCATGTCGTCCTCGCCCTCGTCGACATGCGCGAACATGGGGTCGCCGTCGGGCGCGAGCTTGGCCATGAAGCGCTCGAGATCGTTGCGGACCTCGGGGTCGGCGTTCTCGCACACGATCAGCGAGGCCGAGGTGTGGTGAATGAACACGTTACACAGGCCGAAGCGGATCCCCGACATGCCGACCGCGCGCTGGACTCGGGCGGTAATATCGTGGGTCGCCCGGCCCGAGCTGGCGATCGTGATCGTCTGCGCCCAGGTCGGCATGAATCAGCCCTGCTTGGACGAGGGCGGGTGCGGGAGCTTGGGCCCAACCTGGTGCTGCGCCTTCCAGTCCTCGTAGGGCATGCCGTAGACCTGCTCGCGGGCCTGCTCGAGATCGAGCGGGAGGCCGGCGTCCTCGGCCGCGGCCCGGTACCACTTAGCCAGGCAGTTTCGGCAGAAGCCGACGAGGTTCATGATGTCGATGTTCTGCACGTCGTTGCGCTCTTGCAGGTGCGCGACGAGGCGACGGAACACGGCAGCCTCGATCTGGGTGCGGGTCTCGTCGTCGGTGTCCATGGGGCGGCAGCTTATCGCCAAGCCGTCGACGTTGCGAGCCGCGGATAGCGGTACCCTGGGGATCGCATGAGCGCCGAGCCGAGCCCGACACCTCCCGGAATGTCCCGGCGCGCCTTCGTTGGGCTGACCACGCTCGGCGCCGCCGCGTTCGCCTGCGGTGAGACCGGCGTGCCCGCGGCGCGGGTCGACTCGGGCGACCACGGCGGTCCAGTCGATCCGATCCTCGGCCAGACCTGCGCGCCGCCCAGCCCCGGCGGCGGCTGCGAGCTCACGCCGGCCGACATCGAGGGCCCGTTCTACCTGCCGGACTCACCCGAGCGCAGCAACCTCGACACGCTCGGCGAAGCCGGCGTCGCGCTGGCGCTCTCGGGCCTGGTCAGCGACGCGGCGTGTGCACCCCTCGCCAGCGTGATCATCGAGATCTGGCACGCCGATCCCTCGGGCGCCTACGACAACAGCGCGACCCACAACTACCGCGGCTGGGTCCGGAGCGACGCCGACGGTCGCTACGCCTTCACCACCCTGATCCCCGGTCGCTACCCCAACGCGGGCACGCTGCGGCCTGCCCACATTCACCTGAAGATCTGGCGCGACGGCGCCGAGCAGCTCACCACCCAGCTGTACTTTCAGGGCGACCCCTACCTCGAGGAAGATCCATGGGCCGAGCCGGCGCGCACGATCTGCCTCGAGCCGCACGAGGACGGCTTCGCGGGCGTGTTCGACATCAACATTTAGAGCGTGCGAGCGATGACCAGCATGACCCGTGATCACCTCGCGTCCCAGAACGCGCGGACGCCCTCGGCCCACTGCTCGAGCCCGTCGAGGGTCGAGTCGAGCTCCGAGCGGGTGCGGGCCAGGCCCTCTACGGCGCCGCGCAGCTCGAGCTTGGCCTTGCGCAGCCGCCCTCGGATCGCGGCCTCACTCTCGTTGAGCGCCTCACCGATCTCACGCGCTGGCATCTGCTCCCAGTAGCTCATCTCGAGCACGACCTGCGAGTCGATCGGGATGTGGCGAAGAGCCGTCAACAGTAGCTGCTGCTCGCGGCGCAGGTGCAAGACCGAGGTGACTCCGAGCCCACAGTCGGCGAGCGAGGTCGAGGCCACGTCGACGCTGTGCTTGCGAGCGTCGCGAAGGTAGCGGAGCAGGATGTTGCGGGCGATGCCGAACAAGAAGGTGCGGAAGCTGGCATCCCCGCGGTAGCGCGCGCGAGACTCGATGCAGGCCATGAAGGTCTGCTGCACGAGGTCTTCGATCTCGGACGGACCCGGGAGCTTGTTCGCGAAGAACCGATAGACCGAGCTGTAGTGACGATCGAACAGCCGGCTGCCGGACAGCGTGTCACCGGCTGCCCACGCTGCGAGGAGCTCGGCGTCCGTGTGCACGGGCGCACGATACCAAAACCGCCCGCGGCTCGCTCGCTCGGGACCACGAATTGCTCGGATATCAGCGTTCTACGGGGTATTTGTGTCGTCTCGGCGGCCGCGCGGCACTACCCGTCGACGGGGTGCATGCCACAGCGAGGATCCATTCATGAGGCTTCGAGCCCCGAGCGATCGCGGGCGGACGCGACCGATCGCGTCGCCGGGCTGTTTGATGATGACTTGTTGGATGAGACCATGACCTGCGTCGTCAAGTCCTCGGCGGCGCGGGTCCGGACTCGGCGGCAACACATGACGACCAACCCGGAGTCGATCGCCGAGCAGGTCCCCGAGGTGCCCCAAGACACCCTCGAGCGCGAGCTGGTGCGTCGCCGCTTGCGGTCGCGGATGTTCGGCTCCGAGGAGCCTGGGGTCCACGTCGATCGCTTCGTGTTGCTCGAGCAGATCGGCGCGGGCGGGATGGGCCAGGTCTACGCCGCGTGGGACGAGCAGCTGGCCCGTCGGGTGGCCCTCAAGCTGCTGCGCAACGCCAGCGAGAAGGCCCACGTTCGGCTGCTGCGCGAGGCCCAGGCGCAGGCCCGCGTCTCGCACCCGAACGTCGTGCCGATCTATGAGGCCGGCGTCGACACCGGGGGTGAAGCCGGCGTCGAGACCGGTGGTGGGGCCGGCCGCCTGTGGCTGGCGATGGAGTACGTCGAGGGCGTGACGCTGCGGGAGTGGTACCCGAGCGCGCCAGACTGGCGAGCGGTGCTCGCGGTGTTGATCGAGTGCGGTCGCGGGCTCGAGGCCGCGCACCGAGCCGGCCTCGTCCACCGCGACTTCAAGCCCGCCAACGTGATGATCGGCCCCGACGCGCGCCCGCGCGTGCTCGACTTTGGGCTCGCGCGCGGGATCGGGGCCAGCCCGCTCAGCAGCATCGAGCTCAGCAACGACGAGGAAGAGGTCACGTGGGGCTCGGGCTCGAGCGACACCCGCGGGATGCTGGATCGCTCGGTGACCGTGCAGGGCAGCCTGCTCGGCACGCCCGCGTACATGGCACCCGAGCAGCACGAGGGCCAGCGCGCCGACGTGCTCAGCGATCAGTTCTCGTTTTGTGTGACCGCCTTCGAGTGCCTGTTTGGCCAGCGCCCGTTCAGCGGCAAGACCCTCGGCGCGCTGTCGCGGGCGATCCTGGCCGGCGAGATCCGCCCGATCCCGCGCGACACGAAGGTCCCGCGCCGCGTGTCGGATGCCCTGTTGCGCGGGCTGACGGTGGATCCCGCCCAGCGCTGGCCGAGCATGTCGGCGCTGCTCGAGCAGCTGCACACGGCCGCGACGCCGCAGCGTGGGTGGGCGTGGGGCTCGGTCGCCGTGGTGGTGCTGGGGCTCGGGGTCGCGCTCGGGGTCACGGTCGCAGACACAGACGCGCCCGCGCGGTGCTCGATCAACGCCGACGCGCTGGCGGGCAGCTGGGACGACGGGCGCCGCGAGCAGCTCCGCGCGGCGCTGGGGGCCAGCAAGCTGGCGAGCGCAGACGCGACAGCGAAGGTCGTGAGCGCCGAGTTCGACCGGTGGGGCGAGCGGTTTGTGGCCGCCCAGCGTGACGCGTGCGAGGCGACCCACGTCCGGGGAGTGCAGTCGGGTGAGCTGCTGGATCGGCGCAGCGGGTGCCTCGAGCGGCAACGTCGTGAGTTCAACGCCGTCGTTCAGCGCTTCATCACCGCCGAGGCGGCCGTCGCCGACGCGACCGCGCTGCTCGGGCAGCTGCCTGATCTCGGGCGCTGCGATCTCGCGCACCTCGACGACGCGGCCGCGCTGCCGAGCGATCCCGACGCGGCGGCGGCCGTGCTCGCTGGGTTCGAGCGGCTCGCCGACGCGCGGGTGCGGTTGATCTCGGGCGACCGCGAGGGGGCGCTGGAGATCTGCGCCGAGCTCGAGGTCAGCCCGGCCGCGGCCCAGCACGCTCCGCTCGCGCTCGGGGTCGAGGCACTGCTCGCGCAGAACGAGGCGCTGGCCGGCGAGCCCAAAGCGGTGGCGAAGCGGCTGCAGGCGGCGATCGGTCGTGCGGCAGAGCTGGGGCTCACGGACATCGAGGCCGATCTGCGCGTCGAGCTGGCGCACCAGCTCGCGGGCGCCTGGACCGTGCCCGAGGCCGAGCAGCTGCTCGTCGACGAGGCCGCGCTCGCGCTGCGACGGGTCGGTGCGCCACAGGATCAGCGCTGGATCGAGATCGAGAGCGCGCGCGCCTCTGTCAGCGACGCGCAGGGCCACTACGACGAGGCGATCCTCGCCTATGAGCGCGCCCTCGACCTGGCCGAGACCGCGGGCGAGCCCGATCTCACTCAGATCCTGATCGGGCTGGCCAACACCCTGCGCAAGGCTGGCGATGACCAACGCGCCGGGCAAGTGTATGACCAGGCGGCCGCGCATGTGATCGGGCGGTGGGGCGAGGATGGACCCGACAGCGCGAAAATCGAGTTCAATCGCGGGCTGCTGGCGCTCGACACCGGTGAGACCGAGCGTGCCACGGCGCACCTCGAGCGAGCGCGGGGGCTCAGCGTGGCGATCTGGGGCGAGCAATCGCGGGCCGTCGCCGATGTCGACTTCGCGGTGGCCAAGCTGGCGCTGCAGCAGGGCGAGCTCGGCCGCGGCCGAGCGCTGTGCGAGGCGATCGAGCCGATCTATCTGCGGACGCTGGGGCCGAACCACCAAGAGACCGGACGCTTGCTCAACGCGCTGGGGGTGTTTCGCTTCTTCGAGGGTGACTACCAGGGCTCGCTCGAGGCGTATCAGCGGGCGTTGGTGATCACCTCGCGGAGTCTGGGCGAGCACCACGAGGAGGTCGGGCAGCTACACAGCAACATCGGCGAGTCCCAGCTCGCGCTCGGTCGCTCGCTCGAAGCCTCGGAGTCGTTCGCGCGCGCGCTGAAGATCCTCGAGCCGCTGTCCTGGGGTGATGGCGAGCAGTCGCGTCCCCAGCTCGCGTTGCCGCTCAAGGGTCGCGGGCTCGCGCTGCTCGAGGCCGGGACCCCCGACGACGCGGCCCCGCTGCTCGAGCGTGCGCTCGACATCCACGAGCGTCATGGGCAAGAGCCGCTCGAGCAAGCCGCGACCCGCTTCGCGCTCGCGCGCGCTCTGGGGGCGCGTGACAGCGAACGCGCACGCGCGCTCGCCCAGGTCGCCCGCGACGAGTATGAGGCGCTCGGGCAGACCGAGGATGTCGGTGTGGTGACCGACTGGCTCGAGAGTTTGCAGCTCGGGTCAGGCTTCTGATCCGCTTGCAGGCACCTCCGGGTACTGGAGCGCCATTTGATTACAATCGGCCACGGGTCGACGGTTACCCACACAACCAGCGAGCAGACATGTCCAAACTACAAGCAGTCTACGTCCAAGCCACACAGCAGGCCTCCACCACCTACGACGCTTCGACCCAAGCCCTGACGCCTCCAGACGTCACCTACTTCGACCAGCCAGCCACCAGCGACGTGATCATCACCCTCTCGCCCGCGAGCGGCACGACCATCATCGGTGTGACCTCCGATCAAGGGCTGACCTGGACGCAGCAGACGGGTACGCCCAACTGGGCGTCGTCGTCGCTGGCGATGCCAGCGCTCGGCACCAAGACGGATGTCAACATCACCGTTCAGATCCCGGGCCTGTTCCACGACCCCACGTTCACCGTCAACAACAAGAAGCGCACCTGATCCCACCACCGCAACTGCGTCGAGAGCCCCCGACAAGGGGGCCCGGCGAAGCGTATCTGTGGGTCGAAGACGAGCCCCCGGAAAGGGGCCCGGGCGAAGCGTATCTGTGGGTCGAAGACGAGCCGAGCCCCCTTCCAGGGACCCGGCGAAGCGTATGTGTAGGTCGAAGACGAGCCGAGCCCCCTTCCAGGGGGCCACACATGCGGTCGCAAACAGTCAGCCCGATGGGAGCGAGCGAAGCGAGTGACCGCGAAGTGCGAAGCCGCCTGTGGGGGTCATACCAAGCCCCCTTCCAGGGGGCCACACATGCGGATGCGAACAAGCGGCCCCGAGGAGCGAAGCGACCAGACGCGCCAGCGGCTGCAGTCGGCGAAGTGCCAAAGTCTCTGTGGGGGTCTATAAAAGATCTGAGGCGCCCCAGTCCCACATTCGGGTGATGCCGGTACACCGCTTGCGCAGATCAGCCATGGCCACGCGGTTGTCGCCGTAGGCCGGAAACACGTCCACCAGCGCGACGTCGGCCTGCAGCGTGGGGAGCAGCGCGAACGCGTCGCCGCCGGTGACCCGGACTTGCTCGCGGCCTTGCTCGGCGAGCACGGCCATGGCCCGGGGCATGATCAGCTCGACCAGCTCGCGCGAGCGCTCCACGACGGTGATCTCCGTGACCGCGCGGCGCTTGCTGACCTCGATCAACTGGTGCGCGAGCCCGAGCCCGGCGATCACGACCTTGCCCTTGGCGAGCTTGGTGCCCGGGCGCAGCGTCAACATCTCGGCGGGGGTCAGGCTCATCCACGGGAATGTTCGAAACGGCAGCCCCGGCCCCTGGCGCTCGAACAGGATCGGGATCTCGATGTCACCGTCGAACACCACCGTGCCGGTCTTGCGGCCCCACCAGGTCTCGAGCGGCGCGCCCCGACGGTGAAGCCGAACGGCGTAGCGAAACCGGCCGCCCTCCGAGTCGACGTACTCGCCCTCGCGCAGCTCCTCGACCCCGCGCGAGGATGGCTTGACCTCCGCGAACAGGTTGACGGTCGGGTAGGTGTGGGCCTGGATGTTGAGCTCGGGCGCCCACACCAGCTTGCGGTTCCACGGTACGCAGCTGCGAAGTCGGCGACGCAGATCGGCCGCGATGTGAGCACGCTGAGCCTCGGTGAGCTCGATCATCGGCGACATGATAGCAAGGCTGCGGCCCTGCTCGCGGACGCCCAAGCCAGACACGCACGCCAGACACGCAAAAGGGACCCGCGAGGGTCCCCTTGCTTGCGTGGCTACAGCGACGAAGCTCAGCCGAAGTTGCGGGAGACGAAGTCCCAGTTGACCAGGTTGTCCATGACCACGCCGATGAACTTGGCGCGATCGTTGCGGTAGTCGATGTAGTAGGCGTGCTCCCACACGTCGATGGTCAACAGCGCGGTCTGGCCGTGCTTGATCGGGGTGTCGGCGTTGCCGGTCGTCATGATCTCGAGCCCCTTGCCGCCCTTGACCAGCCAGCCCCAGCCCGAGCCGAACTGGCCCGCACACGCGGCGCTGAACTTGGCCTTGAAGTCGTCGTAGGAGCCGAACGCGCTGTCGATCGCCTTGGCGAGCTCGCCGGATGGCTTGCCGCCGCCGTTGGGCGACAGGCAGTTCCAGAAGAAGGTGTGGTTCCAGACCTGAGCGGCGTTGTTGAACACGCCGCCGTCGGAGCCGCGGATGATCTCTTCGAGCGACTTGTCGGCCCACGCGGTGCCTTCGATCGCGGCGTTGAGCTTGGCGACGTACCCGGCGTGGTGCTTGCCGTAGTGGTAGTTGAGGGTCTCCTCGCTCATGTGAGGGGCGAGCGCATCTTTTGCATAGGGGAGTTGGGGTAGTTCGAACGGCATCTGGGCATCCTCTTGGTGGTGTTGGATCTCGTGTTGGAAGCTCGTGTCGGACTATTGCCCCCACAGCGACGCGGATCAAGCGCGCCGTTCTTGCGTCGTCACATGGTCAATCCATTGGCGGCTACTAGCACACCATTCGCAAGCTGCGGGCGCGAGGGAGCGGCTCGCCGTGGTCGGACTCACGCCGACTGACACTGGAGCGGCTCCCCGGGGTCGAGCCGGCGCATCCATGCGCTGAGGGTGCTGCGCGGGACGTCGAGAATGCGCGCGGCCCTGCGGATGCTGCCCTCTTCGGCGACGACCTTCTGGAGCAGCGCCGCGTGCATGTGCGCGTAGGTGCCCCGGGGCAGCGAGATCTGATCACCGCGAGCCCTCGGCACGTCGATCCGCGGGATCAGCTCGGCGGCGGTGATCGGACCCTCGCTCAGGGCGGCCGCGCGCAGCACCGCGTTGCGCAGGGCTCGGACATTGCCCGGCCAGGTGTGAACCAGCGCTTCGGCGACGGCGGCTTGCGAGACCACGACCTCCTGGCCGAGCTCGGCCGAGGCCAGGTCGATGAAGTGCTCGAGCAGCACGGGGATGTCGGCGCGTCGACGTCGGAGCGGGGGCAGCTCGAGCTGCACGACGCCGAGGCGGTGGTAGAGATCCTCGCGAAACTCGCCGTCGGCGACCATCGCAGCGAGATCCCGATGGGTCGCGGCGATGATGTGGCAGTCGATCTCGATCTCGTGCTCTGCGCCGACCGGTGTGAGGCGGCGGGTCTCGAGCACGCGCAACAGCTTGGCCTGCGCGTGAGCGGGGAGCTCGGCGACCTCGTCGAGGAACACCGTGCCGTGGCCAGCGCGGACAAACACCCCGGCGTGGTCACGGTGCGCCCCGGTGAACGCCCCGCGTTGGTGGCCAAACAGCTCCGACTCGAACAGGCCGCTTGGGATCGCGCCACAGTTGATCGCGACGAAGGGCGTGTCGGGGAGGGTGCCGAAGTCGTGGAGGGTGCGCGCGGCCAGCTCTTTGCCAGTCCCGGTCTCACCGCGCAGCAGCACGGGTAAGGGCAGCAGCGCGAGCTTTTCCAGCTCGCGGCGCAACGTCTTCATGGCCTGCGAGCGGCCGATCAGCCGGTGCGTGGGCTTGTCGGGGTGGATCGGCACGATCGGCGCGGTGGTCAGCCCGCCGCGTGGACCGCCCCGCGCGCGGCGAGGACGGGCTTCGTCGACGGGCTTGTCGATGCGTGTGATCGCCAGGCGGACCCGCCCGATCTCGACGCTCATGCCTGGCTCGAGGATCGCGCTGGTGATCGGCACGCCGTCGACCAGGGTGCCGTTGGTGGAGCCCAGATCCTCGATGAGGTAGCCCTTCGGGGTGTGGACGATCCGCGCGTGGCGGAAGCTGGCGAAGCGATCGCTGATGCGCACCTGGCAGTCCTCGGCCGAGCCGATCAGCAGCGGTTCGCTGTGCGGCAGCGATCGCGTGCGACCGTCGTCGAACTCGAGGGCCAGGCGCAGGTGGGGATCAGTCTCGCGGGGCAGGCGGTCGGTCATACAGCGGCTCATGCCTGGGGGATGTCGGCCGGCGCCGGGCGTGATTTGCAGAGTTTTGTCGACTATTTTTTCTGGGCTCGCGGGTGGTGTTGGGGACCACGGGATCCTGTGCTGTGCTGATCCCGCGGTATCTCCCCAGCGCGTGAGCTGGCGGGGACTTTTGCTTTCTCGTGCCTTCGTTACACTCGCCGGCAATGTCCGTGAAGTTCGACCCCACCATCGAGCTCAACCCCAACCCGATCTTGGCGATGGTGCTGCTGCTCGTCGTTGCCGGGTTCGGAATCGTGTACGTCATCGTCTCGACCGGCGACGTCAAGCCCGAAGCGGCCGCGCCCGCAGCCGTGCAATGAAGCAGCTTGGCGCGGTCATGCTCGCGCTCGGGCTGAGCTTGGGCTTGGCTGCGTGCGAGAAAGATCGGCAGCCGGCGGCTGAGCCCGGCGGGCCGACGGTCGTCGTGGAAGAGCCCGGGGCGACGCCGTCGCCGGTGCCTGGCGAGGATTCGGCGGGGGGGTCCGAGTCGGGGTTGGAGGGCGGCGAGCCTGGGACGACGAAGATCGTGGAGACGGACGTTGCTTGTCAGAGCGATGCCGACTGCGTCGCGTCGTCGTGTTGCCATCCGACGACTTGCGTCGCGCTGGTTGATGCGCCGGACTGTTCGGCGAGCACTTGCACGATGGATTGCCGGGCGGGGACGATGGACTGCAACGGCGGATGTGTGTGCCAGGCGGGTCGGTGTGCGGCTCAGCTATGGTTTGCACCATAGCCAACGTGACCCCTGCCCGAAGGTTGTGTACCTGCTTTAATGTTCACGGGTGCCCTGCCCGAAGGTCCTGTACCTAATCTTCTGCGCAGGTACCCTGCCCGAAGGTCGTGTACCTGCTTTTTTGCTCAGGTAGTTCGACCCGAGCAGGTGCCCTGCCCGAAGGTCCTGTACCTACTTTTTTGTTCAGCCATGAGGATTAGTTATATAATTTATCAAAGAATAAGTAGTATTGGTCCACCGCACGTCGGTCCGGCATCATGCACGTCCGCTCGCCACTGATCGTCCTCCTCCTCCTCACGCTGACCCCCATCGCGTGCGGCCCGCCCGGCCTCAACAGCGAGGCCGAAGGCCCAAGCGAAACCACAACCAACGCCGACACGAGCACCGCGCCGACCACCATCTCATCGACCGAAGCAACCAGCGCCGACACAGAAACCACCACGACCACCAGCGACAACCTGTTCGTCGACAGCGGCGAAGACGGCTGGTGGAGCAACGACTGCGACCCCTTCGCCCAAGACTGCCCCGAGGGCGAAAAATGTGTCCCCTACGCCAGCACCGGTCGTTGGTGGGACGACCACAAGTGCGTGCCCGTCCAGGGCGACCAAGCAGCCGGCGAGCCGTGCACCTACGACGGCCCCGTCGAGGCAACCGACGACTGCGACACCAACACCGCCTGCTGGCAGCTCGAACAAGCCGACGGCGAGTGGACCGGCGTCTGCCACTGGTTTTGCGAGGGCGACCCCGAGCACCCGATGTGCCCCGAGGGCACCACCTGCCCGTTGACCTCCGACGGGACGATCGCGCTGTGCATATGGACCTGCGATCCCCTGCTACAAGACTGCGCGGACGAACACGGCTGCTACTGGGCCGGCGCCGAGTTCATGTGCGTGTTCACGACCCAAGACATCCCGATCGGTGGCGCGTGCGGCTTCCTCAACGACTGCGAGCCCGGCCTACTGTGCGCGGACGCAACGGTGCTCCCGAGCTGCGACGGACCCAACTGCTGCACGCCCTACTGTGACCTGTTCGGCGACGCCGAGTGCGACGCACTCCCCGGCACCAGCTGCGTCCCGTTCTTCGAGGACGACATGGCCCCACCCGGCTACGAGCACGTCGGCGTGTGCATCACTCCCTAGCGGCCAGCCATCGCCCGGTGACGCTGTCTTTGTGCTTCGCGATCAGCTCAGGCGGCCCGCTCGCGATCACGCGCCCGCCCTGATCACCGCCCTCCGGCCCCACGTCGATCACCCAGTCCGCACACTTGATCACGTCCAGATCGTGCTCAATCACGACCACGGTATTCCCCTCGTCGACCAACCGCTCGAGCACCTCAAGCAGCTTGCGAACATCATCAAAGTGCAGCCCAGTCGTCGGCTCATCGAGGATATACAGAGAACTCGGCGCGCCCCCGCCAGCGAGCCGCCCACTCCGGCGCCGAGCGAGCTCCCGCGCGAGCTTGATGCGCTGCGCCTCACCACCCGACAACGTCGTCGCGGGCTGCCCGAGCGTCATGTACCCGAGCCCGACGTCGCGCAGGACCTCGAGCTTGCTGCGCAGCCCAGCATGATTGGCGAAGAACTCGGCGGCCTCGGCGATCGGCATGTCCAGCGCCTGCGCGATGTTCTTGCCCCGATACGTGATCGACAGCGTCTCACGTTCATAGCGGCGCCCCTCGCAGACCCGGCAGGTCACCCACACGTCGGCCAAGAAGTGCATCTCGATCCGGCGCAGGCCCTCGCCGTGGCAGTGCTCGCAGCGGCCGCCCTTCACGTTGAACGAGAACCGCGAGGCGGTAAACCCTCGCACCCGCGCCTCGTTGGTCTGGGCATAGAGGTTGCGCAGCTCCGTGAACACGCCGGTATAGGTGGCAGGGTTGCTGCGCGGTGATCGGCCGATCGGCGACTGATCGACAGCGACGACCCGATCACAGCGCTCGAGGTTGCGAATCGCGTCATGCTCGAGCCCCCACGTGTTCGCGCGGTTGAGCCGGCGCAGGGCCTCGGGCAGCAGCGTGTCGACGATCAAGCTGGACTTTCCCGAGCCGCTGACCCCTGTCACGCAGGTCATGTGCCCCAGCGGAATTTTAACGCTGACGTCGCGCAGGTTGTGCCCGCGGGCCCCGATGATCTCGATCCACCCATCGGGCGCCTCGCGGGGTGCCGGCCGCTCGATCCGGGCCCGCCCCGACAGATACGCCGCCGTCCGCGACTTGCGATCCTCGAGCAGCGCCGGGACGTCACCCGCGAACACCACCTCGCCGCCGAGCACCCCCGCGCCCGGGCCCATGTCGACGACGTACTCGGCCGCGCGGATCGTGTCAGCGTCGTGCTCGACGACGATCACCGTGTTGCCGAGATCCCGCAGCCGCTCGAGCATTGCGATCAGGCGCGCGTTGTCGCGTTGGTGCAGACCGATGCTGGGCTCATCGAGCACGTAGGTGACGCCGACCAGCGCCGAGCCGATCTGGGTGGCCAGCCGGATCCGCTGAGCCTCGCCGCCCGACAGGGTCATCGTCGCGCGATCACAGTCCAGGTACGCCAGGCCCAGCTCGATCATCGCCGACAGCCGCGCGAGCGCCTGAGCCAGGATCGCAGCGGCGATCTCGGCGTGCTCGGCCTGCCGGGCGTCGCCGGTCTGTTCGCCGGAGTGGGCGACGTCGAGCTCGACGAGCGCGGTCAAGCAGCGGTGCAGCGCGTCGATCGGCATCGACGCGAGCTCATGAATGTTGCGCCCGCCGATCTTGACGTGGCGGGCCTCGATCCGCAGCCGCTGACCCTCACAGTCCGTACACCGAACCTCGCTCATGAACGGCTCGAGCTCGGCCAAGGTCCCCGCCTCGGGATCGGCGTCGGCCCGCGACTCGGCCTCGCGCAGGCGCTGCTCGAGCACGGGGATCAAGCCGGGAAACGGCTCGCCGCCGGCTTGCTTGGTCCGCGGGCGGCCGGACTTTTGTTTGTCTCGCTTGGACGGGGTCGCGAGCGCGGGGATGACCTGGTCGCCGCTGCCCTGCAGCAGCGTGATCTGATGCAGCTCGTCGAGCTCGGCCCACGGCGCGTACAGATCGATCTCGTAGTGGGCCGCGACCGCGGCCAGCTGCTTGCCGAGCGCCGCGTGCCCGCGCAGATCCAAGGCCGCGATCGCGCCCTCCTTGATGCTCTTGTGCGGATCCGGGATCAGCCGACGCGGGTCGAAGATCCGTCGGCGCCCGAGCCCGCCGCAGGTCGGGCACGCGCCGTCGGGGCTGTTGAACGAGAACAGCCCCGGGGTGATCGGCGGGTAGCTCAGACCATGCTCGAAGTCGGTGAAGTGCTCGCAGAACACCAGCGGCTCGCCGTCGAGCGGGAGGATCTCCACGCGGCCGTCGGCCAGCCGCAGCGCGACCTCGATCGAGTCCGACAGCCGCGAGCGGATCCCCGGCTTGAGCACCAGGCGATCCACGTAGACGTCGATGTCGTGGCGGACCAGTGGATCGAGCGTGATGTCGTCATCGAGATCGCGCAGCTGATCGTCGATCGCAACCCGCACGAACCCCTGGCGGCGCAGATCTTCGAGCAGCTCGCAATGATCCCCCGGAGCCCGGCGCGCGACCGGAGCGATCACGGAGAATTTGCTGCGTGGCGGCAGCGCCTCGATCGCGTCGACCATCTCCTCGACGCTGTGACGGCGCATCGGCTCGCCGCTGCGCCAGCTGTAGACCTCGCCGATCCGCGCGAACAACAGGCGCAAGAAGTCGTAGATCTCGGTCGTAGTTCCGACCGTCGAGCGTGGGTTGCGGCCGCGGTTCTCTTGCTGCAGCGCGATCGTGGGGCTCAGGCCTTCGATCAGATCCACGTCGGGCTTGGGCAGCTGGGCCAGAAATTGCCGGGCAGAAGCGCTGAGGCTCTCGACGTAGCGGCGCTGGCCCTCGGCGAAGATCGTGTCGAACGCGAGGCTGCTCTTGCCCGAGCCCGAGGGGCCGGTGATCACGATCAGCGCGTCGCGGGGCAGCTCGACGTCGACGTCGCGCAGGTTGTGGGTGCGGGCGCCACGAATGCGGATCGATCGCGGGGCGGCCGGCAGATGATCACGGACGCTCACGAGCCCGCCCGCGACCCCTCGCGCCCGCTGGCCATCGCGCGGGCCAGCTCGATCGCCGCGGCCATGCTGGTGAAGTTGGCGACCCCGCGCCCGGCGATGTCCTTCGCGGTCCCGTGATCCGGCGAGGTCCGCACGAACGGCAGGCCCAGGGTCACGTTCACGCCGTCGTGGAAGTGCGCGAGCTTGAACGGGCCCAGGCCCTGGTCGTGGTACATCGCCACGAGGCCGTCGAGCTGGCCGACCTGGTGCTGGTGAAACGCCGTGTCGGCCGGGAGCGGACCGACGAAGCTGGCGGGGATCCCAGCGCCGCTGGCCCACTCGCGCAGCGCCTCGATCGCAGGCGTGATCACGCGCTGCTCCTCGTCGCCAAGTAGGCCGCGCTCGCCGGCGTGAGGGTTGAGCCCGAGCACGCCCACGCGCGGCTGGGCGACGGCGAAGTCCTGGGTGAGCGCGCGGGCCAGCAGCGAGGCCGCGCGGATCACCGCGGCCGCGTCGAGCCGGGCGGCGACGTCGCGCAGCGGCAGGTGGATCGTGGCGAGCACGACCTTGATCGTGGACCCAGCCATGAGCATGGCGAACTCGCCGGTCCCCGCTCGCTCGGCCAGGTACTCGGTGTGGCCGGGGTGGCGCAGCCCTTCGGTGCTGGCGATCGCCTTGTCGATCGGCGCGGTCACCAGCGCCGGACGCCGCGCTCGCCCGCCGTCGTCGTCGTCGTCGGACTTGGCGAGCACGAGATCGACCCCCCGCTCGAGCGCCGCGAATTGACCCAGCCGAGCGCCGGGGCGGGATCCTAGTGGATCCAGCAGCGGCTCGAGCCGAGCCAGCCCCGTCCGCGCCCAGCTCGTACCCAGCGCGGCCGCGAGCTCGCGCAGCTGCGCATGGCAGGCCACGACCGTGTCGTGTTCACGCAACAGCCCGGCGTCGGCCGTGCGCAGGAGTAGCTCCGGGCCGATGCCCGCCGGGTCCCCTTGAGTGATGACGAGCCGAATCACAGGCGTCGATCGCTCGGCTTAGCGTCGAGCGGGTGGACATCCTAACATTGCCGGGATGTTCTCGACGCGCGCGATCACGGCTGCCCTCGCGGTCCTCGTCACGCTCTCGCTGGGGGCGCCGGCATCGGCCGCGGCGCCGACCAAGCGGGACCAAACCCAGATCGCCCGGCAAGCGCAAGAAGAAGCGCGCGCGCGGGCGGAGCAGAACGGGTCGATCGACGGGAGCGAGCCGCGTCGCTCGACTCGGGGCGACGCGAGCCGGCTCCCGCGCATGCATAGCCCCATGGTCCACGCCAAGCCCAAGCCCAGCCGCGAGCCGGTGGTCGGCTGGTCGTCGGCGCTCGGTCAGCCCGAGTTCGACGATCGCCGCCGCCGCTTGCCAGCCGCGCCCGTGCCCGCCGGATACATCCCCGCGATCCGGGTCGGCGAGCGGTTCGTGTTCGACGTGTACTTCGCCGGCAATCCCGCGGGCCTCGCTGAAGCTGGGGTCGTCGAGTATCAGGCAGATCCGCGGGGTGATGCCCCGCAAGGAAGCGGAAAGTACCGACTCGAGGGCCAGGCGGTCACTTCGGGCGTGGTCTCGCTGCTCGCGTCCATGGAAGATCGGATGATCACCTGGATCGATGCCGGCAACGGCGCGGTGATCTCCAGTGTCAACATCCTCGACCGCAGCGGGCTCGGGGTCGGCAAGGGCTACAGGCGGCGCGTCACGGAGATCGAGTACGAGGGCCGCGGCAGCATCCGGATCACCGACGCCAAGGACGAGAAGACCACCAAGATGACGCGCCAGGTCCCGCGCGACACCTTTGACCCGCTCTCGGCGATGGCCTGGGTTCGCTCGCTGGACCTCGCAGAGGGCGAGATGGTCTCGGCCCACGCGATGGACGGCAAGGTCCTGCTCAAGGTCGAGGTCATTGGTCGCGGCAAGGCCAAGCTCGATCCGATGCCCAGCGTCGCGCAGGGGCTCGGGGTGGGGCCCGACGACATCCACCTGCTCGAGGGCACCTTGTCGTGGGTCGACCGCTACGGGGCCGTACGCGAGGATCTGCGCAAGTACAGCTTTCGCGCGTATGTCACACACGACGAGCGGCGCCTGCTCCTGGCGATCGAGACCGATATGTGGCTGGGCGTGCTCAAGTTGGTGCTCAACCGCTACGACCCACCCAGCGCAGGGCATGCAGGGCATGCAGGGCACGGCCCCAGCCCGCGCCCGGACTGAACCCATGACCGGGTCTGTCGCGGAGGCGGGGCGTAAAAACGCCAACGATTCCGCGTTGGGCGAGCTTCGACGTTACAATCCGCCGGCGACGGCCCCATGGCGCAGAACTACAAACCACTCTACAGGCTCGCGGCTGGCGGCATGGCCGAGGTCTGGGTTGCCCAGTCGGTCTCGGTCGCGGGGTTCAAGAAGAAGGTAGCGATCAAGCGCATCCTTCCGGGGCTGCTCAAGGACGATCGCTTCGTCCGCATGTTCCTGGACGAGGCGCGGCTGAGCCTGCACTTCAACCACGCCAACGTCGTCACGGTCTTCGACCTCGGTAAGTCGGACGAGACCTACTTCATCGTGATGGAGTACGTCGAGGGCACGACCCTCAAGCAGGTGCTCGAGCACCTGCAAGAGCGCGGCAAGAAGGTCCCGCTGCCGCTGGTCATCTGGATCCTCAACGAGACCCTCAAGGGCCTGCAGTACGCCCACGATCTCAACGATCCCGACACCGGTGAGCCGCTGCACGTCGTCCACCGCGACATCTCGCCGCCCAACTTGCTGATCTCGTGGAACGGCGAGGTCAAGCTGACAGACTTTGGTCTGGCCAAGGCGACCTCGCAGCTCGAGTCGACCGACGCGGGCGTGGTCAAGGGCAAGTTCAGCTACCTGTCGCCCGAGGCCGCGCACGGCCAGCCGGTCGACGGACGCACCGACGTGTTCGCGGTCGGCATCCTCGCCTACGAGATGCTGACCATGCGTCGGCTGTTCCTGGGCGACACCGACTACCAGACCGTCGAGGCCGTCCGCGCCGCAGAGATCCCCAGTATTCGCGCGCAGAACCCCGATGTCTCGCCCGAGCTCGAGCGGATCATCCTCAAGTCGCTGACCCGCGACGTCAACGATCGCTACCGCAACGCCGCGGACTTCGCCGACGCCCTGCTCGGGTACCTGTTCGAGAACCGGCTCAAGGTCTCGGCCCGCGATCTCTCGACCTTGATGGGCGACCTGCGCGAGCGCAAGGAAGCCGAAGACAAGGTCAAGGCCAAGACCGATCTCAACCTGATCGAGCAGCTGATGGCCGAGGAGCTGGCCAACTTCCGCTCGATCGACGAGGACAGCGGCGAGGGCGAGGCCGGCGAGGCCACGGGCTCGCGCGCGCTGCTCGAAGACGACTTCGACTCGTCGGCGCCGCTGGTCGACGGGCTCGATGAGCTGATGGGACCCGACGCTTCGACCCCGCTGGGTTCGTCGTCCGTGTCTTCATCTCCGCTGCCCGCGGCGGGCGTCGGGCCCATGTTGGGATCCGGCGCTGGCCGGTCACCGCTGCCGATCCGAACCGGTGGTTCTGGTTCTGGTTCGGGCGCAGGCGCGGCTCCGGCCCGGCCCGAGCCCGAGGACCCGCCCGCGATCGAAGAGCCGCAGATCGCCGCGACTCGGCTGCCCAGCCCGGCCCCGCGCGAGACCTCGAGCAACGCGGGGATCTGGGTGATGATCGTGCTGCTGCTCGCCGGTGGCGGCGCGGCGGCGGCCTGGTACCTGAAGCTGATCCCGGGCCTGTGAGCGTGAGCTGTCCATGATCGAGCCCTTCGCTGGCAAGCACCCCCAGATTCACCCGAGCGCGTTCGTTCACGCGGCCGCCGTGTTGATCGGCGACGTCGAGGTCGGCGCCGAGTCGAGCATCTGGCCCAACGTGACCTTGCGGGGTGACGACGGTCCGATCCTGATCGGCAGCCAGACCTCGATCCAGGACAACAGCGTGATCCACTGCACCGAGGGCCTGTCGCACACCAGCGTGGGCGATCGCGTGACGGTGGGTCACATGGCCGTGCTGCACGGCTGCACGATCCACGACGACGTCCTGATCGGCATGGGCGCGGTGCTGCTCGACAACGCCGTGGTCGAGTCGGGGGCGCTGGTCGCCGCGGGCACGCTGGTGCCACCTCGCAAGATCATCAAGGCTGGCACCGTCGTCGCGGGTAACCCGATGCGGGTGCTGCGACAGTGCACCGACAAGGATCGCGAGATGATCGCGTTCTCGTGGCGCGCGTACGTCAAGCGAGCCGGCGAGTACCGTTAGAGCGGACCAAGCTCGAAGCGCGCGGCGGCCTCGGCCTTGCTCGCGGCCTGCTGCCAGCTGCTGTCAAACCGTCGGCGCAGGGCTGGACTCGACGGCAGGATCAGCGGCGCGGGCTCGTAGCCGCGCTGGTCGCTGGCGTCCGGGTTGCGCACGCGACCATGCTCGACGGCGTTGCTGGCGTCGGCGAGCGGGAGCCCAGCGAGCAGCTCGAGGAGCGCCCGAAACCGACCTTCGGCGACGGGGTCGAGGAACTTCATGCGCCCGTGATAGTGCGCGGCCACGTGGTAGTGCGAGGGCACGACCACGATCCCGTCGAGCTTCAGGCGCTCGCACACGACCAGCATCAAGAGCGCGACGTCGTCGAACATCCGCAGGCCGGGGTGGCGCTGACCGGGGAGCGGTGCGCGGCCGGCCGACCAGCTCGCGCGGGGGTTCTGCAGCAAGATCCACTCGATCCGCAGCAGCTCCATGCCGGGGATCGTCAGGCGATCGCGGGACACCCGGACCTCGATCAGCAGCAGCTCATCGCTGGCGTCGCCAAACACCCGCACGGTGTCGCCAGCCTCGGGATCCCGCGCGATCTCGATGCGGGGCTCGAAGTCCAGCTTGCGCAGGCGCGGCAGCAGGCCGTAGCGCTCGAGCGCAAGCTCGATCCCAGCCGGGGTGTAGTAGCCCAGCACCTTGCCGGGACCCGAGAGCCCGTTGTCGGCGGCCGCACCGAACAGATCCGACTCGTCGAATTGCAGCTCGCCCGGCGCGACGCCGGAGAGCTCGCGGGGATCGATGACCTGGGCCAGGTGACGGTAGCGCTCGAGGGTGATCGTCTGGGTCGAGGGCAGCCGCGGCTGGCTCGGGCCGCCGAGCGCGGCGATCAGCCCGCCCGCGCTGTGGCGCCACGCGTCGCTGCCGTAGCCGCCCGCCAACAGCCACACGATTGAATGGATGCCGCGCCTGTGCAGCTGGGTGATCACATACTGATCGCGCGCGAGCATGCCAGCGTCGCTGATGTTCCAGTTGCCGAGGCCGTCGTCGTGGGCGGGATCGCAGCCGGCCAGGTAGAACACCAGGTGCGGGCGGTGGCGGTCCAGCACCGGGCCCAGCTCCGCGCGCAGGGTGGCCAGGTAGAGGTCGTCGCCGACCCCGTCGCCGAGGGCGATCGCCGTCGAGCTCACGGCTTCGGTCGGGCCCCAGTGGGCGTTGTGGATCGAGAAGGTCCACACCGATGGATCCTCGGCGAACAGCGCCCGGGTGCCGTCACCGTCGTGAATGTCCAGGTCGATCACCGCGATCGGCTCATGCATCCCGCGGCTGCGCAGCTCGGCGATCGCGACGGCGACGTCGTTGATCAGGCAAAAGCCCCGACCGCGATCGCGGTGGGCGTGGTGGAGCCCGCCGCCAAGGTTGATCGCCAGCGTGTGCTGGCGCCGAGCGGCCCACGCGGCGAGCAGGGTGCCGCCGGTCATGCGCCGCTGTAGCTCGATGATCCGCGCGGCGACCCCGGGCGGCACCGACAGGCCGAAGGTCGCCTCGATCACCTCGGGCGTGGTCAGGCTGTCGACGTAGTCCGGCGCATGCACGCGCTCGAGCTTGGTCAGCGGGGCGATCTCGGGGATCACCACCGCCTCGCGGCCGACTACACCCTCGCGGACGAGCGCCGCCAGGATCCGCTCGCCGCGGAGTCCGTCGATCGGGACACCCGGGATCTCGTGCTGGTAGCCCTGGGTGTAGACCAGCACCGCTGGCTCACCGCGGAGCTTGGCCTCGAGCCGGCGGAGCCGATGCCGCAGCGCCAGGGGCAGCCAGTTCTTCGGCTGCAGCTGTCTGACCTCGACCACATTAGCTTTTAGCAGCTCGGAGTGACAAAAGCCTGCGCGCGCACCAACTGGTCTTACCAGTTGACCACCATTCCATCAGGTGATATCAGGTGACATGACCTTCGGGCAGGGGCCGGTGACATGACCTTCGGGCTGGAGCCGGTTGTACGCAGTTCGCTGTGTGACGCCGTTTTCGACCAACTCGCCGCGCAGATCCTCGCCCGTCGGATCGAGCCCGGCCAGCCGCTCCCGTCGGAGCGGGATCTGTGCAAGGCGCTCGGGGTCAACCGCGGCGCCCTGCGCGAGGCGCTCAAGCGGCTGGTCCAGGCCGGGCTGATCGAGCAGCGCCACGGCGGGGGCACGGTGGTGCTCGACTATCGGCGCAGCGGTGGCCTCGATCTGCTCACCCGGTTGCTGTTCTCCCCAGACGGCCAGCCAGATCTAAAAGTCGCGCGCGCGATCATGGAGATGCGCGCGGCGCTCGCCCCGGACATCGCCCGGCTCTGCGCCCAGCGGGCCACGCCCGACCAGATCACCCAGCTGCGCGCAGTCGTCCAGAGTATGCGCGAGGCAGCCGAGCCCGAGGATCTCGAGCGGCTGCAGGGCCTGTCGCTCGAGCTGTGGGAGCAGCTGGTCACCGGCGCCGACAACATCGCCTATCGCCTGGCCTTCAACACGCTGCGCCACACCTACGAGCAGATCCGCGGGGCCCTCGTCATCGCGCTGGCCAACGAGCTGCGCCAGGTCCACGCCTGCGCCCAACTGGTCGACGCGGTCGCAGCTCGAGACGGCGCCCGCGCCCACACCTGCGCCGGGTCGATCGTCGAGCGCGGCAGCGAAGGGGTCTTGGCCGCGATCGACCTGTTCGCCCAATTGCAGTCTGGAGCACCAAAAGCATGACTGAGAAAAAGCGCCGCGTTCGACTGGGGGTAAAGAACCAGCCCATGTATGCCAGGGCGCGCGATCTGACCCTCGCGCAGGCCCTGAACATCTGGCTGCGCGAGCTCCAGCCCAAGTTCTTGCTCCTGCACTTGCTCGCGTGGGTTGGCTACCGAATGTACCTACTCGGCCACGGCGACTGGGGCTGGTGGGACCTCGTTCCGGTCGCGCTGTTGCTCGCGCTGCACCCGTTCGCGGAGTGGATCATCCACGTGTTCATCTTGCATCACCGGCCGCGCCAGCTGCTGGGGATGCGCTGGGACTACCACGCGGCCCGCATGCATCGGCTCCACCATCGCGATCCCTGGGATCTGCGCTTCGTGCTGATGCCGCTGCCGATCATGGTGCTCGGGCTGGCGCTGGGGGCTGGGGTGTTCTGGCTGCTCGCGCCCACCGCTGGCGTGTGGGCCACGACCATGATCGCCACGGCCGGGATCGCTACCTATTACGAGTGGATCCACTTTTTGACCCATACCAGCTACCGCCCCAAGGGCCGCGTCTACGAGCGGCAGTGGCGGCTGCATCGGCTGCACCATTTCAAGAATGAGCGCTATTGGATGGGGGTCACCCGGCACCTCGGCGACGTGGTGCTGGGCACCCTCCCAGATCATGGCGAGGTCGAGACCTCCAACACAGCCCGCACGCTGGGGCTGCTAGACACCAACGACTGAGCTCCCAGCTCAGGTGCTGCAGCTACAGGCGAAGCTGACCGAGTCGGTGGGCCGATCCTCGTGGTCCATCTCGTCCTCCTTGCACATCTCGAGGCCCGCATCCACGTCGTCGAGGCCCTCATAGACAATCTCGCCGCGGCCGAGCTCGCTGTCGTCCTGGGCCTTCCAGGTGACGTCGCACGTGACGTCTTTCTCGGACGAGCAGGCCCCGAGCAGGCACGCGATCAGGAAGGTTGATGACCAGATGATGTGCTTCATGGCGACGCTCCACCGCGAATCTATCAGGTATTCGGGCGCGCAGGCGTGTTTCCACGTTGGTTCACGGGCGGGCGAGTGGGGGATCAACCGACATGAAGGTGAGCGCGGACCACCCATAAAAGACTTTGGTGAAGGGCCAGTCGGTGTGTGGACATGCTATGTTGGGCCGTCGTGGCCGGTCTGCCGACCTCCCGGCGCGCGCGGACCTTGCTGATGGGGCCGCTCGTGCTCTTGTTCGCTAGCTGCGAGGGC
Organism: Enhygromyxa salina; assembly: GCF_002994635.1. Classification (GTDB taxonomy): domain Bacteria; phylum Myxococcota_A; class Polyangia; order Nannocystales; family Nannocystaceae; genus Plesiocystis; species Plesiocystis salina_B. The sequence continues at coordinate 34,254 of NZ_PVNL01000117.1, read as the reverse complement.
CGAACATTGCCGCCGCAGGACGATGGGATCGGGTTCGGCGAAGACGAGCTCGGCGACGGTGACGGCGATCCCGACTCGGGTGACGGGGACGGCGAGCCCGACAGCGATGACGACGGCAACATCGTCGACACTGGTTCCGCCCCCTGCGTGTCGGTCGTCAGCGACCTGATGATCTCCGACGACACCGCTCCGCAGTCGGTCGACTGCGTCGAGCAGGTGCTCGGCGACCTGACGATCGGCCCCACCACGCAGCTGATCAGCCTGGACATGCTCGCCAACTTGCGCGAGGTCGGTGGCACGATCTACGTGTCCGGCAACTTCTCGCTGACCAGCCTCGAGGGGCTCGAGCAGCTCGAGCGCGTGGACTGGCTGCACGTTCGACGCAACGACAACCTCGGTGACCTCCACGGTCTCGAGTCGCTCGCCACGGTCGACCACATCACGATCAGCAAGAACGCCGGGATGACCAGCCTCGCTGGCCTGCCGGATCACATCGCCCCGACCGCGCTCGAGGTCGCCGACAATGATCTGTTGCCGAGCCTCGACGGGCTGCCGCTGTTTTCGCTGCCAACCACCGGCAACGCGATAGCGATCGAGATCGAGGACAACTCGTCGCTCGTGGATCTGAGCGGGCTCTCGGACTGTTGCGCCTCGCAGCACGCCTCGGTGTTGATCGACGGCAACCAAGCGCTGACGGACCTCGACGGGCTCGAGGGCTTCTTGCGGCTCGAGAGCCTGCGCTTGTACGACAACCTCAACCTCGCGAGCCTCGACGGCCTCGAGAACCTGATCGACGTCCAGACCCTCGCGGTGAAGTACGACCACTGCCAGCAAAACGCGCAGGCGAGCTTGGTCGACCTCAGTCAGGCCACGAGCCTGGCGAGCGTCAACGTGCTCGAGCTCGAGTGGATCGGCAGCCTGACCAGCCTCGACGGGCTCGAGGCGCTCACGGAGCTGTCGAAGCTGGTGGTCCGCAATAACGCGTCGTTGCCGTGGGCCGACGTGCTCGCGCTGGAGTCGGCGACCGAGCCTGGGATCGTGGAGATCTGCGGCGGCGTCGGCGGTCCCGAGTGCTCGAACACCCCCTGTCCCATGTTCTAGGTGCGCTAGGCGGGGAGCAGCTCCCAGTCGATGCTGAGCCCGTCGAACATCCCCGAGGCGAGCTGACCCTTGGTCTCGCTGACCTGCGGCCGCCCAAACCGAGCGGTCGAATCAGGGCGCGAGTAGACCGTGACCACGTGCTCGATCGGATGGACCAGCCAGTAGTGCTTGACCCCGTGGGTTTCGTAGTAGCGCAGCTTGGTGACCTGATCGCGCGCCGCCGTCGAAGGGCTGAGCACCTCGATCACCCAGTCCGGACCACCCTGAAACCCATGCTCGTCGAGGCCCGCTCGATCACAGATGACCGCGAGATCGGGCTGGACCACCGTGTCGACCTGATCCGGCGCCGCGCCGCTCGGGCCCAGGCGCACGTCGAAGGGCCCAACGAACACTTTAAAGGGCCGATCAATCAAGAAGTTGGCGATCTGTCGGTACAGCTCGCCCACGACCCGCTGATGAGTCGCTCGGCGCCGGGCTCATCGCCACGGCGACGCCCTCGTGCAGCTCCCAGCGCTCACCCTCGGGCCAACGCAGGACGTCGGCGTAGCTGAAGCGCTGGGGCTCTTCGGCGGGCTTCGGCATGACGAGCCGAGTATACCTCTGAACCCGCTCCAATGGCGGAGCGCCGAGACATGCGCCGAGCGAGCCGGCGGCGCGCACGACGATCGCATCGACGCCCAGCTCCCGTTCGAGCGCGACGGTACGAGCCTGCATCTGGCGCTCCCGGCCTCGTCCGTGCTCGAGCGCGTCCGCGTCGAGTATGTGATCCCCGACGTCGACGCCCGCATGGGCTGGCTGGCAAACGTGTCGACGCTGCTGTGGCCCGACGGGTGTGGTCGGCTGTTTCCCTGTCACCCGCAGCCCGCGGACGGGCTGACCTTCCAGCTCGAGCTGAAAGGTCAGCCCGAGGGGCTGACGGCCGTGTACCCGCGACAGGTCGACACCGCGACGCCGGCTTACGTGCTCGCGTGGGCCGTCGACGACTACACCCGCATAAACCTCGGCGCGACCGAGGCGGGCACGCAGATCGTGGTGTGGGCGTGCCCACCTGCATGAAGCGGCGCACGGTTGGTTTGGCGACGGCGTGCGGACTTGTTGCTGGGAGGACTTCACCCTGTCCGAGGGAACCGCGAGCTACCTGAGCGAGACCTTGCCGCTCGACCTCGACAGTTGTTGAGCTTCTACATGGTCCCCTGGATGCGGGAGGCGCTGAGCTCGATGTCGGCCTGCGACCAGACATGCTCGAACATCGTCCGTACGGCGGCGGCTTCTTTGTCGCGGTGCTGAGCCTCGAGGCTCTGCAGCAGCCCCAGCATCGACCAGCCATTGTGTGGATACTGGTCCAGATCACGTCGGTACACGGCCTCGGCCTTGGCAGGCTTCCCGGCCCGCAGCAGCGCCAGACCGAGGGATTGCCGGGTTGGGTAGTACCAAAACGGCGGCTCCATGTAGGGCAGCTGATCCTGCGCTTGTACGGCGCGAGTGAAGTGCTCGACGGCGGCGTTGTTGTCGCCCTTGGCCAGCGCGATCTCACCGAGCAGCAGCTCGTCGGCGATCGTGAGCAGCACCGTGGCCGGGTAATCCACGCTGTCGAGAAACCGCACCTTGACCGAGTCACGCAACGGCACGAGCGCCTCGCGCTCGGTCCTCGCCGCGTCGAGGTTTCCCAGGTTGGCGTACGCCACACCGCGGGCGTAGTGCCAGATCGCGTTGGAGTAGTCGAATTGGGTGGGCGGCATCGGCTCGGCCAAGACTTCATTCCAGCGACCGAATTGCACGAGCGCCAACAGCGGAATTGTCTTGAAGAACTCGACCGAGGGGTACTCCTCGATCTGCTCCATATGTACATTATCCGCGACCTTGCGCGCGGCCTCGATCGCCATGGCGCTGCGCCCCTCCATGGTCGACGCGGCCCAGAGAAAGTGAATGTTGTGGGGGTAATACATCGCCGGGTAAAAACCCTGCGCGTTGGCTTGCGCGATGTATTTCTCGTCGACCGCCGCGGCTCGCACGTTGGCTTTTGTTGCGTCGTTGTAACGTCCAACCCTCCAGTAGATGTGGGCGGGCATGTGGACCAAATGACCCGAGCCGGGGACCAGGTTGGCCAGGGTGTCGGCGGCCTGCTCGGCGCGCTCCGGCTGAGACGAGGCCTCGATCGCGTGAATATACAGGTGCAGCGCGAGCGGGTGCACGGGGTTGCGCTCGATCACGGTCTCGAGCGTGTCGAGGACCTCCACGGTGCCGGGCTTGGGCTGGTCTGGGTCCAGCCAATAGTCCCAGGGCATCGTGACCATCATCGCCTCGGCGAACAGGGCCTGGATGTCGTCGTTGAGCGGATACTTGCGGGCGAGCTCGCGCATGGAGGCGGCATAGGCAAGATCCTGTGGCTCACGCTCGGCGTCGGGGTCGGCGCTGTATCGGGCGGTGAGCGCAGCAATGTAATCTCGCTCCAAATCAGAGGCGTAGGGCTTGCGTTCAATCGCTTTCTCCAGCGCAGCCCGTGCAGCCACGCGCTCTTCTTTGGACATCACAGCCTTGCCATTGCTAGTGACGTTGATGTTTGGACCCGTGGCGAGCGCCTCGCCCCAATAGCAGATCGCGCAGCTGTCATCGAGGCGCTGCGCCGCTCTGAAGCTGCGAATTGCCTCGGCGTGGTTGAATCCAAATGCTAGGACCATGCCCTGGTCAAAGTAGCGTTGTGCCTCGGGGCTCTTGCTGCTGATCGGAAAGTGATAATCGCCCATGCCCTCGAGCAGCGGCGCGCCGGCTCGGGTGGCGAGGTCTTCACCGGTGTCGGTGGCCGGATCCGGGGTCTTGGTCGACTCGGTGGAGCAGGCACCGAGGGCCAGCATCGTCAATAGTGGAATCGTCGTGCGGGTGTACATCTTCTCGCTAACTATAGTCACCCACACGGTGCCGGCACCGCGCGCGTGAGCGCAAATATGATCTCGACATCCAGCGCGACGACCAGGCGCTGACGCCGGTCAGCATGGAGTCCGGCGGTGAAGACCGGTCACTGCGGATCGGGGAAGCAGGCAAAACCGATCTCGCCGTTGGCCTGACCCCAGGCCAGGTTGGTGGCCTGAAACTGGGTCCCAAACGGCACAGCGATCGCGTTGATCGCGTTGAGATCGCTCTGATTGATGAAGCCCCAGTACTCGCTGGCGAGGTACAGCCCGCCGCCGTGGTCTTGCACGTAGTCGACGATCGTCTGGGCCGCGTTCGCGGGCGTTGACCCGAGCGTGCAGTAGATCACCGCGTCGTAGTCGGCGGCCAGCAGCGCGGGGTTGTTGACGTACTGGGCGGGCAGATTGGTGCCAGCGTAGGTCAGGTCTGGATACTGGGCGAGGTTGTTGCCGAGCCCACCGCACAGGTTGCGACCGAAGCTGAGCACCTTGGGCAGGTCGTTGCCGGTCTGCCCCAGCCACTGCCACAGTGGGCAGTCGGTGATCTCGTTGTTGAGCAAGTTGGTGTCGGCCGTGTAGATCACCCGGCCGCTGTCGACCTCATCGAGCGCGTAGATGATCTGGTCGCCCTGCAAGGTCGCAGAGCCGAGGTACTCGGTGCCGGGGAGCGCGACGAAGCTCGACGACTGGGTGGAGTTCAGCGTCACCATGCACTCGAGGCAAGGATCACCCGTGTCGCCGTCGCCCGTGTCGCCGTCGCCGTCGCCGGAGTCGCCGTCGCCATCACCGGAGTCGCCGTCGCCGTCGCCGGAGTCGCCGTCACCGGAGTCGCCGTCGCCATCGCCATCGCCATCGCCATCGCCATCGCCGGAGTCGCCGTCGCCATCACCCGTGTCGCCATCGCCGTCGCCGTCGCCCGCGGTCTCCGTCGTGCTGGTGGTGTCGGCGTCCGCGTTGCCAAACTCGGCGAAGGTCGTGCCGTCGGTGAGCCCGTCGTCGGCGCACGCGACGGCCAGCAGCAGCGGACACATGAGCAGGGGAGCCAGGTTCCGAGACAGCTCGAGGGGGCGCGTATGTCGATCCATGAGAAGGGCAGCAGGCTATCACGGCCCGCCCGCGTCGACGCCGGAATAGCGGCCCAGGATCGCCCGTCGAGGGTCCGTGACGCCGCCTCGCTTCGACCCCGACCGACCGATCGACCGGCCCGTTCGGCGGCGGGCGTCGATCATGGGCAGCCGGGGCGACGCCAGCCATTCGCAGGTGTGGGGACTCGCGCGGCTGCGTCGCTTCGAGCTGGCGGTCACGACTGGCCTGCGTCCGCCCACGCCGTTCGCGGCGGTCGTGCAGGCCGACGCGCTGCTCTCGATGAGCGAGGTCGTCGGCGCGCTGCAGGCCTCGGGCTGCGCCGAGCTCCACGTCGAGTTCGACACCCTGGGCGGCGTCGATGACGGTCGCGCCGAACAGCTCGCGCAGCTCGTGCACAGGCTGCAGCGGCAGGGCATGCGGGTGCATGGGAGCTTCACGCTCGGTCAGGATCACGATGACGCCGGCTGCTTCGAGCGGGTGGTCGCGTGGGTCGAGGCCCAGCGGCTGGCGAACGTGGAGCTGCGCCTGTGGACGCCCGACCCTGGCGGCGCGCTGATCCGCGAGCTCGCTCGCGCGGACCGGGTCCGCCACCGCGACCTCGAGCGCTGGGACGGCGCGCACGTGGTGGTGACACCGGCCCAGATGAGCGCGCAGACCTTGTATCGCGGGTGGGTCTGGGCACGGCGCCGGCTGAGCTCGCTGGGTTCGCGGTGGCGCCGTCGGCCCGCGGAGCTGACTGCGCTGCCCGGCTATCTGGTCGAGCTGGGTCGGGACGCGCTCGCCCCGTTGCGAGCGCGCGTGCGCGCCCGGCCGCGTGCTGGGCAGCCACCGGTGCGGGTGATGGCCAGCCCGCTCGAGCGAAACTGTCAAGCGCAGCCATGACGGGCGGTATAACCCCGGCGTGAGCGAGCAAGATCGAGACGGCGACGTCGTGTCTCTGGCGGATGGCCGCGCGCGCCAGGCTGCCCGTGAAGCCGAGGCCCAGCGTCAGCAGGCCCGCGAGCAGGCTCGCAGGCAGGCGGGTCAGGCCCCCCCGACTCCGTGGGTGACCTACGTGTTGCTGGGCCTCAATTTGCTGGTGTGGGTCGTGATGGTCTCGCTCGGCGTCGACGCCTACGAACCCAGCTCCGACATGCTGATCGACTTCGGCGGCAACCTCGGAGTCCGCACCAGCAACGGCCAGTGGTGGCGGCTGCTCACCGCGACGTTCGTCCACGGCGGCATCTATCACATCGGCTTCAACCTCTACTTTCTGTGGGTGATCGGGCGGATCAGCGAGCAAATCTACGGGCCCGCCGCGTATGGGCTGATCTACTTCGCCAGTGGGTTGCTCGCGAGCCTGCTCAGCGTCGCGTGGGAGCCCACCGCCGTCAGCGTCGGCGCTTCGGGGGCGCTGTTTGGGGTGTTCGGGGCGCTCATGGGCTTCACGCTCCGACGCCGCAGCGTGCTGCCACCCGAGTTCGTGGCCACGGTGCGGCGCAACGCGATCATCGTGATTGGCCTGAGCGCCGTGATCTCCGTATTGCGGCCAGCCATGGACAAGTTCGCGCCAAACGTCGAGGCCTCGGTGCCGTACGTCGACGTCGCCGCGCACGTGGGTGGGCTGCTCGCGGGGCTCGGCCTGGGCTACTTGATCTCGCGGCTGTCCGAGCGGCCGGTCTCGACCCCGCGCGAGCTCCGGGCGCTGCGTCGACGGGCGCTCGGGATCGCGGGTGCGGCCACGGTCACGCTGCTCGTGGGTGGTGGCCTGGCGCTGCCACGCTGGGATGATCCTTCGGCTGCGCTGTCGAGCGCGTACGATCGCGCCGTCGCGGCCGAGACCGCCTACAACGAGTCCGCGGGCGACGTCGCCAAGCGCCTGGCCGTGCTCGAGCAGCAGGCGATCCCGGCCATGCGCGAGTGTGTGGCCGAGCTCGAGGGGCTCGAGCGCCTGCCCAAGCGCGCGCGCGAGCGGGTCGAGATGTGGACACGCTACTGCGAGCTGGCCGGTCAGGCGTTTGCGAAGGATCTCGAGGGCCTGCGCAACAACGACGAGGCCGCGCTCGAGCAAGCGGGGGCGCTCTACCAGCAGGCCGCGGCGGCGCTGGGGCTCGAGGACTGACGCCGCGCCACACCGCCGAGGCGCGCACGCTCGAGCAGCTGACCGTGGTTCGTCAGATGCTCGCGAAGTCGCGCCTGGCCCCCGCCAGCGAGGAACTCGGGTCTATCGAGCGACGTGAGCCAACCGAGGCCCAATATGACGAGGTCCGGGCCGAGCTGCTCGCCGCCGTGGGCGCTGGGATCACGGAGCAGCACACGGTCGTCAATGATCGGCACCGGGGCCTCGTCGATCGGCTCGCCGCGCTCGATCGCCTCATTCAACTCGTGGACAGCCGCCACCAGGTGACCGACGACTGGCCCGAGGATATGGCGCCAGCACAGACCGCCAGTCGACGCGCGACGCTGACCAAGCAGCTCGCCGCTGAACGCCAGCGCGAAGTGCAGGCCGAGCGTCGCAAGTCGGCGCGCGCGGCCAAGCAAACCAGCAAGTCGAGTTCGTCACAGTCGTCGCACTCATCTCCCTCGTCGAGTCACTCCGACGCGCGCTCCGAGCCTCGAGACTGCTGCCGCTATTGCAGTGCGGGTCGGCCGTGCGGCGACTCCTGCATCGCCAGCAACAAGACGTGTAGGAAGCCGCGAGGTTGCGCGTACTGAGCGTCGGCTCGTGCGATTCGGTGCACACCATCGTCACCCGGTGACGGTGACTCGATGGACTATGCTCCCGCTCCCATGGCGCCGCTGCTCGACTACCCCGTGCAGGTATCCGAACTCGAGAAGATCGCCCGGCTCTCACCACCACCGCCCACGGTGGAGCGTGCGCCGCCGGGCCTCGCTGGCGCGGACGCTGCGGTCGCATGCCTCGTCTGCGGTAGCCGACCGGCGCGGGCCTGCGTGGTGTGTGGCGGCGTGAGCTATTGCGGCGAGGCCCACCAGCGCGTCGACGCCCGCTGGCACGACCTCGTCTGCGCCGACCTTCGGACGATCGCGCAAGACGCTGTGTTCGCGGCGAGGGGGTCCCTGGTCGACGCACTGATCGATCGGATTGGTCGGGCTCGGATCGACGATCTCGCGGGCTGGGACGACCTCCTCGAGGCCGACATTGTCGGGGCCAGGCGGCGCCTGTTGACCGATCTGGGCACCCGCCCGCTGACCCTCGCGCGCGCGCTCGCCGACCTCGACATTCCCGCGCGGGCGGCCCGATCAGGGGTCATCTCGATCCACGTGATGGCGGCGGACGAGCGCGAGCAACGGCTTCCACCCGCGCTCTGGGCCACGCTCGCTCGCCTGTTCCCCGGGACCCGCTTCGAGCTCGCGCTGGTCGGCCCAATGCTCGACGACTCACGCGTTCCCGAGTCCAAACCCGCCGATTCACCGCTGACGCTCCGCGCTCACACTGGCCTGTATCGCCGCAGCCTCTGGCGCGAGCTCGGCCGGCCGGATCTAGTGCTCGGCTACGACTGCGGGCTGACCCTCTACCCGAGCTGGAAGCCGACGATCCTCGAGCTGCGCGGCTCCGGCGTGCCCTTTGTCGTCACGAGCTATCGGTCGTGGGAGGCAGCGGCGGAGGCCCGCCTGCTGACCGCCGTTGGGGTGACGCGGGTGCTTGGTCCGGCGCCGAATCCCTTCGCGTCGCTGGCGAGCCAGCGGTCGTCGACGATCGCCAACGACGTCGCGCGCGACAACGCGTGGGTCACCGTCTGGCGTTGATCTGGCCGGCGACGCGCAACGAGACCTGGCATCGAGGTGCAACGCGCGAAGATCCTGCAGGCTGCGGTTGGCCTGTCTGTTCGTAAATTTGTTGCGTGTTGACGCAAGCGGTTCTTTCGCTCGTGCTCTCGTCGGCTCCACAGTCTCACCCGCCACCATTGGCGATCGTAGATGAGTACATCGCACAAGACGGTCGCCGCACGCGGTGGGCGTCGGTGCTTGTGGTCATCTGGAATGTCGTGCTGGTCGTATTCGTGGCACTGCTGGACCTGTCCCCGCTGGCCGCAGGTTTGATCGCGGGGATCCTCAGCTTCGCGCGGATCGGCGGACCCGAGGGGATCGACTCGATCATCCCCTGAGCGCGCCCCGGTCTCGCGGTCGGTCGCTGACGGTGTGGGCGAACGTCCAAATTCACACGGACACTGAATCCAGCCGATACGGCTCAGGCGGGACCCAGTGCTGTTCCGGCGCAACCAACCCCTCACACCGCACGCTCGAGAACGGGTGCGCCCGGACCCGCGCCAGGATCCGATCGAGCAGAGCCTGCGAGATCCACGGGTCCCGCGTGTGAATCGACAGCCCTTGGCTCGCGCCAAAGTTCGAGCGCGTGTACCAGACCACCGTCCACCGATAGCCCGAATCCGCCAGCACGACGATCGACCGATGCCTCGACCCCCACCGTAGCCCAGTCCCGCGCGAGAACAGCTCCCCTGGCCGCCCTGCCCGACAAGCCTGCACGACCAACCGCGCGCGCGCGCGCCCAAGCAGGTCAGGCGCACGAAAGCGCCGAGACTCGAGCAGCCTCGCGCGGCCATCTTCGCCGGGCGTGAGCAGGTCGTAGTCGATGCGGGGGTGGGTGGACCCGCGCCAGAACCCGTAGTTGGACACCAGCACGTACCACGCACCGACGAGGCGGCGGGGGTCGATGTCCGCGGCGGGGTCGGGGACGTCCACGGCGATCTACGGGGGTCTGGGCTCAGCCGAGCTTGCCAGCGTCACGCAGCATCTGGATCACGCGGTCGCGCTGCTCGTCGAGGTCACCGCCGCCGATCGCCCGCAGCTCGGGCGACTCTGGGGCTTCGTAGGGGGCCGAGATGCCGGTGAAGTCGGTCAGCTCGCCCGCGCGGGCCCGCTTGTACAGGCCCTTGGGATCCCGCTGCTCACAGACCTCGAGCGGGGTGTCGACCCAGATCTCGAAGAAGTCGCCGTCGTTGAAGCGCGCCCGGGTGGTCGCGCGATCTTTGGCGTAGGGAGCGATGACGGCGACGAGCACGACGAGCCCAGCGTCGACCATGAGCCGCCCAACCTCCGCGATCCGCCGGACGTTCTCGCGCCGGTCCTCGGGCGAGAATCCGAGGTCGGCGTTGAGGCCATCGCGGACCACGTCGCCGTCGAGCCGGTAGGTGTGGATGCCTATGCCGTGGAGCTTGCGCTCGGCCGCGCGGGCCAGCGTGGTCTTGCCCGAGCCACTCAGCCCCGTGAGCCACACCAGCGCGCCCTGGTGAGGCTTAATCTGCTCGCGCTCGGCGCGGATCAATGGCTTCGGGTCGACGTCGCTCATCGGGTGGCGAAGGTACCGCCGCGGGTGGCTCCTGTCGACTGATCTGGCGCAGCCTGTAGCGCGCCTGCTCGGGGTGCAGGAGGTCGTCGGTTTGAGGAGATGGGTCGCACGATCTGCGGAGCAAACCAGTACCGATGGGCGATCAGCGATAGGGATCGCCATTGACGGCAGTGAGCGTGCGCAGGAACGAGACGAGCAGGACGACGGCGGCCTCGAAGTCGGTCGCGGTGGCCTCGAGGTGGGCGCTCGAGGTGGCGGCGTTGGGCCAGTAGTTGCGAGCGCGCTCACGCTCGCGGGTGTCAGCGAGGGCCAGATCCGGGAGCCCGAGGTCGCGCAGACGGTCGACGATGTTGCTCGGCAGCTCGGCGACGGCCTGCAGCCACGCGTCGAGCAGCTCGCGCCCGCGCTCGCGCGGAGCTTCGGCGCCGATGTAGACGATGTCGCCGACCAACGACTCGCCGGCCTCGGCCCGCAGCAGGACCAGATCGAAGTGATCGACGACGCGATCGAGCTCCTCGGCGGTCACGCGTGTACACGCGACGAAGGGCTCGGGCGCGAGGCCGGCGACGACGTCGAAGGGGTCGTGGGCGTGGTCGTCGGCGGCCGGGAGCGGCAAGCTCTCGCGTCGGCGCTCGCGCCTCGCACGTCGACGCGAACGCGCAGACACCCGCCGACCCGTGAGGTCCCAGGCGAGGTTGCCGAGGCCAGCGGCGACCAAGAGCGTGAGCTCGACGAGCATCGGGCTCCAAAATAGCCCGAGGCGGGTCAGCTGCCAAAATCATGGCGGGCCGCGCTGCCGTGACGCCGCTGCGCGCTCGACGTCAGCGGTAGGGATCGTCGTCGCCCGCCTCGAGCAGCGCGACGGCCCCCTGCATGTGGATCACGGCCCGATCGAGATCCGTGATGGTCTGCGACAGGACCGGCTCGGTGTCGCGGCGAAATTCGTAGCGGACCCGCTCACGCTCACGCTCGATCACGCCGACGACGGTCTCGGGCCCCAGCGCAACGCTCCGCAGGCGCTCGCGGGTCTGGTCATCGACGTCGGCCCAGCCGTTGACCCAGCCCTCGAGCAGCCGCAGGGCGTCCGCGCGGGGCTGCTCGGCGTCGATCGTGACGACGCCAAACCGAGCCCGATCGCGGGACCGCAGCAGCAGCAGATCAAAGTGATTGATCAGCGCGTCGAGCTCGATGAAGGTCGCGCGCGAGAGATCCACGAAGCCGCGCAGCCGCGGCTCGGGCAGTCGGCGCGCGCGCTCGTCCTCGTCGAGCGCGACCGGCAGCGCGCGGGGTCGGGCCTCGCGGCGGGCCTCGGCCAGCTGCTTGGCGCGCCGGCGCCGAACCGTGCGATCCCACGCAAAATTGATCGAGAAGCCGACGATCAAGATGGCGAGATAGAAGAAGGGTTGCACCGGCGGACGTCCGTCGGGTCTACACGAACCCGTCACTCGATGCGATCGCCAAACCCGGCCGGGTCTTCGATCAGGAGGCCCAGCCAGTCGGCGACGCTGGTGCCGTCGACGAAGGTGGCGTCGTAGGTGGCGGTCAGGCCCGGGATCCCCGGGGTGCTGCTGTCGCTGCTGATCGTGGTGTGCAGCGAGCTGTCGAACAAGAACCGATGGTAGCGATCGGGGTGCTGGCTCGACAGCTTGGCGAGCTCGGCGGTCATCGCCTGCTCGTACTCGCCCGCGCCGAGGCCCAGAAACACGCCGCCGATCACGGCGTCGTCGTACGAGGCGATCGCGGCGAACCGCATGTTGGGATCCCGGTCCAGCTGCCAGCTGGGCAGGTTGGTGATGTGATCAGTGACGCAGTCGTCGCAGCTGTCGGGGAACAGGCGCAGGGCGTTCCACTCTTCGAGCAAGCCGGGAACGAACTCGAAGTCGCCGGGCTTGCCAATGCCGACGCCACAGTCGGCGACGATGATCAGCTCGGCGTCGGGCCACAGCGTGCGAACCAGCATGTTGGACAGGTGGACCCCGTAGCTGCCCGCGCTGCTGCCCGCGAGCACGATCCGCTTGGCGTCGGGGAACGCGTCGTGGGCGACGTCGAGCCCGGCCGAGAGGTTGATGAGCCCGTGATGGAAGCGATCGATCTCACCGTCGTCGTCATCGTCGATCTCGACGTCACCCGTGAACAGCGAGCCGTCGCAGTAGGGCAGGTAGACGGCGTTCCAGTCGGCGAACACGTTCTCGGGTATGGCGCGGTTGAGCATGCCCGCCTCGGGGATGCCCGGCTGGCCCACGCTCTCGAACGCGGTGCACAGATCCGACCAGCACGCGCCGCCGCCTTGTTGATAGATGACGAGATCGGCGCTGTCCTGGGTGCCGGAGCGGGCCGAGACCCAGTACGAGCCGCCGCGCAGGCACATCGGGCCGTCGGCGGGATCGAACAGGTAGTGGGTGGCGATCCCATCTTCGATGACCTCCGAGGGTTCGATGGTGCCGAGGTAGTCGCCGAGCCCCTGCTCGACGACCTCGGCGAACGGGTTGCCTGGTTCTGCGGTCTCGCCTGAAGTCTCACCCGCGGTCTCGCCCGAGGTCTCGTCGCCGTCACCACTGTCTGATCCAGACTCGCTCGCGGTGGGCGGTGGGTCGTCGCCCGAGCAGGCGGTGAGGCTGGCGGCGAGCGCGAGGAGCGTGGAGAGCGAGGCGGTGAGGCGCACGCCGGGAGTCTACTCGGATCTCCTCGGTTCCGGGTGGGGACGCGAAAACGCCCGTACGTCGCCGCGTAGGCACCGCTACACGTGTTTCGTCTGGTTCGTGGTGACGATTTTTGGTCGGCGGCCGAACTTCGTCGGACGCTGTGCGGCACTCGGACAATTGCGCGCGGGGCCGATGCTCTCAAGCCCACGGAATCCTTTGACTTGTCGACCTGCGATTCGCGGGCACGCGTGCTGCTTCTCTTCGACAGGCGAAATAGGGAGATCCGCTCACCAGCACGCTCGCTTGCGCGCAACCCCAACAACGAGATGGGTCAGAGATCAGACGGAGCAAGGACAATGAAAAAGATCGACATCAAACAACTCAAGAGCGCAAAGGGCTTTACCCTCATCGAACTCATGATCGTGGTCGCGATCCTCGGCATCCTCGCCGTGGTCGCGGTCCCAGCGCTGCAAAAGTACATGCGTCGGGCCAAGACCGCGGAAGCGAAGACCCAGCTGGCCAAGATCTACGACTCGGCCTCGAGCTTCTTCAAGAGCGAGCACGCCGATCGTGGCGCGACCGCGTTCATCGGTGATGGTGGCGCGGTCGAGGACATGGCGCCGCACCGCTGCCCGCACCCCGACGGCGTGCCGACCGGTGGTGAGGCAAGCATCACGCCGGCCCTGGCCACCAACTGCAACCAGGGCCCCGGTGGTCGCTGCATCCCGGCGACCGGCGGTGGTCCTGCGGGCTACTACGACATCGCGGACTGGAACGACAACGCGGTGTGGAACGGCTTGAACTACCTGCAAGAGCAGGGGCACTACTTCCACTACAACTTCGTCGCGACCAACGAGATCGTCGGTTACGGCCGCTGCCAGTTCACCGCGCAGGCGTTCGCGGACCTCGACGACGACGCGGTGTACTCGACCTACGAGCGCAGCGGCGCGGGCGATCAGCAGGGCGTCAACGCGGCGATCGGGCTGTACGTCGATCAAGAAGTCGAGTAGCTGACACGCGCTGACTCGACCCCCGCGAGCGAGCGGAGGCACCGCGCCTCCGCTCGTTTTTTGCGCTGCGTCGACCGTGCGATCTGCTACGACAACTATCATGTCGCAGTCACCACTCACGCCCGCACAAGAGAAGCAGGTCCACGTTTGGCGACGGCACACCTACGCGGAATTTGTCACCAAGGACCTCGACGGCGTGCTCGCGACGATGGTCTCCGAATCTCACGTCTTGATGGTGCCCACGGGCCTGGGCGGGGTCGGCCACGCCGCGCTGACGGTGTTCTACGGCGAGCGCTTCATCCCCCAGATCCCGGGTGACATGCGGCGGATCTCAATCTCGTTGACCGTGGGGATTGACCGGATCGTCGAGGAGCTGATCTACGAGTTTACCCACGACATCGAGATGCAGTGGTTGGCGCCGGGGGTCGCGCCCACCTACAACGCGGTGGTGCTGCCGGTCACGGCGATCGTTGAATTCGAGCGCGACAAGATTGCGCACGAGCACCTCTACTTTGATCAGGCCACGCTGCTGATCCAGCTAGGGGTGCTGCAGCCTGGCGCGCTGCCGATGAATGGAGTCGAGAGCGCGCACAAGCTGATGGCGGCGATGCACCTGTGATGTCTAAAACTTCTTGGACTCGTCGGAGTCGCTGGACTCGCTGTTCATGCTCGCCAGCATGCGGGCGGCGTCGAGCAGCGCGCGGCCCTTGGCCCGGAGACCCCGCGAGTAGATGACCCGCACGGCGGTCTGCACGAGCTCGTAGCTATACGGACGCACGGGGTGAAAGCTGACGCTGCGTCCGAGGGGGACCCGGTCCTCGACGATCGCCTTGGTGTAGCAGCACGCGCGCAGGCCCTCGGGTCCGTTGATGCGGCCAAAGCCGGAGTTGCCGACGCCGCCGAACGGCAGCGCCTGCATCATGTACGCGACGCCGTAGTCGTTGACGACGGTCATGCCCGTGCGCAGCTGTCGGGCGATCCGCTGGCCGCGGGCGCGGTCGCAGGTGAACACGCTCGAGCCGAGTCCGTAGGGGCAGTCGTTGGCCAGGCGCACGGCCTCGGCCTCGTCGCGCACGCGGATCACGACCATGACCGGGCCAAACACCTCTTCTTGGGTGATGCGCATGGTGTGGTCGACGCCGACGAGCAGCGTGGGCTCGAAGTACTGGCCGGCGAGCGCCGGGTTGCGGCGGCCGCCGACCAGCGCCGTGGCGCCGCGCTCGAGCGCGTCGTCGACCAGCGCCGAGATGATCTCGAGCTGCGCGGGCATGGTCGTGGCTCCGCAGTCGACGATCGCGTGGGTCAGCGGCGGGCCCTGGCGCAGGGCGGCGACCCGGGCCCGCATGGTCTCGACGAACTGATCGTGGACCTCGTCGAACACGTAGATTCGCTCGGCGCCCACGCACATCTGCCCGCAGGCCGTGAACACCCCGAGCATGGCCGCGTCGGCGGCCTGCTCGAGGTTCGCGTCGTCACACACGATCAGCGGATCTTTGCCGCCGAGCTCGAGCACGACCGGGGTCAGATCGTCGCTGGCGGTCGCCATGACCTTGCGGCCGTTGCCCGGGGAGCCGGTGAAGAACACCTTGTCGACGCCGCCGCGGACCAGGTGGGCCCCAGATTCGCCCCAGCCAGTCACGACCTGGACCAGGTCGGCGGGCAGGCCATGCTTGCGCAGGATCCGATGGACGATCTCGAGGTAGTCGCCGGCCGACCACGAGGTCCACTCGCTGACCTTGACGACCACCGCGTTGCCGGCGAACAGCGCGGGGATCAGCGGGCAGAAGATGTTGTGAAACGGGAAGTTCCACGGGGCGATGACCGCGACGACCCCGAACGGCAGGTACTCGACGCGCCCGCGCTTGTGCAGCAAGAACCCGGGACTACGTGGATCGGGGCTCAGATCCCGCTCACCGTTGGCGATCGTGTAGCGCAGCTTCTCGCAGACCGGGAACACCTCGCCCATCGCCGCGTCGATCAGCGTCTTGCCCGAGTCGCGCGCGGCGAGGTGACAGATGTCGGCCTGGTGCTCGACGATCCACGCCAGCAGATCACGAAACACCTCGCGGCGCTTGGCGAAGCTGGTCGCGGCCCACTGCGGCTGCACGGCTCGCGCGCGAGCGATGATCGCCTCGACCCGCTCGCGGTCCATGACCTCGACCTCGCCGAGTCGCTCGAGGGTCGCAGGATCGTGGCACTCGATGGGTGGCAGCTTGGAGGTGGTTCGGGCGCTTCCTTCGGGCATCGCGGGGGGACGCTAGCCGGCGGTCGCCGGAACCGGAGTGGCGTGGGTCACTCGGCGGTGCCAAACACCAGGTCGGGGATCGGCGTGATCGAGGCGTAGTTGCCCGCGCGCATGCTCGAGTGATGGCGGGCGTGCTTGCGAACCATGTACGCGACCGGGCGCAGCCACGCGTGGCGAAAGTCCAGGCCCGAGTGGATCACGATGTTCAGCCACGAGTAGATCGCCAGGGCCACGGCGAAGCCCCACAGCGAGATCGGGCCGACGATCCAGATGCAGGCGATGAACAACAGCACGCCCATCGCGTTCTCGATCGGGTGCACGTACAGGCTCTCGATCGCGGTCGGGTACTTGACGGTGTGGTGGAGGACGTGGACCCACTGCAGCCGGCCGTGAAACAGGTAGCGGTGCATGCAGTAGTAGATCAGGTCGTACAGGACCAAGGTCGCGACGACGTCGGCGACCACGCCCAGCGCCGAGGTCTCGCCCGTGTGCAGCAGCCAGCCCTGTCCGCCGTAGGTCAGGCCCACGATCAGCGCGCCCGAGAGCAGCGAGTTGGGCAGCATCACGCGGGCGATCCGGCGCAGATCCTTGCCGCGCAGCGGGTAGATCTTGTAGCCGTCGCTCGAGCGCGAGACATAGGTGACATAGAGCAGGACCTCGAGCAGAGCGGAGGCCACCAGCACGGTGATCAGGGTGACGTGGACGGCCATGGCGAAGCGGCGCGACGGTAGCACCGCCCGCCGCCCTGACTACCTGCCAAGATCACACCCCTGTGATCGCGCTGAGGCGGGCTACTTGCGCGTGTAGCTCAGCTTGAAGGTGACCGGCTCGCTGAGCTGGTCGGCGTCGAGCTTGTGGTGGACCGTGAGCTTCTGCCGATCCGCGGACAGCACGTAGACCAGGGTCTTGACCGCGTCGGGGGCATCGAACACGACGATCATCTTGCTGCCCTTCTCGAGCACGCGGCCGAGGTACTTGTCGCCCTTGAAGGACATGCTGACCTTGGGTCCGCCGATCACGCAGGTCATGGTCGAGCCGTTTGACCAGTTGAAGGTGATCTTGTCGCCGGAGATCGACATCTTGATCTCGTCGTCGATGATCTGCGTCTTCGTCAGGCGCTTGCGGGCGATGCCCCGGATGATCCCGGCGACCTGGTTGGCGCCGAATTCGATCGCCTCTTCCAAGGCCTTGCGCTGGGAGCTGCCGCCCGAGAACCGAAAGGTGCCGTCGTAGTCGGCGATCGTGATCGGGGCGGGCTTGGCAGGCTCGACGGGCTCCGGCTTGGCGGCCGGCTGGGGGGCCGGCTGGGGGGACGGTGCGGCCGCAGCCGAGTCTGCAGGTTGCTCACCGGGGACCGCCGCGGGCTGGTCGCCAGGGGTGGGCTCGGGCTGTCCGGCCTTGACCGATCCCGATGCGGACGCGGACGCGGACGCCGACCCGCCGTCGGACTTGCTCGTGGGCACGCTGGCGCCAGCGAGCTCTTCCGGCGAGTCGGCTTCCGCAGGCTCGCCTGGCTCGACCTCGGCGCCATCGTCTGGCGCGACCGGGGGCTCGCCGTCGTCGGGCGCGACGGCGGTGGTCGGCTCCGTCGGGTCTGCGGCTGGATCTGGCGTGGCAGCGACAGCGACCTCTTCGGCTTCGATCTCGTCGAGCCAGGGGTCGTTGAGCGGATCGGTGTCGGGCCGATCCTCGGCGCTCTTGCAGGCCGTGACCGCGAGCAGGAGGCCCAGGCCGAGACCAACCCACCGACCGAGGCGGTCGGACGATGGACGCAAACTCGTGGGTGCCGAAGCGTGCATCGCGACAGGCTACCATCCCGGGGATGGGCCCGCGCCAGATAGTCGGTCTTCGCCCCAACGAGAGTCGGCTCGGTGAGCTGGGGCCGCGGACCCAGGCGCTGGTCGAAGCGGCCGCGTCCGAGCCCCGCGACACCTGGGCCCCAGCGTCGGCGTCGCCGGGCGAGCGCGCGCAGGACCATGCCCCGCAGCGGACCGTCGACGGCGATAATTTCTTGCCGTCCTGGTTCTTGCGCGTGGGCTCCGAGCGGGCCCGCTCGGTCGCGCGGATCGAGATCTTCGACGGCGGCAAGACCTACTTTGGAACCGGCTTCATGGTCAGCCCGAGCCTGTTGATGACCAACCACCACGTGCTGCCGCGCCTCGCGGTCGCGCGCGGCGCTCGGGTGTTCTTCGACTTCGAGGACGACGAGCACGGCCGGCAGCTGAGCCCGCAGGTGTTCGTGCCCCAGCCCGACCGCTACCTGTTCGGCGACCCGATCCTGGACTTCGCGCTGGTCGCGATCGAGGGCGATCCGGGCGCGCGCTGGGGCACGATCCCGCTGCGCCACGCGGCGACCGGGGTCGAGGTCGACGCGCGGGTGAACCTGATCCAGCACCCTCGCGGCGGCCGCAAGCAGGTCGTGATCCAGGGCAACCACATCACGAAGGTGGTCAAGTCGGCGATCCATTATCTCGCGGACACCGAGGGCGGGTCGTCGGGCTCGCCGGTGTTCAACGCGCGCTGGGAGCTCGTCGCGCTGCATCACTGCGGCGGCGCGCGCGACAACGTGGGCGTGCGGACTGACGTGATCCTCAAGCTGTTGACGGTCGCGGGCTCGCAGCGGGGCGCGAGCCCGCTGTTGCGCGAGCTGCTCGACGGCGTGGCCGGGAGCGGTGACTTTGGCCTGTTTGCGACCACTGGCCTGACACCGCCGAGCCCCGAGGCGAGCGACCGGGAGCTGCCGTCAGCGCGGACCGTGCTCGACTGGATGGGTGGCGCGGAGTTTCTGGATCCTGGCCACTGGGATCTCGGCGCCCTGTTCTCGGGGCTGTCTGGCGGGCTGTCTGGCGGGCTGTCTGCCGAGCAGCACCAGCCCAAGCTCGACGCGATCACCCGGGCCGTCGTCGAGGCCGGCGCCGACTTCATGGTGCTCGAGGGGATCCCGGGTCCGCTGCGTGCGGCGCTCGGGCGGACGCTGGGCCAGGCCGGGCTCGGGGTGGTCGAGCTCGGACGCCACGCGCTGCTGTGTCTCGACGCCGCCGTCGATGCCCAGCCCTGCGATCTCGACCCGATCTCGACCCAGCTGGCGAGCAGCGTGTGCAACGGACGTCGAGTCCTGCCGGAGGGGTTCGTGCGTCTGCAGATCACGCTCGCGCGATCGGGCGCCGCGAGCACGCGGGCGCTCTACCTGCTCTTCGTCGAGCTCGACGCCGGCCGCGACCTCCCGTCGCGGGCCCATCGCAACGAGCTCGCGCGGGTGCTTGGGGAGCTCGCGCTGGCCAGCGGGCGTGACGTCGTGGTGCTCGGGCTGCTCGCTGGGGTGCTGGACCGGCCGGGCCTGTCCGAGCTCGTCGCGCCGCCCGAGCTCACGATCATGGCCGCGCCTCCGCGGGCGGGCGATGATCACGACGTCGGCGCGATCGCATGGATCGGCGACGGCCTGGGCGCGGACCTCGAGCACGTGTACTGCTGGCCCGACGTCCGCACGCTGCGGCTCGACCCCAAGGTCGAGCGTCACGAATTCGATCGACGCGTCGAGCTGGGGCCGGAGCTGAGCGCGGCGGGGGCACCCTTGCTGCTGCGGGGGCGCTTCGGCGAGCTCGAGCGCAACCCAGCGCCGATCATCGACGAGCCCCAATCGCGCGAGCTGATCGTGAACGGATACGTGCGATCGATCGTCGTGACCAATAGTTAGATAGATTGTCCGCACGTCGTACGACCCATCGACACGGGGAAATGGGTTGAGAGCCCCCTCTCAGGGGGCCACACATGCGCCTGCGAACAATAGACCCCGAGGAGCGAGAGGAACCCGTCGGCGCTCTAGAACCGGCCCGCGACCCCGAACGAGGCGCCCGAGGGCTGGCGGCCAAGACCGCCGAGCGGGGCGACGACGGGGGTCAAGCTGCGCTGGGCGTTCCACGTCTCGAACTTGCGGTGGCGCTTCAACCCGCCCCCGAGCAGGCCCGCGCCGGTCACGATCGACGCCGCAGACACCGGCAGGAGCACCTGGCCGTAGGGCATGTCGCCGTTGCCCTGGATGGGGAGCGAGATTCCCCCCGCGATCACGCCGACGGTTCCCGCCACCATGCAGGTCACCCCGCTCGCGACCAGGCCGATGCCAGACTTGGGGACGACATCGGGGCCGCCGTGGGGTGTCGTCCACTCGCGGTACTTGTCGCGACGCTGGCGGCCAACTAACGCCGCGCTGAGGCCCGCGATGATCGCCGCGCCGCCGATCACCGCGCCCGGGATCCACACCGCGATGTCTTCGTCGATCGCGATCATGCCGATCGAGACGCCGGTGAGCACGAGTCCGCCGCCGGACAAGATCGCTCCGACCGCGACGCGGCCACGACCGTCGGGGAGAGGTCGGTGCGGGAGCACGGGCTCGAGCGACTCGACCGGCTCGAAGGGATCGAGCGGGGTGTCGGCGTAGGTCGGGAGCTCGGCGTCGTAGCTGGGCAGGCGCGGCTGTTCGGGCGGAGGCGCCGGCTGCTGGACGGGCACGAGCGCTGGCTCGGACACGTCATCGGCGAACTCGGCGGGCTCGGCGGGCTCCGCGGAGGGCGAGTCCTGCTCGACGGTCGGCTCAGACGGGGCCGCGAGCGCGGTGGAACTCGTCGCCAGGGCCACCGTCAGCACACCAAGCAACTGCACTCGCATGCACCTACGGTCCCCGAACGACCTGGTTGGTTCAAGTCGAAATTGCGGGGGGTGCAGCGCTCGGTTGGCCGAGCCGACCAACCGGGCGCCAGGGTCCGCTCAGTCTTCGACGAACTCGCGCAGCTGCTTGGACCGCTCGGCCTTGCGCAGCTTGCTGAGCGCCTTCGCCTCGATCTGCCGGATCCGCTCGCGGGTCACCGAGAAGTCCTTACCGACCTCCTCGAGCGTGTGATCCGAAGCCTCACCGATACCAAACCGCAAGCGAAGGATCTTCTCTTCACGCGGGGTCAAGCTGGCCAGCGCGCGGCGGGTCTCGTCGGACAGGTGGCGGTCGACCACGCCAGAGCCGGGATCGAGCGCGTTCTTGTCCTCGATCAGATCGCCGAGGCTCGAGTCGCCGTCTTCGCCCAGCGGGGTCTCGAGGCTGATCGGCTCCTTGGCGATGCGCAGGATGCTGCGGACCTTCTCGACGGGCATGCCCATCTTGGTCGCGATCTCTTGGTGGGTCGGCTCGCGGCCGTACTCCTGGACGAGCTGCCGCGTGGTCCGGATCAGCTTGTTGATGCTCTCGATCATGTGGACCGGGACGCGGATCGTGCGGGCCTGATCCGAGATCGCCCGGGTGATCGCCTGCCGGATCCACCAGGTCGCGTAGGTCGAGAACTTGTAGCCGCGCTGGTACTCGAACTTGTCGACGGCCTTCATGAGGCCGATGTTGCCCTCTTGGATCAGGTCCAAGAACTGCAGGCCGCGGTTGGTGTACTTCTTGGCGATCGAGACGACGAGTCGGAGGTTGGCCTCGACCAGCTCGGCCTTGGCGGCCTCGCGCTCACGCCGGGCCCGGCGCAGATCGTCGTACAGCGCGACCAGCTCGTCGGCTGAGACGCCGAGCTCCTGCTCGACCCGACGGATCCGCTTGTTGGCGACCTTCATGCGGGAGATCAGCTCGTGCAGCTCCCACGGGTGCAGGCCGAGCTTGCGGCACAGCTTGAACTCTTCTTGCTCGCGCAGGCGCACGCCCTCGAAGGTCGAGCGGAGCTCCTCGAGGTCGACGCCCGCACGGCGCTCGCAGTCCTGCACTTCGCGCAGGGCTCGCCGCACGTTCTCGACCGTCTCGCTGAGCTCCTCGCTCATCTCTTCGATCGACTTTCGGCTGAGGCGCATGTCGATCATGGACCGCACGGCGGCCTCTTGCTGCTCGGCGCGCTTGCCCAGGTCCTTGCTGTCGTCGCCGGTGGCGGCGTCGATCTCGACCTCGACCGGTGCCGGTGCGACTGCCGGTGCCGCGGCCACTGCGTCTGCGTCTGCGTCGGGCTCGCTCTCGATGTCGGGCGGGCTGTCGGCGTCGACCTCGCGCAGCTTCTCGTCGATGCGATCGAGCTCGCGCTGGTGCTTGCGCAGGCGCTTGAGCTGGATCTTCATGTTCTCGATCGCGGCTTCTTGGCCGGTCGGCTCGTCATCCTGGCCGGGGCGCTTCTCGTCGGTCTTGGCCGGGATCACGAACGCGTCCTTGACCCTGACCAGGTTGCGCTCGACTCGCTCGCACAGATCCACCACGTAGGGGATGGCGATCGGGCTGTTGAGGACGATGTCGATGACCTTGTTCTCACCGGTCTCGATGCGCTTGGCGACCTCGATCTCGCCCTCGCGGGTGAGCAGCGAGATCGTGCCCATCTTGCGCAGATACATGCGTACGGGGTCGACACTCCGTCCGCGCTCGTCGATCAGGCGGGGCTTGGCCTGGGGCTTGTCTCGACTGGTTGTGGCGCGCGGTTTGATGGAGCTCGGGCTCTTGTTCATGAACACCCTCCGGGGTGGATCGAATCGATTCGCTCGTGCAGGCGATGGCGACGCCGTCGCTCGCTGCGAAGCAAGCAGTCGCCGGTGCAGGCCACCGGCCAGACACGAAACGGTGTGCAGGTATATCCGCAAACCGGCGTAGGTCCACCGCGCGAGCGTGCTGAGTGGTCCCAAAGCGCAGGGAGTTGCGCGGGTAGCCGGCGGCATGCCATGGCCGCCGACAGCGAGCGATGGCTCGATGCCGATGATGATGACCAATAGTGGCTAGCCGTGGGTGACACCGATGACCACGGCGCACGTAACGTCGACGCGTTCGCGCGGCGCCCAGCAGACGCGTTCGCGCGGCGCCCAGCAGACGCGTTCGCGCGGCGCTCAGCAGACGCGCCACCACGGACCGAGGCCCGAAGCTGGCGTACACGCACGGCTACGCGGGCCTCACGCTCGAGGCCCTGATCACCCTGATCATCTTGATCATCAGCGCGAGCGAACTCGCGGCGTGGTTCGCAACCCACGCGAATCGGCTCCACCGGTTTGATTCGCGCATCCTACCGCAAGGACAGTGTGATCGGCCTGAGAGTGACGAAAACAGCGGTGCGACATCCCACGAACTCGGCGATCGGGGCCGAAATTGGCGACGGAGTTCCCGCCCCGCGCGTGCTTGGAAGCAAATCGCGGGCCATGGATCTCAGATCTCACCGGGGGGATGGCCTATCGCCAACGAGACCGCTCTCACGCCGTTTTGGGCGGACCGCGTCAAGCGTGCAGGTAGCGGGCGAAGATTTCTGGGTGTAGGGGCCTGGGGCGCATGAGGCGCTTGATCGGTGGCGCCAGGCGGCCCGCGGGGCGCGGTCGGGAGTCCGGGTGTCGATCTGCATCAAAATTGCGGGGTCCAATCGGGGCACTCCGCGCACTATCGAGATTCGATGGGAGCTTCGATGGGAGCTTCGATGTTTGCGCGCACTTCGTGTGTCTGCGGTTCGACAAGCGATTGACAGGATCCGGCGAGTGCTTGTTAATGACGACCGGTGGACGATCTGGCTGAGCGCTTCGCCCGGGCCGAGCGGCAGGGGCTCATAAAAATTGTCCGTGGCTCGACGAGCATGCCCATATCTGAGCTGCTGGCGCTGGTCGAGACCGGGCGAACCGGGCGCTTGCTCGGGACCTTGACGATCGCCGAGTGCTGCGAGGGCGAGGCCAACGAGGACGCGGTCGAGCTGCACAGCAAGGCCCGGCTGCGCGAGACCTACGACGCGCGGATCCTCGAAGCCCTGCGTGACGCCGACGAGCCGCTGTCGCCGTCGGAGGTGTGCGAGCTCGTTGGCGGCACGACCCACGACGCCCGCACGGCGCTGCAGCGGCTGGCCGCGGCCAAGAAGATCACGCGCACGTGGAAGTCGCGCGGTCACGGCTATCAGCTGGGGTGTTGAGGCCCACCTGAAGCCCGCGGGCTTGTAGGCTTGCCGCGTGTCCGCTCTGGTCTCTAAGTCCACCCCGTGGCCTGCACGCATCGCCCTCGCCGCCGGGCTGCTCGCGCTGGCCGGGTGCAACCGCAAGAACGTGGCCGAGCGCATGCTCGGCGACCCCGCCCACGAGCTCGCCGCGGCGCGCTGCGGCGGGGCCGGGCAGATGCTGCGGCCGCTGATCATCGAGTGGCCCGCGACCGATCGGGCGTCGCTCGAGAGCCGGCTGCGACGCGGCCTGGTCGTGGTCCGCTACGAGGGCTGCGTGGTCGAGGTCCTGCGCGAGTGCGCGGCGCCAGCGGGCAGCTACGACTACCTGGGCATCACCCGCAAGAGCGATCAGATCACGATCCGCACGACCGATGAGCTCTACGCCAACATGCCGCTGACGGCGGTGACGCTCGAGGCCAAGCTCGCGACCGCGGGTGAGCTGAACGTCTCGATGGCGCTGGTCGGCAACTATGAGGCCGCGCGCGCGAGGTTTGATATCAGCGAGCTGCAGGGTCGCTGCGAGGGCGCGACGCATGTGGTCGCCGCGGCGCAGGTCGGCGCGTTCGCGTTCTATACCGGCGCCGCCGCCGAGGTCGGGACCGAGCTCGAGGTCGAGAAGGTCGCGGGCGTCGGGGCGCGCAGCACCGCCAGTCGCGAGATCCTCAACCACGACGGCGACGCGGACGCGTGCCTGGGCTCGACGCCAACTGACACCACGCCGCCGGCCGAGTGCGGCGCGCTGCTGCGGCTCGAGCTCAGCGCCCTCGACGGGATCGTCCCGACCTGCCAGCCCGGCAGCGTGTGGAACGGCAGCGCGTGCGTGACCAACCAGCGCGCAGCCAGTGAGGCCCAGCAGGCCCGCGATCAGGCCAAGGCCACCAAGCGGGCCGAGAACCAGGAGATCGCCTGGCAGCTGTGCGGGATCCAGATGCAGTGCGAGGCCCAGCGCGCGGGCGTGCTGCCGCCCGAGGGCGACGCTTATCAGCGACAGATGCGGGCCTGCACCGCGATGACGAGCGTGATGATCAATGACTACACCCGGCCGCAGGCGCGCAAGTGCATCGCCGACGCGCCGTCGATCGGCTGCGCCGCGTTCGAGACCTGCGTGATGGGTCCAGACAGCGACGCCGACGCCGACGCCGACCCCGACTTTGGCGAGCCGGACGAGTTCGGTGAGCCGGACCATGGGTTTGGCACGGAGCCAGACTGGTGATCACGTCTAGCGCTAGCTGAACTCGTCGTCGTCGTCGTCGTCGTCGTCGTCCGTGGCTGCGGCGAGCCGCAGCCAGAAGCACGAGCCGTTGGGCTCGCGCGGATCGACGCCGACGTCGCCGCCCATCGCCTCGCTCAGGTTCTTGACGATCGCCAGACCCAGCCCGGTCCCGCCCATGTGGCGTGAGCGACCGGGGTCGACCCGATAGAACCGCTCGAACACACGGCGGCGCTGGTCGGGGGCGATGCCGGGGCCCCGATCCCGCACCTCGATCCGCACGCTGGCCCCTTGCTGGCACGCCGCGAGCTCCACGAGGCCGCGCTCGGGCCCGTACTTGACCGCGTTCTCGACCAGGTTGACGAGGATTTGCTCGAGCGCGCTGGCGTCCCCGCGCACGCGCAGCTCGGGGTCGATGTCGAGCTCCAGGGTCACGCTGCGCCGCCGACACGACTCGCTGACGGACTTGCTGACCGCGTGGGCGACCGAGGCCATCGACAGCGCGCGCATCTCGATCGTGTACTTGCCGGCCTCGATCCGCGAGATGTCGAGCAGGTCCGAGATCAGCTGGCCGAGTCGCTCCGAGTTGCGCCTGATCGCGTCGAGGAAGCGCCGGGCCAGGACCGGCTCGTCGAGCGCGCCCGACAGCAGGGTCTCGGTGTTGGCCTGAATGATGCTGACGGGGGTGCGCAGCTCGTGCGAGACGTTGGCGACGAAGTCACGGCGCACGGTCTCGAGCCGGCGGATCTCGGTGACGTCGTGCATGACCAGCACCGCGCCGCCCGACTCACCCTGAGGCGTGGCCCGGACCATGAGGTGGCGCTGGCTGGCGCCGGAGTCGAGCGTGATGTCGATCGTGCGCGCCTCACCGCGCACCGCGTGGTCGAGCACGTCCGAGAGCTGCGGGATGTGGACGGCGTCGAGCAGCAGGCGGCCGCGTGGATCTTCGTCGAGCGAGAGCAGCTCGCGGGCCGAGCGGTTGCTCGAGATGATCCGCCGGTTGCGATCGACCGCGAGCACGGCCTCGTCCATCGAGTGGATCACCGTCTCGAACAGGTCGCGCTCCGCGGCGAGGGCCTTGACCGTGCGCTCGAGCTCTTCGGACACGAGGTTGATGGAGCCGGCGAGTCCGCCGAACTCGTCGGTGCTAGCGATTGGTAAACGTCGATCTTTGTCACCCTCTGCCATCGCTCGTGCTGCCTCCATGAGCTCGCGGACCCGGCCGTACATCATGCGCGACGCGACCAGGCCCGCGCCGATCGCCAGACCCAGCGACAGCAGCCCGCCGAACACCAAGATCGCACGCATCCCGGCGATCGAGTCGCCCACCGTCTCGAGCGGGGTCGCAACCCGCACCACCGCTCCGCTGTTGATCCCGCCCTGCCCGCTCGCGCTGGAGGTGCCCGCCGGCGTCGCCAACATCGCGCAGTACAGCATGTCGGTGCTGACCGTGTTGCTGTGCCGCCGCGCGAGCCCGCAGGTGTCGGCGCCCGCGGCCAGGATCTCGGGACGACCTGCGTGGTTCTCGACCGTAGCGAGCTCGCTCAGCGGAACCTCGGAGTCGCCGACCACCGTGCCGTCGCCCCGCACGACGGTGACCCGGGCCTCGATCGAGGCGCCGAGCTGATCGGCGAGCGGGTCGATCAGCTCGGCGGTCCACTCGCTCGAGCTGGCCGGAGCGCCGTGGTGGAGGAGATCGCGGGCGGCGCGAGTGAAGCGGGCCAGATCGGCCTCCATCCGGCTCTCGGTCGCGACCCGAAACCGCCACTGAAGGTACCCGCCCGCGGCGAGATCCGTGACGACCACGATCAAGATCGTGACGATGAGGAACTTCGCTCGAACACCAAGGTTCATCGCGTTCACGGGCGCGCTGTCAGAACTAGCCGTAGCGACCTTCAATGTAGTCCGCCGTCGATTGGTTCTTGGGCGAGACGAACATCTTGGCGGTCTCGGTGTGCTCGACCAGCTTGCCGTGCAGCATGAACGCGCACTCTTCCGTGGCGCGCCGGGCCTGGGCCATGTTGTGGGTCACGATCAAGATCGTGTAGTCGCCCTTCAGCGACCAGATCAGCTCTTCGACGGCCGCGGTGCCGTCGGGGTCGAGGGCCGAGCAGGGCTCGTCCATCAGCAGCACGCGGGGCTTGACCGGCAACAGCCGGGCGATGCACAGCTTCTGCTGCTCCTCGAGCGACAGGCGGATCGCCGGCTCGCCCAGGCGATCTTTGACCTTGTCCCACAGCAGCACGGTGCGCAGCGACTCCTCGACGATCTGCGCCTCGACCTCCTTCGAGGGCCGGGACTTGCGGTCGCCATCGCGGTGGGTTCGCAGCCCAAACAGGACGTTGTCGCGGATCGACAGGGGCAGCGGGTTGGGTCGCTGGAACACCATCCCGATCTGCTTGCGGACCTGCAGCAGCTCGACGTTGGCGCCAAAGATGTCATGGCCGAGCACGTCGATCGTGCCGGTCGTGCGCACGTAGCCGAGCCGCTCGACGATCCGGTTGATGCTGCGCAGGAGCGTGGACTTGCCGCAGCCCGACGGGCCGATCAGCCCCGTGACCCGCCCCGCGCGGACGTCGAAGTCGACGTCGAACAGGGCCTGAAAGTCGCCGTACCACAGGTTGAGGCCGCGGGTCTGGATCGCGTGCTTCGGCGCCTGAGGTTGCGGCTTGGATTCGTCAGCCAAAACGGCCCTCGATGTAGGCTCGGGTTTTGTCGTGCTGGGGATCGTTGAACAGCTCGTTGGTCGGCCCGACCTCGACGCACTGGCCCTGCAAGAAGAACGCGGTGCGGTCGGCCAGGCGGCGGGCCTGCTGGGTCAGGTTGGTGACCAGCACGATCGTCATCTCCGACTTGAGCTGCTTGAGCACGTCTTCGATGCGCATGGTCGTGACCGGATCGACGGCGATCGAGAACTCGTCGAGCAGCAGCAGGTCGGGCTCTTGCGAGAGCGCCCGCGCGATCGTCAGGCGCTGCTGCTGACCGCCCGAGAGCAGGCTGCCGAGCGCGCCCAGCCGGTCCTTGACCTCGTCCCACAGGGCCGCGCGCCGTAGGCATCGCTCGACGGTCACGTCGAGCTCGGCCTTGGCCCGGACCCCGCGCAGCCGGGGCGCGAGCGCGACGTTGTCGTAGACCGACAGCGGCAGGCCGACGGGCAGCGGGAACACCACGCCGACGCTGCGGCGCAGCGCGTAGAGGTTTCGCCAGTCACGCAGATCTTTGCCGCGGTACATGACGGTGCCCTCGAAGCGCATGCCCGGCGTGAACGTGTCCATGCGGTTGAGCACGCGCAAGAACGAGGTCTTGCCGCTGTTCGCCGGGCCGATGATCCCAAAGATCTCGTTGCGATACACGTCGAAGTTGGCGCCGGACAGCGCCGTGTGTCGCCCGTAGTGGACCGAGAGCTTGCGAGCCTCGATCTCCTTGACGGGTGCTGGGGCTGAGTCGCTCATCACCACTTCTTGCGGTTGCGCAGCACCATCCGCAGGGCGATGGAGGCAGAGTTCATGATCAAGACCATGCCGATCAGCACCAGCGCGACGCCGTAGGGCAGGGACTCCGGGACGTTCGGCACCTGGGTGGCGACCACGAACAGGTGGAGCGAGAGCGCCATGGTCTGGTCGAACACGCTCTCGGGCAGGAACGGGAGGAAGAACGCGGCGCCCGTGAACATGATCGGCGCGGTCTCGCCGGCCGTGCGGGACACCTCGAGGATGATCCCGGTGAGAATGCCGCTGATCGCGTTGGGCAGCACGACCCGGGCGATCGTCTGCCAGCGGGTCGCGCCCATGTTCCAGCACGCCTCGCGGAACGGCTGGGGCACGGCCTGCAGCGACTCGCGGGTGGACACGATCACGACCGGCAAGGTCATGATCGCCAGGGTCAAGCTGGCCGCCAAGATGCTCGTGCCAAACCCGAAGAACAGCACGAACGCGCCCAGCCCGAACAGCGCGTGGACGATTGACGGGACCCCGGCGAGGTTGATGATCGCCAGGTTGATCAGCCGGGTCAGCCAGTTATCGGGGGCGTACTCGCTCAGGTAGATCGCGGCCGCGACACCCACCGGGATCGAGGCGATCAGCGCGACGAGGACCAGCGCGATGGTGCCCATCAGCGCGGGAAAGATCCCGCCCGTGGTCATGCCGCCGGTCGGGTTCTCGGTGAGAAACGCCCACGACAGGGCCGGGCCGCCCTTGTAGACCAAGACCGCGAGGATGATGACGACCGGCAGCACCAGCAGCAGCGTCATGCCCAAGAACAGCACGCGCATGCCCTGTTCGATGCGCCAGTTGTGGGCGTTGAGCTCAGTCGGTTCGAACATCTACGGGCTCCTCAGGATCGCTTGATGCCGCGCATGACCAAGTCGGCCGTGAGGTTGATGATGAAGGTGACGGCGAACAGCAAGATGCCGAGGGTGAACAGGGCCTGGTAGTGCTCGCTGCCGACCGCGGTCTCGCCGAGCTCGGCGGCGATGGTTGCCGTGAGCGCGCGGACCGAGTCGAAGATGCTGTCGGGCACGTTGATCGAGTGGCCGCTGGCCATGAGCACGGCCATGGTCTCGCCGAAGCCCCGGCCCACACCCAGCAGCACCGCGGCCATGAGCCCGTGCTTGGCGGCCGGGAGCACGACCTTCAAGGTCACCTGCCAGCGCGTGGCCCCGAGCGCCTCGGCGGCCTCGCGGTAGCGGTCGGGCACGGCCTTGAGCGCGTCTTCGGCGATCGTGGTCATGATCGGCGCGGCCATCAACGCGAGGATCACCCCGGCGTTGAGGATGTTGAGACCCACGGGCACGTCGAACATGTCGATGATCAGCGGGTTCATGATCGACAGCCCGATGAAGCCCCAGACGACCGAGGGGATCGCCGCGAGCAGTTCGATCAGGATCTTGAGGATCTCGCGGGTGCGACCCTGCGCGAACTCGGCGATGTAGATCGCCGCGCCGATCGAGAACGGGATCGAGAGCAACACCGCGAGTCCGGTGATGCTGGCCGTCCCGGCGATCAGCGCGAACGCGCCGTAGGTCGGGTTCGAGTCCGAGGTGGGTCGCCACGCCGGGTCGAAGAAGAACTCGCGCAGGTCGAGGCCATCGGTGATGAACCCCAGGCCCTCGCGGGTGATGAACAAGAAGATCCCGATGATGAAGACGATCGCCGAGATCCCCCCCAGGAACACCAGGCTTGCCATCGCCTTATCCACGTACCAGTGGAAGTCGCGGACGTCTTCGTGTTGCATGCGAAGTGCGAGCGTTCAGCTCGGGTCGGTCCCACGCAGCCGCTCCATCAAGGAGCTCAGGTGGGCGTTGAGTTCACGGACCAGGGCGTCGAGCGCTGCGGCGCGTGCCTCTGGCGGGGTGTCGGCCGCGGGGACCGGGATGTCGTTCCAGCGCAGGAGGATCGTGTGATAGGGGATGTGCGGGAGCTGCTCGTGCTCGGCGTTGATCGCAACGACGACGTGATACTCGACCGGTGACTCGGCGAACTCCGTGGCCAGGCGTGGCCGCGTGACCGTGAGCACGAAGCGATCGGCGACCGAGGCCAGCTCCGGGTGCGGGGCGCTCGCTGGGGCCCAGCCGGCGCTGGAGTAGACCCCGGCGTCGGGAAACTGCTTGGCCGCGAGCGCGGCCGCGAGCTGGCTGGCCAGGTCGTTGCGCTCGTCGTAGAACAAGATCCGAAACACACGGGGGGCCTTGAGCTCGCCCGTGGCCACGAACATCGCCTCGTCGCAGATGTTCTTGCCCTGGTCGCTGAAGCGCTCGATCTTGCCGAAGATCTTGAGCAGCGAGGCCTGCTGAAGCGCCGGCCGCTGGGACGCGTCGTCGATCAGCGCCTGGAAGTGCTCGTCGTAGAGGCGATCGATCCGCTTGCCGACCCGCTTGGTCGTCCGCGCGAGCTCGACGTCGGCCTCCAGGAACGCCCGCACGGCGGCTTCCAGCATGCCCCACGCCATCTCGGCCATGTCGCTGATCTGCTTGATCATGTCGTCGCCGAGCGGGGTCTCGAGCTGAAGCACCACGCGGCTGATCGTGACCGCGTAGTCGCCGGCTCGCTCGAGGGCGATCGTCATGCGCAGCACCGATGAGATGAAGCGCAGGTGCTTCGCCGCAGGCAGGTGGCGAGCGACGAAGGCGTGACACAGCTCGTCGATGGCGCGGATCTGTCGGTTGATCGCGAGGTCGTCGACCGCGATCTCGTAGAGCATGTCGCGGTCGTCAGTACGAACGGCCCGGACACAGCGCTCGAGCCCCGAGGCCACACCCTTGCCGACGAGATTAATCGCCTCGCGGATCGCCTCGAGATCTTGGGTGAGTCGGCGTTCGTAGTGGGACATCGCAGTCGCTCGCGTTCTGGGCGAGGCTACCCGCAGCTGACCGCGTTCACGGGAGCGTAGCCCTTGTCCTTCATGATACACTGCCCAGTGTCGCTCAGGACCCAATTGAGGTACTTCTCGAGGGCTCCGCTTGGCTTGCCCGAGGTGTACATGAGCAGCGGGCGAGCGATCGGATAGGACTCGTCGCTGGCGGTGGCGATCGTCGGCGCGATGCAGGGCGCCGCGTCGTCCTTCTTGACGCACGGCATCACGATCTCGTCGGTGGCGTAGGCCAGCCCGCTGTAGCCGATCGCACAGGGTGTCTTCTCGACCAGGTCGACGACGTCCTTCGAGCCGTGCATGTCGCGGGAGCCGAGCTTGTACTCGACCTCCTTGCCGAGCACGGCCGAGCGGAAGTAGGCGTAGGTGCCCGAGTTGTTCTGGCGGCTGACCAGCACGATCTCGTCGCTCGAGCAGCCTGGCACGGTGATGCCGAGGTCACTCCACTTGTCGACGCCGCCACCCTCGCCGTAGATGCTGGCGAGCTGGGCGATCGTGAGCTCGCGCAGGGGGTTGTCCTTGTGCACGAACACCGCGAGCGCGTCGTAGCCGACGATGTGCTCGACCGGATCCACGCCGTTCTTCTTGGCCAGCGCGATCTCCTCGTCCTTCATCTTCCGCGACGAGTTGGCGATGTCGACGGTGCCGTTGATCATCGCCGAGATGCCGGTCCCCGAGCCGCCGCCCGTGACCGCGATGACCGTGTTCGGATCGACCTTGGCGTACTCTTCGGCCCAGGCTTGCGCCACGTTGACCAAGGTGTCCGACCCTTTGTTCTGAATCACCGTGCGACCGGAGGACCCGCGGCCGCAGGCGCTGCCGGCCAGCATGCTCATGGCGGCGAGGGAGAGAAGCAGGTTCTGGGTGGACATCACGGGGGGGAAGGTACTCAAGCCTCGACGCGGGAAAAGCCCGATTCTCGGCCGGCACACAGATGTAACACTTGCAGCGGATGCGCGCGCCTGGGCGGAACGCGGGCCCCCAAACGCGGCGCGGACTCTCCTCACGATCTTCCGGACAAACGCGATCTCGGCCGCGTTCACCGCTGCGGCGCGGGTGCCGATCATGGCGCACTCGCGCCGCGCAGGCCCGGTTTGAGCCCAGCAACGCCGAACCTGGCGAGGTTGCCGCACGAGCGGAGTGGGGCCGTCGGGAGAGATCTCGTGGCACCCCGTGGGCCGAGCTTCGGCCTGACCGTGGCGGGGCCGAAGCTCGCTCAGAACGAGATCTGCGCTTGCACGCGGACCTCGTCGATGCCCTGGCCGATCGCGTCGTCCCAGATCCGAAAGTAGTCGGCCTGCAGCTTGTAGGGGTGACCCGCGATGTACCAGCTCAGCCCGCCGCCAACTTCGCGACGATCGCTGATCGAGGTCTCGACCCCGGCCTCGCCGATCGCCCGGATCTCGCTGTAGCGGCCGGCCACCTCGAGCGGGACGTAGGGGATCATGTACCCGGCCTGCACGTACCAACCCAACCCGTTGCGCGGGGCCTCGACCGCGGCGGGGACCAGGTCGCCCATGTCGTCTTCGATCTCCACGTCGCCAGCGTGGCGCTGGCCCTGGCGCCAGAACAACTCGCCCGAGATCGACAGACCGAGGAGCTTGAACACCAGGCCGGCGTTGGCGTTGTGATAGTCGGTGGTGCCGCCGTCGGTGGGCGTGCTGCCCTTGGTCCCGCGGGTGAACACCGCGTCGTCCATGTACGAGTACGCGACGCCGAGTGACAGGCGCGGCTTCTTGGTTCGATCGAAGTCGCCCTCGGTGTAGTCGTCGAAGTGGCCGATCGGCGCGACCTCGAGGCGGGCGATGTAGACCAGGCCGCCGCGCCCGGTGACCGGCTCGAGCGTGTAGTTGTCACGCCCGCCGCCCATGTACACGCCCGCGTAGTAGCGCAGCTTGCCGAGCCCGCCGAAGTCCTTCGAGCGGATGTCGATCCCGATGTCGCGATCGAGGTCGAACTCGGAGCCGACGATCGAGCGGTCGACCAGCTGCAGCTTGCCCGACGAGATCACGCGCTGCTGGCTGTAGGGCAGCTTGTACTGGCCGATCCGGACCGTCAGGTTGCGCAGGTAGTCGAAGTCCACGTAGAAATCTCGAAGGATCGTGAACCTGGCGGTGCTGTTCTTCAGCGCGATGTCGCGGGGCGAGAACGACAGCTCGAGCTTGTACTTGTTGTGCTCGCCGAACACGTTGCCCGCGAACGCCAGGCGGGCGCGACGGAGCTGAAAGGTGTGCGACACCGGCTCGACGTCGGGGGCCGCGTCGTTGTCGTGATCGAGCGTGTACAGCAGCTGGACCCGGAGTCCGGTCGTGATCGAGTACTTGCCGTCCTTGCTCGACAGCGTCAGGCCCTTGCCCGGCCGAAACCGGACCCGCTCGGCGTCGATCGGCACGTCTTGGAGCAGGAGCCGCTGCTTGGTGGGGACCAGCGGTGAGACCGCGTCCTCGTCGGCCCCGGGGGGTGGCGC
>NZ_PVNL01000116.1 GCF_002994635.1 Enhygromyxa salina | reverse complement strand
GGTTATCCACGTGTTACGCACCCGTGCGCCACTGTCCCCTCCGAAGAGGTTCTCGTTCGACTTGCATGTGTTAAGCCCGCCGCAAACGTTCGCTCTGAGCCAGGATCAAACTCTCCAGTTTGATGTTGTGATGTCTTCCTCACGGTTGACATCGCGCTCGACCTTGCGGCCGAGTCTGGCTGCCCCCTGCTTGATCTCTCATCAGGAGGACTTTGGTTTTTTGTCATTCATGAAGGTTGCCCCTCATGTGACGAGGTTGTCGACCATTGCTGATCGACGGCCCCGCGGGCGGTCTCGGTGTGCTGCGCTCGAGCGTGCTCGGGCGCAAAACCGGACCGTGCGGTTTCGTGGTCCGTGTTCCTGCTCTCCAGTTTTCAGGCAGCGTCACCCGACCGTCGAGGAGTTTGGCGTCTCCGCCAAGGACTCTTCCGGGCCAGGGGTTGGGATCTCTAGGCCACGGGCAGGCGTGGGTCAAGGGCTTTGGGAAAAAAAATGATGCGGCCGCTGGGACGCCGAATTTGCGGCTTTAGAGGCGGCTTGACCCCGTCGGCCCCGGGCCGTGGCGCGAGCGCAAGGCGCGGATGGGTGGGCGAGGAGCCCCGAGCGAGTCAAACGATGTTTTCGCCGCGCGGTCTGTCGGGCTCCGGGATGACGCACGACGCGTTCGGAAGTACTCAGCGCCCGTGAGCGAAGTCGTGAACGAAAGGTCGCGCGAGGGGCGGCTCACGATCGAGCGCGGGTCCGAGCGCTCGAGCAAGCTCGGGCTGCTGTGGATGTTGCTCGGGACCGGGTGCTTCGTCGGGATGGCCGCGTTCGTGAAGGCGCTCCGAGAGGACGGGCTCACGACCAGCGAGGTGATGTTCTGGCGCACCGCGCCAGGGCTGGTGTGGATCCTCGTCGAGCTGCGCGTGCGCGGCCAGGCGCTGCGTCCGAACGCGCCCGGGCCCGTGATCCTGCGCTCGCTGGCGGGGCTCGGGGCCATGGCGGGCTACTTCTATGCGCTGCGCGCCCTGACGCTGATCGAGAACACTGTGCTCAGCTTGCTGCAGCCGGTGCTCGTCGCGGTGCTCTCGCCGACGATCCTCGGGGAGCGGCTGGATCCACGCGCGCTGGTCGCTCTGATCGTGGCGGTGCTCGGGGCCCTGGTGGTGCTGCGGCCCGACGAGGCCTGGCGCGCGAACCTCCCGCTGCTGCCGATCGCGGCCGGGGCGATCTCGGCGTTGCTCTCGGCGCTCGCGCACATCATGGTCCGCAAGGCCACGGCCAAGGACTCGCCCGAGCTGGTCGTGCTGTGGTTCACGGTCACCGTGAGCGTGGGCGCGCTGATGATCGGGCTCGCGCGCGGTGAGTTCCTCGAGCTCCCGCCAGGCGTGATCTGGAAGATCGCGGGGATGGCCGGCTTCGGGCTCGCGGGTCAGCTGCTCATGACCCGGGCCTACGGGCGCATGGCCGCGCCGATGGTCGCGGTCGTCGCCTACGCCGCGATCCCGCTGTCGATGCTGGTCGATCTCGCCTGGGGTGTGCGGCCGGGCATCAACGACGCCCTGGGCTCGCTGTTGATGGTGATCGCAGGCGTGGCTCTGGTTCGCAGCCGACGCGTGTGAGAGAAGCACGAGCAACATGACCAGCTCGGGCGTCCAAGGCCAACCACGTGAGGATCTGCGCTGGCCCACCTACCCAGGCCACGGGATCGTGCTCGACGCCGCGGTCTATGACGAGGGTCGGGTCGGCGGGGCGCTGCGGGTCCGCGACACCAGCGGGAAGATCTACCTCGACGCGATCGCCGGGATCGGCACCGCGGTGCTCGGTCACGCGCACCCGGCCTGGGTCGAGGCGATCCATCGCCAGCTCGAGAAGCTCGGCGCCGTCGCCAACACCTACGGTCACGTGCCCCAGCAGCAGCTCGCGGCCCGGCTCGGCGAGCTGTTCCCGATCGACGCGGGGCGAAGCTTCTTCACCAACAGCGGCGCC
Organism: Enhygromyxa salina; assembly: GCF_002994635.1. Classification (GTDB taxonomy): domain Bacteria; phylum Myxococcota_A; class Polyangia; order Nannocystales; family Nannocystaceae; genus Plesiocystis; species Plesiocystis salina_B. Next base: position 24,318 of record NZ_PVNL01000116.1, on the reverse strand, counting down.
GAGGCGACCGAGGCGGCGATCAAGCTGGCCCTGCGCGCGACCGGACGCGACGTGATCGTCGCGTTCGAGCGGGCGTTTCACGGGCGGACGCTGGGGGCGATCTCACTGACCGCCAACCCCGCCTACCGCGACCCCTACGTGACGTGCAGCGGTGAGGCGCACACGGGCCGGTTCGCCTCGGCCAACGTCGTGCGCGTGCCCTTCAACGATGAGGCGGCGCTCGAGCAGGTGTTCGCCGAGCTCGGCCCGCGGATCGCGGCGGTGTTCATCGAGCCGATCCAGGGCGAAGGCGGGGTCTGGCCGGCCACCAAGCAGTTCCTCCTGGGCGCGCGCGAGCTGTGCGATCGCCACGGCGCGCTGCTCGGGCTCGACGAGATTCAGAGCGGCTGTGGGCGGACCGGGCGGTGGACCGCGTGGGAGACGATCGTCGGCGACGACGCCCAGCCCGACATCATCTGGCTGGCCAAGGCGCTCGGCGGCAGCTTCCCGATCGGGGCCTGCCTGACCACGCCCGCGCTCGCTGAACACATGGGCCCCGGCACCCACGGGACGACCTTCGGCGGCAACCCGATCGCCTGCGTCGCGGCCCTGGCGACCTTGCGGATCATCGAAGAAGAGGGGCTGCTCGATCACGCCGCTGCGCAGCTGCCCACCTTGGAGAAGATCGCCGCGGACGCGCCCCACCCGGAGGTCGTGGAGATCCGCGGCGCGGGGGCGATGATCGGAGTGCAGATCGGCGGCCTCGACGACGGTCGCGCCAAGCAGATCGCGCCCGCGCTGATCGAAGCGGGCGTGCTGGCGACGACGCCGGGCGGCCACACGCTGCGCTTGCTGCTGCCCTACCGGGCCGGCGAGACCGAGCTACGCGAGATCTGGCAGGCGATGGCGCGAGCTTGCGCGACCGTGCCCCCCGCTTGAAGAGTGATTGTTCCCACGAGCGCGGTTTGCCCAGGGGCGAGGCCGCGCGCGATCTGGATTCGGCTACCATCTCGGCGATGTTTGATCGTGCCTCGATCCTCAGTCGCGTTGGTCTGCTGTCCATGGTCGGGATGGTCGGGATGATCATGGTGCTCGGCTGCAAGCCGGACCCCGTCGCGCCGACGACCGATCCCGAGTCAGCCGCGGACCCAGGCGGGCCGACGGCGGTCGCCGAGCCGGTCGAGACCCAGCCGCCGGAGCCCGGCTCGGCGGTGGTCGCCGCGAACGACGACGCCGCCGAGGACAATGACGCCGTCGCCGCCACCGACGACCAAGACGACGGACAGGACGCCGACTCCGACAGCGCCGACCCAGCCGCCGACCCAGCCGCGAAGCCAGACCCCAAGCAGCCGCAACCGGTGGCCACGCAAGAGCGCGACCCGCTGCCCAAGCCCGCCCACAAGCTCACCGGCCCCGCGTGTCAGCAGAGCTTCGCGGTGGGGAGCAAGGTCAAGGGCTTCCGCCTGCCCAGCGTCGATGGTGAAAAGACGATCTCGCCGAACGGCTACCGCAAGCGGGTTCTGCTCCTCAATTTCTGGGGGACGTGGTGCAAGCCCTGCCTCAAGGAGCTGCCCGAGTTCGACCGCCTGTACCGCAAGTACCGCAAGCACGGCCTCACCCTGGTCGCTGTCGCAACCGACGAGGAGCCCAAGGCCGTGCAAGCGTTCATCGACAAGCACAAGCTTCGGGCCAAGGTCGCGCTGGCGGGCGAAGAAGCCGCGGGCGCCTACAACCGCCCAAACTTCCCGTTCTCGTTCGTGATCGACGGCTCGGGCAAGATCGTCGCCGCCTACGAGTTCATCGACGACAGCTGTATGGGCGACCTCGAGCAGGTGATCCGCGACGAGCTCGAGAAGTTGGATTGATTTCACAAAACCAGACAGACGCGCGCCGGCGATCGGCTACAACGCGTGTGCGCACCGGTACGCCTTCGTTGGGCTGATCCGGCCTGCGCCTGAGGCCCACACTTGGTCAAGCTCACCGACGTAGCCGACGAACCGGACCAAGCCGACAAGGGCCTGCGCCTGCTGCCGAACTGGTCGCTGATCCGCAAGGTGCTGTACCTCGGGTCGTTCGTGATGCTCGCGATGTTGACGCAGTACTTCGTCAACGCCGCGGACAACCTCATGGTCGGCCGGCTCGACGACGCCGCCGAGGCCACGGCCTCGCAGGCCGCGCTGGGGCTGGGGATGCCGCTGTACTGGGCGGTCGGTGGGTTCTTCGCGGCGATCTCGTATGGCGCCCAGGCGATGACCGGGCGTCGCTACGCCGAGGGCGATCCAGAGCGCGCGGGTCAGGTGCTGTTCAACGCGGTGCTGGTCTCGGTGTTCGCGGGCGCGCTGGGCATCGCGGTCGGGTGGTTCAGCGGTCCGCATGCCGTCAATTTCTTGGCCGAGGCCAGCGAAGAGCAAAAACAGCTCGGCACGGTCTACGTGCAGCTGCGGGCCCTGGGGATCGGGGCGATGGTCTCGACCTTCGCGTTCAAGGCCTTCTTCGACGGCATCGGTCGCACCTACGTGCACCTGATCGCCGCGGTGGTCATGAACGTGTTCAACATCGGGCTGAACTACCTGCTGATCTACGGCAACGATCGGCTGGGGATCCCGCGGATGGGCCTCGCGGGTGCCGGCTGGGCGTCGATGATCGCCACCTATCTGGGCCTGGCGATCATGATCGCCGTGAGCCTGGCCCCGCGCTACCGCCAGCGCTTCAAGTTCTATCGGCTCAAAAATTTCGACCGCACGGTGATCACCAACATCGTCAAGCTGATGCTCCCGGCCGGGTCGGCCAGCTTGATCCTGATGACGGGCTTCTTGCTGTTCTTTAAATTCGTCGGGCAGATCGACGCCGACATGGGCACGGGCAACACGTACTCGGCCGCGACCAAGGCGCTGATGGACACGGCCGCGCTGTGCTTCATGCCGCTGCTCGCGTTCGGCACGGCCACGGCCACGGCTGTCACCCAGAGCCTCGGCGCCGGCAAGCCCAACCTCGCCGCCCGCTACGGCTGGGACTCGGTCCGCGTCGGCCTCCTGGCGATGATCCCGATCATCGCCGCGTTCTTGATCTGGCCCGAGCAGATCATCTCGCTGTGGGCACCGAATGACCCTGCCGTCGCCGCTGCCGGCGCGTCCTCCCTGCGCCTGGTTGCGACCGCGCTCCCGATGCTGGTGGTGGCGATCATCTTGTCGCAGTCACTCTATGGCGCCGGCGCGAACGTGTTCGTGATGATCGCCGAGGGCATCCTCCATGTCGGCTGCCTGGTGCCGCTGAGCTGGTTCTTGGGTCCGCACCTCGGGTTTGGCATGGAGGGGATCTGGAGCGCCGCGGTCATCTACGTCAACGGGCTCGGGCTGGTGATGGGCGCCAAGTTCCTGGCCAAGGGCTGGCGCTCGATCAAGCTGTAAGCAGATGTGGGTGGCCATCGCTGGCCAGGTTTTTGCGGTGTCGGGAACGAGAGGCGTATCATCAGACCATGCGTCTGCTTGTGCCCCCTCTCGCGCTCGCCACGACTTTGATCATCCCGTCCGTCGCGCTGGCGAGCCCGTTCGCGGTGCCGCTGACGGCGAATGATCTGAACCTCCTGGTTCACGCCCCGCCGGCCACCACCTCGGCGCCGGTCGAAGCGGACGCAGCGGACAGCGAAGCCCCGGCCGCAGACGACGACGCCCCCGCCGCAGACGACGACGCCCCCGCCGCAGACGAAGCCGACGTCCCGACCGGCGACGACGAGGCGATCGATCCCACGACCGGCGACCCGACCGAGGGCGAGGTCCTCGAGGATGACGAGCTCGAGGACGACCTCGAGGGCGCGCCCGCGAAGCGGGGTGACTTCAACGCCAACGCGATCGGCCTGCGCGGCGGCATCCACCTGATCCCCTCGTACCTTTTTAATGCCGGCTTGGCGTCGTACAGCAACTCCATGTGTCGCAACGAGGTCGGCGGCTGGGGCGAGCAGAACGGGCTGGTCAAGGTCGGGGGCTGCAGCTTCTATCTCGGCGGCGACTACATCCGCCGGGTCACCCGCGCCTTCGATATCTCCGTTGGTGTGGGCTACCTACACATCCAGCCGCCGGACTCGCTGTGGCTCGACAAGGACGAGTGGGATCGCGACAGCTGCACGACCGACGAGGGCAGCGGCAGCAAGTGCAACCTCGGCGCGGCCGACTACACCGAGATCGATCTGCGGATGTTCACCGCCGAGGTCAACTTCATCGGCCGCGGCACGCTGTACCGCAACGCCGACGTCGAGATCCAGATGGGTGGCGGCGGTGGGATCGGCATCGGCGTGTTGATCGGTGACGGTGTGCGCCGGACCCCGCTCGGCCCCAACCCCGGCTCACCCGATGACGCTGGTTCGTGCCAGACGCTGGCGGACACGGCCGACTTCCGCAAGTGCACGCCCCGCTACTACGACGACCAAGACATCGCCCAGGGCGGCATGCCGGACCCGTCGACCGATGACGTCGACGCCAACGGCGGCAACGCCCCCAACGGCAAGATCTCGACCGACAGCAGCTTCGCTCGCTGCTCCCGCGACAAGTGCGACGGCGGAGACCTCGACGCCTTCGGCGCGACCGAGACCGGCGGCACCTGGCCGGTCTACCCGCTGATCAACATCCTTGGCAGCTTCCGCGTGATCGTCAAAGACTCGTTCGGGATCAGCATCGAAGGCGGCATCAAGGACGGCTTCTTCTTCGGCGGCGGCATCCAGTACTACTTCGGCGGCGGCGGCAAAGACAAAAAATAAACTGGCTAGGAAAGCCTCTCGACGAGGATCTGCGCGTGGGCCAACACGACCTCGCGCAGCTCGTCGGGCGCGATCGACTCGAGCGCGTCGCCGAGCGACAGCAACCGCCGGGCCAGTTCGCGACACGAGCGGTAGGCCACGCGCCGCTCGAGCAGCTCGCCCTCCTCGATCCACACGTCCTGCTGGCCGGGATCCCACACGTTGTGGTGGACCCAGCGGGCGACGGGCGCCCGGATTCGCAGCACGGCGACGCCTGGGCGATCCTCATCGATCCCGAACGCAGGATCGTGGTCGCCCCAGATCTTGTCGGGCGTCGGCACCGCCTCGCGCGGGGTCAGCCCGGCGATCACCTCGGTGGCTTCGATCTGCGCGACCCGAAAGCTGCGCGGCTCCTTGTGAGTGCGAGAGTAGGCGCGCAGGTACATGTTGCCGTCGTGCAGGCGCAGCTGCCAGGGCTCGACGTCGTGGATTCGCGACCCACCCGCGCTGCTCCACGGGCTGGCGTAGCGGATCTGCACGACCTGCTTGCCGATCGCACCAAACAACACCGACAGCACGCTGGGGTCGGTGCGGCTGCCAGTGGTCAGGGTTGCAACCAGCGTCCCGGGCCGCGTGCCCTCGCTGGGGGTCCGCCCGCGGTCACGCATCTCGGCGTCCATCTGCTCGGCGAGCCGGCGCAGGCGCGAGGTGATCTCCTCGTCGGCCAGGGGCGCGAGCAGAGCCTCGGCGAACAACACCGCGGAGAGATCCTGCGGATCGGGGTCAGTCAGGGGCAGGGTGAAGTGAGGGTCGCGAAGCACCCAGCGCCCCGCGGCCCGATCGAACTCCACCGGCGAGTCGCAGTGGTCCCGCAGCCACGTCAACGCGCGCTGGATCGACGGGTACGAGACGTCCGCGACCTTCGCCAGATCTTCTTTGGTCGCCGCACCGTGCTCGCGCAGGTGACGAAGCAGCACCCTGGCGGTCTCCTTGACCAACTCCGACGGCCCGTCGCTCATGCCCGAGAGACTACCCGAGCCGCGGGCCCAGCGGTCACGCCGGCGGGCGCATGTCCCGGTTTGCGACGCTCACGAACTCGCCCTCGGGGTAGCGCAGCGCGACCAGTGGGCCGCCGCGCCCCGCTCGAAAGTCGAGGCACGCCGCGTTGGCGCCAGGCCCGGTCCAACCCGGCGAGGTCGGCGTGTGCTCGGGCCAGGGGAACCAGTAGTGGCCAAACACGACCTTGGGCGCGTCGGCCGGGTACTCGTTCCACCAGGCGACGCGCTGGGTCTCGCGCCAGTGCCCGCCGTGGTCGAGGTAGCGCGGACAGGCGCGCTCGGGGCCCTTGATGCACAGCTCGAACGCCTGCTCGAGCCGGCCTCCAGGCGCGCTGGCCCGGAGCAGCTCGGGGGTGTCCACGCGCGCTGGTAGCTGCTCGATCGCGGCGGGGTCCCAGTACGCGTGGACGACTCGCAGGCGACCCTCGTCGAGCAACAGCGAGGTCGGCTGTGACTCGATGAACGCCCGCGCTCGGTCCCAGCGCCGCGGCGACGCCTCGATCTGGATCAGCGTGGTCTCGAACTGCGCCCGGTTCTTTTCGCTGTGCTCGCGCAGCCCCTCGACGTAGTGCAGCGCGTTGAGTTCGTGATTGCCCAGCACCATGTGTGCGCATCCGTGCTCGACCAGCTCCGCGATCCGCTCGACACACCCGAGCGGATCCGGGCCCCTGTCAATCAGATCACCCACCGAGATCAGCGTGCGCCCGTGAGGGTGATACCAACGCGTGCCAGCGCACAAATAGCCGAGCCGCTCGAGCATCGCGTCGAGCGTGCAAATTGTGCCGTGCACGTCACCGAGCAAGTCGAACGGTCCCAGGTTCACGCAGGAAGTGTAATCGAACTGCACTTTCGACCAAGCCCGAGGCCGTCAGACAAAATTTTGCGCGCTCGCGAAGGGGACTATGATGATTGTGACGGCGGTTCACACGCGCAAAACAGCGCGATTCCCTGTCCAAAAGACCACATTTTGGACGTTGGTGCACAACCGGCCGAACGGCCGCTAATGTCGATCTGCGGCGGCACCGTCGGGTTCGACCTCGGGGGGGTGTGAAACCGGAATCAGCGCACCCCCCATTGTCCAATTGGACAGTGATGATCACAACTCGAGAAGCGGCCGGCAAGATGTTCACATTCGAATCAAGTGTGCTATAGTCGCCGCGTGTCTACCTTCGAACGGGAATTCAACTCCGCGGTCGAAGCCGTCGAACGCGACGTCTTCATCAACCTCGTGTGCGAGAACCCGCAGCTGACGCTGGCCGAGCTGACGAGGCTCGGGAAGGGGAAGTTTGCCGGGCTGCTCGGCACGGTGTGTGTTGGTGACATCATCGAAGCCGGCGGCTCTGCAAGCGGCGACGCTGTGGTGGATCTCAAGGCCAAGCCCAACGGCAAGGCCAGGGGCAGCCACACCAAGACCAAGCAAGCCAAGTCCAAGGCCGTCAACACGCGCACGCCCGAGGGGCGCCGTGCCTATGACGCGGCGGTGCTGGCGATCGTCGAGGCGGCAGACCACCCAATCAAGGCGCCCGAGATCACGACCAAGGTCGGCGGGACCGCGCTGCAGGTTCGCAAGGCGCTCGCGCGCCTGATCGAGCTCAACCAGGTCACTTGGGAAGGCAAGGCTCGCGGCATGCGATACAGCGGCGTGTGAGCCGCCCGCGCCCCCCAGCTCGTCGTGAACGAGCTCGCTTCCCCACCTCGAAGAGCGCAGGTTGCTTCGGCCCCTGCGCTCGGGCTATGCACACCGCATGACGCGAACACGAGCGCGCGCGCGCCTGCTGTGTGGTCATCGTCTGGTCACGCTCGGCGTGGTGATCGTCGGCGCTGCCTGCGAGCCCCCCGCGACCGCCCCCGATCCCAGCGCGTCCGAAAAAGTTGCGAGCGAAGCTTCGCCAGCCGAGGCAGATCCGCTCGTCAGCTACGACCTTCGTCGGCTCCGCCCGCGCGAAGACGAGCCGCTCGCCGACATGTTCGAGCGGGTTCGCGTCCAGGCGATCGGCGAGCACAAGCGCGTCGCGGTGCTGTTCTCGGCCGACTGGTGTGAGCCCTGCCGCCACCTCGACCTCGAGCTCGGCAACACCCACCCCGAGTCCATGATCGGCGACGTTCGGATCCTCGAACTCAAAGAAGACGACTGGAGCGTGGGCGCGCGCATGGACGAGTACAACGCGCTGCGCCGCCGGTGGGAGCCCGTGCTCAACACCTACCCGCTGCTGCTGCTGCTCGACGCCGAGGGCCAGCGGGTCGAAGAGATGAAAGACGCCAAGCTGCGGCTCGAACAGGCCGGGCTCGAGCCGACCCTGCCCGTGTGGTTCTCGTCGTGACCCGGCCGCCCCGCGGCCTCTGAACACTTTTTCTGTGCCCCTGCCGGGGGCCCAACCAGGTTACTCTGGGGCATGGCCCCGAGTCTGAGCGTCGTCGTCAACGGCATCGAGTTCGACAACCCCTTCCTGCTTGGTTCAGGACCGCCCGGCACTAACGCCCGGGTGATCATGAAGTCGTTCGAGCTTGGCTGGGGGGGCAACGTCGCCAAGACGATCAGCCTCGACCACTCGAAGGTGATCAACACCAACCCGCGCTACGCCAAGCTCCGCGATCCAGACGACGACAAGAAGGTGATCGGGTTCGAGAACATCGAGCTGATCTCCGACCGTCCGTTCGACACCTGGCTCGAGGAGTTTCGCGAGATCAAGAAGCGCTGGCCAAACAAGGTGCTGGTCGCCTCGATCATGGAGGAGTACCGCAAGGAGGCGTGGGTCGAGATCGTCGAGCGCGTGCAAGAGACCGGCGTCGACGCGTTCGAGATGAACCTCTCGTGCCCGCACGGCCTGCCCGAGCGGCGGATGGGGGCGGCGATGGGCTCGAACCCCGAGATCGTCGGCGAGGTCGTCGGCTGGGTTAAGTCGGTCTCGAAGATCCCCGTGTGGGCCAAGATGACCCCCAACGTCGGCGACGTCACCGCCTCGCCCCGGGCCGCGGTCGAAGCCGGGGTCGACGGGCTGGCGGCGATCAACACGATCTTGTCCGTGGTCGGCATCGACCTCGACACGCTGCGACCCATGCCGACCGTCGAGGGTCACTCGACCCCGGGCGGCTACTCGGGCATGGCCGCGCGGCCGATCGCGCTGCGCCACGTCATGGAGATCGCCAAGGCGCTGCCGAACACCCCGATCTCCGGGATGGGCGGGATCTACTCGGGCGGCGACGCCGCTCAGTTCGTCGCGCTCGGCTGCCACACCGTCCAGGTCTGCACGGGCGCGATGTTGCAGGGCTACAAGGTGATCAAGCAGCTGACCGTCGAGCTCCAGGCCGTGCTCGAGAAGCATGGCTACGACAGCCTCGAGCAGCTGCGCGGCGCCGCGTTGCCCTACTTCACGACCCACTCGAACCTGGTCGAGCGCCAGCGTGAAGCGAAGAAAGACCTCGCGCTCGAGCGCGACGCCTCGACCTGGCAGGGTGAGATCGACAAAGAGACTGACTCCCTCACGGCTAACTAAGCCCCCCCGCGAACGCACTGCACTTTGCCGAAGGCGGACGCTTCGCGTCCGGTCGCTCGCTGCACTCGCTCGTCGGGCCGGCCGTTTGTTCGCAGCCGCATGTGTGGCCCCCCGAGGGGGGGCTCCTTGGCTCGCTACTGAGGCTTCGTCCTTTGTCGAAGGCGGACGGTCGGCGGGTTGTGGGGTGCGCGGATGTGTGGCCCCCCGTGGGGGCTTTTTGGCTCGCCGGTGGGACTTTGTTGTTTGTCGAAGGCGGACAGGCGGCGGGTTGTGGGGTGCGCGGAAATGGGCTGTGGGTGGTGATCGATCTCAAGTTGTGGCGTCAATTCTGCGCGCACCACCCGGTGTCGTGGGTGTAGGTATATACGTACAGATGAGCATGGTGACGCTCTACATCGGTGGGCTCGACCCACACGTCAGCGAGGGCCAGCTGCTCGGGCTGTTCGCCGACTTTGGGGTGGTCACGCAGACGCGGCTGGTCACCGACGACGATGGGGTGTGCCGGGGGTTTGCGTACGTGACCTTCGAGGATGATCTCTCGGCGGCCAAGGCTCGCGTGGCACTCAATGGCAAGCAGATCCAGGGGCAGACGCTGCGCGTGGCGTTGGCTACCTAGAGCGCTCGTCAGTCGTCGTGGGGCGCGGGGGTGTCCGGCAGGCGCAGCGAGGGGATGCTCTTGCTGCCAACCACCAGGAGCGAGACGTTGCCGTAGGAGCCGGCGGCGATCTCGGTGAGGATCTCGTCGTAGTCGTAGTCGCGCTGGGGCTCGGCTCGGGTGGCGCCAGCGGCCTCGGGCGGGAGCGTAAACGCGTCGGGGGCGAGCTTCGGCTGACGGTCGATCTTGGTCGCCTCGATCGTGAACGCCGAGCCCTCGTAGCGCAGCAGCAGGCCGGTCTCCTCCCACATGCACACGTTCTGGGCGGCGATCCGCGTCTCGAGGCACGAGACGCCGAGCAGCTCGGTCCGATCCCCGCCGCCGGCGGCTTTGCGTTGCTCGGCGAGCAGCTGGTGCCAGGCGCGGATCGACTCCATGACGGGTGCGCGGGCGGGCGGGTCGAGCCGCAGGTAGGCGCGGGCGAGCTCGGCGAGGTGGTTGTCGCTGAGCTCGCCGGGGTGGCCCTCGTTCGCGGTCCAGATCTGCCGGGCGTTGACGATCGTGACGCCCGCGGCGCGCAGCTGGGTGTCGCCCAGGGTCGAGACCAGCTCCCACTGATCCCGGCGTTGACCACCAGCGGTGATCTGGGTCGTCATCGTGCCCGTGAGCGCGGGGCCGGTGATGGTGTACTCGACCTCGATCGCCTCGGCGCCTTCAGGCAGCGGCACCAGCTCGGCGAGGAACTCGGCCTCGGTGGCTGGGATCGGCGCGAGGACCTTGGCGTGTTCGGCGGCGGATCCGGCTTCCGTCTTGCGCTCGGAGCCGGGGCAGCCGAGCAGCAGCGCCGCGAGCGGGACCAGGCACGCCAGCGAGCGGGGCAGCTGGCTCAACGCTCGCCTCGCTGGATGCCGAGGATCTTGAGCTTGCGGTGCAAGTGGGTGCGCTCGATGCCGAGCAGCTCGGCGGTGCGCGAGACGTTCCACTCGTTGTCGCGCAGCCGCTGCAGGATGAACGCGCGCTCGACCGCCTCGCGAAACGCCTTGAGCGGGAGCTCGGACTGGCCACGCAGCAGCTCGGCGAAGCGCTCGTCACCGGTGGCCAGCGCGCCGCCGAGCTGATCCCCGATCCCGTCGCCGGTCCCGTCGTCGGCCGACTCGTCGCTGCGCAGCTCGGGCGGGACGTCGTGGATGTCGAGGTCGCCGTCGGACAGCACGACCATTCGCTCGATCACGTTGCGGAGCTCGCGGACGTTGCCGGGCCAGTCGTGACGCGCGAGCGCGGCGAGGCCCTGCGGGTCGATCTCGCGCCGGGCCAGGCCGTTCTCTTCGCAGGCCTGATCGATGAAGTGGCGGACCAGCAGCGGGACGTCGTCGAGCCGCTCGCGCAGCGGCGGCATGCGAATCGGGACCACGGCGAGCCGGAAGAACAGATCTTCACGAAACTCGCCCGCGCCGGCCATCTCTTGCAGGTTGCGGTGGGTGGCCGCGAGCACGCGGACGTCGACCTGGATCGGGGTGTGGCCGCCGACCCGGGTCAGCTCGCCGCTCTGCAGCACGCGCAGAACCTTGGCCTGGGCGTCGAGATCCATGTCGCCGATCTCGTCGAGGAACAGCGTGCCCCGGTGGGCGACCTCGAACAGGCCCTTCTTTTGCCCGACGGCGCCCGTGAACGCGCCGCGCTCGTGACCAAACAGCTCCGACTCGATCAGCTCGCGCGGGATCGCGGCGCAGTTGACCTTCACGAACGCGTGGTCGTGGCGGTCGGAGGCCTCATGGATCGCGCGGGCGATCAACTCTTTACCGGTGCCGCTCTCGCCGGTGATCAGGACCCGCGCCTTGGTCCGGCCGACCTTGGAGACCATCCGCATCAGCTCGCGCATGGGCTCGGCGGTGCCGATGATCTCGCCGTGCACGCGCTGGCGAAGATCACGGAGCTCGCGCTCGGCCTTGCTCTGGCGCAGCGCGTTGCGGACCGACACGACCACGCGATCGCGCGAGAGCGGCTTCTCGAAGAAGTCGAACGCGCCCAGGCGCGTGGCCCGGACCGCGTCGGCGACCGAGGCGTGGCCGGAGATCATGATCACGGGCAGCGGCGGGTGCCCGTCCTCGCCGAGCGCCGAGAGCCGCTCGAGCACCTCGATGCCAGAGATGCCGCCGAGCATGACGTCCATGATCACCACGTTGGGCAGCTCGCTGGCGAGCATGGGGTCGGCCGCGTCGGCCGCGAGCGCGGCCTCGAGCAGCTCGAGCGCCCGCTCACCGGTCTCGGCCTCGTGGACGGTCGCGCCCTCGCCCTCGATCACCATTCGCAAGGTGCGACGGATGTTCTTCTCGTCGTCGACGACGAGCACCGTGCCGGTGAAAACCGGCGCCTCTTCACTGGAATTGGGCTGGTTCAACGCGGCGCCGATCTTACGCTACTCGTCGGCGCTGGCCAACGCGGCCAGGCGAGACCGATCGATCTCGGCGATCGGGACCGTGAGTTGCCGCCCCGAGCTGAGGTGCTTGATCGTCAGCTCGCCAGCCGCGAGCTCCTTGTCGCCCAGGATCCCCGCAAACCGGGCCTTGACCCCGTCGGCGTCCGCGTACTGCAGCTGCTTGCCGAGCTTGGCCTTGTCCGGGAACACCTCGACCTCGAGCCCCGCCGCGCGCAGCTGCGTGGCTACGCCGACGACCGCGGCTGGCGGCACGCCCAGCCAGCACAGCATCAGGTCCGGGCCGAACTGCTGGGTCGGGAACATGTCGCGCTCGGCCATCACGACCAAGATCCGCTCGAGCCCGAGCGAAAACCCGACAGCGGGGACCTGCTGCTTGCCGAACATGCCGACCAGGTCGTCGTAGCGGCCGCCACCGCCGAGCGAGCCGGCGAGATCCGGGACGGCGATCTCGAAGATCGGGCCGGTGTAGTAGCCGAGCCCGCGGGCGAGATCGGGGCTGACCTGCAGGTGCGCGCCAGCGGGGTTGTGCGCGCACAGCTCGAGCAGCTCGCCGAGCGCGTCGATCGCTCGCTGGCCGCGCTCGTCGACCTGGCCGCGCAGCTCGGCGAGCAGCTGCGCGTTGTCGCGGGTCGCGGTGGCCAAGATGTCGAGCAGCGCCTGCCCGGCCGCGCTCGCGATCCCGCGCTGCTCGAGCTCGGCGACGACGCCGTCGCGGCCGATCTTGTCGAGCTTGTCGACAGCGACCAGCGCGGTGCCCTCGAGCGCCTCGTCGATCCCGGCGGCGCGGATCATCGCGCGCAGCAGCTCACGGTGGTTGAGCCGGATCGTGAACTGCTCGAAGCCAAGCTCGCCCAGCACCGTCGCGACGGCGGAGCAGACCTCGGCCTCGGCGATCATCGAGGTCGTGCCCGTGATGTCGACGTCGCACTGGTAGAACTCGCGAAACCGACCCTTGCCCGGCCGGTCCGCCCGCCACACGGGCTGGATCTGGTAGCGCTTGAAGAACCGCGGGAGGTCCTGATACTGGGCCACGACCCGGGCCAGCGGCACGGTCAGGTCGTAGCGCAGGCCCTGATCCGCGAGCTCGGACTCGAGCGCGACCCGGCCCTCGCTGGCCGCCTGCTCGAGCGGGCGCGCCAGGGCGTCGCGGCGGTGCAGCAGGCGATACAGCAGCTGGTCCCCCTCGTCGCCGTACTTGCCCAGCAGCGTGGACAGGTGCTCGATCGAGGGGGTCTCGAGCGGCGCGAAGCCGTGGGCCTCATAGACCCGGACGATCACGTCGATCACGTGGCGGCGACGCAAGACCTCCGTTGGCAAGAAGTCCCGCATGCCGCTCGGTGGCTTGGTGCTTGGCTTGCTCACGACCGGGCGAGCATAGCTGCGCAGCCCTGTCGGTCAATCCGCGTCGGGCTCGGCCTCGGCTTCGATCATGTTGCCGTGGACATCCACGCGGCGCAGCACGGTAGTTGGATCGCTGCCAGGCAGACCACGACCGATCCCGTCGCCTTGCTTGGGCTCGGCCCAGGTGATCGCGCGACCGCCCGCGAGCTCCCAGATCACGTCGCTGACAAGCTGCCCGATCGTGCCGAGACCCTCGATGTTGATCTCGTCGATCTCGTCGCCCGCGCGGTGGTAGTCGCCGTGCATCCCGGTAAAGAAGAACAGCACGGGGATCTGGCGGCGAAACCACCACGCGTGATCGCTGCGCGTGGTCGTGCTGCCTTCGTAGAGGATCTCCATGCCGTAGTTGCCGAGCTCATCGAGCAGCGGCATCCAGTCGTCGCTGCTGCCGAGCCCGCCGATCGCGAGCCCGCGCGGCCCGAGCCGACCGACCATGTCGAGGTTGACCATCGCGACCACCTGGCCTTGATCAAACGGCGAGGCCTCGATCATCGCGTGCGAGCCGAGCAGGCCCAGCTCTTCACCCGAGAAGTGAGCGAACACGATCGTGCGCTGGGGCGTGATCCCGGCCTGTTTGTAGGCGCGGGCGAGCTCGAGCAGCATCGCCGTGCCCGAGGCGTTGTCGTCGGCGCCGTTGCAGATCGCGTCACGGTCATCCTTGCGGACGATCGCCCGACAGCTGCCGAGCTCGTCGGTGCCGATGTGATCGAAGTGCGCGCCGATCATCACGACCTCATCGGTCTCGCCTTTGAGCTGCGCGAGCACGTTGGGGACCTCGAGCCCGTCGTCGACCAGCTCCGTCTTCAGCTGCGCCGTGACCCCCAGCGCGAGCGAGCGAGGCTGATAGTCGGCGTCGATCGCCGCTTGCACCTTCGACAGCGACTTGCCGCCGATCGAGAACAGCTTGTCGGCCTGCTTCCAGCGCAGCTGGACCACGGGGATCGGGGCCGGATCCGGGAGCACGCCGCGATTGGACTGCGGGCCGCCCCCTTCATCGCCCACGCCCGGCAGCAGATCGGCGTCGCGCGCCTGCTTGCCGACGAAGCTGCGTGGACCCTGCACGAAGATCACCCCGACCGCCCCGGCCGCGGCCAGCTGCGATGCCTTCGAGCTCATGCTGATCGCGCGCAGATCAAACTGCGGGCGGTCGCCATTTTGGGCCATGAACACGCTGGCCAGCGCCATCAGATCCAGGCTGGCCTTGGGGTCGGCGACCTTCCAGTAGCTGTCACCGAGGTCCTTGGTGTTCACGAACGGCTCGACGAGATCGACCAGATCCTGGCGGACCTTGGTGTGCAGCTTGGTGAGCTTGGCGGTCGCGTCGGCCTCGCGCAGCGGCGCGGCGGCGGCCTCGAAGTCCTCGGCGAGCTTTTGCATGGCACCGAACAGCGCCATCAGATCCGGGGTGTTGGGGGCCTGGGCGAGCACCAGGGCGATCTTTCCGGTCAGGTCCTGGCCGGCGAGATCGTCGTAATGATTGATCGTGGCTGCTGATCCACCCTCCACCGGCTCGAGCGGCGCCTCACGCGTCCAGCTGAGCCCGTAGCCAACGAACACGACCTCACCCGCGGCGGCTCCCGACACGCCCTCGCCGCGCGGCGTGAATTGCTCGGCGCCGAGCTCGACGGGCTTGCCCTTGCGCTGGACGGTCAGCTCTTGATGTTCACCGGCCTCGACCTTCGTGCGCAGTCGATAGCCCAGGCGCATCGACGTGGCGCCGTCGACGGGCTCGAGCCCGAGCTGCTCGTAGCGCTGCGAGATCCAGCTGGCCGCCGCCTCGATCTGCGGACCGTCGAGGGTGTAGCGGCCCTGGCGTTCGTCGCTGGCCAGCCACTCGATCGACTCGAACATCCCCTGCGCATCGACAGCCGGTCGGATCGGCACCGCCGCCGTGAGCTCGGCAGCGTCGTCCACGGGCGGCAGCGTCGGTGGCTCGGAGCGACACGCGACCACGCTCGCGACCAAACTGACACCCAACAGAACCACACGCGGCAACGATCGATTGTTGGGCATGAGGCGTGCAATATCACGGACGACGGGCGCATGACCCCCGACCGGGCATCCCGCAGAATCCGGGCCCTGGGCCACAGGCGGGCTGCGGCGCCGGTCTAGCGCATCTGGCGCGATGACAGCCAGACGTCTCCACCCGCACACCTGCCCGTTCGCGCCCAAGCAAACGCAGGGGTGTCAACCGCCCCGGGTTTTGCTAAGGACGACGATCGTGTCCGACCCGGCCACAATTACGCCCCAAGCGCCCTCCGGTGAGCTCAGCCCGACCCACGCGCTCGACGATCGAGATCGCGTGATCGTCGACGCCGAGCTCAGCATCCTCGAGCGGGTCCGAGCCCGGCTCGAGCAGCTGCTCAACACCGACGCGCACCAGTTCGAGGATCTCAACAGCTCGATGATCGAGCTTCGCGACGAGATCGCCTGCGCCAAAGAGGAGGACCTGCCCTCGTTGATGGATCAGATGCACCAGCTCGCCGCGCTCAACGCCAAGCGCGGTTCGGGCCGGGACATCCCGGTCGATCCCAAGAGCCCCTACTTTGGCCACCTGCGCCTGCGCGAGGCTCGAGCGGGCAAGCAGCGCGACGTGCTGATCGGCAAGCGGACGATGCTCGACGGCGGCGACGGCCTGTCGATCGTCGACTGGCGCAACGCCCCGGTCTCGCGGCTGTACTACCGCTACGACGAGACCGACGAGTACGAGGAGGAGTTCGACGACCGCAGCATCGAGGGCACCGTGTTGATCCGCCGCAGCGTGGTCGTGTCCGACGGGCAGCTGCGCAGGATCGACGCGCCGCAGGGCAGCTGGGCGTGCGCGCGCTCGGGCACCTGGCGGGCGCTCGGGCACGCCGCCCGACCGACCCTGTCTGGTGGCACGGGCGCCGCCGTCCGGGTCCCGCGGGGCCGCCTGGGCATTCAGCAAGAGGATCTGGGCCGGGCCGACAAGCGCCTGCAAGAGATCACCGCGCTGATCGACAAGGACCAGTTCGATCTGATCACCAAACCGGACTCCGGGGTCGTGCTGATCCAGGGCGGCGCCGGCTCGGGCAAGACCACCGTCGCGCTGCACCGAGTGGCGTACCTGGCGTTTCAGGATCCGCGCCGGTTCGCGCCGGACCGCATGCTGATCGTGGTCTTCAACGAGGCCCTGGTCGAGTACATCCGCCACGTGCTGCCCTCGCTCAACGTCGAGGGGGTCACGGTCACGACCTACCGGCGCTGGAGCGCCGCCATGCTCAAGCGCCTGCAGCTGGACATCCCGGCCAAGCGCACGGAGTCGACGCCCGAGGCGGTCGCCCGGTTCAAGAAGCACCCGATCGTGATCGCGATGATCGACGAGCTGGTCGCCGAGGATCTGCGCAACGTCGAGGCCTCGCTGGTCGAGCGCCTGGGCGACCGACCGGGCGCGCGCGAGGTGCTCGCCCACTGGCGCAGCCTCGCCAAGCTGCCGCCCAGCGTCCGCGCCCGCCGGGCGCTGCGCTGGCTGCTCGAGGACGAGGGCCGCAACCTGCCGGCCAGCGCCCGCGCGGCCGCCGAGACCAGCCTCCGGGCGTTCCGCGAGGAGGTCGACGACGTGCTCGCGGACTGGGTCGAGCTGTTTGGTGACGCCGCGCGGATCAACGACGCGGTCGCGCGTCTGGCCCCAGACGCGTTCAGCGAGAGCGAGCTGATCACGATCACCCGCTGGTGCGGCAAGCGGGCCGCCGCGCTGAGCGACTGGCGCGACACCCCCGACGAGCAGCCGCCCGAGCCCGACGACGACGAGCCGCCGCGCCCAGCCCGAACCCCGCCGCGGCTCGACGGTGAGGACGACGCCGTGCTCATGCGGCTGATCCAGGCCAAGCGCGGCGGGATGTTCATCAAGGGCAAGCGGTTCGAGTACGAGCACATCGTGATCGACGAGGCTCAGGATCTGTGCCCGCTCGAGGTTCGCGTGCTGCTCGACACCGCGTCGGCCGGACGCAGCGTCACGATCGCGGGCGACAAGGCCCAGAAGATGATCTTCGACAACGGCTTCGTCGACTGGCCGCAGCTGCTCGAGGACGCCGGGCTGCCCCACGTCGCGATTCAGCCGCTCAAGATCACCTACCGCTCGACCCGCCAGGTCATGGATCTCGCCCAGCACGTGCTCGGCCACCTGCACGACCCCAACGACGATCTGATCGCCCGCGACGGCGCGCCCGTCAGCTACTTCGGGTTCTCGGACATGGGCGAGGCTGTCGCGTTCCTGGGCGAGGCGCTGCGCAACCTGATGCAGCGCGAGCCGACGGCCTCGGTCGCGTTGATCACCCGCTACCCGCAGCAGGCCGAGGCCTACTATGAAGCCCTGCGCATCGCCGAGGTCCCGCGCCTGCGCCTGGTCGCGCGCCAGGACTTCACCTTCTTGCCGGGCATCGACGTGACCGACGTTCGCCAGGTCAAGGGTCTCGAGTTCGACTACGTGGTCGTGCTGGATCCGACCCGGCAGAACTACCCGGTCCGCGATGGGTCCCGGCACCTGCTGCACATTGCGACCACGCGCACGGCCTATCAGCTGTGGATGGTCTGCTCGGGCGAGCCGAGCAAGCTGGTCCCGCACGGGCTGGTCGACGAGTCGGCCAACGAGGAAGTCGTCAAGGCTCAGTAGCGGCGGGGGCGGCTCTACCGGATCGCACAGACTCGGCGGCTGCCACCGTGCTCTGGGTCCGGGCCGTTACACCAACGCATCACCAACCTCGTCGCCGCGTTCTGGACCCAAAGGACGAAGATCAGCAGGGCTCGAGGGTATTCCCCGGGGGATCGCAGATCACGAGATCGAGGTTGTTCACAACATTCGGCTGGCAGCCCATCTCCGGGACCGCGATGAACTCCTCTAATTGTTCGTTACACCAAAACGGTTCTTCGACCACGATACACTCGGCGACGGGGACGCAGCCCTCGAAGACCGTTTGGCCCAGGCACACCATGTCGTTGCTGTAGTCGAGGTGCGTGTAGATCTTCAGCGCACAGCCGTTGGTCTGCTCGCAGAACTCTGCTGCGAGGCCGTCACACCGGACGCCGGGGTCACCGTCACCCGTGTCGACATCACCATCGCCAGTCCCGGCATCGCCATCTCCGTCGCCAGTCCCGGTATCGCCGTCGCCGTCGCCAGTCCCGGCATCGCCGTCGCCGTCGCCGGTCCCGGTGTCCACAACGCCATCTCCGGCTTCGGGGGCGGTCGAACCACTCTCGTCGCCCTTGTCGGCCGCGGTCTGGCGCGACTCGTCGAACGCGGGATTGTCGAGCTTGCAACCGCTGACGATCACGACCACCAGCGGAAAGGTCCAGATGAGCGAAGACCAAGCCATGCCCGCGAGTCTAGCAGCGGTTCGCCGGGATCATCAGCCATTGCGGCGCTCGACCACCTCCGCCCACCCGCTGACGGTTCCTCGACGGCTTCTTACTTGGGGCCCGACTTGTCTGGGGGAATTGGCGTGGCAGGCATGCCCGGTGCTCGCACGACTCCTGCTGCCAACCCTGCCCACGGGGGTTGGCGTGGAGGCCACACGCCCCCAACCGACGGCGTGGCGGTCGTCTGGGACGCCCCCGCAGGCTGCCCCGGCCCCACGGAGCTCGGCCGCGCGATTGAGCGCTTCTTGGATTACGAGCCACATCCATGCCCAAGAGTCTTCGTTCGTGCTGGAGCTCGAGCTCACGGCGGGCGCCATCGTCAAGCAGCACCGTGTGCTCCCCGCGACCTGCGCGAGGCCGACGTGCACGTTGATCCCAGCATGGGCACGCCCAAGTGGGATGGCGTGGATGTTCTTTGCGGATCAAACCCGCGCCGCGCCGCAACGCTCGGGGTGCTGGTGTGATTGGCTGCGGGCAAGGCATGATCAGCCGAGCCCGTGCGCTGTGCGGACCCACTGTGGCCAGCGTCCGCGCAGGCGGACGACCAGACCACCACAGGCGCCAGCGCGGTTGACCGTGTCGGCGAACGAGCTTTGCAGCTCGTAGAGTTTGGCCGTCCTCAGCTCGCGCGCGAGCGTGGGATAGTCTCGGGTCGAGACTGAGACCAGTTGCTTCGGATTGACCGTTTGCTCGAGCGTGGCAGCGTCGGCTTGCCATTGGTCCAGGATCGGTCCGACTGCCCCGCATTCTCGTAGCCGATCGACATTGGCAAAGAGCCATGCTTCGATCGAATAATGTGGTGCGAGCATGATGAGCTTGCTCATTCGAGCCTCGATCTGAGCCTCGCCGACATTCGATTCGGCGAGGTGACCACGCACAATGTCGCTGACCTTGCGACGAATGACCTCCTCGAAACGATCCAGGTTCGGCGATCGACCGGCGCCCCAGGCGACGTCGCTGTCGACGTGGAAGAACACGAAGCCATCGCTGCGTAGCACCTGCTCGGCGATCTGTTTACAGAGGCGCAAGATCTTGGGTTGATCTCGGGGTTTCTTGCTCTGCCACCGGTTACCGGGGACCGCCTCGCGTGCGGCGGCGTTGGCTGGGGCGAAGGTCAGCCAAGCTCCGTCCGCGTACTGTGGCGTGATCCAGTCGAAGATCCGTCGACACAGCTGCTCGAGAGTCTCGTGTGCCCACTTCGAATTGTCCTCGCTGATGAGCAGAACCGCGACTTCGCTCACCAGAGCCCTTTGTTGCGCATGATCTCGCTGATGTGCTGAAGACCGACGTCGAGGGACTTGAAGAACTCTTCGGTCTCTGTCTCGCTGAGGTTGCGCCAGATCATCTCGCCGGAGTCGGTGAGCTCGCAGATGACCAGATTGTGGTTGGTGCCGAAGGTCTCGCGGCTCAGCGGCAGGCAGTCGAGTAGCAGCGGGTTCTGGCTGGTGAGGAACGCCTGGGTACCGAGGTCTTCGATGAGCTCCAGGATCCGTTCGATCCACGAGTGGTGCATGCCGTTGGCGAGCTCGTCGACGATGATGGTCGACGGGTAGGCGTAGAGCTTGATCAGGACGGCGAGTAGGCGCTTTTCGCCGAAGGACAGGTAATGGTGGGGAATTTCGTTGCCGCTCGCGGTCGTCAAGCGGACCAGCGGGTTGGCGAAGACCCAACGTGTGACACCATCTTTGATCGTCGCCACGGTCTTCGTGAGGATCAGCCTTGCATCGGTATATTGTGAGAGATCGATGTACTGTGCCAGCGGTGGCGCGGCGCCGTCGAGCGTGATGATATCAACAATATCCGACCGAGTCTCCAATTGAGACATCAGCACCGCGTCGGCCAGATGATGGCCCGCGCTATACCACATCCCAGAGGTATCCGGACTTGTAACAAGCGTAATGCCCAGCGTCGGCGCGTGGTCGGGGTTCCCTTTGTCTGCTGCGAACAACTCTGCAAAGGATTCCACGCCTTCACGCACCCGTGAGCATGTGTGGTTTGGCGAACTGAGGATATCGACGGCGACACCTGATTTACCGTGGACGAGCGCGGCAAGTTCGGCAACCTCACCTGGGAGCGCGAGCCTGATCGCATGAATGAGCTCGAACTGGCCTCCCTTGGCCTCACTTGCAGGGACAATGCTCTTCCTTCGATACTGCCGACCACCATGAGAAACAGTCGACTCGGTCGCGTTGCTGTCAACGTAAACCGATGTATCCCCGCGGCAGAGCACGCCAGACAGTTCGAGCTTCGAACTGTTGTCGTTGGCCTTGACTTCGTTGCTCAGCGTCCCCTCGAAAGCAAACTCCCCGTCAACCAGCCGAAACCCAAGTTTGAAATTCTCGCGGCTAAACTCATGGAAGTTGTTCCGAACCAACGCCGAGATCAAACTCAGCAGCGTCGTCTTCCCCGCCCCGTTCCGCCCAACAACCGCGTTGATCTGCCCACCAAACGCCACCACTGACCCGGGCTTCACGTGGCGAAATTTATCCACCCGCAGGTAGGTGAGCTTGGACGACATTCGCCGGGCATCCTAGCACAACCGCGCCCCCCTCGAGCATCCCGGCACAGCCGGTCCACCCGCTCGAGCATCGTCGGCATCCGAAACCGCCCGTGCATGCGCTGGACATCGTCCGCCGCAGTCTGTGCGTCCATCCCGAGCGCCGTCACATCAGCGCCTGAGACATCCAATGCAGGGTCGGCGGGGTGTGAACGTCGCGCCACCGTGCTCTGGGTCCGGACAGCTACTGGTCTGGTGCCGCACACGATCGGTCGCACCGTCGTCGTCCGCGATCTCGTCGTCGAGCGAGCGGTCGTGACGTGCGAGCGCGCGAGCGAGTCGCTCGTGGATCCACCTCGCGACGTTCGTCGGGCGTACCTCGAAGCCATGGCCACGATCTTGCGACCGTCAGGCAGCATGGTCGCGCTGCTCTGGAACCATGGAGACGAGGGCGGACCGCCCTTCGACATGTCGCCCCTGTCGGTCGAACAGTTGATCGCGGGGGTGTTCTCGACCCACACCGACGTCTCCTTGCCCACGCTCCGAAAGCTCGAGAAGGGCGACTCCACGAGCAGCCTCGCAACGATGGCCAGCGCGCTGCAGGTGTTGGGTCTCGAGCAGGACATCGATCTGACCGCGGGTCACGACGAGCTCGGTCGCAAGCTGCAGGACATCCACCAGGTCGCGCCGCCGCGCGGGAGCAAGAAGCGGCCCTGACATGAGCACGCGCCACGATCAACTCGAGGTCGTCCTCGACGACGACTCGCTGAGACCGACGGCGGGGGCGGCCCTATGTGGATCGCCTTTGGCGCCGTGCGAGTTCCATAGCACCGTGGCACTGACTGCCGCGGTCACGATCATGAACAAGGTGAACACACCGCTGATGACGGGCGGCGAGGGCTCTGTACCGACGTTGATGACGACCACGGAGTCGGAGAACGACAGCCCAGGCACCAGCGCATCGGGCTTCGGGACGGGACCGGTGCGCAGCGTTCCCTCTACACGATCCTCGCCGTTGGTCAACGCCGCCCAGTCGATCGCTCGATCGCTGTCGATTGGGCCGAAGGTGGCCACGACCTCGACCGGGAACGCGCTGGTCCAACCATCTGCAACGATCGGCACGTTCACATAGGACAGGTTCTTACCCTGGTGGGCCCTGTTGGTGCTCGGGCGCACGTGCGCGTGCTCGGTGGCCACGCGTCCGCGTACGTTCAGCCAGTCCTGGTCCGCGTAGGTCTCGGCAAAATCCGCGATCTCGAGCCGGGTAGGCTCGGTCTCGCGGAGCGCGAGCAGGAGGTCGCGGGTTCCGATCCCAGCCGCAAACACGCTGCCGATCAGCAGCATCCCAACCTTGATGAGCTGCAGGCGATTCGGCACGCTGACCGCTTCTAGCACGTCGGCGCTCGACCTGGCGAGCACACCCTCGGCAGTACTGACGGACGGCAGTGGGCGCCGAGCCTCGCAGAGTCGTCGATCGACGCGCCGATCTGCCTGCAGCCCGCGTACCCGTGGGTGCTCGACATTCGAGTCCGGCCGCCCCCGCAGCGGCGGAGCGAGTTGATGAGACGATTCACTCCGCTAGCCGAATTTCGACAGTGTACGCAGGATCATCTGATGCGAACTGGGCCGTGGCTACCCGGTGCCGCCCCGGCTCGAAGTAATGTTGCTGCGTCTCTCCCCCCTCAATTGCGATCTTGGGCCGGTCAATCCATATGGTCTAGCCCTAGTTAGAGCGGCGGCATAGCCACGCGCGGCGGCGCGTGCAGCAGGTCACCGCCGACGCGGACTTCGTAGCTGTGCGCGTCGTCGCGGCCAGGGACGGCGACCGGCAGCGCAACGTATCTCGCCGCCCGGCTCTTGGGTCGGCTCGCAGCTGACGAATGGTCGACACCTGGCGGATGACACCAAGTCGTCGCGTCAGATCTCCGGCGCGCGAGGAGACGAGCCGCACAAACCGTGTGATTCGTCGCTCATGCGCGCCCGCAAGTCCACGAGCTTCCGTCCCGATCCGATCCGATCCTCGTGCTCGACTTCGGCAGCGCCACGGTGCGCGCGGCGTTGGCCTGAACCTACCGATCGGTACGGCCAGGACCCGAATCCGTCGAGGTAAGGAGCCGCTGCGCGCCGAGATCGAGGTCGTGGCCAGCACGCCCTCGCTCCTGCACTCGACCCTCTCCAACCTCGAGAGCTGGGCCCAGGGCCTGCGCGAGCGATGATCCGGCGACCCGACGAGCTCGTCGTGAGCGGTCCTGCTCGGGTGGGAGTGGGAGTGGGGAGGGGAGTCAGCCCTCAGCTCTGCGCGTGCACGAACCCGGCGATCAGATCCTCGTAGGCGTCCATTGGTGGGAACGTCTCGAAGCTGTGGGCCGCTGACGTCTTGGCCCAGGCCAGGGCCTCGCTGGTGTAGGTCTCGATGAAGGGCACGAACCAGCTCGGGTCATCGAGCATGGTCGCGCGGATGTTGACGAAGCCCATGTCGGGCTCGATCCGGGTAAACAGCCAGCTCTTGCACCACTCACAGTGATGATGACGGGCCTGCTCGCCATGGAGGCCGCCGATGACCGGCTCGCCCGCGGTCACCTCGAAGCCGTCGCTGGGTACGGCGACCGAGGTCGAAAACGCGCTCGCGCTCATCTTCTGACAGCCGACGCAGTGGCAGGCCATCGTCAGCATCGGTGGCCGGGTCACGCGAAAGCGAACTCGCTCGCAGCGACAGCCGCCTTCGATCGGGAGGGGGGGCATGGGCATGGGT
>NZ_PVNL01000115.1 GCF_002994635.1 Enhygromyxa salina | reverse complement strand
GATGAGGTTGAGAAGCTCCGCCGGTTTGTGACCCGGGGTGAGGAACAGTCGGCGCTCGAGGCAACGCTTGGTGACCTTGTAGCTGCTGTGGGGATGGATCGGCCGAGCGCGAACCCGCGCGTGGGGGTGGGCTTGGCCGCGGGCTCGATTTTCCGCCCGACGGGCGGCACTGGCTTGTTTTTGCGCGTTGGAGATGGCCACACATGGTTCTCGGCCCGCGAACGACACGTTTGCAGCGTTCTGCGATGAACTTCAGGGAGTGTCCGCGTGGCTGATCCAAAGATCACAACGAGGACTCTGAGTCCGGTCAGCCCACCTCAGTCCACTGATCCAAGGATCACTTCGGAAGACTCGGAGCCCGGTCAGCCCCGATGCCACTGATCTAAAGATCACTTCGGAAGACTCGGAGCCCGGTCAGCCCTCGAAAGACTCGGAGCCCGGTCAGCCCCCGATGCCTCGGAAGACTCGGAGCCCGGTCACCCGCGGGTCCGATCGGAGCCCGGTCACCCGCGGGTCCGATCGGAGCCCGGTCACCCGCGGGTCCGATGTTGCGCACCCGCTCGACCATGTCGCCAGGCGAGCGTGACCGCCAGCGCGTCGCAACCCTTCACGACCTCGGCCAACACATCCTCGATCAGGTGAGCCGCGGCGGAGCTCTGATAGAAATAGCCAGCTTTCATACCCCTGCGCCGGAGCGCCCGTGCTGCTCCACAGCCAGAGCGGGACCGAGCCGGCCTACGGCGTGGCCGCCGCCACGCTTCTCGACTACGGCGGACCATCCCCCCGGTACCCATTGGCTGAGCTTCCGGTCGGCGAATGACTCTCAGCAGCCGGTCTGGCTCTGAACTTGTACGGACACCACCCCAGGCGACATGGCCGTCATGCGCGACGAGGAGTCGCTGGTTCTCGGCGACCTGTGT
This sequence comes from Enhygromyxa salina, assembly GCF_002994635.1. Taxonomy (GTDB): domain Bacteria; phylum Myxococcota_A; class Polyangia; order Nannocystales; family Nannocystaceae; genus Plesiocystis; species Plesiocystis salina_B. The sequence goes on along the minus strand of NZ_PVNL01000115.1, from coordinate 70,098 downwards.
ACGGAGTGGACGCCAGCCGAGTTCTGGTTCGATGGCGTGACGCCGTCCGCCCCATATGAATTTTCGGTCCAGTTCGACATCATCGGTGTGGTTGGCGGTAGCGCTTGTAACTGAATTCGCTTGGCGCCTGCCGCGTTGTCTACAGCAATAGCCAGCGAGAGCGAGTACCGCAACCTGGAGCGACCGCTCGCCGCGACGGGCCGAGCATAGAAGACCGCGACCGTCGAGATGACTCGCCGCCGGCGTGAGCTCGTGCTTTGCATGTGGCGCGATGGTCTCTGCCGCAGCTTTGTCTTGCCTCCCCGCCAGATGCCCGAATTCTCAATACATGCTCATGCATCGTTGACCTTCACTCCAAAAGGTCGTGAATATTCATGCAGTTCTGGCAGACACTCACCAAAACATGGAGTCGTCTGTCTCGCCGAATTGCCCAGAGGCGAGGCGGTGATTGCGAGGTTCGCGTCCACGCCGACTTGCCCCGCTCGAGCCCGGAGGCCGACCGCCGCTGTCTGCATGAGCTGTTCGAGGCCCAGGCGGACACGCGACCCTCTGCGCCTGCGATCGTGCACGCCGGTCGGCAGCTGTCCTATGCACAGACCGAGCGGCTCGCGAACAAGCTCGCCCGCTACCTCATGCAACATGGCGCTGGGCCAGACGTGCTGGTTGGATTGTATATGGAGCGGTCGCAGCGACCCATTATCTCGATCCTGGCCTGCCTCAAGACCGGCGCCGCGTACGTACCGCTGGACCCGCTCCACCCACCCGAGCGGCTGCGGCAACTCTCAATTGACGCAGACGTGGGCCTGCTCATCACCGAATCTGGTCTATCGGACCAGGTGCCCAGCTTCTTCGCAGGTGAGACGATCGTGTGGGAGCGCGATGCGCCCTCGATCGCCGAAGAGTCCGACGCCCGGATCAAGACGTCGGCGTCGGGGCCAGCACCAGACAGTCCATGCTACGTGCTGTTCACATCTGGGACCACAGGCAGGCCCAAGGGGATCGTGACGGAGCACCGCAATGTGGTGCACTTCTTGGCCGCGTTCGACCAGGTCTGTCGGCTGAGCCACGATGATCGCGTATACCAGGGATTCTCGCTTGGCTTCGACGGCTCGGTGGAAGAGATCTGGATGGCCTTCTCGAGCGGCGCGGCCCTGGTCGTGGGACCACCCGCAATCAAGACGCTGGGCAATGAAACCGCCGAGTTCATGACCAGGACGGGAGTCACATTCTTCTCCACGGTGCCCACGTTTTTGTCTCTCATCACCGAAGAGCTGCCCACGGTGCGCATCATCGTGGTCAGCGGGGAGCCCTGCACGCCCGCGCTCGTCGACCGCTGGGCCAGCCCAGGCCGCCGACTGCTGAATGTCTATGGCCCGACCGAGACCACCGTCAACGCCACGGCCGCCGAGTGCGTGGCGGGGCAACCCGTCACGATCGGCGTCCCGCTGCCGGGGTACGCGGTCTATATTCTCGATCCCGAGCAACGTCCGGTCGCGCGCGGACAAGCGGGGGAGCTTTTCATCGGCGGACCGGGCGTGGCCCGGGGCTACCTCAACCAGCCCGAGCTCACGGCCAAGCACTTTGTGCATATGGGCGAGCTCGGCGTGGTCTACCGAACGGGTGATCGCGTACGAGCGAACGAAACTGGAGAGCTCGAGTTTCTTGGGCGCATCGACAGCCAGGTCAAGGTGAGGGGGTTTCGCGTCGAGCTCTCGGAGATCGAATCAGTCCTGCGCGAGCACCTCCAGGTTCGCGCGGCCGTGGTCACCGTCCAACAGCGTGACGGCCTGACGGAGTTGGCCGCGTACGTGGTCCCGGACCGAGCGCCACATGAACTAGACCGGAGCCAGCTGCTCGCTCATCTGCGCCGACATCTGCCGGCTTACATGGTGCCCGCCTACCTCGACACCATCGACCGTATCCCCACGCTGTCGAGCGGAAAGGTCGACCGCAACAGCCTGCCGGGCGCCTGCTCGCCACTCGTGGCCACGGCCCGGGGTGACCGCGGCATCGAGGCGCCCGCTCCGGGCCTCGAAGAGAAGCTAGCGCGGATCTGGGAGCAGATATTCAACGTACCGGCGATCTCCGTGGCGGACGACTTCTTCATCGACCTCGGGGGATACTCGCTGCTCGCAACGCGAATGGTCTCGCTCGCACGCCGCGAGCATGGCCTCCCGGTCGCCACTCAAGACGTCTATCAGCATCCAACCGTCCGCGGCCTCGCGCGGCTGCTGGACCAGCGCAACGCCGATCGCGGCGGTCCCTCGAATACCGCGCCTCCGCCCCGCCGCCGCACCAGCCAAGAGGTGTTCGAGAGCTCGTCGCCATGGGCCCGTCGGGCTTGTGTCGCGCTTCAGGCCCTGTGCCTGCTCTGCTTTTATGGTGTGGCGGGCGCAGGGCTGGTGGTGCTGTTCTCGATCGTCATGTCGGTCGTTGCCGGAGCGCTCTCACTGGGCGCAGCCATGGGAATCCTCGTAGCCCTGGTCGTGCTCGGCTACCCCATGGTGCTGGGCCTGAGCATTGCCTTGAAGTGGGTCATCGTAGGGCGGTATCGGGCCGGCGCCTATCCAATGTGGGGTCTGTACTATTTTCGGTTCTGGCTGGCCACCCGAGTTCAGGCCATGAGCGGGGTCGGGCTGCTCGCAGGGACACCCGTGATGAACCTCTACTACAGGCTCATGGGCGCGAAAGTCGGCAGGGGCTGCATCCTCGATACAGACCATTGCGCCATCTACGACCTCGTCACGATCGGCGACGAAACCAGCGTGGGCGCGCAGACGCAGCTGCCCGGCTACCGAATCGAAGATGGTCTCCTGATCCTGGGCCGGGTCGACATTGGCAGCCGCTGCTTTGTTGGCATTCACAGCGCCCTCGGGCTCAATTGCAAGATGGAGGACGACTCGCGGCTGGACAACCTCTCGCTTCTGAGTGACGGCGAGACGGTGCCGGCTGGCGAAGGCCGAAGAGGCTCACCCGCCCAGCCGGCCGAAGTCGAGGTGCCGGTGTCGAGCACGCGGCCTGGCAAACGCCGCCCCGTCGTGTTCGGGCTGCTGCACTTGCTCGCCGCGGACCTCGTTGGTCTGCTCCTTGTCCTCATGGCAGCCCCAGCGTTGGTCGGCCTCGTGCTGCTGGTCGTCTACTACGGGATCCTCGTGGCCATGCTCGCGACCTGCGTGGCGATTCCGGTGAGCGTGCTGCTGTTTTGCCTGATGACGGCCGGGTTCAAGGCCCTGATCCTCCGGCGCCTCGAGCCGGGCGTGTACCCCGTGCAGAGCCTCTTGTTCCTGCGAAAATGGACAATGGAATGCATGCTCGCCATCTGCAGCGGCTACGTCCGCTCGCTGTACACCACCATTTACCTGCCTCCGTGGTTGCGACTGTTGGGCGCCAAGCTCGGCGCTCGCGTCGAGGTCTCCACGGTGTCCCAGCTGACGCCCGACCTCGTCACGATTGAGAGCGAGAGCTTTCTCGCCGACGGCGCGACGATCGGCGGTCGGCTATTTTTCCGTGGGTACGTCAAATACGCCGAGAACCGGATCGGCAGGCGGAGCTTCGTGGGTAATAGCGCGATCCTGCCGCCGGGTGAGATCGTGGGCGATGGGTGCCTGATTGGATGTCTCTCCTCATCGCCAGCGGGTTCGGGCCGGACGCCGAGTGGATCGGAGTGGCTCGGCTCGCCCCCCTTCAAGCTCCCCTACCGTGCCAAGGTCGAGGGCTTCGATGACACAGTGACCTACCGCCCAACCCGCAGGCTCTACCTTCACCGCGCCCTCATCGACGCGCTGCGGATCTTCCTGCCGAACTTCATCGGCGCGGTGACGCTGATCATCTTCATTGATCTGGCCAAGGTCGCCTATCTGCACCTGTCACTGTCGGCGACGTTTACCCTGGCTGGGCCGGTTGTTCTGTGCCTCGCCGTGGGTGCGGCGCTGTCCGTGGTGGCGATCAAGAAGCTGGTCATGGGCCGGTTCAAGCCGGTGATCGTCCCGCTGTGGTCGCCGTATGTGTGGCTGAACGAAGTGGTCAATGGCGTCTACGAGACGATCGGAGCGCCGATCCTGGCACCAATGCTGGGCACGCCCTTCTTCAACTGGTACCTGAGGCGCATGGGCTGCCGGATCGGCAAGCACAGCTATATTGGCACCACGTTATTCTCCGAGTTCGACCTGGTCGAGATCGGCGACTACGTCGCGCTCAACGCCGGGGTGGTCGTCCAGAACCATCTGTTCGAGGACCGAATCATGAAGTCGTCGTATCTGACGATCGGCGACAACTGCTCGGTGGGCAACATGTCGGTGATCTTGTACGACACGCAGATGGAGCCGGGCTCATGGGTTGGTCCGCTCTCACTGTTGATGAAGGGCGAGACGCTCCCCGCCCACAGCCGCTGGCACGGAATCCCCACCGTCGAGCTAAGTACCGACACCGACACGAAGACGGCCATGGAGGGCGCGCATGCACGACAACTTCCATGAGATCTCGGCGGACACCTACTACGAGCTCGGCCGGCAGAAGGGGAGCCTGTTTGGCGATGTCCTGCGCCGATCGATCGAGGACGAAGCGACCGACCCATGCTGGCGCGCGAGGGTCAGCCAGGCGCTCGATAGCCTGCGTCCGGCGCGGAAGGCATTTCCGCACCTGGTCGAAGAGCTCGAGGGCTACGCCGCGGCCGCGGGGGCAGCGTTCGAAGATCTGTGGGCGCTGAACATGGAGGACGAGACCGGGGATACCGGCGCAGGACGCTGCACCACCGTCGTCACGGGAGGTGGTCGCATGATCGCCCACAATGAGGACTGGCACAGGGATGTAAAGTCCTCGGTATGTGTGCTGCAGAAGACCGTCGGCTCGCTGACCATCCTCGAGCTGTTCTACATGAACACCTTGGGGGGAAACTCGATCTCGATCAATTCCCATGGCATTGTCCACGCGGTGAACAGCCTCACCCACCGAGACAGCGGGACCGGTGTGCCGCGCAATCTGACGGCGCGGTGGCTGTCGGAGACGAGCGATCCCAGCTCCGACGATGAGCGGCTGTGCCGCCTACGTCGGACCTCGGGCTACAGTCACACCTTGGTCGACATGAACGGCAGGATCTGGAATATCGAAGCCAGCGCCAAGCAGCAGCACCTCACCCGCCCACCATCCCCCTTTATCCACACCAACCACTACCTGACACATCTGCGATCCCTCGAGAGCGAGGCGAACACCCTGGGCACGCATAGCCGCCTGGCGCGGGCCTCGGCGCGGGTCACCGACTCCATGACGCCTGCGGCCCTGCGCGACCTGATGGATGACCGCAGCGACGGGGCCGAGCTGAGCATCTTCAACGACCGGACCGTGGCGAGGATGATCGTCGACCTCGACCAGCTGCGCGCCCACATCTGGCTGTTGCGGGAGGCCGAGCAGGGTTGGCTGGCCTACGACCTGGACTTCATTCACTAACGCGCTCGGCGGGCCTCGCTCGAGGTGCCTACCAATCGCGTGGCGCGATCGCCTCTTCGAGATCGACCTCGAAGCCATAAGCCGTCAAGATGAACTCGAAATTGCTGGCGATACACTCCCGCGCAGCGGTCTCGATCTCGCTGCCTTGGTCCTGGAATTTCGCGTCGAGCTCGTTGAAGGCCTCGGTCGCGGCGTGGGTGAGGGCGAACACCTCGGCCTCGGACGTGAGCTGCTGGGTCTCGATCTGTCGACAGAGCTCGACGAGGATCGCCTTGCCCTCGTCCACCAGCGGATCTGGAAAGTAGCGGTCGGCGTACATCTCGCGGAGGAACTGATGATTGCGGGTCTTGGCGTTGACGAGTGTCATGGTCTGGTGTGGTGATGTTCCGAAGTGTGTTCAAGAATGCCTGCGAACGACCGCGAACGCCCCAATCACGCCAAGCTGCACGCGGGCGCACACACGCGCGCAGCGATCTCCGACACCGGCTGATCCCAGAGCTCGTCAAAGCTCACCGTGAGCAGCTGGTGCGAGCTCTTACCGCGGCGGTAGGCCGCGCGAAGCCGCCTGACGTAGCCTCGGATCCCTTTGACGCCGACTTTCCCAAGCCGGTACGGGATCGACACGAGCACGATCAACCCGGCATGACGAAAGCCAAGATTGCCAAGATAAAACGCCTGCAGCTCGACCTCGCCGACCTCATCGATCCCGTAGCCGGTGATCAGGTGATGAATGTCGTGGGTCTCCCGGTAGCGCTTGTTGAGAAAATCTGCGTCGTCCTGCAGGGGGAACTCGAAGTCGAAGGGCTCGATCCCGTTGTCGATATAGTAGCGCGCGTACTCGTGGCCGAGGGTGCTCGGCGGGAGCCGCTCGAGCGCGCTGATGTCGACGTCTTCACCCGGAATCGTCAGCTTCTCGTCGAGGATCCGCCGTCCCTCGTCGGTCTGACGCATCCGCTCGGCCAGTCGCGCGTAGGTGTCGCCGTCGAAGCTGAGATGGAGAAGCCGCGCGTAGTAGGGGTTCGCGTTGTCATCTTTGAGCACCCGGAGCGCCTGAAGACCGACGCGGATGCGCGTGAGCACGGAGGGGTTCGGGGGCAGGGTCAGTCGGAGAGTTGTCGCGTCAGCCATGGTGGGCGCCTTCGGATCGAGTGGGAGACAGCGTCTCGCCAGCGAGCGCTCCAGTATACAGGGGCGCGTGCAAGCCGGTCAGGTGCCTGGCCGGAGCTGATCGCAGCCTATGCTCGCCCGGTCGGCGCCGTTGCGCTCGCGCCGATCCCCGTTACACGCCCGTTACACCTTCGGAGCCCGTCCCCGCGTAGGTTGAGGCCATGTCCAGCTCTGGCGACGCCCACGGTGATCCACTCAACCCCACGCCTCGCGTCCGCGAGCCCGGCCGCGCGATCGAGACCGTCCTGCTGGCGAGCACCGCGTGCCTGCTCGCCGCGGTCGCCTGGCCGATCTTCGTTGGGGCGAGTGCGACTCCGCCATCGATCGAGCAAGCGGCCGTCGCCGCGCCGGTCGACGAGCCATCGCAGGTCGAGATCGCCACACCCCCACCGACCCTGGCCGCGACCACGACCGGCCCGGTGATCCAGATCGCCTTGCTGCTCGACACCAGCTCGAGCATGGACGGCCTGCTCGACCAGGCGCGCACCCAGCTGTGGAGGGTTGTGAACACCCTCGACGGCGCGACCTATCAGGGCGAGCAGCCGCGCCTGGAGATCGCGCTCTACGAGTACGGCAACGACACGTTGAACGGCGAGAGCGGGTGGATCCGTCGCGTGCAGCCGTTCAGCTCGGAGCTCAACAATGTGTCCGAAGCCCTGTTCTCGCTGACCACCAACGGCGGCCGCGAGCACGCCGGACAGGTGATCGGTCGCTCGATCGACGAGCTCGAGTGGCGAGTCGGCGAGGGCACGCTGCGGGTGGTCTACATCGCCGGCAACGAGGCCTTCGAGCAGGGTCCCGTGCCCTTCCGCCAAGCGATCTCGAACGCCAAGGAGCAGGGCATCGTGGTCAACACGGTCTACTGTGGCGGCGCCGATGACAGCGACGCAGCCGGGTGGCGCGACGGCGCGACGGTGAGCGGCGGTCGGTTCCTGAGCATCAACCACAACCATGTCGCGGTTCACATCGCCGCGCCGCAGGACGCCGAGCTCGCCCGGCTCGGCCAGGAGATCAACGAGACCTACATTCGCTACGGCGCCGACGGGCAGCGCGGGCTCGACAACCTCGTCGAGCAAGACAACAACATGGCGGACTACGGCGTGGGCGGTGTGGTCGAGCGCTCGGTCTCGAAGTGTTCGGGCATGTACCGCAACGACAGCTGGGATCTCGTCGATGCGATCGACGCCAAGAGCCTACGGATCCAAGACGTCGATCGCAGCGGGCTGCCCGAGCCGCTGCAGGGCCTCGACGATGACGAGCTGCGCGCCCACGTGGCCGCGAAGCAGCAGCTGCGCACCAGCCTACAGCAGCGGATCGCCGAGCTGGCCAAGCTGCGCGAGGCCCACGTGACCGCCGAGCGTGCGCGGATGTCCGAGAACCCCGACAGCCTCGACAGCGCGATCATCGGGGCGATCCACGAGCAAGCCACCGCGGCTGGGTTTACCCTCGACCAGTCATGACCCTGCGCGGCCGCCAGCTCGAGGCTCCGACCATCCTCGTGATCGAGGATGATGGGGCGATTCGCGAGGGTGTCGTCGACGCGCTGCGCTTCGAGGGGTTCGGGATCGAGGAGGCCACGACCGCGCCCACCGGTCAGGACCTGGCGCTGCGCTCGACCTGCTCGCTCGTGTTGCTGGATCTGATGCTGCCCGGCGGCGACGGCTTCGAGGTGCTCAAGCAGATCCGCCGGGTCCGACCGCAGCTGCCGGTCATCATCTTGACCGCGCGGGGCCGCGAGGCCGATCGCGTGCTGGGCCTGCGACTGGGCGCGGATGACTACGTCGTCAAGCCGTTCAGCGTGCGGGAGCTGCTCGCTCGGGTCGAGGCGGTCATGCGGCGAACCCAGACCCAGCCCGAGCAGCTGCACGGCCCCGAGTCGCTGCGGCTCCCGGATGGACGCGTGGATCTGCACAGGCGAGAGCTGCACTTCGACGACGGCGAGCTCGCGGCGCTGTCCGAGCGCGAGGCCCAGCTGCTCGGCTACCTCGCCAAGCATCCGGCGCGCGCGGTCAGTCGCGACGAGATCCTGTCGCATGTCTGGCACCTGAACCCTGCCCGGTTTCAGAGTCGCACCATTGACATGCACGTCGCGCGGCTGCGCGAGAAGCTGCGCGACAACAAGGCCGCGCCGCACATCATCATTACGGTGCGTGGAAAGGGCTACATGCTCGGGCGCGACGTCATGACCCGGCCAGGGCTCGAGACACCATGAAGCCGCGGGCAACATGGACCATCGCGGCCACGTCGCTGGTGGTCGTGCTCGCGGTCATGGCGTGGGCCACCATCAAGCTGCTCGAGTTCGACGCCGAGCGGACCCGATCGCAGCAACAGGCCGTGATCGAGGAGCAGAGCCGCCTGGCGCTGTGGCGGATCGACTCCGCGATGACGCCGATCCTCGCGCGCGAGGTCGCGGCGCTCGACGAGCCTCGCCGCTCGCAGCTCGCCGCGCCGCCGCAGGGTGTCGTGATGCGCTTCGAGCTGACCCACGAGCGGCTGCGGGCGCTGACCCAGGTCGAGGCGGACCTGCTCGCGCAGCTCGAGGCCTCGCTGAAGACCGACGAGATCGTTGCGCGGCTCGAGGCCTCCGCGCCGCTCGTCCGCGCGGTCGAGCGAGGTAGCCCCGCGAACACCGAGGCCACACCCTACGCGCTCAAGTCTCAGGCTGTGCGCAATGAAGACGAGTGGACCCAGCGCAAGGCCACCGTCGAGGACAACCTGATCGCGTGCAGCCCGTTGGGCACCAACGCGCCCGTGGACCTACCCAGTAATCAGGACACTCGAGCTGGATTGGGTCCGACCTTCGAGTATTGGGGTGTCGCGGAGACTGAGCCCGAGCTTCCGCGCGAGTTCACCACGGTCGTCGAGCCGCTGTGGGTCGACGACAAGCTCCTGCTCCTGAGCCGAGCGCAGTCGACCGAGGGCGAGCTCATCGAGGGCACGTGGCTCGACTGGCCCGCGCTGCGCGAGCGCATGCTCGGCGAGGTTGGTGATCTACTGCCCGACGCGGGCCTCGTCCCGGTCCTCAGCGGGTCCGAGACCGAGACCGAGCGCATGCTCGCCACGCTCCCGGTTCGGCTCGAGCCCGCGGTTGCGATGACAGACCTCGCGGCCTGGAGCCCGCTGCGCGCGTCGTTGTTGGCTGCGTGGCTGATCGTGCTCGCCGCAATCGCAGCATTGTTGTTGCTGGTCCGCGCCTCACTGCGGTTATCCGAGCGCCGCGCGACCTTTGTGTCAGCGGTGACCCACGAGCTGCGCACGCCGCTGACGACCTTTCGCATGTACACCGAGATGCTCGGCGAGGGCATGGTCGAGCACAAACGTGATCGCTATATTGCGATCCTCCGGCGCGAGGCGGACCGGCTCGCCGGGCTCGTCGAGAATGTCCTGGCCTACGCGCGGATCGAGTCAGACCGCCCCGTCGCCGCGCCCGAGGCCATGTCCGTGGGGCTGCTGCTCGACCGCGTGGTCGAGCGCCTGCGCGAGCGCTGCGAGGCCGCGGCGATGCAGCTCGAGTATCAGGCGAGTGAGCGCGAGCGAGACATCGTGCTCGAGGTCGACCCCGCGGCGGTGGAGCAGATCCTGTTCAACCTGGTCGATAACGCGACCAAGTACGCCAGCGCCAACGCGGACGAGCCACGCGTGCGTCTCGAGCTCGAGATCGCGCCGCGCAGCGTCGGGCTGCACGTCCGCGACTTTGGCCCCGGCGTCGCGGCCGATGACTGCGAGCGGATCTTCGAGCCGTTCACCAAGGCCAAGGCCGACGCCGCCGGGACCGTGCCCGGCGTGGGCTTGGGGCTGGCGCTGTCACGCCGCCTGGCTCGGCAGATGGGCGGCGAGCTGTCCGTGACCTGCGAGGGACGAGGGGCGGACTTCGTCCTGACGCTGCCACGCGCGACTCGCCAGCCCACTGCATAGCTCGAGGTGCGCGAGGTTGTTGTCGTCGCTCGCCCTCGCGAGCGGAGCGACGTAAGTCTGCCTCTTGTTGATCGAGCGCGCCGTCATTGGGGACAAAAACCCTGCGCTTCGGCGATGTTCTCGTCCATCATTGCAGAGTCCGCGCCATGCTGCTTCGCTGCCTGATAGTATTCGATCGCGCGGCCGTACTGCTGCAAGAAGAACAAGCCCGCGCCGATCTGCCCATAGCAAGTCCCGGTGTGCTCTGGGTGGGCCTGGGCGATCTGTAGGTAGCTGTCGATCGCAGCCTGGTATTGGCCACCCAGCAACAGCTGCGCGGCGGCGTTGATCTTGTCGTGCACCCCACCGCCCGACATCGCCGCTTGGGCCCGCTGGGCCAGCGCCTGGGCGTCCTGCATGGAGAGCTGATCGGCGCCCGCCCCCACAAACGCGGAGACCTGGGCGGCGACAGGGCCGACGCGCGCGTTGGCGTTGGCGACCCCACGCATCAGCGCCAGGACCGGATCGAGATCGATCCCAACTGGGATCCGCATCGCGCCCAGGCGATCGACCTCGATGTCGACGTAGGTCGCGACGAGCTTGTCCGACTCGCGGACCGCCCGGATCGCGGCCAGATCCACGATCTGTCGGTCGTCGAATTCCTTGGTGACGAGCTGCGTCGGGGTGACGACGATCGCGTCTTTGGCCGACCCGAACGTCGTGAGGTCGATGGCGGCGATGATCGGACCGTGCGCGAGGTGGCTGGGCAACACGTGCTTTTGTATGTTGCCCAGCTGCTTGTTGGGGATCGCCCCAACCCAGACTTTCTTGCCAACGTGGGGCCGCAGCGCGTCCTGTACCGTCGAGACCATGTCGACCCGCACGTCGACGGCCCCGGCCTGCGGCTGGGCGTGCGGCTGCGGATCCGGCTGCGGGCTCGCAACCCGGGCCGCCCCGTGGAGCATCTCACCGTAGCTGGCTGGCACCACGAACGCCTGCGGAGGCGCGTGGACCTGGCCAAGGCAAGTGCCGAGCGCGTGGCACAGCTTCAGCCACTGCGCGAACCCAACTGCGTAGGTGGTCAAGCCGCCGTAGCGCCCGGTCTGCATGACGACGTGGGCTGTCAGGTTGCCGACGTTGCGGACCTGCACGGCCCAGTCGATGGTGATCTTGCCCATGCCCATGGCCCACTCCCACTCGAGCGACTTGATGGCTTGGCGCAGGAGCGGAGAGCCAGCGAGGTATTGGGCGACCTGGGGACCCGCCGCGGGATCCCACGGGAAGTCGCTAGAGCGCAAGTCGTGACGGAGGATCGCTGGGCTCGCGATCCCACCGTTCAGGATCCCGTGATGCTCCCCCGGCAGCGGGGCGAGACCCGAGAACGGCTGCACGAACGCGTGCGACCAGCCGTTGGTCTGCAGCTGAAACACCTGCACGAAGTCGACCCTCATGCGGCCGCCAAACAACGCCTTGACCGAGCTGCCGACCGCCGCCCCGGCGGCCTGGGCGTCGTCGCCGATCTCGATGATGTTGGTGACCTGAGCACCGACCCCCGTCGCCTCGGTGATCAGCGCTTGCTTCTGGCGGTCGTGAGCGCCGCGGACTTTGTTGTTCAGGAATGCCATGGCCTGGCCGAGTGGCTACCACGTCGGCCCGGGCGCCCGCCACTGGGGCTGCGCTACCACTGGAGCCGCGCTACCACTGCCACCACAGCTGCTCGTCGCCGTCGCGCGTGCCGTCGTCGTCGCGGTCGATGCCGAGCCGCTCGCCCGTGCCCAGCGGCACGCAGGTGTAGGTGACCGGGCTGCTCAGGGCCAGCAGCCGGACCTGGGCGTGGGTGAGGCTTGGCAGGCCGGAGAAGCTCGTGGTGTAGGCCCCGCCCTCGTACAGCAGACCGAGCTCGAATGGTCCGAGCCGGGTCTTGGCGATCAGCTCGCACTCGTCCGCATCGGCCCGCGCGCGCAGCAGGTTGATCCGCGCGTTGACGGCAGCCCACGCCTGCAGCTGAAAGTCCTGCTTGCGAAGGGTCACCTGCTGACCGACGACCGGCGCGAGGTTGGTGTCGAACGCAAACAAGAAGCTGGCGACGGCGAGCATGGTGTCGATGTCGTGAAAGCCCTCGGCCGCGAACGAGAAGCCGTTGAAGATCCGCAGCAGCTGGTCTTTGGAGCCGTCGTGCGCGTAGCCGAACCCGCGGACCTGATCACCTTGGTGGCTGTCGTCGTAGAACGGTTGACCGGGGCTGTTGAAGAACGCGTCGCCGCCGACCATGCCGAACGCGCCGACCCGCGTGTAAAAGTTGCGCATCTGCGGGATCTTGAGGGTCTGACCGAGCTCGGCGAGGACGAGCTGGCCGTCGCTGCCAAAGAAGCCGGGCCGCGCGACCCCGTACTCGGCGTTGGCCTGCGCGTCGATCCGGTGGCAGTTCTCGCACGTGAACTGGGAGAGATCCGCGGTAATGACCGATTTATTGTTGAAGAAGAAGTCGCGGCCGACCTGCTGCTGCGCGGTCAGTGAATTGTCGAGGTTGCGGATCGGGTTGGGCGGGTAGACCAGCTGCAAGGCGAAGTCGGTGAACGCCTGCATCTGCTCCGGGGCCAGCTCCTGGTCGCGGCCGAGCAAACCTGGGAACGCCACGTTGAAGGTGTTGAACGCGGCGACCTCGCTGTAGGCCCCGGTGTCAGGCTGGGCGCTGGGCTGCTGATCAACGCCGTTGCGATCGCCGCGCCAGTGCATGGGCCCGTGGTTGTCGAGGCCACGCAGGCTCTGGGTGAGCATGGGCCCCTTCATGGGGTGAAAGTCGATGTCGCCGATCCCAAAGTTGGTGCGGATGTTGTCGGTCACCGCCATGATGTCGCCGTCGGGGTTGCCCAGGTCCCAGGCCAGATCGTCTTTGTCGCCAAAGATGTGGCACGAGGCGCAGGACTGATCGCCGTGGCTCGAGGTCAGGGCCGCGTCGTAGAGGAACCGGCGCCCCGCGATGAGATCGGCCGGCTCGGGGTTGTGCATGGTCAGGTGGTCGACCTCCTCGAGCGCGTCGGTGTCGATGATCGAGATGCCGTTGTCGAACCGGGTCATGACGTAGAGCCGGTCGTTGGCCTCGTCGAGGACCAGGCCGGTGGGCCCGCCGCCGCTGACTGGGATCTGATCGAAGGCGTCGGGGTAGAAGCTGTCGTCCTCGAGCTCGGCGGTGTAGTAGATCGCGACCTTGTCGTTGCCGATCACGGCGGTGTAGAGCACGGCGCCGTCGCTGGTCGTGGCCATGCCCAGCGGCTGCGACACGCTCAGCTCGCTCTCGGCGTTTGGCACCGGAGCGCAGCAATTGTCGTAGTCGATGTGCTTGTTGAGCAGGCGCGGGTGAACGCCCTGGTCGTCGAGGACGGTGATGCGATTGTCGACAGCGTGGCCGCGGACGGTGGTGTCGGCGAAGATCCCGGGGCCCTCGAACCGGACTTGGTTGCGGGCCTCGGTGTTGGTGACGTAGATCTTCCCGCTGACCGGGTTGACGATCATGTTGAACAATGTGGTGCCCACGCCCGCGAAGAAGCCGTCGTCGTCGGGGAGCAGCGCTGGCACCGGGGCCTCGGCGTTGATCACGAACACGTCCTTGTCGGGCAGGTTGAACTTGATCATGTGGTCCCAGACCCGACCGAGCTCGTCGACCCAGTGGTCGCCGTCGAACCGGACGATCAGACCATTGTCAGGCTCGCCGATGCCAGCGTGGTTGACGTTGGGCCCGGGGAGGCCGCCGGCCTGCTCGCCACCCTTGGGCATCACACCCGGGGCGATGGTAGCCGTCTGGTTACCCGAGTTGAAGGCGGCGGCGTAGACCCGCGAGCCGTCGGCGTTGACCGCCAGCGCCCGCGGGGTGTCGCTGAACAGGTTGACGATCGTCAGGGGCTCGGCGCTCACCTGGCTGGCCTGAAACACCCATACGTCGGCTCGCCCGACGCTGGGCGTGGTCAGCTGGGGATCGAAGGGGGCATGCTGCCCGCGGTGGGCCGCCGTAATGAAGGCCCGCTCGCCCCCGACCCCGGCGAATACGATGTCTCGGGGCTCGTCACCAACCTGCAGCGTGCGCTTGACGTGAGCATGCGCGCCGACGGCGACCACACTGACACTATCTGACAGGTGGTTGACCACCCATACCTCGTGATTGTTGCGCGCGGCGACTGCGACAGGCTCGAGCCCGACCGCCACCGAGGCCTCACGCTCGAGGCCGGCCGGGGTGATCGCATAGATCTCGAGCCGATTGTCGGGCGTGTTGACCACAAACAGCCGCTGCCCATTGGGCGACATCGCCATTGGGCGGACTTGCCCGCTCTCGAACGCGGTCAGTGGTTGCGATGCGCGTGCCTCACCGCTCGCAGCCAGGAGCGCGAGGGCCGACACCGCGGGAAACACCAGCTTGCGAAGCAACATCGCCTCCATTGTTGATCGATATAGTGGCCAGTTCCAAGATCTATTTCTACTTTTTGATGACGCTGAATAGTGGCATGATTGCCGAGCGCGCAAATGCCCGACGCGCGCGTCTCGAATTCGCGCCTGCTTTCCCGAAAAATAGTAGGATCGAAACACGCTCGAGCGGACACTACATACCCGACACTGAACCACGCAGGCGTCCGTCCGGCAGCCATGGCAGCCGGACGGCAAGCGTTTCGCAGACACCATGGCGAATCTGCTCGGCATAGCCACATTGGCTAGCCGCCCAACAGTCCAGCTCGATTCGGCCACCAGCGGGCTCGACGCTATCTGGGCGAGCCAGGCGATGCTACAAGCGCTCGATGGCGCCCACGCCCACATTCGAGCATCTCACCCTCCGCGTCGGCGAGCTGGGCCCCAAGCTGCATGGCTCGCCGCTGACACCCCCTGACGCTGCTGAGCGCACGTGCCCGACCCATCAAACTTGGTTCGCGGCCACGGCCGACGCGGTGGTCGGAGCGCTCGAGCACGACGGCGAGCTGCATCTGGCCACCGGGGCTGGCGGTCGGGTCTGGCAGATCGACGCCGGCCAGGCGCGCGAGCTGCAGCTGAACGCCGAGCTGCCCGAGCTCCTGCGCTGGACGGCGGCCACTTCCGAGCCAAGCACCGGACACCTCGGCGATCGCCGCAACCTGGTCCGCCAGCTGCGATGGGCCAGGCACACGCCGATCCCGGGCCAGCGGCTGCTGCTCGTCGATGGTCTCAACCCCGACATCGCGCAGCTGCCCCTGAACGCCGAACCGAGCGTGTTGCTCGAGGCCCTCCGCCCCCGCGTGGATCCGCCCAGCCGCTGGCGTCGCCTGCTTGGGGCCAAGTCGAGCGGGCCGAGTGGCGCGGCGTTGGTGCTCGACTGTATCGAGTCCGCGCCGCTGCCCGACGGCTTCACGCCGTGGCTGCGCGCGCTCGAGCAGCGTGGGATGCACCTCGACTGGAGCGGCAACGAGGCCGGGAACTACCCGCTCCCGCTGTTCGAGCTGCCGCCACCGAGCGGCCCCGATCCGCTGCGGTCGGCGCTGTTGGGCATCGCCCGCGATCAGCTCGAGCGCGCCAGCGAAGACGCGTGGGCAGACTGGCCGCCCGACTCGTCCCCGACCGAGGGCTACGAGCAGCTGGTCTCGGGCCAACCCCAGCGCGGGTGGTGGCGCGACGCCAGCCACGAGGAGCTGGTCTCGGGCCTCGAGCTGCGGGGCTCGGAGTTTGCGGACCGCGGCACGCCCACCGCCCAGCTCACGTGGTCCCGCTCGATCAGCGGCGGCGAGCTGCTGGGCCGCTTGCAGGCGTCGGTCCAGGAGATCTGTGCGGTCGCGGTGTCCGGCGTCCCGGACGACGAGTGTGTCGTGGTCTGGTACCTGCTCGGCGGGGTCTCGCGGACCAGCGGCAAGCTCGAGGTCGTCGCGCTCGAGCGTGTGTGGAGCTGAGCCAGCACCCGAATCAGCGGGTTGCGAGCGGGGTTGGATAGCTTTCGAGCAGCTTGTCGTCGAACAGCGGCACGACCCACGCGCCCCCAGCCTCGCGCGTATACACGAGGTACCACAGCGCGGCCTTCGGGTACTCGATCAAGTTGAACGACTCGTAGACGAACTCCACGCTGGTCAGGCGGTGCTGCACGCGGCCGTTGCCGGTTGGGTCGAGGGCCCGCATCCGCGTCGAGGTCACCTGCAGCGCCCGCACGGCGATCTGGGTGCACCAGGTTCGGTCTCCCCACGGGCTCAGTCCACAATGGTTTGGGTCCAACGACAGCGCACCCTCGCGGTGACCCTCGCGCTCGGCGGTCAGCTGCAAGCCAATCCGATGCGCACCCGCGACCGCCGACGAGAGATACAGCGACCCGAGGTCGAGCTCATGCTCTCGATTGCGCTGCTTGGCGTGGGTGTCGTCGTCCGACGTCGTCATGCTCTGCAACGTAGTGGAGGCGGAGCGCGACAACGAGCGCAGTCGTCGCTGCGCGCACGGGCTGATCGCCGCAAGCAATTCACGCATGGCCACCCTCGAAGCTCGAGCCGAACCGGGGCCCGCTTGCCGGGTTCCGTCGGTTTGAGCATGATGGCCGCCAGTGCCGCAACTCGAGGCAGCGGGCGTCGATCCTCGCCACGCAAAGATCGGCCGGGTCGTCCACCGACTTGGCGTGTGGGGCTTGCCCGCGTGTGTCGGCGCGGCGCTCGGCTTCTACCTGGCCGACCGCGGCACGCCGTGGCTCCCGTCGATGCTGGCGCTGCTGTTGATCCTCGGCGCGCTCTCGCTGCTGGCGATCGCCAGCGGTCGCGCGCTGCAAGGTCGAGCGTTCCGCCGCACACCCGAGGGCCGCGTGGTCCGGCGCCGCGTCCTTGTTGCGACCGGCCTGGCCTTCGCCGCCGGGTTCGGCCGCCTGGTCCTGATCTGGGTCGAGCAGCCCAGCCCGCTGACCGAGCTCTCGCGCGATGACTTTGACGAGACCTTCATCCTCGACAGCAAGAATTACAGCGAGCTCGACGCGGGGCTCGAGCACTATCTGGTCCTGCTCGAAGCGCGGCCGGAGCTGTTCGCGGCTGACGCCCTGCTCGGCCCCGATGACGAGCGCCTGGTCCTCGATGCGTGGGAAGCGATCTACGCCTACTCGTTCGCGCTGGATCAGATCCGCGTGTTCTATGAGGACTGGTATCGCTTCGATCCATCTCGGGCCCAGCGCAGCCAGCACCTGCGCAGCTTTTTGCTCACGTTCGCGGCCGAGCTCGCGCTCTACGAGAAGGCCACCCGGGTAGTCACGCTGCTGGGCAACAACCGCAACGTGGTCAAATACCTCGACGGTCAGCATACAGAGCGCGGCCTGGGCGAGAGCTCGTTCTCCAACTTTCGTCAGGAGCTGCAGGGGGCCCGCGACGCCACCCGCGTGATCGCGGGCAAGCAATATCTGCGCTGGCTCGAGCAAGCCATGAAGGGCCGCGCCGAGGCCCGCGCGATCGGCTACGCGTGGCTGTGGGATCGCGTCGAGCGGCACCTGATCCTCATCGAGGGGTTTGGCGTGCTCGCGGCCGGGACCAAGACAATCGGCAGCGACGCCGAGCTGCTCAAGCGCGGGTTTCGGCGGGCCTGGTACCCGGCGCAAAAGGGCGTCGCCGAGTGGATGGGCGACACCCGGGTCCGGCGAATCAACTGGTATTTGATCAACGAGCAGATGCAGGCCGAGCTGGTCGAGCACCTCGAGCCGGGGGACATCTTGCTGTCCCGCAAGAACTGGTACGTCAGCAACGTTGGCCTGCCTGGGTTCTGGCCCCACGCGGTCCTCTACATTGGTGACCCCGAGCAATTCACCGCGTACTTCGACGACCCAGGCGTGCGCGCGTGGGTCCGCGAGCACAGCGGTGAGGACATCGACCTGCCCACCTACTTGAGCCACCGCTGGCCGTCACGCTGGCTCCGGTTTGGGTTTCGAGATCACGGCCAGCCCTACCGCGTGATCGAGGCGATCAGCGAGGGGGTCGTGTTCAACACGATGGCCCACGCCAGCGGCGACTACCTGGCCGCCCTGCGGCCACGGTTGAGCAAGAAGGCCAAGGCCCAGGCGATCGTCGACGCGTTCTCGATGCTCGATCGGCCCTACGACTTCGACTTCGACTTCGCGACCGACAACGCGCTGGTGTGTACCGAGCTGGTCTGGCGCGCGTACCGACCAGCAGCGGACAAGCACGGGCTCGACCTGCGCCTGGTCGAGCTCGCCGGGCGCCCGACCCTGCCCGCCAACGAGCTCGCCAAGCAGTTCGTGGCCGAGCACGCCAACCCCAACGCGCAGCTCGAGTTCGTGTACTTCATCGACGCGGTCGAGCACCAGCAAGCCGCCGTGGTGTCCGACGAGGCCGCGTTCTTGCTGACGCCTGGTCGCACCAAGTGGGACTACCGCAAGCAGTAGCCATGCCGAGGTCTCTGCTCGACATCATCGAGGATCTGCAAGCGCAGCTGGCCACCGGTGCCCAGCGCGTCAGCTTGCGCGTGCTCGATCCCGACTATGGTCGGGGCCGCTTCGCGGGTGAGTCTGTCGAGCTCGAGGGCGAGCGCCACATCCACCGACCGCTGCGGGTGTGGGTTGACCTGGCCGAGCGGCTGGGCCTGCGCTTGTCGACGCCCCGGCCGACTGCAGACGGCCAGCTCGAGCTGTGCTTCGAGCGGCTGGACGCCAGGGCGAGCTGGCACGATGCCCAGCACCCGCGCGGCGACACCACCGAGAAGTACGGGGTGGGATCTGGGTTTGCTCGGGTCTCCAAGCTCGAAGATCCCGGCTTCGTGCTCGACCTCGCCGACGCGCTCACGCGGGCCAAGCTCGGCCCCGCGCCGCGGATCTTGGATCTCGGCTGCAACGACGGTGACGTGCTCACGCTGATCGCCCGGCTGCTGGCGCCCAAGCAGCCTCGCTTCGTCGGCGTCGACCACAGTCACTCGGCGATCGCCCGGGCCCGCGCGCGGCTCGGCGACCCTGCCCACCGCTTCATCGAGGCCGACGTCAACAACCTCGCCGAGATCGAGCCCGAGCTCGGCCGCTTCGACCTCGCGCTCGCGCTGAGCACCCTGCACAGCCCCGGCGTCGACGACCGCGCGATCCTGCGGCAGATCACCAAGCAGCTGCTCGAGCCCAATGGCACGATCATCATCGGCATTCCGAATTGCCGCTATGTCGACGGCGAGCTGCTCCACGGCGCCCGCACCAAGAATTTCAGCCAGCCCGAGCTCTCGCTGTTGATCAAGAGCGTGGCTGGGTTCAAGCGTTATCTGCAACAACACCGTCGCCGCGTCTACGTGACCGGCAAACATTACCTGCTGATCACGGGTGCGCCTGTCTGAGTGACTCTATTTATATCCACCTTCGAACCCACGAATCGAGATTGGCCGGCTGCGCTCGCGATCGTCGGTATCCAGCGGGTGGAGCCCCGAGGGCAGCGGCAGCGCGTCGCGTCGCGCGGCGATCAGCAGCTGGTTCTCCACCGCCCACAGCAGCGCGCGACCGGCCTCGCGCGAGAGCTGATCCTGGCGCTCGCGCAGGATCCTGGCCGCCTGCATCATGGTCTCCACGGTCCGCGCCTCAGACTCTGGCTGGACCGAGCCAAGCGCTGAGCCCATCACATCGAGGGCCTGCGCGAGCGCGCTCGAATTGCGCGCAGAGTCGAACCTGCGCGCGTCGTCAATCGCCGCGGCCGCGAGCTTCTCAAACTCACCTGGAGCGCTCACCGCAGCGTCAGCGAAGTTCGCCAGGGCGCTCAATCCCGTCTCGTCGAGTACCATGGCCGCACTATGGCAGGCTTCACTCGGGCGCACCAGACCAAATGTCGATCGCGCAATCGTACGCTTTGACACGTGTAAATTGTTGACGGGTTCAGAACCAATCAATGGATTAGCGCGGGTGCCCATCGCTGGGTTTGCTCGCCGCCCCTGGAGCCTCGTCGGCGCGCGAGCTTGGCTCGGGCGCGAACACTTGCTGAACACCCGTCAACACCAATCGCACGGCGGCGCCGTGATCCGAGCGTCCATCCGCGGTGAACTCTTCGACGAACTCCGCCGCGACCGTGACGACCACCGCGTCGGCGCCCGGATCCAGGTCGATCTCGCGCGCGCCTTCGGCTGGATCCTTCCACAGCGCGACCGTGCGACGCGGGGTCATGCCTGGCGGGACCGAGCGAAGCGCCATCCCCAGTGAGGTGACGGTCAGGATCGAGCTGCCGGGATCGTCAGCGAGCACACTGGCATAACGCCCCGGCCACCGGGCGCTCAGCTGCGGTCCGTCCATGAGCAGCGCGATCACGAGGTTGGGCCCGACCGCACGAATTACATCGGCGACCGGATCAGGCCGGGCGAGGTCCTCGCAGATGAGCGGGGCCATGCACAGCCAGGGGTTCGCGCACACAAAGTTGATCTCCCGTTGCCGCACCCGCATGGGCTCCCACCACAATCGGTTTGCGTCGAGACTCTGGCCCAGGCCGTATTGGGCGATCTGGGCTGCGTCGAGCCGCCACCGGTGGTGTTTGTCTTGATCATAGCGAGCGAGGTGCGACGGGTGACGCACGCCGAGATACGCATAGTTGCGGCGATGCCCACGAACACCGGCCAAGAAGAACCCGACACGATCACCGAGCGCAGCCTCGGCCGCGTCGAGCTCGGCCTCGTTGATCGAGCTCTCGGGCAAGATCACAGCGCTGATGCCACCGACGTCGCGCTCGGCCGCGGAGATGACCCGCAAGAGGTTGTGGGCCGGGTCAAACCGCTGCGTCGGCTCATACTCGAAGAACCCAAACGCGCGTGGATCCACGACCGTGTCGAGGATCGTCGACGCGCGAAAGTCACTCGCCTGCACCTGATACGGCCACGGAATGATCAGCAAGCTGAGCTCGTGTGCGCGCTCGCCCGGCAGCAACATGGTGCTGGTCTGCCAATTGACCTTGACCTCGGATCGGTCAATTCCGAG
This sequence comes from Enhygromyxa salina, assembly GCF_002994635.1. Classification (GTDB taxonomy): domain Bacteria; phylum Myxococcota_A; class Polyangia; order Nannocystales; family Nannocystaceae; genus Plesiocystis; species Plesiocystis salina_B. The sequence goes on along the minus strand of NZ_PVNL01000115.1, from coordinate 48,689 downwards.
GTTGTGTGAGAGTGAGCGAATCGTCAGACCCGTCTGCGGCGTGCGGAGCTTGGGCAGCACCCGAACCCGATCGGTGCCGAAGTCGCTGACGGTCCCGCGATACAGCAGTGCCTGCCGCGCCCGCATGCCAATACCGGGCTCGGCGCATGATCCTGGCACACCAAATCCGGCGCTGGCCACGTCGGCGTGAGCGTGAAGTTCGAGCAGCGCTCGACATAGTGGCCACGCCGCTGGGTCGGTGAGCTTGGCGACCGGGGCGTCAAAGCTGGCTTCGATCAATTGGCACAATGTCTCGATCGTGGCCCCCGGTCCATTGGCCGGGCCGCCCTCGGGGTCGGCCTCCACACCCGCGGCCGGCCGCCCGCCGCTCGGGGTTCGTCGCCGCTCTCGGCTCTCGGCGAAGGCTCGCCAGTCCCGCGCGGTGTGGTTTAGGTGGGCCTGCCAGCGCGCCCGGCGAAGCTCGGCGTGATCATTGACGGTGTCACCCCGACGCCGACGCCGCGGGACGTCGTCGTAGGCGCTATCGGTCTGCTGTGGGCTCATGTCAGGCGGCCACTGGTGCTCGCTGGCCTCGCTGTGCGGCGAGATCACCATGCGATAGGCGCCGCTGTCAGCGAGCACCACGGACGTGAACGCAAACACGTCCGGCGGCCACGCTGGGCGCAGCTGCCAGGCACGCTCACCGGCGATCTCTCGCCACGCTTCGCCAATTGTCTTGCCACTCATGCGCGACCTCCGATTACCCGTTTGTGCGGTCTGGTCCGAGCCAAACCCTGCTCGCCGCTGGCGGGCGTTCTCAGGAACACCTCGAGCCAACGTGTGAATCCATAATAGACGATTGAGACTACGCTTTGACTCGGTCAATTGCACGTGGCACGAACCGGCATCTCCGCGGAAACTCATGACTTTTTTGCCGAGCCATCCCCTGGGCTCAAAAATGTTTATTGCGTTGGCACTCGGCACACTCGACCCGGGAATGGGTGCTCGAGGTCAATCGCTCGTGTGCCCTGCCCCAGCGGTCGGCGAGCGGACTGACGCGGCGATGGGTCGACGGGTCGCTGCCCCCCGCGCGGAGGTCGGGTTGGTGGGCGTAGGCGCGCGCGCTGAGCCAATGTGCGGCCAAGCCCGCAGCCCGACTCGAGATTGGCTATGATCCCGCCATGCCCGGACTTCGGCTCCTGACCCTCGCGCCGAGCGTGTCCGAGCGCGACGGTGTGCTGCGCGCCCGAACGTCGCTGCTGGTCCGGCTGCTGACGCTCGGGACCGTGGTCCGCGAGGTCACGGTTGATCGACGGTCGCGCTACGTGATCATCGACGAGCGACTGCTGTGGCTGCGTCGACGCCGACGGATCATTCCCTTTCGCATGATCAAGCGAATCGCCTATGACTACGAGAGCACGGCGACGTCGCTACATGGCACGATTCAGGGGGCCGTGACCGGCGACGAGATCGAGCGCTTCGATGTGGCCCTGGTGATCTGCGAGCGCGAGGATGTGCCGGCCAGCCACGCGCATCTGCACGAAGAGCGGGTCGTCCTGTTCAGCTTTCACGGCGAGGGCCAGGCCAGCCACTTCACGCTCTCGGTCGACTTTCAGGGCCAGCAAGAGCAGCTCTCACGCCGCTATGTCGAGCGGCTGCGAGCGCTGACGGGCGTGGGGTTCGGCAATGAGATCGAGCCGCTCGCAGACAGCGGTGGCCGGACCTGGGCGTGCGCGGGGTGTGGGCGACCGGGGCCGCCGAGGCCGGGGAGCTGCTACTACTGTGGGGGAGAGCTGCGCGCCGCGGAGTGACGATGGGCCGGCATGCGCGGGCCGAGCTCAGGGCGCGCACACCTCGTGGCGCCACAGGCGAATGCCGTCGCTAATGAACACGCCGCCCGGGACCGGCTCGAGCATGTCCTGGACGCGGGCCCACCCGTGCAGCAACGCGGGCGTGTCGAGGACCGTCCAGACCTGACCATTCCAGTGGGCGAGGTTCTCGGGCTCGAAGCTGCGCGACGACATCATCCACATATCGTTGGGCGCGCGAGCAGAGAGCGCCGACCACTGGTCGTACCCGGCGATCTGCGGGAATAGGTTCTTCGCTACGTTCCAGCCACCGCCACCCCAGAAATACAGCTGCTCCGGATTCGAGCTAGCTTGGCCGGTGCTCGCGGTCATCCACAGCTGGAACTTTCCGGTCGAGGCCAGCGAGATCGCCCTGCTGTTGTTCAAGGGGTTGCTGATATCGGTCCAGATCCCAGCCTCGAACATCCAGGTGACGTTGCTGCCGGCCCCGTTGAAGTTGACGAACACCCGCTGACCACCCTGGGTCATGTGGAGCCCCTGAAGGGTGAGCCCCGGCGGCTGACGATCGACCCAAACACCACCGACGCGGGCGTAGAGACGGTACTGCGAGTCGTCGAGGGTCGCAGTCGCGACCCACAGCTGCGCCTGACCGTCGAGCGTGAACACCTCGGCGGTGGTCACATCGAGGTCGGGGGCCGGAGGCGCGAGCTCGGTCGGCTCACCGTCGATGATCTCGTAGATCGGATGGAAGTCAGGGTCGACCTCGCCAGACAACAGCTGGCGCGTGGCAAAGCCCTGGTCGACAGCGCCGACGAGCCTGTCGAAGCCGGAGAGCTGCGCGAGGTAGGTCGGCGACCAGCTCACGCCGTCCCACTCGTAGCTGCCGTTGGGCGCGTAGGCCGAGCTGTATCCTTCGTGGGACGAGCTGGCGATCGCGCTGTCGAGGTTGTCCGCGACCAGCGTCTGCGGCTGAAAATTGCGTCGCCAATAGACGATATCGACGGTCTCGTTCTCAATGTCGACGAACTCGACGAGGTGACCGTCGTCGTCGCCGACGACCGCCAGCAAGTCATCCATCACGACAAAGTCGCGGGCGTGGGGGAGTGAGAGCCACGCATTCCAGCCGACGCTATCGTAGGCCCACAGCTCGCCCTCGTCGTCGAGCGCCCAGATCTCGGTGTTCGAGCGGCCTTCGATCTTCACGACCTTGGCCACCGTCGGTAGATCATGGATCTCCCAGTCGAGCCCGTCGTAGCGGCGCAGCGTGCCCTCGTTGCCGCCGACCCACACATCGCCGCCATCGAGCGACCACAGCGTGCGCAGCGGCGGCAGCTCGACGGCCTCGATCGTCCAGTCGGCGCCGTCGAAGCTGGCGAGCACGCCCTCGACCGGCGTCAGCCAGGGGGTGTCGGACTGGTCGCGACCGCCGACGCCCCAGGTGCTGGTGCCGTCCGTCCAGATCTGCGTGATCAGACCCGGGGACGCGACGTCGCTCCACTCGACCCCGTCGTAGTGCATCAGCAGCGACGGTTCGCCGTTGCACGAGCAGTCCGGGTCCTCACACGCCATCGTGCCGCAGTCCAGCCAGGCCGTCGCCCACACGTCGTCGGGGCCCGAGCCAGCGAGCGACTGCGGGACGACCTCACCGAACAAGTTGGCCGGTGGAGCCGGAAACAACACGGAGCTGTCCAGCATCACGCCGTCGTGGTGAAACACGCCCTTGCCGTAGCTCGTCGCGAAGCCGAGCACCCACTGATCGTCGACGGCCGAACCCCAGACGTCGTAGCTCTGGGCGAGCATTCGATCGTTTGTGGTCGCCTCGATGTCTGTCCACTGCCCGTCGGCGAGCCGGACCATGTCCGCGCTGCTCCGGATGTTGCTCACGGCGACGAGATCGACGCCGTCCGTCCAGACCCTGTCGAGACCGAGCGCGCGGGTCTTGACCGCGCTCCACTCACCACAGTCGCCGTCTCCGTCTCCGTCACCCGTGGTGCCCCCGTCGCCCGTGGTGTCCCCGTCACCATCCCCATCTCCCGTGGCGTCGCCACCTCCATCCCCATCCCCGTCACCATCCCCCGAGCTCGAGCTCGAGCTCGAGTCGCCATCTCCGTCGCCCGAAGTCGAGCCCGAGTCCGTATCACCGCCCGAGGTCGTGTCGTCGTCGCCACCCTCCCCCACGCACGGCCCAGCGTCGAACAGCGGGACGTAGTGCACGCCCGCGTCGGTCGGCGCGACGTCGGTGCACTGCGAGACCTGGGTGGTGAGGCTCTCCCAGTCGAGCTCACCAGCGATCCCGGCGAAGTCGCGACACGCAGAATCAGACGCGAGGTAGTACTCGGTTCGGCCGTCGAGGTCGAGATCCGCCGGCTCGAAGGGATCGCCGTCGAGGATCACGAACGGCTCGACCGTGTCGTCGTTGGCCGTCGGGGCGACGCATGAGTGGTCGAGCATGATGTCGTTGCCAACCACGGTGTCGGGCCACGCGACGATGTGCCGCATCGCAACCAGGGGACCCGCAGGCGCGTAGACGGCCCCGCCAACGCTGCCTGTGTTGCCGGTGAAGGTCGACGCGACCACCGTCGCGCGACCGAAGATCCCACCGCCGCCGCCGACCGCCGTGTTACCCACGAACTCGGTGTTGACGATCTCGACCTCGTGCTCCTCGAGCAACATCGCGCCGCCGCCCGTCACCGTCGCGTGGTTGGCGATGAAGCGAGCATCACGGATCTCCCAGCCGGGAAGCTCGGTCGCGGGGTGAATGTTGTCGATGTGGATCGCCCCGCCGAAGCCAGCGGCGTTGTCGACGAAGGCCGTCCCCTCAATCGTGGCGAGGGTCTCCTCAGACGAGATCGCGCCACCGCCGTGGATCGCGGTGTTGCCGATGAACTCTCCCCCTTCGATCGTCAGCGCGATTGGGTTCGGCGTTCCGGGATAGTCGTCGAGCGCGACCGCGCCGCCCCAGGTCGCTGTGTTGTCGGTAAACGTGCTGTCGATGATCGCCACCAATTCGTCGCCGGCCGAGGTGTTCGACGCATAGATCGCACCGCCGAACTTGCCGTGGTTCCCGCCGAACCCGCAATTCGTGACGTTCAGCTCGCCGCTCGCCACATCTTGCTCGTTGCCAGCCGTGAAGTAGATCCCGCCGCCGTGCAGGCCCGAGTTGCCCTCGAACCGAGAATCGATCACATCCACCACCGAGCGGCCGCTCACCCGCAGCGCGGCGCCGTAATCAGAGACCACGTTGTCGCTGAGATCGAGGTTTACCAGCGTCGCGGTGATCGGTGGTGTGCCCGAGAACGCGCCGTTCAGAAAGATCGCCCCCGCGTTGCTCCCCGAGATGTGAAAGCCGTCGATCCAGACCTCCTCGAGCTCCGACGCGGCGCTGGCCTGAACGAGGACAACCCGCGCGTTCCAGCCGTCGGCCCCCAAACGGGTGACGTGCGAGTCGACATCGCGCTGCGCGAACGCGACCTCGTCACCCGCGAAGCCGCCATAGATCGCCACGGGCGCGGTGATGGTTGCGACCGGCGACGCCGGGTTCGGGGCGTAGGTGCCCTCGGCTACCCAGATCTCCGGTTCCTGGCACTCGAGCGCGGCGTCCAGGGCCGCCTGAAGATCGTTGAAGGCGCTCGCCCAGGTCGTCCCGTCCCCATCGCCGGGCGCGTCGACGTCTACGTGAATGGGGCCATCGCACAGCGTCGCCGGGGTCGGGCAGATTGTTGCGATCTCGGCCTCGGTCAAGGCCCGATTCCACACCCGCAGCTCGTCGATCTCACCCTGATACCAGCGCGAAGCCAGCGATCCCCGACCGACAGCAGAGAAGCCATAGTTCTTCAGCCCGATGTTCGGGCTGAAGAACTCCGCGTCGAGCGTGCAGTCCAGGTAGGTGCGCGCCGCCACCCCGCCGTCGACGACAACCGTGACCTCGACCCATGTATCGTTGGCCAGCGATTGCGTGCTCCACGGCCACAGGCTGCCATTATTGCTGGTGTCGAGCAGCGCCGACATGGTTCGCGCGCCGTAGGTCTCGGTCCCGACAAACATCGTCGAGAACGGTCCACACCCAAAACACAGCGTGTTGTAGCGGGCGACATCGGAGACCCGCACGCGGGCGTTGATCGTGAAGTCGCCGTCGACTCCGCCGTACAGGCTTGGATCGCGCGGGCCCACGAACGCGATGTAGTCGTCGACCCCATCGAGGCTGACCGCCTCCCCGTTGGACGACGCGACGAACGAGCCACCGCCCAACAACCAACCGTGGCGACCCTTGCCGCTAATATCCAGGACCTGGTCGCCGATCCGATCCTCGAAGGTCCAGTGCAGCTCGAGTCCGTCGGTCGGGCCAGCGCGAAACTGCTCCGGCTCCCCGACCTCGCTTGGCTCGCCCGCACATCCGATGCAAGCGAAGGCCGCCCACATCATGGTCAGACCGGTGGTTGTACGCATCCGGGCTGTATGGTCGACGGCGCTGGGGCCTTCACACCCCCGTTGGAGCAGCCCGACTCGCGGGCGGCTCCGGGCTGACTCAGGGCTTGGACGGCTCGAGACGCAGGGCCTGGCGAGGGCACACACGGACAGCGCGCTCGGCCTTGTCCTCGAGCTCGGGCGGGATCACGGCGAGCCGCAGGTGCAGCTGATCTTCGTCGTCGAGCTCGAGCGCCTCCGGGAGGATGCGTGTGCACGCGCCGTTCGCCTCACAGGCGATCACGTCGATGATGAGCCTCATGCTTTCGCCTTGCCCTGGTCCGCGCCCAGGCGCACGGGCAAATTATCGATCGGGCGCATGATCGGGTTGTGGTGATCGATCACGGGCTCACCAGCGAGCGTGGCGTGAGGGAAGCGCTCGATCAGCAGGATCTCGATCGCCTTCATCATCTCCGTTCGTGCGAGGTTGGCCCCCAGACAGAAGTGACGCCCAAGTCCGAAGGTCAGGTTCGCGACGTTCTCCCGGTGGATGTCGAAGCGGTCGGGGTCGGCATAGCCATTGGGGTCGCGCAGCGCGGCGCCCATCAGGCCGCTGACAGCTTGGCCCTTGCGAACCGGCACGCCCGCGAGCTCGAAGTCGCTCAGGGCGTAGCGAAACAGCCCGATCTTGCCAAAGCTGTCCCAGCGCAAGGTCTCTTCGATTGTGCTGCGCAGCAGCGAGCGATCTGCTTGCAGCTCGGCGAGCGCCTGGGGGTGACGCAGCAGCGTGAACACGGCGTAGCAGGTGCCGTGCACCGTGGTGTCGGAGCCTGCGGTGATCAACGCAAAGATCAGCGACATGAGCTCGGCGGTCGAGAGGCGGTGAGCCTCGTCGCGGGCTTCGATGAGCCTCGTCAGCAGGTCGGCGGGAGGGTTCGGGTCTGTGCGGCGGGCTTCGATGAGCTGCTCGAGCAAGACCTTGCCCTGGGTGAAGCCATTGGCGATCTCCGAGAGCACGGCAGGATCGAGGTTGGGTTGGACCGAGCGGATCGCCGCCAAACCGAACTCGCGAAACCCGGCACGCATCTGGCTGGGGACGCCAAATAGATCACAGATGACGGTCAGCGGGATGGTCTCGGTGAAGTCACGGATGTTCACGACCTCGTCACCGTTGGCGATGAGATCATCGAGGGTGCGCTCCACCGTGGCCCTGACCGCGCCCTCCATCGCCCGCACGGCCCGTGGCGTGAGGGCGACGCTCGCCAGCTTGCGGACCCGCGCGTGATCGGCTGGTGGGAGCTGAAACAGTGAAGTAGCGATGATTGATCCCCAGGCCTCGAAGCCCGGCTGCTCGAACAGCTGCCCGCCCGGGTGATGCTCCCAGTCGGCGATGTCGGTCGAGAGCTGCTCGTGGGTGAGGAAGGTCCGCAGGTCCTCGAGCCGCGAGAGCAGCAGCGTGTCGCGCTTCTCCCAGTGATAGACGGGCGCGTTCGTACGTAGCCACGCGTAGGCGGGATAGGGGTCGTAGGCGAAGGACTCGGAGTCGGGATCGAAGTCGAAGTGCACGATGGTTCCCTTGTGGTTCACTTTATGAATACTGGCTCATCTTTCAGAGATCAAGTGGATCAGTGTTTCTCCAGCAAATTTTAGAGATTGAGAGGAGTGATGTCGCTGGAGTGGCGCCGACGTGGCACCATGTGTTCACAGACCGGAACTTCAGTTCACGCATATTGCGCGCGCAACCACCGAGCCTGGGACCCGTGGACTCATGCTAGCTTCGGCCATGTCACAAGACCTTGACGCCCTCGCCGCCACGGTCCAAGCCACCAGGCCAAGCGCTGCGTCGACGCCAGCCGAGCAAGTCCGCCACGCGCAGGCCTTGCTCGCGTTCGCCCAGGCTCTACAACCCGCGCAATATTTCCGGGACGGAGCAGAGGCCAGCGCTGAGGCGATTGCGCTGTTTAATGATCGCATCGAGGCCGGAGACGAGACCTTGTCACCCGACCTGGCGGCCGCGCTTCTGGTCCACGCCAACTGCCTGCATGGGCTCGGGCTCGGGCGGGCTGTCAGCGTGTTCCAGACCGCCGCGGGCCCGGAGGTCAGGGGCGTGCTCTGGGTCGCGTCGAGATTTTCCCCCGCCTGCTAATGCAGCTCCGACGGCACGCCTTCGCTGACGAGGCAGCCCGAGCACAACCCGTGGCTGAACAACACCCCCTTGGGGATCAGCTCACCAGCGACCGCCAGCGGATACCACTGCTCGTCCACCGCACGAACGTCCCGGCAGACGCTGCACATCGTGCAGACCGGACGCTTGGGTGAAGAGCCCGACGTCGTCTCCATGTAGAAGCGGACGAACTCCGGGACCAACGCGCGCAGCTCGGCTGGAAAGCTGTCGAGCATGGGCTCGCCGTCGAGCTTCAGCTCGGGATCCACGGTGAAGCTGTTGATGACCTGGTTGGCGGCGTGGACCCGGAGCACCTGCTGGTACTCGGCGTCGCTGCAGTTGCGACGCAGCAAGTACTCGGCGGCGTGCTGCTGGGGCCCGTCGAACTGCGAGAGCCACGTCAGCTTGAGCACTCGGCTCCAGCGATCGAACTCGGGCGTCACCGCTGGCATGTCGAACACACGGGCGAGCTCCCCGATCGAGATCTGCGTGGCCCCCTGGGTGGACAGGGTCAGCGAGTGGAGCACGAAGCAGTAGTAGCTCGAGCACCGCAGCGAGAGGACGATGAACAAGGCCTGGACCACCTCGGGTGGCAGCGGCTCGGGCTCGACCAGCACCGCGCGAATGGGGGGCCAGTTGCGCTCGAGCTCACCCGACGCGTGCATGCGCCTGAACACGTTCGGGACCGTGCCGTTGAACACATCCCGGATCTGATCGAGGGTCTCGTCGGTCTCCATGCCGTCGCGTGGCCGGAGTGTAGCCTGGCGACGCATGAGCCGGTGACGCATGGGGCGCCGCGCTGTCGACGGGGCCGATCAGCTGGTTCACGATCGCAGCTGTGACGCTGCAGACACGCAGCTCCGAGCGCGGTGACCGGGCTGGCTCGTGCAGGCCAGCCCGGATTGCGCTCATGTGACCGAGTTCTCAGTCGCGCTCAGACGCACTGCTGCAGGCCGAAGTGGCAACCGTTGATGCAGTCCGCGTTGAGCGAGCAGGGCGAGCCGGCTTCGCCAGTCTGGCAGGTGTCGTCGAAAGCCGAGCAGAACGGAGCGTCGACCGAGCAGTCCGTGTCGTAGGCACACGCGTCGCCAACCTGACCGTCGGAGCACTTGCTCAACGAGCACAGCGGCGCGCCCATCGAGCAGTCGTTGTCGTACGCGCACGCGTCACCCTCTGCGCCGACTGAGCACTTCTCCAACGAGCACAGCGGGGCGCTCATCGAGCAGTCGCCGTCGTACCCACAGACGTCGCCGACCGCACCAGCCGAGCAAATGTCCCCCACCACGCACAGCGGGGCCGCTGGCCCGCAGTCGTTCACGACGTCACACGCGTCGCCCGCCTCACCGGCCGAGCACTCACCGAACGCGCAGTAGGCTGCCGCTGGCGAGCAGTCAGGGTCGAACTGGCACGCGTCCCCGACCTCGCCGGCCGAGCACGAGCCGAGCGAGCAGTAGGGCGCGGACTCGCCACAGTGGGCGTCGGAGCTACACGAATCCCCAACCCCGCCGGCCGAGCACTCGCCGCTCACGCAGATCGGCGCGCCCATCGAGCAGTCGTTGTTGTACAGGCAGCTGTCCCCTGCCTCGCCGGCCGAGCACGCACCGTCCGCACAAAACGGCGCGGAGCCATCGCAGTGCGAGTCGGATGAGCACGGATCACCCACGCCACCATCCCAGCAAGTGCCGGCGAAGCAGCGATTGCCAGAGTACGCGCAGTCGGACTGGTAGTCGCAGGGATCGCCGTCGCTGCCGTCCCAGCACTGGCTGTCGACGCACGCGGGCGAGCCGACCGGACAGTGCGCGTCGTAGGTGCAGCTCTCGCCTTCGTGGTTCTCGGGAAGCGGCGCCTCGGGCTGCTGGATCTGATCGATCTCCTCAACTTCTTCGGCCAGCGGCTCGAAGGTCGTGGGATCGGCGTCGTCGACCATGCAGCTGGTCGTCAGGGCGACGACGAGACCAACCGTGAGGCCAACCGTGAGGTGAGTCGCGAAGAATGGGCGGGTCAATGCCCCAATGCGGAGGTTGCGGAGCGGTGCGGTTTTCATGTCGGCACTCTAGGGAAATGCCTACTGAAAGACAATTCTTAATGCATGCATACACCACGCTACATCGAGAACCGGCTGCGCCATCGTGCAAGCACGGTGACCGCGCTCGTCACAATTTGGCGAGGCCTGGACGCTACTGCATGGCGTTTTTTGTGAACTCGAGCCCGCACTGATATCCTCGCCAGTATGCAGTGCTCAGGGAAGCACTCCAATGTGCTCGAATTATGCCGATCCAACATCTGCCATGCAATGCATGAACTCAGAGATCAAGGTCATTCCGCCGAATCGCAATTCATGCTCACCGACGGCAAGCCACCAACGCTACAATTATCGAGCGCCGACGCCTGGGTCGAGCTTCCGACCAGCGCGGAGCCAATGCGTGGCAGGTTCAGGCTCGACGCGTGGAAGGTGACGCATGGCGATGGTGCAACGATCACGACCGGCGGTGAGGTTGGGGGCGCGGTGGTCTCGGCCGACGGGGTCGTGCGGCCCAAGACGCTCGCGGTGGGGACCGACGCCAGCGTGCTCTGAGATCTCGAGTTGTCGGTGACCGGGCTGGCTCACGCAGGCCAGCCCGGTTCACGCTCATGTGATCGAGTGCTCAGTCGAACTCAGACGCACTGCTGCAGGCCGAAGTGGCAACCGTTGATGCAGTCCGCGTTGAGCGAGCAGGGCGAGCCGGCCTCACCAGTCTGGCAGGTGTCGGTGAGATCCGAGCAGTACGGAGCGTCGACCGAGCAGTCCGAGTCGTAGTCGCACGCGTCGTTGAGCTGACCGTCGGAGCACACGCCCAACGAGCACAGCGGGGCGCTCATCGAGCAGTCCGTGTCGTACGCGCACGCGTCACCCTCTGCGCCGAGCGAGCACTCACCCAGCGAGCACAGCGGCGCGCTCATCGAGCAGTCGCCGTCGTACCCACAGACGTCGCCGACGTCACCAGCCGAGCAGATGTCGCCAACCACGCACAGCGGGGCCGCTGGCCCGCAGTCGTTCACGACGTCACACGCGTCGCCGGCCGCACCGGCCGAGCACTCACCGAACGCGCAGTAGGCTGCTTCTGGCGAGCAGTCAGGGTCGAACTGGCACGCGTCCCCGACCTCGCCGGCCGAGCACGAGCCGAGCGAGCAGTAGGGCGCGGACTCGCCACAGTGGACGTCAGAGCTGCAGGAATCCCCAACCCCGCCCTCCGAGCACTCGCCGCTCACGCAGATCGGCGCGCCCATCGAGCAGTCGTTGTTGTACAGGCAGCTGTCCCCTGCCTCGCCGGCCGAGCACGCACCGTCCGCACAGAACGGCGCGGAGCCGTCGCAGTGCGAATCGTAGGTACATGGATCACCCACGCCTCCATCCCAGCAGGTGCCGGCAAAGCAGCGATTGCCGGAATACGCGCAGTCGGACTGGTAGTCGCAGGGATCGCCGTCGCTGCCGTCCCAGCACTGGCTGTCGACGCACGCGGGCGATCCGACCGGACAGTGCGCGTCGTAGGTGCAGCTCTCACCTTCGTGGTTCTCGGGAAGCGGCGCCTCGGGCTGCTGGATCTGGTCGATCTCCTCATATTCTTCGGCCAGGGGCTCGAAAGTCGTCGGATCGGCGTCGTCGACCATGCAGCTGGTCGTCAGGGCGACGACGAGACCAACCGTGAGGCCAACCGTGAGGTGAGTCGCGAAGAATGGGCGGGTCAATGCCCCAATTCGGAGGTTGCGGAACGGTGCGGTTTTCATGTGAGCACTCTAGGAAAATGGCTATTAAAAGACAACGGCTAACTTATGCATACACTACGCTACATCGAGCACCCGCTGCGCTATCGTGCAAGCAGGGTGACGGCGCTTGTCACAATTGCGCGAGCCCTGGACGCTGTTTTGTGGCACTTTTGTGAACTCGCCCCCGACCACATCGATAGATCGGCGATAGCGGATGGGGCGAATACGCACAACCGCACGGCACCGAGTGTCCGCACTACCCGCGGTCTGTTGCGAATATGAGCGCTCTCCCACATTTGTATATACTCTCGAGACCTCGGCCCGCGGCCGGTCGGGGTCACTCGGCCGATCAACTCGCGCCCCGCGCGATCGGCCACCCAGCACGAACGCATCCGCCGCGCGAGCGGGCCTCGAGCGTGAACCTCGCTAGTTAAAATGACGAACCCGGCCGTTGCGGGCCGGGTCCTGAGTGCGAAGGGGGGGACTTGAACCCCCACGTCGTGAGACACTAGATCCTTAGTCTAGCGCGTCTACCAATTCCGCCACCTTCGCAGAAGCCTCAGCGGGACGCGGTTGATATCACTGCCTCAAGCCCCGCGCAAGCTCTCGCCGATCTTGTGCAATTTGAGCATGTTCACCGGCGTACGTGCCTTCAGAGGCCATCCGAGGGCGATCACGACGCGATCCCCGCGCTCGAACAGGCCCCGGTCGATCGCGGCGTGGTCGAGGTCGATGAAGATCGTCTCGCCGTTGGGCGAGGACGTCTGGAACCGGATCGGGATCACGCCCCAGTACAGCGCGAGGGCCTGAAAGGTCGCCGGCTCGGGCGTGAACGCGTAGACCGGGACCTTGGGGCGGTAGTCGCTGACCAGGCGCGCGATGCCGCCGGTCCCGGTGTAGCAGATGATGCCCTTGCAGTCGGGCAGGCTGCGCGAGCTGATCACGGCGGCCCGGGCGACGGCGTTGGTGGTGTGCCCGAGCTGCATGTCCTTGGGCGGGTCCAGCCAGTAGCGCTCGGTCTGCTCGATGCGCCGGACGATCCGGTCCATGGTCTTGACGGACTCGACCGGGTACTTGCCGGCCGCGGTCTCGCCCGAGAGCATCACGGCGTCGCTGCCATCGAGGATCGCGTTGGCGACATCGGATGCCTCGGCGCGGGTCGGGCGGGGGTTGCGGATCATCGAGTCCAGCATCTGCGTGGCGGTGATGACCAGCTTGCCGTGCTCGTTGCTGAGCTTGATCAGCTGCTTTTGGATCAGCGGGACCTCTTCGGGGCCCATCTCGACGCCCAGATCGCCGCGGGCGATCATGATGCCGTTGGCGACCTCGATGATCTTGGGCAGCACGTGGGGCTGCACGGCCTCGGGCTTCTCGATCTTCGCTACCAGGGGGACCTCGCGGCCGTACTCGTGCATCAAGGCCCGGCACAGCTCGAGGTCTTCGGGGCCGCGCACGAACGACAGCGCGATCATGTCGACCCCGAGCTCGAGCGCGAACCGCAGATCGACCTTGTCCTTCTCGGTCAGCGAGGGCAGCTTCAGGTCGGAGTCGGGCAGGTTGACGCCCTTGCGCGGGCCGAGCAGGCCGCCGTTGACGACGATGGTGTGGACCTCGTTGCCTTCGATCTTGGTGATCCGAGCTTCGAGCGCGCCGTCGTCCATCAGCACGCGCTCGCCGACCTTGGCCTCGGCGGGCAAGCTGGCGTAGTCGATCGTGACCCGGCCCTGCTCGATCGGGGCGTCGAGATCGGCGATGAACACGAGCTCGCCGCCGGTCACCAGCTCCATGCCGGGCTTGGGGATCTTGCCCACGCGGATCTTGGGACCCTGCAGATCCCCGAGCACGGCGACGGGCTTGCGACGGATGCTGGCCTGCTCGCGCACGCGCGTGTAGACCAGCGTGTGGTCCTCGTGGCTGCCGTGCGACATGTTGAGACGCACGGCGTCCACGCCCGCGTCGAGCAACGCGCCGATCATCTCGTCGGTGTTGCTGGCCGGCCCGAGGGTCGCGAGGATTTTGGCGCGTCGCTGCTCCATCGCCGCGATACTGACACAAGCGGGGAGGCGCGCCGAGTGGGCCCGTTTACACTGCGGTAGATGCTGGAGCGCCGAGCCCCCCGCCCCCGTCTGCGTGTCACAGGCCTGCAACCAAGCCTGAGGCCCAGCCTGATCATCGGCTCGATCATCGGACTGGTCACCGCCCTGCTCGTGGGGATCACGCTGCCCACGCTCGCGCAGGCGGGCAAGCGCCAGTCGAGGGCGCGGCCCGGCGCGGTTCGCTATCACCTGTCGATCCCCGCGCCGACGACTCGCTACGTCCACGTCCACCTCGAGGTCAGCGACGCCCGCGGCAAGACCACGCAGGTGGCGATGCCAGCGTGGGCCCCGGGCTCGTACTTGATCCGGGACTTCGGCAAGCACGTGTACGACGTCGAGGCCAGGTCGCTCGACGGCGCGGCGCTGCCGGTCACGCGGAACGACAAGCAGACCTGGTCGGTCTCCAACGCGGGCCAGGGCTTCGCGCTGGACTACGAGGTGTTCGCCGACGAGCTCAGCGTTCGGACCTCGTATGTGGATGATCGCTTCGCGCTGCTCAACGGCACCAGCGTGTTCATGTACGTGGTCGGCGAGACCAACCGCGCGGCCACGCTGGAGCTCGAGCCGCCGCCGGACTGGCCGGTGCACACGGCCCTCGCGCGCTCGTCGACGTCGCAGCTGGTGTACACGGCGGCCAGCTACGACCAGCTGGCCGACAGCCCGCTGCTGCTCGGCGCGGCCCAGGTCCGCGAGTTCGTCGTCGCCGGCAAGCCGCTCGAGTTCGTGCTCGTGGCTCCGGCGGGGACCAACGCGGACATCGGGCGGCTCGCGACCGACACCGAGCAGGTCGTTCGTTCGTTCGCGCGCACGCTCAACGGGCTGCCCTTCGATCGCTACAGCTTCTTGATGGTCGCGGATCCGGCCGGCGGCGGCGGGCTCGAGCACCGCGACTCGACGGCGATGATCGTCGACCCGTGGGTGTTCTCGCGGGCGGACGGCTACGCCCAGGTCCAGCGCCTGGTCGCCCACGAGTTCTTTCACCTGTGGAACGTCAAGCGCATCCACGACGAGGTGCTGGGCCCCTTCGACTACGCGCACGAGACCTACTCGGAGCTGCTGTGGTTTCACGAGGGCTTCACCGAGACCATGGAGACCCGGGCGCTGCTGCGGGCCGGGCTGGTCACGCCCACCGAGTACCTCGAGCAGATCGCGAGGACGTGGACCGGCTACCTGCGCAAGCCTGGCCGCAACCACACCCCGATCGCGTCGCTCTCGCGCGAGGCCTGGATCAAGGCGTACAAGCCCGAGGCCAACCACAGTGAGACGACGATCAGCTACTACGAGAAGGGCAACCTGATCGGGGTGTGCCTGGATCTGAGCCTGCGCCTGCGCGGGCGGGCGAACCACACGAGCGGCTCGCTCGACGGGCTGTTTCGTCGGCTGTGGGCGCAGCGTGATCCCGTGTCGGGGTCGGCGGCGATCGACATCAATGACATCGTGGCCGCGGCCTCGGCCGAGGCTGGCGAGGACATGCGGTGGTTCTTTGATCGCTACGTGTACGGGACCGAAGAGCTGCCCTTGCCGGCGCTGCTCGAGCAAGCTGGGTTTGTGGTCGAGCTGGGCGACGCCGACGGGCGCGACGCGGTGTGGTCGGGGGTCAGCGGGTCGCGCAGCGTGTCAGCGATCGCGCCGGGGTCACCGGCCGCCAGCGCCGGGCTGATGCACGGCGACGAGATCATTGCGATCGACGGCTCCCGCGTCAGCGACGTGCGCGAGGCCAACGAGCGGCTGATGGATCTCGGCGTGGGCGCGACGGCGAGCGTGAGCTTGTTTCGGGGCCAGCGGCTCGAGACCCGATCGCTGACGACCGCCGCGAATCCCCACCCGCGGGTGGGCTGCACCGCGCCGAAGCAGGCCGGGGACCTCGAGCTCGCGCGGGTCCGTGAGCTGTGGCTGCTCGAGCACCTCGAGACTGAATGACCGGGCTCAGTCGCCAGGATCGAAGTCGGCCCCACCCTTGGAACACTCGTCGTTGGGCCCGCACTTGAACCGCACGTGGACGTGGTGGGTGTGGCCCGCCGAGTGCTGCAGCAGGCTCTTGCGGTGATGGGCGCCGCGGGGGTAGGCGATCATCGCGTCGAGCTCTTCGTCGCTGGCGCCCATCAGCTTGGCGGCCTTGTAGACCCGGTCGTGCAGCTCGTAGGCCAGGAACACGGCCTCGACCTCGCGGGTCTCGTACAGCGCCTTCAAGAACCCGTAGAGCGCGAACCAGTCGGCCTCTTCGGAGGTCGGGCGGCGCTCGTGGCCCTCGCGGATGTGGCTGGGCTGGTAGACGCCCTTGAGGCTCGGCAGCCAGATGTCGACGTCGCGGCCGGCCTGGTGCGACTTGTGGGGGTTGAACAAGCCACCGTGCTGCTTGCTCATGTCCGCGACGACGATCTCACCCTCGAATTCGTAGGTGAAGCGGAACGAGGCGATCGCGTGCTGCAGGTGCTGGGCCATGTGGCTGCCGCACCACATGATCTGCGGGTTGCGTCGCTTGTAGAGGCTGTCGTTCTCGGGGAAGTTGATCGCGTTGAGGATCTTGCCGCTCTGCGGGGCGCCGACCGAGATCGCGTCGGGGCGGACGACGAACTCGGGGATCTGCACGTCCTTGCGCCGCAGCGGCTTGGGATCGACCCACACGGTCAGCTCGGCGCCGACTTTGATCGAGTCGCCGACGTCGGGGTTGTAGGCCTGCAGCTTGGACACGGGCACGTCGAAGCGCTTGGCCAGGCTCGACCACGACTCGCGCTTGTCAGTCCGGTAGGTCAGCTGCTGCTGCGGCAGCGGGACCTTGTCGGTCTGGATCTCGAGGATGCGGCCGGGCTCGAGCGGGGTGCTCTCGTCGATGCCGTTCCAGCGCATGACCGCGTTGAGCGAGACGGAGTAGCGCAGCGCGATCTCTTCGAGGGTCTCGGCCGGGATCACGACGTGCTCGATCGTGGTCTTCTCGACCCGGGCCGCGCCGTCGCCATCGGGCTCGAGCGGCTTCATGATCTCGATTGAGCCGCCGTCGTCGTCGGGCTCGTCCGGGGTCTTGGACTCGTCGGTGTCGACGGCGACCTCGTCGCTGCTCCAGTCGTGGGTGGCGATCGAGGTGACGGCCCCGATCAGCAGCAGCGCTCCTCCAGCGACGCCGGCGATGCGAACCACCTTGTTGCGATCGCGGCCTTCGATCGACGCGCGGATGAAGCTCTCTTCGAGCTCGCCGAACGACTCGTCGAGGTCGGCGCCCCGGTCCATGAACTCGATCGCCTGGCGAAGGTTGCGGCCGCGCAGCAGCAGACGGCTGCGGCGGCCGCTCTTGTCCCACTCCGCGGCGTAGCGGGTCACGCGATCGAGGAACCGACGCTCGGCTCGCTCATCGGCGGACCCACGGATCAACGGACCGCGAGCGCGAACGCCGATCGGCGCCGTGACGATCGGCCCCGCACCAGTCGCTGGCCTCGCGGCCCCGAGCGCAGCCCCACCGACCGCGCCAGCCTCGAGCTCGAGAATGTAGCTGCCGACCGTGACCTTCATGCCGGGCTGCAGCGCCACCGTGCCCTGGACCCGCTGCTCGGCGAGCCAGGTCCCGTTGGTGGAGCCCTGATCCTGGATCACGAACACCCCGGTGGGGTCGCGGCCGATCACGCAGTGGCGCGAGGACACACCGCCTTGCTCGAGCACCAGATCGTTGTCGGCCGTGCGCCCGATCGACAGCTGCGCGCCCGTGAACGGGACGTGCCAGCTGCGGCCGTCGGGGCCGGTGATCCTGATCCTGCCCTGCATGATTGTGCGAGCCGCAGCCCCCTACAGCGCAAACGTGTGGTCGACGAGCTTCGACTGCTTGGCCTTCGTGAACTTGGCACCCTTGACCGCAGCCGCCACGCACTTTCCGACCGGGCTGCTGGTGTGCGGCGGGCGAGCCGAGGCGGTCTTGACCTTGCCCTCGGAGATTAAGAAGTTGACCTGGACCTTCATGCCCGGCAGGCCGCCCTGGCTCTTGCAGGCGCTGACCTTCTTTTGGACCCGCTTGATGCCCTTGCTGATGTCGCTGTCGGACAGCGTGTCCTTGATGGTCGCGGGGCCCGTGGGCTTCTTGACTGGGTTGACCTCGGGCACTGGCTCGAGGACCTCCGGGTCGGGCTCCGGCACCGGATCGGGCTCCGGCACCGGATCGGGCTCCGGCACCGGATCGGGCTCCGGCACGGGTTCGGGTGCGGCAGAGTCTGCCGCGGCGCCGCCGTCGTCTTCGTCTGGCGTGCCGCTGTCGGCCGGCTCCTTACCGGTCTCGGCGCTGACCTTGTCCGCGGGCTTGTCATCCGAGTCGGCGGCCGCGACCTGTTTCTTGCGGCCGCCGCTGAACGCCAACCCAAGCACGATCACCAGGACCAGCAGGCCCATGACGCCGCCGAGGATCATGTAGAGCTTCTTGCGAGTGGCGTCCTGCGAGGACGCGCGCCCGCTCGGCCGGGCCGCGGATCCGGTGGCGGCGGACATGTCGGCTCCCTCGGCTCCGGCGAACCCGCCGTCGGGCAGCCCGTCGAGCATCATGGTCGCGTCGCCGCCACCGCCACCGTCGCTGCCGATCGAGTAGCCGCCCATGCCGTCGAGCATCATGGTTGCGTCGCCGCCACCACCACCGTCGCCGCCGAGCGAGACGCCGCCCATGCCGTCGAGCATCATGGTTGCGTCGGCGTTGGGCTGCTCGTCGAACTCTTCGATATCGTCGGGGTTGAGGTAGCCGGGCGGCGGAGCCCCGGGCGTCATGCCGGCGAACGGCGACATCATGCCGTCGTCGTCGAGCACCAGCGTGCCCTTGTCGGTCCGCGGTCGGTTCTGCGGCGGGACCGTGGCGACCTCGCCGTTGGCCTGGGCGATCACCTTCTCGAACGCCGCCATGTCGGGGAAGCGATCGAGCGGCTTCTTGGCCAGCGCCGTGAGGATGATGGTCTCGACCTCATCCGAGATGTCGGCCTCGGGGCACACGTCGCGCGGCGGCGGAGCCGGCTCGTTCATGTGCTGGGTCAGCACCCGCATGAAGTTGGTGCCCGGGAACGGCGTGCGCCCGGTCAACATCTCGAACATCATGCAGCCGACCGCGTAGACGTCGGTGCGACCGTCGACTGGATCGCCGCAGGCCTGCTCGGGGGCCATGTAGCCGGCGGTGCCAAACACTGCGCCCGTGCGGGTCAGGCCGGTGTTTTGATCGTCGACCTTGGCGATGCCGAAGTCGAGCACCTTGACGTAGTCGCGGGCGCTGCTGCGCGCGATCAAGAACACGTTCCCGGGCTTCATGTCCCGGTGGATGATCCCCGACTCGTGCGCGGCCCGGAGCGCGCGAACCACCTGCAGCAAGATGTTGCGGGTCCGCAGCCACGGCAGCCGCTTGACCTTCTTGAGCATCTCGGAGAGGTCGCTGCCCTCGAGCAGCTCCATCACGAAGAACACCGATCCGCCGGGCACCTGACCGAAGTCCATGATGTCGACGATGTTCTCGTGACGGATCATGGACGCCGCGCGGGCCTCCTGCAGGAAGCGCTCGACGTTGGTCCGGTCATGGCAGAATTCCTGCTTGAGGACCTTGATCGCGACCTTCTTGCGGAGCGTGACGTGCTCGCCGAGGTACACCGAACCCATCCCGCCGTCGCCGAGGGTGGAGATGACCTTGTAGCGATCAGCCAGCACCGTCCCGATCAAGTCGGGCGGGGGCTTCCAGCCGGGGATCTGGGGTGGACCACCGGCACCTGGGTTGAGCTCAGTCGGTTCCGACACGAAGACTCCACGGCCAGGGGAAGATACGCCTGGCCGATGTCGAGCGACTTTACCCGATCGTTCGCGACGACACAGCAACGCAGTGCGCAAAGCGCCAACCCCGCTTCATCTTACACCCACGCACACACGGCATCTCTGGCCAGCCCCAACAGCGACCCTCAGCTGTCTCATCTCGCCAATGCGCGCTTTTCGCAGACTTTCGGGACTACTCCGGGCACGCGGGCGTCGGTCGCATGCAGGTCGCCCTGAGCAGATCGCCAGCGAGACCCAGTACCCGCGACCGGCCGGCGAAGGTGGAGTTCGGCGGTGGGCCGCTCCGGGCAGAGCCGAGCGTCGAGCATGGAGCGTCGGACTGTTTGGCGTCGGTGACCTCCCGGACGCGCGGCGACTACCGCCCGTGGACCCGAACGCTCGCGCAGTGAACGAACGTCCGTCTCGCCGTCAATCGCGTGCGTGCCGTCAACGGGCTCGGCGATCAGGAGGATCGTCCGTGCTCGAGCTCATCGTCCCCGTGATCGCAGCGAAGTCGCACGCTTACAGGTCTGCGCGCTGCTGAGCGACGCGTTCGCTTCGGCGCCTCCGCCAGAGCCCTTGGATTGAGCCCACCCTTTGAGCTGACGCTACAAATACACCCATCCTGCGGGAAATCGCCTCCCCCACCCGCAATCTGTGAGCGTCGAGACCACGAAGATGCCCTGCCCTGCGTATCCCGCACCGATACGCTTGACATCGTGTCTGGAGGTCGCACGCAAAGCTGTCGACCGTGACACCGTTGACCACCCGCACGATCTGCCCGCTCCCCACCTGAAACTCGTTCTCGGCAAACAGGATTCCCCCGTTTCTTCCGGCACAGAACGCCCGAAACCACTACAAATACTTTTCATCTGTACGTAGGCGCTGGGGAATCCACGGCCGATCTCTAACCATCTTGCGCCGCGCCGCCGGCCGTTCCGGTGTGCGAGCGGTCGGACTACGATAACCAGCAATGGCCTACGCTCCGCTCAAACTTCAGCGCCGGCAAGGTCCCGTCGCAAATTTGGGTTTCGGCTCGATCCCGACGACGCGAGCCAAGTCGATTTCTTCGTGATCCCAACCTTTGGGCGGATGGTTTGGCCGACGCGAGCCTGCTAGTGTTTGCGCATGAGGTTCGCTCCCTTAATACCTAGGCCCAAGGGTCCCGAGCAAGGCAAGAAAAGGCCGCAAAAGCGGCCTTTTGCGGGGACCTACGTTGCTCCAAAGGTTTGGGAGCCCAGCTCCAGCGGGCCCCTCGCTAGTGCGCATTGGGCCCGCAATCTGTCGTCGATGGAGATCCTGCCGAAGCTCGAGGTAGGCAACGTCAACGATCCGCTCGAACGTGAGGCCGACACGATCGCCGACCGGGTCATGCGAATGCCCGCGCCAAGCCGCGAACTCGTCGGCGGGCCCCCGCCCGAACGCGCGGGCGCGGAGCCCGAAGCTGCGGCCGCGGCCGAGGATTTCAAAGAGGAGGAGCTCACCGAAGCGCGAAGCCACGGCGCCTTTGCGGGCGCGGCCGCCTTGCCTGGTGAGCCACCGTTGGTGGTTCAGCGGAAATGTGCCAGCTGCGAGGTCGCGGAACACGAGGAGCTTCGGCGCTCGGTCGCTGACGAGTTGCTGACTCGCAAGTGCCAGACCTGCGAGGACGAGGCGCTACGTACCTGCGGGGAGTGTAGCGTCGAAGGCGAAAACGAAATCCACGAAGAGCCCGGCGCGAGCTGGCGTGGAGGGGAGGCTAGCAGCCGATTTGCGCAGCAACTTCGCAGCCAGGTCCGCATGGGGGGGCGGCCTCTGCCCGATCAGGCGCGCAGCTTCCTCGAGTCGCGGCTCGGCGTCGAGCTTGGACACGTGCGATTTCATGCAGACACTCCCGCGGGGCTGCTCGCGTCACGTATCAACGCTCGGGCATTCACCCTCCGAAACAACATATTTTTCGCACCGGGGCAAATGCAGCCCACGACGCACTCAGGCATGCGCTTGCTCGCCCACGAGGTCGCGCACACGCTCCAAGCCAATGGGCTGACGCGGCCGCTCGATCGACTAGGTGGTCTCCGCAGCGCCTCCGACGAGACCAGTGCCAGCGTCCATACAAAAACGATCTCGACCATGGTCGAGCAGTCGGCGCTTCGGCGTAGTCCCGACGAGGAGCGCGAAGACGAGGACGAGGAGTCGAACGCACGCTGCGGTCAGAGCGAGGCGGAAAAGCGCGAACTCGATAAGGTCGACAAGAACCCGAACAAGCTGTTGAAGTGGGTGAAGAGGGTCGACGAAGAGGATCTCCGCTTCGATCGTTTGCGCTCCCTTAGAGCTCGCCGCGCTCGCCGCGTGTGTTTGGCCACCGCGTGTGGCCGCCCGGAATTTGTGAACGTGGTCGACGACGAGATCAAGAACAAGCTCGCGTGCTACGACGAGGCTCACCATGATGACGACGAGCTGCGCGGGATCTGCAGCGAGCGCCTCGGGGCCGAGTGCGCGGTCGGGACTCCGCCGCCGCCGGTTCGCAAGCGCAAGCGGCTAACGGAGCAGGCCATCGGCGCCCAACTCCACTCCCGGGGCCTGGACTCCAAGCCCGAGGATGGAGCGGCCTACGAGATGCTCGACCGACAGTCCGTGCTCGTCGCCGAGCTCGTTCGCGCGAAGCACCGGACGGAGTACGCGCTCGGCCAGACGCGAATCCTGAAGGCGGACTACGAGGCAGCGCTCGCCAAGTCGATGGAGACCGGGAAGAGGCCGAAGCTCATGTTACGCAGCCGAACCACGCAGACGTCCTTCGAGGCGGCGTTCGGCGAGTTCACGCTCGAGAAGCTCGACCAACTGATCGAGACTCTCCGCCAGGTCCTGAGGACGATGGAGCGGGGTTGGAACACCGATCCGAGTGACGACGAGACCTTCGTCCCTCGAATTGAGGGCGCGTCCGACGAGCGCGTCTTCGAAGCGTGCAAATACAACGACGACGAGCTCGACTTCCTAGACTGCATGTCAGAAGTCGCGTTTATGAGTGAAGAGGAGATTGACGATCGAGTCGAGCAGGTTCAGCTCGAGCACGCCGCGGAGGCCGGACAGGTCAAGGAGGATCCGACCACCGTCAGCTCCGTGGACAAGACGAGCGATTCCTACTGCGCCAGCGCGGGTGGCTACCACGGGATGGGCCGCATCACTGTCTGCGTCGACTCATCGGACTATGCCAACGACCTCAACCGCGCCGAATTTGGCACGACGATTCTTCACGAGTATTTCCACAAGGTCCTCGACAACTTCGAGCTCGACGTCTACAGCGCTTCGCCGCTCTATCGCTCGGTCAAGTATCTCCAGAGCGCCGAGCACGGGGCGCTCGCGCTGCGCAACCCCGATAGCCTCGCCCAGTTCGTGCTCGACGGCTCGAAGACCGGGCCGGGATCGCAAAAGACGATGCCTCAGGCCGGCCGAGTCCCGCGCGAGGACGACTGCGACGTCCGCACTGTCATGTTCTCCCTCGGCCTCGCCTACGAGTGGCTGCGGCTCGCCGAGGTCAACGACGCGCAAATGGTCGCCTATCACGAGATGTACCCAACGAACGAGACGAAGGCGCGAGCCGACAAGGCCGCGCGTCGGCTCGAGGTGGTTCGGCCGGCGATGGACAAGCTGTCCATCGCCGGCGACGACAGCAAAGACCTCCTTCAGTCAGGCGGGGCGGTGACCATGTCGAACCGGCCGGAGACCATCGTCGTCACACGGCCCCCAACCATCGAAGTCCTTGTCCGCAGCCCGGGCGACTATGTCACAATTCGGCCTGCTGGCTCGAAGCTGAAGGTCACCGTCGGCCCGGACTTTATTTCGAAGGACCTCGAGGATCGCGTCAAGCTGATCCTCGCCGAGCTAAAGCTCAAACCGGGCTACATCGAAGAGCTGAGGACGGACGCCAGCAGCGACTCGGAGTATCAGCTCATCGCGGGCGCGACGCTGACGGGTGACTGCAGCTGATTCGCCGAGGCGCGAGCGACATCCCTTGGCTCCGCGCCCGTGGCTCGGACTCCTTTGGGCCCCGCGGACACGCGTGAGCTGACGTGCGCACATCCAGCATGTGAAAGCGATGACCTCACCTATAGTTGCCTCGCCGTGCGCCGACGACTTCCGCTGTGGAGCTTCATTGCTCGCCTGAGCCTGTCCGGCCTGAGCCTGTCCGCCCTGTCCGGCTGCAACTTGTCCGTGTACCCTATTCACAGCTTCGTCGAGGCTCCGGCGGACGCGTCGTGTAAGACCCTGGGAACTGCGCTGCGTGAGTCGAGCTGGGGTGTGGAGCAGTACCTCACCCTCGACGAGACATGGATCCTCCACGCTGAGCCTCCACGCAAGACCCCGTCGCGCACGGAGTATCGGTGGGGTCCCGCCTCGGCCTGGGCCTTGCGACTGGACTGCGGAGAGGACCTCGGGACCGAGGGTTACCTGGTACCCGTCCGCAATTGCCGGAGCGGCGGCCGAGTCTTCGGGATCGTCGATCCCGCGGACATTCGTGCGATCTATCCCGATCTAGCCCTGGGCACGAGGTGTGGGTTCACGCTCCTTTCGAAGCGTATCGACGGACACTGGGAGCAGCACTACTACTCGAGCGATGTGCAGCCCTCGATGCGGCCACTCCTGCTCTCGGCTCCGCGGGAGGAGGCGGGCCCGTGAGTCGCGGCGGAAGCTGGGTCGCGCTCGTGTGGACCTTCGCCTCGCTCGCCTGCGCGCGAGTGACCACCCACCCCGTGTACGTTCACACGTGGTCGCTAGCGACCGACACGCCGTCGGACTGCACCGGAGTAACTGATCAGGATCAGGCTGAGGGGCTCTGGCCGATGGCGTTTTGGATTGCCGGCGAGCCCGGCGTGCTCCATGCGGGCGACGAGGTGTGGATGTTCGAGATCCGCGATCGCACCGCGTGGTATCGGACGGGATGGAGCGGAGCCGCGCTGGCCAAGCGGCGCTACGAGCCCATCGGCGAGCGACGCGGATTTGAGGTGACGCTCACTTGCGGCGACGACACGTACGAGTTCGAGGAGCTCGAGTGCCCGAGTGAGAGGGGGCTAATCGTATATGTAGACAGCCAGACCCTCGGCTCGCTAGGTAGCGCCCACGCACCTTGCCAGCTTCGCGTCGAGCTGCGGACCGACGAGCAGCGCTGGGTCCATGTACAAGACGGCGTGCTCGTTCGTCCCGACGTGCGCGGGATTGCGCGTCACTGAGTTGAGCGACTTGGCATTGGATCGAGTAACGTGGCATCGACAGGACTGCGTCGTCATCTTTACATGGGCGCGCGCGGGAATCCTATCAGGTCAAAGATCAGCTCTCCCGCTCCAATTTCCCCACCAAAGACAGCGTAAACGAGGCCCCCATATACTTGAGGTGCGGCCGCAACAACAAGTGCGCCCGATACCACCCAGCCTGCCCGGGCACCTCTTCAACGTTGACCCGAGCCTGCCGCAGCGGCCGTTTGCCGCGCACGGCCGCGGCCGGGTTGTCCATGTCGGACACGTACTGGCGCAGCCAGTCGTTGAGCTCGCGCTCGAGATCCCCCCGCTCCATGTGCCGGCCGATCTCCTCGCGCTGCAGGACCTTGAGGTAGTGCGCGAGCCGGCAGACGATGAAGATGTAGGGCAATTGCGCGCCGAGCCGGGCGCCCAGCGAGGCCTCGCGGCCCTCTTCGGTGTTGGCGAACACCTTGGGCTTTTGACACGAGTTGGCCGAGAAGAAGCACGCCTGCGAGCTGCCCTTGAGGAACACCATGCCGATGAAGCCCTCTTCGGACAGCTCGAACTCGTGGCGCTCGGTCAGCTGGATCTCGGTTGGCATCCGCTCTTCGATGCCGCGGCGCTTGGCGGGATCCGGCTCTTGATCGTAGACCCCTCGCATCGAGCGAAACGGCAGCATGGGCAGGCCCGTGACCGCGCCGCCGGCCGTGGGCCCGACGATGTTGGGGCTCCAGCGATAGCGAGCGAAGCTCTCGGCGACCCGAGTCGCAAACGCGAACGAGGCGTAGCCCCACAGGTAGCTGCTGTTGTTGACGGTTCGCTCGCTGTACGTGAACGAGTGCACGTGGTGGCGCTCGTAGGGCGGACGCAGCAAGAACCGGGGCAGGCACAGGCCGACGTAGCGCGAATCCTCGGTCTCGCGAAACGCGTTCCAGCGGGTGTACTGCGGGGTCTGAAAGATCACCCGAATGTCGGAGTAGGTTGCGAGCCCCTCGAAGCTGGCCTCGCCAAAGAAGCGCGGCGCCGCGTTGGCGATGAAGGGCACGTGGGCCATGGCCGCGACCGCGGCACAGTTGGCCAGCAAGGTCATGTCGCGCGGGCCCGGATCGAACTCGTAGGTGGTGCACATGACCCCGAACGGCTCGCCGCCAAAGGTCCCGTACTCGCGCGAATAGACCAGTCGATACAGGCCCGACTTGGCGATCTCGGGGGCGTCCTCGAAGTCGTCGATGAGATCGCCCTTGCTGCAATTGAGCAGGTGGATCTCGGTGTTCTCGCGGAAGTTGACGTTGGCGATCAGGTAGCGCAGCGATCGCCACGCGGCCTCCAACGCCTGGAACTCGGGATGGTGCAGGATCGCGTCGACCTGGGCCGCGAGCAGCTGATCGAGCTGCACGATGTTGACGTCGACGCCGGCCTTGTCGACGACGATCTGCTCGGGCTTGTAGCGCTTGCCAACGTCGAGGCGCTTGTCCTTCACGACCTTGGCGTTGTCGAGCATGTCCTCGAGCAGCCCAGCTGGCGGCGCGGGGTTGGGGTCGCTCAGCGCGGGCGCGGGCGCGGCCTGATTGATCTGATCGAGCCGCACGGGCTCGGGGATCGACGCCTGCACCGCGCTGGCGTCGACGGCCTCGGGCAGCGGGCCGGCGCTGACCTTGGGCGCGACCTCGGGGGTTGGATCGTCAAAGTCGCCCAGTCGCGTGCGCAGGTAGGACTCGACCGCGTCGCGCAAGGTCGCGTGGGCGGGGCTGCGCGCGCCGAGCTCGGCACCCTCGACGACCCACTCGAGCAGCGCGACCTTTAGCTCGGATAGCTCGGAGGTCTCGGCGGCGGCCGGCAAGATCCCCAGCTCGCGGCGCAGCTGCACGCGGTTCTCGGGGCTGGCCAGCGCCTGCTTGAGCCGCTCGACGATCGACGGCGAGATCCCCAGCCACTCCTTGAGCTCGGTCAGCGCGCGCCGGGTCTCGACCAAGGTCCGCAGCTCGGGGACCTGCTGCGCGACCCACTCGGGCCCAAAGTCGGAGTACGACGCGAACCGCAGGTGGACCGCGAGGGTGTCCTCGGGGTCCTGGGTCAGCTTGCTCGGGCAGTTGAAGCGCAGCTGCAGGTTGTGCTCGGCCATGACCGCGCCGAGGCTGCGGTTGTCGACCTTGATCGGCTTGCGCTCGTCGAGCGGGCGATCGTCCTCGTGCCCGCGGTAGTCGCCGAGCACCAAGATCTTGAGAGGCAGCTCGCGCTCCTGCTTGGACTCTTGCTCGCGGTAGACGAGGTTGACGCGGTCGCGCGCTGGCGAGGCTTGCTTGGACATGGTCGCGGGTCTTTCAGCGGTTGGGCGCGATCCCGTCGAGCAAGCCCGCGCCGCTCTGGCCGGGGCGGTCGATCGCGGCGCGCTGGTGCGGCGTCAACAACCTGCCTCCGCGGGCCGCGACCTCTTCGTCGTCGGCGAGCAACGGCCAGATCTGCTCGTCGAAGGTGCCTGGTGTGCCCAACACGCCCAACAGCTTCGCGCCCGGCGTGCCCAGGATCAACAACATCCGGTATTGCCGACGCGACCACATGAAGCTCGGCGGCGAGGGCCAGCGCAAGATCCTGCGGGCGAGCTCGAGCCAGAACAACAGCTCGGCGTCGGAGGTCACGGGGCAGTCCATGGTGATCGCCGGCCCACCTCGAGGTGGGCGGCCACCCGCCCGGTAGCAGCCGTTGAGCAGCATGCCGATGCCGTAGATGTGATCGTCGTTCCAGCGCTCGCCCTCGGGGTTGCCGGTCGGCCGCGAGAACAGGCGATCGAGCAGCTCGTCGGCCGAGACGTTCGAGAGCATCTGCCAGGTGTTCTGCATCGCCAGCCCGATCGCGGCGTCGGAGGGCACGGGCAGCTGCTCGAGCAGGGCCGGCACGTGGGCCATGTCGACGCTGTCGACCTTGTCGAGCAGCTCGGCCGCGGCGGCGATGAAGGGTGAGTAGGCGTAGGGCAGCGCCGGCCAGCTGCGGGCGTGGGCGACCCCGTCGAGGTGATGAAAGATCGCGAGCGGAAACTCGCGACCGACGCCGTCTTGGCTGCCCTTCATCACGCCGATGATGTGGCCGTCGTCGCCGGGCGCCCGGAACATGAAGGGCAGCGGCTCGGGCGGCAGGTGAGCGCGCATCGACGGCAGCGTCATCACGCTCTCGCGCAGGTACTCGTCGAACGCACGCACGACCGGCGCCCCGATGTTGACGCGGACGAAGTCTCGCGCCGACGGGGTCTTGCCGAACAGCCCGACGCTGCTCACTTAGCGCCCTCGCCCTCAGCAGGGCCGGCCGAGCACGAGTAGCCGCTGATGATCGACTTGGGCACGCGCAGCGAGCTGAACAGACCCATGTACTTGCCGGACCCGCGCGAGGGCACGCCAAACAGCGGGGTCTCAGCCCGCTTGGGTCGCAGCCGGATGGTCACGATCCCGACCTGTTGGTCGGACAGATCCCACTTGATGCTGTAGACCTGCTGGCCAGCCGCGCCCGAGACCGTGGCCTCTTCGAGCAGGTGCCAAAAGCCCCAGTCGCCCTTGCGCAGCACGTCGCCGGTCTTGCCCAGGCCCTTGGCCTTGATGCTCGCGCCCGGAGCCCCCTCGGTCCCGGGCCACGTCATGGGCTTCCACGACTGCGGACCGTTGCGATAGGTGACCTTCTGACCGTCGACCTCGAGGGTGATCTCGGAGACGCCGGGGGTGCCGTCGATCTGGATCTCGAACTCGAACTTGGGCGTGGCCGAGCCAGGCGGGAACATCACCGCGCCGATGTCCCCGACCTGCGTCAAGAACGGGGGCACCTGGGTGTTGAACGACGTGGTCATGGCCGCGCCGCCGTCGACCAGGCTGAACGCGTTGCCGCTCTTTTGGATGCGAGACGCCAGCGAGGCGTTGTAGAACTCCCAGATCGGGCCCTGGTCGGGGGCGAACCACTTGCTGAATTCGCCGATCGGCAGATCGTAGCCCTTGGGGTTGAAGGGGTACTTGCCGGCGACCTCGCCGTCGAACGGGATGTAGACGGCCGCGCACCACGAGGCGCCCGTGCCCGCCGCCTGGCCGCCCTCGACGACCCCGCGGACGGCGTCGAAGGGCGGACGCAAGATCCGGTCATAGCGGTTGCGCCATGGCTCTTGCTGCTCGGAGATCTGGCCCTTGACGGCCTGCGTGGTGGTCCGCAGCTTCTTGGCCAGCGCGTCGAGCTCGGCGCGGTCGTCGACGGCGGCTTGCAGGGCGTCGCGGACGGCGGTGAGCTGCTCGGCGTACACGTCGATCTGCAGGGCGCCCGCGACCGCTGGCGGACCGTCGGGGCCCTCGGCCGGAGTGCTGATGTCGACGCCAAACCCGACGAAGGGCGCGAAGTAGTCCTTGACGTCCTTGTTGGCGTAGAACGCCTTGGTGCCCTCGGGCGTGGTCGCCTCGACCTTGGCGCGGACGTCCTTGGGCAGCTGATCGGGGTGGTACCAGGGCACGGTGCCAGCCTCGCGCTCCTCTTCTTTGAGCTCGCTGTGCCACGCGACGTGGTTGAGCAGCACCCGCAGCGGCGTGCCGCCACGCGCGAGGTCCTGGAACATCTTGAGCGAGCCAACCAGATCACTGGACGCGTCGACGTAGATCTTGGCGACGAACTGGTCCCACTCCTTGATGTACTGATCCATGTAGCGCGAGCGCAGCCGCAGGCGGTCGGTCATGCGCCGCTCTTTGGCCTCTTTGTCGGTCAGGCCGAGCACCCACTCGCTGCCGACGAACTCGCCCTGGTCCTTGGCGAGCTCGATCCGGCAGTACTTCTCCCAGCCAAACCGGGTGAACGCGCCGCGGACCTTGACGCCGTCGTTCTTGTAGACGTTGGTGCCGAGCTTGAGCGTGGCGAGGGTGATGTCCTTGACGCCGTCGACGTTGCCGGCCTCGGCGATGAGCTCGGCCAGCCAGGTCTCGGTCCGATCGCTGCGGCGCAGGACCTTGCGAACCGACTCGACCATGGCCTCGTCGATCTCGAGCTCGAGCTCGGTCTCCTCGCGCAGCACCGTGACGTAGGTGCTGGTCACGGTCTCCATCTTGCGGAAGCTCTCGGACTCGGGGTCGACCAGCATGGCCTCGGCCCACCACAGCGCGACCTGGTGGCCGAGCCAGTTGTTCTCGCGGTTGCGCTCGAGCCCGAGCTGCTCGGACAGCAGATCGGGCTTGTACTCGCTGAAGTCGTTGGCGAGCAGCAGGTAGGCCCGCAGCATGTCGTGGGCGTTGCTCGACTCGTCGGCCGGCGGCTCGTCCTCGTCGCCCGGGTAGCGGGCGGCGAAGTTGGTCAGCTCGAGCTGCTTGTCCTTCATCATGGGCACGACCAGCTCTTCGCGGACCGAGCGACCAAACAGCGAGCGGGTGGGCTTTTGCAGCTCGCCGGCCTGGTACATGCCCCAGCGCAGCTTGAACGGCCGCGAGTCGTGCTCATACCCGTAGAGCTCGGTCTGGGCCTCGTAGAGCGGGTACAGGCGATCGACGTTGGGGATCGGCGCGCCGTCGTCGGCCTCCTCGTCGCCGACCGTGTCGACGGCGCCGCTGACGGTCGCGAGCACCTGTTGGTTGGCCTTCATCGAGCGGACCGGGAGCACACACAGCCCGACCGCGGTCGCGAAGATGCTGCTCGCGCCCGCCCACTTGATGATCGACGCCTTGCGGACGTGCTTGGAGCTGCGCCGCGCGAGCTCGCGGTCGGCGAAGATGACCTTGTTGAACAGGTTGCCCAGGAAGTAGCTGCGAGCCTCGACCTGGGGCTGGCCAGCCAGCGCCGACTGCATGCCGAACGCCTGGGCCATCGAGCCCATCAGGCGATCGATCGGCCGGCCCTCCTGGGTGCCGCTGGTGAAGTAGCAGCCGCGCAGCATCGGGGTCTCGGCGTAGACGTTGCCGGTGAACACCAGGCCGATGAAGCTGGCCAGGTTGTCGCGGAGCAGCTCGAAGTGCTGGGGGAACTCGTAGATCTTGCCGCGTGACTCGACCCGACGATCGTCGCCCATCCGCCGCAG
Source organism: Enhygromyxa salina (assembly GCF_002994635.1). Lineage (GTDB taxonomy): Bacteria > Myxococcota_A > Polyangia > Nannocystales > Nannocystaceae > Plesiocystis > Plesiocystis salina_B. Next base: position 17,514 of record NZ_PVNL01000115.1, on the reverse strand, counting down.
GGATCGCTGCTCGGTTCGGTCGGCGAGGCGGTCGAACTGATCGCAGAAGGTCCCGGTTGGATCGACGCCCGCGTAGGCGCCCGTGACCGGCAGCGTGAAGCCCCAGATCGACTTGCGCTCGTTCTTGCCCATCTCCGAGTACATCTCGACGAAGCCGGGCAGCAGGTCACACTTGGTGAACAGCACGTAGACCGGGACCGACATCTCGAGGTGCTTGGTGACCTCGTCGATCCGGGCCCGGATCTTGGTTGCCATGGTGTTGATCTCACCCTCGGCCGCGAGGGCGAGATCGGCGACCGAGACCGCGAGCAGGATCCCGTTGATCGGCCGCTTGGGCCGGGTGTCCTTGAGCAGATCCAAAAACGCGATCCACTCGTCGCGATCGGTGTCCTCGGTGGTGTAGCGGCCCGCGGTGTCGACGATCACCGCCTGATTGGTCATCCACCAGTCGCAGTTGCGGGTGCCGCCGATGCCCTTGACCGCGCCCCCGCCCTTCTCGGACAGGTACGGGAACTGCAGCCCCGAGTTGCGCAGGGCCGTGCTCTTGCCGACGCCGGGCGGGCCAATGATCACGTACCAAGGCAGGGCGTAGAGCGCCTCTTTGCCGAGCTTCGAGCCCTTGAGCGCGCCGACGGCCTTGTTGAACTCGGACGACATCGCGTTGATATCGGCCTGCATGTCCGGGCGCGCGCCCGCGGCCTGGGCGGCGCCCTGACTGGCGAGCGCCTTCTCGATCTTGTTGGCGGCGCGGCGGGCCTTGAGGATGCCCCAGACGACGATCGCGACCAGGACCAGGACGATGATGACAGTGGCGAGGACGGCGACCCAGACCGGCAGCTTGAGGAACCACCACAAGCCCCAGACGACCAGGATCAACAGCGCAGCGAAGATGTACTTCAGCATGGGAGGACTCCGAATGATCCAGTCAGCACGGTCAGCCGTCGGCGGGCTGCATCATGGGTTGGACACGCTCGACCACGTTCTTGGTCTGCTTGTCGAGGCCGATACGCAGGACGATCAACAGCCCGAGTGAGAACAACAAGAAGAACAGGGCGACCCACACGGCCGGGAAGCCGTCGGCCCGGCCCGTGTCCTCTTTGGGGCGCAGCGGCTGGACCGAGAGCGGCTGATCCTTGAGGTCGTTGCGCAGCGCCTCTTTGACCCGGCGAATGATCGTGTCGAGCTCGAGCTCGCCGCCCCGGATCGCGTACTGCCCCTGAAACCCGAGCAGCAGGCACACGTAGTAGACGCGCAGGATCTCGATCCGGCCGGGGTCGCTCATCACGGCGTTGAGCCGGTGAAAGAAGCCCTCGCCGGCCAGGTTCTCGTTGAAGTAGTGCAGCTGCAGCGGCCGCTGCATCCAAAAGTCGCGGATCGCCCCGCCCTTGTGCAGCGCGAGCTCGTCGGCGAGCGCGACCACGGCGTAGGCCATGTCGACGACGTCAAACTCCTCGTACTTGGCCTGGCGGGCGTTGGTCAGCATCTGATCGATGAACCCGCACAGCCGCTGGTACGGCATCTGGGGCGAGACCGCCGAGGCCGCGTCGAGCGAGCGGAACTGGATCAGCGCGTTGAAGCAGTCCTTGGTGACCTCGTTGATTCGTTCCATCTGATCGCTCTCAGCCGTCGGTGCGAGGGATGCCCATCATGGTGATCTTCGCGTGCTTGGGGTCGAAGGGCGGCGGCACGTAGATTGCGATCGTTCGCTCGGCCAGCACGTCGCGCCAGTAGCGGTCGTCCTTCTTGATCATGAAGTAGACCTGGTTGGGCTTGATCGCGATCTCGTTGGGCGGGCGATGGGTCGGCTGCAGCGGCACGCCGGGGGTCGCCGACTTGACGATCGCGCTGATCTGCTTCCACGACGACATCTTGGACAGCTGCGGCAGCTTGTTGGCGACCTGCTGCTCGGGCGAGTCGGACTCGACCGCCAGCACCCAGTCCTTGCAGTCGATCATGCGCTGCTCCGAGAGCCGGCCGATCCACATGCCGTCCTCGCGGGCCTCGAGCGGGATCTTGATGCTCATGTCCTTGACCGCGGCGCCGAGCATCGTCTTGATGTTCTGGAACATCGGCAAGAAGCAGTTGCGCAGATCCAGGTACTGAAACCGCGGGAAGCTCGACGGGTCGAACTCACCGGTGAAGCTGCACAGCCCGCCCGCGTACTGCAGCAACATCAGGTACGCGGCCAACGACGAGGTGTTGGGCTCTTCGCTGGTGTGCTTGAGCATCGGGATGCCCGAGTTGATCGCGTTGAGCAGCAGGTAGCGGGTCACGTCGGCGGCGGCGAACTCGATCGTGGCGGCGTCGCGCTGGCGGCGGGTGGCCGTGAGCGCGCGCTGCTTGACGACCGAGAGGCTCATGATCTCGCGCAGCCCCGACATGATCACCGGCGACGCGCCGATGTGGAGCACGGGCGGGATGTAGCTGTCGGACAGCGTGAACGAGCCGTCCTCGTCGCGGACGATCTCCGCGACCTTGAGCTTGATGTGGTCCTCGTCCTTTTCCTCGCCGAACAGCAGCACCGCCGCCGCCTGACCGACGTCGAGGTTGCGGGTGTTCTTGCTCATCGAGATGTCGCCGACCGAGCGGGTCGTGGCCAGGTAGCGGCCGCGCCACTCGCTGTCGATCTCGTGGAAGTTGGACACGCCCTCGCGCAGGACCGGCAGCCCGAGCGAGACCTCGAGCTGCTTGGCGGTGGTCGGGAAGTGATCGCCGATCGTGCGCGAGGGCACCGACATCTTGCCGCGCAGATCGGTGCCGTCGGGCATCACGCCGTCGAAGCGGGTCAGCTCGAGGCGCCCGCTCTTGAGCGCCCCTGCGTCGAATTCGACGGCCTGCACGCCCCAGCTGAGCGGAGTCGAGGCCGCCAGTCGCTCGTGCAACGTCTGCTCTTCGAACAGTTCCTGCTGCTGGAGGTGCTGCGGGGAGATCAACATCCCCTCGCGCCAGATCACGCGGTCGTAGTGCTTGCGGTTGGTGGTCGACATGGTCGGAATCGGGGACGGAGGGCGGAGGCGGAGGACAGGCCGAGCGAGCGGCGGAGCGACGACTACTTGTCTTTCTTCTTTTTCTTCTTCTTCTTGCCGCCGTCGTCTTCGGCGGCTTTCTTGGGCGAGTAGAGCGGCGTGCACACGCCCTCGAGGTTGGCGTCGTCGAAGCCCGGGGGGACGTTCTTGCCGCCGTCGATCTGGTTGCGCTCGAGGTACAGGTACATGCACGGTTCGCCGAGCGACTCGGGATCTTCGTCGTCGCTCTTCAGCTCGCAGGCTTGCTTGCCGTAGGTGTCGGGGACCTCGTAGACGCGATACCAGGTGTTGCCGACAGGCTGCTGGAACACGCCAAACGCGAGGATGTACTTGACGCCGTTCTCGGGGGTGAGCTTGATGAGCTCGGTCGAGTCCGGGTAGATCTGAAATTCTTTGTCCGAGATGTACTCGTCGCCGAGCGCGGTCTCGTGGTCCTCCCACAGCTCGGTGAAGTCGAGGCTGCGGATCGCCAGGTCACCGTTGAGCTGATACACGCGCACGACGGTGGGCAACGGGTTGCCCTCTTCGTCGAGGTTGAGATCCGCGGCGGCCTGAATGTGCAGGGCGATCTCTTTGAACGCGTACTCGTCGGGCTTGCAGGTCTCTTTGTCGCCCTTGTTCTTGCAGCCGCCGAGCGTGAGCGCGCCGAGGCTCAAGGCGAGACCGAGCGCCCAGCTGGTGGCGCGAGTGGAGTGACGATAGCGAGCGAGGTGAGGCATGACGGACATGAGATCGGGACGAGTGCTAGGGGGAGTCGGAGCTGGCCAGCGGGCGTTCACTGGGGCCGGATGGCAGATGGCAGATGGCAGATGGCAGATGGCAGATGGCAGATGGCGGACAGCAGGTAGAGTTCAGGAGCCTGTGGGGGCGTCCGGCCGGGCCTGGGCGAGCTCGGCCAGCTTGGACGGGTCGAAGGTTACACCGCGCCGCGACAGTTCGGCCATGAACGCGGGGTCGCGGTGATGCTGCCAGTTCGCGTCGGCACCGTCGCGTGACAGGATCGGTATGACCCCGCCCTGCGCGTCGAATTCGGCCAGGATCACCGGTGACTCGGCGCCCCTGGCCGAGCGGCCAATGACCACGACGACGCTGATCGAAGCGGCGACGTGCTGGCGCAGGGCGTCGCGGTCACGACCAAAGCCGCCGAGCACCAGACCCTCGACGCAGCTCGCGAGACCAGCCGCGGGGTCACTGACGCCCAGCCCCAGCACCAGCTGCTCGACCCCACCCGACAGACCCGCCCACGCGCTGGCCAGGCCGGCCCCGCCCGCGCGATGGATCAGCAGGCGGGTCGAGCCGGCCTGGATCGCCAGGTTGATCGGCCCGGCCGTGAGACCCGGCTCGGCGTCGAGCACCAGCGCCCCGCGAGGCGGGACGATGCGGCTGCCAGCGCGGACGATGCCCAGCTCGGCGACGTCGAAGCGCGCGAGCTCGTGGGCGAGCGCCGACAGTAGCTCGGTGCCCTCGCAGCCGTCGCCGATGCAGACCAACACGCTGCCGCCCGCACACAGGACCGCGCGCAGGTAGTCGGCGACGGGGTGCGAGACGGCGCCGACCTGGCTGAGCCCACCCGTGACCGCCCGAGCCGGGCGGCGGATCACGACCACGGGGCCGTCGGGCGCCACGCTGACGTCGGCCCCACGCAGGCGGGTGCCGTCGGGCATCCGGTGGTCGAGCCACGGCGCGGCCGCGTCCCACTGCAGGTGCGCGCCCGCGAACCGGTGCAGCGCCATGGCGATCGCGGCCGAGCACGAGAACCCTCGCGGGAGCCGCTCGCGGCCGTTGCCACGATCGACGTAGACCCGCTGTGGGCTGCGAATGATCACCTCGCGAACTTGCTCGCGGGCGTCTTCATCGTCGAGCACGCCGGTCAGGGGCCCGAGCGCGAACACCTCCGCGAGCAGGTGCTCGGCCTCGACGCTGGGCTCGTCGAGCATCAGATCGGGATCGTTGCGGGCGCTCACCGCCAGGCGCCGCTTGGCGCCCACGCGCGCGGCCTTGCGCTGCTTCTCGCCGTCGTCTGGGGGGTGCTCGGGGGTCACGCCGAGATCCGAGAGCAGCTCGTAGAACACGGCCGCACGCACCGCGTACTCCGGGCGCATGTCGAGCTCTTCCTCGGTCTGGCCCCACGTCGACGACGTCGATGCCGCAGCAGGGTGAGCCTGCGAGCGCGGCACCGCGGCCGCCGAGGAGCGCTCGGGTGCCTCGACTACCGTCGCGGAGGAGTACTCATCGGGCTCGGGACCGAGGCTCGGCGGGCCAGCTGGGGGCCCCGACAAGCTGGGCGGCGCGTCGACGCCTGTGGGCGCCGACAGGCTGGGCGGACCACCCAACGCTGGCGGGCCGCTGTCCAATCCGGGTGGGCCGGCGCCCAGCCCAGGCGGGCCGCTGTCCAATCCGGGCGGGCCGCTGACCAATCCAGGCGGACCGCTGTCCAATCCGGGTGGGCCGCTGCCCAATCCAGGCGGGCCGCTGTCCAACCCGGGCGGGCCGCTGCCCAATCCAGGCGGGCCGCTGCCCAACCCGGGCGGGCCGCTAGAGTCCAAGCCAGGCGGACCGGCGTCCAGGCTCAACGCGGGCGGACCCCCGCCGAGGCTGGGTGGGCCGCCGAGATCTGCAGGACCCGCACCGCCCAGGTCACCCAGGCTCGGCGGTCCCCCGTCGAGGCTCGGCGGTCCTGCGTCGAAGCTCGGTGGGCCGGCATCGAAGCTCGGTGGGCCGGCATCGAAGCTCGGCGGTTCCGAGTCGAAGCTCGGCGGGCCCGCGTCGAAGCTGTGTGGTCCCGCGTCGAAGCTCGGTGGTCCCGCGTCGTCCAGATCAGCCATGGCTGGTGGTCCTGCGTCCGCACGGGGTCCCGCGGGGGCGGCCAGCTCGTCGCCGCCGCGACCGCGCCCGCGGCGGGATGGCGTCACCGGCTCCGGTCCGGCCGTGGGACGCGGCGGTCCACCGCGAGATCGCTCGACGACACGCGGCTCCGGCTCCGGCTCCGGCTCCGGCTCCGAGTCGTACACAGACTCCGACTCATACACGGGCTCGGCATCGAACTCTTCGACCTCCTGGATCTCCTCGACCTCCTCGAGCTCTTCGACCTCCTCGAACTCCTCGACCTCCTCGACTGACTCGGGCGCCGCGTAGCCCTGTTGCTGCTGGTTCCAGTGGCCTTGTTGGTCGTGGCTCTGCTGGTCGTGGCTGTGCTGGTCGTAGCCCTGCTGGTCGTAGCCTTGCTGGTTGTAGCCCTGCTGGTCGTAGCCTTGCTGGTTGTAGCCCTGCTGGTCGTAGCCTTGCTGGTTGTAGCCCTGCTGGTCGTAGCCTTGCTGGTTGTAGCCCTGCTGGTCGTAGCCTTGCTGGTCGTAGCCTTGCTGGTCCCACTGCCCTTGCTGAGCTTGGCCTTGCTGAGCTTGGCCTTGCTGAGCTTGGCCCTGCTGAGCTTGGTCCCACTGGCCTTGCTGATCGTGGCCCTGCTGAGCCTGATCCCACTGCCCTTGCTGATTCCACTGCCCAGCGTTGCCGCCTTGCTGGCTCTGCTGTCCCCACTGACCCTGGTCGTTGCCGACCTGAGCTTGGTTCCACTGGCCGCCACCATGTTGGGGCTGTTGAGCCTGCTGAGCCTGCTGAGCCTGGTTCCACTGGCCCTGGTCCTGCTGGCCGTAGCCGCCGCCGCCGTGATTCCACTGGCCCTGATCGTAGCCGCCATCGCCCCCGCCGATCTCGCCCGACAGCGAGCCGCTCTTTCGCCCGACACGCAGGGCCTCGGCCTGCTCGGGGGTGGCCATCTGCGTGGACCCAGTCTGGACGGGAGCCTGCTCGGGCTCGGGCGGAAACTGCTGGTTGTCAGCCGCGACCTCGATCTTGATGTGGCAGACGTAGACCTCGTCCTGCAGGGTGATCTGCCGGGTCCCCTGGATGCGCTGGCCGTTGACGAAGGTGCCGTTGGTGGAGCCTAGATCCTCGATGTAGAGCTGGTGGTTGTGATCGATGTGGAGCCGTGCGTGGTTGCTCGAGATACCGCGCTCTGCGAGCACGAGATCATTCGCGGCCACTCGACCGACCTTGACCTCCGTCTTGTGCTCGAAGCTCTCGATCCGCGACGGCTCGCCCTGATTCGAGATCCTGATTCGCATGCCGATCCTGCGGGCCCCGAGCATGACCCGAGCGCGGCCTAGCTCCAACCGGTTTCTGGTCTCGACATCACCAAACTCGCGCACGGTGGGTCACCCCGGACACCCCCGCAGATCCACACCGGCCACGCGCCCCATCCCGCCTGGTGGCCTCGCGCCCACGCGCGCGAGCGAGAGCGCCCCCGTGAGCCAGCGATCTCACCCCATACCGGCCTCAACCCACGCCTGCGCGACCGATCTTCGGATCGCCCATGAACTGTACGAACGTCTCGAGGGGACCCAGCGACCAGACCGTCAACGAGGCCGCGTGGCTTCGCGATCGGATCACGTTGACTTCAGTACAGCGCTGCTGTACGCCTGAACACCGAAAATGCGCGCGCCGGGTGATTACCGTCAGCGAGTCTTGAAGGCGCTGAGCGTCTTTGCTCTGTCCGTCGGGCTGCTCACGAGTTCGAGCTGCGCGAGGCGCCTCGTGCTCTCGCCAGCAGAGTTCGAGCGGATCGACAAGCGCGAGCAGGCCGTCGAGGCCCTCCGCGTCTACGTCAACAAGCGACTGATCGTCGTCTACGAGGCGGACAATCGGAACGCGACCTACGAGGTCGACCGCACGATCAACACCTCGCAGGACCGCCAGCTGCTGCGGGTGATCATCAGCCGCTCGACCATGGGCCAGATCATCGACAGCCAAGACAGCAACGGCGCGCCCAAGCTGTGGGTCACCTACAGCTCGCGCTGCAAGGACAAGGACTGCGCCTACGGGTTCGTGCAGACCGAGGACGGCGTGTTCCGGCTCAACACCGTGCCCAAGCGCGAGGGCTACCTCGACCCCAAGGCCTACTTCCGGCGTGAGACCAAGCAGATGACGCAGGGCAAGCTCGCGTCGCTGGCCGAGAAGAACAACGTCTACCTGTTCAAGAAGAAGAACGGGAAGATCCGCACCATCGACCTGATCGTCAAGAAGCGCACCGACAACAAGCGCCAAGTCGACACGATCCGCGACGGCGGTGTGCGCTGATGTTGCGGGCTCCACGAGCGGGCTTCAGGTCCGCGCTCACTGGCCTCGCCGCGGTCACGGCGATCGCCGCGGTCACCCTGCTGCCGGGCTGCCGCAACAAGGGTCCGTCCGGCCCCACGCCGATCTGCATGGCCGAGGTCGCGGGCGGCACCGCGGTCGAGTCCGAGGCCCAGGAGCTCCCGGCCGACATCTGGTTCTCGATCATGCTCGAGGGCTTCGATCGTGAGCGCCGGCTCCCGGGTGACGATCCCAAGGACTGCACCGGTCGCTCGACGATCGCCCCCACCCCGCCGCCGCTGGCCGAGGGTGAGGAGCCGCGCGAGGACGACAAGCCCGACATCGTCGCCGGCTGCAGCATCGCGGGTGACCCCGACGCCAGCCGTCTGCCCACCCGCCCGCTCACCGACGAGGACCTGATCATCAACAAGGGCCCCGACGGCATGAGCCTGGTGTGGGTCCAGGCCACCCACTACGACAACGGCGAGGCCAGCGGCCCCGTCGCCATGGTCGAGTGGACCAAGGCCGGCGTGGCGATCCGCGCGCTCGGCAGCCTGCGCGCGCAGACCAACAAGGCCCGCATGCGGATCGAGATGGCGGGCGAGCAGCAGATCCTGGTCGTCGAGGGTGACCAGTGCAACCCCGAGGTCAGCAAGCTCTGCAAGCGGATCATGAAGCTGCTGCCCAACCTCAACGGCCGCTTCGCGACGGTCCCGCTCAAGCTCGAAAAAGACGAGGTCGTCGGCGACATCGACCCCTGCCTGGGCGACGCCGCGTTCGCGCTGTTCGAGCAGTACACCTCCAACCTGCCCGACGGCTGGATCCGAAAATTCGAGATCTCGCGCAGCGTCACCTTCGACAAGGGCGCCCCCCTGGTCGCCGAGCAGGTCACGATCAAAGATCAAGATCCGAACCAGCCGGAGGCACCCCCGGCGGAGTTCCGCGAGGCCTCGACGGACCGGACCTTGGTCTACCAGCCGGAAGATCGCTCGTTCGCGACCCGCGGCTCGCTGTGGGAGCAGATGATCGACAACTACGGCTCGGTCGCCCACGACGCCAAGGCGTCCGACGACGACGAGTAATCGCCGCCCAGAAGTCCGACCGGCCCGCCCTACCCGTTCCCGACTTCCGAGTAAGCCCGAGCAAACTCCGGCCCAAACACGAGCGCCGCGATCCCCCGGTCTTCCACCACTTCCACGTAGCGCTCGGAGTACTTCTTCCATGCGCCCGCAGCCTTGCTCAGCCCGCCGACGCCACGCTCGACCTCGGACGGCCGGAACTGATCCATGAGCGCCTGCACGCCCTCGACCACGCCGTTGATCAGGGCGACCTGGTGCAGCATGAAGTCGCTGTACACCGCGGACAGCTGAGCGTTGCGCTCGGGGCCGCCGCGGCGCCAGTCGAGTAGGTAGTCGAGGACCCCGCGAGCGTCGGCGGCGGCGTGCAGCGGGGTGAACTCGCGGATCGTGCGAACGCCCATTTCTTCGCCGAATCGGGCCTGGACGTTGCGGATCTCGACGAAGGCCTGGGCGGTGGTCTGCAGGATGTCGCTGATCCGCGCGAGGAAGGCCGACTGCTCGTCGGCGTCACCTGGTGGGGACACCGTGCCGAGCACGTGGGCGGCGAAGTTGGTCACGGTGCTCGAGGCTTCGGGCACGCCGCCGGCCGAGGCAGCGGGCGCGGCGAACGGGGTCGCGCCGGGCATCTCGGGGAACTCGCGGCGCAGGAACGCCATGGCGGTGTCGCGGGTGTTCGCGGGGATCTTGGCCATCGCGGCCTCGACCGCTTGATCGAACTGGGCGCGCGCGGCTTCGTATTGTTCATACGCGGGACGCAGCTGGCGAATCGCCCGGTGGACGCCACCAAGATCGACGAAGCCCGTCGCCTCGGCGCCCGAGCGACGCGGGGGCGGCGAGGTGTCGTCGACGGCCGAGCTGGGGCTCGGCAAGGACGGCGGCGGCTGGGCTCCGCCGAGCGGGGGGGGTCCGCCCATCATGGATGGTGGACCACCCATCATCGGCGGGCCGGCTGACGGGGAGCTGTCGAACGCTGGGGGTCCGTCGAGCGACGGTGGGCCACCTTGCCCGAACGAAGGGCCACCCAGCGCGGGTGGGCCATCCAGCGAGGGTGGCCCCGAGATGCTCGGCGGCCCGTTCAAGCTCGGCGGCCCGCTGAGCCCGGGTGGCCCCCCCATGCCAGACAGGCTCGGCGGCCCGTCCAGCGAGGGTGGTCCGCCCATGCCGGACATGCCTGGGAGCTTCGGCGGCCCCGACAGGCCTGGCGGGCCCGGCGGCCCAGACAGGCTCGGCGGCCCAGACAGGCTCGGCGGGCCGCCGTATGGGCCGCCCTGTGGGCCCCCGTGTTGGCCCCCGAGTTGGGCGCCGCTGGCCGCGTGCTGGACCGTCGCGGGTGCGTGCGGATCTCGGGGAAGATCATCGAGCGACTGGACCGCCTGGATCGGCATGGTCGGCAGCCGCGGCGAGCGAGTCGGCACGCCCGCGTTGGGATCACGCTCGTAGCGGCCGCTGTGCTCGGCCTCGGACTCCTCCCACACGAAGCGCATCTCGAGCTTGCCAACCGTGACGCTCAGCCCATCGCCGAGCTGGATGCTGTGGTTGGCCTCGATCCTGCGCCCGTCGATCGCCGAGCCGTTGGTCGAGCCGAGATCCGTGAACGCGCCGCCGCTGTCGTTGAAGTCGACCTTGGCGTGCCAGCCCGACACGAAGCCGAAGCTCAGACACAGGTCGTTGCGGGGGTTACGACCGATCCGGACCGGTGAGCGCGAGTACCTCTCTTCGCGCGTCCGTCCGGTCTCCGAGTCATAGACGTGGACCTTGAGCGACCGCACCGCTCACCGTCCTCCTCGTGCGTCTTCTTCTTCGAGCAGCTTCTTGGCCTCTTCGAGAGAGACGATCACCCGGGTCTCCTCGCGTTGCAACTCCACATCGTCACCCTTCGCCAGCCACGCGTCGTCGCCGATCCGGCTCTTTCCAAGGATCGCGCCGACCTGCGACTCACGGCCCAAGATCAGCTCGAGCTCGAATTCGATGAGCTCGTAGCTGAGCAGATCGAGCAGCTCGCGCACCGCGAAGAACGCGTCACCGCCGGCCATGAACCGGCGCAGCCCCTCTTGATCCAAAGGCCCAACGACGACCTGGGCCTTTCCGGCGCGGTGCAGGCACAGATCTCCGATCACCGCGCTGACCCCGAGCCGCGAGTTCTCGATCGCCAGGCGGATCTTGTGGGCGGGATCGATGTCGGCGTACGAGCCCTGGAACTGCTTGACCTTGACGTCGGCGCCCTCGAGCTGGTGATCGAGGATCTCCATGACCGCGAGCTCGACGGTGCGGGCGGTCCGGGCCGGGCTCGCCAGCAGCGGGGCGATGCGCAGCAGATCGAGGGGCTTGATGTACTCGAGCTGGCGGCGGTCGTAGTCGTCGATGCCGAGCATCGCCAGCAGCCGCAGGCTCCACACGTCGCGGCCGTTCTTGGCGTACTCGCGCGGCCAGTCGTACTTGCGGACGCCGCGGTACAGCAGGCTGTGCAGGCGGTGGTGAAACAGATCGAAGAAGTCGGCCTTGATCCGGCCTTCTTCGTCCTGACTGGCGGCCTCGCTGGCCAGGTAGGTTGGCAACGGGCTGCTGGTGCCCATCAGGCCGACGATGTTGAGGGTCATCTCGACCAGGTCCGCGCGCCCACCTTGGGAGCTGCGCCCGTCTTCGCGGACCTCGACCCCCTCGACGTCGCCGGGCTTGAACGCCAGCGAGCGAGCGTGGCGAAACCGCACGGCCTCTTCGTCGTAGGGGCCGTCGCCGCCGATCCGCTTGGCGTCGCGCGTGATCTCTTCGAGCAGGCCGATGGCGACGAAGGGATCGATCGCCCCGGGCTGATCGAGCAGGCGCTGGAACCACGCCGGCGGGTCGCTCAGAGAATCCTGTGGTGGCCGTTCCTGGGGTCCCATCGGAACTCGATCTTCGACGGGTGCAGGCGCACCCGCAGCTCGTGAAAAGAGTTGATGCTGCAGTAGGTCGAGAGCAGCTCGTCGAGCACGATCCCGAACAGGTGGGCGTCGCCGATGCTGGCGAAGCGGGTCTCGTCGAGCTCGACGGTGGTCTCGGCTCCGCGCACGGGCGCGCCGTCGAGCATGCGAGTGACCGCGCGAAACTCCGTGCCGCGGATCGCTTCGACCTTGAGCTCGTTCGCGCGGCCGGCTGGTGAGCCCGAGCCGGCGAGGAAGTTGTAGAGCGACAGCAACAGCTTGAGGGTCTCGGGCTCGGTGACCCGGCGCCGGTTGAGCGCGAGGTGGCCGAGCAGCCGCCACTGCAATTCGCTCGCGAGCGGGGCCCGGACCGCGGGGCTGACCGCCGTGATATTGGCGAAGTCCGGCACCGAGCTGCCGCGCACTGGCTTGCAGATGTCGCCGATCTGCAGCTCGAGCGGCAGCGTGCGGTTGGTGCACAGCAGCTCGATCGACAGGGTCTCGTCCTCGTCGCTGGCGTCGCTGTCGCGTGGACGCGCGACCTGGACGTAGGTGTCGGTGCCCTCGTCGAGCGGTGAGCGAGTCCGCCGCAGCACGTAGTAGCCGTCGGCGTCGGCCCCGATCTTGGTGTGCTTGAAGGTGTAGAAGTTGCTGTAGTTGCGCCGGTTGCCCCGACCCGGCCGCACGCCGACGACGCTCTCGACGTCGTAGACCTCCATGTGGGCCGGCTTGGCTCCGGCCGCGCGCAGCAGGTGGTCGGGCATCAGCGGATCGAGCTTGACCGGCTCGGCGGTGGCCGAGAACAAGTTGACGACCGGCGTGCAGTGGAGCCGGAAGCTCTCGCCGCCGATCGGCGACGACAGATCCGGCGGCCGCTCGAACACCATGGCCAGCTCGATGTAGTCGCCGGTGAACTCGAGCCCGTCGAGCCCGCGGATGTCGAAGAACAGGTACTTGGACGGGAGCGCGAAGTACTCCTGGACGAAGCGCGAGCCCTCGGGCGCGAACTTTGGCCACGGCAGCACGGCCTCGTCTTCGCGCAGCCCAACCGGCTTGATCTTGTCGCGGTCGAGCACCCGCAGCGGCTCCCCGCGCGGGGTGTTGCGCTCTTCGGAGCAGCGGATCTCGACGTGCTTGCAGTGGCGAAGCACCCACAGGTGCAGCGTGGCCGCCAGCGAGATGTCGCCGGACAGGAACAGCCGGATGCCTTCTTCGCGGGCGATGATCGGCCGACCGGCCTCGGTGGTCTTGAGCTTGATCCGGATGATCGGCCGCGCCGCGACCGACTCGTCGTGGTCGATGTCGACGATCTCGATCGGCAGCAGGTCCGTGTCGAAGCAGGTCTGGAACGTGCACGCCGTCCCCTCGACCGGGACGCTGCCGACCGCTCGCCCGCGCGGCACCGTTCGGGCCCCCCGCAGCGCGCGGATCTGCGGCTTGAACTCGATCACCGACATCGCTGGCAGCGGTCGCAGGTACTGCGGGAGCAGCATCTCGGCGAGGCCGTGGACGACCTCGGGGACCGCGTCGTCGACCCGTTCGCGAATGCGCGCGCTGAGGAACGCGAAGCCCTCGAGCAGTCGCTCGACGTCGGGGTCGTCGCTGCGCTCGGACAGCAACCCGGCGCTGGTCGGATGGGTGGCCGCGAACTCGCGCCCCATCTCGCGCAGGTAGGTGAGCTCGCTTTGGTAGAACTTGGCGAACATGATCAGGACTCTGCGTGGCCGCTGGAGGCTGCGGGAATCATATCCTTTTTTGGTCTCCCACGGGCGTCGACTCACTTTGGGGCTGGTCGCTGGGCGGGGTCCCGCGGGCTCGCTGCGCCGATGTGGCTACGCTACCGTGACTCGGCCGCCGTGGGTCATCTCGCTGCGCAGGCGGACGACGCCGCGGCGGCGGTCGCCGATCAGGCGGCCGGAGATCTCGAAGGTGAGCATCAGGGGGTCGTCGCTGGGGACCGTGCGGACGCTGACGTTACGCAGGCGTGGCTCGTACTTGGCGATCGTGGCCCGGATGCTGCGCTGCATGATCTGCGCAGCAGCTGGGAAGTCGTGGATGATGTCGACGAGATCGACGACCCCGAAGCCCTCGGCCGAGACCGCGTCGCCCAGGCGCGTGTTGAGCAGCGCCTGCAGGTTGCCGACGATCAACTCGATGTCGTCGACGCCCCGCGTCGACTCACCTGTGATCCGAGAGAGGATGCCCCGAGCAGCCATGGTCAGCCTGCAAATGATGGCCTAGTGGCCGGTTCCAGACAAGCCGCGCGGACGCCCTCCCCTTCACTCCCCACTCGCTAGTTCAGCTTCACCAGTGATCCGGAGATCGTTGCCACGCCCGTCGCGGTCACGTCGACCTTGGGGCCGGCCACGGTGACGCCCCCGGCGTCGATCTTCACGGAGCTGCCCCCGACGCTGATCGTGACCTCGCTCGGCGAGCTGATCGTGATCGCGCCACCTTCGATCACGAGCGCGCCCCCGCTGTTGCTGAACTCCACCTTGGACGAGCCCTTGCCCGTCAGCGCGCCGCCCGTGGAGTCGAGCAGCAGATCACCGTCGGCGACCACGCTGAACACGGCGCTGGTGTAGTGGTCGGCGTTGCCCCCCTCGAGCTTGACCGTCGCGGACCCGGCCTGGCTCAGGAACACCTTGGTCGCCGCGGTCACGACGAAGTCATTGCCGCAGTCGATGCTGCTGTCGCCCGGCCCGGCCTCGCCCGGGTTGACGCTGATCTTGCTCGAGCCGCCGACGACCTGCACGTAGTCCTTCTTGGCCTCGAAGTGGACCGTGTCGCCCGAGATGATCGTGGTCTTGCCCAGGACCTCGAGCAGCTCGTCGACCTCGACGGTGGTGCTGCGGCTGGCGTGGTAGGTGTTGGTCTCGTCCTTGGTGATCTCGGTCGTGCGGGTCTCGAGCACCGTCATCGTCTGATGACCCTCGATCGTCTCGGTCTGATCCTTCTTGACGGTCTGGGTCTGGTTGCCGCTGACCGTGTTGCTCTGGTCGGCGCCGACCGAGGTCGAGTGGCAGTTCTCGACGACCTCGTTGTAGTCCTTCTGCGCGTGCACGAAGATCTCTTCGCTGCCCGCGGCGTCCTCGAAGCGCATCTCGTTGTAGCCGTCGCTGGCCGGCGAGCTCTTGGTCCGGATCGTGCTCTGGGTCTTGTTGTCGGGCACGCCGACGCTGATCGCGTTGTCGCCGTTGTAGACGCAGCCGGTCACCAGCGGACGATCGGGGTTGCCCTCGAGGAACTCGACGACGACCTCCATGCCGACCCGCGGCACAAAGAAGGTGCCGAACCCGGGCCCGGCCCAGTGGTGGGCTGGGCGGATCCACATCGAGGTGTCGTCGGTCAGGCTGTGGACGCGATCCCAGTCGAACCTGACCTTCACGCGGCCGTGCTCGTCGGTGTGGATCTCTTCGCCGTCGGGCCCGGTGACGATCGCTGTCTGCGGCCCATAGATGCGTGGGCGCGGGGTCACGAGCGGCGGTCGAAACGGCTTGTCGGGCTCGAGCACCAGGCACTCGAACCGGTTTTGGTAGCGCGGCGCCGCCGTGGTGTCGCCCATGACCACGTCGGGGCAGTCACCGGTGTGGATGACTCGCCGGACCACGTACTCGCGATCGAGGTCGCTGCGCTGGTGCTCGACGACGGCGAACTTGCGGCCGGGGAACATGCCGGTGACGTTGCCGAACCCGCGCGCGACCTTGTCGCGCGCGGTCCGATGCACGAGCTTGCGGATCGTGCGGGGATCGGGGTCGGCCTCGACGAAGCGGCCGTGGTGGTAGACCTCGCGGCGGATCCCGCGGTCGTCGGTGTTGGGGTCGCCCTCGGGCGGCGCGCCAGCCTCGATCGGCTCGATCGGCGCGAGCCAGTCGAAGACCCGCTGGTAGACCCCCGTAGAGGTCAGCTCACGGGTCCAGTCAAAGAACTGCAGGCTCTCGATCTCGATCCGATCTGGCCGGTCCACGACGATGTGCAGGTCGGGCTGATCGTCGATCGTGGTGAGATCTACGAGGTTGTCGTTGCTGTCCTCGAGGACCATGACCTCTTTACCGGTCCCGCGCTCGCAGTCGAACCAGTAGGTGATGCCCTCGGCCTCGAGCAGCCGGCTGACGAAGTCGAAGTCGCTCTCGTGGTACTGAACAATGTACTCGCGGCTGGCGTAGGTGCCGGCCAGGCCGGTGTCGTCGAACTCGCGCTCGTAGTCGGCGAACCCCAGCTCGAGCACCTCCTTGACGACGTCGAGCACGCTGGCGTCCTGCCACAGGCGGGTGTCGACCCGCTGCGTCAGCAGGTACCAGGCCGGGACGATCTCCACCCGGACCTGCAGCCGATCATCGGCGACGCCGATGTACTCGACGACGTGAATGATGCCGTGGACCGTGCGTACGATGCTCTCGCGGTCGATCGTCAGCTCGACGTTGGCGCCGAGCAGCAGCTCGGTGTCGGCCGCAAGTTCTTCGCTGACCAGGTCCAGGGTCAGGATGTAAGGCTCGGACAGCGCCTCGACCAGCTGGATGCTGCGCACGGCCCAGCTGGCTTCAGGGCCGTCTTGGACGGTGAGGGTGTAGTTGACCTTGGGCAGCGGGTCATCGCTGCCGATCAGATCCGAGATCGCGTCGACGACACGCTCGAGCCCCTCCTCGACCACGCCGCCGACCGCGTCCGCGCCCGCGCTGGCGATCTCCGGGGGCAGACCCAGCGCGCCGAGGCCGTGCTCGACCTGATCTTCGATCGCGTCGGCCGCCTTCGGCACCCCGGCCTGCATCGCATCGCCAACGAGATCACCGAGCGTGTCACCGTGAACCTCGGGCGCGCCCGATCGACTCGGCGCGTTGGGGACCGTGCTGCTCGCCGCGGCCGTGGCCGCATCCGTCGCCTGCTGTTCCAACTCATGGGGCGCGTTGTCGTCGCTCATGCTCGGCCTCGCGTGACGGCGCGACAGCTTCACCGCCGACGGCCAACGACGGCGACGCTACCACGTAGTTTTCGCGACGCGGTCCACGTTCGTGGCCGGGTCAGCGTGCGCGTGCGGGTCTCACCCGGCCGCGCGGTTGGGCCGAATCCAGTGCTCTGGCCGGTCCTCTTCTCGCGCGCGAGACTCTGCGCAAACGCGAGCCCCCGACCTTGCGAACAGGCCGTTTTAACCGCGAGATCGCGGTCTCGTGGCCATGTATGCAATCGGCACCGGCGCGGGCGCGCCCCCCTCCTCCGTGGGCGCGCCCGCATCGGCACCAGCCATCACGTCCGATGATCGCGATGCCCATGCCGCGAGCTGCGAGAGCCCAACATGGACGTCATGAACAACAATGAGTTCTCTGATCCGAGACCCGAGCCGTCGCGCGAGTTCCAACCCGACCCCAAACCCGACCCCAAACC
>NZ_PVNL01000114.1 GCF_002994635.1 Enhygromyxa salina | reverse complement strand
GTGGAGACGGGGGTCGTGGGTGAGGCGTCGACGGCTGCGCTGCCGGAGACGCCTGAGGCTTAGCGGGTGGTTGTGGCGGCTGTCGGAGCTTCTGCCGCGCTTCGCGGCGCGAACACTTCGCTCCGTCCGCAGGTGGAGTAGAGTGATGTTCATGGCCGCGAAGCTGTATGACCCTGCGACACCCGTCGACAGCAAAGATGAGCTGCGGGCGCTGCTCGTTCTTTCGCTGTCGGATTCCCCTCAATCTCGGGCTGTCTTGCCCCGCAGATCGGGAGTCTGATAACATCGCGCGCGTGTGGGGCCTCCGTAACCGAACTGCGTACGCGGCCGACCGCAACTGGACCCGCGACGAGCATGGCGTTCACTGGTGGGTAGTGGCCATCCGCGCCACCTTCATGATCACAACGGACGGCAAGCTGAGCCTGGCCGACGAGCAGCTGCCCCCACCCCTCGCACCCGAGCACTACGGCGCTCCAGGCGAGTCGAGCCTCCGCTACGACTCCGAGTTGTTGGGCCGCAAGCCGTCGACCGATGTGATCGTGCTCGGCAGCGCCCACGCGCCGGGAGCCATGCCGGCCCCAACGGTCCCCGTCACCCTGCGGATTGGATCGATCGACAAGACCCTGCTCGTCCACGGCGATCGCGTCTACCACGACGCCTGGGGCGGTCTTTCGCTCACCGATCCACGCCCGTTCACCAGACAGCCGATCCGCTACGAACTCGCGTTCGGCGGAAGTGACAGCTCAGATCCAGACCCGCGTCATCACAGCCTCGATGAGCGCAACCCGATCGGGCGTGGCTTCGCCCGCCGCAACGCGACCCTGGCCAACACACTCGCCCACGCGATCGAGTACCCACACGGCAATCCGACGACATTAGGCCCCGCGGGGCTCGGCCCGATCGACCGTCACTGGCTGCCACGCCGAACGCTCGCCGGCACCTACGACACTGCATGGGCCAAGACCAAACAACCGCTGCTGCCCGACGACTACGACCCCCACTTTGCCATGTGTGCCCCTGCCGATCAGCGCCCGTCCACCGCCCTGCGTGGCGGCGAGCGTTTGGGCTTGTTCAACCTCAGCCCGCACGGCGCTTTGGTGCTCGACCTGCCCCACATCCGACTCGAGCTCGAGAGCCACTTCGGTCGGCGCATCCAATCCCACCAGCCACCTGTGCTCACCACCGTGCTCGCCGAGCCCGACGACAGCCGGCTGGCTCTCGTGTGGCAGAGCGTGCTGCGTGTGCCGGCAAGCGACGCCGACTATCTCGACGAGACCAAGATCGTCGAGAAGGGCGGCGGCACGTGAGCGATTCTCTCGAGATCGTCGCTGTCGGTGCACGGACGCCAGTAGGCCTCGTGGCCGAGACGACCGCCGCTGCCGTGCGGGCGGGCATATGCACGATTGCCGAGTATCCGTTTGTGACCCTTCGCGGCGAACCCATGACGGTCGCGGCTGACCCCAGGTTGTCGCCACAACTCGACGGCGCCAACCGCCTGTTGCCGATGGCCTATGCCGTGATCGAAGAGGTCGCGCACAAGCTCGCCGCCGCCCCAAGGCCCTACCGCGGCCCGGTCGATCTATGGCTCGCGCTGCCGGAGTCACGACCGGGATTTCCCGAGCATGAGTTGCAGACCACCGCGAAGCAATTGACAACGAGCTTGGCCGCCACGGGGACCTCGTTGCGGGCCGACCTGGTTGGCCGCGGACACGCCGGGGTCGCCCAGGTCATCGAGCGTGCGGCCCAAGAGGCCGCCGTGGGCCGCGAAGTGCTCACTGTCGTCGTTGGGATCGACAGCTACATCCATCCAGAAACCCTGACGTGGCTCGAGCATGAGCGCTTGTTTGGCCCCGACGCCCGCAACGGCTTTCACCCGGGGGAAGCCGCGGGTTGCCTGGTGCTCGCCAGCCCGCGGCTGCGTCACGTCCTGGGCCTGCCTTGCCTGGCGACGATCGCCGGCGTGGCCACGGCACGAGAGCAGCGCTTGCCGGGCAGCGAGACCGGCTCGTTCGGCGAGGGAATGACCCAAGCCCTGCGCGGTGCGGTTGCTGGCTTGCAATTCCCCGATCAGGCCGTCGACACGATATATTGTGACATCAACGGCGAGCGCTACCGCAGCGAGGAATGGGCCTTTGTGAACCTCCGCGAACCCACGGCCATTCGCGCGCCGGGCTACGACGCGCCAGCGGATTGTTGGGGCGACGTCGGGGCGGCCAGCGGCGCCCTGTTTGGCGTGCTCGCCGTACGTGCGTGGGCCCGCGGCTATGCTGCCGGTCCGCACGCGTTGGCTCTGACCGGTTCGAGCAACGGCCTGCGCGGCGCGATACTGTTCGAGCAACCCTCGCGTCAAGGACCAAACGCGTGACCGTATCGATCAACCCTCCCATGACACCGGTGACGGCAGGCAGCGGCGGCATCGCTGCCGCCACCACCCCAAACGTCTGCAAGATGCCCGGCCCGCCCGCGCCCTTCGTGCCCACCCCCTTGCCCAACATCGGCAAGAGTGGCGAGTCACCGAAGAACTTCAGCAAGAGCGTCGTCATCGGCGGCAAAAAGGTTGCGATCAAGGGCGCCACGTTCAAGTCGATCGGCGACGCCGCGAGCAAGGGGACCGGCGGCGGCGTGGTCTCGGCCGCCACCCATGGGGTGACCAAGTTCGTCGGGCCCGGCTCGATGAACGTCAAGTTCGAGGGCAAGAATGTCCAGCTCCTCAGCGATCCCATGTTGAACAACTGCGGGCCAAGCGGCGCACCGGGCAATGCCGCGACCGTGCTCGGCATCATGCAAAAAAGCGGACTCATGACCGCGGTGGAGGCCCAGACATGCGTCGTCTGCGGAAAGGAGCACGAGGCGCTCGAGGAGACCGAGGCCACCAAGACCGACCTCGGGGTGCTCCGAATTCAGTTCGAGGCGCAGATTAGGGCCCTCGAGGCGGAGCGCGCGATCACGAAGGCAGCGCTGCGGCAACAGTGGTTGACCAAGCGCAACAAGGAGCCACCCGCGGACATGATGAAGTCGAAGGTCAGTGTTCGAACCATGCTTGGCGTGGTGGAGTGCATGTGCAAAAAGCAATACGGCGATCAGTCGGGGATGACGACTGTGGAACTGTGTGCCGCTGCCGCCCAGTCGGGCATGCGTCACGCGAGCGGCGTCACCGCGTCCTACGGGGACGGCAAGAAGGCGAAAGCGACGGCCCGGGCCGAACAAGTCGCGGCGGTGGCGGAAGGTCTGAAGGACTTCACGGGCAGTACTGCGACAGTTAATGAACGATGGGATTGCGCGGTGCAAGAGGCACAGGTTAGCAGTGAACTGCGCGACGGTCCCGCCGCCTATCCTCCAGGAGTCTGCGCAGCGCAGAGGGCGATGCTATTGCTCATTGACGATCAGGCGCTGCCCGCTGCAATGACCGAAGAATGGTATCACGACCAAGGCGAGTCGACGGATTCGCCTCTCGAATACATCGATGCGAGTCGAGGCGGCCGCGAACTTCTCGTCCAAGAAATCAACGACCGAGACACAGCGCCTCCCTGCAAGACTTGCAGTGTCATTCTCCCTATGCTGCTCTGCACGAAAGACAAAAAGACATGCGACCACAGGACCTAGAACCGGAGATGGAGGCGTGGTTGCAACGGGCCTTCCCTCGCCTCGATGAAGAGATCGAGGGGGCGTCCAGCGGTGAAGTTGACGAAATTCGGAGGATCGTGGGGCATGACCTCCCGCGCTTCTATGAGTGGTTTCTCCTCCGCATGGGCCGCAGCATGGGCCGCATCGGCGTCACTTCGCGGTTCGACTACACGGCGAGGCGAGTTCTATGGTGCTACGAACAAGGCCTCGCAGAACCAGACCCCAATGACCTACTGATCGGATTCGACACGACGAACGACCCCATGGGTCTTCAGATCTTCTATGACTTCACCCGGCCCTGCCGAGATGACGCAATGACGGGCAAGGGGGAGCCCGATGCCGGCCCGGTCTATCCTGAGTTCGAGACGTTCAGGGAACACATTGGCTGGGGGAAAACCACGGTCCTTCTGGTGATGGAGTCACCGTCCCACTGTGCGGGCGTCCTCGCCAGCCGCACGCCTGGCCAAAACGCTGTAGACCAACTCAAGAAGTTCATGACTCGACACGGGTTCGATCAGCCGCTGCCTACGGGTTCGTATTGTGGGATCTTCATGAGGACGGACATGACGATGACCTGCACTCGGAGCATCCTCGTCAAAACAGACACGCTAGCGTTCCGGTTGGGCGGCCAGAGCCAGGCCTGGCTGCGCCGGTTCCTGGGCGAAATCGCACTATCGGACGATTTGGAACTACATGAAGACATGCTCGAGTGGGGCGGGTCGTCGAGGTAGCAGCATGTTGTTCGGGTCTCAGTCCGACACCATCACCGCCGATGAAGAATCCGAGCGCCGGTTTGCGTCGGGCGAAACCGTGCCGCCTTGCGGCAGCTGTGAGCTGCTCGTCCCGCTACTATTGTGCGCTGACGACGGGGCCGTGTGCTCACACCCCGAGAGTCTCATGAGTGACTCGGCCAATCGCACACCGAACGACGCCCGGGTGAGCCTTGCCGAGGCGCCCTGCTTCGAGTCGCTCGAGGCGATGCTCGCTTGGCGGCTCTACCCTCAGCGCTGCAACGGTGTGATTCGCTATCACAAGGCGGACTTCGGGATGGAGTTCGATCAAGCGACCTCGGACCTGGGCTTCGCGCGCTGCTCGGCCAGCTCACCGTCGATCACGGCTTCGAACTCCCGTTGCTCCACTGGGATCCCGTCGTGGTCTGAGGCCAGGAGTTCATGAACTCTCCGCGAGGGTCCCCACGGCCGACCAACCAGTCGGCGTAGACACGTCGAGCGTCGTCGGCTCGAGGATCGTTGTAGATCGACTCGAGCAGTCGCTGCTGGTTGGACTCGAGGACCATGGTGGCACGAGCATAGCCCGCAGCCTCGGCCTGTCTCTCCATAAAGGCTGTTCGGATCCGCACTCTTGCAGGAGGGGATTGTCGGTGGAGCACCCGGAGGCGCCTGGTGCTCCTACTCCGATGAGTACTGGCCTACCCCGAACAACTGGACGGTCTTGGTGAAGCCATCGCGGACTACCCCCGGCCGCTGGTGATCATCTCGACGCATCGAGCGATCACGTAGAACGGGATCACGAAGGCGAGAACCATCGCGGAGACCGCAGCCTCCTGGGGCGCACTGTTGGCCCCGTCGAGTCCTGCGAACAAAGCAAAGAGGCCGATGACCGCGACGACGACCGCGATGATGGAGAAGGTGATTTGGGCGTGTTTCATGGTGCGGCATCGTACGCGCACCCGGCGCAGAAGTCCAAGCGGGGACCGGCCGCGGCTCGGTCAACAGCCGGTCAACAGCGAGACCCCGAAATTCAAAAAGCCCCGGAAACGGGGCTGCAGGCTAGCGGGAGACGGGATTCGAACCCGATCAGTGCCACTTCGAGAAACGTCAACGATGACGGGGATTTGGGACGTAAGTGGCTGATATGGTTCGGGTTTCGTCATTCCGTTTGGTTCCGGCGGGTGCCGACGGGGGCCACGACGCGGTGCAGAGTCACAGCACATGAACAGGCAAGCACATGAACAGGCACATCGCACCATGGTCCAAATCTCGGGCTGCAGGGTCACAGCACGCTGACAGCACAGGCGCCTGCGACACACCAGCCTCCAGCGAGAGGCCTTGGCGACGTCGGCCTCGCCGGCCGCCGCGCCCGCCACGCCGCCCGCCTGCACGGTGCGCTCGAAGGTCCGGCTGCTTACCGGCGCCATCCACGCGCCCAGCAAGTTCGCTAGCCATTTTTTTGGGGGATAGCCGTGGCACGGTCAAGAGACGGAAGCGCCTTGGCCGCCGGCGCAACAGGGGGAGCTATCTCGGTGTCGATAAGCGCCAACCTCCATGTTTTGGTCCGCGTGCGACCCCGTGGTACGATCGCTGGGGCACGATCGCTATTGATGCACTTTGTGGTGCCAACGTGTCCCTCTGACCTCCCAGACTACAATGATCGAGATCAATAACTACGTCACCCGCTACACGTACATCAATCCGCTTGGCCTGCCCCGGGCAGTGCTATACACGCGCAACAAGATCGAGCCACCTAAACTACTGCGAGTCTTGTCCCAATTTCTAGGTTTAGACGGCCCCATAAATCTGGAGGTGCATTGCGATGACTGGACGGCAGGGCGGCAGCTAATATATGACAGTTCAGTGCGTACGATTTTGGGGCATATGCGTGACAAAGGCTGGACCCTGGAAGTCTTCCAGCACTTCCTGGATAAGTGCGAAAACAATGCGCCTCTTTTTTCACACAGGTCAACATTTGCTGCGCACGACCAAGTCGAATGGGAAAACTAGGCGCCGCAGGATAAGTGCTGCGAAGGGATCGTCTGGGCAGCGTGGGGCAGGAACCTCCCCCCTCGTTGTCCGGAATATGCTGCGCACGACCAAGTCGAATGGGAAAACTAGGCGCCGCAGGATAAATGCTGCGAAGGGATCGTCTGGGCAGCGTGGGGCAGGAACCTCCCCCCTCGTTGTCCGGAAATGGAACGCGCGTCCAGGTCGTGCCATCGAAGCGAACCAGGTCTCTGGCCGCGAACGAGCCGGTCAACTCCCAACCGGCAGCTTCTAGATGTCACGCTCGCCGCTGCTTGGCAGCAGCCCGGTGCAGCTCATCCATGGTCACACCGATCGCCCGGTCCAGATCCCGGATCGACGTCCTGATCCACCGAACTCCGTTGTCTGGGCTCAACAACTCGATATCGAACGTCGTCGGACCTGTCCACGCGCGGTTCTCCTCAGACCACGGCCCGCGCTGGATCACCCTGCCGGTCCAGCCGTCGAGCGTCGTGGTGTGCACGACCTCGGCGCGGGACGGACCTCGCCGGAGAACATGGACCCCAATCGCCACGCCGACCATGACGGCCGCACCGACGACCCAACCGCACCAACTCCCCCGCCGATGCTCGACCACGGTGACGTTGGCCCGCGACCATCGGGCGGGCGCATCAGCATCGCGGGCTGGCGGCCGCCGTTCGCGGTGGGTCTGACTTGTCGGTGCGCGAGCCCTGTCTGCTCGAGCGCCGGGCGGGGGCGTAGATCCTCGGGTGTCCTGCATGCCGTGCCGTCTCTCGCCGCTACGAGTTGCCACCCGTCGACGGGTCGAAGGAGCGCCAGCTCTCGGGGATCGGCCGACCGGTATCGATCGAGTACTCCGGCCCGCCGTCGGACAGCCTCAGTTTCTCGATCCCCCACTGCGCGATCGAACTCCAGATCTCCGGCCCCGGATCGTTGCCACGATCGGCGTCGCTCTGTCGGTGCCCGAGCACGAACCGGATCCCCTGCCGCTTCAGAAGCATGAGCAGCTTCCGGCCCGCCTCGATCTGCTCGCGCGTCAGGGTGTCGCGGCCGTACGTCTCTGGGCGCCACCAGTTGCCGTTGACGGAACGCAGGTTGCCCGCAAACTCGATCGCCACGGAGCGCGAGTTGAAGCCATGCGACGCTGACAGACGTGCGTTGACAGGGTGAAGCTGCCCGATCGTGCCATCCGGCGTGACCACGAAGTGCGCCGTGACCTTGCGGTAGGACAGTAGATCGTTCCCGCGCGAGAACGCCATCTGATGAAGCACCACCGCGTCGACCGGCTGACGACGCGACGAACGCTTGTTCGCCGGCGCGGCCTCGCACAGGTTGACGATTTTGACCCTCGTCGAGCGTGCGTGCGCCCACCAGGCGACAGCACCGAACGCGACAACCGGCGAGAGTCCGACCGCGACCGCCAACATCACGACCTCCGCGCGAGCTCGGCCATGAGTCGGCGCGTCTTGGCTGAGATCGGACCTTCGTACCGGGACAGCTTCGCCGCACAGGCCCGGATCTCCGTGGGGATGTCGACGCTTCGCTCCACGATCGCCAGGTGACCGGGCGCAACCTTCATCAGCGCCGAGTGCTTGCCCGTGCCATAGCGCAGGACCACCACCGAGCGCCCCTCGTCGCTGGACACCATCTCGACCTTGAACACCGTGTCGGTGCCGATGCCGAGACCAACGGCGATCTGCGAGCGCGCGCGAAAGCGGACGACGTCATTGCGCTTGAACTGCAGTCGCCGCTTCTTGCCTGGCTTCGGGTCGGCCGACGACTTCGCGTCAGGCGTGGTCTCCGTGTCCGTCACTGACTCGAGGGCAGCCGCGGCGGGCTTCTTCTTGGTCGTCGGCTTCTTCTTGGTCGCCGGCTTCTTCTTAGTCGCCGGCTTCTTCTTGGTCGCCGGCTTCTTCTTGGCCGCCGGCTTCTTCTTGGCCGCCGGCTTCTTCTTGGTCGCCGGCTTCTTCTTGGTCGCCGGCTTCTTCTTGGTCGCCGGCTTCTTCTTGGTCGCCGGCTTCTTGGCCGCCGGCTTCTTGGCCGCCGGCTTCTTCTTGGTCGCCGGCTTCTTGGCCGCGATCGCGGTCGTCGTCGCGGACTCTTCGGTGGCCGCGGGCGGCTTCATGGCCGCAGGCTTCATGGTGACCGCTGCCTCCTTCGTGGTCGTGGCCTTCTTCTCGGTCGCAGCCTTCGCCGCCTTGCCGGTCTGCTTCGTCGACTTTTTGGCACTCATGTTTTTCTCCTCGACAGCTCGCTCGCGCTTGCGAGCAGCCTTGCGTTCGGCCTCGATCCGCGCCTTGGCCCAGCGAAGACGCTTCTTGCCCTCAGCGGCCAACCGCTTCGCGCGCAAGTCGTGGACGTCGGCCGTCATCAAAGCGGTGTTCTCGGCAAACTCCCGCTCGAGCTTTGTCAGGTCCAGCTCGCCACCCGTGGGTTCGTCGAACTGGACCTTGTTGCCGAAGTCACTGGGATACAGATGCCCGAGCCACGGCCCGGCCACCCGGAACCTGACGCCCTGCGGGGCCTCGCGAAACAGCCTGTCGAAGGTAGCAGCCAAGGCATGGGGGAAGTCCGCGTAGCCTACTTTCGGATCGTAGGTCGAACTCGCGGGCAAGGGCTTGGCCGGCAACCATCCCCCGCCCTCGCCCACCTTGGTCCGTATCAGCAGCTCATTGATGTTCCACGCTGCCCATAGTGGCTCGCCGCGTCGCAGCATCGCCGCGACCACCGTGTCCTGCAGCGTCCAGCCCTCGGGCAGCTCGGTGAGCGGGAGTCCAGTCTTCGCCTGCTCTGCGAGCTCCCTGAGCACGCTCTTGCTGGTCACGTTGCCGCCGGTCGCCGTCACCGGCCCGACCCCCACGGACCCATCCGGGGCGGGGACCCAGTAGATCGTGCGCCCGCCGAAGCGCCCCGATCGAAAGTCATTGAGCGAGGTCTTCGCCGTCTTCAGCTTGCCGCTGACCCTCGAGCGTGGGATCAGGTTCACGAGCTCGTGCAGAGTCTGCCGACTGATCGGCCCGCGGTACGGCACGTACTTGGATCCCAGCGCGGCGATGAACGTCGGCAGTGACACGCCAAGCGGAGTGACGTGTGTCTCCGCGGTCATCCCGGCCGGAAACGGCTTTCCCCTGATCCAATACTGCGCCTTGTGGCGGTCGCCGTTCTCCGCCACGAGGTACGGCTGTCCCACACCAATCTCGATCGGGTTGAGGGGATCATCGGGCTCGTACACGATCCCGCTCGGCACCAGCTGCTCGAGCAGCGCCTGTTGGCCAACGAAGTCCAGCACGTCCGGCAGTTTGTCGACGGCCGGCACCTTCGGGGCAGATCGGCTGGCTCGCGTACGCGCGACTCGGTTCGCGCTCTCGGCCTTGGCCTCGCTGATCCCCACCAGCTTCCCGCGAAAGAACTCGGGTTCGTCGTCAGGCTGACACAGCATCAGCTGGCGCGCCGGGCTCTTGAGCCCTTCCATGGTCGGCGGGCACGAACCTACGGGGTCCGTTTGGTAGGTCGTGCACAGTGTCAGCGACTCGTCGTCGACGTGCTTGAAACATGACGTCCCCGCGATCGAGCTCCAGCCCGTGCCTTGCTCCGCGAGAGATTGTTGAAACTGATCCCACGCGAGCTTGAACTCGTCCGGCGTCGGTAGTTTGGATTTCGGCATGGTGGGCTCCTTCACGTTGTCTGGGACCCTCACGGGTTTCGAAAGCTGATCAATGTCGGCCGCGCGACGCAGCTCGACGAGCAAGCTCTCGATCGCGTCCTCTTCGGCCTCAAACACCCCACGGACCCCAAAGCCCCAGCTCTCGGGACCGCGAACCATCACCTCAGTCACGTGTCCGGCTGGCCCCAGACCCTTGGTGTAGTTGATCCCACCAGGATTCCAACGCATGTGCAGGCGTCGCTCCTCTCGACCGTGCGAGCCGAGAGTCGGGTGCGCGCGCCAGTACGCCGCGTTGAAGCGACGCACGGTCAGCTCCCCCTTGGCCATCGCCGCGTCGGCGATCTCGAGCAACGCCCGCGCGTCGGCTCGGCGTCGACGCTCGGCGTCGGCGTCGTTCTCCGCTCGGCGCTTCGCTTCCGCCTGTCCCTTCGCGTCGAGCCCCGCAAAACCGATCCGCCCGTTGCACAAGGCCGAACCATCATCACGGTCGACAAATGAAACCTCATGGATCGATGCGAGCACCCGCTGTGCAACGTCGGTAGCGATCGAACACAGCCTCTTGTAGATCTGCTCAGGCTCGCTCTTCGGGTCATAGAGCGTGGGATCCAGCGACGCGCGCATGCTCTCGCCGTAGCTGGCCAGGTACGCCCGGCTGTACGCGAGGGCCTCCAACGCCAGCGCGATGCTGGGCGAGTCGTTCCTGCCGAGTACGTCAAAGAACGCTCGCCGCTCGAATGTCTCACGGGTCTCCGACGGGGTTCGCCGTACCCAATGATCGTAATCATAATCACGGTACCAAGAATGCGAACGTTGGTCGGTAAGCTGTTCGAGTCGAGCCCGCCACGTCTCGGCGAGCTCGAACACCGGCCGACTCTCGGGGTCGTGTTCGATGCTGGCGAGCACGCCGCTGAACTCGGCGCGGCCGTAGGTGTCGCCGCGTTCGGGCGGTGGCGGCCAATCCCCACGCTCGAACGCAAGTTGTCCGCGCACACGAGACAAGAGCACGCTCGCCTGGTCGGGCTTGACGATCCGGTTGCGGTTGATCCACGCGCGGAGCTTCGCGCCCCATCCCTTGCGCTCGGCGGCCGTGAACGCTTCGCGGATCTTGGAAAGCTCCGGCGCGAGCGGCCCCGGCTCGACACCGAAGCGCTTGGCGAGCGCGGCGAGGTCATCATCGGTCGGGCCCTCGGCGCTCGGTGGTGCACGTTCGGGCGCGGGCTCGACATTGCCCGCTGAACCCACGTCCGTCGCCCCAACTGCCTCGCCCTCATACTCCACCTCGGTCGGGATTCCCTTGGCCCGAAGCGACCTCGCCACGAGCTCCACGCGCTCGCGCGGCTGAAAGCCGCCGCGGGTCTTCGGCACGTACCAACCACATCCGGTCGGCAACCGCCGCGAGTAGCGAAAACGATACGGCGAGCGCAGCCGCTTGATCGTCTCTTTGTGCGTGGCCGTTGCACCGCACAGCAAGACCCCTTCTTTTCGGCTGTAGCGAACGACGAGTCCCAGATGGTCTGGGATCGCGCGAACCGGTGCAGCTTCCCGCTGGGCTTCCCGCCCGATGCGAGCGGCTTCGATCTCGGAGCGGTCGCTCGCTTCCTTGGCTGCGCGCGCGAGCAACTCTGCGACTGTCTGCTCGAGCTCGACGACAATCGACTCGGTGCTGCCGTAGTTGTTGGGCCGCTGCCATCCGCCAACGTAGCCCGCGAACACCCGCGACTGGGTGCTGACCGATCCCTCCTTGTCGATCACGATCCGAAGCGTGTCGGTCGGATCCGTGACGAACTCGTTGATCCCGCTCCAGCGCTCGCGTGGAGTGTGACGCCAACCCTCCGCTTGGAGCCGCTGGATCACGAGCTTCCGAGCGTGGGCTTCGGTCATGGGCGTGTCGTCGACCACGAACAGATCCCCCGGCCGCTGGATCTCGAGTTCGACCTCGCCGGTCCACACCACGCTAGGCTGCTCATTCTCCTCGTCGCCGCGGTACCACGCGCGCACCAGGTCGCCGGCCTTCTCTACCCGTCGGATCTCTCGTTCGCCATCGCCGACGATGCGCACGACATCGGCGAGGCGCAGCTCTCGTGCCTCGATCTTCATTACTCACCTCCGAGTTGTCGCCGACTCCTGCCGGCTGCTGATCAGGGATCGATGTTGAATTCCCAGCGAGCGACAAAGATCTTGCCCTCCTTGGGATCATTATCGAGGGCCCGCACGGTGACCAAGCCACGCATGCTGTCCTCGCTGAACATGATCTGCTCGAGCAGCCCGCTCGCACCGATCCTGATCATCTTGACCATCTCCCGATCCACGTACCACTCGAGCTCGTTGGTGCGATACGGCAGGCTCAGATCGTAGGGCGTGGCCGGTCGCACCTGATAGGTCTCGCCGGTTAGGTTGCTCGGCTTAAAGGTCTGCTCGGGCTTGCCCTCGCCGCCGTAGCCCTTCTTCTTCGGCTCAACCGAGCGAGCCGCGAGCAGGATCTTCGAGCGCGGCACCTCGACCAGGTCCCCAACCCTGAACCCGTGTCCGGCGTGCGCCCCATGGTGCTCGGCGTACACGACCGGCCCGATGACCCGACCGCGGACCAGGGTCTTCTCCACGCTCAGCACCTTCGCCGAGATCAGCTCTTGCCGGGTCTGCGTGTAGTTGCCGACCGGCTCGCTCTCGACCGCGACCACGACCTGATCCTCTTGCGTCATGGCGTTGACCACCGCGTCTTCGGGCGGCCACGAGTCGGGAAACTGCTCGTTGAGCACCTTCTCGAGCTCGGCCGGCAGCTCGGGCGGGCTCAGAAAATGGCCTTTGGGGTTCGTGTCTGTCGGCTCCGGGCTGGGAGCCGGCCGCGGCGGCCCGCTCGGCGTCGGTCCTGGGCGCGCGTCGGGTGAGATCGGCCGCGCGCCGTCTGGCTTCTTCTTGCGTTGTTGCCACCACCACACACCACCGCCGACGAGTCCGGCGACGGTGAGACTGGCAGCAACGATCCCGATGACCTTCATCGTGCTCATCGTGTGCTCCTCGTGTTCGAGAACCTGCGGGCGTCGTGGATCAGCATCGATCACCTGCCCACCCAAATGTCAGTTGGCCGTGGGTGCCGGGGACGATCCCCTCGACACGCGCAGCCAAAACCATGGCCTGGCCCTTAATTCCCACCGCCGGGAACGGCGAGCCGTCGTCGCTCATGTAGGCGACGGGCAGCTCGAGCTTGGGCATGATGATCAGCGGGACTTGATCGGGGTCCGCGAGCGCGGCGTCGATCTCGGTCGGGCTGCTGGTCTCGCTGCTGATCTTCTCAGCCGGTACCCACGCGATCGTGACCGCGGGCGCCTGCGTCTTGTCCACGTACAGGCCGGTGCCCTTGTTGATCGTGACCCACGAGACAAACCGCAGCCCCGTCGCGCCGCGGGTGAACGCCGCCGCGTGCAGCGTCGACCCGGCGTCACCGTCGAAGCGGCGGATGCTCGACCGGCAGATCACGGCACGAGCTCCTTCGCGCCGATGTAGTCGGGCCACGCGAGCGGCACTTGCTGGTAGAGCTTGTCCTCGTCGATCCCCAGCGACTCCGCCGCCTCGATCGCTCGCCGCCGGACCGAGCGCGACCGGGCGCTCTCCTCTTCAAAGTCGGCCACCAACGCAGGCGAGGCCAGTCCGCGCTTGAGCGCGAGCACGTTGCGAGCGGCGGCCGGCATCTTGCGAAACTCGGCCCGGTTCACCAGCCGCCACACGTAGTCGACAAAGAACACCGTGGCGCGCCACGGGTTGAACACGTCGTAGGGCGTGACCTTGCCGCGGCGCATCTCGTCGGTGCCGCGCCACGGTGCCAACGCGCTCGACGGCAGCAGGCCGTAGGGTCCGCCGCTGCCGAAGATCCACATCCGCCGCGGATACGGTGACTCGCCGTAGGTGGCGAGGTTGCGGTCATACCCCTCGGCGGCCGCGGCCGACTCGGCGACCTGCTTCTCGCGCGCGGCGTTGCTGGGCTCAGCCCACCATGGGAACAACTCCGGCCGACCAAGCCCGGCCTTGGGGTTGCCGCGACTCTCGGTGTAGCGCTGGATCGCGGCGAGGATCTGCAGCTCTTTGGGTGCCCCCGTACGCGCGACCAGCCGCTCATAGCCGGGCGATCGTGCAGCGTAGACAGCCGCACCCGCGAGCGAGCCAACCGCCAGCCCGGCGACGGCAACCCACACCCATCCCGGCACGGCCGGCTGGACCTCGCTGTTCACCGTGGCGGCTCCGGGGGTGTCTTGGCCGCGTGGATGATCAGCGCGGTCCCGCCGATCGCCACGACCGAGCCCACGAAGATCCCCGCCGCCCAGAGCCACGGGCGCGTGATCCTCTCCCACACGTTCGCGGCCTTCTCCTCGGCGTCGGCCGCAGCTTCCTCGACCGCTTCCGCTGCGTCGTCGGCCACCTTGTTGGCCCGCGCGAGCCCATCCATGACGCGACCCATGAACCCCTCGCCCATGTCGTCAGCGTGGTCAGCCAAGATCCCAAGCTGCTGGGCAAAGTACATGTGCATGATCGCGTCCGGCACGGGCCCGGCCCCACGCCGTCGCTGGACCAAGCCGAGGTAGACCGCGTTGGTCGCGGTGCTCTCCGGGTCGAGCTCGCTCAGAACCTTGCGGTAGTCGTTGAGCCGCCGCAGGTACGCCAGAAACTCCGTGTCGTAGCGCTTCCGCTCCGAGTCCGGGATCTTGTAGCTGGGGAACCGCTCCCAGAGATCCTGCGCGAGCAGGTGCACCCGCTGGGCTTCGTCGGCGACCTCGTCGAGCAGCGACCCCAGCCGCGCCGCCGTCCGCTCCTCGAGGTCGTCGAACTCGGGCCACAGGTCATCGAGCACGTTGGTGTAGTGGACCGCCGTCACAGGCGGCGGGAGACCGGGGTCTAACGACAGCCGCGCGCCAACCGTGGCCGACTTGGTGATCGGCACGCCCTCCTCGAGATCGTCGTCGTCGTCGAACGCATGCGGACCGCTCGGACCCAGCGACAGATCAGGGGCCTTCACGTGCGGGGTCAGGGCCGCGAGCGCGGCCTTGGGATCGATGAACGCGACGTTGGTCGTTGGCATCCTCTCAGCCCTTCCCCTGGTCCCGCATGGCCTTGAACATCTCGCTGGTCGAATGCGCCAGCTCGACCGCTGCGGTCGTCGTCGCGTCGAGCTCCCCGGTCACGAGCAGCGGCCGAGATCCAACGCGGTTGTAGTCGCGCTGAAACGCCTTGATCCCCGAACTCGCGGTCGTGTAGCCCAAGTCGCGTAACATGTTGTGTGTGGTCATCACGCTTGCCCTACCAGTGAAGACCACTTCATCAGGTTCTTCAGTGAGTTGTTGAACGCGATCTCCATCGCGTTGAGCGTGTTCTTGCCGGGGATCCCGTCGGCGTCGAGCAGCCCGCGAAACGGCTTGAGCTTGCTCGGATCCGACACCGTTGACGGGAATTTCACCTTCCCGCTGTCCAGACCCCGGATCACCCGATTCCAGTCATTCTGAAACTTGGTGACCTCGGGGTGAGGCTTGTTGTTGGGGACCAGTGTCTCGTTGTTGTACTCGACCTTGTAGCCGAGCCCCGTCATGGTCAGGCGCACCGAGCCCGGGTGAGGGTATCGCTGCGTGTTGTAGCCCTCGCGGTCGCCGCTGACGTTGGGCGGCTTGCCGATCGCACGGTCCCGGCTGTTGGACTCGCCGCCGTCGGTCGGGGTGTCGTCTGCCTTCTTGTCGTCGGTCTTCTTGTCGGGACGCTTCTCGTCGTCGATCACGATCAGCGTGCTCCCGCCCCACCAGCCCATAAAGGTTCCAAGCCGGTAGAGCCCGAACGCCGCCAGCCCGGTCGCGCCCACGACCCCGGCCCCGACGCCGGCCTTCTGCCACTTGGTCATGCCCGTGGGCGTGGGCTGGGCGAGCGACGCCGCTTGGTCGGGCTCGGCCAGCTGATCTGGCTCGCGCACGGCCAGCGCCTCATTCGTCGGGTTGGTTGCTCGAGTGTTGGTCGCCACAGCAGCAGCTCTCCTTGGGTTTTTCGAATTTCGAGACGGGATCCATGACCGAGCCGTCTTCCAGCTGGTAGGCCAGGCGATCCCCGTCGATCAGCACGGGCCGACATGGCTTGCCGGCCGCGAGCTCGCGCCCCATCGAGTAGGCCACGATGCTCACGGGGTGACCCACGCGGGTCTCGAGCAGGCGCTTGGCGTCCTGCAAAGCCGCGTCCTGGTCGAGCGCACACCCGGCACAGCGAGCGCAGCACGGCGAGTCCTCGGCTTGCTCACGGACGAACTGCCTGGCGTTGATCTTCGCGAGCGCCTCGGTGAAGAACACCGCCGCCTCGCTGACCAGGTGCTCGCCCACGAGCTCTGTCGGGAAGCTGATCATCAGCCCTTCTTGCCCGTGTCAGTCGGGTTGATCCCCGACTCGTTGAGCCAGTTGCGCAGCAGCCCGTAGAGCTTGTCGGACAGCCCGGCATGCTCCTTGAGGTACTTGAGCCCGGCGTAGCCGCCGATCGCCCCGAAGAAGGTCGCCTGAAACATCTGGCTGCTGGCGCCCGTGAGGTTCGAGACCTCGATCGTGAACCCCTTCGCGCTGTCCACCGGGCCGATGTCCGGCGGGAACGGGTTGAAAGGGGTCTTGAGCGGCTCCCAGTCAAACGTGTCGGGGTCGCGCGTGGTCGTGATCCCAGTGCCCGTCAGGCCCGCGTTGCGATCGTCGCGGCGCGAGATCGCCTCGATCCGAATGTCCGGCCCCGACAGGTGCGCGACCATGGCCACGGGCAGCAGCGGCTCGTAAGGCTTGACCTCGTGGCGCACCGTCGCACCCGGCCCGACCGGGATCTCGACCTCGAAGGGCACGATGCACCCAAACGAGAATTCGCTCGGACACACGATGTCCCGCTTCATGGCTTCTTGGGCCGCTTCGAGACCGTAGGGGGCTCCGGGCGTGACGCAAGGGAGCAGACTGCCGAGGTTGGTACTCATGATCATGATCTTGTTCTTTCTGGGTCAGGTGGAGGTGGAGATTCAGGCCGGCGGGCGGGGTTTCTCGAGCCGTTGGAGTCGGCCCTCGTGCGCGTGCAGGCGAGACTCGAGCTCGCCGAGTCGCTTCTCGATCTTTTGTTGTTGGTCTTCGAGCGCGTCCTGGCGCCCCCTCTCTTTGGCCTGCTTGTCGAGCAGCAGCTCGGCCCGACGGGCGCGGCCTTCTTGCTTTTGTTGTCGTCGTTGCGCCGTGCGCTGCTCGCTCGGCTTCAGTGCGTTGTTGTCTGATGTGTCGCTCATGGCGTCCCTTGAATGAGGGTTCGGGTGATGATCGAAAGCTGCGAGTGGAGCAGGACCTTGCCCACGCGGCCCGCCACACGGACGCCGCGGTTGTCGGGGTTCCAGACGCTCACCGCTTTGGCGCCGGACCCCAACAGCAGGTTGGCGACGCTCCCGATCGGGAAGTCCTTTTGGGTCTTCCAGGTCGAGAGTGCCCCCGCCGCTGGCGTGACAAGGACCTCCAAGACCTCGGTTGTCAGGGTCTCCGTCCGGTTGAGGCGCTCATCCTCCTCGATCTCGCGCAAGCACTGTTGCGAGAAGGCGTGCGCCTGAAGCTCGGTTTGGAGGGTCTCCCCGTCGTCGAAGGTCGCTAGCTGGCCCTCGAGCGCCGCCATCGCGTCGGGGCTCCGGTCCAGCATGGTCCGTGTGTGGTGCGCCATGGATCAACCATGGTGGATGTGAGCCTCCAAAATCCACCGTTTTTGGGTCGCGCTTGCGTGCGTATTGCACACAATCCCGGGTCGAGGCCTATTGCCGTTCTGACGAATGGCAGCTGAAAAGTGCATGGCACTTTTTCCAAAGTGCACCGCACTCGAACATGCACAATTTGGCAAGTGCAGTGCACTTTGTCCACTGTGGGCCGCACGGTGCATGGCACTTTTCCCAACGTGCACGGCAGAGTGCATTGCACTTTTGGATGGGTGCACGCCACTTTCGTGGATTGGGTGCATCCGTGTGGGCAAAAAAATGTCGCTTGCAGCGTCGGGGAAGTGGTGACAGGGTGCCGCTTCTCTCGATCGCCGCAGGTGTTGCATGTCCCGACGTAAAGGCAGCCTTACTGCTCCCCCGACCGAGTGGTGTCGGCTCTTGGCCGAAGCACACCACGAACTCCATCGCGTTCGGATGCTCTGGCGCCGCGGGAACGTCCCCTATCGGCCAGTGGTCCCCGACCACGTCAACGTCGACGATCTCCACGACGATCGAGACTGGGACCACTTGGAGCTGCCTGAGACCCACTTCGAGTGGTGCTCAGAAGACGCGGAGTTTCCCGCGACGCGCCGCAAGAAGATCGAAGAGACCGTCGGGGATCTGTGGACGATCGCCGTCAACTGGACCCGGTCTCGTGGCGACTGGTGCGACTTTCAGCTCGTTGGCTTCGGTATCAACGATGAGCTGCTGTTCGAGGATGGTCGGCGCTGTCGCCTCAGTGAGGACGAAGACGACGGTGACTCGTCATCCCCGCCCAGCGACGGGCCACGGTCCTGGGGCCGCGACGCCCGCGAGTCGGCCGGTTGGCTCGATCTTCAGCGCGAGCACGCCAAGTCACTCCGAGAGATCATCGACTACACCAAGTCCGATCGGGACAACGCGGTCGGTCGGGCGAACGAGACGCTCGAGAACAATCACCGGCTCTGGGCGCAGGCGAACAACGCGGTCCGCGAAGCGATCGACTATCAGCGCGAGCAGGTCGCCCGCTCACAGGATCAGCAGTCTGGGCGAATCGAACTCAAGGCCAGGGCGCTGGCCGAGATGGAGAAGACCCGGCGAGCGGCCCAGATGTTCGGGTTTCTCAAGTACGGCCTGGACTCCGCGATCGCCAACGTGCTGCCATTTGCAGACCGGCTGGTCGAGGTGCTCGGCAACCGCAACATCACCGTGTTTCCCGAGTTCAAGTGCGCTCAGCAGGCCATGGCCTACCTGGTGCTGACGCTGACCGTGACCCAGCTCGATCTGCTCATGAAGGGCGACCGCAAGGCCGCGGGGGCGGTCCTGGCCGTGCTCGACCAGGCCGCCAGTATCAAGAGCGAGCAGGAGGCGCTCGTGCAGATCGTTCGGTTGGTCCGACTGCTGCGCAGCGATCTGTTTCGGGACGTGGCAAACCCAGAGCAGCAGCTCGCTGCTCGCTACATCATCGGTCGATTGGCCATGTACAGGATGGGCGACTATGGCGACGACTCGGAAACCGCAGACACCACCGCCGGATAGGGACGGCGGCCCTACCAGCGAGGATCTGTCGCGTGATCTGGGGCTGGATGACTTCAGCTACGAGGCGTGCTTTAGCGAGCTGTTCGCGGAGCTGCTCGACGAACCGACCGGAAGGTCTGCGCCCACGCGATCGGGTGAGGGTGTGCGCGTGACACAAGCGGGCCCCGGCCGGCGCAACGGGCCCAACGAGAGCAAGTGAGACCATGCTGCTGCGACCAGACGAGACGTTCATCGACAACGCCACCAAGCGCGCCGAGCGGGTGTTTCCGCGGGGCATCGACTGGAAGACGTTCAGCAGCCAGCTGCCGGGCAAGGAGGTGTTCGCCAACTCGGTGCTCGACCCCGCGATCGGGATCGGCGGCGATCTGGCCATGAAGACCTTTGCGGCCGCCGACTGGCAAAACTGGGTCTCGACCACGCAGATCAGTCTGTTCGAGCTCGGGACGCGGGTTGGCATGCCACCGCTCGAGGGCACAGGGCTCGCCGAGGGCATGTCGCACGTGTACACGACCCTCGACAGCACGATCAACACGATCAAGAACTTCGAGGATCCGGCGGAGATGCTCCCGGAGCTGCTCAAAAACACGGCGATCCAGATCCTGCAGATCGTCTGCCAGAGCAACATCGTGACGCAGACCGTCGCGCAGGTGCTCGCGGTCGCGGTGTGGGCCGTGGATGTCGGTCGCGCCAAGGTCGAGGCGGACCTCGGCAAGAACATCTCGTTTCCGCCGCTGCAGACTGAGGATCCGGCGACGGATACTTGGCAGGTGAACCGTGTGTTCGAGGTGTTCCGCAGCAAGGGCACCGGGGGCGTCGTGTACCCGGACGGTGGGATCGAGCCGGCTTCGAACGCCGACTACACCAGCCTGTACTTGCCTGCCTACCGCGCCGAGCGGCCGTGGCACATCCAGCACCGCGCACAGGGTATCGCCGCGCAGCAAGGGCATCCGCAAGAGAGCCACGGCCCCGACGGCCACGCCCAGTACCACTTCGACCCCGGCGATGCATCGACGTTTGGGTTCATGCCGGGCACGACAACCTCGCTTCGGGTTCTGCAGGCGTCCTATCGCTTCTATCAAGCCGTGCGGGCGACGGTCTCGGTTGATCGCTACTCGCTGTTCTGCCGCGGCGAGAACAAGCCCTGCTACAAGACCACGAAGACCTTTGACGGCAAACGTGACTGTCGTCAGTGTGTCCGCGCCGAGTCGGTCTGGCCGGTTGAAGGGCTGGGGTGGGCGTACGGCGGTGCGCCCCTCAACGCGACCACTCCCGGCGAAAATGTGGGCGCGTTCTATCCTTCGACGAACAAGCTCTTGGGCAATTTGCTCGACATGATCGCCCGACCGGGGCCGCTGCTGTACACGATCGACATCGAGTATGTTCACAAGTCGTGGAAGGATTGCTTCGAGCGCTTCTGGGAGTTCGCAGCGGCCGAGTGGCGTCGATACAACGGCTCGGGGTGGCGGGGTCTCATCTCGCGGCTTGCGACGTTCATGACCGCGTTCGAGACCGACGGTGAGATCCGCTTGGGTGGCCGCGAGCCTGCGATGCCGGTCAGCCTGATCAGCTCGCCACGTGAGGCCGACTTCAAGGTCGCGTTCGCAGACTCGATCTTCACTCAAATCATCGCCCCATTTTGTCGGGATCTGGCGGCCGTGCAGCTCCACTACCTCGACAGCGTGTCGGTCGCCTACGTCCCGCCGGGAGCTGGCGCGCTCTACACCCACGGCAAGATCCGCAAGAACAAGCTTGGCGACCACTTCACGACCGCACGTCGTGAACTGCTGGGCAGCACCAAACGCATGCTCGTCGACCTGCGTCACGTCAGCGACCCCGACTACCGAGCGGAGCTCGAGCGGGCGGGCGTCAAGGTATCCCCCGTCAAGAAGGGCCTGCTGGTTAGCCCCGGTATGGCCGGCCACCAACTTCTCGCCCCGGACATCAAGCCCCAGCGAGCGCCCCCTTCACCCAAGGTCTCGCGGGTGTCGCCGTTCGAAGGGGCGATCAACCTCGTTCAACGGGCGCCAACTCGAGCAGACGCACCGACCAGGGTCGCCGGGGCGAGGGCCCCGGCCCCAGCCAAGACCAAGGAGACCAACGCGGGGGTAGCGATGAGTGTCGCGGCCGGTAGCGTGCTGCTGACGGCTGCCGGGATCATGGCCCTGCGTAGGATGACCAACGACTGACTCCGGTGTACGCTGGGCCATGCGCTCGCGGACCCGTCGCGGACTCTCACTTGGCCTGCTGGGGCTTGTGCTCTCCTGCCAGCAAGCGCCCGACCTGACCGACGAACTCAACGAGTATGAGCGCGTGGTCAACGAGGCCAACTCCGAGGCGTGTAGGTGCCCGATGGAGCTCGGCTACGACTCCATGGTCGAGTGTGGTGATGCGCTCGGCACCGTCACCAACGAGGACGTGCAATGCCTCGCAGGAGTGCTGGACGGCAACGAAGAGATCGGCAGGGACTACCTGGACTGCGCGAGTTCGGCCTACCGGTTCCACGTGCAGTGCTTGGGGTTGAACCCCTCATGTGAGGAAGGCGAGAATACTGACTGCACTGCCGATCTCGCTGCTGCGCTCGCGGCCTGCCCCCAACTTCCGGCTGACATCCGACCGAGTTTTTTCGCCTGCATTGAGTAGACGGCGACCGACGTGCGCGACGCCGCCATGTTTGCTGGCGGGCTGTGACATGAATGCAGCTGCCCCCGCCGTAAGGGGCTTGCGGTGAAAACTGTGGCGCAGTTGGCAAGGCAGAGAGTGTCTCGGCCCGACCCTCTCTGCGCGGCGGACACCGCAGGTCGGATTGACGCGCGCGTGCATCCGCTCCGGTCTCACGCTCGCTGAATCGCCGAAGCCGCCGGCCGTCGTCTGTCGAACCCGAGCATGGTCTCCCCACGATAGCCTTTGCGACCTCAGCGAGGAGGCTCATGGATCCGACCGACTCGAAAGCGCATGTTTGCTGTCGACGTCATGACCTGCAGCACAAGCCGCTGGGGTCCTGCTGCGGCTCGAGCTGAAACATGTGCTTGGCGACGTCTTGGTCGACGACGCCGCGACGCTCGGGCTCGGCGGTCCACCGCCTGCGACACTGCGGATCGAGGCCG
Source organism: Enhygromyxa salina (assembly GCF_002994635.1). Classification (GTDB taxonomy): domain Bacteria; phylum Myxococcota_A; class Polyangia; order Nannocystales; family Nannocystaceae; genus Plesiocystis; species Plesiocystis salina_B. The sequence goes on along the minus strand of NZ_PVNL01000114.1, from coordinate 18,862 downwards.
TGCTGGTTGCAGAAGGCGGCGCGGGGGAGGCACGGCTCGACGATCACAACTCGGATCAGAGTCGGGCCGGCAGAGTCGGGTCGGTCACGCCGCGAAGTCGAGCTCGAGCTTTGCAGAGCTAATGAGGTGTGCGCCGAACTTGGCCTCCTCGACCGAGCGCAGGCCGAGCGCGAGCTTGGCTCGGCGTCGGAGCGAGCGGCAGATCTCGTCACCGAGTGCTTACGCCTCAACGACAGTCCTGGTTGCCCGGACTAGGATTTCTTACCTGCCTTCTTCTTGGCGACCTTCTTCTTGGCGACCTTCTTCTTGGCGACCTTCTTCTTGGCGACCTTCTTCTTGGCTGCCTTCTTCAGAGAACTGGGCTTCGGTAGTGCGCCACGTATGATCACAACGCCAAGTAACAGCGGAACAGAGCCGCCAGACTTAGGGTAGACTGTCTCTAGAAATATATCATTCTGAACAGAACCGGCTGCTGAATCGCTGGGTGCGTTATCTAGAACACATAATATCCCGAGGCGACGATCGCTTCCCGAGACATACTGCGCTGCCTGCCCGGAGTATCGCAGAGCACCCTCAACGTTGACGGTGCAACTGCCTTCGTATTTCAACTCAATCCGGACCCGATTAAAAGACAGGTCAACAATCCCACCTCCGGCAGCCCATGGATGCTCCTCCAGCTGAGAGCCAATCCTGGGATTGTCGCGCATACACTTCCGCATCGCACTCTGGAAACTTGCCTCGCCCCGACAATCCTTGAATATCCCGTCCTGCAACGAGCGAGCGGCGGCCTGCGCGATCGTCTTCATGGCCTCAGCAAAACTGGACAGCTCCCTCATTCCGACACCTGGAACCATCCTTATCTGATCTAAAATAGCCATTAGCTTCAGGTCTACCTGTTCATAGCCAGTGACCGGGGTGAGGGCTGGATCATAGCTACGAAAAAGCAGTTCCCTTGCCCCTTCGACGGCAACGGGGATCTGTCCGCTCGGACTAACGAAATACCCCGAATACTCAAACTGCAACGGCTCCGCTCCAAAGGATTGAGGGACATGAAATCGCATGTTTCCCGTGGCTCGAAGATTGACATCTCCCGAATTTTTCACCGAAAATTGGGGAAGTGTCCATGTGTCAACTGGGGCGACTCCGAGAGGCTCGAGGACGAGATCGGTTGCTCCTTCGGGCCACCCTGATAGTGCTATATCAATCGCAAGATCGTGCAGAGCATCAGGTTGCACAGTCATTGGACATGTCACTGGCTGTGCGTTTACGGTGAATGAAATAATGGCGACTCGCCGAGCGACTAAGGAGTTCTCAGTTCGGGACGTGACTGCCCCCTCACGGTCGACAGAGAACGAATACAGTGGAACGGGCAATGGGATCGACAGAAGAGCATGCGTCACATCGATGATCTCAAGAGGCATCGCCACACCGCGCATACGAGACACAACGTCAACAAACTGACCGACATCCCACTCTGAGTTTCCTTCGAGGTTGAGTTCATCGAGCCTCATATGCGCTGCTTGCCTGAAGTGTGAGCCATCACGGGCCCGCCTCACCTCCCCAGCCCACTTGAGTAGCAAACCTGAAATTTCGATCAAACTGAGCCACAGCTTGTATGCATATGATGAAAAGCTATGCCCAACCTCTTTCAGAAACCGTGCAGCAAACTCATTGGGCCCTGTGTCAGCAACAGTTGCCCACTCGCCGCGCCGAAGATCCCGAATAATACGCTCGGTCCTGACATAATTCTCTGCTCGAACCCGATAGGTTGCAGAGGGCCTCACGGTGATCATAAATCCTCGTGGTCGAAAGTCTTGAGGCATATTCGAGTCTGATTTCGCTAACGACCCCTCGCCAGGCTCGACCAATTCTTCCAGTATTTCGGAGAAGGCCAATCCGGCCTCGCTGATATCCCCTGACAAGACCAACTGCTCAGCTCGAACAAACCTAGCAAGTTCATCGATCGCACGCTTCGCCTCCCTATCGGACGAATCACCTCGGAAGTTTCGAGAGGAATGCTCCAGCAATTTTGCTGTGATATCCCAGTGCCCCGACCTAGTCAGGTTTTCAGCAATCACGAACACGGTGTACGGGTATGGTTCTTGCTGCAAGAACTTTTCCAACCACGACCAGATTCGGCTACCCGACATGCCATGCGTTGTAACCCTGTGAAAAGCCTCGCAAATACTGCGACGGTGGTGGCTGCTGAGTCGAGGGTCTGTCAACATATCGAAGATGGCCTCCGTGAGGGGCTGGCCGAGTTTCAGAAACTCCTCGAAGAGCCTGCGCAGTACAGGGTAAGAGTCGTTAGGCGGAAGCCTGATCGCCCAGTTCAGCATTTGCCGGTACGCCTTCTCAGGATTCACACGGATGGCGTTGCTCCGAATCATCCTGTGAATCACATATATGCAACTGAAAGCGACCTTGCCGTCGGCTTCCCCTGTCGAGTAGACATTCGCCCAACTCCAGACATGCTCAAATATTTGGCTTGCGTATGCATCCGGCAGCCTGATATCTCCCAGAGCTCCAAGTGCCTCCTTGTGTACCATCACAAAAGGATCGCCAACAAGAATGACAAAACACTGATGTAGCCGATCAGGTAGACTGTCAACAGGAAGACTCCGACACAGATCCTTGTATAAGCTTATGGACGATTTTCGGACAAATTGTTCGGCGTGCATCATGCCACGGTAGACGAATGGAATCATCGCGCGGTTTCCGACACTCCGTTGGGCGCCCTTCGCTGTTAAGACAAGGTAGCCGCGAAGCCGCCAGCGGCGTGCAGGCACTCCTGCCATGGTCTTCTCGATCTGCTCAAGAATGTTCGGAACTTTCGATGCCTGAATGGTCTCGATAATGTGATTTATCCCGAAGCTAATGACGGATTTTCGATGCATAAGGTCAAGTGTCTGCAACGCTGTCGGACGGAGATCAAGCGGTGATGGATCTTGCTCGTCATAGTCACTGTCCATGAGAACAAGTAATCCGAACAGTTGTTGCGCGGCGGTTTGAGGCATGGATCCCTTGCGGGCAACCATGCCAAGCGTTCGAATACTCTCTTCGAACGCCTCGTCGTAGCGACGGCGCATTGCGATCTCAAATACAGTTGACAAGCATAGCGCCATCAGGTGCTCAGCCCCTGACCCAAGGCCAAGTACATACGCAAGCGCGTAGACCTTCACAAGGTGACCTTGCAGTTCATCACTTAGATTTGCATAGCCTTCCTGGATCTGTGCATGCGTGCTCTCAGGGTCGACAGCCATTGCATATGCCAGTACTGTCGTGGCAGTTCCCGTGGCACCCTGAGTCCGAAACTCGTCGTCTGGCAAGCGCAGGGAACGCACAATCGCAGGCGTGAGTTTCGTCAGTAAAGTCGGGAACTGCGTGTCAAAAGCCTTGATCGACTCCAACGCCTCCTGGCGGACGTGGTGGTGCATGCTAGCAAGGGAACGCTGGAAATGTTCTACACACACCTCAGGAAATAATGACAGTGCAGCCCTAAGTCCATTTAGCCGCGACGGATCTTCTCGAGCAGAGAAAGCGAACATTGGTGGCACGGCTCGGGCGACTAGGCCAAAAAGTGCCCCACCTACCAGATCTGTACTTATCTCGGTACTAAGGAAATCGGCCACGATTTGACTGGCCACATTGAGAGCTTGACGCTTTCCTAGTGCGACGCATGCCGCGTCAACCATGGCGCGAGTGTCGACTCCACATATTCGCAGTGCTTCTAGCGCATAGGCTGCGCTCAGTTCGCCGCCGGAATCAACAATGGCATGAAGGGCCATCTTTAGTGGCTCATGGCCGTGGCCAACAGCTTGGATGGTCTCGACCATATGAGCGCCATTTTCGTCACTGGGATTTAAGTCGAACTTCCCAATGATTTCTATTCCTGCCTGGACCGTTGATGAGACACTCTTCGTCAGCTCCGTGCGATGCTTATTTCGAGCAGCGAGCGCCTGCGAGGCCTCGGCATCTCGGGCAGTTTCTTCTTTCATACGACGCTGCTCAAGCCCGTCGCGTTTCTCTAGGACTTCCGAGAAGTTCGGTATGTTTTTCGGGACTCGATGCTGGCAACCTTTGCAATTTTTGTCGTGAAAGTCGAGTGCGACCCTCTCCATGTTCATGGCTGCGATCGACGGATGCTGTGCGTGAACGCAGCGAATGCGGCGTCCACTGATCGGTAAGCCCGTATTGACTTCGTAAAGCCCTACGCCCCAGGCCGGATCCCGTTCAATGTTGGCGTGGGTACACCAGTTGAGAAATAGCTGGATGGTCTGCTGGTTGAGGAGTCCAGTCTTGAGTGCCTGGTCGAACGCGTCGTCCATGTCTAGCGAGCGTACCTCATGACCGGAGTCGAACCGAGCACCGACACTTGCCCAAGTTTGTTCTTGGCAACCCGGATGTGGCTCTTAGTAAGCCGCCCGAGCACGTCCGCTTACGGGCTCGCCTCGCGGGAGCCCAGAGTGTAGGTTCGTGTCGCACCGAGCGGATAAGACATCCGATGCGGGGTCGCGGGGTGCGTGAAGATCGCGCGGCCCCGCGCTCGACGTGCTTGTTGGCCGGCGAGGCGCATCGTGGACGGGTCAGCTGCCGGACAGGACCCGTTCGGCGCGATGTCGCCCCCTAACGAAGCCAGCCCCGTGCACCCGAGGTACGGCTCGACGAGCACAACTCGAGCAGAGTCGGGTCGGTCACGCCGCGAAGTCGAGCTCGAGCTGGCCAGCTGGGGCTGGCCTTGGCCACGGAGGCGGACGGGGACCGAGACCCAGATCGGCGAGCGCCCGTGCGATGTCGTCGGGCCTGTTGGCGATCTTCACCAAGCGCATCGCACCGCGGCAGCGGGGGCAGGTCATGATGTCGACCGCGAACACCCGCGAGAGCAGCCACGCCCATGGATGTCGAGAGGGTTGCTTGGCGAGCCCCTCGAGCGCGGTCGGATCCCCCGCGAGTGACAACGGGATTTGCGTCGGCTCAGCGCGCTTGGGTTCGGGGCCTGGCACGACCTCCGGCCGCGCTTTGGCGTGAGCCGCGAGCACGCCGTGATAGCGCAACATGTGGGCCCCACACAGATCCGGACGTGCAGATTTCCCGCATCCGGCTCCTCAGACCATGGCTTTGCTACACGAGGTGGCTCAAATCTGATGGACGATCCTCGGCCTCGCAAGCGGAAACCGCTCCATCAACCTGAACAATGCTGCAACTTTCTTGACAGTCACCGGTTCAGGGGCTACGCGTGACGCGTGCGCGATATTGCACACCTACATCTCTTCCCAGCGTGAGCGTGAGTCGGAGGAATGACGACCAACCACAGAACCGCGGTGTGACGCGTTTGCCTTCTGGGGGTTGGAGTGGGTGGGATCGGTGGGATCCTCGATGCTTTGTGGATGAGAACCGAGAGTGGGCGACATCGAAAGCGATCGGTCGTCCTGCTTCGCACGGTGGGCTTGAGTCTCGACGTTCACGCCTCCGCCGGTCTGATTAGGAAGCTGCCGTGGACCGGCTCGAGCGATTTCGCTCGCGTGAAGTTGACCTGCGCCGGTTTCACCATCCCAGCTCGGGTCAGCTTCGCGCGATCGGGTAATCTCGGAGAGCGCCGCCAGCCAGGCCGCATAAAACCAGGTGTCTGAATTTGGGGCAAGAACACGACCGGCTTTCACGAACTCGTCGAGCGTGGCGTCGCGGAGCTCGGGGGTGCCGCTCCACCGTTGCCACCTGATGTGGCTCAAGACTGGTTCGGTCACCAGATATTAAGTCGAGGAGACTTGCCACGGCAGTTGCCCGCCCTAGATTGCACATCGGGCTGCAGAGACGATGCGTGCTGAGCTGGATTCCTTGACGGATGCAATCACAAAGCGCCTGCCGGGACTGGTCGTGTCGCACACCTCGCTCTCCAATCGACTCGAATTTCTCTTCCGAGCAGAGCTCGAGGTCGCTCACGCCCGAGCCATGACACCGCTACGACTTGCGCAGTTTGCCGCTGGCCGCCACTGCGCTAGAGACGCAATAGCGGAGTTGGGCGCCGAGATCTCACCCGTGCTCGCTGGCCCCGAGGGGGAGCCGCTGTGGCCGGCCGGTCTCGTGGGCAGCATCAGCCACAAGGGCGAAACCGCACTCGCTGCGATCGCTCAAGCAGAGCTCTATCGCTCCGTCGGGATTGATCTTGAGCTGGACGAGATCTCGGATGACGGCTGGCTGACCGAGGTGATGGCCCCTGGAGATCGCTTCATGACACCCGTGAGGTCACTCGCAACAGCGCTACTGAGTGCCAAAGAGAGCTACTACAAGGCTCAATTCCCAGTCACTCGAGAGTCACCGTACTGGCCGGACGTCTGCGTGCAAAGCGCGCAAGACGGGACCTTCCGCGGGATTGGACCCTGTGGTGTCGTGGCGAACGGCGTTCAACTAGCCACCGGCCCCTGGATTGTCTCTGTGTGCATCGTGCGACATGCGCATGTTTGACAATCGAACAGACCGATCCTATATGTTTGAAAATCAAACATGTCCAAGTACACTCCAGATCTCACCTGCTCCGAGTTCGACGAGTTGTCGGGCGAGCTGAAGCGTCGTCTGCGCGAAGATTGGTATGATCGTCGCCCTCCTCGTCCCCCGCGGCCGGACTCGTCTACCTCGGGCCCGTTCGCGGGCTTGCCCGATATCGACTCGAAGGAGGTCGTCCGCGCGAACTCGATCTTCCGGGAAGTTCTCGGTGTTCGGTTCAATCCGAAGTTCATCAGGAAAGGGGGCTACCGGTCTTTCGCTCACTTCTTCAATCATTCATGCAAGATGCTCCGAGGCGCTTGTCTCCCGAACCCGCCGACTGCCGCAATGTCTTCGGTATCGGAGTCAGCCCGTGTCCACTGAAGCTCGAAAGCGGCTCGGACAGAAGCTGAGGATGGGTCGAGAAACAGCCGGGCTGTCGCAGGAGCAGGTCGCGGCCGAACTCCGCCTTCCTCGTCCTGCCATCTCTCAGATTGAGAATGGCAACCGCCGTGTTGAGGCGCTGGAGCTCGGCCGCATGGCGAAACTCTACGGCAGGCCGCTCAACTACTTCGCGGACGAAGGACAGGACTACGACAACCTGTCGGTACTTCATCGGGCGGTCAAGGATCTCTCCGACAACGACCGCAAGCAGGTTCTGCAGTTCGCAGAATTTCTGCGAAAAAAAGGACAGGGTGCCGAGTGAGTCTGCAATCCCAAGCCATCCTGGCTGGCGTCGACGCGGCAACGACAGTCCACCGTATGCTGCGGACCGAAGAGTCCGCAGTAGAGCGCAGCTCCCCCTACATCGACGTGTTCGGAGCGATCGACGAGCTGGCTGTTCCTCTCTACTTCGCGCCGCTGGACAATTTACTTGGGGCCTGTATCCGCGAACATGGGCCCGCTGTTGGAATCGTTGTAACATCGCGTCGGCGCCTCCATATACAGCGTTTTACCGCGGCCCATGAGCTCGGCCATTTTGTTCTCGAGCACGAGGGAAGTCTCGACCGGGAGATCCTCACCCCCTGGTCCTCCCGCAAGGATCCCAGGGAGACCGCCGCAGATTCTTTTGCGGCCGAGTTCCTGATCCCGAATTGGCTTCTCACCATGGTTGCGCAGCAGCATGCGTGGTGGGACTCGTCCCGACTGAGTGACCCCGGGACCGTGTATCAGCTCTCGCTTCGCTTGGGGGCGAGCTACTCGGCGACATGCTGGGCCCTTGGCGCCCACTCCATATTACCGGTGCCAACGGCGGCGGAACTGTCCAAAGTTCCGCCGCGCAAACTCAAGAAGGAGTTGCTCCCGTCTGGCTTCGAGCCACCGCACGGATGGGCGGATGTATGGAAGATTACTGACCGTGACCATGGGCGGAAAATTATGGCGAGCCCTGAGGACATTCTTGTGCTCGATCTTGCCGAGTCCGCCGCCGCCGGATACTTATGGGAGGTGGACGACTCCAACGTGCCCGTCGTCCGTATCGTGCATGATCACAGCGCCATCGACTTTGACCGAATCGGTGCCGCCACCAGGCGGCATCTTCTCCTTGAGATTTCTGAACGTTCACCTGACTCCCGAATCGCACTTCGTCATCACCGTGCCTTCGACAAGAGCGACAGTCTGGGTTCGTTGTCCCTGATCGCATGCACCTCCGGCGCACATCCCGAAGGCGAGTTCCGTGGATCGAATTGAATTGACAGATGCAGGCTCCGGCCTCCCAATCCGCAATCAGGGATCCCGCGACACGTGCCTGTCCCTCGCGCTCAGTGACTGTCACGCCATCCTTCGACAGAGTGGAGCCTTGGCAGCCGACTATCTGCACTACCATGCCACCAGGACTACGGGCACGAGTATCAATGACGCCCCTTCGCTACAGGACGCCCTCGCCGCACTACGGTCCAACGGACAGCCTGATGAGGTTACGTGCCCGTACAGCCCCGAGCCGAGGTCAGCACGGTGGCACCCTGCGCCCGCTGCCACGGCAGTGCACGCACAATCCTCGGTCAGGCTGAGCCAGGTGTTTCCTCACATCGCCGCTTCAATTATCGAGCGGAAGCAGCCCTGTGTTCTCGGACTCAAGATCAACGACGCTTTTCGCCGAGCGAAGGACATCCCCCAGCTTGTTGATGCATCTGGGCCAGACCGTGCTCTGCACAGTGTCCTGGCGATCGAGATGTCCAGTTCATATGGTCCCGTCCTCGTACGAAACAGCTGGGGGCCCCATTGGGGGAACAGCGGCTACATGTGGATCTCGGCCTCTTATCTCGAGGCGCGCTGCATCACCCTCATCACCCTCACACCGTCAGCAGACCCGTCATGAAGCCCCACGCAGAGCCGACCCTCGAAAGTGCTTGGATTGCCGCCTGTTTGCACTTGTTTGATCAACCGGGCCGAGAGCAGCACCATCTGGTATTCGAAATCATGCATCCCTGCGCCCAGCCACAGCAGTGGCAAATGGGACTTCGGGATGGCCTGGACAAGTTTCTTAAGAAGAACACTAAGGGGGAATGGCAGCCTGTCCATACAGTTGCCGAGACTATTTTTCCAGCGGGACTCTACGAACAATACGGTACCGACGGAGTGTACGAGATCTACCCGAACGAAGTCTACCCTGCGATCAAGGGAAGCCACTGGGGCCGCTACGCTTACTTGCTCGTGCGAAGGCTGGATAGCAAGGGGAAAGTTGCGCTCGACGATGGTGTTCCGATCAACCCGCTGAGGCGATGCATCGACCGCATGAACCGTCAGCTCACACAGAAGAGCAACAACAGGGTTATCTACGAAATGGACTTCGTGGAGGACCTGGCTGGCGAACTCCAATTCACCAGGATGTCCCGGCGGGAACCGAATCCCGCCAATGGACCTTGCCTCTCCCACCTCAGCATGAAGTTCAGTAGCGACCGAAAACTCCATCTTGCGGCAATCTACCGTAGTCACTTTTACGCCCAGAAAGCGCTGGGAAACCTGTTGGGACTGAGCCGACTGATGGCTTTTGTTTGTGAGCAAACTGGGCTCGAGCCCGGACGTCTCCTTTGCGTCTCGACGCACGCACGTCTGGAGTTCCCCAACTACGTGAAGGATCTCAAGCAGTTCAAGGCATTGCTCGAGAAATTCAATCAAGAAAGGCTGTCACCATGACATGGCTCCGCGACTACAGCGTTCAGGCTTTTGAAAGCGACCAGCTACGAGAGAAACCCAACCACATTGATCTTCTCGCTGCGGGTCTCTGCGGCGAAGTAGGGAGCGTTCTGGCCGAAATCAAGAAGCAACAGCGCGAGATGGCTGCATACCCGCGAGATTACGATCGCCTGCGGGATGAAGTCGGCGACGTTCTGTGGTACCTCACGCGCCTTACCGACGTATTTGCTCCGACGGAACTTGAGACGCCCGAGGCTCTCTTAGGCCAGTCGCCCAGCGGCGGAACGCCGGATGAACGCACCAATGGAATCGATCTCTTGGTCGCCTTCGATCTGGGAGCCGCCGCTGGCAGGCTGCTGGAGAGTCGGACCGAGCCTGTGAGCGCGGTCGTTGCTATACGCGATGCATGGCGTGCGTTGTCCCGGCTTATTCGAGTTCGTGACCTCTCGCTCCAAGAGATCGCTGATCGGAACCTTGCTAAGACGCAAAGCCGCTGGCCGATGAAGTCGAAGCGGCGTCATCACGGGTTGTTCGATGATGACGACCGGGAGGAGGAGAAACTTCCGCGCACCCTGACCGTTGAATTCCGGCGTCTACCGGCTAAGGACGGGGGTTCTGAGACTGCTATCCTCCGCTGTAACAACCTGAATTTTGGAGACAGGCTGACCGACAACATCTCCGAACCCGATCACTACCGGTTCCACGACATATTTCATTTCGCTTTCGCCGTTCATCTCGGCTGGTCGCCGGTGATGCGCTCTTTGCTCAAATGCAAGCGGAAGAGCAAGCCAAAAGTTGACGAGGCGGAGGATGGGGGTCGAGCTACCATCACTGAGGAGGCGGTCTCGGCAATTGTATTCAACCGCGCGAAGTCGCTGAACTTCTATGACGGCCTCGATCAGGTCGACTACGACCTGCTCAAGACCATTCAGGAGTTCGTGCGTGGCTATGAAGTCGAGAGTATCCCGCTGTGGCAGTGGGAACTCGCCATTCTTGAGGGCTTCAGGATATTTCGGGCTCTCCGCAATCACAACGGCGGGACCGTCGATTTGAACCTCAACGAAAGGACAATGCGGTACACTGCCCCCAAGTAGTCACAGAGGCAGTGAAATCTGTTCGCGCGCGCACTTTGCTACGGTCGATTGCCGTTCGTCAGCCAAGTCGTCTTCCACAGTCTGGTTGAGGCCCCATTTGGGAGGAAAAAAGGGGCTCGGAAGCGGGCCGTGCGACTTGAACTTTTGCTTGATGCGGGTGCGCCCGCTCTTTCCCATCACATCTGGATGGGAAGCACGAGTGTACTTGGACACTTCGCAGAAGACATTTTGGACATCAACCGGCTGAAGCGGCCGGCCCCATAGACCGTGAAAATGCAGCCCGTACTTTGCAAACTCCTCCTCTTGAGTTTTCGCCAGCCAGTGAATTGCTTCCGCTGGAGTGTAATCTCCAAGATGCTCGAAAATCTTTGAAAGGCCATCGAGCGCCCCCGGTCCGGCGACAACATAGTCGCCTTCCGAGTGGGAAAGCAGCTCCGTATAGTTGAGATCAATGGCATACTGAAATGCCAGGAAGGGTCCAAATGTGGGAACCGCCAGCATGAGCTTGTAGGCGTCCTCGAGGGTGGCGGCTTTTTCAAGCCTGCTCGGCAGACCTTCCGCAAGAGTCTGCTTCAGCAGCTCCAGATGCATCCGGTGCTTCGACGGAGTATTGCCGCCCCCTGACGGCATAATGTAGGCCCCAGAGTAAATCGAGTGTCCGCGTGCCCGAAGTGTGTCGAGCAGCCGTGCGCAGGCTCCAAAATCGAACGAGGAGGCAATCGGCTGGCCCAACTGGCCCACGATCTGCTTCCATGTCTCGATCTTATTGAAGATCTTGAAGAGCAGTGTGCGGAGAAATACGGTGTTCGTATCTTGTTGTGGCTCCGAGTAGATCATTCGGATGAAGTACTGGCTCACGCGGTCGGAAGCCCGGTACACGTTTGTAAACTTATACTCTCGCAGTACTGCGTCCTCGGTCCAGGGGGGCCGAACTCCGGCGACTCGCTTCAGATACACATCGTGGCGTTCCGCCGCGAAACGCCAAAACACCGGATACAAGTCCGATGGCTTTGGGGGCGTCCTCTTCGCCACGACCAATGGGGTGCGGGGCTTGCGGTTCTGGGGCATTGCCGCCGCAATATAGCGCACCCGCTGCCGAACTCGTGATCCAAGTTGGAGCTAGCGCACCGTTGGGGCGCCACAGGCCGTGAGGCTGATCAAGATCTCTCGCTCGGATCGGACGACGAGATCTCCAGCGCGCACGCCGCGAGGCGCGGCATCCGATCGTTTTTCCCGCTCACGCCAGCACGTCGTACTCCGCGTGCCGCTGGCCGCAGCCCCGGCATGGGTCGGGAAGCCACGCCAGCAGGGCCGCGGGAAGATCGTTCCTCGAGCAACGTGACCGAGCGGTGAAGCTCGCGTGGCGTGGCGCCGACCTGCGCGGCGAGGATGACCATCGCCTCGCCCGGGTGCGCACACAGGGTCTCGTAGAAGCGCGGGCCGAGCTCGGCGACCTCGGCCCGCGTCCGTTGCTTGCTGGGCTTGGCCCGCTTGCTGGACGACGCGCGCTTGCTGGCCTTCGCCGTCGACGGTGCAGCGGCGGCCGTTGCCACGGGCCCCTCGATTCTCACGGCTCGATCGGCCGCTCAATACCTCCCCTGAACGGTTACGTTGATGCGGGGGCTCACGGTTGAACCAGGCGATCGCTTCTCGAGTATGGATGCGCTCGCCGACGCGCTCACCGATCTGGTGATCCCTGGCCGGCGCTGCAAGGTTCGACGCCGCGAGTTTGGCGTCGCCATGCTGGCGTCGCTATCCACGATCGGACTGGGGAAGGTTGCCCAGTACTTCCAACGCGAACCCGTGATCGATATGCACGATGATGATGACCACAAGACCCCCAGTGAGTCCCTCGATGACCAACGGTCCAAGACCTGACCTGTCTGTTAACAACGACGGTCAGGCGCCTGCGCGAGGATCGGGAGTTGACCCAAGAGCAGTGAGATCTTCGAAGTGTTCGAGGACGGCTGACCACCGACCCTGCGCGGGGCCTGAGCGAGCGTCGTCATCGCTTCGCTTCCCGTGCCCGCGCTCGCCTGCTCCACGCGCCGAGGGTCGAGCGAGGCACATCTAGGACCTTCGCCGCGTTACGGCTCGAGCCAGCATCGGTAATGACCTGGCAGAGCAAGTCGGCCTCCATGCGCTTCCAGCTGTCGAGCTGGACGGTGTAGGAGTCGGACACGCTGGGCGGGTCTATCGCGTTGTCGCCGTCAACCGCACCGCGCTCCACAGCTTCGGCGAGGTCGAGATAAGCCATCGCTCCCGGGCTATCGCCGATCGGAGCAACGGGCCAGCGCGAGTCCGCCGCACACAGCGAACCCCGTGATATGAGCCAGCGGACCCACGGGGCCAACACGTCGAGCGGCACCGCGAGCACCGTCGACGCTCGCTCGATCGAGCCAGCGTCCGCGACGACTTGGCCGAGCAAGTCGGCAACCATCCGCACCCACGACGCTCGCTCGACCGTGTAGCCCGCGCGCAGCCGCGCCGGGTCGAGGGCACCATCGCCAGCGAGCCCCACGCTGCCCACGACTTCAGCGAGGTCGAGGTAGTCATCGCCCCTGAGGGCCCGCACGCCCGGCGTGAGCGCGACTCGGCGCAGCCCGTCGCGCCATCGCCCGGCACACCACAGAGAGGTCGCTTCGCTCCCGACCATCGGACCCTCTATCCAGGCGTCGAGCAGCTCGCCCGGGGCGCCGAGCAGGACCAGCGCCTTGCGAGTCGACCCGGCATCCGCGGCCAGCTGACAGCACAGATCGTCGAGCATGATCGCCCACGAGCGAAGCTCGACCGTGTACCAAGCCCGCAGCCCATCAGGCTCGAGTCGCCCGTCGCCCCCAACCGCGCCGCGCTCGACGGCTTCGGCGAGATCGAGGTAGTCGTCGCCCCTCAATCCTCGCTCCGTTGCCGCCGGATCGCTGCCACGAGCTGAAACAGGGACTGCTGCACTTCCGGGGTTAAATCCGCGAGTGCATCGCCTAGCTCGCGCGCAGCTTCGCGCTCGCCAAGCTCCAGACTCTCGAAGAGCGTCGAGAGTTCGAGTCGTAGCCCCATGCAGAGCTTCCTGAGCGTGTCGAGCGACGGCGAGAAGGTGCCCTTCTCCACCCGTCGGACGGTGTCGAGCGACAGACGCGAGCGCTCAGCGAGCGTTTCCTGTGTCAGGCCACGCGCTCGACGACACGACCGCACGTGCCGCCCGAAGCGTCGACCGCTCTCCGCTCGTGCCGGCCGGTCACCGCGTTGAGGCTCGCTCACGACAGCACCTCGATATCTCGAACTTTTGCTTGGCGAAACATGCCACAAACATGGCGAACCATCGCGACTGGGAACAGGTCAGCGATGCCGGATCGTGGCGTGGCCCGTGACAAGTGGGTTGCTGTCGCTCGATCAGCCGAGGTCGCCGGCACCTTTGCGGGGATGTCTTGCCTCCGATCCGGCCGCCTGCTAGGGTGGCTGTGAGCCTGTGCAAGGGCTTGGAGAGAAAACTTTCTTGCCTCCTGCGGCCTTCTCCGGCTGTAGGGCGGCCTTCCGAGCGAAGTCGGGGCTCGGCACGTAGCGGGGTGGTTGCACCCGCCTCGCACCCGCATGCCCGTGCAAGGGCAGGAGAACATGCGCCACCAAAGCACCCGTTTACAACCACGCGCCCCGTCTCCCACGTTACTGCTCGCGGGGAGGCGGCGATGTTGACCATCCGGCAGATCAGTCGCCGCCTCGTCGATCGCCGACGCACTCTGGGCATGACACAAGAAGCTCTCGCCGACGCCGCCGGGTTATCGCCCGAGACCATCCGTCGGCTCGAGCGAGGACGCCGCCAGTCGAACCTGTTCACCTTCTGCAAGGTGGCCGAAGCTCTGCAGACGACTCCATCGGTCTTGCTGGCCGAGAAGTTCAGCGAGGAGACGGTTGAACTGGTTCTGGGGCTGCCCGACGCGGAGCAGGAGATCGCCACCGTCATGCTCCGGGCGCTGTCGGATCACGTCACCGGCCGGCCGGGTCAGTTGTAGTCGGGCTCGGCGAGCAGATCCGACGCCGTCACACCGAGCACTTCGGCGATCCGCCCGACCAGATCCAGGTCGGGGTCGAAGTCGCCCCGGAAAATCGCCAGCAGGCGGTCAACTGAGATGCCGCTCGCGCGGGCAACCGCGTCGAGCGGCATCTGCTTGGTGGCGGCGTAGCGGCGGACGTTGGCCTCGACAATCTCGTTGGGCGGGCGCACGAGGCCGCCATGGTACTCCCAGGTGCCCGACGCGTGAGCTCCGCCGTTTGAAGACGGGTGGCAGTCAACACCAAGCCTTTCGGCGAGTTGCTGGGTTTCGGAAGCAACCGGAGGTGAGGTTGAGTTTTCCGTTCAGTTCTTCTTGCGGGTTGCACGCATGCGAGCCGCGCTTGGCGGTGAGTGCAACCAGGTTCTCGGCCCATCGATCTCGGTGCCCGATCTCCCACAGGGCCGGCTGCCGCCGTACTCTCGTGCCAGCTTCGCGATGACGAAACCAACAAAGCGCACAGCCCTCGCCACGCTCACCGTCAAGCGCCTTGGTGGCCTCTGTGATGCATTCGAACTCGACCGAACGGGATTGACGCTCAAGGATGATCTGATCGGCGTGCTGGCTTGCTCCAAGCGGGCGAACTTCGCTGAGGTCCTCGACACCCTTGGCCGCAAGGAACTCAAGTCGATCTGCCAGGCGCATGAGCTCGACGACTCCGGCAAAGACAGGGCGAAGATCGCCGCCCGGATTCTTGGCAACGAGCCAGCGGCTCCCAGTACTCCGCCTCCCGCAGCGTCGAAGAAAACAGTAAAGGTCGTCGCGGAGAAGCCAGGGACGAAGAAGGCGAATGGCAAGAAGGCGAAGAGCAGCGAGTCCACAGGGTCGCTCGGATTTGAGGACAAGCTGTGGGCAGCGGCCGACCTGCTCCGCAACAACATGATGAGCGACACGATCCTCGCAGCGATCGCTCATGACTTGGTGGCGGCGATCCGGCGGTCGGTGACGATCGACTGGACACAGAAAGAGGCCGTGCGCGCCGACATGCGGCGGAAGGTGAGGCGGTTGCTTCGCAAGCACGGCTACCCGCCAGACAAGCAAGAGCTGGCCGTGTTGACGGTGATCGAGCAAGCGGAGCGGGTCGCCAAGGACTGGGCTCGCGCGGCCTAGCGGTGTGCTGACGACCAAGCTTCGATCAGGAATTTTCTAGGATTGCACGGATTGCACAAGCGCCAGGCGGGCGCCCGCGTCAAGCGCAGAACCCTGTCGAGTTCATGCATGCAAGCGTTTTGGCATGCACGCAACCCACCCCTGCCACTAGCCTGCATCTCATGAACGTTCAGAACGAACTACGACGCTACATCGGCGACCGCCCCAGCAAGCAGATCGCCATGACCTGGCACGAGCGCTGGCAGGCTGGCCACCCCGAGTTTACCAACAAGCCCAGCTCCGTGGAGGCGCAGTTCAGCCGCTGCGTCAACCTCGCGCCGACCGGGTTGAGGTTCTTCTTTGGCCAGCGGGTCCGGGCGGACCTCCTGTTCGAGATCCTCGGCGTACCGACCGAGGAGCAGGCTGCGCTGTGGGATACGGTCCAAGCGCTGCTGAGCGGTGCTTCGGCCCCGCCAAAGGTCGTCATCGACCTGACGCCCTTCTCGTCGGCCGAGGACCAGGCGGCGTTGTTTGAGGGCCTGCCGGTCTTGCTCATGGGTTTGGAGCTGGGTCCGCTCAGTCTGGTCTTGACCAAGGGCCAGGCTGATAGGACTCCCCTCGGAGTCGCCAACCTCGACGGGGTCAAGTTGGACACGGTCGAAAGTGTGGATCTTGCGTGGCCCAGGGTCGAGGAGTTGGCCGACGAGGGAACGTTGGTCGTCTCGCGGGCCCAGTACGAGCGTCCCGAGCACTGGCTGGCTATGGACATCGTCGCGCGCAAGATCGAACTCTACCCCCCTGACGGTCTGGCCGACTTTGCCCGCGACGGTGCCCTGCCCGAAGTCGGTGCTGTCGACCACCCGCTCGCGGATGTTGGGGTCGTCGCCGAGGCCCCGGCGAAGTTGCCCGAGTCACCACTCGAGCGTCGTCGCGTGCTCTACGAACTCGGCGACGAGACGTCCGAGTTGTGTCGCACGCGGACGCCCCAGGACCGGGCGGCCCTCGCCCTCGCCCTCGGTGTCGAGGCGACCTCGACTGCTCGGGAGCGGCTCGAGCACGAGCTTGGAGAGCTTGGCCGCGCAGCTTGCCATTCCCTCGGCACCGAGGCGGTCGAGACCGTCGAGCGCGAACAGCTCGACCGTGAACTCGAGCTTCGCAAAACTCGGAGCATCCAGCCCAAGGTCCTACGCGTCGACGACGAGCTCCACTTGCTCGTGGAGTCGTGCCAGCCGCTCGCCGCCGAGCCGCCCGACTCCGGGCGCGTACACATCCACGAGTCCTCGCCAAAGGTCATTCTCCGCGAGTTCTTGAATGAGCTCGAGGGCTGGGGGGAGGAAGACTATTTGCGCGACCCCTACTACGACCGCCTGCTCGAGCGCCTCGCCCCCCCGGACGAACACAAGCTGCTCTTTCACCACGCGCGCGCCTTCTTGCTGGCGACGGGGCACCACCCACCGGCAACACCGAGTGAGCCCGCCGACTGGCGTGCGGCGCTCGATGCCGCACTGACCAAGGGCCCGCCAGCGGCCGAGCTGCTCTTGCCTTCACGCTACGGCACCGAGAAGATATGGGGGAGGCCGACGCAGTGGTTGAACACCTATGGCGACCCGCGCCTGACTGTTGAAGACGAGGACGTGTCGTGGTGGCAATATCTACCGTCGGTGACCACGTTGCTGCGGGTCGATCGCCACAGTCAACTTGGCTTTCACGCGAGGGGCTGGACCTTTCACGCACTTCAACACGCAAGTTCGTACCGCTACCACGAAGACGTGGACCAATGGGGGCGAAGGGAATCGTACGTGTTTCCAGAATGTCGGGGCATTGTCTCGCTACGGCAACTCGCATCCGGTCCCATCGCCACGTGGCAAGGGTTGGTCGACGCGTCGGGCCTGCTGCCCGACTACCTCGATGACGCGGTGTTGCGGAAGGAACAGGGCACACTCGCTAACTACAAGCGAAAGCTGACCAACAACTCACTCGGCATCGTCGAGTGTGTGAACTCGTCGCCAAGCCTATTCTCCATTGACGCCGAGGTGTGGCACCGAGCCGACGAGTATCTCGGTGTCCTGTGGCTCGCACTGCGAGCCGCCATGAACCGCCCACTGTTCACAGATCTCCACGACGGCTCAGTGTTCTTAGCCCTGGGTGGTGCCGTGCTCGCGCGCCTCCGGGCGAGCACGAGCCCGAGCCGGCATGGTGGGTCAACCTGGGTCAGCCTCTCGGCGGAGCTTAATCATCCAGATCGCGACCCACCAGCGGCATTGAGCTGGGAGCGCTCCCTGACCACGCATCGAGCCGAGACCGGCTCCTACGTGACGCAGGTCGGCTTGACCTTGCCGCGCGAGGTCATCATCTACTCTGGCGGCTACCGCCTCAGCATGTCCTTCTTCGCGTCGGCTCTCTTGAGCCCGGGCTTGGGTGGGTCGACTCTGGGCTCGATCAGCGGCTCGGTCGCCGCCGAACTCGACCGCGAAGCTCGGCGCCGCGAAGACGATGACGACTGAGCTGATTCCAGCCCGGCGCACAGGATACTCGCCCGTGATCGCAGCATTTTGACGGTTGCTGTAGGCGCGGTGGAGAGCCCATTCGCAAGGTTAGCCAACTCCGCGACCAGCTTGGCAACAGCTCGCCATTTGATCGACCATGGGTGGTGTGCCGTGCTCATCCACGCGGTGCCGTGGAGTCGTATCGATGCCAGCAGATCACGGTGAGATAGAGATCTACAGCGCAGACCAGCTTGCGGAGCTCCTGGGGGTCAACCGCAAGACGATCTATGAGGCCGCGAAGAGTGGGGATATTCCCCACCGCCGGCTTGGCCGGCGCCTCATCTTCGAGAAGGGGTCTGTTCTGGCTTGGCTTCGCCAGAGCAGCGCCATCTCCGAAGCGAGGACGAAATGAGCACTAGGAAACGCCCATTGCGGGATGGAGTGGTCGCTTTCTGGGACCCAGACCGCGTGTCTCTTCGCAAAGCGACCACTCCATCCCGCAATGGGCGTTTCCTAGTGCTCATTTCGTCCTCGC
>NZ_PVNL01000113.1 GCF_002994635.1 Enhygromyxa salina | reverse complement strand
CTCGGGTTCACGGAGCTGGGCAAGTTCGGGGGCGATGTCGCGCCGAACCGGTCCTGTCCGGCAGCTGACCCGTCCGCGATGCGCCTCGCCGGCCGCCGAGCACACCAAGCGCGGGGTGGCGCGATGTTCACGCATCCCGCGACCCCGCATCGGATGTCCTTTCCGCCTAGGACACGCCGGGAGGCAATGTTCTCGCGGGCCACTCCGGCGAGAAGTCGAGCTGGTGGGCGGCGCTCGTCCCACTGGGCGGTGAAACCACGGAGGAGCTCGCTTGTGTAGCCTGTACCCCAGGCGTGCTCGGCGAGCACGTAGCCGACGCGCACCTCGAGGAGGTGCCAGAACCGGCGCTGTTGTTGGGGGAGGCTTGCGAAGAACATGAAGAAGCCGACGGGGGATGCGGAGTCGATTGCTTCGGGAGGGCGACGCGCTGCACCTCGAGATGCAAGAAGGCCCCTGTGACGACTCGGCGCCAAACTGGTTCGGCGCGTCAAGGCCGAATCGTCTGCAGCGCGAGCGCCCGGCCTGGGGCCGCGGCGCAGATCATGTCGATCAGCATTCGTGCCTCCGCCGGGCCGAGCGCGCCGAGGTCACGCAGGACGGCGGTGCGGCTCATGATCCACAGCAACAGCGTTGTCACGATGCGCGGCGTTCGGCTGAGGACGGCGACTTCGAATGGTTCGATGCGATGCCCGAGGCTCCGCACGATCTCGAACGCCGCTGCCAAGGCCGCCGCGTAGCGACGCCCTTCCATCCAGCTGATACCGGCGCCGCGCTGCGCGACGACAACCCCGATCGACATCAGCGGGATCACCAACGCCGCGTGCGAGCGGAGCCACGCGTGCATGTCGGCGCTGACGAGGGTGGGGATCCCCGCGGCGCCAAACACCGTCGCCCACGCCGGATCGCCGGTCGTCGTGCCCCGCAAGATACGCCTGCGCAGCTGGCCGTCGATCAGCTGCGCAAAGACGCCCCCTGGAAACCCAAACACGAAGCGCTCGGGTCCAACCGCCTCGCGCAGACGATCGAGTGGCTCGAAGGTGTTGAACATGAACATGACCCGCTTGGCCGCGCTCTCACGCAACACCCCCAGCACGGCGTCGACCTGGGGTGCGAGCACCGTGACCAGCACGAGGTCGTAGGCGACGCTCGGGTCGAGCTCGGCCTGAACCGTCACCCCAGCTCGTTGTCCATTCTCCAGCACCACGGCGCCGTCCGCTCGCAGCTGCCGCAGATGGTTGCCACGCGCGATCGCGGTGACCTCGTGGCCGGCGGTCGCCAGCTGATATGCAAAGGTGCTCCCGATCGCCCCGGCGCCCAGTACTGCGATGTTCATGCGACGAGTATAGTGATCTGCGAACAACTGGGCTTTGCACAGCGGCCGAACTGTTTTGCGTTGCTGCAAATCGCAAATTTGCTAGATTCGCCCGGCCGTGAATTGGGACGACTGCCGAATCTTGCTCGAGGTTGATCGCTGCGGGAGCTTCCTCGCGGCAGGGCGGCGGCTCGGCATGTCGGCCTCGACCGTGATGCGCCGGATCTCCACGCTCGAGCGGGAGCTTGGACGGTCCGTCGTGCATCGCACGAGCCACGGCGTGCAGATCGAAGCTGAGGCCCACGCGCTGGTGGAGATCGCCGCCGGCTTCGAACAATCCCTCAGCGCGCACGAGCGCGAGCGAGCTGCTGCGATCCGGCTCTCGGTCCCCGATGGGTTTGGCCGACTCGCCGCCGAAGCGGCGCGCCGCTGCTGGCAGCAGGACCCCACCACCAGCGTCGAGGTCTCGGTCGATTCGACCCTTGTCGATCTCGCGGAGCGCCACGCTGACATTGGGCTGCGCGGGGGCCGATCAACCTCGCGTGTGCTCGTTCAAAAGCGCGTCGGCGAGATCTCGCCGGCCCTGTTTGCGTCCGCCTCCTATATCGCCAGGCATGTACCAAGTCGGACGCTGACCCGCGCCGAATACCCCAATCAACATTTCATTGGCGACCAACATGCTGGGCGTGAGCTCGGACCGTTGCAGTGGCTCGTCGCTCGGGGGGCGACAGTGTTCCCATTTCGCGCGAACACGATCGAGGCGCGGCTCGAGGCAGCACGAGCCGGCATGGGGATCGTCATGTATGCGGCCGGCGTCGCCCCGGCGGGGCTCGAAGAGCTGGTGCTCGATGCCGCGGCGCCGTCAGTCCCCTTTTATGTGGTGATGCACCAGGACCTCAAGCGAGTGCCACGCATGCGTGCGATGGCCACGGCCTTGACCCAGCTGTTTTCCGAGCACGCCGAGGCATTGTGATGCCCAACACCCAACCCCAACGCGTCGCGTGTCGAGCCGGCCCGCGCGCGGCACCGGACCGCCAGCTGCACGGACACCAGCGTCGCGACGAGCACCATGCCGCCCTCAACAGCTCGCTTCGCAAGGTTCGGCGCACGAGCCCCCAATCACGACCCGCGCGTGGGTCGAGGTGGCTGCCGGTCGAGCGGCGAGATCGAGTTCGAGCTGGCCAGCCACAGCCGGCCGCCGACGCGGTGGCGGCCGAGGGCCGAGGCCGACGTTGGCGAGCACCCGCGCGATGCCGTCTCGCGAGTCGGCGATTTCGACCAGGCGCATGCGCCCGCCGCAGCGCGAGCAGGTCATGACGTCGACCGCAAACACCCGCGCGAGCAACCATGCCCAGGGGTGCCTCGACGCAGGTTTGAGCTCGACCTCGAGCTCGACCGGCGTCGCCTCGCCGTCAATATGCGAGCCGGAGCTGGAGCGGCTCGGGTTGCTCGGGTGCAACACCCGGGACGACATCGCTTCGAGACTCGGCTGAAATGCGGCGCCGGGATCAGTGCGCCCAATCGCGCAACGAAGTCGAGCGGGTCGAGCACGACAGCGTGCCGTCACGGACGTAGACGCCGTCGAGGACGAGGCAATGGAAGTGAACGTCGAGGCGGAGCGAGGAGTCGGGCGCGCCGACGCCATAGTGGTCACTCGAGACCATGGTCGCAGAGTGTAGCGGGCTTTCAGACCGAGGACGCGATCATCTCTTGGTGCTGCTCGCCCCACTCGCACAACGGGACTAGCGTCTCGGCCAGGCTCCTGCCGAGCGGCGTCAGAGCATAGTCGACGCGCGGCGGAATCTCGTTGTGGTCAGTCCGCGAGACGACACCGTGCGACTCGAGATCCTTGAGCTGCTGGCTCAGCATCTTGTCGCTCACCCCCGTCACGCAGCGCTTGAGCTCACCGTAGCGCTTCGACTCCGAGTAGAGGAAGTGGAGGATCAAGGGCTTCCACTTGCCGCCGACGACCCGCAGCGCGGCGTCGAGGCCACAGATGAAGCCGAGCTGTTGCGTGCGTGACTCAGCCATTTGGGGAGGTACTAACCAAAAGGTGCATACTTGTGAAGTAGAAAACATTCCATAGGCTCGAAGTAACCCCATCGGGAGTACACCGCATGAGCAAACTTCGAGGAAAAACAGCTGTCATCACTGGCGGCGCCACCGGGATCGGCCTGGCCACGGCCAAGCGCTTCATCGCCGACGGCGCCTTCGTCTACATCATGGGTCGGCGACAGGACGCCCTCGACGCCGCCCTGTCCGAGCTCGGCGTCGACGCCCGCGCCGTCCAGGGCGACGTCACCAAGGCCGAGGATCTCGACCGCCTCTTCGAGACCGTCCGGGCCGAGCGCGGCCGCGTCGACGTCCTGTTCGCCAACGCCGGCATCGGCATCCCGGCGCCCCTCGGCCAGATCACGCCCGAGCAGTTCAGCCAGACCTTCGACGTCAACGTCAGGGGCACGCTGTTCACCGTGCAAAAGGCCCTGCCCCTAATGCAGGATGGCGGCTCGATCATCCTCACCGGATCGACCACCGGCGTCATGGGCACGCCGGGTTTGAGCATCTACAGCGCCACGAAGGCCGCCATCCGCAACTTCGCTCGAAGCTGGGCCCACGACCTCGTGGGCACGGGCATCCGCGTCAACGTCCTCTCGCCCGGCCCAACCAAGACCCCCGGCCTCGATAGCCTGGCCGACACCGACGAGATGCGACAGGCGATCTTCGACAGCCTGATCGCCGCGACACCCGTCGGTCGCATGGCCGACCCGGCAGAGACCGCCGCGGCCGCGGCCTTCCTCGCCTCCGAGGACAGCAGCTTCATGACCGGCAGCGAGGTCTTCGTCGACGGCGGCTACGCGCAAGTCTGAGGGTCGGCCCTCGTCGTCGACGGTGTCCGCCCCGGGTCGCTGACCCGGGGCGCGGCGGCGTCGTCGACGAGAGCTTGGGCTACGCGACCCCGAGCTCGTCAACATCGACCTCGGCGCGCTCCCGGGCGAGCTCTCGGTCCGGGGCCGGACGCCGACGATCGTGCTGTCGAGCTCACCGACGATCGAGTCCTTTGGCCCGCTTCGACGTGGCGCGCCGCCGCGTGATCACGGCGCGAGCCCGAGGCGCAGCAAGCTCGCGCCGGTGGCTTCGATCACGGCTTCGTTCGCCCGCGGTGTCCACTCGAGTTGGCGGCGAGCCTTGGCGTTGGACGCACGACGCAGCTCGCCGAGCGAAGCCGCGATCGGGCGGAGCTCACGGTTGAACAAGCTGGCGACCCGCACCACCCAGTCGGGGAGCTCGCGGGTCGGCGCCTCGCTGGCCGCTTCCCCCAGGCGTTCGCGCAAGATGGTGGCGACGTCGAGCATCGAGAGGCTGTCGCCGGCGACGGCGATGAAGCGCTCGCCCGCGGCTTCGGCGGAGACCATGGCGCGCAGGTGGAGGTCGACGACGTCGCGCACGTCGACCACGCCGAAGTAGACCCGCGGGCAGGCAGGGAGCTTGCCCGAGAGCATCCGCTCCACGATCGCGATCGAGCTCGAGTAGTCGCGGCCGAGCACGGGTCCGAAGATCCCCACGGGGTTGATCACGCTCAGCTCGAGCCCGCCGCCCTCCTCCTCGATGAAGCGCCACGCGGCCTGCTCGGCGGCGATCTTCGAGCGGATGTAGGGCGGGAGATCGGCGCTCGTGTCGGACCAGTCTGCCTCCGTGAAGGGCTCGTCGCGTGGCGGATGCCCGTAGCCCACCGCCGCAAACGACGACGTCAAGACCACGCGCTCGACCCCGGCGTCGCGGGCCGCGCGGAGGACCCGCAGCGTGCCGTCGCGCGCCGGAACGATGAGCTCGTTGGCGTCCTTGGGCTGCGCAGCGGGAAAGGGAGAGGCGACGTGGAGCACGTAGTCGCAGCCGCCGACGGCCTCGGCCCAACCCTCGTCGCCGAGCAGATCGGCCGCGACGATCGTGACATCGTCCGGGGAGCACCCCGCTTCACCGAGGCGCTCGCGCAAGGCCGCCGCGCGCTCGGGCCGGCGGACCGTGCTCCGAACGCTGTGGCCGTCCACGATGAGTCGCAGGATCGCGTGGCTGCCGACGAAGCCGCTGCCACCGGTGACGAGCACGCGGCTCATCGACGCCTCGCCTTGGTCGCCTTCTTGGCTGGCGGGAAGCAGGCGTGGACGCAGCGTGTCAGCGTCTGCTCGAACGCTGCCCTCGAGGCGTGGCCCTCCTTCCAGGTCAGACCAAACTGGAACAACACACTCGCGAGCTCATCCGGCGTGCAGGTGTGACGGGCCATCTCGTCCGATCCCGCGAGCGCCTTCGAGAGCCGCTCGAGCACCTCGTTCTTCACGCCGTCGACGCGGGAGGTCACCGGGCTCGTCCGCTCGATGACCTCGAGCGAGTCGGGCCTGAAGTGCTCGAGGTGGCGCCCGAACCACGCGTCGAGGGCGGTGACGAGCCGCTCTTGCAGCGGGACGCTGGCTTGCTCGAGGGCCTCCGCGACCTGGCGAAGGCCCTCGTCGAAGTAGCGCGCCATCGCCTCCGCGATCAGCTGTTCCTTCGAATCGAAGTGCAGGTAGAGACCCTGCTTCGAGATCCCTGCGGCCTTGGCCAGGTCCGCCACCGAGGTCTTGCCGACGCCGAAGTGACCGACGACGGGTACGGTGGCGGCGAGGATCGCGTCGCGCCTGTTCGAGCTCGAGCCCATGCCGGCAACTTGACCGATTTGATCATGTCAGTCAAGTCGGTCTAGGTGCTTGCCAGCTCCCTGCGGTTAGACCAGATGAAGCAAGGTTCGGGGAGGCGCGACGAGCTCTCAGCGCTTCGGACACATCGACGGCTCAGTCGATCGATCGGTCCCAACAACGCGATCGTTGCCCTTCGAGCTGCCGCCATGGACCGGACCCGCGACCCGCGGGCGAGCGACGATTCACCCCGTCGAAGATGGCTACTTGATCGGGTTTGATGCTGGTGAGTGGGGTGGCTCGCTCTGGTGGTATTCAGGCGACGGCGCGCAGCGTCGCCGCCTGAGCGCCAACCCGGTCGTCGGCTTGTTCGAACACGGCGATACGGTCTGGGCGCTCGGTGAGTCGGCACAATCACCCCGTCGAGGGCAGGTACTGGTGCTGGAGAAGGACGAGGGCGAAGCCTGGCAGCCGCACCTCGGGCCGCAAGTGCTGCGCGGTGTTGCTGCGGCCGCGCGAGATGGCGAGACCCTGCTCGTGGCCTCGCTCCATGCTGTGGAGGAGATTCGATGGTGAGGTCGAATTCCACCACGCCCTGCCCTCGCTCTGGCGGCTTGGCTGCGTCTTGCTCGAGCACGCAGGCGCGGCCCGAGGTCGTGCCAGGCCCCGAACCCAAGCGCGCTGAGCCGACGCAGATCCCGTTGTCGCTCGCGGGCGATCCGACCGCGCTCGAGGGACTCGCCAAGCAACCCTCTCGACATCCATGGGCGTGGCTGCTCTCGCGGGTGTTCGCGGTCGACATCATGACCTGCCCCCGCTGCCGCGGTGCGATGCGCTTGGTGAAGATCGCCAACAGGCCCGACGACATCGCACGGGCGCTCGCCGATCTGGGCCTCGGTGCCCGTCCGCCTCCGCGGCAAAGGCCAGCCCCAGCTGGCCAGCTCGAGTTCGACTTCGCGGCGTGACCGACCCGACTCTGAACGGGCCGTGATGGTCGAGCCGTGCCTCGGGTTCACGGAGCTGGGCAAGTTCGGGGGCGATGTCGCGCCGAACCGGTCCTGTCCGGCAGCTGACCCGTCCGCGATGCGCCTCGCCGGCCGCCGAGCACACCAAGCGCGGGGTGGCGCGATGTTCACGCATCCCGCGACCCCGCATCGGATGTCCTTTCCGCAGGTGCACATCATCCCGCTCGTGAACCAAGCCCAAGCCGAAGCCCAAGTTCGCATCGAACACCAAGCTCCAACCGGGTGGAAGACGAACGCGCAGGCCTTCGTGGACGGTCTCGAGCACCCCGCTACGAACACGCCATCCAGGCCCATCTGCGTCGGGGTAGGTGCTCGCCAGCGCGTCCTCGCCGGCTGCCGTGGCCTCGTCGTTGGGTGCGGGGTTTGGTGTCGAGGCTGACGAGTGCAAGCAGCCCGCGACCACGAACGACGAGAACAAGCTCGCCAGTGCACGCCCGCGTATCTTGGATGTCGAACTCATCGAACGTCAGTCCAAGACTACCCACGCCGTCGCTATTCGACAAATCGTCTCGTTCAGTGCCGTGCATAACCCAGCACGAACTCAGGGCTCCCCACCAAAGGGCTCTCACCCCTCACTCCAAATCACCGCGCGAAGCTCCTCCCCCGGCACGACCGCCAGCTCGCCCTCCACGTCCTCCCAAACCGCCAGCAGCGACTGAACGAAGTGATGGTCCCGGATCAGCGCCCCGACCTCGAGGTTCCGATCCCGCGCCCGGTCCGAGAAGTTCGCCGACCCCACCAACGCGATCTCGCCATCCACCACAATGCACTTCGCGTGCATGCTGAACATCGCCCACCCCTTCGCGTTCCGCTCCGCCGAGGGCTTGTAGTAATAGATCTCGGGGATCACCGTGTCCCGTCCCCAGCAGGTCTTGCAGAACAGCTTTGCCACTCGCAGCGCGAGGGCATCCGCCGACTCCCCATCCTCGCGCTTCGTCTGCGAGCAATCGAGAACCACCCGCACGATCGGCACCGGCATGCCCTCAGCGAGCAGCCGCTGCGCGCGGTCGAACAGCGGATCAAACAGATCCGACGGCGGATAAGACATCCGATGCGGGGTCGCGGGATGCGTGAACATCGCGCCACACCGCGCTCGGCGTGCTCGTCGGCCGGCGAGGTGCATCTGGGACGGGCCAGCTGCCGGGCAGGACTCGTTTCGCCGTGATGTCGCCCCCGAAGTTGGCCGGCCCCGTGAGCCCGAGGCACGGCTCGACCATCACGACCTGTTCAGAGTCGGGTCGGTCACGCGGCGAAGTCGAGCTCGAGCTGGCCAGGTGGGGCTGGCCTTGGCCGCGGAGGCGGACGGGCACCAAGGCCAAGGTCGGCGAGCGCCCGCGCAATGTCGTCGGCCTTGTTGGCGATCTTCACCAAGCGCATCGCACCGTGGCAGCGCGGGCAGGTCATGAGGTCGACCGCGAACACCCTCTGCAGCAGCCCACCTGTCCGGGACCATCGACGGCGCGCTCGCGGCCATGGCCCGCGAGCGCGGACTCATGACCGAGGCCGGACGCCCGGGCAACCCGGCCGTGCTCGAGACCGCCGACGCCGCCTGGCTGCTGCGCGCGCTCGGGATCTTCGGGTCGCAGGGTTAGGACCCGCTCGAGTTATTTTGTGTTCGGGTCCTCAGGGCCAAATCACCATGAACTTCGCCAACCCCGCCACGCCCAGGCTCGCCAAGCCGTACTACCGACGTCGCTGGCTGGCCAGCTCGCGCATGGCCGGGTTCTCGAGCACGCCCTCGCGCCGCCCCTCGGCCTGGGCCTGCAGCATCGCCTGACCGACCTCGCGGGCGGTGATGCTCATCCCCTTCGACCAGCGCAGCAGCGGATGAAGGGCCCGCATCAGCCGCTCGCCGGTCCTCGGCTCGGGCCGCAGTCGCTCGGGGTGAATGTAGCCCGGCCGGTAGCAGATCAGCCCGCGCAGCCCGAGCTCGCCGAGGTCCGCCTCGGTCTGCGCCTTGACCCGCGACCACATCATCCGGCTGCCGGCCTTGGTCCCGGCCCCGGTGATGAAGTGGAAGGTGTGCTCGGGCGCGACCCGCTTTAGCAGCACGGCGGCGGCGATCGGGTAGTCGTGCATGATCACCCGGTAGCGATCCTCCTCGGGCACCTGCGACTGCGACACGCCCAAGGCGAACATGCAGGCGTCGACGCCCTCGACGTGGGCGCCGAGCTCGCGCGCGAGCACCTCGGGGTCGCCGAAGTCGGAGACGACGACCTCGCTGAGCTTGGCGTCCTCGCCGAGGCCGAGCGGGCGCCGGGTCGGGGCGACGATCTCCCGGACCTCGGGCGCGTCGAGGCAGGCGCGGACGATCCCCTGGCCCGCGCTCCCGGTCCCGCCGAAGACCACGACCTTCAGCTCGGACCCGTTCACGCGGCCGTCCGGGCGGCGCGGCCGAAGTCGTAGGTCACGCCCGTGCGCTGCTCCGAGACCTGCCACAGCCGGGCGGCCACGGCCTCGTCGCGCGCGCCCTTGCTCATGCCCACGCGCACCGGCGCGCCGCGCATCTGCATGAGGCCGCCGGGTCCGTAGTACTCGCCCGCGCGCACGTCCGGCGCGGTCGCGGCCCGCAAGCTCGGCAGCGCGCCCTCGCCAGGCTGCATGGCAAACAGCGGGTTGAGACGATCGAACAGGCTCGCGTGCTGTTGCAGGTTGGTGTGGGTCCAGCCCGGGTGTGCGGCCGCGACGGTCACGTCGGCCCCGAGCGCCTCGAGCTTGCGCCCGAGCTCGAGCGTGAACAGCAGGTTGGCCAGCTTGCTCTGGGAGTAGGCGCGCATCGGCTTGTAGCGCCGGGCCTCGAAGTCGAGGTCGTCGAAGTTCAGCTTGCCGCCGTAGTGGGCCCCGCTCGAGACGTTGACCACTCGCGCGCCGGGGGTCGCGAGGAGCAGGCCGAGCAGGCGCCCGGTGAGGGCGAAGTGGCCGAGGTGATTGACGCCGAGCTGCAGCTCGAAGCCCTGCTTGGTCGTGGAGTAGGGCGGGACCATCACCCCGGCGTTGTTGATCAGCAGATCGAGGCGGTCGAAGCGCTCGTGGACGGCCGCGGCGAAGCGCTCGACCTCGTCGAGGTCGGCGAGGTCGAGGCTCATGAATTCGACGCTCCCGCTCGGCGAAGCGCCGGAGATCTCCCCGCGGATGTCGGCGATCGCCTCGGCGGCCTTGGCCTCGCTGCGACACGCGAGGATCACCCGCGCGCCGCTTCGCGCAAGCTCGCGCGCCGTCTCCAGCCCGATGCCGCTGTTGGCTCCGGTGACGATCGCCAGCTTGCCTGTCTGATCGGGGATGTCGTTTCGGGTCCAGTGCTTGCTGCTCATGATGTTTGGTTCCTTTTGTGACTGCCGGTCTCTCGTTGATGACCCGACGGCTGTCTGTTTAATGACCGACGGTCATCTATTTGATGACTGACGGTTCCCTATTTAGCGACCGATGGTTTCTTGTCAAGGACAGCCTATACTTTCGCCGTCATGGGCGAACGGAGGCCACGCAAGCCATCAGCCGCGGCCGCGGGCGGGGCCGCCAAGCCATCGCGCGGCCAGCGCGGCTGGTCGCGGGCGCGCCGACCCGAGCAGAAAAGGCAGCGCCGGGCGACGATCCTCGAGGCGGCGATCGAGCTCCTCGACGAGGGCGGCCTCGAGGCGGCGAGCCTGTCGGAGATCGCCCGGCGCTCGAAGATCTCCAAGGCCAACCTCTATCGCTACTTCGAGAGCCGCGAGGCGATCCTGCTCGCGGTCAGCCTCGACGAGCTCGAGGCGTGGCTCGACGCCCTGACGACCCGCGTCGAGACCATCGCCGAGGGTCCAGTCGGATCGCGGCTCGAAGCGATCGCCGACGCCGTGGTCGAGACCCTGCTCGCGCGCCCGCGCGTCAGCGTGCTGGTCGCGTCGCTGTCCTCGGTGCTCGAGCACAACGTCGGGACCGCGGTCGTCATCGAGTTCAAGCGCTCGCTCCACGCCCTGACCGGGGCCCCGACCGAGGCCCTCGCCCGCGCCGCGCCCGGGCTCGGTGTCGACGGCGCGCGAACCTTCATGACCTTCGTGTTCGTGTCCGTCGCCGGCGTTCACCCCGTGGCCAACCCGGCGCCGGCCGTCGCCGAGGTCCTCGCCGATCCGGAGTTCGCCGAGATGTGCGTCGAGTTTGCCCCCTTCGTGCGCGCCCACGCCCTGACCGTGCTGCGCGGCCTGCTCGCGTCGCCCTGACCCGGGCCGCGATCGAGCCCGCGCCCGCGACCAGCCGAGATCCGCGCGGTAGACCATCAGCTGGGCGGCGACGAGCTCGACCGTGGCGAAGCGCAGGTCCTGCTGCTTGGCGCAGGTGGCGGGCCGACTCCTCGATCGAGCGGTCCGCGCGGTCGGCGATGCCCAGGCCGCACGAGACGCTGCTGTACCAGCTCATCGAGGAGCACTGGCCGACCTTCCTCGAGCGCGCCGAGCAGTCCGGCGGTTTGCCTGACTTCATCGTCGAGGAGTTCGAGGCCTACCTGCGCTGCGGCATGCT
>NZ_PVNL01000112.1 GCF_002994635.1 Enhygromyxa salina | reverse complement strand
GTGCTGGACTGGGGGGTCATCCGAGGGGTCGCGTGGTGGGGGCGCTCACACGGGCCGATGTCAGCGGGGGCTGACGGGTAATCCGACCATTACTAACGGCGAAACTAGGGAACGTGGGGCAACTTACAAGACTGGCCAGAGGTTTTTCGAAAGCTGCCTGCGCGGACCCCGTTGGAGGCCCCTTGCGCGCGATCCAAGGCTGTCTGCGCATGGAGGCGGTCAAACAACCCACCGGCCGGCTGGGTCAGACGGCGCGCCGCCCCCCCGTGTCGGCGTGCCGCTTGACCGGAGCAAGGCGCGGGCGTAGTCACAGGCCGCCGGAACGCAGTGCTCAGCTCTCTTTCAGCCCTGCTCGTGTGCAGCAGCGTCCTGACCTGGGCGCCGCCGCCAACTGATCCCCTGCCGCCGGACTCGGGGCGTCCGCCCGACGTGGCGCCCGCCGGGACGGCTGAAGGTCCGGCGCCGTCGTCGTCGCCGACACCCACACGCGCGTACGAAGATCTTGGCGAGGCTGATCTGCCGTACGAGACCGAGCAGCTGCAGCTGTCGGAGGTGCTCGAGCTCGCGCTCACGGAGAACCTCGATCTGCAGAACAAGCTCATCGCGATCGAGATCTCCGAGGCGCAGATCCTCGCCGCATCGGGTGCCTTCGACGTGACGATCACCGCCGGGCTCGCGGCCTCGGTTCAGGTCAGCAAGCCGCGTGGATCCGCGTTCGTGTTCAGCACCGGGTCGCGCTCGGTCTCGGCCAACTTTGGGGTCAGCCGCCGGCTCGAGACTGGTGGCAACCTGGCGCTCACGATCGACGTCGGGCGGACCCTGACCGATCAGCCAATTAGTTTCTTCAACCCGGCGCTGGGCTCGGCGACGCTGGCCCAGTACCAGATTCGGCCGACCCTCACCTTCATGCACCCGCTGCTCAAGGGCATGGGCGTCCGGGTCAACCGTGCGGCGCAAGATCGCGCTCGCCTGGCCCGGTCGAGCGCCGAGGCCGATCAGCTGGTCACCGCGCAAAACCTGGTTCGCGACTTGATCGGCGCGTACTGGGACGTGCTCGCGGCCCAGCGTGACCTCGACAACAAGCGGCAATCCGTCGAGCTCGCCAAGGAGCAGCTCTCGCGGACCCAGGCCCAGGTCGCCGCCGGGCGGCTGGCGGCGGTCGAGTCCAAGGCGGTCGAGCAGAGCCTCGCCCAGCGCGAGACCGACGTGCTGCTGGCCGAGAACCTGCTGCTCGACACCAGCTTGCGGCTGCGCACGCTGATGGGGCAGGAGTTTGCCGGGCGCGAGGTCTTGGGGGTCGTGCCAGGCACGGATCCGGTCGAGTCGATCGTCCCCGAGCCGGTCGACATGCAGGGCGCGATCGATCGAGCGCTGGCCGCCAACCCGGCCGTGCGCCAGCTCGAGATCGCGCTGGCGAGCAAGCGCATCGACGAGATCGAGACCGTCAACCAGCGACTGCCGCAGCTCGACTTCACCGGCACCTTCTCGCCGCAAGGCCGCAGCGTCGACGCCCTGCCTGATCCCTCGACGGGCGAGCCTGGTTCCACGGGCAGCTGGGGCGAGGCGTTCCGCAACTTTGGCACCGACAACGTCTCGCGTGACGGGCTGTTCGCGGAGTACACGGTCAGCGGCGCGCTGGATCTGACCTGGTCAGTCCAGAACCGGACCGCGCGGGGCAACCATCAGCGGGTCCTGGCCGAGATGCGCCAGGCCGAGGTCAACCTCAAGTCGATCCGGCAGAACACGGCGACGCAGGTGATCACCGCGACCAACAGTCTGCGCTCGGCGGCCAAGCAGATCGAGCTGGGCCAGATCTCGGTCGAGCTGGCCGAGCAGAACCTCGCCGCCGAGCAGGCGCGCTTCGAGGTCGGGCGGGCGACCAACTACGATGTGTTGTTCCGGATCGACGAGCTGCTGAATGCCCAGACGACCCTGCTGCGCGCGGGGCTGGACTACCTGCGGGCGCGGGCCCAGCTGCAGGCGCTGACGGGTGAGATCCTGCCAGCGTACGGTCTGGACATTCGGGGGTAGTCGTGCAGCCAGATTGGTCGGCGATCGTTCAGCAGCACGAGCACCGGCCTTACCCGCTGCCGGACCGCGCGTGGCACATGACCATGTCGTGGCTGGATCTCCTGTTTGCGCACTGGAGCTTTGATCCGGCGGTGATTCGAGCGCTGCTGCCCGAGGGCCTGGAGCTCGATACCTACGAAGGCCGCGCGTGGCTCGGGGTGGTGCCGTTTCGAATGGCCCACGTGGGCCCGCGGGGGCTCAACTGGGTGCCCGGGGTCTCGGCGTTTCTCGAGCTGAATGTGCGGACGTACGTGACCGCGGGGGGCAAGCCGGGGGTGTGGTTCTTCAGCCTGGACGCGGCGAGCAAGCTGGCCGTGGCCACGGCGCGGGCGGTGTTTCACCTGCCGTACTTTCGGGCCCGGATGAGCTGTGTGGAGCGCGACGGGTGGATCGAGTATCGCAGCGAGCGGCGGCATCGAGGGGCGCCCGACGGGGAGTTTGTCGGGCGGTACCGTGGGGTTGGCGAGGCGTACTCGAGCAAAGCCGGGACCCTCGAGCAGTGGTTGACCGAGCGGTACTGCCTGTACGCGCGCAATGGTCGGGGCCGGATTCTGCGGGGCGAGATCCATCATGAGCCCTGG
This sequence comes from Enhygromyxa salina, assembly GCF_002994635.1. GTDB lineage: Bacteria > Myxococcota_A > Polyangia > Nannocystales > Nannocystaceae > Plesiocystis > Plesiocystis salina_B. Next base: position 17,716 of record NZ_PVNL01000112.1, on the reverse strand, counting down.
CCGCTGCAGCGGGCCGAGGCTGAGATTGAGCGGTGCACGGTCGCGGACGGGTGGGGGACGGTGCTGCCGGACGAGCCGCCGTTGTTGCACTTTGTCCGGCGAATCGATGTTGTTGGGTGGTTGCTCGAAGCGGGGTCTGGATCAAGGGTGGTGAGCACGCCCTGAGCCCCGGTCGCTTTGGGTTGCCGGGTGACGCGCGCGACGAGTACGCTGGGCCATGGCCTCGGCTACCTTGCTCCTCGCGGCGACCCTGCTCGTCGGCCCACCGGTTCAAAAGCCGGTCGTCACGCCCGCGCAACCAGAGTCGGGCGAGCCAGCGATCGCGCCCGCGCGCGTGGACTCCCAACCCGCCGCAGATCCAGCCGTCGACCCGGGAACCGAGCCCGTCGCCGAGCCAGCCGAAGCGCCAGACGCCGCGCCGATCGCCGAGCCCGCCACCGATCCAGAGCCCGCCGCCAACGAGCTCCCGAGCTGGCAGTCGGATCCCGTGCAGCCGCCCGCAGAGGGCCCCCACGGTCCCGCCGACACCCCAGTCGTCGATGAGTGGGGCGATCCGATCGCGGTCCCCGTCGATCGCGGTCCGCCCAAGGGTGGAGGCTTCTATGCCGCGGCCGGCGGTCTGCTGGGCATCATGATCACCCGCCAGTGGGTCACCGCGCTGACCTGCGATGACGTCTACTGCGGGTTCCGGGGCTTCGTCGATCGCGGGCTCAGCGTCGGCGTCATGGGTCTCGCGGGCGGCGGCGGCTGGTTCGACGGACGCCGCGCCGCCTGGAAGGCCAACCGCGACGGCACCCCCGCCAAGAGCCTCACCGGGCGCCGCGCCGCCGGCTGGACCATGTTCGCGCTCGGCCTCGGCGGGCTGATCGCCGACACCGTCCTCTACAACATCTGTTACGACCAAGCGCTCGGTCCCTACACCCAGCGCGACGGCTTCAGCTACACGTGCTCGCCGGTCGCCTCGGTCGTGGTCCTCGACGTCTCGACCTTGTTCGGCGCGGTCGGCATGGGCCTCGGCATGTCTGCCGAGGGGCAGCTGCGCCATCGCAAGAAGTACGAGCTGAGCGTCGCGCCGTGGGGTGGGCGCGGGCAGGCCGGGTTGTCGCTGGGCGGACGCTTCTGAGCGCAGCTTGTGCTACGAGCCCGGCATGCAAGGCGCTCGTCGGCTCCAGTCGCTGCTCCCCCTCGCGCTGTGCGTCGCGCTGCTGCTGGGCTGTCGGGGCGAGCCCCAGACAATGCGCGTCGAGCTGGCCGTCGCGGGCATGACCTGCGACACCTGCGTGCAGGCGATCACCCACGAGGTCGGGCGGCTCGAGGGCGTGCGCTCGGTCGAGGTCGATCTCGAAGCTGGCAAGGCGGTCGTGACCTACACGCAAGGCGCGATCGAGCCCGCGGCGATCGAGCAGGTGATCGAGAAGATTGGCTATGAAGCCGAGCCGGGCCAGGCGCAGCCCGTCGAGGCGCCAATCGAATAACCAGTCGAATCACCGCTAGCTCGCGGCGGACCGAGCCAGGCGATCGCGGATCGCCGCCCACGCGCGCTGCTGGGGTACGGCCTCGACCAGGATCCGCGCGCAGCCCAGCTCGTCGAGGGTGTGCAGCGCCGCGTACAGCAACCGTCCGTACTCGCGCGGGTCAGCGGGCATGCTCAGGTGATGATCGACGCCCGGCGGTGGTTGTTCGGCAAAGCTGATCAATCCCAGCGGCCGCGCACCGGACAGCGCGCTGCTCAGCCGCCCGGTCTTCACCACCACCAGCTCCCCGCTCGGCGCGTAGTGACGCCCAACCAACCCCGGAGACGTGCGCGGCTGGCCCTCACGCGGCGCGGCAGGTCGCGCCAACACACCGGTGACGTCCTCGAGCTCGTCGACGGGCACCCCACCCAGCCGCAGCAACACTGGTTGCGCGCCCGAGAGATCGACCACCGTCGACTCGATGCCCACCCGGGTCGGCCCCCCGTCGAGGATCAGCGCGGCGTCCGGTCCGAGTGAGCGCGCGACGTGGGCCGCGCTGGTCGGCGAGATCCCCTGAAAGCGATTGGCGCTCGGCGCCGCGATCGGCACCCCAGCGGCCTCGAGCAGCGCCCGCGCGACCCCGTGCGCCGGGGCCCGCAGCGCCACGCTCGGCAGCCCCGCGGTCACGAGATCGGGCACGACCGGGCGCTTGCGAAGCACGATCGTCAGCGGTCCCGGCCAGAACCGATCGGCGAGCTCGGTCGCGAGTCGCGGCCAGTCTTCAACCAGCGCCTGCGCGGCCGCGACGTCGAGCACATGAACGATCAGCGGGTTGTAGCTGGGCCGGCCCTTGGTCGCGTAGATCTTGGCGATCGCCCCGGGGTTCATCGCGGCCGCGCCCAGCCCGTAGACCGTCTCGGTTGGAAACGCGACGAGCTCGCCGGCCACGATCCGCGCGGCGGCGGCCTGCATCACGCTGGGGTCGGGCTGCTCGGGATCGACGACGATGATGGGCATGGGGGAGTCGGGCGCGGCGCTCAGCCGGCGACGCGCAGCGCGATCTTGCGATTGCGGACCAGATCGTCGGCCACCGTTGGGTCGCGCCCAATGAGGTAACCCTGAATCGAGGGCGCGGCAAACAGCGGGATGATCCCATTCTTGGCGTGCACGCCCTCGGGCGTCAAGCTCAGCGCGTCGTCGTCGAGCTGCATCAGGCCGCGCCCGACCAGGAACTCGATCTCGGCCGCGAACACCTGCTCGAGCGGGACCCCGAACTTGGCCAAGAACGGCGCCCGGCGGATCTCGCCAAAGTAGAAGCTGACCGCGCACATCTTGCCCATCATCTGGCGGATCGGCAGGTCGTAGAGATCTTGGATCGGCAGGCGCCTGGCGGCGACGCTGTCGAGGTAAGGCCGCAGGGTCTTGCCGGCCGCGCCGTCGTTATAGGCGATCGTGGTGTGCGTGAAGGTCTGTGAGCCCAGCCCAAATCCAATATAGGGGATCCCGGTCTGGACCCGACGCGCGAGGTAGCTGCTGGTGCCGACGTCGCCGGGGATCCGCGAGTACGTGGTCTTGCCCGGGTTGGCGTGGTAGCCGGCCGCCGCGAGCACCTGCTTGGCGAGCGTCGCCATCGGCCGCACCTGGTCGAGGGTGACCGCGTCGGCCTGGTGGGAGATCCGCGTGAGCTTGTAGCGCATGCGGTACAGCGTGATGTACTCGGGATCGAGCGCGATCGCGTGCTCGAGCGTGGCCCGCCAGCTGTCCAGGCTCTGGTTGGCGAAGCCGTACATGAGGTCGAGGTTGAGTCGGGAGAAGCCCGCGGCGCGGATCGCCTCGACCGCGCGAAAGTGGTGCTCGACCCCGTTCTCGGCCCGGTTGAGCAGCTTGAGCAGATCTGGCTGGATGACCTGAATGCCCATGCTGATCCGCTGGATCCCGAGCGCCCGATAGCCCGCGAGCTTGGCTGGATCCGCCGCGGCGATCTTGGGCGTGGTCTCGATGCTGATGTCCGCGCCCGCGACGAAGCTGCAGCGCGCGTGGATCGACGCCATGATTCGCGCGATCTCGGCGACTGATAGAAACGCCGGGGTGCCGCCGCCGATGTCCATGCCATGCATGCGTCGGCTGCCGAGATCGACGATTTGATCGTAGTGCTCGATCTCCCGCAGCAGCGCGTCGACATAGACCTGGGTATGCGAGCGCTCGTCCTTGCCCACCACGGTGTACTCGCAGAACGAGCAGCGAGTCTCGCAGAACGGGACGTGCACGTAGAGGCACATGTTTTCGAAGCCAGACAGGCCGGCCCGCGTCACGTCCAGGTGCTCGCTGCGTGGAACCCGGTACGGCTTGAAGGTCTGCTGGTGCGCGATCGGGTAGGCGGTGTTGGCGATGTGATGGTTGCGCAGCCCGGCCGCGAACACCTCCGCGGGCGGGTAGCTCATGGTGTCGGCTGGCGCGGGTGCGCGCCACGTGGTCGGGGTTGGGGTCCAGGTCATCGCGTTCACATAGTGTACGATCAACACTATACGTGCAAGCGCAGGGCGCTGAGGCCCGTGGGTATGACTCACGCAGATGCTCGTCGCGTAGACGCCGTCGAGCCGGTCGCGCAGCGAGCATCGACGCGGATCGAGCCGTCGGGTCCGAGCCCGCCGCCCGCGGCCGCGAAGATCTCGGTCCGCGGTCGGACCCCCGTCGTGATCAGGACCAGGTCCGTGTCGATGCGTACGTCGCGCGCCCGGAGGGCGACGACTTTCTTGCCCTTGCGGGCGACTTCGTCGACCCCGACGCCGAGCCGGACGTCGACCCCCGCAGCCGCGAGCGCGCGGCCAGCCTGGGCGGCGGCGCCAGCGGAGTACTCCGGCAGCAGCTGTGGACCTTCGAACAAGGTCACCTCGAGGCCCGACGCGCCAGGCAGTCCGCAGCCTCGACACCGTGGTAACCACCACCGATGACAGCGACTTGTCGGACTCCCTTGCACAACAGCGTGTCGATGCGTCGCAGGTGTGCCGGGTTGCGCAGCAGGGACACGTTCGAGGCCGGGCTTTCGAACACGGGCGGCACGATCGAGCCGGCCCGAGCGCGTAGATCAGCGTGTCGTAGGCCACGATCCCTGCGCTGGTATGAACCTCGCGTTTGCCAGGGTCGAAGCTCAGCACGCTGACCTTGGTGCGTACGTCAACCTCGTAGTAGCGGCTGAAGAACGCCGCACGGTACGGGGCGAGGTCAGCGCGGGCGTCGACTTCGCCGGATAGATGGTAGGGAAGCCCGCCAACCGCATAGCTGATCGCGTCGGCGCGCTCGAGCAAGATGATGTGGGCGTCGGCGTTGGTCTCGCGAGCCCGCGCTGCTGCTGTTTTACCCTCAGTCGACCCCGACGCGACCCGTGCTCGGCTGCGCCTCCGCGCGGGTCGCCACCCTCGCTTCGCGCGGGCTCAAGGTCGGGTCCGCCTGTGGGAACGCTTCGCTTTCTTTTTTTGGTTGGCCATGAGTCTTGGCGCCATGGTGGCATGCCAGACGCCCGAGTAGCATCCCGGATATGGCCCTGCGTCCTCGCCACGACCCCCGCATGCGCGTCGTCAGGGGCGTGTGCCCGCACGACTGCCCGGACACCTGCGCCTGGCAGGTGGCAGTGGATCCCGAGACGGATCGCGCCGTCGATATATGGGGCGACAGCGGGCATCCCTTCACGGCGGGGAAGCTGTGCGGCAAGGTCGACAGCTACCTCGAGCGCAGCTACCACGCCGACCGGCTGACCACCCCCCTGCGTCGAGTGGGGCCAAAGGGCCAGGGCCAGTTCGAGCCGATCAGCTGGGCCGAGGCGATCAGCGAGATCGCGCGGCGCACCACCGAGCTCGTCGAGCAAGTCGGCGCCGAGTCGATCTTGCAGTACTCCTACGCGGGCACGATGGGGCTGCTGCAGGGCGAGGGCATGGCCCAGCGCTTCTTCAATCGGCTCGGCGCCACGCGCTTGGGTCGAACGATCTGTGCGAGCGCTGGAACGCAAGGATTGCGCTACACGGTTGGCCGGAGCATGGGTCCCGATCCGCTCGATTTCGAGTACGCGCGGCTGATCTGGCTGTGGGGCACCAACACGCTGACCAGCAACATGCACCTTTGGCCGATCATCCAGCGCGCCCGCAAGGCCGGGGCCAAGGTCGTGGTCATCGATCCGGTCCGCACTCGCACCGCTCGCGCCGCCGACGAGTGGGTGCCCATTCGACCAGGCACCGACGGCGCGCTGGCGTTGGGGATCATGCATGTATTGATCCGCGAGGATCTGATCGACCACGACTATGTCGCTCGCGGCGCCGTTGGGTTTGAGCAATTGGCCGAACGGGCGCGCGAGTGGTCGTTGGACCGTGTCGAGGCGATTACAGGCATCCCAGCTGCACGCATCGATGCCCTCGCGCGCGATTATGGCCAGATCAAGCCAGCCGCGATCCGCATCAACTATGGGCTACAGCGGCACAGCGGCGGCGGCATGGCGGTCCGCAACATCGCGTGTCTGCCCGCGCTCGTCGGGGCCTGGCGCGAGCGCGGCGGCGGGATCCAGCTCAGCAGCTCGGGCAGCTTCAGGCTCGACCTGAGCGGAATTGAGCGCCCGGACTTACTCGCTGATCGAACGCCTCGAACCTTCAATATGAATCGGCTTGGCGAGGCGCTGAGCCTGGATCCAGAGCAGCGGCGTCGTGCTCATTTACGCGAGTGTCCAAACGACCAAGTGCCGAACGACGCGGGCCCGCCCGTGCACGCGCTGTTCGTCTACAATTGTAACCCCGCTGCCGTCGCGCCGGATCAAGGTGCAGTGATTAGTGGTCTCGCCCGTGAAGATCTCTTCACCGTCGTGCTCGAGCATTTTGCGACAGATACGGCCGATTGGGCAGACATTGTATTGCCCGCTACCACGCAGATCGAGCATTGGGACATCCTCAAGTCCTATGGGCACCTGTACTTCGGACTCAACCGTCCGGCGATCGACCCGGTCGGCCAGAGCCTGCCCAACTCCGAGATCTTCCGACGCATCGCGCAGGCCTGTGGCTTCGACGAGGCGTGCTTTCACGAGTCCGATGAGGCGATCCTCCGGGCGTTCGTCGACGCCCAGCGCGACCCGAGCATGGCCACTATCAGCTGGGAGCGGCTGCTCGAGCAGGGGTACTGCCGCCTCGACGTGGCTGACCCCTACCTTCCGTTCGCCGGCGGTGAGTTCCCCACGCCAAGCGGTCGCTGTGAGCTCTACAGCCAGGCCATGGCCGACGCGGGATACGACCCCCTACCAACCTACGTGGCACCCTCGGTCAGCGCAGAACAGGCTCAGAACAGTGAAATTCTGCACTGCATCTCGCCTCCCGCCCACTCGTTCTTGAACAGCACCTTCGTCAACGTGCAGAAGTTTGCCAGCCGGGAAAAACACCCGCTATTGCTGTTGCACCCCGATGACGCACGTCATCGTGGTATCGCTGATGACACGACTGTCAGTGTGGAGAACCAGCGTGGGCGGGTGCGCCTGCGTGCACGCGTGACGGACGAGGTCGTGCGCGGCACCGTGGTCGCCCCCAGCATCTGGTGGACCAAACTCTGTCCCGAAGGCCGCAACATCAATTGGCTGAGCCCCCCTGACGAGACCGACATGGGAGCAGGAGCGTTGTTTTTTGACGTGCCGGTGCTGGTGCGCGTCTGTGTCACCGACGTTAGTGTCACTGAGGGTTGAGATCGTCACGGGGATTTAGTGGTAGTCTTGCGCCGTGGATCTCTACGCGGAGCTTTGTGCCTTGGTGCGGGGCCTCGATCAGGCGCAGGTGGAGTACGCCCTGTGCGGCGGGCTGGCGATGGCGGTGTATGGCATCCCACGCGCGACGCGGGACATCGACCTGCTCGCGCGGCGAGCCGACCTCGAAAAATTTCGGGAGGTCGCCCACAGCAGGGGCTTCACGGACGAGCTGATGCTGATGCCGTTCGGCGGGGGCCTGTCCGCCCAGCGCTTCCGCATCCCCGACATCCATGACCCCGACCCGCTGACCCTGGATGTCTTGCTGTTCGAGGGCGAGCTCGACCTGGTGTGGAACTCCAGAACGCAAGTCCAGTTTGAGGCCGGCAGCATTTGCGTGGTCTCCAAGCCGGGCCTGATGACACTCAAGCGTAGGGCTGGCCGCCCGCAGGACATGGTGGACATTCAGTTGTTGGAGATGCTCGACGATGATTGACACAATTGACACAGTCGATATGAGTTCGCAGGCTGTCTCGAGTCGGCTCCGGGCCGCGTGCCGGTATACGCCCAAGCTACGGCGCGGACCGCTGGTGGCCATGGACGCCGTCTCGGTGTCTGCCCGGCTACGCTCGGTGTCCGAGATGGGCGCGCTGTGCCACGAGCTCGGGCGCGTCGGCGCCCTCGCCCGCGCGAGCTAGAGCACCGATCAGTTTGGAGTCACGACGCCAGGCACATCTGGGGCCGCTCCTGCCGTTGTCGCTCGGCGCTCGCAGTATGCCGGATACAGCTTCGGCCTCGCTCCTAAGCAGGAACGGCCCCAGACGCACCTGACGACGCGACTCCAAACTGATCGGCGCTCTAGAGGCGGCGGGTTCTTTTAGACCCCCACATGGAGCTTGGCAGTTCGCCGACTGCAGCCGCTGGCGCGTCTGGTCGCTTCGCTCCTCGGGCCCGTTTGTACGCATGGGCATGTGTGGCCCCCTTGAAGGGGCTCTCAACGCGCTTGCTGTGGGCACGAGCGTGCTGGTGCGGGGGAATGTTTGTTTCGAACGTGATTGAGAGATGATGTTGCGAATCGTCCATTGTACATATTGTGGTCGTTGGGGCAGCGTGGGTTGGGCTTAATAGAGAGTTTGGGGTTTGGGGCGTGCGTGGTCGCGAGGATCGTATTTGCGGTTGGAGTTGCGCTTGTTATGCTGCGCGTATTGTTGGAGGAGCGGATCATGATGAGCGATGTGTCTCTTGATCAATGCAACGCGCGGGCGCCTGATTTTGATCAGGCATTTGCGGCTGGCGTGCTGCAAACCTCGGAGGTCGAGCATGCGCTGGGTCGGCTGCTTCGCTCGCAATTTGGGTGCGGGGCTCAGGCGCAGCCCGACCGCAAGCTGCGGGTGCTCGATCTCGGTGGCGGGGTAGGGCGCTGCCGCACGAGCCTCTGCAATACGCTGGGGAACAAGGTGCGGTCGTTGACCCTGGTCGATCGTAGCGAGGTGGCGCTCGAGCGGGCTCGGCAGGGGCTGGCGGCGCATCAGCCGATGGTGCGCGGTGCTCAGCTCTCGGAGCTGGCCGAGGGTGGGTTTGATCTGGTGATCGCGGCGTACTCGATCAGCCAGCTCGCGCACGCGGAGAAGCGGGCATTGTTCGCTACGGTCACTCGGCTGTTGGCGCTTGGCGGCAAGTTCATCCTGATCGATGTCCTGCAGCTCTCGAGCTTCGAGCGTGAGCTCGCGGATGTGGCCGAGCATGAATCTCGCGCTCGCGGGTGGAACACGGAGCTGGCTGTGGGTGACGGGGCGCTCGCGCGGGCGCCAACCGTGCGCGCAACCGTCGAGCGTCGGGCGACTGTCGACGAGCACCTGGCGTGGCTGCGACAGGCTGACATGGAGGCCGCGTGCGTGTGGCGTGGGCTCGACACGGCGATCTTCATTGCGCGCGCGCGGGCCCGCCGTGGCAGCCACGGGTTTCGGCCCGAGCTCGCGCCGCCACAGTGCGACTCGGTGCTGGAGACCATCGGCAACACCCCGCTGGTGGCGCTGCGCCGGATCTGTCGCGATCTCGACGGCCTGGTGGTGATGAAGCTCGAGGGGTTCAATCCCGGCCACAGCAAGCAGGACCGGGTCGCGGTCGAGATGATCCGCGCGGCGCGTCGCAGCGAGGCGCTGCGGCCGGGGCAGACGATCGTCGAGATCACCAGCGGCGCCACCGGGGCGGGGCTGGCGATCAGCTGCTGTGTCCTCGGCCACCCCTTCGTCGCCGTGATGAGCCGTGGCCACGCAAGCGCACACGCGCACGCACAGATGATGCGCAGCTGCGGGGCCCAGGTCGTGCTCGTGGATCAAGATCCCGCCTCGGTCCCAGGGCAGGTCTGCAGCCGCGACCTCGCGCTGGTCGAGGCACGCGCGCAGTCGCTGGTCCGCGAGCACGGGTACTTCCGGGTCGACAGCTTCAAGCTGCGCGCGAACGTGCGGGCGCATGAGCAAGGTACGGCTCAGGAGCTGCTGCGCCAGAGCGACGCGCCGATCGATGGATTCGTCGACCTGGTGGGCTCGGGCGGCACGTTCACCGGGATCGCGCGGGCGCTCAAGGCCGCGCAGCCGGGCACCGTGTGCATGGCGATCGAGCCGCCGGGCCCGCCAGCGCTCGACCGCGCCAACATCACGGAGCTTCGCCATTGTATTCGCGGTGGCGGCTCTCGGGCGCGTTCGTCGTTTGATCCCGCGGACTGCGACGGCCTGTTGACCGTCACGAACGCCGAAGCGATCGCGTGCGCGCAGGAGCTCGCCCGGGTCGAGGGGATCTTCGGCGGGTACTCGACCGGGGCCAACCTGGCCGGCGCGCTGCAGCTGCTCGAGCGCCTTGGACCCGGCGCAGTGGTCGCCTGCCTCGCCGCCGACAGCGGCGCGAGCAGCCACACTTATTAATACCGCTGCAAGCTGACGCGCACCGAGTTGTCGCCGGGTGTGAGCTTGAATTCCTCGACCGCGCGCCGATGCCCGCGAGCCCTGAACTCGAGCTTCACGATCAGCTCGTGCTCGCCGCGTGGAAACGGCAGCTCGGGGAAGCTGTCGACGGTTCTCGTCTGGTAGGGACAGCCGCTGACGCAGCTGATGCTGAGCTCGGACAGCGGCAGGGCGCCCGTCTGAAACGACAACTTCGCGGGCTTGGGTGTCGCGTAGATGACGTGGATCTGATCGCCGCCACAGTCACCTGGCGACAGCTGCACGGCACCTTGATAGGCCGCGCCGTGCAAGCACACGGTGACCGGCTCGTCGATCTGAAGCTGCGCCGCGCCGCTGACGGGGAGCGGCTGGCGAGCGTCCCCACGTACGGGCTCGGACCCTGGCTCGGACGCGACGACAGATAGTTGATAGTCGCCGCCCATGCGCAACACCGCAGGCAGCTCCTCGACCTGAACCTGGCACGTGACGACGGGCGGCGGCGGCTGGTCGGGCGCCCTGGCGTGGCCCACCGAAGCGGCGATGAGCAGCGCGGCGCCGACGGCCAGCGCAGCGGACGCACAGCGCCCGCGAGTCGAGAGGGGGAGAACGGACATCGCAGCGAAGTCAGGTTAGGGCGCGACAATACCAAGCAATCGAGCGCCTGCGCGAAGTGTGGACCGGGGGTGCCTGCTATCCTGGTCGTTGGTGCAAGAGCTCGATCGCAGCGCGGCAAGGAAATGGGGCGGATGCGGCTCCTCTTGGACGTGGGCGCTGGTTGGGCTGGGATTGGCACCAGGTGCGCCGCTGGGGCTGTGGCTGACATTCGAGTGGTGTGGCGTCGACGTGCCCAGCGAGGCCGTCAAGGCGGCGCTGATCTACTCCGCGGTCGGTACCGTGATCGTGTTGACAGCGTTCGGCTGGGGCATGGGCCGCATGGTCGACCAGGTCCGCTCGGCCTCGCTGCATGACGGGCTCACGGGTCTGTTCAATCGTCGGTTCCTGCGTGAGTCACTGCCGCAGATGCAGGCGGCCGCGGCTCGACGGGGCGAGCCGCTGTGCGTGGTGATGCTCGACCTCGATCTGTTCAAGGAGGTCAACGACTCGCACGGCCACCTGGTCGGCGATCAGACCTTGTGCGCGGTGTCGCAGGCCCTGCGCGATCACAGCCGCAAGTCGGACTTGGTCTCGCGCTACGGCGGTGAGGAATTCGCGGTGCTGTGTCCCGACACCGACTACGCGACGGGTCTGCAGGTGGCCGAGCGGCTGCGCGCCGCGATCGAGGGGCTCGACGCGAGCAAGCTCGGCCACCCCGGGCCGCAGACGATCTCGGTCGGCGTCGCCCTGCAGTCGCCGCACCAGCAGCTGAGCCCCGAAGAGCTGCTCGACCACGCCGACATGGCGCTGTATCGAGCCAAGTACGCCGGGCGGAACTGCTGCGTCGCCTGGCTCGACGGTGACGAGCCTCGCCCGGTCTTGACGCCGTCCCGCCAGTCGGCGAGCGTCATCGAGTGATCGGCGAGACCGTGCTCGAGCGCTACACCGTGCAGGCGCTGCTCGGTGAGGGCGGCATGGGCGAGGTCTACCGGGCCGTCGACGAGCGCGGGCAAGCGGTTGCGATCAAGCGGCTCCACGCCGAGGTCGCCACCTCAGGAGATCTCGTCGCACGGTTCCAGCGAGAGGCCAGCGCCCACGCGATCCTGTCCCACCCCAACATCGCGGCGATGCACGCGGTCGGGGTGACCGACGCGGGCCACCTGTTCTTCGTGCTCGAGCTCATTGAAGGTCACGACCTGGCGACCGAGCTCGAGCGCGGCGCGCTGGCTCCCGCGCGGGCCGTGAAGCTGGCGATTCAGCTGCTCAGCGGGCTGCACCACGCCCATCAATTTGGCATGGTGCACCGCGACCTCAAGCCCGAGAACGTGTTGTTGGCCGGCAGCGGGGACCACGAGCAGGCCAAGCTGATCGACTTTGGCCTGGTCAAGCTGCTGACCGACGTGCTGGGCTCCGACGAGTGCCAGCGACTCACGCGGACCGGGGTCGTGTTTGGGACGCCACAATACATGGCGCCCGAACAGATGGTGCCCGAGCCCGTGGACCCGATCGATCACCGGTCTGACCTGTACGCCGTGGGGATCTTGTTGTTCGAGATGCTGTGCGGGCGCCGGCCGTTCGAGGCTGACGAGATCACGCAGCTGTGGCGCGCGCACCTGACCGAGCCGGCCCCGAGTCTGGCCGAGTTCGAGCCGAGGTTGGATCACCCGGATCTCGACGCGATCTTGCAGACGCTGCTGGCCAAGCGGCCGAGCCAGCGGTTTGCGAGCGCGCTCGCGGTTCGGCGCGCGCTCGAGAGCTTGTCGATGTAGGCCTGCTAGAGCGCGCGCCGCTGGGCGTCGATCGGCAGGTCGGGGCTGAACTCGATGAACGGCGCGCGGGCGACCGCGTCGGGCCACGCGAGCTTGGGCCAGCGTGATGCCGTCAGCTCGTGGATCAGCTTGAGCGTGCGGAACCCATCGAAGCGCTCGTGCAGCCGCTGCGCCAGCTGAGCTGGGGGGTATCGCTCGACCAGGGTCTGCGCGGCCTCGAACATGCCGTGGAGCTGGGGCGCATCGAGCTCTCGGGTGAGCTCCGCGAGCGCGCCCAGGCCCGCGCCGCTGACGATCTGATCGAGCGATCGCAACACCCGGGCGAGCGCCTGAAACACGCGTGGATCATAGACCTGCAGCGCCTGTCCGCTGATCAGCGCGGCCACGGCCGGCCCCGTTCCAAACGGGACCCGGGCCGAGCGACGCGAGCGGATCTCGACCGGGGCGCCGCCCAGCTCGCGCACGATCCCGAGCTTGGCCAGCTTGTTGAGCAAGTAGAAGTCCTCGCCCGCCTGACGGCGCGGGAACCCGCGGACGCTCGCATAGGCCGAGCACGCGACGCTGATCAGGCTGCCGATCGTGTGAAACGCGAACGGCGAGCCGGCGAAGCGCAAGCCCGCGACGTAGTAGCGCAGGCTCAGCTCGTAGCGCGCGGTCGCGAGGTCGGCCTCGGGATCGTCACCGGGCTCGTGCCAAAACGGTGCGACGGTTGCGATGACGTTGGCGCCCGAGCTGGCGACCCGCTCGAAGTGCTCGGCGGGCAGGCGCGCGTCGGCGTCGGTGCAGTGGATCCACGGCGAGCGCAGCCGGCCGAGCTGATGCAGGCGCAACACCAGGTCCGCGCCGATCTTGCGCGCGAGCCCGACCCCGTCGCTGCTGTCAAACCGACGATCCCCGCGGACACAGTCGACCAGCACGACGTCGAGCGAGCCCACGCGGTGCAGGCTCACGCCCTCGCGACGCCACAGCTCGGGGTGGGCCTCGACGGCCTCGAGCAGCTGGGTGCCCTCGAGCTGATCCTGCAGATCATCTGGAGCATCTGCAGCATGGCCCGCGTTGACGACCAGCACGCAGACCACCGCGTGTCGCTGCGCGGGTGCCTGTGCGGCGGCGAGGCACTGTGCGCCCTCGCGCCGAGCCGGGATCACCACCGCGTGATCCCACGGACCGAACGCCTCGAGTCCCGCGCACTGATCCGCAGTAACCGAGGCGTGGCGGTCGAGGTACTTGGTGATCGACATCAGGCTCAGTGCAGCGCCGGTCGCAGCGGCAGCCCAGCGATGATCTCGCCCTCGAGCACTAGCAGCTCGGCGATCCGCGCGTCGACCTGCTCGCGGTCAAAGCACTGCCGGGCGAGGCGATGAAACAGCCCGACATGCCGGGCCTCACAGCGGGTCAGCTCCGCGTAAAATTGCTTGAGCTCGCCGGCTGGCAGCGCCTCGGCGACCAACCCAAACCGCTCGCACCCACGCGCCTCGACCACGCCGCCCATGACCAGGCGATCGAGCAGTCGCTCGTCACGACCGCCGCGGACCCAGCGGATCAGCGGCTCGACGTAGGGATCCTTCTCGTCGGCGCGGAGCGTGAGCCCGCGGGCCTCGATCAGCCGATAGACCTGATGAAAGTGCTCGAGCTCCTCGCGGGCGAACGCGATCATCGGCTCGAGCAGGGCCGTGCGATCCGGGTAGCGAACCACGAACGACATGCCCGTCGCCGACGCCTTGCGCTCGCAGGCCGCGTGATCGAGCAAGAACTCGTCGAAGTTCGCGAGCACGAGCTCGACCCACGCGGTCGGGGTTGGGGTCACGAGCGGGAGCACGGCGCGACCCTACAGCAGCAGCGACCAGATCGGACGCAGCAGCCACAGCGCCAGAAACATCAGCGCCGGTCCGCGCTTGCGCTTGCCCCACAAGAACCGAAACTGCCCGCGCAGAAACGGCGCGGCCAAGAACGCGTCGGCGATCTGCTGGGACTCGCGGGCGTTGGCGGCCTGCAGCTCGTGGAGGCTGATCCCCCCGCGAAACCGGCGCGCGGTCCCGGCGTCCGCCCAGCGCTTGGCGATCTCGTGGGCCTCGTCGAGCAGCTCCTCGTGGGCGACGACCCACTGAACCAGCCCGATCTCGAGCGCCTCGGCGGCCGTGGGCTTCCACCCTTCTTCGCCCAGGATCCTGTCCGCCGTCGCGGCCCCCAGCATCCGCGGAAACAGCACTGAAGAGCAGCCCTCGGCTGGCACACCGAGCGCGGCGAAGGGCGTGGAGAAGGTCGCGCGCTCCGACGCGATGATGCCGTCACACAGCGTCGCCGAGGTCACGCTCGCGCCGATCGCCGGCCCGTTGACCGCGACCAGGATCGGCTTGGGGAACTCGAGGAAGGCGTTGAACAGGGCCTCGTTGTGCTCGGCGATCAGGGCGTGGAGCCGCCGCGGGTGGTCGAGCCGAATCGTCCCGCCCAGGTTGACCCCCGCGCAGTAGTAGGGATCGGCGCCGGTCAGGATCACCGCCCGCGTCTCGTCGTCGCTCGCGGCTCGAGTCAGCGCCAGCTTCAGCTCTGCCAGCATCGGTTGGGTCCAACCGTTGAGGCGCTTGGGCATGTTCAGCGTCAGCGTGGTGACGCCGTCGCGGGTCGAACACAGGACGAGCTCCGAGGACATCGCCGCATGTATACTCGCGTCGACCGGGGTCAGCCACTCGCGAGCGCGACGACGCTCAGCCGCCGCCGATCTTGCCCTGGGCCTTGGCGATCCGGGCGTCGGCCTTTGACGAGCCGTAGTCCTTGGCCTTCTTGTACTCGTCGAGCGCGTCGCGGTAGCGCAGCACCGCGTAGTAGGCGTCGCCGAGGCTGATGCGGTACTCGCTGTTCTTCGGCGAGGCCTTGACGGCTTTCTCTGCGTAGAGCACGGCCTTTTGGCTGGAGCCCGTGTTGAAGTACACGTCGGACAGCCCCATCAGCGCCGTGCCGTTGCGTTGATCGTAGGAGATCGCCTGGTTGAACAGGTCCTTGGCCTGCTCGCGCTTTCCGGCTCGCAGCGCGGCCATGCCCTCCTGGGCGAGCGCGTCGGCCTTGCTGGGATCACGCGCGTTGCTGCCGAGCTTCTCGTCGTCGTCTTTGGGGCGGCGACCACCTGGGCGCTTGCCGGGCTTGTCGTCGGCCTCGGTCTCGTCCCCGGTCTCGCCCTCTTCGACAGCGAGCTCACCCGTGTCGGGGTCGGGGCCGGGATCTTCGGCGTCGGGCTGGGGCTGAGCAGGCTGGGGCGCCGGGACGTTGGTCACCGCGATCCCAGCGCCGCGAGCGGCCTCGAGCGCGCGGCTCTGGATCAGCAGCGAGCCGGCCCCACGGTTGTCCTTGGCGCTGGCCTCGAGCTCCATCGCCAGCAGCGCCTCCGCCTTTTGGCGGGCGACCTCTTTGTCGTCCTCGGCGAACACGTCGAGCCAGCGCGCGGCCGACAGCTCGGCCTCGGTGAACTCGCCGCGGGACGCACGATCCTGGTAGTCGGCCAGCAGCGCGGGCGTCAGCCCCGAGCGCTCGAACGCCTCTTTGTCCTGCGGATCGAACAGCAGCGCCATCGTGTAGTACTCGCGCGCGAAGCCCTGACCGCCGGGGCTGTCCCAGTAGCGATCGCCCAGGTTGTTGAGCGTGGCCCCGAACTCGGTGCGCAGCTCTTCGGCCCGCTCTTCACCCGCGTTGTCGGCCGAGCCCTCGAGCCCCTCGAGCTCCTGGATCTTCGTGTACGCCGTTGGGGCGCTTGGCTGGTCTTGCGGCGGGTGCAGCCACTGGGTCTTGGACGCGGCCTCGCGCGCTTCGATCGTGAGCGCGTCGATCTGGCTGCGCTCTTCGTCTGTCGGCTTGCCGCCAACGAGCGCCCACGTCACGCCAACCCCGATCACCAGCGCCGAGATCCCGGCGACCAGCGGCCACAGCC
This sequence comes from Enhygromyxa salina, assembly GCF_002994635.1. Taxonomy (GTDB): domain Bacteria; phylum Myxococcota_A; class Polyangia; order Nannocystales; family Nannocystaceae; genus Plesiocystis; species Plesiocystis salina_B. Next base: position 1,337 of record NZ_PVNL01000112.1, on the reverse strand, counting down.
AGCGGTTGCCCTGCTGGATGATGATCGCGTTGGGATTGGGCATGCCCGCGAGCAGCCGCTCGCGGCGCTCGGGCTCGACGTCCGGGAGCGGCAGGTCGTCCCATGGGGTGGTCAGGCCCGCCGCGATCTGGGCCTCGCACAGCGCGGCCTCGAGGTCGTCCATGCTGGCCCAGCGATCCTCCGGCTCCTTGGCCAGGCAGCGCATGATCACGTCGGCGAGCTCGGCCGGGATCTCGCGATCGGGCCGACACTCGACCAGCGGCTTGGGGTCCTCGTAGAGCTGCTGGTGCAGGAGCTCTTGGATGTTCTCGGCGAGAAACGGCGGGTACCCGACCAGCAGCTCGTAGGCCATGCAGCCGGCCGCGTAGATGTCGAGCCGACCGTCGAACTTGATCCCCGTGATCTGCTCGGGCGCCATGTAGTGCGGTGTCCCGGCGATCGTGTTGCCTTCGTCTTGGCCGGCCGCGAGCATCGCCGAGATCCCAAAGTCGACGATCTTGACGACCTCGCGGCCCTCGCCCTCGACCAGGATGATGTTCTCCGGCTTGATGTCGCGGTGGACGATGCCGGCCTTGTGCGCGACCGACAGGCCCTTGCAGATCTGGCGGAGCAGGCCGATCAGCCGCGGCGGCTCGATCCAGTCTTCCTCGGTTGGCGGGACCAGATCCCCGCCCGGGATCAGCTCCATGCAGAAGAACAGGCGGCCGTCGGACAGCTCACCGAAGTCGTAGATCTCGACGATGTTCTTGGAGCCGATGCGGCTGGCTGCCCGCGCCTCGTCGCGGAACACCTGGGCCATCTTGGGCTCTTGCGAGAGATCGAAGCGGAGGATCTTGAGCGCGACCTTGCGATCGATGTCGACGTGCTCGGCCTCGTAGACGACCCCCATGCCGCCTTCGCCGAGCCAACGGATGATTCGGTAGCGGGTGCCTGGCACGACCTTGCCGGGGATCAGCCGGATCCGGGGCTGATCGGCGCCCGGCTCGGTCAGGCCCTCGGTCCCGGCCATCTGCGTGTGCTTGTAGCGGGACTCTTGGAAGTCTTCTGCGGTCGCGCGGGCCTCGGCGGGGGAGCGGGGCTGTTGGTTGCTGGGACCGACACCTGGACCGACGCCGGGACCGGAACCGGGGCCAAAACCGGGATCGGTAGGTCCGTAGCCGGGCGCGGGCGCGGGCGCGTGGGATGACGGGACGTTCGGGACCGTTGGCGCGGCGGCGGCCTGCTGCGCGCGGACGTCATCTCGAGACTTTTCGAGCCGAGCCGTGGGAGCGGGGGCCGACGGGCGCGGCGGAGGGACTGTGCCCACGCCGACAATGGTTCGGTTGGGGGGCTTGGGG
>NZ_PVNL01000111.1 GCF_002994635.1 Enhygromyxa salina | reverse complement strand
CGGTTGAGGTTTGGGGTGAGGGGGGCTGCGGGATCCGCAGCGTGCGCGCGCCCGTGGGGGGTGGTGCGGCTTCTGACCGGCTTCCGGACTCGGAGTCTCGTCGACCGGCTTCCGGAGTCGGCTTCCGGACTCGGAGTCTTCCTTTTGATCCTCAGATCACCCTGCTCGCTCGTCCAGTAGTCTCGTCGGCTTCCGGACTCGAAGTCTTCCTTTTGACGTCGGCTTCCGGACTCGGAGTCTTCCTCTTGATCTCAGAACACCGTGAGGAGGCGCGATGCCCGCGACACACCAGCCCTCTGATCCTCCGCTGACAGGAGCACGCGCCCCGACTCCAGCTCACTGGTTGGATAGGTAGTCCGCGACATGCAGAAACTCTGCAACACAAGCCCGCGCGGGCCGATACCCATCTCGTGGCCACATCCGAGCAAAAACAAGCCAGTGCCGCCCGTCGCGCCAAGAACCGAGCCCGGGGGCAAGCCCGTGACTATCCACGGGTCCGTGCGCGCCCGATCTATCCCGGCAGCCGGTACAAGGTCAACCGGCGCTGCGCGGGCCAGCTGATGATGTTTGCCCCAGAAGCGAATCCCACCGAGCTCAACAACTTGATTGGCTACTGCCTTGCCCGCGCGGCGGCACTCTACGGAGTCCAGATCCATGCCAGCCTCTGGATGTCCAACCACCATCACACGGACATCACCGATCCCGACGCCAACTTCGGAGCCTTCAAGCAGCTCCTGCACAGTCTCATCGCGCGTGGCCGCAATGCCCAGCTCGTTCGAGACGACAGTGTTTGGAGCGGCGCTCGCCCCTGCGACACCCAACGACCAGCCGATGACCATTCGCTCGTGGACCTCGTCTACACGCTCACCAATCCGGTCAAAGATGGACTGGTCAAGTGGGCGCGCCTGTGGCCTGGGTTCACCACGATCGGCTGGCGCTTCGGAGAGACCCGCACTTTCAAACGCCCGGACTGCCTGTTTGATGAAGAGGGCGACATGCCCGAGGAGCTCTCGCTCACGCTGGTTCGGCCGCCGGTCCATCCCGAACTCGACGACGATGCGCTATACGACAAATTGATGGCGGAGGTGCGTCAGCGCGAGCTCGAGATTCAACGAAGCATGGCCGCGCAAAATCGACGGTTCATGGGGCTAACTAAGCTCGCTCGGCAGTCTTGGAACAAGGCGCCAAAGACCTTCAAGAAGCGGTTTACGGTCGCGCCAAAGCATGCGGCCTCGATTCGGGAGTTGGTGCTGGCCCAGCTGCCACGTGACCGGGAGTGGGAGAAAAAGTATGCGGCAGCGCGGGCGTTGCTGCTTGCGGGTAAGCCGGCGCTGTTTCCGGCCGGCACCTACTGGATGCGACGTTTCGCAGGGGTCGATGTGGCCCCGCAGGCGCCGTAGCGGCTGTGCATATGGGGTGAGACGGAGTCGCGCAAGCCATTCCGTCGTTGTGTATTGGTTTGGCTAGTAAAAGGGCATGGTCGCGGGGTAATTAATCTCGTTTATCGGCCCTCGTTGGGCGAAAGTGAGCGTGAACTTGTGACTCGAGTGTCGTCGGAAGCCCAACTCCGACCTCATCGGGTTGCTGCGCGACCAGAGACTCCCAGTCCGGGGCTCCGAGATCAGTCCGGGGCCCCGAGATCAATCCAACCGCAGCTCCGCAAAGCTAGGAATCCCCCGAGGATCCATCTCAAAGTCCCGCACCCGCCAGCTATGCACCGCCACACTAGCCCCATACATCAACGGAACCAACGGCCACTCCTCCTCAAACAACTCCACCACCGCCCCCAACTCCCCCAGCTCCCGCTGCGCCACCGCCAGCCGCCGGTCCATCTCCGGATCCGCATACCCCCCCAGATTCGTAGTACTAGCCATCGGCGTCCCCGCCTTCGGAATCCGCTTCGACGACAGCAGCGCCGCCAAAAAATCCACCGGATCAGGCGTCTCCGCAATATACCCCGACAGGATCAGATCATGCCCCCCCCGACGAACCGCCTCAAAAAACGCCTCCGGACTCTCCGCCTGCTCAATGATCACCCCAATCCCCAGCACCCCAAATTGCTCCGCGATCACATCAGCCACCCCCAGCGGATCCGGCAGATAAGGACGCGGCCCCCAGACCACCAACATCCGCAGCGAGGTCGGCTTGTCCCCGATCTCCGCCAGCGCCTTCGCAGCGATCTCCTCCCCATAGCTCGGCAAGCTACGCCGATTCAGCGCGAGCGCAGGCGGCAGCAACCCGCGCGCGGCAAAGGCCGCCGGATTATCATGGCTCGTCCGCGCGATCGCCCACGGATCGATCGCAGCCGACAGCGCCCGCCGAACCGCAGCGTTCTTCAACCACGGCCGCCGACACCCAAACGCCAAGAACGCGGTGCTCTGCCCCGGCTGATAGACCTTCCGAACCCCCTGCAACCCCTTCGCCACCTCCCGCGGCAGCATCATCGTAAAGTCGATCTCACCGCTCTCGAGCGCCTCCCGCAGCTTGCTCGGCTTATTGTCCTCATCCAGCGGATACGCCCAAAACTCGATTCGCTCGATCGCCGGCTTTGCGCGCCGACCCGCGACCCAATGCGGATTGCGCTCCAGCGTCAGCACCTTACCCGCCGCCGCGATCTTCTCATCCACGATCGCGTACGGCCCCGTCCCGATCCAGTGCTTGGCCCCGCGCTTCCCGATCACGCTCCAGATCTGCGCGAGGTGGGGTTCCAACACGACATCACGCTCGAGGCAGTTGAACTGGACCCGGCGCCCACCGGCCGCGTTGACCTTGGACACCGCGCGCAGCGGCGCCACCTGCTGCAGCGAGGCCGCGACGTCCTCTGGCTGGACCGCCGTCCCGTCACTGAACAGCAGATCGTCGACCAGCCGAACCGAGTAGCGCGGCATCCCCGTCAGCGCGATCGTCTCGAGCCGCAGCTCGTGTGCCAGGTAGCGGGTGTCCGGCACGATCGCGCCGCCGGTCCGAGTGTAGAGCGTCTCGAAGCACTGGTTGCGAACGATCACACCCGACAGGTCCTGCGCCTCCCAAGGATCGAGACCGCCCCAGCCACCGAGCAGCCCCACACGCAAGGTGCTGGAATCGGGCTCATGGGTCTTCGTCTTGCGGGTCACGCCCAGCGATTGTTTCAGACCGTGGCCGATCGGGCAAAGCCGGTCCTCAGGCCGGCGTGGGAGGCCGGGAAGCCAGGCGAGCCGCCTCGCGCGGTTCGCCCCCAAACATGAGATCGATCGAGAATATCTGCGGTCCGGCCGCGGCGACGGCTATAGTGGCCCGATGACACGTCGCGCTGGGTTGCTGATGCTGTGGTCCTCCTCGCTGCTGTGGGTCGCGCCCGCGTGCACCAATACCGGCGCCACCGAGGCCGAGGGTGCAGGCGAGACCAGCACGACGGGCGACGGCGACGGCGACTCCGGTGACGGCGATGGCGACTCCGGCGACGGCGATGGTGATCCCGGCGACGGCGATGGTGACCCCGGCGACGGCGATGGTGACCCCGGCGATGGCGACGGCGACGGCGACGGCGACGGCGACGGCGATGGCGATGGCGACGGCGACGGCGATGGCGATGGCGATGGCGATGGCGACGGCGACGGCGACTTCCAGTGCATCGAACAGCTCCCCCCAAACCCGCCGGTCGAGTGCGACGACGTTGGCATCATGTTCGCCGACGAGTTCGAACCCCACTACGAGTGCTACGACCTCGGCAACCTCCCCAACGTCCCAAGCAACTGGGGCGGCCTCACCGTCAAGATCGACGATCCCTACAAGCTGCTGATCGGCGGCGCAGCCAACACGGCGAACGGCAAGCTCTACGCCGTCGACATCACGCGCGACCTCGACTGCCACGTGACCGGCTGGGCCGGCGTCCCGATCGTCGAGTTCGCCGAGGCGGCCTACAACGACGGCGGCGTGACCTACGGCCCCAACGACGTGCTGTTCCTGGCCCGCTGGCCCAACAACGAGCTTGGCCAGCAACAGCTCGGCAACTTCGCGACCGACAAGATCATCAGCCTCGCGCAATTCAACATCGTGTCATCGCCCGGCGGCCTCAACTTCGTGCCCCCCGGCTTCGCGGGTGAGGGCCAGCTCAAGATGGTCTCGTGGTCGGGCGGGCAGTGGTACTCGGTTGCGATCTCGCCCGACAACAACGGGACCTTCGACATCCTCTCGGCCACGCTCGAGACCACGATCGTCGGCGGGCCGGAGGGCTTCGTCCACATCGCCGACGCCAACCCAGGGTTCCCGGTCGAAGGCCTGCTGGTGTCCGAGTACTCGGCCGGCAAGCTCGCGGCCTACGACACCGACGACAACGGCGACCCGGTCAACGCCAGCCGCCGCGACTTCGTGACCGGGCTGACCGGCGCCGAGGGGGCGTTCCTCGACCCCTACAGCGGCGACTTCTTGTTCACGACCTTCGGCGGCGGCAACCGGCTCATCGCGATCCGCGGGTTCACGCCAAATCCCCAGTAGCCGCCGGCAGCTCGTGGAACACGGCGCGACACTTGGGCACAAACCCGGCGCGTCGACACACGCCCGCCGAGGTCGCCTCATCGGCCCACACCACGACATGCTCGATGCCCTGCGCTCGCAGCACGCCAAGTCGATGATCGAGCAGCGCCTGATACATGCCCTGTCGCCGGTGCTGACGCACGACCGCGGCGCCCTGTAGGTAGCCAAGTCCCGGCAGCAGGCGCAAGATTGCGGTGCCGACCAGCTCGTCGTGCCGATAGACCAACCATGATCGCAGTGTGTTGGCCTCGCGCCTGAGCGCCTGTGTCATGAAGTCTTCGCACTCGCGGCGAAACGCCGCGCCCCGCTCCCACGCCCGCGCGTTGACCTCGCCGAAGCTGGCGATGTCCCCCACTCCGACCTGGCGCAGCTCCACACCCTCAACCAGCGCAGGTGGCTGTTCGGGTACACGCATGTGCATGCCCAGCGCGCTCGCCAGGCGCGGGACTCCAGCGCGCTCGAGCCTCTCCGATAGATCGTCAGGCGTGCTGCTGGGGCCGACGATCCACCGCATTCCAGCCCCGCGCGCCACGTGCGAGCTCCTGATCTCGGCGATGCGCGCGTCCGCCAGCTCCGGGCCCAGCCGAGCCAAGAACACACCATTGCGGTTCGGGTGCGGCGACGAGGGCGTGGTGAGCTGAACCCAGTCGGGCTCATCGACCAACACGGCGTCGGGCGTCGGCGCGAGCGCGTCGACCAACACCCGCTCCAGCTCGACAGCTCCGAGGTCGGCCATGATCAAAACGCCCCGTAGCTGGTCAGCTGCCCGGGCTCGACCTCGACCACGGTGCCGAGCTTGGCGAGCGCGGCGAGGTCGACCCGACTCCGATCACCCACGATACTGATGATCGCCGGCCGATCCGCGACCCCACTCGCAAAGGTCTGAACCTGCTCGACCCCCAGCGCCTGGATCTGCTCCCACTCCCACGGCCGCGGATCCTGCTTCTCACCCTCGCGGTCCCAGCTGTCGACCCACAGCACAATCCAGCGCGGATCAATGCGGCTCGAGCGATAGTCGGCCTCGAGCGACTCGAGGGTCTGCCCCAGCCGATTCCCGTCGATCGGCCGCTCGCGCAGCAGCTCGAGGTAAGTCGTGAGCGCGTCGACGGTCTTGTCAGCCTGGGTCCCCATGCCACCCACCAGCGCGCACTCGTCAGCCGGGATGCTCCCCCGCGCGACGTAGGCGTACGCGTAGTAGGCCAGGCCCCGAGCCTCGCGGATCTCCTGAAAGATCAGCGAGCTCATGCCGCCGCCCAGATAGCGGCCGAAATACTCCGAGACCGGGACCTGATCGCGCGGCAGCACACCCTGGGGGATCGCCACCGAGACCGCGGACTTGGCCACGTCCTTGTGCAAGAAGTAGATCGTCGTGCCCTCGCCCCCAGGCCGGAACTGCCGCTTTTCGCGGGCGCCCGCGGGCTTGTGCTTGCGCCCCATGCCCACGACCTTGGCGGCCTCGGCTGGCGTGCGCGGGCCATAGTAGAGCGTGGTGTGGGTGAAGTCAGGGAAGCTGGTCAGCTGCTTGCGCAGCTGCTTGGCCGTGACCTTGTTGATCGCGGCGTTGCTGGGCTGGCGCAGGTAGGCGCTGCGATCGCCGTAGCTGGCATACGCCGACAACATCTGGGCGAGCGAGTCGGAGTCGTCGAGCTCGTCCTTGCGCTCGCTGATCAGGTTGGTCCGCAGACCCGCGAGGGTCTCGTCGTCGAACTTGGGATCCCGGATCCAGGACTCGACCAGCTTCACGCTCTGCTCGAGGTTCTTGTCGATCCCGTCAATGTCGACATTGGTGTACTCGGAGCCGCAGCCAAAGCTCACGCTGGTGCCCAGCGCGAACAGCTGCTTTTGCAGCTCCTCGGCCGAGGTATTGCCCGCACCCGAGCGCTCGAGCAGATCGAGCGCCACACACAGCATCTGAGCTTTGCGGTGACCACGGTCAAACCGATACTTCACCGAGAACAGATCATTGCGGGAGTTGCGAGCGGCGACCAGCGGGCCGGCCGGCAGCGTGAGGTGCTCGTAATGCTCGCCCTCGACCAGCCACTCGGGCTCCAGCTGGCTCGCGGGCATCGCCTTGATGTCGGCGGAGAACTGGCTCTCGCGGGTGGCGTCGATGTCGATCGGCGTGATGCTGGGCTTTTGAATGTTGGGCAGATCCTGCTTGCCCGACTTGCGGTTGATGACCACATACTCGGCGCCCAGATACTGGTTCGCGACGCGAATCACGTCCTCGCGCGTGACGGCGCGCAGCCGCTGATTACGCGCGATCACATCTGCCCACGAACGCCGCTCGATGTAGGACTCCATCATTCGCCCGACCCGCCCCCGGTTGCTCTCGAGCGTCCGCTTGTCGTGCATGTCCTCGTGCAGCTTGATCGCGTCAATGTCGGCCTGGGCAAACTCGCCCGCCTGAAGCTTGGCGATCACCCCGGTCAACAGCTGCTCGACCTCGGCGTGGGTCTGGCCCTGCTGCAAGGTCGCGCGCACGCCAAAGTAGCCGGCCTCATTGAGGTGGCTGGCCCACGAGCCGGCATCTTGGACCTTCTGCGTGAGCTCGAGCTCGAGGTTGAGCAGGCCGCTGCTGGAGTTGTCCATCAGCCAGTCCGCCACGACCAGCGCGGGCTCGTCGGCGTGGGTGACCTCGACGGTGCGCCACGCCATGGTCACGCTCTGCTCGCCCTCGGCGATGACGTCGTGGGCGACGCGGGTCGCGAGTGGCGGCAAGTCAGCGGGCGCCTTGGTGCCGATGCTGCGCGGCGGGATCTGGCCCAGGCTCGCCTCGAGCACGGGCAGCGCGGTCGCAGCGTCGATGTCCCCGGCCAGGATCACCGCCATGTTGTTGGGCGCATACCAGTCTTCGAAGTACTGGACCATGTCGGAGTAGGCGGGGTTCTTGAGGTGCTCGACCACGCCGATCGTGGGCTGGGTGCCGTAGGGATGCTGGGGAAACAGCGTCAGCAGCAGCGTGTCCCAGATCCGACTCTCGGGCCGATCGATCGACAGGTTCTTCTCTTCGTAGACCGCCTCGAGCTCGGGATAGAACAGCCGGAACACCGGATCCGAGAAGCGCTCGCCCTCGATCTTGGCCCACGCGTCGAGCCGGTTCGAGGGCACGTCACCGATGTAGGCCGTGACTTCGTTGCTGGTGAACGCGTTGACGCCCTCGATCCCCAGCGCCGCGTACATGCGATCGAGCTCGTTGGGGATCGCGTACGCGGCCGTCGCCTGGGTGTGCTGATCGATCTCGGTGAAGATCTCCGCGCGGCGAGCTTCGTCGGCGCCGCGCAGCTCGGTGTAGAGCTGCTCGATCGCGTCGAGGTGAACCTGCTCGGCCTCGAGGTCCAAGGTTCCGTAGTCGTCGGTGCCCTTGAACAACATGTGCTCGAGGTAGTGGGCCAAGCCGGTCGAGCTGGCGGGATCGTTGCGGCTGCCCGTGCGCACGGCGATCCACGCCGAGAACCGCGGCTTTTGGCGATCCGTGCTGATGTACACGGTCATGCCGTTGGACAGGCGGTGCACGGTCACGGCCATCTCGTCGTCCGCGAGCGGCGTCTCGACCAACGGCGGCAGCTCCGACGCCGCCAAGATCTGCGCGGCCGTCAGCTCCTCGACTGGCGGCGTGGCCGTGTCGTCGATCGGCGACGTCGTGTCCGGCGTGCGGCAAGCGAGCAGGAGACCCGAGAGCGCGACCGTGCGAAGGAGGTGGCGCGAGAGGATGGCGCGGTTCATGCGCAGTGACATAACATGCCCGCGCGCTGCACGACTCGATTTTCCGCCCGTCTTGGACCATGCAGCCGCGATCACCACGCGGGCTTCACGAGAAACTTCTGCAAAGCTTGCGTCGCTGCCCCCTGTTGGCGCTTTCCAATTTATCTACACTCCGGCCCATGTCCCGGTCCCGCACCCTCGCACTGAGTTTCGTCTTCGTCGGCCTCGCCACCGCCTGCAACGGCAAGGGCGACGCCAACGCTGAGGCCGCGGCCGAAGCGGAGAAGGTCTGGCAGGAGCGCTGCGTCACCTGTCACGGCCCGGACGGCGGCGGCAACGGTCCGGGCGCGGCCGCGCTCGCGGTCAAGCCTCGGTCGTTCAAGGATCCGACCTGGCAGGCCACCACCGACAACGAGCGGATCAAGAAGGTCATCGTCGAAGGCGGCGCGTCGGTCGGTCTCAACGAGGCCATGGCCCCCAACCCCGATCTCAAGGACAAGCCCGCCGTGCAAGACGAGCTCGTCAAGAAGGTCCGAAAGCTCGCCCAGTAATGGAGATCGACAGCAAGGGCGCCCCCGACCCACGCCAGAACCTGTTTGGTGGGGTCGGCACGGTCAAGGTCTGGAACTTGCTGCGCCGCAGCGCTCCGCCCTTCACCGCCGTGCTCGCGTGCGAGCTCGAGCCCGGCGGGCGAGTCGGGCGACATCTACAGGAGGAGTTCCCGGAGATCGTCGTGGGGATCGAGGGGCTCGGCGAGGCGGTCGTGGGTAAGCAGCAATTTGGGCTGCGACCGGGCGATGTGGTGTACCTGCCGCTGGGTGAGACCCTGGAGATCATCAACCATTCGGACACCGCCCGGTTGCAGTACCTGATCATCAAAGCCCGCGAGGCTTAGTGGCTGTCTCGGGCCAGGCTTCTGGCCCGCTTGCGGGCGCCTTGGTGTACTGGAACGCTCGTTGGCGCGAGGACTCAGCCCTTGGTGCGGAACTTGATCTGCACCGAGGCGGAGACCGTGAGGTCCTCGGGGATCACCGGGGTCGCCACTGACTTGGCCTCGAGCGCTTGTGCCCGGTAGAACAGCTGCGTCGGACGAGGATCGATCTCGATCATCTCGGGCCCCTCGATCTCGACGTCGGCGGACTTGGCCACCAGTCGCGCCTCCTTGCAAGCCGCCTTCACGGCCATGCGCAGGGCATCTTCTCGAAATGGGGTCTCGTCCTGCAGACGGAAATCAATGCCGCTGCTCTGGTTGGCGCCAGCCTTGACACCCGCGTCGAACACCTGCCCGGCGTAGCTGACCTTGGTCCTGATCTGCACCCCGTTGCTGGCCCGAAAGCCGACGATCGAAGGGACATTGGTCTTTGGATCGTAGGTGATGACCGGGCTGACGCCGAGGCCCGTGGTCGTCACGCCGTGGTTGGGCTGGGCCGACACCGCCTTGAGCACGGCGTCGGTCTGCTTGGCGGCCATGGCGACCGCCTCGGACGCGGTCTTGCCCTCGGTGAGCACGCGTAGCTTGACGACGGCCTCGTCGGGAGCCACCTTGATGTCACCAGTTCCAGTTACTTGCAGGGTTCCATACTTTTCTTTCATAACACTCTCCGTCGACTGCGTATCCTGTCACGAATTTGCATAGTGGCTGGTTGGTGCAGCCCGCAGCGTTTGCGACCGGATCTTCGCGAGACCGTGGAGTTTTCGCTGCCCTGACCCCGCTCTCTCACCTAGCCTGCGCATACCTCGATCACGAAATTCCCACGCATGGCGCACATCATCAGCTCGCTCATTCAAAAGCTCGACTCCACTCCGGTCAATATGCCCGACTATGAAGCCACGAGAACCGGCTTTGACTGGGCGGACGCCCGCGCCGAGCTCGCCGGGCTGCCGGGCGGCGGCCTCAACATCGCCCATGCAGCCGTCATGCGCCACGCCAGAAGCCCGCTCGCTGACACTGTCGCGCTGCGCTGGCTGGGAAAGCGCGGCGCGATCGTGGAATACAGCTACGCCGAGCTCGCGCGCAAGGTCGCCCAATTCGCGAACCTGCTCGATGCGCTGGGCGTCCGCGCGGGTGCTACGGTGTGCTCGTTCGCCGGTCGGCTGCCGCACCTGTATGTCGCGGCGCTCGGCGCCCTCGCCCATCGATCGGTGTTCTGCCCGCTGTCTCCCGGGCTGGAGCCCGAGCCGATCGTGGCGCGACTCGGCTCGAGCAAGACCAAGGTCATCGTCACGACCGAGCGCCTGTACGCGAGCAAGCTCGCTGCGCTGCGCGACCGTCTGCCCGAGCTCGAGCACGTGCTCTTGCTCGACATGGATCTCGATCTCGCGCCGCCCAAGGGCACGCGCTCGCTCGCGGCGGCGCTGCGAGACATGAGCCATGTCTACGAGATTCCGCCGACGAACCCCGAGGACCCCGCGTTGCTGCACTTCACCAGCGGGACCACCGGTCAGCCGAAGGGGGTCCTGCACGTGCACGAGGCGGTGGTCGGCCACCACAGCAGCGCACGCCTGGCGCTGGATCTGCGGCCCGGCGACGTCTACTGGTGTACGGCCGATCCCGGCTGGGTGACCGGGATCTCGTACAGCATCATCGCGCCGCTTTGTCATGGTGTGACCATGATCGTCGACGAGGCGAACGTCGACGCGCGGCGCTGGTGCCAGATCGTCGAGCAACAGCAGGTCACGGTCTCGTACACCGCACCCGCGGCGATCCGGTCGCTGATGCGCGCAGGTGTTGGGCTCAGCCGCGAGTATGATCTGTCGAAGCTGCGCTTCATCGCCAGCGTCGGCGAGCCGCTCGACCCCGAGGCGGTCCGCTGGAGCATCAAGGCGCTCGGTCAGCCGATCCACGACAACTGGTGGCAGGCCGAGACCGGCAGCATCATGATTGCGAACTATGCCTCGATGCCGGTCGTGCTGGGGTCAATGGGCAAGCCGCTGCCCGGCGTCACGGTCGGTATCGTCACCCGGGTCGCTGGCGGGGTCCGGCTGATCGATGAGCCCGGCGCCGTCGGTGAGCTGGCCGTGCGCGCGCCTTGGCCTTCGATGTTTCGTGCGTACCTCGATCAGGAGGAGCGCCACGAAAGCTGCTTTGTCGACGGCTGGTACCTCAGCGGTGATCTGGCCTCGCGCGACGCTGCCGGCTACATCTGGTTCGTCGGGCGGGCCGATGACATGATCCAGTCCGCTGGCCACCTGATCGGCACATTCGCGGTCGAGAGCGCGTTGCTCCAACACCCGGCCGTCGCCGAGGTGGCGGTGATCGGCAAGCCGGATCCGGTCGACGGTGCGTGTATCAAGGCCTTCGTCACCCTCGCGCCCGGCTTCGCGGCCCGGGAGGCGCTGCGCCGCGAGCTCCTCGGCTTTGGCCGCGCGCGCCTCGGCCTGGTCGCGGCCCCGCGCGAGCTCGAGTTCTGCGACGGGCCGCCCCGGACTCGAAGCGGCAAGACCATGCGGAGGCTGCTGTTGGCGCGTGAGCTGGGCCTGCCCGAGGGAGACACATCGACGCTGGCGACTGGGTCCGATGAGTGACGCCCGATAAACCCAGGTAGAATCTGGCATGAGCCGGATCCTGGTCATCGGGGGCACGGGGTACTACGGAGCCCGGGTCGTGGCGCAGCTCGCCCGCGCGCACGAGGTCTCGATCGGCTCGCGGTCTGGCTCGGGCGACGTCGTGCTCGATCTCTCGCGCCCCGAGACCTTCGGCGCCCTCGCGGGCTTCGAGCTGATCATCAACTGCAGCGACAGCGTGAACGCGCCGCCCGACGCCGCGATCGCCCATATCCTCGCCCACGGCGGGACCTGGCTGGAGATGGGCGCCGACCCAACCACGATCGAGCGGCTGCTCGCGCTCGATCGTCCAGAGGCCAACGCCGCGGCCAAGGGCACCGTGATCCTGGGCGTCGGCGTGTTCCCGGGGATCAGCACCGTGCTCGCGCGGGCCGTCGCCGAGCGTGCGCCCGAGTGTGACAGCATCGAGCTCGGTATCCGGATCTCGCCGCTGTCGGGCGCGGGTCCGGCCAACTGCGCGCTGATGGCCGAGAGCCTGTTCACGCCTGCGTTTCGGTGGGACCGAGGCCAGCGCCTGCAGTCCAGGACCGCGCTGGGCCCGGGCACGGCGCTGCCCTTCGCCGACGGTTCGGCCCGATCGATCAACTTCGCCCTGCCCGACACCGCGCTGATCCGCCACGCGACCGGCGTGCCCACGGTCATCGCTCACTTCGCGTTGACGCCCAGCTGGCTGCTGTTCAACTTCGCCGCGCTGGCCTGGGTCGCGTGGCTGCTGCGCGTCGCCAAGCGACCGTTGGCGTGGGTGTTGACGTGGCAGCTGGTGATCTTGCGCGCCTGGCTGCTGCGCACGGTCGAGTCACGCGTGGAGCTGGTGGCGATCGCGGACCGCAACACCAGCAGCGAGCGCGGGTGCTGGCTGAGCTTCGAAGACGGACAGCAGGCGACCGCGCTGGGGGTCGGGGCGGCCGTGGAGGCCTGGCTCGCCAAGCCAGACCACCGGGCGGGGGTGTTTGGGGTGGCGAATTACTTTGAGCTCGCGGAGATTACCGCCGGGCTCGAGCGCTGCGGTGACGAGACGGCGGTGCTGCACTGGATGTGAAGGTTTGCGAGCGGGGGACCTCCGCTCGATCTGCGCTACGCGGGGCCAGCCGACACGAAATGTGGTTTGCCGGGCTCGGAAATGGCTCAGCTCCTGCCAGGACCAAAGCTGCGGACGAGCTGGGTCAGGGCCGCCTCGAATTCGGTGAACGCGGCGAGACGTCGGAGCGCCGCGAGGCTCACCTGCTCACCAAACAGCGTGTAGGGAATGCCGGGTGCGCTCCCACGCGGGGACGGCAGTCGCTCACGCAGGATCCTCTTGGGGTCGAGCTCGCGCTCGGGAGCCGCCGGTAGAGCAACCTCGACGCCGAGCTGCTCGCGGAAGACGCTCTCGTCTGCGAGCAACCACGCCTCGATCTCCCGGACCGGGACACAGGGGATCGCGGGGATGGGCTTGTTGGGGATGGCAGTTCGGGCGGCCTCAATACCGGGCGCGACTTGCTCTCGGATCACGGCGGCGGGATTTCCTGCGCCATCAGCGTGGATGATCAGGATATCGATGAGATCTTCGTTGTCCCGTACGGCTGCGGCGATGCGATCGGCTCGGGTCTTCTCGCCGCCGGAGCTGTCGATCCCCCGGGTGTCTTCAATCTCGTTTGCGCCCGGGAACAGCTGCGCCGCGATCTCTCGAAGCATTCGGTTGAGCAGCGGGCACAGGAAATAGTAGTCGGTAGGTCCCTCGGCGTAGAGCCCCGCTCGCAGGTAGATCATGGGGGACCTCCGCTCTTGACGGTGTTCATGAGCTCGTCGATCTCTCGGGGCGAGACCACGAGGTGCCGACGATCGGCGCTGACCGAGCCTACCTTGCGGACGCGAGTGACCCGACGCCTGTCGCGGTGCACGGTGTCGACGAAGCGCAGGTGCTCCGGGTGCTCGCGCAACATTGCGAGCAACAGCGGCGAGTGGGTCGTGAGCAAGATCTGCGGCGGGAGAAAGTCGCTCATCAAATTACCGAACTCGGCACCGCCGCTGCCTGCGAGGCGCGCGTCGGCGAATCCGGGCTCCTCGTGCAGCTTGCGTCCGGCCTCCTGGCGCAGGAGCTCCACGAGCACGCTGAGCCGGCCGGGGAAGATGCCGTTCTCGGGCTCCTCGATCCCAATGAGGGCGGGGCGTTGCTCGAGCCGCAGGGCGGTCAGCAGCGCGAGCAGGCGCAAGGTCCCGTCCGAGGCCAGGCGCCCCGGGACCCGCTCCCCCCCAGAAAGCTCGAACTCGAGGCTCAGCGCCTCCTGAGCAGGAACCACGGACACCGAGGAGAGCCCGGGTACGAGCGCGACGAGGCTGGCGCGGATCTCCCCGAGCAGGGGCGGGGGGAGATCGGCGAGCACCGTGGGGAGGTTGGAGCCATCGGGACGCAGGCCGTCGGTGTCGACTCGATCGCTGGTGCTAGCGAGGTGAGCGAGGTCGAGACGGAGCCACTGACACGCCGCGAGGTTGTCGGCGACCAGGTGAACGCTCGCGGACTGATTCGACTGCAGCTCGTCGCGGCCGAGCAGCGTGCGGCGGGGGTCTGGGCGCAGCTTCTCTGGCCATATCTGGGGGATCAGCGTCACCTGGGAGCGATCGACGGTGAACTGATTCTCGGCCTCATCGCTCGGCTTCACCAGCTCGGCGAACTCGGGGTGTGCCACGACCCAGGTGTCCTCGGCGCTCGTCATCGTCCGGAGCAGCTCGTGGCTCGCGCTCAAGTGCTCGGTGCCCGACGCCCGGGTCTCCCGCGCGATGACGAGCTCGTAGCGAAATCGTCCCCGCGGGTGCGGTGCGAAGCCTGTGGACTTGGCGTAGCTCCCGAACAACAAGAACTCCGCGGCGAAGCGAATTTGGTGGCTCCGCTCATCGACGTAGCGCGAGAACTGATCCCCCGGGAGACCGCGGCCGCCCTTGAACGCGTCGACGATCGGCATCGTCGCCAGGCGCGACAGCAGCGACAGCGCCTCGAGGATGTTTGACTTCCCAGCACCGTTGGGCCCGAGAAACACGGTGAACGGCTCTAGATCGACGGAAAAGTCGCGCAGGGACTTGAAGCCGTCGACTTCGAGGCGGGTGAGCATGTCGCCGCGAGCATAGCAGCCGTTCGGCGACGCCTCTATGCCCTCCATGGGTAGCACCACCGCGAGCTCCGCCCTGGTGATGACGGATGCGCGCCAATCGGATCCGCGTTCGCGCCAAGCCATGGCCAACCGACAGCCTCGCCCGCATGGTCCGGCGCGATGACCCTCGCACACGCGCAGCGACTCACGCTCTTTGCCCTCCTCGGTGCCGGCCCGCTGGCGAGCGGCTCCGCCTGCCTGGTGATCGACGCCGACGCCGACGCCGACGCAGGCCCGACCGCTGGCTCCACAGCCACTGACCCCACCACCAGCGACGCCTCCGGCACCTCCGACGGCGACCCCGGCACCACCGAAGGCGACTCCGGCACCACAGACGACGACCCAACGATCACGGAGCTGATCCCCCAGCAAGTACTGAGCGACGCGGGCCCCGACCACGCTGTCGCTGCGTTGGCGTTGAGCCCCGCCGGGGACCAGGTCGTCGCTGCGCTCGGCGCCAACCGTGTCGTCGTGTTCTCGCTCGCCAACACCAGCGCGACGCTGGTCCACACGATCGGCGCGGGTGACTTGTTCGAGCCCAGCGCCGCGGTGTGGGGCGCGAAGGGGTTTGCGATCGGGACCTTCAGCCACTGCCTGGTGTTCGACGCCGCGGGCAGCCTGATTCACGAGCTGCCGGATCGCTGCTCGTACCTGACCGTGTCCGCCGACGGAGAGACGCTGGTGCGAACGACGACCGACGCCGTGGCGACCGTCGGATTCGAGAGCGGCTCGGTCACGGCGACGGCCGCGATGGTCAGCCCGTCGGGCCTGGGCTTCGACGGCGATCGAGTTCACGTGCTCGAGAACGACGGTCAGTTCTCGATCGCCTCGCGGACGCTCCCGAACCTGGACGGACCTGTGAGCCACCCGATCGACGTCCGCGCGCTGTCGGGCGGACCGCTGCGTGGGACCTTGCTCTACGCCGAGGCCAAGCTCTGGTCAGACTTCGCGGCCTCGCCCGTGGTCCTGATCACCGAGGGACTCGAAGACCAAAAGGCGCTCGCGGTCAGCGGTGATCGGCGCTGGGCCGCGTCGCTGGGCTACAGCGCAGGGCTCCACGTGTACGACGCTGCGACCGGTCAGCACCTCGCCGAGGCGACGCTCGACACGACCAGCGCCGCTGGGTTGGCGTTCGACGCGAGCGCAGATCGGTTGTTCGCTGGCAGCAGCGCTGGCGTCGCTGTGTTCACGATCGTCAAGCAGTGAGCTCTCCCGCCGCTCACGATCGCTGCGCCGCACGCCAGGCCGCGGGTGGCAGGCCGGTCTCACGCGTGAACAGCTCGGTGAGGCGCTGCGGCGCGGCGAAGCCCAGCTCGAACGCGATATCCTTGATGTCGCGATCCGACTCGCGCAGCAGCTGCTTCGCGGCGATCACGAGCGCGCGGCGCTTCTCGCGAGCGAAATTGGTGCCGGCGAGGCTGAGTCGGCGCTGCAGCGTGCGCGGGCTCTGTCCGGTCTGCCGGGCGGCCTGCGAGAGGGTCAGTCCGGCCCCGGCTTGGCCCAGCAGCTTGGCGAGGCGCTCGAGATCGGGAGCCGCGGCTCGGGCGTGGTCACGCAGCTGCTCGCGGATCCTCGCCAACCATGCCAACCGCTCGGCCGACCACTCGACAGGCTGCGGCCGCAGCCACGCGAGCGCCTCGCGTTCATCGGTGAACACGCGACCGTCGAACGGCAGCGGCACGACCCGGTGGAAGCCCTCGGCGAGCATGGCGACGACGCCCTCGGCCCGGATCACGGCCTCTTTGTGGATCCCGTCGAGATAGCTCGGCCGGGTCGCGTAGTACCGCATCACGCGGGTCATGGCGCGGGGGCTGACACCCGTGACGTCGCTGAGAACGACCAGCTGAAGTCGACGCTGCGGCCCACAGCGAGCGCACGCCTCGAGGGTGTCGACCAGCTCGTCGGCGTCCTCGGCCTCGAGCCGACCCCAGGCCAGCAGCACGAACAGATCGTCGCCCGGCGAGGCGCACCAGAACCGTCGGGCCTCGAGGCGGTGCTCGCCGGGCGCCGAGAAATAGCGGGCAGCGTCGGCCGTCCGCTCTGGCTCGATGGCGCTGGCTGGCGACACGCGGCGGAGCATAGTGGGTGCCTGCGCCAGCCTCTACCCCACGTGGCAGCGCGGGCGACCAAGGGCCGCCCGCGCGTGATAGTTGCAAGCTAAAACCAGGACTTCGAGGGCACCGCGGCGGCGGGGATCGGCTGCCGCGGCTCGACGATCTTCAGGTTGGACCCAGTGTGCGGCTCGGTCTTCAGCTCGGCCTGACGCACGACCGGCGCGTCGCTCTCGGCGACGCCTTCGCTGCGATTCGCACCAAGCTGCAGGGCCTGCCGCAGCAGGCTCTCGCGGTTTCCGGTGTTGCTCTTGGCGAAGATGTTGTGCATGTGCCACTTCACGGTCGCGCGGCTGATCTCGAGGTCCTTGCTGATGTCCTCGTTGTTGCGGCCCGCGAGCACCCGCTCGAGGATCTCTTGCTCGCGCGCGGTCAGCTTGTGGCGACGCGAGAGCCGGTTGACGGCCCAGCGCAGGCGCGAGGGTCCGTCGCCTTCCTCGAGCTCGCGCAAGACAGTGTAGCCAAGCGCCTCGAGCACCGCGCTCACGCGGTTGGCGTCTTCGTCATCGGTGACCCAAATACGAACTTCGGTAGAGAGAGTGGTTGCGGTGGTGGTTGCGGTGATTTCATTCGACACGGCGATAACCTCGACTTCTGAGCTCGCGCTCGATCAGCCCGACCGCGGCCGGGCTATACAGGTGAGAGACGACGGCGCGATCTCGGCCGACGGCCTTGTTGAGGACTGCTTTGCTGTGAACCTTGCTGTCGCGCAGGCCGGTCGAGCTGATGACCTGGCCGACCCGCTGCGCGGTGACGCCGAGGTGCCGACGAGCGATCTGCGTGGGGCTCAGCCAGCCCGGCTCGATCATCGGCTTGAGCTGCCACAGCTCACCGCACAGCGCGATCTCGGCGGCCACCACTCGGTAGGCCCAGATGACCTCGGGATCGATCTCGTGCTGGTCGGCGAGCGCGTCGCACAGGCCGGCGAGCGCGTCGTACTCCCAGCGTCGGCGCTCGAGCTCGATCCGCTCACGAACGATCGCCGCGGCCTCGCGCTGCAGCGGCGATCCGCTGGGTCGACGAATGGCGGCGACGTCTGGGATCACGCGATCTCGCAGGTGCGCGAGCAAGCGGCGACTGACGCTGGCCTGTCGCTGCTCGGCGCTGCAGCGCGCGGCCACCAGCGCGATGCCGGGCTCGAGCAACAGCAAGGTGCTGCTGGCCTCGGCCAGGCTCGACGGCATGACCACGCCGCGATCGCTCAGATCCAGGCGCAGCTCCGAGAGCTCGAGCTGGCCGATCCGGACCCAGTGCACGCCCTGGCGGGCTTCGGCGGCCCAGTCGATCGCAAGCCGACGCGCGAGCTCCGACGCGCCGCCGATCCCCAGGATCGCCGCGACCTCCCCAGCGAGCCAGCAGGGCTTGCCGTCGAAGTCACAGGTGATCAGCGCCCGCCCCTCGAAGGAGCCAATGAAGCTCACCCCCGTCGGTGGTCGGGTCGCCTCATTCCAGGCCTCGTCGGACGGGTGGTCGTGTGGGTCGTGCTCGAACATCTCGGTGGGCTCCTGCTGTGCAGCGAACGAACCCACGATGAAGCGCGAGGTACCTGACCGTCAGGGACGACGGCGCCACGCTGGGATCACGGTGACGCCCCGTTCGAAGCACGGTCGAACCGTTCGCGTTCGCGACCGAACCGACCCCGCCATCGGCCTCGATCCCGCGTGAACGGGTGGTAGCGAGGCTCCGATCCCCAGAGCTGGTTGGGGGTCGAACCCATGTCACGGGTGATCACTCGACCGTGGACGGGCACCGACCGGTCGCGGCCAGCGGTGACGCCCCGTCACCGGGGGTCGGCCGCGCGTGTCCGTTCGCGCCGCGTCCACGCAGGGTCGGTGGTCTGGGCAGGCCCTGACCGCGCGCGTGGTGGGCTCGCCGAGATCTCGGCGGGAGCTGTTAGCCTTGGGGATGGCTCGCCGCCGCCGCCGCCCACTCAATTGCTCTTGGACCACGTTGCGCCGGGTCGGTGTCGCGGCCCTGCTTGGCGTCGCGGTCGTGGGTGCGGCCCCGAGCGACGCGCTCGCGTGGCATGACGACGGTCATCGCATCGTTGGCGAGATCGCGGCGCGGAACCTGTCGAAGTCGGCGCTTGCCCAGATCAACGAGCTGCTCGCGGACATGCCCGAGTACTCGACGATGGCGACCGCGGCGACCTGGGCCGATCAACAAGCCAAGCTCGATCCGAGCTTCGCGTTCGCCTACTCGAGCCACTACATCAACGTCGACGCACGCTCGACCCCGCGCGAGGTGCTGGCGCAGTGCCTGGAGAAGTCTGGCTGCGTGGCGACCGGCATCACCTACTACGCGGACATCCTTCGCAGCGAGCGAGCCTCGCGGGCGCAGCGGGCCGAGGCCCTGCGGTTCTTGCTGCACTTCGTGGGCGACGTGCACCAACCACTGCATGCCGGCCACAGCCAGGACAAGGGCGGCAACGACATCGCCGAGCTGCGCTTGCTCGAGTACACGCCGGCCAAGCAGCGGACCAACTTGCACGCGGTCTGGGACGGGGGCTTCGTCGCGATCACGATGGCCCGCGAGGGTTGGGACTGGCAGCGCTACGCGGCCGAGCTCGACGCCCGCGTCACCGACGAGATGATCGCGCGCTGGGGCCGGGGCTCGGTGTACGACTGGATCGAAGAGTCGCGCCTGTTCGCGGCCGCCAACGGCTACCTGCGCGCCGACGGCATGACCCCGGTCCGCTCGGGTGACGCGCTTGGCGAGGACTGGTACCAGCGCAACCTCCCGGTCGCCGAGCAGCGCTTGCAACAGGCCGGCGTCCGCCTGGCGCTGGTCCTGGAGGAGCTATTTTGAGCCGCTGGCGGCAACCGTTTGACCTCGCGGCACTTGTTCACGTAACAGTTGGTTGGAGATCTGCCTGGATTTTCTTCGGAGCCAACATGATGCGAACGCCTTACAGTCTCGTGGCCTGCGTGATCCTGACCCTGACCGTGGGCGCGATCGGGTGCGACTCCAACCCCGACGACGGCTCGACCGAGAGCGTCGCGGATGACACGGAGGGCACCACCGGTGATGGCGGCGGTGACGAGTCGGGCAGCAGCGGCAACAGCGGTGACGGCGACGGTGACTCCGACACCGACCCCGACTGCCCGCTCGGCAGCTTCGACTGTCCCTGCAACGACGGTGAGTGCGCGGAAGGCCTGACCTGTGGAAACGACGGGCTGTGTTCGCTCGGCGGGGGGACCGGCGACCCGACGGGCGATCCCACGGGTGATCCCTCGACGACCACCGGAGGCAGCGGCGACCCCTTCGATCCCGAGCAGTGCGAGGCCCCCTCGGAGGTGCTCAGCGTCGAGAAGATCGACGGTGACTTCTGCTCGGCGCCCTGCGTCGACAGCGAGGAGTGCCCCAGCGGTCCGCCCGGGACCACGCCCGCCTGCGCGATCGCAACCATGGGCGCGGTGCCAAACTTCTGTGCGTTGATCTGCACGCCGGAGTCCGAGGACTGCCCGACCGGATCGACCTGCAAGGTGATCCCGCAGCAGCCCAACACCGGGCTGTGCACGTATCCCTGACCCCTAGCGCTAGCTAGCGGGCCCGCAGCACCAGCCCGCGGCGGCTGCCGATCCACACCCCGCGCGTGTCCTCGACCACGCGCGTCACGTCTTCGAACACGCCGAGCTCGCCCGCCACCCAGCGCCCGCCACGATGCACGCGGGCGCCCTTCATGGTCGCGGCGTGGAGCTCACCGTCGATCACGCTCAGGCCGGCCGGGTTGACCCGCCCGCCGCCGAGCGCCTGCGCCTGCCAGCTGTTGCCGTTGGGCGTGAGCGTGTCGACGCCGCTCGCGTAGGTGCCGACGTGGAGCGCGTCGCCCTGCCAGACCAGCGCGGTCACCCAGTTGTCGCTCAGGTGGCCCGACAGCATCGACAGGTGGTCCCAGGTGCCGTCGAGCTTCCAGCGGATCAGCCCCTGCGTGGTGCCGAGCCACAGCTCGCCGTTGGGGGCCTCGGCGATCGCCCAGGTCGCCCATCGCCGGGCGCGGGACCCAAGCTCGCGCACGTCGTCGTTGGCGTCGATGATCGCCACGCCCGCGTGGGTCCCGACGATCAGCTCCCCCGCGCTCGACACCGCCAGGCTCAACACCGTGGAATTCGGCAGGCCGCGCTTGCTGGTCCAGGTCTCGACTCGTCCGTTGTCCACGCGATGCAGCCCGCGCGCGGTCGCAACCCAGACCCGGCCGTTGCCCGCGGGCGCGAGCGCGTTGACCTGCGGATCGATGGCGTGGTCGGGATCTTCGATCGGCGTCCAGTCGCCGCCGCGGTTGACCAGCACGCCCTTGTCGAAGGTCGCGGCGTACAGCTCATCACCCACGCGCAGCAGATCCGTGATGTCGCCCGAGGGTAGGCCGTGATCTGCAGCGGCGACCCAGCGCTGGCCGTCGCGGATCCACAGCCCGTCGGAGCTGGCCACGCAGCGGTCCTGATCGAACCCCTGGACGTGGCTGACGGGCGGCCCGACTCGCAGCTGCGATCCGAGCGGCGTGATCCCCTGTCCGGTGGTGCCGATCAGCAGCTCGCCGCCGACGCTGGCGAGCGCCCGGGCGTCGTGGTCGCTGACGGTGATCGAGGCCGCGCCGTCGAGCTTGCGCACCCCCGCGAAGGTCCCGGCATAGAGCGCGCCCTCGTGGACCGCCAGGCTCCAGACCACGCCCTCGACCCC
This sequence comes from Enhygromyxa salina, assembly GCF_002994635.1. Classification (GTDB taxonomy): domain Bacteria; phylum Myxococcota_A; class Polyangia; order Nannocystales; family Nannocystaceae; genus Plesiocystis; species Plesiocystis salina_B. The sequence goes on along the minus strand of NZ_PVNL01000111.1, from coordinate 132,436 downwards.
CTCGACCGGCCGCGGGTGCTCACCGATGATCCAGGCGCCCGCGCCAGCGGTCGCGACGACCACGTGGCCCCCGTGCGCGACGAGGTCCGTGATCCGATCGGCCTTGACCAGGTCGGGCCCCGGGGTCGGCCGGAGCCGCCCGCCGCGGAGCTCGAGCACCCCTGCGCCCCAGGTACCGACGAAGGTGCGCCCGCCGTGCTCGAGCACGGCGCGGACCGGCGCGGTGCTGGTGAAGGCCTCGACCACGCGCGCGCCCGCCTCGCTTCGCTCGACCCGCGCGAGCCCACCCTCGGTCCCGACCCAGACTCGACCCGGCTGCCCCGCGACCGGCTCGACCACGTAGCTGCGGGTCTCGGGCAGGCCGTCCAGGGCGGTCAGCGGCGCGGCACTGTTGCCCGCGTCGTCGAGGAACACCAGGCCACCGTCGGTCGCGGCTGCGTAGCCGTGGTCCAGCGCCCGGCAGCTGCGGACGTCGCGGGTCGCCGTGTGGACCTCGAGCGGCGCGGTCGCGAGCACCCCCATGAACATGCCGAGCGCGAGGTTCATGACGGCCCCTCGAGCGAGAGCTCGACCCGGCGGCTGTTGAGCGCACGGTCAGCGACGACCGCGGTCACGGTCGCTGGCCACTGGACCTCACCACGCGGCGCCCACCGCCGCACGAAGTGCCCGTCCATGCCCAGCCGCAAGCTCAGGGTCTGACCGTCGGGCATGATCAGCTCGACCCGCCTGGCGTCGAGCGTGCTCGCCTGCTCGTCGCCGCGCCGACCTTCGACCCGCTCGCGGGCGGCGTCGGCTTCGCTGAGCAGCTGGTGCGCGTAGACGTCGTAGGCCCCGTCGTCGCGGATCTTCAGCTCGAGTCGCAGCTGCGGCGCCTCCACATCGATCGTGTACTCGAGGTTCAGCAGCTCGACGCGACCATCGGCGTGGGTGACCCGGACCAGGACTTCGTAGGTGCCCGGCTCGGTGTCGTCGTCGACCAAGAAGCGCACGGTCCACTGGCCAAGCTCGTGCTCCCAGCGGGCGGTCTTGGTCTCGCCGAACGGAAACACCACGTCGACCGACTGCGCGTCGCGGGGCGCGGGGATGTGGATCTCGGGGTCGCCCGGCTGCAGATCCCCGGGCCCGAGGTAGGGGCTGCCGCCGTCGGCGTCCAGGTTTCGGCCCGACACTTCCGGGGTCTCGCCTGCGGGTTGGTTGGCGGCCGGACCGTTGCGGCGCTCGATGTCGTAGCGCTCGTACGCCTCCTCGCTCTCGAGCACCAGCAGCGCGGTGTGCTTGCTGAGCACCGAGTGCTCGACGCTGAGCGCCACGGCGGTGGCCTTGTCGGTGGTCGCGGCGAGCTCCCGCGCGGCCCACTGCTGGCGGACGCCGACCTGCGCCAGCGGCTCGCCCAGCTCCACGACCTGCTCGAAGCGCAGCCCGCCGGCCCAGCCGCGCACGGTCACCTGGGTGGGGATCGGCGCGCCCTTGGCCACGCGAAAGTGCACGACCGGACGCTCGCCCTCGAACAAGGTCGTGCGCAGCGGGGCGTGGACCTGCTCGACCCCGGGGACCTCGAGCTCGAGCTTGGCGACCCGGCGGACCTGCGGCGCGCGCTCGAGGAACGCCGAGAACGCCTGGACCTGCGGGACCGACTGGGGCCGGAGCGTGCGGCCGCCCGTGCTGCCCGTGAGCGCCTCGAGGGTGTCCCGGCTCTCACGCTTGCCGACGCTCAGGGCGTAGAGCGGGGCCCCGTCGAGCGCGGCCGTTGCCTGCTCGACGAGTCGCTCGCGGTCGGTCGTGCCCCAGGTTGGCGTGCCGTCGCCGACGTACACGACCTGGTCGCCGACGCTCGGGGTCCGCAGCGCCGCGCCGACCCGGGTGATCATCGCGCCCAGATCACTGGCCCCATCTGGCTCGATCGTGGTCAGGAACGCGAGCGCCGCGGCCCGCTGGTCGGGGTCATTGCGGACGAAGTCATCGCTGAACACGCGGGTCTCGAGGTCGCCGGTCACGAGCATGAACTCGTCGTCGGGACCGAGCCCCGCGAGCACGGCCGCGACCGCCTCACGCGCGAGCGCCCACGACTCGAGCGCGCTGCGGGAGCTGTCGACCACGATCACCGTGCGCCGCTGGTCGATCTGCGTGACGGGGTTGGCGACGCGGGCCCAGTCCAGATCCAGGCGCGCGGCCAGGTACATCTGCTCGCCGCTCGACTCCTCCACGTAGGCCGGCGCGCTGGCGCGGTCGAGCGCGACGCTGAGGTTCTCGCGGGCGCTGTGGTTTTTGCGCTGCAGCACCTCGCGACCGTCGACGCGGACCGTGAGCGCGGGGATCGACGTCTGCATGGCCGGCGCGGCGCTGGGGATCGCCACCGCGAATCCGCTCGGCGCGTCGTCGCTCGGCTGCAGCGGCGCCATGTAGCGCATGACCACGCGCTTGCGCTCGCCCGCCTGGATCGGGAACACCCGCAGCTTGAAGGTCTGGCCGGCCTCCCACTCGAGCAGCGCCGGGTCGCGCATGCTGTCGACGATGTCCTGGTAGATCTTGCGCGCCCGCTCGCGCTCGAGGATCTCGCCGTCGAGCAGCTCGCCGTCGATCTCCATGGCGAGCCCGGTCACGATCGACCCGGCCGGCAGCGGAAACCGGAACGTGCCCTCGAGCACCTGATCGGTCCCGTTGTGGAACACGTGCTCGACCTCGTAGCGCGCCATTGGACCGATCGTGTCGACATTTACGCTGAGTGAGTCGAGCTCGAGAAAGGTCGAGGCGTCGGCCGCCGCAGGGTCCTGGACCTCGAGCTGGCCGGGTCCAAATTGATCCGCGCCGCGATCCATGTCGGCCAGCCACGCGGACGTCCGCGCGACGTCGGTCTTGGCCCCGAGCGCGGGCTGAGCTGCGCTGGTGGTGGTGTTCGAGCTGGTGGTCGGGCTCGCGCACGCGGCGAGCAACACGACAGACAACAACAAAGGGGTACGCGAGCGTCGCATCATTTCACCTCGATCTTGGCCACGCGCACGCTGTCGCCGACCTTGGGGAGCACATAGGGGAACGTGTGTTGCTGCTCGTCTTCGCGGCCTTCGTTGACGACGACGAGCAGCTCGCCGCGGGCCTCCTTCATCGCGCCGCCGCTGCCGTAGTAGTTGACCTCGACCGCGTAGGTGCCGGCCTTGGCGGTCTTGGCCGTGAAGCTCTCGGGCCCGTAGCCGGTCGTGACGTCGCCGTAGAGCGTGCCGCCGAACGCACCTTGGCGGTGGCTGTAAAACACCTTCTCGCCCTTCGGATTGATCACCCACAGATCCACGTCGGTGCGATCCGTGTCCCAGGTCAGGTAGACCTTGATGTCGTTCTGTGAGCCGCCCTCGAGCGCGAGCGCGTCAATCTTGGCGGTCCACTCCCGGCGCTGGGCGTCGGTGTTGGCGTCGCGGCGAAAGCCCGCGTAGACCTGCGCGAGCCGCTGTTTAGCGGGGTGTCGCAGCTGCTCCGAGGCGCCCTCGTCGGCGACGATCGCCTCGAAGCGAGCGGCCGCCTGGGCATAGTTGCCGCGGCGCAGCTCGACGTCGGCGAGCTCGAACGAGAGGCGCTGATCCTCGGGGCGCAGCTGCGTCGCAACTTGGAGGCGGGCGAGCGCGTTGTCGAGATCGCCCTGGGCCTTGAGCACGGTCGCCAGCGCGCGCTGGGCCTCGGGATCTTCGGACAGTAGCTCGGTCACCGCGGAGTAGGTGCGCAGCGCTTGCTTGGCGTCGCCGAGCTCGGTCTGGATGTCACCGATCAGGCGCACGACCACGAGGTTGTAGGCGTCGATCTCCCGCCAGGCTTCGGCGGCCGCGAGCGCCTGATCGAGCTCGCCTGCGTCGATCAGCGCGCGAACCAGCGCGAACCGGTGGGTTCGCTCGCGCGGCGCTTCTACGATCAGCTGCTGCAGTTGCTCGATCTCGGCCGTGAGTTCGGCGTTGGCGACCCGGGTTGGCCGTTCGTCGACCGCCGTGACGGTGAAGGAGGGCGGCGCGAAGGCCAAAGTGGCGCAAAGCCAGAGCGAGGGCGTCATGGTGGCAGCCAGACGCGCAGAGACGGCGGAGCTATTCCGACGCTGGGCACTGCTCGGGTTCGCGCTCGCCGGTCGCGCCGACGGATGTACCGATCAATCTCTATCAACCGCGATCAATCTCGCTCAGAGCGTGCACTTTGATCGAGCCAGATCACCTGCACGCCCGTTCGCAGCGTTCGACGAGACCATCGAGGCGAGCGCGTGTCCGTCGAGTGCCCACACCGTCGCCGCCCTCCAGGACAGCCAATGATGCCAAACCACTGTGAAGAATGCCGCGCGAACGAGTCGATGGGAGCCCGCAGGGGGCGTTGCAAAACTTGTAGTCGAGCCGTCGGTACCCCGCGCGTGGGGGCGCTGACGGGCCAGCGCAACGAGAACTCCTCGCTGTTCTCGCTCGAGGCGCTGGCGGGGCTGTCCATGACCCCGGCGCGCGCGGCCCCGGCCACCGAGGGCTCTGGACTGATCGATATTCGCGCGATGCGGGCGATGCTCAACCCCGAAGCTGGTGACGGAGCAACCCGCGGGGCCGGCCGCGACAACAACACTTTGCTGCCGAGCTTTGGTGAAGGTGGGTTCGGGGGGTTGGCAGCCGATCGGCTCGTGACGGTCGCGCCCGCTCCTTCGGCTCAGACTCAGTCTCGGTCCAGTTCCGCTCGCGGTCCGCTGTATGCAGTGATAGGTGTGCTCGGCCTCGGCGTCCTGGGGCTGGCGGCCGCGCTGGTGCTCGACCAGCCGAGCGCGCCTTCGAGTCCGGAGCAAGTCGTGGTGGTTGCCCCTGCTGTCGAGCCTGTCGAGCCGGATGAGCCTGTCGAAGCGGCTGACGACGAAGCGCCCGCGGACGACGAGCCGCCAGTCGACGACCCGGTGGCCGAGCCCCAGCCGGAGCTCGCCGCGAAGGTCAGCAAACCAGCGAGCAAGCCGGCCAACAAGCCGGCAAGCAAGCCCGCAAACAAGCCGATCAACAAACCGACCAGCAAGCCAGACAAACCGCTCGACGTCGACTGTCTCCTCAACAACAAATTGCCGCAGTGCGACACTGACCAGGTCAGCGAGCGCCCACCCCCCAAGCCGACGGCTCCCGAGCAAGACCTGGCCAACAAGCTGAGTCAGAGCGACATCCTGGCCGGGGTCGGCCCGATCAAGACCGCCGCCAAGACCTGTGGGTCGGGGACGGCCGTCGTGATCAAGTTCTCAGTCAAGGGCGCAACCGGCAGCGTGGTCTCGGCCAGCCCGCTCGAGGAACACAGCGCGAGCGCGGTCGGCAAGTGTGTCGCCAACGCCGCCAAGCGGGCGACCTTCCCCAAGTTTCAGGCCGAGCAGCAGGGCTTCACCTTCACGTTTCGGCTCTGACGCGGTCACGAATCGCTGACGCGCAGGTGCACGACCCCACCCACGAGCACCGCGACCTCGTCGATCCCATCGCCGTCAAAGTCCCCCGCCACGGCTCGCTCACCACCCGCCGGGAACCCCTCGAGGGGATAGTGACACCCGAGCGGATCGCTGTTGAGCCGCTGCACCAACCGCGGCACCGGGGTTCCAAGCAGCACCTCTTCGCCGTTGGTCCCGTCAAACTCCGCGCCCAGGATCCACGCGAGTTCCGTCTCGGGCACGGTCGCCGCCGCGAGCTTGCCCCCGCTCCAGCTCTGCATCACGACCACGCCCAGGCTCGGCGCCGCCGAGAACGCGTCGTCGAGCCCGTCGCCGTCGAGATCGAACGCCCCCCACTGCTGCGGCTGATCCAGGTTCAGCCCCACCGCGGGCCCCGACGGCTGCCAGCTGCCGCCTTGCTGCAGCACCCACGAGGCCGACTGCGCGAGCATGTCGCTGGCCAGCCCGGCGAGCAGCAGATCTTGCTCCCCGTCGCCGTCGTTGTCGCCGTGGTGCACGTGCTGGTGCGCCTCGGTCGGCGTCAGCGAGACCACGACCCCGGCCTCGCCGACCCCTTCGATCGACGCTGGCATCCCGTTGATCAGCCCGACCAGCTCATCTTGCCCGTTCAGATCGAGGTCGAGCCCAAACCCGCCGGTGATCGCCTCCAACACCTCGGTGAATTCGTTGCCAAAGGTGCCGTTGCCATTGCCGAGCATGGTCCGCAGGGTGCCCGACTCGGGCTCGGTGAACGCGAGGTCGACGAACTCGTCTTCATCGACCCGCATCGCAATCATCTGCGTGAACTGGCCAGGCTCGACCCACGCGGAGTCGGTCAGCGAGAGATCATCGTCGAGCACGCTGACCCCGGCCAGGGTCAGCATCACCAGCTCCTGCGCGCCGTCGTTGTCGACGTCGACGAACTGCATGTCGAGCACGTCGTCGAGCGCCGGGATCGCAATCTCCAGCGTCGCCCAGGTCCCGCAGGCCAACGCCTGAGGCACCTGCGTACAGATGCTGTCGATGCAGGCCAGCCCGTCACGACAGTCGAGGCTATCTTCGCAGTCCGGCACGTAGCACTCGCCGTCTTTGCACATCTCGTCGGGGGCGCAGTAGTTACAGGGATCGTAGTAGTCGTCCCAGTTGTCGGAATAGTCGCTGTACGTGGTGTACGTGCTGTACGTGGTGAGCGTGCTGTAGGTCGTGAACGTGCTGTACGTCGTCGTGTAGCTCGTGGTGGTGTCGTTTCCCTGCGTGGTCGTGGTTCCTGCGTCGTCCTCTGCAGCACCGGGTCCGCACGCCGCCAGCGCGAGGGCGCCGAGGCTCAGGGGTTTGAACAGGTTCCAGGCGCTAGGATTGAGTGGACGCATGCTGAGTCGGGACTCCGGTGGCGGGACCTGGCCAGGGTATCGCGTCTGCGTGGCGCGCGGTGCCAAACCCGCTGGGCGGCCCCACGACCGCGCCTACCCGCGCCAGTCGTCGGTGCCGCCCCTGGCCAGATCACGAACGGCCGCGTGTCGAACTGCTCGCCGTCGAACCACGGCCGTTGCATACGGCCCACTGCGAAGCCCGACCCCGCGACCCTCGGCGACCTCGCAGCGCTGCACCCCAAGATCGTCCGCGGACCACCGTGGTGCCCACTCAGGCCAGAAATTGAGCATAGTGAACGCCTCCCCACCCCAAACTCTGCCATGTCTCGCGCTTCATCGTTCACCTCCGCCTCACTGCTTGCCTTGCTGTCGATCGCCTGCGCGAACGAGACCGAGCGCCCCACCGACACCACCGGCGTCACGACCCTCGCCGCCACCAGCACGGACGGCAGCGAGACTGCCGACAGCGCGGACACCACCACCACCACCAACACCAACGCCGACGACGGCGACCCGTGCACCAACGCAGACGACTGCGCGCCCGGCCAGGTCTGCTACCCGGCCTCGGGCGAGTGCGGGCCGGCCGGCGGCTGTGGCATCGACGACGACTGCCCCGAGGGCCAGATCTGCGAGGACAACCTGTGTGTGATCGGCGGCGAGTGTGGCGGCTTCGAGTTCTCGATCGAGGCGGTGCCACCCAACTTGCTGATCATGCTCGACCGCAGCGGCAGCATGGACGGCTCGGTACCCAACACCAACCTCAATCGGTGGGAGGTCGCCAAGGTTGCGATCGAGCAGGTCACCACCAGCTTTGACGAGCAGATCCGGTTTGGCCTCGCCACCTACTCGGCCTGCGTCGGCAACGGCTGCTCGGCCGGGACCGTCGTGGTCCCGATCGCCGATCAAAACGCCGCCGCGATCAACGGGTTCCTGGCGACCACGGTCGGCGCGGGCTCGAACAACGGCGACAACGTCAACAACCAGGGCTTGATCGAGTACCTGTGCGACTCCGGCGATCCCGAGACCAGCACCGGGAAGTCACTCCAAGCTCAGGTGGCCAACCCGTCATTGCAGGACCTCGAGCGCGACAACGCGATCTTGCTGATCACCGACGGCGCCGAGAGTGGCTCGTGCGTCGACAACGGCAACGACGGCCCGACCGCGGCGGGCAACCTGTTTGGTCAGGCGATCCCGGTCAAGGTGTTCGCGGTCGGGTTTGGCGGGGCCAACGTCGGCGAGGTCAACGACATCGCCGAGGCCGGCGGCACCGAGACCGGTTACCTCGCGGATCAGGCCGCCGAGCTCGACATGGCGCTGGCCCAGATCGCCAACGCCGTGGCCACGTGCACCTTCGAGCTCGATCAAGTCCCGCCCGATCCCAACGAGATCTTCGTGTTCTTCGACAAGGATCCCGCGGGCGTGCCCAACGATCCGAACAACGGCTGGACCTACGATCCAATGACGAACACCGTGACCTTCCACGGGACCGCGTGCGAGGCGATCAAGAGCGGGGTCATCGTCGACATCGACATCGTGTACGGCTGCAACGAGCCGCCGATCGGGTGATCGGCCGAGCCTGCTCAGGGCAGGTTCATCGGGTAGTAGAGTGCCACGATGTCTTCCCTGTTCGATCACTTCTTCGATGACGACCACCGCCAGCGCCAAGACATCAACACACTGCGTCTCGATGCCCAGCTCGATGCCGACAACATCCAGCTGTTGTGCCGTCGGCTCGACGCCACCATGAAGCGGCTCGATCGTGCGGAGCTGGTGCTCGAGGCCATGTTCCTCTACCTCGAGAACCAGGGCCTGATGAACCGCGAGACGCTCGCGCGGCTGGTCCGCGAGGTCGACGAGCTCGACGGCAAGCGGGATGGTCGGGCAGGCGTCAAGCCCACGGATGAATGAGCGGACTCGGAGTTTCGCTACTCGGAGCTCGCGGGCCCTAGCACGGGCGCGGGTGTCGACGCGTGTCCGACCAGCTCCGAGAACGCGCCGCGCAGCTGCTGCTCGCGCCCGTCGCTGCGCCATCGCCAGACCGCGCGTCCGATCAACCAGCCGATCAGCGCCCCGGTGGCCGTCATCGGACCGAGCAGCGTGAGCAGCAGCCACTTGGCGACCAGCGGCTTGAGCGGGATGATCGACATGAACCCGCTGAAGCCAGCGATGAAGGTCCGTATCGCGACGGTCCCGTGCGCGTCGTTGGGCATCCGCTCCTCGAGTCGGCCGGGGTCCGCGAAGTGGCGGCGCAGGACCTCGATCATCTGCGTGAGCGCGTCCTCGTCGACGTGGCTAGCGATGCTGGTCTCGAACATCAGCTCGGTCTTGCCGCCCAGCCACCACACCGGGCGGTTGCGGACGTCGGCGACAGACAGCTCGGACCAGGCGCTCGCCCCCTGCGATCGACGAGCCGGTCGCCGAGCGTGCTCTGGTGCGCCCGATCAAATGTCAACAACCAGGGGTTGATCGAGTAGCGAGCAGCCACGCGCGGTGGCTGAGATATCCGCTCTAGAGTCGACGGGGTGTGAACATCATGCCACCATGCTCTTGGTTCGGGCAGCGCTGTGCACGGCGCAGGGCGCCTGTAAGCCGACCGACGACTGGGTCGTCGCGGCGCTGTGTATGTACAATCAGGCCCACGATGAGTACGCCGACGACCGTCTCGCTCAACACCGAAGCCAACCGCAAGGCCACGATCGCCGCCGGCGCGGTCGCGGCCGTGGGCCTCGGCCTGCTCGCGCTGGCCTACTTTCGCGACTGGGGCTTCTTGGCGTGGTTCTGGAGCGGTGTCGTGGCCTTCGGCGGGCTCGCGGGGTTGTTCGGCTTGCTCAAGGGTGGCGGCCACGCCCAGGCGCCGTGCCCCCACTGCAGCGCGCAGCTTCGCTTCATCCACCCCGAGACGGCGCGCACGATCCAGTGCTCCAAGTGCAGCGCGTGGTCGACGGGAACCAAGACCATGGCCCCCGTCTCGAATGACCACATCAATCCCGAGGCCGTGTTCAACGTGCCCTTCCCCGATGGCGGCGTCTCCTGGCCGACGACCGACGACGGGACGCCGTGCTGCCCCGTGTGCGAGCGAGCCGCGACGCGGCAGGTCGAGGTCACGTTCTCGACCGGAGACATCGCGGCGCTCGTGCTGCCCGTGTCGATTCGAACCACCAACAGCCTTCAGGTGCCCGCCTGCGCCGAGCACGACGATGGCGCGAGCCTCCAGCCGAGCGAAGACGGAGAGGTCGAGCTGGCGTTCCGATCCTACGCGTACATGCGTCGGTTCGTCGCGACCAACCGCTCTCTCGCGACGCCCTGACGATCGCTAGCTCGCGCCTCGCGGTCTTCACTGAAGCTGTTGTTCGACGGCGACGCCTCCGAGCCGCCACCCATGGGCATGGCTGTGGTCTGCCCGCGCCATCACCACTCCAGCCGGCCTCCCAAGCGTCGCAGCTCCTGTTTACGCCGCTCATAGTCGGGCATCAGCGCCCCGAGCCGGGCCCAGAACGCCTTGGTGTGATCCGGGTGGACCACGTGCACGACCTCGTGAGCGACGACATAGTCAACCAGGCGCATCGGCGCTTGGATCACGCGCCAGTTGAAGCGCAGCACGCCCTTGTCGTCGCAGCTGGCCCAGCGCTTTTGTTGGTCGCGGACGCGCACGTCGGCCACCTTGGACGCGACTGGCGAGGGCCTCAAATTCTCTCAGCGCCTCGTCGTCCACTGGAGTCCGAGCTATCGGCGTGTCGGTCGGCGTATAGGACTTCTAAACAATGGCCGGGATGGCGACGAATGCACGCCCGTGCAGGACGCGACCAGAACTGGGGCTCTGGCCAGCGTCGGGCGACCTCGTTGGCGGCGGCGCGGCGACGGGCGCCGGCGTGCCACGAACGATCTCGCTCGGCTGCGATTTCGAGGAGTGCTGAGTGCAGGAGACTGCGAAAGAGACCCGCTGAGTGTCCGCATGACGGGTCAGTTATGCGAGTCTCAGTGCAACCCTCGCTTGACCACCATGCGCGAAAACGATATCCTCACAACAAATGCGTCGACGAACATCAATTGCGCAGGCGTTTCCCGCAATACTACTGGCCATAACAGCATGCACTTCCCCTGACACCAGGCTTGACGATGCGATCAGGCAATATGTCGAGCAGCGAGCGGCGGAAGCAGAGGCAGCCTGCGAGTGCTACTTTCTATTCCTAGACCTAAGCGATCCCGACAACAACACCTTCACATCAAAGTCTGATTGCCTCGAGTCCACGATCCCTAGCTCCGAGGACGATGCAATCCGCTGCGTGCGTGACACTTTAGACGACAGCGGCGCGACCACCGACGAAAGCACTGAGATCATAGCCTGCTACACCGAAGGGACCAAACGCACAACAGACTGTCATCTGCAAAACACAGACATGTGCTCGGCGTCGGAATGCACAAGTGACACAGTGACGGCCGACACATGCAAAGGCCACCTCACATCAACACAGGCCGAAGCACTTCACTTCTGCGTATGACGAACCCTCGCGTCCTACAGATCAGAAACCCTATCCCATGCAAAAAGCGCCATTATTTTCTGCGCATCGTCTGCAGCGACGAGACGGGATTCCCCGAGAAACGACAACCTTGGGACCTGAGTTCTCCCCGAGAAAATCATCTCTCACCGCCCCTCGGCGCCCGACGGCGAGTTCCGCCCTACGTTGCCCGAGTTCCAGGGGGATCGGCTCCGTGTTCTCAACGAGACGGCCCGTGCCCGCGGCGTCCAGGCGCAGGCATTTTTCGAAGAGCTAACACCGCAGAGTGTGCTAGACATTGCGGTGCGCAAGCTCGGCGCAGCCAACGTGAAGGTCTTTCCACGATGAGCGACCGCGACTACATGCCCGATATGGCTGGATCCAAAGGGTTCGCCCTCTTCTCCCGGCAGCGTGAGAATGCGGATTGGCTGGACGGACTGCGCTTCCTGAACGAGTCGGGGTTTAGCCTCATCGATCCCAACGTGGTCGACGCGACGGCCGTAGCAACTGTCGAGAACATGGGCGAACGGCACGACCTTGACGTTGAAGTTTTCCAAGAACATGTGATGGCTCAAAAGCCGATCAACTTTCGCGTATGGACCCACGATGGCGACGACATGTTGTGCGAGTTTCGTCGCTGCGGAACGAAACTAGTCGAGTGGTACTGGTTTGGTCAACTCGTGACGGCGGACAGTGGATTCGTTTCTGCGCTGGTGCGTCGCTTCCAATCAGCAACCGCTGCCGGCCGCACCATGATAGTCGTCGACTGGCACGCGCTTTCAGAAAACTTCGACTGGCCGGCGTTGCTTGCTGGAGCCGTCGCATACTCTGGCACTCCCCCGGAGGTCTTCGGCATCCCGTTAGACTTGTCACGTGCAAACCGGCTAGTTCTTCAAGGTTTTCGCACCCAGGTATTCAATGGTCACGTACTGCACAAGCGTAGCCAAGACCCAGACAGGCCGGTGGGACCACCGTTGGAACTGCCGGTCTCTGCTCTCGACTAGACGGCTGCTCGAGTGGCCTTACGCATGGCGCATCTTGGCCAACTCGGCGCAGCACGGACAGTTCGTTGCTCGAGACAGAAAGAGAAAGGGCGGTCGGCGGTGGTCTCTTTCTGGGCTCGAGACCGACGCCGCGCTCGAGAGTCAGCTGCGGAAGCTTGGTGGATCCTTCGAGTCGAGCCACGTCGCCAACCGATGAGATCGAGTAATCGATGACGCGGGCTTCGTCGGTCGAGTGTATCCGACAGGAAAAAAAGAGTTCAAATGAAGGCCGGCGTCGGTGCATACTCCAGCCCGCATGACCGTGGCGCCCGAGCAACAGCAGGTACTCGACCCCTCCGCGAGGCGGGCCTGATGCGTTGGCCAGAGCCAACTTTCGTGGAGCGGGCGCTGCAGCTACCACCCGAAATTCGAGCCTGCGGGCTCGCGCGTGGCGACATCCCCACCCTGATCGAGTTACTCGCCGCGTGGTATCCGAGCCTCGCGGCCGCCGAGGATCAGACGTTGCTCACCAGCGCGATCTACGAGACACAGGCCGCCCTCGTCGGCGAGGAGCAAGACGTCTTGGCGCGCCCGCTCCATGTGCTCCTGTTCAAAGCGCAGGGCGAGGCCGCGCCGGTCGGCTACCTCGCTGTCGAGTACGAGCCGATCAACCGATCCATGCTCGGGCGCATGTCCGTGGTCGATCCCCGGTTTCGCGGCCGGGGCCTCGGCGGCGCGCTGGTCGAGGCCTCGGTCGTGATCGCGCGGGCGATGGGGGTTCAGATGATCTACGGCCTCGTCGAGCTCGACAACAAAGCGCAGTGCGCTGGCCTGGAGCGAGCTGGACACCTGCTATGCGGGATCGCGCCCGACTCGGACAGCAAGCCGCTCGACGCCGCTTCGACCTGCCACGTCCCCGAGGCCGTCTACGTCAACCTGTTGTTGCCCGCAGACGAGCTCGTCTGGCCCAAACCAGCGGCCCTGCGCCCGAGCACGGCCGCCCTGATGCAGCTGCTGTTCGAACACGATGACACGCGAAGCGCCCCGCCACCATTGGCCATGACGCCGCTGCCGAGGCTCAGCGCGTCCGCGGCTGCTCGATGCGCCGCCCGGCCCCCGGGCACGTGGCCGGACATCCGCTGGCTCGCCGACGAGCTCGGGCTGCCGCAGGGTCTCACGCCGCGGCCGCTCGCACGCGCCGACGTCCCAAGGCTCATCGCTGCGCTGCCGGGGCTCAACCCAGAGCTCGAGCACGACCCCGATCATCACATGCTCGATCCAACGTTCTATGCCGAGCGTGTGGCCTTTGCCGGGGAGGACGCCGTCATCGCCAACCGACCGGTCTACGCCTGGGTCATCGAGCGCGAGGGCGAGATCGTCGGCTTCCATCACGCAACCTTCGATGTCGAACGCTCGACCTTCACCGCCAAGCTCTCGACCCTGGCCTCACCGCGCGACCCGGAGGTCCAGACCTCGCTGCCTCGCTGGATCGCGCTCGTCGGACCGTGGCTGGAAGTGGAGACGCTGCTGTGCTGGACGGACCTGCGCGAGCTGAGCGGCCAGCTCGCGTGCGAACGCAGCGGCCTTCGTCTGTTTGGTTTCCTCCCCGCCTCCGACCGCACTGCGACCGCGCCGGGCGTCGTCCGTCATGGGTTTCTTGCAATCTATGGGGTCTCGCTGGTGCCCCCAGAGCGCGCCTACGTCCCCGCCCGCGCAACCATGACCCCGCGCGTGGCCACGCTCGCCGACTTCGTTTTGGGGTCACCAGCGTAGCTGATCACAGACGCAGGAAATTGGGCGTAGCGAAGGCGCCCAGATGAACCAACGGATTGTAGTAGCGCAATGTGGTGCCGAAGCGATCATGAGCGGCCTCGAGCTGGGCCAGATCGAGTTGGGCCAGGTCGAGCGTATCGGAGGCCCAGCCGAACGCCAGCGGACCGCCACAGTAGCTCGGCACCGTTGCGAAATAAAAGCCCGCGTGGCGGAACAGCTTGGCTCGGGTGGCGCCGGTGGTTTGGTATTGCAGGCGCTGCACGAATGGCACACCGTTTTGGGTGACCAGAATACCACCCGGCGCCAAGACACGCTGACAGTCGGTATAAAAGGCATCCTCGAACAGCACCACGCCCGGACCGATCGGATCCGTGGAGTCGATGATGATCAAATCGAAGCGTTCGACGCTCTGGGCCATGGACTGCATGTACCGAGCGCCGTCACCGATGATCAGCGACAGTCGGGGATCGTCGAAGGCACCGTTGGAGATCATGGCCAGGTGTGCCTTGGCGGCCGCCACGACCGCGCCGTCGATCTCGACCATCACGACCGTCTCGACGTCGTGCTTGAGCACCTCTTCGGCGCAGCCACCGTCGCCGCCGCCGATGATCAGCACCTTGCGGACCCCACCGTGGGCCAGGATCGGCGGATGGGCCAGCATCTCGTGGTAGATGAATTCGTCCGCCTCGGTGGTCTGGACCACACCATCCAGCGCCAGGACCCGACCGAAGGTGCGGTTCTCGAAGATCTGGAGGTTCTGATACGGTGTCTGCGTGACGTGAATTTCGCGATCCACGCGCATTAGTTGTTTATAGTCGCCATTTAGTACTTCGCGTGACGGAATCATGGAATTAGGCCGCGGTCCAGCAAGGGAAGGTCAATTTATCGCAGAGAGTCGGCGCGCATGCAAGCGTCAAGTCATCGGCCGGGTCCCGGCCCCGATGTCTGCCCCCGATGTCTGGCCCCGATGTGGTGATTGGCCAGGCGGGCCATGGCCAGGGTCAGTGTTGGGCGATGAAAGCCTGATAGAGCCCATCCGGCGCGCCGAGCCAGGGGTTGCATTCACTGTAGTTCGCCGTCTCGACCCAGATGTCGTACTCGCCAAGCTGCCCCAGTTGCCCGCGAACAAGCTGGTCATCTCGTCGCCGAGCGTGAACTCGAGGCCGACGCCCTGCGACTTGGGCAACATCTCTTCCCCGGTGTCGCACTAGTCGTCGGCTCGCATTGTCAGACCGAGCGGCTCGTAGATGTAGATCCGGTGGTCAGGTGACTTCGTACTCGATCGGCGCGTGATCCATCAGGTCCAAGTCCCGTCGGCGGATGCGTGAACAGCGGATGCGTGAATCCGAGCGCGGCCGCGAGATCGTCGAGCGAGCGCTGGTCGTTTTCACGCGCGCATGTGCGCGTGCTCGCTAGGTCCCCTCGATCTCGTAGTGGTATAGCCGAGCTGTGTTCGCCACCCCGCCCCGCTGCGCCACCTTCGTGCTCTTGCTCTTCATCTCGGGCTGCGCCGAAGATCCCAGCGCCCGCGCATTGACACAGAGCACGAGCGCACCGACGAGCGACTCTGCGACAGCCGAGACGGCCACGACGGACTCGGACAGCTCGACGCAGAGCTCCTCGGACACCGACGACACGACCAGCACCACGCAGACTGACTCGACCGGACCAACCGACGACGAGACCACGACGACTGGCGAGCCGCTGCCGCCGGACATCATCTGCGAGCCCTGGGCTGTGCCGAGTGACGCTCACGATCAGTCTGTCGTCCCGGTCGAGGTCGAGCCCGAGGACCCCAACGCGACCAAGATCGTCTTGGTCGCGGGAGCGCCGAGCCTCACTCACCCACTGGGCGCGCACGAGTTCTTCGCCGGGACCGCGCTCCTGGCAAAGATGCTGTGCCAGACGCCAGGCGTGGTCCCAGTGATCGTCAAGGATGGCTGGCCAACGGACGAGGCGATCTTCACTGGCGCCGACGCGATCGTGTTTTATCTCGACGGGGGTGACAGCCATCCGCTCACGGATCCCAACAAGCTGGCGGTCCTCGCCGAGCACATCGACGCGGGCGCAGGGTTCGTCAACCTGCACTACGCGGTCGACTATTCGCCAGCGCTCGGAGCCCAGATCCTCCCCTGGCTCGGCGGATACTATGAATCAGGCTACTCGGTGAACCCCATATGGCAGACGAACTACGCCGAGTTCGCGGCGCATCCGGTGACCAACGGCGTCACGCCGATGACCATCGAGGACGAGTGGTACTACAATATGCGTTGGGTCGAGGGGGAGCTCGGGATCACGCGGATCCTCGAGGACGTCCCGCCCGAGTGGACGCGGACCACCCCTGACACCCAGGCCCACCCAGGTCGCTCGGAGGTCACCGCGTGGGCCTACGACCGCGAGGACGGCGGCCGCGGCTTCGGCTTCACTGGCGGGCACTGGTACGGCAACTGGATCGACACGCCCGAAACCCCGCACGCGCCGATGTTCCGCCGCGTCGTCGTGCACGGGATCTTGTGGAGCGCCCATCATCCGATCCCGGACGGCGGCGCGCCCGTGGCCCTCGACCCCGCAGACAACGGCCGCTGGCTCGATACGAAGTAACGCGCTGAGCCGCCGACTGTGGGTCTGCTCCGAGGTGGCGTGGACGTGAACGGCCGCAACGAGCCGCGGATCGATTGATCGGCCGAGCCTGATCAGGGCGCGCCAAAATACACAGCGCCGATCTCCACGCCGCCCGCGATGAACTCGACGACCTCGCCGTCGACCGGCTTGCAGGCCCCCTGCGCCGTGCACAGCTGCTTGTCTCGCGTGTAGGGGGTGAACACCTCGCCGGACGCGTCAAACCGCGGCGCGTGCTCTTGCGCGAGGGTATCGAGCTGACCCGGCAGCTCCGCCGTGGACACCCACGCGCCGCCGCTGAGCCACTCTTCCATGCCGATCCAGCGATCACCCGCGCCGTCGTGAATCACGCTCATCACGTGGGTGAAGTCGCCCTGCTCATCGCCGACGACCACCAGCTCGTATCCGCTCAGACCGAGCGGCAGGCTCGCGCCGCAGTGGTAGCTAGAGCAGCGGTCCGCGAACAACGGATTGAGCGGCTTGCCGTCGTCCGGCATGTACGGGAACTCGAGCGCCGCCGAGCTGGGCTTTTGGGCGGGCCAGGCGTGGCGGTCGACCCGGCTGCTGAACCACGCGCTGTCGAGCAGGCCCAGCGGCTCGGGGGCCACCTCGTCGCCCTCGGGCGGGTACGAAGGGGACTGCAGCGCCAGCGAGGGCGTGGCGGTGAACTCCACGCGCACATACATCGCGCCCATGTCCGACAGGCTCACCACCGCGTGGCGGTCGGGGTAGACCAGCAGCAGCTCCGCGTCGCTGGTCGCCTTGGACGACAGCGTGGTGACCTTGGGCAGCTGCCCGGCCGGCAGCGGCTCCGCGAGATCGATCGCCAACAGCGAGGTGTCCTGGATCATCAAGGCGATGCCCGAGCGCGGGTCGTACATCGCCCGGTCGATCGGCCCCGCGACCAGCTGCTTGTCCATGCCCGCGAGCGAGACCAACTTCAGGCCTGACTCGCCAATGATCAGCGCGACCGGCTCGGCGTGGGCGCGGACCTCGGCGAGCACGCTGTCGGCCGGAGCCTTGTTCAGCGCGGACGCGGGCGTGACCAAGCTCGCCCACTTGCCCGATCCAGGCTTGGGCTCGGGTTCGGGCTCGGGCTTGGCTTCGGGCTTTTCAGGCGGGTCAGCCGGCTTGGCCTCGTCGGGCTTCGCCGCGACCTCGGGCTGCTCTGCGGGGGCTTGCTTCGCCGCCGGGCCGGTCTTCGCCGGCTCGCCTGCGGGCTCGGAGCGGCACGCCGTCAGCGTGAGCACAGCTGTCGCACACAACACAGTCGCCGAGGCTCGAGGACGCATCGGGCGATGATCGCTGGCGTCGGCGTGGAACACAAGCCGAGTCGACTTACAGACGACTCGGTCCGGTATCCCGACTGCCTAAAAGCTGCCGCCAACGTGAACCCCACCGATCAGCTGGTGGACCCGCGACTGCCGGAGCTCGCGCTCGATCGTGCACACCCGCTCACCACGGGTCTTCTCGCACACCTCACCATGAAAGTTGAAGGTGAAGTCGACCTTGGCGCCCACGAACACGCGCCTGCCAAGCCAGATATCCAGCGACAACCCGGGGCGCAGCGCGAAGCCCTGCGAGTAGGTTCGGCTGCCGCCGCTGGCCGCGACAAACGCCTGGCGCGACCAACCGGGCGCCAGCTCGAACCCGATGTCGATCCGCCAGATCGGAATGTACGCGCGGAGGATCCCGAACACCCCCTGCTGATGGGCGCTACGAAATTCACGCGCGCCCGCGCCCTGCCACGTGGGGTTGAACCAGCCGACGCTATACCCACCGCCAATGAAGAACGCTGGATGTGCGCGCCAGCCAATGTCCAGCGCCATCCCAACCGAAGGCGCGGTCTCGCCGAGCCCGTCGGCCGTGCACTCGCCCTTGCCGGGAATGCAGGCCGACGCGCCGACCATGACCTCGGCTTGACCACCCTTGCGGACCGGCTTGTTGTTCTTGCCGGCCATCGCGACCTGCGGCAGCGCGAGCGCGGCGGTCAGGCCGACCGCAGCTGGGAGAGCGAGAGGGGTGAGGCGAGTGACAAGCGAGCGATGCACGGCGGCTCCTCCAACAAAGGTGAGCGCACCATACCGCGCGCGACCTCGTGCCGCCCGCGGGGGTCGGGCCGAAGTTCCGGTGACGAACGGTGACGCCCGGTTCGCAGGTCGGGCAGTTCGCGCACGGCGCTGGATACATGCCGAATTCTAGACTTTGGAGCCCGTCCCGGCGGTCGGCGGTCACCGGCTCTCGGTTCGTGTCGGAGACCCGCCGGTGGCACTGGCGTCCCTGACGGTCAGCCCCCTCCGGCCGCATGGTGAACCCACCAAACGACGGGCCGCCGCAGCTCGCACCCCCGGAGACAAATCTCGTGACCAACACCGACATTTCCACCACCACTGAGGTCCACATTCGCGTCGCTCGTGACGACGACGCCAGCCGTATCGCCGCGGTGCTCGAAGCGCTTGGCTACAACGTCCTGCGCCAGCTCGACGAGGGCGACGGACCGCAGCGTCTGCGCTGGGCCGTGACTCGGCTCGCGCGCCGCCACAAGCTGACCAGCCGCGAGCAAGACATCCTCGAGCTCGTGCTCGAGGGTCGCTCCAACGAGCAGATCGGGCGCGTGCTCGAGATCAGCCGCGCGACCGTGAAGTGGCACATGCACAACGTGTTCGCCAAGACCAACAGCGGCAATCGTGAGAGCCTGCTGCGCCTGGCCCTGCAGCTCGGCAGTGGTGGCGATCCGATCGTCGAGCCGCTCGCGAGCAAGCAGCCGATGCCAGCGCAAAAGTCGAGCGCCCCGGTCCTCAGCGCGGCCGGTCGCACCCAGACGCTCGTCAAGCGCAGCGACAGCAACTGGGCTGGCTCTGACGACGTGACCGCGCGGATCGAGTTCGATCAGCCCCGCGTGCCCACGGCCGACTCGATCCCCTCGAAGAGCTGGTTCTGACGGGTGGTCGCTCAGGGGTCGCGCGTGCCCACTTCGAGCACGTGCGCGACCCCGGGCACCCCGCCCGCGACCGCCTGCGTCACCCGAGCATCTTGATCCGCGCGGCCCGAGACGGGGCCGCGACAGATCACCGTGCCGTCGAGCCGAACCGCGCACGCGCCCGCGGTCGCGACGACGTCGCTGATCCGCCCGAACACGCGCGAGTCGATGCGATCGTGCGGCTCGTGATCACACGATAGCCGCGTGGCGCCGACCACCGAGCAGCCGCACGCCCGACGCTCGCAGCCGTCGAGCTCGAATCGCTCGTCGCCCGCGAGGCAGGTCCACTCACCGTCGGCGCCGACACACACCCGGCCGCCGATGATCGCCACCGCGCTGGCCGTGGTTGGTGCGTCGACTCGCTGCGGGTGCCCAGGAGCGATCAGCTCGAGGTTCAGCGCCTGTTCGCGATCCCAGCACCACAGCTGCGACTGGTCGTCGACGCGACGCAGCACGCAGCCGTGGTCCTCGTCGCTGTCCGCGAGGATCCGCTCGACCTCCGTGAGCGCGTAGCTTGGCTCGCCGAGCGGCAGCAGCGGCGCCAACGTGTCGGTGTCCGGCTGACGACACGCGACCTGGCCGGCCGCATCGACGACGCAGCCGCCCGCGATGTCGCGCGCGGGGCCGTTCACCTGTTCATGCGTGGGTGCTTGATCGGGCCGCCAACAGCTGACCTGGCCCTCGGCGTCGCGGATGCAGCTGCGCGCGCGATCGCAGCTCAGCTGCACCGCGGGCGCGAGGTCTTCGACCTTGGTCAGGACCTCGCCCGTGCTCCGACCGCAGAACACCGCGCCGTCGGCTCGCCGGGCGCACACGGTGGTCTGTCGCGCGGGCGAGCTCGTGCACAGCTCGACGATCGCCGTGCTCGGGTCGCTCACGGTTGTCGCGGGCGGCAGCTCGACGGGGGTCGTTGGGATCTGCAGTGAGTCGAACGCGGCCTCGATCGTCCGCCACTGCTCGGTCCGGCGATGGGCCCGACAGTGGACCAGCACCGCGGCGCTGGGCGTGGGTCCGGGCAGCTGGCGCAGGCGGCCGCGCACAGGTCCGTGCGAGTAGTCGGTCGCGCCAGCGCTCGCGCTCGAGCTGGGCTCGACCCCGGGCGGCAGCGGACCCGGGCCCTGGCGGCGCAGCTCGATCGTGCACAGCGAGATCTGTGAAGGATCGTCGGTCGGGCCCCAGGCCATGGCGAAATTCGGCTCGTCCTCGTCGACGACGGTCCAGCTCGACGGCAGCGTCAACTGCACGCCCGCCGCGCTCAGCGTGTGACCGGACGCGGGCGGCTGTTCGAGGTCGTGGGTCTCGGTCTCGCCGCGATCGACCTGGCGCGGGGCCGGGGCCTCGCTGGTTCGACAGCTGGGCACGAGGGCGAGGGTGAGTCCGAGCAGGGCTGCGCTGACGCTTCGCATGCGCGCGTGTTGACTAGCAAGATCGCCCGCCGAGCGCCACAGGGTATGGATCTATAGTGGCGGGGTCGTGGACGTCGAGACCGCCGAGCTGCTGCTGCCGTGTGACGAGCTGGTGGAGACCCTCGCGTTCTTCACGGGGCTGGGGTTTGAGCTCGCGTCGATCTTTCCGGCCGATGATCCGCAGCAGGCCCTGCCGCGCGGGCATGGGCTGTGTATCCGGCTGCAGCGTGGGGCGGCGGGGTCGCCCAGCACGTTGCGGTTGCGGTGTCGGCGGCTCGGGGCGGCGCGCTCACGGTCGAGCTGCCGGGCTAAGCACGCTCAGCAGCGCAAATAAAAGTCCTCCCCCATCCCAAACAGCCCATCGAGCTCCACCCGCTCCCCATCCCCCCCGCGTACAAACCCTCGCACCCGACCAAACGGCCCCCGATAGCGACTCTCGATCACCACCGCATTCACCCGAACATGCCCGTCGAGCTCGATCACAAAGTCAACCTCGACGTCGCCAGCCTCATCACGGATCTCCCAGACCTCGGGCGAATCCTCAGCCCGCCGCACAAACGTCACCGGAGGCAACAAATGCAAGCGCCCGTCGATCCACAGACAATTCTCGTTATACCGGGCCGGATCAATCGAGTCATTCCGCGTCAGATTGAACCCAATCCGCCGCCCACGAGCGTCAAAGCCCCCACCGGTCACCCAGTCCCAGCGCATCACCCGGGGGTAGTACCCCTTGTGATCATCCATCAACAAAAAGCTGTCGTCACGCCCAAACCGCAGCTCCTCGTCCCCGAGCCTCAGCTCCCCCTCGAGCGCCAGGCAACCCTTGTGAGAGTACATCCCGCGCCCGCGAGCGAACGGAATGCACACCACCTCGGGCTCGCATCCCTCAGCCAACGCCGTGACACTTCCAGACAGCCGCGGCATGTCGTCCGTCTGCGGCAGCTCGAGCTCGATCGTAATCCGATCGTCTACGAGACGATTCACGAACCGCAGCGACGCGCCCCCGCCTTCGTACTGCATGCACGAGTCCAGCAGGTTGCGCGGCGCGGTCAGAGCCCAGCCGGGCAGCCTGCGCTCGAACACGTGCTTGCGACGTTGCTCGCGGTCGTAGACCTTGACCTGGGCGAGCGCGAGCAGCTTGGCGTTGAACAGGGCGACGATGAAGAACCACCGCTCGTTGCCGAACTGAAACGCCTGCCACTCCTTGAGTCGCAGCGCCCGCAGCGGACCCGGCAGCGGGACGGCGAAGGGCTGGGCGTCGATCAGGTTGGTGTCGGCCAGCGGCGCCCGATAGGTTCCGTGGGCGACGCGGCCGTGCTCGACCAGCGCCGCGGGGACCTGCAAAATCTCTCGCATGTGGGCGAGATGGTACGACGATTTTGCCGGCTGCGCCCGCCGGGCCCGCGACGCCGTGCGCGTCAGGATTCGACGCCCACGCGGTCGGCCTCGAGGGTCGCGGGCACCTCGATGTCGGCTCCGCGCATGCCAAGGGTGGCCGAGCTGCCGCTCAGGCTGGGGTTGCCGGTCTTGAACAGGCCGCCGTCGCCGTGGCTGACGGCGCCACCGGTGTCGTGGCCGATCAGCATCGAGAAACCAACTAGACTGACGGCGAAGATCGCCAACATGGCTGCAATGAACATGGGACTCATGGAAATTCCTTTCGGGGGGGAAAACGTTTTGTGGTTGAGTGAGGGCGGCTCTAGGCGAGCACGCCGGTCTGGACCGCGCCGTGGCGACGCAAGAGCAGGTCGAGGTCGCGCTCGGTCTCGATCAGCAACACGGTGTTGCCGAACCGCAGCAGCCCGCGGAGCCTTCGCAGCTCCTGTCGAGCCCGCGTGGAGTAGGTCAGCGCACCCGCGAGTCCGCCGAGCAGGGCGGCGAGCATGACGACGATCGCGGTCGTCCAATACGGCGAGGTGATCCGCGGAGGCAGGGCGTCGACACCCACCATCACGAGCCCGGCGAGCGAAGCAAGCATCATGCCTGCGACGACCGAGGCGCCCATGATCGTGCCAACACCGGCCATGGTGTGCCGCAGCGGGATCTTGTCCTGGGTGAGGTCGGCGGCCTTGTCGAGAAGCTCGACCTCGCCGTCGATCGCAGCGTCAACCTCGGCTCGCGCCACGTGGGCGGCCTTGCGGTTGGGAAAAAGTGCATACTTGAGACGTGCCTGACCTGTCATGGGACTCCTTTGTGCTCCACCGGGAACCCGGCGTGCGCAGCAGTAATCGGGCCTAGACAATCGATTCGAGCCAACATGGCGAGTCGAGAGACCTCGATGTGCGCTTATCAATTACATAGTACACTTTTGCGCATATGTCAAATATGTGAACATTGTTCGAGGTGTCAAATAGTGACACTCGACGACATCTGACGCTCGCTCTGGCTGCGCCTGGCTCGACGGCCACACCGCCGCCACACCGCCGAAGATCACTCCGCGCGAGCGCCCTTGTAATTTTCGACCGATTCAGTTATAAAGGCATCCGCAGACGCTGCAGATCGGATCTACCTGGTCATGCACGTCGTTCCGGTTGACACTTGCGTCCCGGTCAAAAATCAACGTGCAGACACGCAATCTCATCAATGGCGAGTGGAGGGATGCACCTTCGGGGGCGACCTTCGACGTGACAAATCCGGCCACAGACGAGGTCATTGCCAAAGTGCCCGACGGGGGCGCTGGGCAGGCCGTAGCCGCGATCGCGGCGGCCCGGGCGGCGCTGCCCAGCTGGCGAGCGCTGCCGGCCGCCGAGCGGGCGGGGCCGCTCGCCAAGCTCGCCTCGCTCATGCTCGCGAAGCAAGACGAGCTAGCGAAGTTGCTGACACGTGAACAGGGCAAGCCGCTCGCCGAGGCCCGCGGTGAGATCAGCTATGCGGCCTCGTTCATCAGCTGGGCCGCCGAGGAAGCCAAGCGGGTCTACGGCGAGACGGTGCCGGCCTCGCGCACGGACCAACGCATCCTGGTGCTGCGCCAGGCGGTCGGGGTCGTCGCCGCGATCACCCCGTGGAATTTTCCGGCCGCAATGATTACGCGCAAGCTCGGGCCTGCGCTGGCGGCCGGGTGCACAATTATCGTCAAGCCAGCGGAGCAGACGCCGCTGTCGGCCTTCGCCATCGGTGAGCTCGCGCTCGAGGCCGGAATCCCGGCGGGCGTGCTCAACATCATCACGGGTGACTCTGCTGCGATCGGTCAGGCGATCTTCGCCGATCCAACCGTGCGCAAGGTGTCGTTCACCGGCTCCACGGCCGTCGGCCAGAAGCTGATGGTCGCGGCGGCCAACAACGTCGTCCGGCTCTCGCTCGAGCTGGGCGGCCACGCGCCGTTCTTGGTGTTCGACGACGCGGACGTCGACGCGGCGGTCATCGGGGCGATCAAGAGCAAGTTCCGCAACGCCGGCCAGACTTGCGTGTGTCCCAATCGCTTCTTCGTGCAGGACGGGATCTACGATGAATTCGTGGCCAAGCTCGCCGCCGCGCTCGAGCCCCTGCGAATCGGCTCGGGCCTCGACGAGGGCGTGAGCGTGGGTCCACTGATCGACGACGACGCCGTCGCCAAGGTCCGCGACCACGTCGACGACGCGCTCAGCCACGGTGCCACGCTGCGGCTCGGCGGCAAGATCTTCAGCCCCGAGTCCGGCCTGACCGAGCGCTTCTGCCAGCCAACCATTCTCGAGGGCGTCAACGCCTCTATGAAGCTCAATCACGAAGAGACCTTTGGCCCGGTCGCGCCGATCCGCCGCTTCACCCACGAGGCCGAGGCGATCGAGCTGGCCAACGACTCGCCCTACGGCCTGGCCTCGTACTTCTACACCCGGGACAACTCGAGGGTGTGGCGGGTCGCCGAGGCCCTCGAGTACGGCATCGTCGGGGCCAACGATGGCGCCCCCTCGACCGCACAGGCGCCGTTTGGCGGGGTCAAGATGTCTGGCATTGGCCGCGAGGGCGGGCGCTACGTCATGCACGAGTACCTCAACATCAAGTACGTCTCGATCGGGATCGACTGAGAGCGAATGAACAACTCTACTGACTTGATTCAACGTCGGCGTGCGGTCGTGGCCCAGGGGGTCGGGATGTTCGCGGGCGAGACAACGGCGGTCTCGGCCAGCGGCGCGCGCATCGTCGACGCCGACGGCAACGAGCACATCGACTTCGCCGGAGGGATCGGGGTCATGAACGTCGGCCACTGCAACCCCGAGGTCGTCGCGGCGATCCAGGAGCAGGCGGCGCGGCTGCTTCACGCCTCGATCCATGTGGCCACCTATGAGCCCTACGTGGCGCTGTGCGAGGCGCTGGTCCGGCTGATCCCGCATGGCAAGGAGTCCGGGGGGTCCGGCGCGACCAAGGCCATGCTCGTCAACAGCGGCGCCGAAGCGGTCGAGAACGCGATCAAGATCGCCCGCCAAGCAACCGGCCGGGCCGCGATCGTGTGCTTCGACGGCGGGTTCCATGGCCGCACGCTGCTGGCGATGACGCTGACTGGAAAGAGCGCCTACAAGCTCGGCTGCGGCCCGTTCGCGCCGGAGGTCTATCGGGTCCCGTTCCCCAGCGCCTTCCACGAGGGCCACCGCGGCTCGGAGGCCGAGCTCGTGAATCAACACCTGGCTCAATTCGAAGAGCGGTTCGTCCGGGGCCCGATCGCCGCCGATCAGATCGCCGCGATCATCATCGAGCCCGTTCAGGGCGAAGCTGGGTTCGTGGTCGCGCCCCCGGCCTACCTGCAGGGCCTGCGTGAGATCTGTGATCGCCACGGCATCATGTTGATCTTCGACGAGGTCCAGAGCGGGTTTTGTCGGTCGGGCTACTGGGCGGCGTTTCAGCACGCTGGGGTCACGCCGGATCTATCGACGTGGGCCAAGTCGCTGGGCAGCGGGCTGCCGATCGCGGCGGTGCTCGGCCGCGCCGCGGTCATGGACGCGGCGCTGCCTGGCACGATCGGTGGCACCTACGGCGGCAACCCGGTCGCGTGCGCGGCCGCGCTCGCAACGTTGAGGGTGATGGAGCGCGAGCAGCTCAGCGCCCGGGCCCGGGTCATCGGTGATCAGGTCCGCGCCCGCTTCGAGGGCCTGCGCGACCAGTGCAATGTCGTTGGCGAGGTCCGGGGCCTCGGCGCCATGATGGCGATCGAGCTGTGCCACGGGGGTGATCCCAAGCGCCCCGCACCCCAAGTGACCGCGGCCGCGGTCGCCCGCTGCCGCGCCGAGGGTGTGCTGGTGCTCACCGCTGGCGCGTTCGGCAACATCATTCGAACACTCTCACCGCTGGTCATCTCTGACGCCGATCTCGATCGTGGCTTGACCGTCATCGAGACGGCGATCATCGCGGCCGCAAAGGAACACGCAACTTCATGACGCCATTCGCCATCGCCGGAGTCCAAATGTCGCTCTCGGCCATTCACTCCAACGTCGACCGCATGATCACGCGCTTGAGCGTGCTCATGCAGATCTACCCGTGGGTGCAGATGGTCGTGTTCAGCGAGCTGGCGCCGTTCGGGCCGCTGATCGCCAACGCCAAGACCTTCCCCTGTGACACCGAAGCGCGGTTTCAGGAGCTCGCCGCTCGCCACCAGATCTGGCTGATACCGGGCAGCATGTTCGAGCGCGAAGGTGACACGATCTACAATACCGCGAGCGTGATCGATCCGGCCGGCAACGTCGTGGGTCGCTATCGCAAGATGTTCCCGTTCTACCCCTACGAGCAAGGTGTCACCGGTGGCAATGAGTTCCTGGTGTTCGACGTCCCCAACGTCGGGCGATTTGGCGTGTCGATCTGCTACGACATGTGGATCCCCGAGACCTCACGCACGCTCGCAGCGATGGGCGCCGAGGTCATCCTGCACCCAACCTTGACCTCGAGCATCGATCGTGACGTCGAGCTCGCGATCGCCCGGGCCACGGCGGCCCAGCAGCAGTGCTTCTTCTTCGACGTCAACGGCCTCGGCGACGGGGGCATTGGCCAGTCGATCGTGATCGGGCCAAACGGTGATCCGCTGCATCGCTGCGGCGCCGGGGAGGTCCTGTTCCCGATCGAGATCGACGTCTCGCGCGTCGCTCGAACCCGCGAGCTCGGGCTCAAGGGCCTCGGCCAGCCGCTCAAGAGCTTCCGCGATCGCACGGTGCGGTTCCCCGTATACGAAGACACCTGGCGCGAGCAGGGCTACTTTGCTGGCCTCGGGCCCCTCCAGAAACCGGTTCGTAACGAGCCACTGCCCTACCCCGGCCCCGTAGTGAGGACGCGTAATTCCCAGTGAATGATCAGAAGTCACAAGCGCAACAAGGTTTCCGACCCTACTACGACGCGTCTCAGTTCCGCGTTGACGTGTGGAACGAGCTCAGGCGGCTCACCAGTCGGCTCGAGCGAAACGGCCGGACCAAGGCCGACAGCACGGGGCTCAGTCTCTCGATCAAGCACAAGCTCGAGACGCTCACCGAGATCGAGCAGTACTTCGCGTTCCCGGGCTGTCGCGCGTGTCGCCAGCTCGAGAGCGCCCAGCGTCGCGGGCACCACGGGGCCCTGGCTCGGCAGACCGAGCGCCTGGTGCGGATGCTGGTCAGCGATCAATACCGCAGCCGCGACGCCCGCGATGTCATGCATGACGACAGCGAGGGGCCTGAGACCGCGGGGAGCGACCCAACAGACCACGCTGGCGCGAACGGGGGCCGGCCCTACTTCGAGGTCCTGGTCGTCGACGACACGGGCACCGACACCAGTCAGGACACGCGCAAGCGCCTGCTCGGGATGCGCCGCGAGCAGGACGCGTACACCTACGACGTGGTCGTGGTCACCAACCTCGAAGATGCGGTCATTGCTGCGCAGTTCAACTTCAACATTCAGAGCGTCGTCATTCGCTATAGCTTTCCAACCGAGTCGCAGACGACCGAGCCGATGTTGCGCAATTACCTGGCCCACGGTGACGTGTCCGCGGCGATCGAGCGCAACCTCGAGCACCCGGCCTGGGGCCTGGGCGAGGCCCTCAAAGCCCTGCGGCCCGAGCTCAACCTGTACCTGGTGACCGATGATCCCCTGCGCAACGTCGCGGGCCACACCGGGCGCTCGTTCAGCCGGGTGTTCTACGACCAAGAAGACTACCTCGAGCTCCACCTGACGATTCTTCGGGGCATTCACGAGCGCTACGAGACCCCGTTCTTCAACGCGCTGCGCGAGTACAGCCACCGCCCCACCGGGGTCTTTCATGCCATGCCGATCTCGCGCGGCAAGTCGATCTTCAAGTCGCACTGGATCCGCGATCTCGGCGAGTTCTACGGTGAGAACATCTTCCTGGCCGAGACCTCCGCGACGACCGGGGGCCTCGACTCGCTGCTGCAGCCGCACGGGCCGATCAAGAGCGCGCAAGAGAAGGTCGCCCGCGCGTTTGGGTCGCACCGCTCGTACTTCGTGACCAACGGGACCTCGACCGCCAACAAGATCGTCGTGCAGGCGCTGCTGTCGCCCGGCGACATCGCGCTGGTCTCGCGGGATTGCCATAAATCGCACCACTACGCGCTGGTCCTCGCGGGCGCGCAGCCGGTGTACATGGATCCCTACTCCCTGCGCGAATACACCATGTATGGCGCGGTCACGCTCCACGAGATCAAGCGCAACCTGCTCGAGCTCGACCGCGCGGGCAAGCTCGACCGCGTGCGCATGTTGCTGCTGACCAACTGCACCTTCGACGGCATCATCTACAATCCCTATCGGGTCATGTCCGAGGTCTTGGCGATCAAGCCGGACATGGTGTTTGTGTGGGATGAGGCCTGGTACGGGTTCGCGCGGTTTGCCCCGGACTACCGACGGCGCTCGGCGATGGCCTCGGCCCGGCGGCTGCGCTACGAGCTCGAGAGCGAGGAGTACCGGTCCCGCTACGCCACGTGGCGGGCCAGCGCGGATCTCGACGATCCCAAGTTCATGCTCGAGCAGCCGCTGATGGCGGATCCGGACGCGTCAACCGTCCGCTGCTACGCGACCCAGTCGACCCACAAGACGCTCACGTCGCTGCGCCAGGGGTCCATGATCCACGTGTACGACCTGGACTATGGCCGCCGGGTCGCGGAGGCGTTCGAGGACGCGTACATGACCCACACGTCGACGTCGCCGAATTACCAGATCATCGCGTCGCTCGACGTCGGCCGGCGGCAGGTCGAGCTCGAGGGCTACGAACTGGTGACCCAGAGCGTGGCGCTGGCCATGGCCCTGCGCGAGCGCGTGCAAGACAGCCCCGAGCTCGCGGCGTATTTTCAGGTGCTCAAGCCGCGTGATCTGATCCCCGCGGAACACCGCGCGTCGGGGCTCGAGGAGTTCTACCGGCCGGGGTCCGGCTACCAGAAGATGGGTCCGGCGTTCGAGCATGACGAGTTTGTGGTCGACCCCACCCGCGTCACGATCCAGATCGGGCACACCGGGATGGACGGCGACACCTTGCGCAGCCACTTGATGGATCGTTACGACATCCAGATCAACAAGACATCGCGCAATACCGTGCTGTTCATGATCAACATTGGGACCAGCCGGGGCGGGATCGCGTACTTGCTGGAGGTGCTCAGTCGGATCGCCCGCGACCTGTCGGAGCACCGCGCGGTCGAGAGCGCGCTCGAGCGGCGCATTGGCGAGGCCCGGGTCGACGCGCTGACCAAGCAGCAGCCGCCCATGCCGAACTTCAGCCGGTTTCACGCGAGCTTCTCCGACGACTCCGGCACGATCGAGGGTGACCTGCGGCGCGCGTTCTTCCTGGGCCGCAGCGAGTCCTCGTGCGACTTCTTGCGGCTCGACGGGCAGATCCAGGCCGCCATGAGCGCGGGCAAGGCGATCGTCTCGGCCGGGTTCGTGACGCCCTACCCGCCCGGATTTCCGGTGCTCGTGCCCGGGCAGATCGTGAGCGCCGAGATCCTCGATTATCTCGCCGCCCTCGATGTCAAGGAGATCCACGGCTACAACCCCGACTTTGGCCTGCGGGTCTTCACCCAGGCTCAGCTCGGCCTCAACTAGACGGAAAGCAACAAATGAAGACACTCGATTCGCTCTCTGACATCCGCCGATTCTTCTACCGCGACGACGTCCCCACCTACTTTGTCAGCGCCACGCCGTTCAACCTGTTGGGGCTCGACGAGTGGGTCAAGAACTGGAAGTTCATCAATTATATCGATTGCTTCGATGGTCAGCACCCCAACGTGATCACGCCGTCGGACACGACCGATCGGGTGTTTCAGAGCATCGAGGAGATCAACAACTATCTGTTGCAGCACAAGTCGATCGTCGACTTCATTCGCGCGCGGGGCCCAGGGCGCGCGGTGTTTCTGTTCTTCGACGAGGAGACCGAGGCGCTGTGCAAGGAGCTCGACCTCGAGGTCTGCTTTCCCTCGGCGCAGCTGCGCGAGGCGATCGACAACAAGATCGCGACCACGCAGATCGGCAACGAGGCTGGGGTCGCTTCGGTCCCCAACGCGCTCGGCAAGGTCGCCGACTGGGACGGGCTGGTCGCGCTGGCGAACGGCGCGGATCTGGGCCTGGATCTCGTAATTCAGACGGCGTTTGGCGACTCGGGGCACACCACCTTCTTCATCAAGAGCGAGGCTGATTTTGCCAAGCACGCCGAGGAGATCGCCAAAGAGGACGTCGTCAAGGTCATGAAGCGGATCCGCTGCCGCGGGGCCGCGCTCGAGGCCTGCGTGACCCGGCATGGCACAATTGTGGGGCCGCTCATGACCGAGCTCGTCGGGTTTCCCGAGCTCACGCCCTACCGCGGCGGCTGGTGCGGCAACGAGGTGTTTGTCGACGCGTTCCCGGCCGTGGTCCGCGAGCAAGCCCGCAAGTCGACCTTTCGGTTCGGCGAGGCCCTGCGCAAGCGCGGCTATCGGGGCTACTTCGAGTGCGACTATCTGTATGATCTCGACACCCACGATGTGTATCTTGGCGAGGTCAACCCGCGCGTGACCGGGGCCAGCTCGATGACCAACCTGGCCTCGTTCGCCCACGCGGACGCGCCGCTGTTCTTGTTTCACCTGCTCGAGTTCTCGGGCGCCGAGTTCGAGCTCGACGTCGCCGCGCTCAACGAGCGGTGGTCGGACCCCGACAATATCGACAACTGGAGTCAGCTCGTCATCAAGCACACCGAGGACTCGGTCCAGTGCGTGACCGAGGCGCCGACCTCGGGGATCTGGACCTTGCGCGATGACGGCGGCGTCGACTTTGTCCGCAATCAGACCCACCGCCGCACCGCCCACGACGGGCGCAACGCTTTCTGGCTGCGCATGACCGGGGTTGGCGACTATTTCTACGAGGGCGCCGATCTCGGGATTCTGGTCACGCCGGGTCGGTTGATGGATGACGAGTTCCAGCTGACGCCGCGGGCCAAGTCCTGGATCGCGGGGATCCGCGCGCAATATTCGGGCCGACCGCTGCAGGCCCAAGAAGACGAGGTCGTCGCCCGCGTCGCCGAGGTCGCCGGCTTCAAGTTCCTGTAGATCGCCATGATGTAGACTCGCGCGATGGACCTGCGCTTCGCCGCTCTCGAGGAGCTCCGCCCGGGCAGCGCGTGGGCGGACCACTGCGCGCGCGTGGCCCCGGCCTACGAGCGCTGGTACTTCGCCGAGGGCGACGCCGCGCGGCCCAGCTACCTCGCGTGCGGGTCGGCCCTGCGCGCGCACATGCCCGAGCTGTTGCCGGTCTGGAATCAGCTCGTCGAGCTCGCGGGTGGGGGCGATCGCGTGGCGCGAATGCTGAGTCTGTATCGGCCGCCCGCGTTCATGGCCGGCTGCTCACAGCTGCTGTGGAGCCGCGACGAGCCGGCCCTGGTCCGCAACTACGACTACGAGCTCGATCGCTGCGAGGGCCTGCTGCTGCACTCGGCGTGGACCGGCGCGGGCGTGATCGCGTCGATCGACTCGCTGTGGGGCGCGCTCGACGGGATGAACGAGCACGGGGTCGCGGTGAGCCTGGCGTTTGGCGGGCGTCAGGTCGTGGGTGACGGGTTTGGGATCCCGCTGATCCTTCGCTACGTGCTCGAGACCTGCACGCAGACGAGTGAGGCCGTGGCCGTGCTGTCCCGGGTGCCCTGCCATATGTGCTACACGGTCGGCGTCATCGATCGGGCCGGGGCGCTGGCCACGGTGTTCCTCAACCCCGATCGCGACGCCCAGGTCGTCCCCCACGCGGTGGCCACCAACCATCAAGGTGCGGTCGAGTGGCCGGCCCACGCCCAGATCACGGGCACCGTCGAGCGCCACGCCGAGCTCGTGCGCGTGCTCGACGACCCCAGCCAGCGCCTGGACTCGCTGGTCGATCGGTTCTTGGCACCACCGCTCTACTCACGCGACCACGCCCGTCGGTCTGGCACGCTGTACACGGCGGCCTACTACCCGGGCCGCGGCGAGGTCGAGCTGCACTGGCCAACCGTCACCTGGCGCCAGTCCTTTCAGCGCTTCGCGGCCCAGACGATGCAGGTTGATCTATAAATACCCCCAGCCGTACCCGACGCGACCCGTGCTCGCTTCGCTCTCTTTTGCCCCCGGCCGTACCCGACGCGACCTGTGCTCGCTTCGCTCTCTTTTGCCCCCAGCAGGGCGGGGCTTGTTCCTCACCGACTCTGCTCGGCTTCGCCCTCGGGGCTCGTGCTGCTACGCTCCCGGGCGCGGATGAGCGAGGAACCCCAGGGGCCGATCGATCCGGCCCGCTACGCCAAGCTGGCCGAGCGGCACGTCTACGGCGATCCGAAGCGGCGCCCGGGCGGCCGGGCCCCGTGGTTCAAGATGACCTCGTCGGCGTCGATCGGGATCGAGATCGCGGTCGCGGTGGTCGGGTGCACGCTGGTCGCTCGCTGGATCGAGGTGACCTATACCCACTGGGCACCGTGGACCACCCTGATCGGGTTCTCGGTGGGGATCGCCGCGTCGGTCAAGGCGCTGATGCGGACCGCCCGGCAGTATCAGCGCGAGATCGCCGACCGCGAGCGCGAGCAAGCGCTGACACCCGGCGATGACCAGGCAGGCCCCGGGGCCGCTCCGTGAGTGAGCCCGCGAGTGGGGAGCGCGCGCGTGGACCGGTCGACCGTCGCGCGCTCGTGCGCGAGGCCGTACGCAACGCCTGTATCGTGGGCGCGCTGATCTCCGCCAGCGTGGCGCTCGCTGGCGATCGGCTCGGGGGCTCGGGGCTGGCGATCTCGATCGTGCTGGGGACCTTGCTTGGCGCGATCAATTTGGTGTTGTTGGCCCGCGGGGTCGGGGGGGCGATCGATCGGACGGTGGCCGGGGTCGAGCAGAGCGAGCGGACCCGCGATGTGAGTCAGGGCCCGCTCGAACCCGAGGACGTGCCCACGCGGCCCCGGAGCGCGGGCGGACCCGTCCGCCTGGCGCTGGTCTTGGTCCTGGTTGCTGCCCTGCTCTGGTACCCCGCGACCGAGCCACTGGGTCTGGCTATCGGCGTGGTCCTGGTCCTGGCGACCACGAGCGTCGCCGGGTATCGGCACGAACGCGCGCGCTGAGATTTGCAGGCCAGCTCACAAACCCCGAAAACCCGCTCCTGGCCGTTCTGGCCGGTGATTCTCGTGCTTGCAAGGCCCGAAAACCTTTGGTACATGCCGCGCGACGAAGCCAGGCCGTTGGTGGGCTTTCTCCACCCATACCAAACATGGGCGACCACGACACTCTCTACACCGTTCTGATGCCCGAGTTTTGGGCGCGGCTCACCAACACGGCCGAGCAGAGCGTATTCGGAACTCGCCACTGGCAGTGGATGATGTTCGGCGATACGCACTACTCGCTGGTGCACGTCGCCGCCGCGCTGATCACGGTGGTGTTCCTGATCTTCGCTGCGCTCCGCTGGCGGCAGACGCTCTCGGGCAAGACCCAGGGTGTCGTGCCCCCCCGCGAGTGGCGGTTGCCCGCGATGCTCAACGGCTTCGTGAACGCGACCTACAACATGAGCGCCGACGTGATGGGCGAAGAGGACGCCAAGAAGTGGCTGCCCTTCATCGGCACCCTCGCGCTGTTCATCTTCATCAACAACATTCAGGGCCTCGTGCCCGGGTTGTTGCCGGCCACCGACACGCTCAAGACGAACCTGGCGCTCGCCGTCATGGTGTTCGTCATCTACAACGTCGTCGGGGTCTACACCAACGGGTTCCACTACCTCGCGCACTTCCTCGGGCCCAGCTTCGAGTTCCGCCAGGGTGGCATCAAGTTCCCGTGGCTGTTCTTCCTGATGCTCCCGATCGAGATCGTCAGCCACATCGCGCGTCCGGTCTCGCTGTCGCTGCGGCTCATGGGCAACATGCTCGCTGACCACAAGGTCGTCGGCGCGGTGTTGGTGCTCGTGCCGCTGCTGGTCCCGGTCCCCTTCATGCTGTTGGGGGTCATGGTCGCCATCATCCAGACCGTGGTCTTCACCCTGCTGTCCGTCATCTATCTGGCCCTGGCCCTCGAGCATGCCGAAGAGCACTGAGGCCCAAAAAACGACTTCCCAAACTTCGAATCTGAGGAAACACGACATGAGCAAGCGAATCGTTGCCCCCATCGCCGCCCTGGTGACCTTCCTGGTCCCCGCCATCGTCCTCGCTGCACCCGCTGCCGAGGAAGCTGCGAAGCCCGCCGCCAACATGGGCGTCGCCATCGCGATGGCGCTCGCGATCGGCCTCGCCGCGCTCGGCGGTGGTCTCGGTCAGGGTCGCGCCATCGCGGCCGCCCTCGAGGGCATCTGCCGCAACCCCAACTCCAGCTCGGCCGTGTTCACGCCGATGCTGATCGGCCTGGCCTTCATCGAGTCGTTGGTCATCTTCGCGTTCCTCATCTCGTTCCTGCTCAACGGCCGGCTCTAACTCGCCACCCCACGGGTGTCCTCACTCTGCCTCGGGCGGACGCTCTCGCGTCCGCTCGCTGCGCTTTTCGTGGAGCCGCCCAACGCCAAGACCCCGATGTCCGCTCGCGCGGCCTCGGGGTTTTCTTTGCGCGACTGGTATAACGCCGACGTGGACGTCAAGAAGATCTTCGAGAAGATGCCGAGCCGCTACATCAAGGGCTCAGCCGAGAAACCGACGACCTACTACTTCTCGATCGGCGACGAGAAGTTCACCGTCAAGATCGACGCGGAGGCGGCGACCGTCGAGTCGGGCAAGACGGTCGAGAACGCCGACTGCGTGCTCAAGACCACGCCGGATCTGTTCGAGAAGATGGTCCTCAAGGGCAAGGCGCCGGGGCCAATCGATATCGCCAGGGGCAAGATCAAGACTAACGACCCCATGGGCCTGCAGAAGCTGCGGACGATGTTCGACTTCAAGGGCATCTGATCCCAGCGCGAAAATCACCCGCTCGGGGCGCTTGGGTGCATCGCTTGTAGTAGGGTTGCGGCGCCGTCATGCGCACGCTCTGGACTGTGGCTCCCCTCCTGCTGACCTTGCTGCCGGGCTGCGGCCTGATCGATCGGATCCGCGGGGTCGATGACGACGAGGCCGACGAGGCCGAAGAGGCCGGCGAGGCCGAGCCCGAGACCAAGGACGGCGGCGAGTCCGACGAAGCCGTCGCCGACACCACACCGAAGATCGCGCCGATCACCGGGCTCGATCGATTTAAGCACTGGGCGCCGCGGCACGCGTTTCTCGGCGCGCCAACCGTGGTCGCGCAGGTGATCTCCGAGCAGAAGCTGATCGTCGCGACGAGCGACGCCCACGTGGGCGTGAGCGACGATGCAGGCAAGACCTGGCGGTGGACCAAGGCCGGCGACGCCGTGCGCGACGTGGGCGGGTACCCCGACGGTCCGTACCTCGCGCTGCACGAGGGCGCGATCTCCATGTCCGACGACGGGCTGCAGTGGCGCCGCCTCGCCCGATTCTCGTCGGACTCGCTGATCGACATGGTCGCCGCCGACATCGGCATCGTCGCGATCGGCAAGAACGGCGGCTTCATCCACGTCGGCAAGGACGGCACCGGAGGCCGCGGCGGCTGGATGCCCGACAAGTTCAAGCCCAAGGCGCTGCTCGAGCTCAACGGCGCGGTGCTGGCGTGGTCGGGCAAGTCTGGCTACGGCACCACCGACGGGGTCACGTGGACCGAGCTCGAGCAGCTCCCCGCGATGGCGGACGGCCGCGGGTTCCTGACCAGCGCGGGCGCCTGCGCGATCGCCAAGGTCGGCAAGCGTCGCGGCGTCGCGTGCTCGGTCACGGGCAGCGCCCACGGGATCGGCGAGGAGTTCGCGGTCGAGAACAAGGGCGTGGTCTCGCTCACCGACGACGGCGGCGAGACCTGGGTGACCGCGGCGCTGCCCTTCAAGGGCGCCAACTCGATCTTTGGCAAGCCGGGCGGGCCCTACTACGCGGTCGGCAACGGCGGCGCGATCGCGATCTCCAGCGACGGCGGCGAGACCTGGGTCGACCAGAAGTGGGAGGAGACGGCCAACCTCACCGACGGCCTCGTCGACGGCAACAACGTGATCATCGTGGGCGCCAAGGGCACGGTCGTCTACTCGCAAAACGGCGGCGAGAAGTGGGACTACGCCGCGCCCCCCACGACCAAGAACCTGACCTGGGTCGGCAAGTCGGGCAGCGACTTCGTGGCCAGCGACGGGCGGGCGTTCTTCTCGAGCGGCAACGGAGTCGACTGGGTCGAGGCCGAGCCGATCGAGCTCCCGGCCAGCGGCGGCCCCTGCGACGAGGGGCCCGATGACGGCGAGCAGTGTCGCTACGCCGCCGACGTCACCACCCCCGAGAGCATGCCCGAGGTCCGCGGCCTGACCTTCACGGGCGACGTCGGCGTCGCGCTCGGCGACGACGCGCTGGTCGCCGTCACCACCGACGGCGGCGCGACCTGGTCGAGCGCGCACGGGCTCGACCTGGCCCGCTACGGCGCGATCGCGTTCTCGGTCGCGGGCGACAACGTGCTGACCACCGACGGCGTCAAGCTGGTGTCCAGCGCCGACGCGGGCGGCAGCTGGGTCGAGGGCGAGATGGTCCGCACCTACAAGATCAACGACGTCCACGTGATCGCGCAGGGCAAGAACGCGGGCATGTGGCTGGCCGCCGCCAAGGACGAGATCCTCGCCGCCAAGGTCGACCCCAAGCTGTGGCTCCCGGCCGGCGACGATCAGATCAAGGGCGACTGGCGAGCGATCTTCGAGATCGACGGCGTGGTCTACGTCTCGGGCTCGAAGGGTGAGCTGCGCCGCAGCGAGGATCTGAGCAACTGGACCGAGCTGGTGACGGGGATCCCCAGCCCCGTGATCGACATGGCGGGCGAGGGCGACACCGTGTGGGCCGCGACCGCCCCGACTCGCAAGAACAACAACGTGCTGCTGCGCAGCGAGGACGGCGGCAAGCACTTCATCGTCGTGCAAGAGATGCCCGGCGCGACCGAGCAGCCAGATCTGCGGGTCAGCGACGGCGCCGTGCACTGGGGCGACCTGCTCTCGCGGGACCTCGGCAACAGCTGGACCCGCGAGACCGAGCGCTACTTTCCGGGCCTCGTCGACGTCGCGGACGGCTCCGGCATGCAGATCGCCAACCTGATCTACCGCTACGGCGGCGATCGGATGTACGTCGTGACCGGCGAGGGCGAGCGCGACTGGATCCGCATCGACTCGGCCTACACCGAAGGCGGCACGATCCAGTGCGCGCAGACCAGCGGCTGCTGGATGCTGGCCAGCGGCGTCGTCTACCGACCCCTGGGGATGTGAGGGTTGGGTTGGTCGCTGGCTGAGTCAGGAAGGGATGTCGCTCGTCGGTCCAGTGTGCTCAGCGAGGAAACCTGACCCGAAACCGAACGCCGCTCGGCGAGTTGTCCTCGACCACCACGCTGCCGCCTGACTCTCGCGCCGTGGTCGCGACGATGTGAAGTCCCAGGCCGGCACCCTCGCGGGGGTGCTTCGTGGTGAAGAACGGCTGGAAGATCTGCTCGCGCAGCTCGAGTGGAATCCCGGGGCCATTGTCGCTGACGCTCAGCTCGACAGCGCCTTCGAGTGCTCGAGTCTCGACGCGGATCTCGGGCTGGAAGTCGTCGTCGGTGCGAACACGTTCGCGCAAGGCATGCTGCGCATTCTGTAGCAGGTTGATGACGACACTGAGCACGTTGCGTGGATTGAGCGCGACCACACCAATACTGGGGTCTAGCTGCCTATGTATCACGACCGCGGGCGCATGGTCGGCATGAACAGCACGAACGCTAGATTCGAACAGGTCGACGTGGCGCTCGATGGATTCGCTAAAGTTGAGCGGTCCACTGCCACCACCGCCGCTGGCGACCAGCGAGCCGACCAGATCGAGCGCCCACTCGCCGTGGGCCGCGACCTTGCCGAGGGTGAGAACGACCGACTCGACCTGGGCGTTCAAGCTCGCCGCTAGTGAGCCTTGACACTGCGCTTCCACCTGTTGACCGAGCTCCTCGAGTAGCTCGCGGGCGAGCGTGGTAAAGTTTGTCATGAGCCCGAGCGGATTCCTGAGATCATGGGCGACTCCAGCGACGAGCAACCCGAGCGCCGCGAGCTCCGGTCGGTTGGTGGCACGTGCGACCAGACCTGCCCGCCGCACGGTCTGGTAGTGACGCAGGGCCTTGGCCAGGGTGAGCTCGAGGTCGTGCAGATCCAGCGGCTCGAGGAGGAAGTCGAACGCGCCGTGGTTCATGGCCTGCCGAACTCGGGGGAGGTCGGCAGGTGCGGCGAGGATGACGATCGGGGTCTCGGGTTGGCGCTCGGCCATCGCGTCGAGCAACCCGAGGTCGCTCATCCCGGACATCGAGATATCGATGACGATCGCATGGTAGGGCTCAGATCGCTCGTTGAGCTGGGTCAGCGCCGCCGCCTCGCTGTGTGCGAATTCGCCAGCTAACTCGCCCGCGTTCTGCTTGTGAAACGTTGAACGGATGAGTCGTTCCAACTCGGAGTCGTCATCGACGTATAGGATGGTGGCTGGCATGGGTGGCGCTCAGCAGGGGTCCGTGAACACTTGGCTTGTCTTGACCACGTTGGTGTAGAGTCGCACGATGCGTGGCCGAGTCATCGCTGGCAAGTATGAGCTACAGCGGCAGGTTGGCCAAGGGGGCATGGGCATGGTCTGGGAGGCGCAGGACACCACGCTGCGACGCGCCGTCGCCGTCAAGCTCATGAGTCCCGACCAGGTCAGCTCGGCCAGCTTTCGCGCCCGTTTTGAGCGCGAGGCCCAGGCGCTGGCGCGGATACGCAGCGAACACATCGTCCAGGTCCACGACTACGGCGTCGAAGACGGCGCCCCGTACATCGTGATGGAGCTGCTGGCCGGTGAAGATCTCGAGGCTCGCCTGCAGCGTGAGGGCAAGCTGTCAGCTTCACTGGTGGTCCAGCTGCTGCGCCAAGTCGCCAACGGACTGACGGAGGCTTCGCTGCTCGGCATCGTACATCGCGACCTCAAGCCTGCGAATCTGTTCATCGTAGCCGGCGGCGCTCGGGAGCTGGTCAAGCTGCTCGACTTCGGTGTGGCATGGATGCGAACCACGCGCGACGCCCCGAGCCCGACCTCGGGCCGCACGGTAATCGGCACGCCGCACTACATGAGCCCCGAGCAAGTTCGTGGACGCGAGCCATCCCTGCTAGGCGATCTCTGGTCGCTGGGCGTGGTCGCTTACCAAGCGCTGACCGGACAGCTGCCGTTCCCCGAGGGGCACCTGGGTAGCCTCATCGTCAGTATTTGCATCGACCCGGTCCCGCCACCGAGCGTCGTCAACCCCGAGCTGCCCAAGGCGCTCGACGGCTTCTTCGAGATCGCCCTCGCCAAGCAACCAGACGCGCGGTTTCAGTCTGCGACCAGCTTCATCGAGGCGCTGGCTAGCGCCTGCAAGACCACCACGACAACCACGATCCTGGCCGTCGACGACGAGCCTGACATGGCGCACCTGATCAAGATGCGCTTTCGCAAGCAGATACGCAGCGCGACCTACCGGTTCTTGTTCGCGGAGAACGGACAGGCGGCGCTGGAGATCCTGCGCCAGAACCCGGACGTCGATGTGCTGCTGTCGGACATCAACATGCCGGTAATGGACGGGTTGACCCTGCTCGAGCACACCCCGGAGCTGTCTCCGTTCTTGCGGACGATCATGGTCTCTGCGTACGGCGACATGGGCAACATTCGCCGCGCCATGAACGTCGGCGCCTTCGACTTCGTCGTCAAGCCGATCGACTTCGGCGATCTCGACACCACGATCAAGAAGGCTGCGCGCACGGTGACCGAGCACCGGGCGATGGCCTCGTCCGACGGGGAAAACAAGGTCTTGCGCAAGCTAGCTAGCTCGGTCCTGCTCCGGCGCTTGTCCGCCCTCGAGCTCGACGCGGCGCTGGGGACCGAGCTGATCGAGGCGACCGTCGCGGTGATCGTCATCAGCCGACCACACGACGATCCGACCGAACACCCAGACATCTATGCACGGGCGCTCAACGCCAACTACGAGGTGATTGTGCCCGTGGTCCAGCAGCACAACGGCATGGTCGACACGATCTTCACCGAGGAGATCGTCTGCGCATGGACTGGGAGCGGTCACCTCGAGCGGGCACTGGATGCGTGTGGTGCCGTGTGCAAGGAGGTTGCGAACCTTGCCGAGCTCGCGGGCCAGGACTCTCCCTATTCCCCCGGTCTCTCGATCGGCGTGGCAACAGGTCGACTCCTCAGCACCTGCGTGGGCTCGAGCGTCGGCGGCCGCTTCACATACACGATCGTCGGTCCGCCCCTCGGCGAGGCGTTGAACCTCGCGCGCGTGGCCCAACGCGGCGATATCTACGTCAGCCACATCGCGCGCCGCCAGGCCGGCAACCGCTACCCCTTCGACGACGCACAGGTTGGCTCCGGTCCAATGCGGATGTTGTGGGGGCAGGCGGCCGACCGTGTGTTCGAGTCGCCGACCATCGAAGTATCCACGACTTGACTCGAGACACGGGCAGGTCAGCTCCGCTCGATCACCCACCGGGGCAGCGCTGCGATGAAGCGCTTCTCACGGCCGTCGGGCAGCCAGCGGAACACCTGCTCGAATTCATGGGTGGCCGCCCCCGCGAGCGCGTGGGCGAGCGCCCGCGCATGGTCGATGCAGTCGTAGTGGTGCATGCGGGCCCGAACCCAGTCGACCTCGGCGGCGCCGCGGCGCTCCCGGGGCAGCGCCAAGAAGTCGCGCAGGCGCCCGCGCTCGTCTGGCGTGCCGCGCTCCAACAAGCGAATCAACATCAGCGTTCGCTTGCCCTCGTAGATATCGCCGCTGAGCTCCTTGCCGTAGCGTTTCGGGTCGCCCGCGAGGTTGAGTAGATCATCTTGAATCTGAAACGCAGCACCCAGCAAGAACCCAAAGCGGATGAGCCCGTCGACGGGGTAGCGCTCGCCCGCGCCGATCAGCGCGCCTGCGCGCAGCGGGTGGATCGTTGCCAGCCAGCAGGTCTTCTTGAGCACCATCTCGAGGTAGTCGCGCTCGCCCAGATCCACGACGTTGTCGTGGCGCCAGCCGAGCTCCATGGCCTGGCCTTCCGCAGACTCGCGCGACATCCTCGCGGACTCCTCGAGCAGGCGCAGCGAAAGCGTCGGACCGAGCACATGGCGGTTCTCGAACAGCGGCCGCATGCTGAACAGCGCCAGCGCATCACCGGTGTTGATCGCCAACGGGACGCCCTGCTGATGGTGCAGCGACGGCCTCCCGCGACGCTCCTCGCTGCCGTCTTCGATGTCATCGTGGATGAGCATCGCGTTGTGCATCAGCTCGATCGACACCGCGGTCAGCACCGCGTCTTCGATACTTCCGCCGAACAGCCTCGCCGTCGCCAGGCACAGCGTTGGACGCATCCCGCGCCCTCCACGACGCGGGTACTCGGCCATCGGGCCGTAGAGGTAGCGCCGAGGTCGACCCTGCGGGAGATATGACATCATTCGCTCGCGTACGGCTCCGCCGTACTCGTGTAGCAACTGCGCCACGACGTGGCTCGTAGACCGCGAGCTCCGGTGAGTCATGGGTCGTCGGGCCTCCGGCAGTGTGACTTCGATACCATAACTGGGACGGCTATTTCACATGGATTTGTTAGGATGCCGGACCCCATGAGGTCGAGGAGTCCGATTCGCGTAGCGATCATAGGCGGCGGCTGTGCAGCCATGACGACTGCGTTCGAGCTCAGTCGCCCCGAGCACCGCGGTCGCTTCGAGGTCACGGTCTACCAGATGGGCTTTCGGCTCGGGGGCAAGGGTGCCTCGGGTCGCGGCGTGGCCGATCGCATCGAAGAGCACGGTCTGCACCTGTGGATGGGGTTCTACGACAACGCGTTCGCGCTCATGCGCGAGTGCTATGCGGAGCTCGAGCGCGATCCGCAGCGCTGCCCCATCTCGACGTGGCAGCAGGCGTTCGAGCCCGCGCCGGACGTCGCGGTCGTCGACCGAAGTCCACGCGGCGAGTGGGCACCGTGGGTAGCCCACTTTCCCCCCGGTCGCGGCCTGCCAGGTGATCCGCCCACGAGTCGCGCTCCCTTCTCGGTTCGCGGCTATCTCGTCCAGGCCGCTGGGCTCGTGGTCGAGCTGCTGCGCTCGGCCAAGCTGCACCCGCCAGGGGCGGCGGCCCAGCCCCTAGAGCCGCGGCCCCTGCTCGACGCGGCCGGCGTCATCGAGGCCGTAACCAGGCTGCTGCGGCTTGGGGTTCTCGCCGCCCCCACGGGCCTGTTGGAGGGCGTCGAGCTGCTCTCGCGCGCTCTCCAGACCCTCGGCCCCCTGCCGCTGCCCGGCGAGACCGTGCTGTGGCCGCTGCTCGAGCAGATCAGCGCGGCCTCGCGGCGCAA
Organism: Enhygromyxa salina; assembly: GCF_002994635.1. Lineage (GTDB taxonomy): Bacteria > Myxococcota_A > Polyangia > Nannocystales > Nannocystaceae > Plesiocystis > Plesiocystis salina_B. The sequence continues at coordinate 89,685 of NZ_PVNL01000111.1, read as the reverse complement.
CCTGACACGGCTCGTCGATGACCAGCCTGATCTGCAGCGGGTGTGGCAGGTGATCGACCTGGTCTTGACGATCATGCGCGGCATCCTGGCGCACAATCTGGCCGCTGATCCACGGGGCTTCGACGCGATCAACGACTACGACTGGATCGAGTGGTTGCGGAGGCACGGCGCGACCGAGCAGTCGCTGCGATCGGGCTTTGTCCGCGGCATCTATGATCTCGTCTTTGCGTACCAAGACGGCGACACCTCGCGCCCACGCCTGGCCGCTGGCGTGGCGTTGCGCGGATCCCTGCGGATGTTCTTTACCTACCGCGGCGCCCTGTTCTGGCGCATGAACGCGGGCATGGGCGATGTCGTGTTCGCCCCGCTCTACGAGATCTGCAAGCGTCGAGGGGTGCGCTTCGAGTTCTTCCATCGTCTGCGCGAGGTCGAGGTAGTCAAGTCAGCGCGTCGCCAGCTTCCGCATGTCGCGTCCCTGGTTTTCGACATACAGGCCAAGCTCCACGCCCCCGAGTACGAGCCGCTCGTCAACGTTCGCGGCTTGCCTTGCTGGCCGGCCCAGGCCGACTACGACCAGCTCGAAGCGGGGCCGCGCCTGCGCGACGAGGGCTGGCAGTTCGAGTCTGCCCTCGAGTCCCGCGTCGCTGGTCAGCGCACGCTCGACCTCGGGCGCGACTTCGACATGGTCGTGCTCGGCATCGGGGTCGCCGCGATTCCGCACTGCTGCAAGCAGCTGCTCGATCACTCGCCGCGGTGGCGCAGGATGTGCGAGCACGGCGAGACCGCGGCGACCCAGGCGTTTCAGCTGTGGTTGCGCGAGGACATGGCCCAGCTTGGCTGGCCGCACCCGCAGATCAACCTCTCGGGCTTTGTGGAGCCCTTCGACACCTGGGCCGACATGCGTCACTTGATCCCCCGCGAAGGGTGGAAGCGAGAGGTCAGGTCGATCGCCTATTTCGTGAGCGTCCTGCCTGACACGGCGTCCCCGGGCACGGCCTCCGACCAGGTCCGGCGCAACGCGATCGACTTCCTCAACCTCGATATCGGCGCGCTGTGGCCCAACGCCATCGCAGCTCCCGGCCAGTTTCGCTGGGAGGTTCTGGCCTGCGAGGGCCACGATCCCGATCGCGAACCCGAAGGCGAAGCCCGCTTCGACACCCAGTTTTGGTTGGCCAACGTCAACCCCACCGATCGCTATTCGCTCTCGGTTCCGGGCAGCATCCAGCACCGCATCTCACCGCTCGACCTCGACTTCGACAACCTCACCGTCGCTGGTGACTGGACCGCGACCGGGCTCGACTCCGGCTGCGTCGAGTCGGCGGTGATGTCGGGGCTGCTCGCCGCTCACGCGCTGTCCCAGTATCCTCCGCTCGAGACCATCGTCGGCTACGACCACCCGTAGAGCCTCGCCATGAATGACCGTGACCATGACAACGACAACGGCCAACCTCGCCCGACCCGCAGCGTGCCCCCACGCAGCGAACCGAGGCGCCACGTGAGCGGAGCCTTCGCCACCCCCGGCGCTCGCGGAGCCGTCGAGGATCGCGTAGCCGAGGCGTATCGTTTGTGCGACGACTACATGAATCAGGGTCGTGCCCAGGCCCGTCGACAGCACGGATGTGGCGATGGTCATGAACATGGTCATCCTCGCGGCGACCGGGCCCGCGGCTACGACCACGGCGGCCACGACCACGGCAGTAGGTACGACGGTGGCCAGCGCTGGGGGCCGCAAACGGGGGGCCCCTCGTGGACAAGCTGGAACGATCCATACAACATCAACAATGCGATTCGTGCATGGATGTCGATGTTTCAAGGCGGCCTGATGTCCTGCGCCGAGCTCACCCAGTGCGCCTGGGACGCCAATCCCTTCGTCCCGGGCGCGGCCAATCCCTTCATGCATCCTCGCGCGCCCGGGCCGTGGCCTGCGAGCCCAGGCGACAGCGGTTGGATGCCCGCGCCGCCGCCGGACGCCGATGAGTGGGTCTTCACCCCGTCGGGCGCCGAACCGGAACTCGCCGATCACACGCCCGCGTCCGCGCGGACCGAGCTCGACACCGAGGTGGTGGTCGAGTCCTCGCGCATCGAGGGCAGCCTCACGCTGCGCCGCCGCGCCGATCACATGACGCTTCGGATGCTGGGCAGCGACGAGCAGCCGCCCCTCGAACTGAGGTCGGCGATGTTCTCCAAGACCAGCGCGACGACGGTGCTGTTCGTCGATGTCGTCCACGAGCACCGCGAGCCAGGGGTCTATCTGGCGGCCGTCCTCGACAGGCAGAGCGGCGACCATTGTGGAGTGCTCGCGCTCACCCTCGGCCCGATCGAGGCCGCGTGCGTATGAACGCGCGGCCGCTGTATGTCAGTCCGCAGCACTTCGACTCGCTCCCGATCGCGCCGCCCTTCTTCTTCGAGTCGGTCACCACCCGGGTGCTGCCGCTGCGGGCTCGGGTCAGCGCGCTCCAGCACCTGATCGATCGCCACGCCAACTTCGTGCCCCCGCAGGTCGGCCGCTTTCGGGTCGCGCTGCCCTACGTCTATTTGATGGTCCTCGACTACGGCAAGCTCGCCCTCGAGGCCGCCGACATCGGCTGGCTCGCGCAAAAGGAGTTCATGTTCGCGGTGCCGACCAACCACTACACGCTGTGCGGGCGCAAGTGGGTGTTTCAGGGCATCAAGTGGTTTTCGCCCTACATCTTCGTCGACTCTGATATCTCCATGACCCTCGGCCGCCGCGTCTATGGCTGGCCCAAGCTGCGCATCTACGAGAAACGCATGGCGTCATCGTGGATCGGCAGTCCGAGCGCGCCGACGCAGCAGGTCGTGCTGACCACCGATGTGATCGGCGATCTTTACGCTGGCAACAAGCAAGACCGGCGTACGCTGTGCGAGATCGTGCAATTGCAAGATCGCTCGTTCGACTACCCCTTTGATCCCAAGGCTGGGCTGCGACCGTGGACCGTGCTCCGCGACGCGGTCGGTCTTGGTCTGGGGATGGGTCGCGACTATCTGCGCGCGCTCTCGACCATGCGCGGGGCGCCGGCCCGCCCCGACGTGTTCTTCGCCCAAACCATGAACTTTCTGGGCGCGATCACGCCGGGCAACCCGGACGTCGCTTTCGACATCGTCAACCTCAAGCAATTTCGCGACGTCGCGCAGCTCGACAACTACTGCTACCAGGCCCTCACCGCCGCGCCTTTGCGCATCATTGGGCTCAACGGAGCAGGGCCGCTCGGGGATGGCAGCGCGACCAGCATGACCGCCAGTGGTGGTTTTCGTGTGCGGCTGTGGAGCTGGCCGATGCTCCCGATCGTCGACGCGCTCGGACTCGAGGTCGCGAAGAAGTGGGACAACGATGGTGTCGAGATCGCCGAGCTCGAGCCGCAGCTCCCGTTTTGGTACGACGTCAACATGATCTACGAGCGCGGGCGCAACCTGGCAGAGCGCTCCTCGAACCGAGTGTGGCATACGCCCCACGGCAGCTATCATCGGCCCGCGACCCAAGCCCCCGCCCATGCGCGTGAAGACGCGCGCTTCAACACCACGATGGGGTCAGCGAGCCAGGCGCTGACCGGCCCGTTCCACTCCCTGTCGAGGACCATGCGCGTGCTGCCGCTGCTCGCCAGCCGCGACAAGCTCCAGGCCTTCATCGATCAGTTCCTCAATGAACCACTGAACGACTCGGGGGACGAGACGGGGGCACGCTTCGAGCTATGGGAGGACGATGCCGCCGCTGAGGAGCACAGCGCCTACGTCTATCTGATCATCAGTAACGTCGGCGATCTCCACTCCGAGACCGACGACGTCGGCAACTGGGCCGGCGAAGACGCGGCCTTTCATGTGCCTGTGCGCCGATACCAGGACGGAGAACTAGTCGGCGTGGGGCTGGTTCAGGCGGTCACCTATGCCTCGAGTACGGCGCGGTCGATCACCGTGACCGAGATCGCCGGCACGCCGACCCGGCTAGCCAAGTTCGTGTCGCCACCCACCGCCTGGCTGCGCAACCCTGAGGACCAGCATGACCACTCGCTGCTCGAGGTCGTGTCGGAGGTGCTCCCGACCGTGGGTCGGGGCCAGAGGGCGGTCGAGAAGACTGTGCTCGAGATCGGGCAGCGGAGCCTGCGCCTGGTTGAGGGGGATCTGCGCGAGCGTCTGATCTCTAATTGGGCGCCGACGCTGCGTCGCGCGGTGGACCACAAGCTCGCTATGGTCGACCATGCGGCCTCGGAGCTCGAGAGCGCGCGCATGCACGCGCTGGGGGTGCTCACCGGACAGAGGTCCGTCTACATGTATACGCTCAGCCAGATTCGAGACATCGAGGACCCCGCGCGAGCCTGCTACCAAGCGCTGAACTGCATGGCCAAGACCATCAGCCATGTCCATGAAGTTGCGCGACTGCCCAGCAATCTCCAGTTGCGAATTCATGAGCACGAGAGCCAGCCGATCGTCAAGTTACTCGGGCTCGAGGCGACGCTCGCCGTTTCAGCGGCTGGTGGACACCACCACGTGATCATCCCGACCTCACCTTTTTGGGCTCGAATCGCGCTCAGGTCAAGCGTTGGCAAGCACCTGTTCGAGCGTTCGATTGGCACGAACTGGCGCTGGCAGGTGTCAGACACCTCGACAGGAAAATTCGTGTCGCGCGCCGTCGACCCTCGATTGCGCAGCGTCGCCCGGGCGCTCGATCTTGGCGCCCCAATCGCGCCCGGACCGAGTGAGCGCCAATTTGTGCCGAAATGGACGATGGGGATTCCACGAATTGTGCACCTCCCGGAGGATGCAGGTTCTCAATATGCGCTCTCAGGGGAGACGCGTGAGGCGCAACTCGAGCACGTCCTCGCACAGTACAAAAAAGATCTGCTCAAACACGCGGGGCAAGCCATTCGTACCCGGTTGTACCTGTTCGGCGTCCTGCTGGCGGAGACATTATTATCGTCTGGCTCGCTGGAGCATGACATGTTCGACGTGACGGTCTGGAACGAGACTCAGCGACAGTGGGTCTCCGGGCTCAGGAAGGCGCTGCTGCAACAGCCCGAGATGCTCGAGACCCACCCAAATTGGGTGTCCGTCGAGTTCTCTGAAAATGTCTCGAACAACGAGCGGCGGTTTGTCAAGGATGTGCACGCGACGGCTTTCCGCCGCGTCGTTCGGGACATCGTGAAGCGCAGGGAAGACCTCGGGCACATGGTCCAAGATGCGATGTGGTGGGCGTGGGAGCGGGTGTGGCGCAAGCCCCGAGGCGGTGCCGCAAGGGATCAAGCGGCGGGTCCCGACTTCGCAAAGACGGTCGAATCGAGGGCACTCACCATGAGTCAATGGGAGATGCCCGCGACGGACGCGGCCCCCGCGGGGCAGTCGGGTCCGCTCGAGCAACGCTCGGTTCGGATCCGCCTGCGCACCCTCGCATTCCCACCTGACAACATGCTGGACGGGCTCGACAGTCGTAGGAATTGGAGCGTGGCCGGACTAGCCAAGAGGTTCAGTCCGCAGATCGTCATCGAGAGCATCCTCGCCCGGGAGTGGTATGACGACAGTGCGGACGCGCCGCGCAGGTTGAACCTCCAGGTAAAATTGCGAGATCTCGAACTCCGACTCGTGCTGAATTCTGGAACCGCCGAGATGGGCGCCTACGAATTCTACCGGCAAGAGACCGAGCGCGCTTGCGCTCGACGTCAGCAGTTTCATGAAGATGACAATCAGAGCGAGCGCCAGCATATCGAGTTGGTCGTGGCGCTTCGGCGATTCAAGGCTATCTGCGAGGCCAAGCGCTATTTGCACGATGCGAGGTGGGGCGACCCCAAGACGAACAAAGCGTTGCTACTGCAGGGCCTCTGGAGGTCAGACCGAAACCAATTGCCGCGATTGGAATGCCCGCACCGCGACCAGGGCGGTACAGAGTGGACGGCGCCCGGAGAGAGCATTGCCGCGACTCATCTCCAGGACATGTTCGCGCTGGCGAGCCGCGTGATAGTCGAGCAAGTCGAGCAAGTCGAGCGGACCGTCAACGAGGACTGGGCAGACCAGATCGTGCTAAAACTGTACGAGGCGTACGTCGCCCAGTCCAAGGTCCTGCTCCACCTGCTAAACAGCGGTCCGGACTTTTTCGTCGACCTGTCGATCTTCGGCTGCGATGTCCCGGAGCACTTTCCCCGCGAGATGTGTCAAGACGGCAAGTACGTGGGCAGGAAGGTCGCATCGCGTGCGGAGATCGGGCAAAACCACGTCGGGTAGATCAACCCGCACGCGTACTCCATCCGCAGTGAGAACGACCCGAACGCCGACTCTTCGATGCTCTTGGTCATGCCCGTGGGCGGAAAGGTCCCCGTCGGCAACCCCGTCACGTAGGACTGATAGATCTTCATGGACGCCCGCAGCGGCTGGATCGTCGCGGTCTGCCAGCGCCTGGCGAACTCGGAGGCGACAAACACGGGCCCGAGTCCCCCGGGCAACATTGAGATCAGCGGTTGCTGCAGCAGCGCGTACATGTGGCGGAATTTGGGAAACTCGTCCACAGGCCAGTACGGCCCCGTCGGCTCGTAGATCAACGAGACCATGGGCGCGTGCGACGAAGGATCCCAGACGAAGAAGCGTCCATTGGAGGTGGTGATGTCGCCAAAGTTCTTCTCAAACCCCCAGAACAGCCGGCCGCCGAAGATCGCCAGCCAGCTGTTGAGCCTGAGCGTGGCCATGTAAAAGAACGGCCCCGAGCAGATCGGGTTGATCAGACTGCGCGTGGTGTGGACGTAGGGGATGCCGACGACGTGCTCGTTGTATGACATGCTCGGCAGCGGCGTCGGAATGTTCATGTGCATCTGGAACATGTCATAGAACCACATCGTGATTGGATGGGTTCCCGTGGGTGTGAACTCCTGTGGCCCGAGGACCATGCCGTGGGGCAGCAGGTCCTCGACTACGTGCGTTGGCATGGGCAAGGTCAGCGCGCGCACGGTACAGTGGGCGCGAAGGCGAACATTGTCGTATAGACCGATGGGGCGCATGGGCGACAGACCGTGACGTCGGGCGGTTTGCGGAGCGAGGGGAACTGGCGGCCGGTTGGCTCGCACGAACTGGCGGCGCTCGATGCCTCGCCATCGATGATTGGACTTGCGCGTGCGGGCCCCGGCCAAGACTATCATCGCTGACGCGACCCGGCCACGTATATTGTCCGCGAGTCAGCGCGACGGTGGCTGGCTGGGCTGGACGGGTGGGGCGCGCTTGGGCAGGCGGATCACGAAGCGGGTGGGCCCACCCGGCTCACTCAGCACATCGATGCTGCCGCCGTGTAGCTGGACGATGATGTCGTGGCTGATCGACAGTCCCAGACCCGTGCCCGCGTCGGTCGGCTTTGTGGTGAAGAATGGGTTGAAGATCTTGCCGAGCATCTCATCGGGGATGCCCGGCCCATTGTCACTCACGCTGATCTCCACGTGCTCGGCAGCCCCCTTGGTGAGAATGACCACCTGCGACGGGGAGCCCGAGGCGCGGTCGTGACGGTGCGCGTGGGCGGCATAGAACGCGTTGCCCATGATATTGAGCAGCGCACGATTGAGGTCGGCGGGCACGGCCTCGAGCGGGCCCAGTGCAGGATCGAACTCGGTCAGCGCCTCGACCTCCAAGCTGGCGTCTTGGGCCTTCGCGCCGTGGTGGGCTAGCACCAGCGCGTCCTTGACGAGTAGATTCACGTCGATCGCCTGAGTCTTCCTTTGCTCGTGCGAGGCCAGCATGTGCATGTCATCGAGGATCTTCTGAGCCCGCTTGCCGTGCTGATTGATGGCGCGCGCGCTGTGCTTGAGGTCAAGTCGGACCTTGTAGACCGCATCCCTGACCTCGGTCGCGCTGGCGTTTAGAACCGGCTCGAGCGCCTCGTCGAGATCCTCGTCAATGTCGATGATCAATTGCGCGAAGTTGTTGATGAAGTTGAGCGGATTCCTGATCTCGTGGGCGATGCCAGAGGTCAAGACTCCGAGCGAGGCCAGCTTCTCTTGCGCGATGATCCGCGCTTGGGCGGCCTCGAGCGTCTCGAGGGCGACGGCGAGCTCATCGTTTCGCTCCTCGAGCTTCTGCGTGCGCTCGGACACCTTGTCCTCGAGGTTGTGGCTGTAGTCCTCCAGGGTCTCGTACAGGCGCGCGTTCTCGATCGAGATCGCCGCCTGGGCCGAGAGCATCTCGAGCAGCTCGACGCGATCGGTCGTGAACACATCGGTCGAGAGGTTGTTCTCGAGGTACAAGAGCCCGCAGAGTCGGCCGCGATCGAGCAGGGGGATGCACAGGACCGAGGTCGGCTGCCTGGCGATCACGTAAGGATCTTGAATGTATCGGCCCTCCCGGGCCGCGTTGGCGAGCACCACGGCCGAGCGGGTGCGCGTGACATAGTTGACGATCGCCATGGACACCAGGGTTCCGGGCCCGTCACCGCCGAGCTCTGCTCCCTTTTGCACCCGCAGTTCGCCGCTGTCGACCTCGGCGCCGATCTGGATCTCCCACCGCGCATCTCGCTCGACCAGCAAGAAGCCACGCTGGGCGCCCGCGCTGGTGATCACCGTCGTCATGATCTTCTCGAGCAGGCGTTCGAGGATGATCTCTCCGGCCAGCGCCTGCGAGGTGCGGATCACAGCGTTCAAGTCGAGCAGCTCACCCGTACTGCGCGACTGGGGGGACATTCCGCCCGAGCTGGACTCCCCACGGCGCAGCTGCAGAGCGTCAAATTGCGCCTGGAGCTGCGCAACCTTGGCGCGGGCGCCCCAGCGTGAATAGCAGTGAACCGCCGACCTCAAGTAGATACGCGCGATCCGGTCGCGGTCCAGGCGTTGGTAGAAGTCGCCAGCGCGCTCGTGAGCGAGAGCCTCCTCCTGCAGGAACCCTTGCACGCGTGCCCCTTCGATCGCGCGATCGTAGTCGTCCATTGCCTGTAGGGGGTCACCAAAATAGCCCTCTCGTTCGGCTAGCAGCAGCCGGTGCTTGTGCATGTAGTTGTCGGGGCCGTGCTCGGCCCAGTGGCCCATCTTGGCGATGACCACGTCCGCGCGTTCGAGCAGCCCGTCTCGAGTCTCACCCTCGTTCGAGTGTGCGCTGCTCAGCAGCGCCAGCCCGTAGTAGAAGTAGAACACCGGGACCGTCGCAAAGCCCTGGTGTCCCAACTCGTGGCGCAGCGCCGCCGCAGCGTGGCGAAGGACGGCCTCGTGCTCGTCAAACATGTAGGCCAGCCAGCACTTGGCCAGATAGTAGGCGAACAGAATCGTTGGACTGGGCTGGGCCTCGTAGTTGGCCACGCTCACATCCTCATCGAAGGCCTCGCCGACCATTCGCAATTGGTCGGCGCTCTGGCCCAGGAGGTTCAGCACCAGCTGCTGCCACACCAACATGTACTCGACCGGCCAGTCCTGGCCGAGTTTGCGGGACATGGCGATATACTTGACCTGTCGTTCGAGCAACTCGTCGAGGGGGAGGTCACCGGACAACAGAGGAATGCTGCAGTAGTCGGTTGCGTGAAAACCCGCGAACGCCAGATCTCCGATCGCCAGGGCGTCCTGGATGCCATCATAATAGGGCGCGATGGTGCGGGTGAGCGGCTCCTTCCAGTGGCGAATCGCCAGGTTGTAGGGGATCGATGCCTGCACCCGCAGCGGCTTGGCATAGTAGCGCTCGGACAGATCTTGGGCGATGCGTCCGATCGCGTACCCGTCCTCGACCTCATCGAGCATGCCGCAGAGGATGTTGCCGATGTAGACATAGATGAAGCCTGAGGCGAAGGAGTTGCCGTGGGTCACACACAGATTGGCCATCATGAAGCAGACCTTGGGCCACAGCGCTGGCGCGGCTAGAAACGCTGGCGCGTTCATGACCGTGAGGATCTCCAGCCCCATCAGCAGCTGGGGGTCGGTGATGTCCGGGAAGTCCGGGAGGTCGGCGATGCGCTTGCCCTGGGCGCGCAGACCTTCACTGAACTGGTGTGCGAGCGCCTGAGGATCGTCGGCCAGGGCCTCGACATGGATGCCAAGCTTGGCGAGAATCGCCAACGCCACCTCGATGGCCCTGTGAAGATCGTTTCGCGAGATCAGGAACTTGAGCCGCAGGCGTTGGACGCGGGCCTCGTCGAGGCGGTCCGTGGTATGTTCGAGCGCCACGCTCGAGAGGGTGGCCGCTCGCTCGATGTCGTTGTTGAGGTACTCGGCCTCGATCGCGTCGACGTGAAGATCGAGGCTCAAGGATGCATCGAGCTCCCAGCAGTTGGCTCCGATCAGGGCGAGGCCCTGGTTGAAGTACACTCGCGCGGTCGAGTAGGCGGCCGAATTTCGGGCCCTGCGACCGGCGATCAGGTTCAAGCGAGCAAGCTCGAAGCGCTCTTGCGAAGACTCGATCAGATCGTGGGCAATGTTGAGGTTGTTGACAATCTCGAAGATATTCTCCTCGAGCCCGGCCGTCCCCGCATGTCGAGCGAGCAACCGTCCAATCTTTAGATGTAGCTGAGGGCGCTGGCTCGCGGAGATCAGGGCATGGGCGGCCTGGTGGACCCGGTCGTGGAGGAACTTGTAGCCGATCTCTCGCGCGCCATCCGTGAGGAGCTCAGGCGCGAGCGCCATTGGGACCTGATACTGGTCATTCAGGGGGAGAATGAGCTCTTCGCTGAGCGCTACCCACAGCGCGTTGGCTACCTCTTGGGTGTCACTCTCACTGACGACCGAGAGCACGTCGAGCTCGAACCGGTTTCCGAGGCACGCCGCGAGCTCGAGGACCTCCTGGGTACGCTTGGGCAGCAAGCTCAGCTTCGCGACCATGAGGTCGACGACGTTGTCGCCGACCGCGACGGCCTTGATGCGCTCGATGTTCCAGTCCCAGTCGCCGCGCTGGTGGTCGAAGTGGAGCGCGCCGTCCGACTCGAGGAACTCGAGCAGCTGACCGAGGAAGAACGGATTGCCGGCCGACCGAGCATACAGGATGTCAGCCAGGGACCTGGCGTGGGCGCGCTCGCAGTGCAGCGCGTCCGCGACGAATTGTCCGACATCGGACTGTCCGAGGGCCGCGAGTTCGATGCGCTCGACCGATACATCGCGAGCGTCGAGTTCGCCGAGCGCCAGCGCCAGCGGGTGCTCGACGCCGACCTCATTGTCTCGGTAGGCGCCGATCAAGAGCAGGTGGTGAGCGTCGGGGTCGTTCAGCAGCCGCTGTATCAATCGCAGCGAGGCGCTGTCGGCCCACTGCAGATCATCGAGGAAGAGCACCAACGGATGGCGGGCGTCGGCGAACACGCCGATGAACTGCTCGAGCGCGAGATCGAGTCGATTCTGGGTGGCGATCGGGTCGAGCATCGGCACCGCCGGTGCAGGGCCAGCGATGAGCTCCACCTGCGGGATCATGTCGATGATGACCTTGGCGTTGCTCCCGAGCGCCAGCAGCAACTGCTGACGCCAACGCGCGATCGCCTCGGGGCTGTCAGCGAGCAGCTGACGGACCATCTCCTGGAATGCCTGCACGATCGAGTCGTAGGGAATATTGCGCTTGTACTGGTCGAATTTGCCGGAGATGAAGTGGCCGCTGCGGCGTACGATCGGCTTGTGGACCTCGTGGACCAAAGACGACTTACCGATTCCAGAGTAGCCCGCGACGACCACCATCTCGGTGCCGCCAGCGGCGACGCGCTCGAACGCGTCGAGCAAGCGCGCGAGCTCTTTGCTGCGACCATAGAGCTTTTGCGGGAGCTCGAGGCGGTCGAAACGGTCTTCACTGGCGAGCAGGAAGTCCGCGTTTGGGGCCGTTTCGGTCAAGCTGACCAGGCAGCGCTCGAGGTCGGCCTCGACGCCGCGACCGCTCTGGTAGCGGTCCTCCCCGGTCTTGGCCAGCAGCTTCATGACCACGGCCGAGATCGGACCTGCGAGCGCAGGGTCGAGCGCTCCGGGTGACTCCGGTGCCCGGGCGATGTGGGCGTGCACGAGCTCCATCGGGTCCTCGGCGTCGAACGGCAGCTGGTCAGTCAACAGCTGATAGAGGAGCACGCCCAGCGAGTAGAAGTCCGTGCGATGGTCGACTGCTCGATTCATGCGCCCGGTTTGCTCCGGCGAGATATAGTGCAGATTGCCCTCTAGCTGAGTTGGGTTGTTGACCCGTGGGCTCTCGCGGCTCAGCTGCGACGCGATGAAGAAGTTGACCAGCGCGACCCGCTTGGTTTCGCGGTCATAGAATACATTGCATGGCTGGATATTCTTGTGAATGACGTGATGTGCGTGAAGCTGGGCGATGATTCGTGCCAGGCCAATTGCGATGTGGATCGCGTCCGCATGCGAGAGCACTGCTTGTGACATGAGCGCGCTGACAGGGACACCGTCGACGTCCTCGAGCACGAGCGCGAGCGCGTTGCCATGTTTTTGCAGCGCCAAGGGCTTGGTCACGCCCGGCAGCTCGAGCCCTTTGCACAGCTCGTACTCCCGCGTGAGGCTGGCGATGTCGCGCAGCGTGGGGTACTCGTCGTTGAGGGTCTTGATCAGGACCCGTCGTTTATTCTCACGCTGAGTACCGCGATGCAGCGTCGTCGCAGGCTCATTGTGGAGGGACTCGAGGATCTCGTAGGCTGGTAGATCGAGCATCGTGGTCTGCCGGTCGATGACGTGCCCAACCTACCACTGCGTGGGCCCGCGGAGCGCCCGATCGTCGGGCTGCTGTTCTGACGCCCCGCGCAGTGCGTCCGTGCTTGGTATTTCACTCCTGCGTGCGGGCCCACGCAGGCCAGCTTCACTCACCCCCGCCAACAAGACCGTCGGATGTGCTGTTGTCGCCGATTGTCGCCGGCCCCTCGACATGGACCCTCGCCGCTCAGCGCAGCGCCGGCATCGGACGAGACACGCCCTCGGCCATGGCGCCTTCATCTGCGTGGCCGAGAGCCGGTGGATAGACGCCCATGTAGCCGTGCGGCAGCTCCGGCCAGCGCGCCGACTGCACGACCACGCTAGCGAGACCCCAACGGACTGGCCAGCGACCGCATCACTCCGAGGCTTTGCGTGCTTGGCTCCACACGCGAGCCGACGACCTCGGTCTGCTCGCCCGCGAGGGTGCCCGGCGCGACAACCTCGAGCAGACCGTAGACGGCCGGTCCCTTGGCGCCGTTGGCGTTGGTGAGCAGCACGGAGCGAACGCCAAGCGGCGCGTCTGCGGCCGCCGTGATCGTCAGCTGGAACAGGATCGTTTCTTCGTCGGTCGCCTGAGTTCCCTGCTGCTCGAGGCTCACACCGGGTGCGCCGGTGAAGGCGATAATCGCGTTGGTGTCGACATCGGTGGCGTAGAGGCCGATGTTGCTGATGGTCGTGCCTTGCTCGATGCGCATGCTGAGGCCCGAGCGGAAGGTCGCCGGCAGCACCGGGCTGTCGCGCAGACAGGGTGTCCGCGGCAGCGGCGGTTTGGCATCCCTGGCACAGGTCAGCTCGCTGGGCGCCTCCGTCTGTGGCTGCAGACCGTAGGCTGCGAGCGCGATGTGGAAGGTCTCGGTGATCTGCGCGCCGAAGTCGATGTTGAAGCCGTTGATGGTGATATCGCTGACCGTGAAGCCCCACTCTTCGGGTACCTCGAAGACCGCGTGGAGAATGTAGTCGATCGCTTCACCCGAGCCACGCGCGTGGCCACGCAGGATGCTCCAGCAGTCCGAAGGCTGGGCGCCAGCGGGGGCCGAGGACGGCAGGCTGTACTGGTTGAAGTTGGGCGTTTGAATGTAGAGGCCCACGGGGTTGGACAGGCTCACGCGCATGCCGGACCCGAGGCCGTCCGAGCCACGAACCAGAGAATTGACCGACGCGCCGATGTGCGGGTCGCTGTTGCGGTCGGCGATGCCATAGTTGCTGCAGGTAATCAGCCCAGCGGGGTCGGTGATCGGCTCACCCGTCGAGTCCTTGCGCAGGATTGTGGCCTGGCCGGCTAAGGAGATCTCCGCGCTCAGGGCATTGGGGGCGCTGATCAGGTGGACCACACCCTCGGTCGTCGTGCTGTTCCACTTGTTGTGCCCGTTGTAGGCGGGCCGACCGGTCTCGGCATTGATGATCGGGTTGCCCACTTCATCGCGCGAGTAGAGATCTTGGGGCTCTACCTGCGGTCCGACGAGCTGTTGGTACAGACGCAGCACGACCTCGGGCGAGATGTCCCACAGCGTGTACCAGTACTCGCGGTTCTCGCAGGTGAAGCTGACCTTGGTGATCTTGCCCGCGTCGTTGCGCGTCACGCTCCATTCGCAGTACTCGTCCTGCCAACCCCGTGGGCCGAGCGGCTCGTAGTTCTCACTCGCGGGCGGTCCGTTGTCGGCATACGACCACTGCGTTCGCTCCCCCTTGAACGAGAAGGTCTTCGAGATCCGAGCCGGAAACGCCGTCCATCGAATCACTGCCTCGGTCGCCTGGTCGGGGATATCGGTCGTGAGGGGGTTGAAGTATTGGGTCGGCGCCGGCTTGTTCTGCAGGACCGACTCGGTAAACATGTTGATGTTCGAACTCCAGCGCGCGCGGAGTGCCGCCTCCAGCTGCGTCTCGGCGGCCGTGAAATCGTTTTGATTGGCGGGGGGATCGAAAGTCTTGAGCTTGGGCATTGGGTGTTCCTCTGTTTTCATTGACTCAGGTCGGATTCGGGAAGCAGAAGACAGAATTCGTTGAGGTTGGAGATGATCGGCCAGGCTGTGAACGACTGCTGGCGCGAGGCGACCAAGCGCATGAGCTTGTCAGTGCGCGCCTCGTCGGAGAGCCCTGCGAAGGTGTCGAGGTAGGTCTGGATTCGCTGCTGTGCCGCCGTGGTCCAGTCGGCAGCATCGTAGATACTGAGGAACTGTTGCTCCGCCGTGCAGCTGTCGATCTTGCTGGCGTCACAGCTCCGCTGCCCGGCCGCGGCCTGGCGGACCGCGTCACTGAAGTCTTTGACCACGCTGCTCTCGTTGTTGATGATCGTCCCGCTCGTCGGGGCGTACTGCTGCAACCCGGCTCGCGTGCTCGAGAACACCGGCTTGCCGACATCCACGAGTGCGATGGCAGCGGCAAACTTGTTGTCGAAGATCTCCGCTTGCAGCATCTGCGTGATCATGAAGCGGTCGTCGAAAGATGGCGCCGGGGTGTACAGGGCGAAGTGCGTCGACCCAGGCTTGATCGCGTAGACCGCCGTCGCGTTGGCGCAGTCCTGACACTCCCCAGGGAACCGCTGCGCGAGCTCGTATCCGTGCTCCGCGACGAAGCTCTGGTAGCTTGCGCGCGGGATGACGAGTGCGGGAATGCTGTAGTCAAGGCCGAGTGAGCTGGACAACAGATCGTCCCACAGCAGCGCGTTGCTCGGGATGTCGCTGATGTCGTCATCGCCGGCGCTGAGCGACGCGCTCGACACGATGTTGATCGTCGTCCCCGCGGTCAAGTGCTCGAGCATGAGGTCGACGGCGCTGAGTTCGATCTTGCCGTCGGCTCCCACAGAGTGCGCTTGCAGCCACTGTTTGTGGTAAGTCTGTGCGCTACCCATCACCACGCTCTCGTAGGAGTCGGCGCCGTTGAGGTCTTGGAACAGCGTCTCGTTGGCGACGGCCTTGGGTACCTCGTCGGGAGCAATCTGTGCACGCGGCGACTGCCAGTTGTTCCACGGCAGGTTCAGCTCCTTCATGATGACGACGCCATTGTGGTGACAGTCGAAGCAGCCGGCGCCCTTGGTGTCCGGAGCTCGGGCGAGGCTCGAGTCTCCCGCCCATGACCACACGGCGTTGCTCTCACCTGGCACCAACACCTCGAAGTAGTTGAACAGCTTGCGCTGATCATCCCACGAGATCACCTGCAGGAACCCCGACTCTTTGCCAGGGGCGGAAGCGTTGAGGAAAATTTGAACGTTCTGCGGACTTTTGCTCGGCCCCCAAGTCACGACATAGCGTAGATTTCGGGATTTGTCGCGGTCGGCGACCCGCAGCGGGATCTGGCTGCCCTCGCCGACCATGTAGCTCCGGATGACCAAATCGGGGTCGGCCTCTGCGATCGCCGCGGTCAGCTGGGCGACACTAAGCGGGAATTTCCCGTTGCGCAGGAGCGAGGTCGAAAACGGATCGTTGAGGTTCTGTGCGATCTCGGTCTCGCTCATCGGCGCGGGGCAGGGTTGATTACCTTGATTGACGGCGATGTATTTGTAGATGCTGCCGGGCTTTGTCGGCTCACAGCGCTTCGCCTGGGCCTGGCCGCAGGCTTCCACCGGTGCCGCCGGAGCTGCGAGCGCAGCCTTGGCGAACGTCGCCGTGCGTGTCGGCAACCGGGAGTTGAGCGCGGCTTCGATGGCTGGTGCTTGGCTCGATTCGCTCACGGCCTTCGCCGGGCTCACCACGCGCTTGCCGGAGTCAGAATTGTCCGACCGCGAATTATTGCACGCAGTGGTCGTGAGTGCCATCGCCACGATGGCGGAGCTGAGGACTGCACCGTAGTTGTTCATCACAATTGGGTCCCAATCGAAGGTATCGCAAGTGGAGGAGGCCGCGTCCGCTACATACGCGATCACTCAATGATCCTACGCCTGTGGGAACGTGCGCCGGCGAGGCTGGCGTCCTTGATGTCCCCGGACGACTTCGCCTCCTGCAGCAGGAAGCTGAAGTCCGAAGGTAGGGTCTCACTGCCCGCGATCGTCGCCTTCCTATGACAATCGACGCAGCGTTTGTCCTGGATGTAGGTCTCGAGTACGGTGTTCGCGATGTTGCTGTCGGGCTGCATGCTCAGAACGTCCAGAGGCACCAACTTCGGCTGTGATGTCGGTGGGTTGGTGCTCCACTGCACGTTGACGAGTTGGTAATTGAGCCAGACCGAGTCGGTGTAGCCCGCGGCCGTGACCGCTTGCCAGGCTGCGTGGTTGGCGGCGCTCGCGTTGGCGTCGATCGGCGCGACGCGAGTCACCTGGACCGGCACGGGATCAGGGCAGTCCTCGCCGATCCAGTACTGCGGAGCCTGGTTCCAAGCCGACGAATCGCAGCCGACCGTGACCTCGCTCTGACCCTTGAATTGGCAGAACTCGGGGATGTTCGACACAGTCTTGGGCGCGCAGTTGGGATCGAAGAAGGTCCAGGTCTTGGTCGTGTTCGCAGCCTCGCTATTGTCGGGTGTGTTGTCGACATGCTCGAAGGTCGCCCAGATCCAGGTCGGCTGGGTCTCGGTCTTGTGGATGATGTGCAGGGCCACGAGCGCGACGGTCATGGCCCTGCATTTTTGCGTATCCGACTCGACGACCACAGCTTTCGTGAGTTTGTACTCCTTCCACTTGTCGTCGATCGGGTTCTCGGCCTCGATCCACGCCGCCTTGACCTCCATCGCACCAATCTCCGAGGTCCACGCGCCCATCGGCAGGGCCAGGGCTGGATTGGCGGCATTAGCGTAGTAGTTCGTCTGGTCCTCTAGCGAGTAGAGCTGATTGGCGACGAGGTTGTTGTATTCGTCCTCGTTGAGACGGACTTCGTACCAGACGTTGTGCCCAGACACATCGCCGAGCCAGGCAGGCTCCTTGTAGGGAGCGGCCTGGTGGGCGTCGCTACTCTCGCGGTCGCTCGAGAACTTGGTGACCATGGTCAGGGCGGTCAGCGCGTTGGCATTGGCCGGATCGAGCCCAGCCTCCGCAATGCAGTCCAGTGTGATTGTCGGCGAGGTCCCCCACGGGGGCGGTGGCGCGCCATTGGGCTGGAAGAACTGGTGGTTGCTCATGTAGCCTTGCCACGCGAGCGGGCTGAGATCCCCCGGGTCACCGAATCCGCCCTGGCCGTCGGCAGGCCAATTGAGCGCGATGAACTCCTGCCAGCCGAAGCAGTCCGCGTCCTGATCACTCGAGACCTGGGAGAAGTCGGGCGGCACTGCGGGCCCAAAGGTCAGTTGCTGCGTGCTGCTGCACGCGTAGGAAGTTTGAGCGGCCGCGACCGGACTCGGGGTCGGAACCTCTACCTCGGCTGGACTGGCCTCGGCCAGCTTGCGCTTGGTGTCGCTCGGGACAGACCCACGACATCCGAAGACGAGCAGAGCGAATACACAAATGTGGCGCGGCATGGGAGCTTTCCTAGATGATGTTGAGCAGCGCCGGCATAGACGCCGCGGCTGCTTGGTTGGGGTTGGTCGCGTTGACGCCACGCAAGCCCTTGGTCGCGTAGCTGGCCACGTCGATGGTCAGATCGAGCGCGTAGCTGTCGGAGGGGTAGCTATTTCCCGGAATCGTGTAGTTGACCAAGCGCAGGACGCCGCGCGATTTGACCGTGATCCCAGCGCCGAGGTCGATCGTCGGTGCAGTGTTTCGATCAATGCCCGTGAGCACCAACGTCAGCGCGACCCCTTCGCTCCCGGCCGCGACCCACGGCGCGACCAGGGTGCTGTTGCTGGCCAAATTCATCGACGCGCCAACCGGATTGCTGATTGACGTCGCGAGCATCGCGTTGAACACCGCGGTGTGGAACATCTGCAGGGGCTGGGCGAGCCTCGGACTGGCCGTTCCCACGCACGGCTGCGCGGTCAGGCGCGAGGTCTGCGGCAGGGTCTGAGCGGCGATCTGCATATTGAAGGTCTGGGCGATCTGAGCCGCCCACTGGACCGCCGCGCCATCGACCTCGAGATTCGAGATGGTGTAGTCGAACGAGGCCGGAACCTCGAAGGTCGCGTGGAGGATGAAGTTGCCGGGGAGCGCTCGGCCCCGCCCGTCGGTCAAGCTCGACGTGCCGCGCTTGACCGTCCAGAAGGTCGAGGGATCGGTGCCGTCGGGGGCGGTGATGCGCGAGAAGTTCGGCTGCTGAATGTAGAGGCCGGGCGGGTTGGCGAGCGTCGCTTTGTTGGCATGCCTCGCGGGGTCGGATGGGGTCACGGTCTGATTGACCGACTGGCCAATATGGGGATCCGAGTTGCGCCCAGACTGACCGTACTGGGCGCAGCAGATCAGCGTCCCAGCGTTGTTGCTGCCGCTCGTCCTCGGGATCGTTGCCGCGGCGGCGAGGCCGGTCTCGGTCTGCAGCGTATTGGGGGTGCTCGTCAGGTGCATCGCCCCGCCCGCGTCGGCTGATGAGCTGGTCCCACTGTTCCACTTGTTGAGCGGGTTGTAGGCCGGGCGCCCCGTCGAAGGATCGATGACAACCTGGCGGGTCGCGTCATACAGGTAGAGATCCTCGACCCTAATCTGAGGCTTGTCGAGGGTCCCGCGGTAGAGCTCGGCCACGCGCTCGGGGGAGATCATCCACAGACTGTTCCAGTACTCGGGGTTCTCGCAAGTGAAGTCGATACGCGTGATCTGATTCTCCGCGTTGCGGGTGATCGCCCACTCACAGTACTCGTCTTGCCACCCACGCGGGCCGTAAGGCCCATAGGCCTGGGTGTCGGTGTCGCTCGTATCGCAGGGGTTCTTGGTGATCTGGCCGAAGGTGTTGCCCTTCGTATCGTAGCCGGTGTCGGCAAGGGAGTAGATGTCGTTGGGGCTGATGGCCCGGAAGTAGTACCGGATGCGCCCGGGCAGCGGGGACCATAGAATCGGTGCATAAACGGCCGTGGAGGTGTCGTCGATGGTCGGATTGAAGTACCAGTTTTGGTTGCTGGCGTAGGTCGCCGTCCACGGGTTACCGAGCTGCCCCTGGGACGTGAAGCCCTGGAGGTTGGTATCCCACAGCGCGTCGAGTTGGGCTTGACTGCTCGCATCCGTAAAGTCGGACTGGCAGGCAGGGGTCTTAAATGTCATCCATGGTCCTGAGTTTTGTGTGGGCATCTCACTTACCTTGATCGAAAGGCTATCGTGGGGGAGAAGGTCGCTCGAACCTCATGGTTGTCATGACGGTGTTTATCACCGTACCGCCGGTTGCGAGTGCCATGCTAACTAACTAGTCTCCAGCCTCTGGTCGTCGTAGACACTAGGGACCCCAGCTCGGCAGGTCGATTTCAACCCATTGCAACCCATTGCAACTCCTTTCAACCCACGGTTGTTCGCGGTCGGCATCATGACCTACTTCGCCTGCCGATCCACACGCCAAAATGAGCAGCGCGACGTTTACGGTTCCCCCGAACCGCACCGGATGTCCTCTCCGCTCATTACAACCAATTCGGCGACTTCGAGCCCGGCCTTCAACCCGTACGAACCGTCAGCCGCCCAACCCCGATGCGCAGCTGCTGAGACCCCGACCGCCGTTCGATGACCGCCCCCGCCCCCTGCACCCCCGCTTGCGCGAGTTGCTGCCGCACACGATGGATCCAGAGGTTCATGAGCTGCACATCGATGTCGAGTTCGCGCAGTAGATCGTCCCGGTAGGCCCACCCGTGCTCAGCGACTCCCAGATGCTCCTGCGCCATATCGGCCACCCGCTGCCGGGCCAGCGCGGCGAGCAAGAACAAGTGTGAGCGAAACTTCAGCGCCTCCGCGCCCGCAAAGGTGTGCAACGTGACCTCGACATGCTCCCCATCGCGGCTCATCGCGAAGTCGAGCCCAATATTGTCGACATCCGGCACAACCCCCAGGTCCACCTCTCGGGTCCGCTGGGTCGGCGCCGGCAGCCGGAGCTCCCAGGCTTTGCCGCCAACGCTGATGATCTCCCGATGTTGGAGCGCACGCTTGCCTGCCTCGCTCTCGAGCATCCAGCGTCCGTCCGCCTCGCAGAAGATCGACAGCTCGCAAGCCTCCGGGCTCGGCAAACACAGGATGTCGTCCACAGCAACGAGCACCAGGCCGTCGGAGGCCTTCGCCAGCATCCGCGGCGGCGCTGCACTCTTTAGTTGGTAGCTGTGCTCGAGCGTCCCGAAGGCCACGGTCGTGCCCTCGGGAACCGCCGCTCGCTCACCGGCCGACAACCGCCGACCATCGTGGAAGGTGCCGTTGCGACTGCCGAGATCCTGCACCCACCAGGCTTCTCCATCCCAGATGATCTCCGCATGCAACCCCGAGACGCTCGGCCGCGCGATGCACAGATCGCAGCCGTGCGAGCGGCCGATCACGTACACAGACGCCAACTCGTGCTCTATTCCCGCGGCGAGGTCTTCGAGGACTGCCAAGTCCCAGAGTGTACCGCAGCGAAGCGAGCCGTGGGAGCGGCCGTGTCGACAGCGAGCGCCTACGCGCGGTGAAACGGCGTGAAACTCGCTGAAATCGCCTGAAATGGCTCCTCGGCGGGTCGGACCCTAGGTTGTCTCCACCCGGTTGGAGCCCACAACACCATGACAAAAAACACACTACACATGCTCAGTATCACTTCGCTCTTGCTCGGTGCGGCAGCCTGCACCGACGACATCGAGGCCTCGGACACTCGCGCAGACACGGGCAGCGAGACCGGCGACGGTGACGGCGACCCGGATACGGGCGACGGTGACGGCGACCCGGATACGGGCGACGGTGACGGCGACCCGGATACGGGCGACGGTGACGGCGACCCGGGAGGAGAATGTGGTGACGGCGTCCTCGACAATGGCGAGCAATGCGACGATGGCAACAATCTCGACACCGACGCGTGCACCAACGCGTGCACCCTCGCCTTCTGCGGCGACGGCGTCGTCGAGGATGGCGTCGAAGAGTGCGACGATGCCAACACCGACAACACCGACACCTGCGTGGAGGGCTGCGTCGCGCAGCAATGCGGGGATGGCTACGTGGGCCCCGGCGAAGGCTGCGACGACGGCAACACGGTCGACGATGACGAGTGCAGCAACACCTGCGCGCTGGCGAGCTGCGGCGACGGTATGCTCGCCCTGGGCGAGGAGTGTGATGACGGCAATGACGACAACACCGACGATTGTCTGAGCACCTGCGTCGCCGCGACCTGTGGGGACGGCCACCTCTGGGCTGACAACGAGGCCTGCGACGACGCCAACCTGGACAACACCGACGATTGCGTCGATGGCTGCGCGGTCGCTAGCTGTGGCGACGGCCACGTCTGGGCCGGCAACGAGGAGTGCGACGATGCCAACATGGACAACACCGACGCGTGCACGCTCGAGTGCGTACTGGCTGCCTGTGACGATGCCATGATGAACGGGTCCGAGTGGGGGATCGACTGTGGGGGTGACTGTGGGGGCTGTGATGAGCTGTTCAGCGCAGACGAGGACACCCTGGCGATCCTCGAGCTCAACGGCGACGCAAACGACAGCAGCGGGAACGAGCGCCACGCCATGCTGATCGGGGGTAGCTATGTAGACACCGCCTGGGGCCAGGGTCTATCCTTACCCCAGATGACCCAACAGGGGCTGAGCTGGACCGCCCACGTGGCCGACCTCGTCGCACCCTACACGATCGAGCTGGTGCTGACCCCCGCCCAGACCACCTGCTTTCAACGCCTGTATACCTTCAACAGCATGAGCGACCACGGTTGGTATTACTGCTCGGGCTTCGCGAGCTACCCCAACGGGACGATTGGGCAGCAGTTCCCCGTGAACCAACGTCAGTATCTCGCCCTGGTCTCCACGGACGACACCACCCTCGATGTCTATGTCGACGGCGTCCTGCTCGGCTCGACCCCCACAGGCTTCACGACTCCAAGCGGCCACGCAGAGTTCTTCAACGACGACGCCGACAACCTCCATTTCGAGGAGCTGCTCGGGGTCGTCGAGGCAATTCGGATCTCGAGCGTCGCCCGCACCGAGCAGGAGTTCATCGACATCCAGGCTCGCATCGAGCTGCAGCCCTGACGCTGCCGGCCGCGGCGCGCACGCCCCAGCATGCGCGCCGCGAGCCCGTCGCCGGAGCGCGCCGCAGGCCCAGCGATCTACCTGCACATGCACGCGCAGCTCGACGCGGAGTGAAATGATCTGAAATCGACAAGCGCAGCTTCAGAGCACAGGATTGAGGAATGCCCAACCGGATCCTGGTCTCTCCGAAATTTGGCTCTCCTACAGTTCTTGTGGGTGCCTGGAGAGCCGGAGCGAGCCCACAGGGGCACGCAGACGGCCATGGCTGGTGTTCTGAGCGAACGAGAAGCGCGCACGGCGTGCAGGCGCGACACTGGGGGTGTTCTAAGCACCCAACCCCGCACCTGCTGACATGCGCGACACCACTCTTCTACTCCAGACCATCATCGCTCTCCAAGACACGATCGTCACCGCCGTCAAATTCGACGAGCAAGGCGTGATCGCCGACGTCCGACCGTCGTGGAGGGTTCCGCGCTGCGGCGACTGCCAGCGCAAGTGCCCCGCCTACGACGCTCGTCAGCGGTCGTGGCGACACCTCGACCTTGGCGGCATGGTTTGCCGGATCCGGTACTCCATTCGGCGGGTCTCGTGCCCCAAGTGCGGCGTCAAGGTCGAGGCCGTGCCTTGGGCGGCGAGCGGCTCTCGATTCACGTGGCCGTTCGAGCTGCACACGACCTACCTCGCCCAGCAGAACGACAAGACCACGGTCACCAAGGTCATGCGCATCGGATGGGTCACCGTCGGCAAGATCATTCAGCACGTCGTCGCTGAGCAACTCGGTGGTGTCGACCGTCTCGACAACCTGCGGCTCATCGGCATCGACGAGATCAGCTACCGTCGCCGCCACGAGTACATCACCGTCGTCGTGGACCACGAGCGCGGTGTCGTGGTCTGGGCCGCCAAGGGCAAGAGCGCCGACACGCTCAAACCGTTCTTTGAGGCCCTGGGCCCTGAGAGGCTCGCCAAACTCGAGTCCGTGACGATCGACATGAGCGCCGCCTACATCAAGGCAGTCACCGAGGCCGCCCCCGACGCGACGATCATCTTCGATCGCTTTCACGTTCAAAAGCTTGCCAACGAGGCCGTAGATGCGGTCCGACGAGACGAGGTCCGCGAAGCCGAGCCTGAGGACAAGAAGGCGCTCAAAACACCCGGTGGTCGCTGCTCAAGAACGCTTGGAATCTGACTGACCTCCAGGACAAGGCTCTCGTCGCCATCTTCGAGTGCAGTTCGATCTACCTCGCCGACTGGAAGCTGTACGAATGGGAGGTCTGGGCCAGCCGCTCTCGGCTCGCGCCATTCGTGAAACTGGGCAAGACGATCCGCAAGCATCGCGCCGGCATTCTCGAGTATGTCCGCGACCGGCTCAACAACGGCCGGGTCGAAGGGCTCAACGGGAAGACTCGGACGATCACTCGTCGCTCCTACGGCTTCCACTCTGCGTCCGCTCTCATCGCGATGATCTTCCTGTGCTGTGGCGGGATATCTGCCTGTCCCATGCACGTCGGTCCTTTTCGGCCCCACTAAAACTACAGGAGAGCCACTCAACGGCGATGGGCGGCTGATCTCCTACTTCGAGCTGCTGTCCGACAGCCTGCTGGCCGAGTATCAGGCGCGCGGCGGCATCAACTCGCCAGCGGACATCATCATCACGCAAGCCGAGCGTGACGCCATGGGCTCTGTTGCACCGACGGGAAGTTCGATGACGACGAGGACCCCGCTGACTGGGTCGCCCTCGATGCCGGCATGCCGCTGCCGCCCAATCGCCTGGGGATCACGCGGCCGGTCAGCGAAGACCCGGACGCACTTGGGTTCCGCTAGCCCCGCCTGACGCGAGCGGCAGGCTCATGCCGAAGCTGAACGAATTATGGGGGTCGAACCGCTCTTTGACCTGCATGAGGAATTCCAACTCGGTCTCGTGATACACGCGTAGCAGCGCCAGCCGCCCTTCCGCCGTCTCCGAGTTGGGCATGAGGGTCACGTCCTGGAAGTTGATGAACGCGCCGTCTATCAGCTTCTGTTCGGCGAGCGTCGCCCTGAAGCGTCGGACCCAATCGACCTGGTGAGTGTCGAGGATGTCGACGCCGTCGGGCCCAGGTTTAGGATGCCACCATGCCTGAAACTTGAGCATGAACGGCCGCTCCCTGAAGGTCGGCGGGACACAGGTCAGTCGTGCGCCCGCGTCGGCGCTCACGCACCGCTCCCGCTGCGCCTCGCCGCCGCAGCCGAGCAGGCTGACGTAGTTGAACAGGCAGGGATCATGGGACGAACCTTCGATGTAGCGAACGACCGCGTCGATCAGCGCGTCTAGCTGCTGAGGCGCTCGCGGATCGAATATGGGGAACGCCGACGATACCTTGAACGCATGGCGCCCGTTGCAGCCGTCATCGAGGCCGTTCGGCGAGTTCAGGACCTGAGCCGCGCGGCTCACCATTTTGGTGCACGGCGTGTCCGCGGTGCTCGACGGCGCGCTGTCACCCCCCTGCACTTGGCGAGCGCGCTGGACCTCGACACACTCGATCTCGCGGGGCCTGGGATCTGTGAGCAGCTCGGCGATGGCCCGCTTCGCGTCTGCGAGCGCGCCGTAGTACACGCCCGACATCTGGAGTATGGCCGTGTGGCGCTCACCGACCGAGATCTTGCCACCGAGGGTCAGCGCAGTGTTCGCGTCGAGCTGAGCTTGAAACCTCGCCCACTTCCGCGCGGCTTCCCGGGTGTGGCCGGGATCCCAGGTCATCTCGATCTTGGTGAGCCTGTCCACGAGGGGGTGAAGAATGAACTTGAAGCGGGTGACGACCCCGAAGTTGCCACCGCCGCCGCCAAGGATGGCCCTCAGCAGATCGTGGTGGGCAGCGCCAGGTTCTGCGATCACGATGTCCCCGTTGGGCAATACGACCTCGGCGGCCACGACGCTGTCGCAAGTATAGCCGTAGCGTCGGTTGGATAGCCCCCAGCCGCCGCCCGCGACCAAGCCACCAAGAAACACCGAGTCGCAGATCCCCACGGGGATGAGGAAGCCGCGCTTCTCGAGTTCCTCACTCAGGTCCTTTAGCCGCATGCCGGGCGGGATCCAGGCGTGCTTTCCATCATCGAGATACTCGACGGTCTTCATGCACGACAGATCGATGATCCATACCCCATCGGCCGAGGACATACCCTCCTGATGATGGCCGCCAGCGCGTACCCGGAACTTCAAACCATTCTCGCGGCAATGGTCGACGCACCACTTGACGTGGGACCTGCTCTGGCACTTGGCGATGACGTTGGGCCTGTAGTCGAAGCGCTCGTTGGGGGTGAGCCGCCAGTGATCGTACGCTGCCTCATCAGGAACGATGAACTCGAGACATTGCGTATCACACTGCACATCGAGCGAGGCCAGGGAAGGGAGAGACGATGGAGTCTTGTTCGGCATGGTACAAAGTGCTAACTGCAACGCGAGGTTGCCGTGCTCATGAGGCTCGGTTCGGGCGGGGCCTTCGGTCCTCGTCGGCGAGGCCCCCGGCCCGCGATGACAGTCTAGCGCCTCGATGAACTCGTGGCGATTTCAACACATTTCATGGGTTATCAGCGTCATGGAGGTCTTCCTGTAGTGGGTTGAAAGAAGTTGAAACCGACTGAAATTGCGCCCTGGCAGCCTCGCGCGTACAGTATGCACATCCACCGCAATAAAGCCACTGACAAGACCATGTCTCACAAGACCTATCTCAAGATCCTCAACGCCACATCTCACGACATTATCAATATTTCCGTGGATGGCGTCGATAGCCATGACTGGGACGGCCGCAGCCGTCCAGACCGAAATTCTGTCGGAGTATCCATACCCGCGGGAGCTTGGGTGGAAGAACGGCAAGAGCTGAGCGGTGGTGCTCGGAGCGCGTGGTACAGTTTGCACATGACCTTCGCAAACGGCCAGCAGATCACGCTTCGAAATGATCAGCATGACGCCCACGAGGAACACAATCGCTCATACGGGTTGACTGGGCCGGACGCGGATCACTTCGCGGCGTCTCAGTCATCGGGCAAGTCCCTCAATACCTTCAGCATCGAGGACCGGATCTCGCCAAGTAAGTGGATGGCGCGCGTCTCTGGCAGCCAGTTACTATCCCAGCTCTCGATCCCTGGCACCCATGACTCGGGCTCTTACTGGAGCAACATCGGGAATACACATGGTCAATGTCAAAACCTCTCCATCGGTCGGCAACTCGGTGCCGGCATTCGGTTACTCGATATACGAGCCCGTCACATCGAGGACCGATTCACGATCCACCATGGCGCGATTTATCAGCGCATTAATTTTGACGACGTGCTCGACCAATGCCAAGGATTTCTGCGAGAGAACCCTGCCGAGTGCATCCTCATGCTCGTCAACAGCGAGTACGACGCAGAGAAGGTCACGCGCTCATTTGAAGACACGTTCAGGGACTACGTGAGCCGTCGAAGCTCAGCTTCATGGTACCTCGGCGCGCATATCCCCAGGCTCGACGACGTGCGGGGCAAGATCGTGCTACTGCGCCGATTCCCGGCTTCGGCGGAGCTTGGGATCAACCTGCGAAAATGGGGCGACAACAGTACATTTTCTCACACGAACTCGGACGGCGTGACGTATCACGTCACGGATCGTTACAGAGTCGACTCCGCTGGCGACAACAAGCTCGCGCAGGTGGAGAACCTCATGGCCGCCGCCACGGCTGACAGCAGGGCTGACTCGCTGTACATCGCCTTTCTCAGTGGGTCGAACCCACCCGACACGCCGCGTTCGTTCGCGTTCAACGTGAACCCGCGCCTGCACGCGCATTTGCTTGCCAATCATTCGAGTGAGCGAGCTGGGGTGATCGCTTTGGACTTCTGCGACAATCCGAGCACCCTGGTCAAGCAGATCATCTTGCGCAACTCTTAGGTGCCGCGAATGCCGTTGTCGAATCGGCGCTGCAGGATCCTGTGGTGCTCGACGACGCGGATGGATTGATGCAGCGATGAAGAGCCGAGCCAGGCGGAGACACGCTCGCGCGACCACACTCGCGTCCACGTGGTGCCGCGCTCGTGCTGATGTCCGCGCGCCTGCTCGTCGATGACGGCTCGGCGTGGATGAACAACGAAGCCCCCGACACGGATGGCCTGGTCGCCGCCGGCGGTGGCGAGAGCTAGGACCGCCTCGAGGTCGCCGCGCGCGTGGGCTTCGGGCTTGGCCGAGGCCTCGGACCCACAGTTCGACGGTCAGGACCCCGCTTGTCGGCGGCGCGCGGGGGCTCGATCGGGATGTAGCGGTGGTCGCAGCCCTCCGGCTCGACGAGGAAGCCGAAGTGGGCGAGCCCGGCACGAGCCCCGGAAGCCAGCACGCTCACGATGGTAGCGATCGCCGTGTCGGCGTCGGCGAGCACGATCGGCCGCAAGGTTGGGGCTCCCCCCGCGGACGTCGGCGATGTGCTTGTGGAGACCTTCGCCCACGGGCCAGCGCAGCTCGGCCATGAAAAATAGCTTGCAGCGGCTTGGGGACCGAGATGCCGCAGGCGGCGCTGACTCCCGGCCAGACCTGATCGACCTGCGCGAGCGTTGGCGCAGCGTCGACGGTCTCGCCGAGCTTGGCGAGGCCGGCAAAGCGTGAAAGCGGCCGCGGGGGTCTAGATCAGTACCGGCACTCGACGACCATGGCCGTGATGTTGTCGGTGCCGCCCGCCGCGTTGGCTTGATCGATCAGCTCGCCCACGCTGGCCTCGAGGTCCGCGGCGTTGTCGACGATGTTGCCGATCTCCGCGTCGCTGAGCATGCCGGACAGGCCGTCGGAGCACAGGACGTAGCGATCGCCGTCTTCGATCTCCCACTTGCCGATGTCGACGGTCACGTTCTCACGCATGCCGAGCGCGCGCGTGATGACGTTCTTGTGGGGGAAGTTCTTGGCTTCCTCTTCCGTCATGTCGGGCCGCGCGTCCTTGTAGTCCTCGAACAAGGAGTGGTCGCGGGTGAGCTGCTTGATCTCGCTCTTGCGGATCCGATACACGCGCGAGTCGCCGACGTGCGAGACGTAGGCGTGGTCGCCGTTGATCAGGCAGCCCACGACGGTGGTGCCCATGCCGCGCAGGTTGGGCTCGGACTGCGACTTCTGGAAGATCCGCAGGTTGGCCAGGCGAAAGCCCGCGACCATCCGGTTCTCGACGTAGCTCAGGTTGTGGTCGTAGCGATACGGCCACGTCGCGTCTGCGTCGCGTGAGTGCTGATAGAACTCTCCTACGACGTCGGCGGCCAGCTTGCTGGCGACCTCACCACAGGCGTGTCCGCCCATGCCATCGGCGACGATGAAGAGCTGCTCATCCTCGATCAGGGCGAAGTAGTCCTCGTTATGAGTCCTCTTCATGCCAACGTCGGTCTTGGCCGCGTAGCGGATCCGCACGGTTCGGGCATCTTAGTCGACTGCGGGCTTTTTGAGAAAACTGATGTCGTGACCCCGGGAGGAAACCTGACCCCGGCGAGTCCGGGGCAGGTGCGAGGTGGCTGCCCGCTGCGCAGGCGTAGCGGCTGTACGGGTGCGGCTGCGAGAGCGATTTCACACCAGCTTGGCCGGCGGCGAGGATGGGCGATCTCCTCTCGACCGGCCCGTCGATTTTGCTCGAAAGCCGGCGCGACCGGCCTGTGACGGCCACTGCAGCTTGCGTTCGGCCACGCAGACAGCCAATCTCGCGGGCGGGAGCACGGCTCCCGAACATCTTGACATTTGCTCAGTGGTCGGGGAGCGTGGCGACAGTGTCCAGGGTGCGTGCACATCTGCTGACGATCGGTGACGAGTTGCTGTCTGGCGACGTCGTAGACCGAAACAAGGCCTGGCTGGGCCGCCGCTGCCGGGCCCTGGGCGTCGAGGTGGTCCGGGCGACCACGGTGCGCGATCGGCAGGCCGAGATCGTCGCGGCCCTCCACTCGGCGGCCGCCGATGGTTCGCAGATCTGTCTGATCTCTGGCGGCCTGGGTCCCACGACGGACGATCTCACCGCCGCGTCGGTCGCGGCCGCCGCCGGGGTTGGCCTCGCGCGGAACCGAGAGCTCGCCGATCGGCTCGAGGCCTTCTTCGCCGCCCGCGGTCGGGCGCTGGTCGAGGCCAACCTCAAGCAGGCAGATCTGCCCGAGGGCGCGACCGTGCTCGACAACCCGATCGGCACCGCGGCCGGGTTTGCGGTCGAGCTGGCGTACCCGCCCGGGGGTCCCCGCGGCTGCTGGTTGTTCTCGATGCCCGGGGTCCCGCGCGAGCTCCATCAAATGATGCGCGAGCAGGTCGAGCCGCGGCTGCGCGAGCGCTTCGAGCTGCAGCCGATCCCGCGGCGGGTGTACCGGGCGCTGGGCAGCGGCGAGTCATCCGTGCAAGAGAACGTCCGGGCCGTGCTCGCAGCGGCCCGCGAGCGCTCGCCGGGGCTGGCCAACATGTTCGTGCACTACCGGGCCCACTACCCGGAGGTCCAGCTGATCCTCGAGGCCACGCCTGGCGACGACGGCAGCGCCGCGACCGAGGCCGAGCTCGAGCAGCTCGACGGCCCGCTGCGCGAGGCGATCGGTCCGGCCCTGTACTCGTGCGGCAGCGAGACCGAGCTCGCCGAGCTGGTCGTGCAGCGGCTGATCGAGCGCGGGCTCACGATCGCCACCGCGGAGTCGTGCACGGGCGGCGGCGTCGGCCAGGCGATCACGGCGATCCCCGGCAGCTCGGCCACCTTCGTCGGCGGCGTGATCTCCTACTCGAACGCGGTGAAGATCGCCCAGCTCGGCGTCCCGGCCGACATCCTCGAGCTCCACGGCGCCGTGTCCGAGCCGGTCGCGCGGGCCATGGCCGAGGGCGCGCGCGCGCGGCTCGGCAGCGACATCGGCGTCTCGACAACCGGTGTCGCGGGGCCCGGCGGCGGCTCGCCCGACAAGCCCGTCGGCACCGTCGACGTCGCGGTGGCCACGGCCATCGGCACCACTTACAAACGTCTGCGCCTGTTCGGCAAGCGCGACACGATCCGCGAGGCGACGACGCAGTGGGCGCTCAAGCTGGTCTTCGATCAGTTCGCTGCCCACGATGAACCCGTCTACGAATGGCGCCTGCAAGCGGGCCAGAAGCCTGGCCCGAGCTGAAAACACCCCGGCGATCAGCTGGGGGCCCCCACCTTGTCTAGCCTGGACAACGTCCCACCCCCAATCCCGGGCTAGGGTCTGCCTCGCCGCTCACCCCTCGCCCCAGAAACATCGGCAGCATCATGTCCAAACCCGTCACCATCGCCAACACCACCACTGAGAAGCGCTCCGCCGCGATCGACCTCGCGCTCGCCACGATCGAGAAGCAGTTCGGCAAGGGCTCGATCATGCGGCTCGACGCCGAGGGCAAGCTCCCTGGCGGCGACGTGCCGGTCGTCCCCACGGGCTGCCTGGGCCTCGACATCGCGCTCGGCATCGGCGGGCTCCCACGCGGCCGCGTGGTCGAGATCTACGGGCCAGAGTCGTCGGGCAAGACCACGCTCACGCTCCACGTGCTCGCGGAGGCCCAGCGTCAAGGCGGCGTGTGTGCGTTCATCGACGCCGAGCATGCCCTCGACGTCGGCTACGCCCGCCGGATCGGCGTCAAGACCGAAGACCTGTTGATCTCCCAGCCCGACTACGGCGAGCAGGCCCTCGAGATCTGCGACATGTTGGTCCGGTCCGGGGCGATCGACGTGATCGTCATCGACTCGGTCGCCGCGCTCACGCCCAAGGCCGAGCTCGAGGGCGACATGGGCGACAGCCACGTCGGCCTGCAGGCCCGGCTCATGAGCCAGGCGCTGCGCAAGCTGACCGGCTCGGTCTCGCGCGGGCGCACCCTGGTCGTGTTCATCAACCAGCTCCGGTCCAAGATCGGCGTGATGTTCGGCAGCCCAGAGACCACCTCGGGCGGCAACGCGCTCAAGTTCTACGCCTCGGTCCGCATGGACATCCGCCGGATCGGCAAGATCAAGCAGGGCGACAAGGTCACGGGCAACCGCACGCGGGTCAAGGTCGTGAAGAACAAGATGGCCGCGCCGTTTCGCGAGGTCGAGTTCGACATCAACTTCCCGGATCCCACCAACCTCCAGCAGGGCAACCAGGTCGGCATCAGCCGCGAGGGCATGCTCATCGATCTCGGCGTCGAAGATCGCGTGATCGACAAGGCCGGGGCGTGGCTCAGCTACAAGGGCGATCGCATCGGCCAAGGTCGTGAGAACGCCAAGCAGTTCCTGCACGACAACCCCGACATGTTCGCCCGCATCGAGGCCGAGGTCCTGACCAAGCACGGCCTCTCGCGCGGCGGCGGGCCCACGGCGGTGATCGAGGGCGGCAAGCCGAGCACCCCAGATGGCGGCGACGTCGAGGACGACGGCCGCCCCCCGGTGGTCATGGCTCGGTCTGGCAAGTCCAAGACCACGGCCGCGAAGTCCAAGAAGTCGTCCCGCTCCAAGTCGTAGGGCACCGGGCCCGAGCCGGTCGGGCCAGTTCACTGCCTGTCAGGCGGCCGTCAGCTATCAGGCCGCCGTCAGCTGGGCGCGCAGGCGGTGGCGGGCGCGGGTCAGCCGGACCGAGACGTTGCGCTCGGAGATACCCAGACGCTGGGCGATCTCCGCGTACGACAGCCCCGACAGATGCAGGCTCAGCGTCGACTCGAGCGAGTCGGGCAGCTCGGCGAGGGCCTGCTCGACCTGCGCGCGGGCGTCGGCCTCGAGCAGCCGCGCCTCGACGCCGCTGTCCGGATCTCGCAGGTTCACGAGCGCGTCCGCGTCAGTCGGCAGCCGGCCACGCCGACGCACGTAGCGATAGCAGCAGTAGCGGGCCACCTTGTTGGCGAAGGTGCTGAGCGAGGCCTCGCCACGAAACTTGGGCAACGACTGCCACAGCGCGAGCGCGATGTCCTGCTCGAGGTCCTCGCGCTCGGCCTGGCTGCGCGCGTAGCTGCCGGCCATGCGCGCGAGCCCGGCACCCTGCTCGTCGACCACCGCGGCGAACCGACGCCGACGCGCGGCCTCAGTGTCGTCAGTGTCCTCATCATCGGCGGGGTCGTCGGCGAGCGTGAAGGGCACGACCACGCCCGCTCCAGCGCCAGCTTGGTGACCGGTGGCTCGATACCCGCGGCTGGTGGCCCCGGCCAAGCGCTCGTCGATCGTCCACAACAGCCCGGCCAGCGTGCGAACGTGCTCGGCGACGTGACCCTGGGCCGTCAGCGCCTCGCGGACCGCCTCGACGTCGATGCCCAGCGCGGTGAGGCTCTCGCGGTCGCGCTCGCCCAGGCTCTGGGCGCTCTGCAGCCAGTCAAACACCTCGCGGCGGGTGTCGGTGAGCGGGGTGAAGTCGAGCGTGTCGCTGGTGAACGAGCGCCACCACGTCATGCGCACGGCCTCGAGCTCGGCCGCGTCGTCTGGCCAGTGGCGGGCTTCTTGGCTGCGCCGACGCAGCTCGAGCGCCAGCGTGCGGGTCTGCCGGGCAAGGCTCGCCAGCTGCGGCGACAGCCCGGTCAGCGTCAGCGGGCGCTCGGGATCCGCGACCGACATCCGGCGCGCCCACAGCATCGGCGCGCGGCCAACCAGCCAGCGCGTGGTCCCGATCAACATCCCGAGCCCGCGCAGCAGCGGCAGGCCCAGCAGCGCCAGCAAGGTCAGCCCGCCGATCACCACGAACACCGTGTTGCCGAGCAGCATGGACGTCAGCGGGAGCGGCTCCGTCAGCGGCGACGTGAACGCGAGCGGCTCGGTCAGGATGCGAGACAGGAACTCGGTCATCACGAACGCCAGTGTCGACGGACCCCGAAACCCTACATCGAGATCGAAAAAAAGCTGCTCGAGCCGCTCAGCTGGCCGTTGGACCCTAAATTCGGTAGATCTGAGCGAGCGGGCCAGCTGCCTGGCCCGCTCGCGGCTGAGACTCGGTGGCGCTCAGATGGTGGCGGTGGCCTGGCCGATCTTGGCGGACCCGCGTGCCCGATGCACCGCGGTCGCGGTCCAGATCGGGATCGCGCACATCAACGCCCAGGCGAGCGTGATCGGCACGATCGCTCCGCCGCGAGCGAACGCCTGATCAAACAGCTCGGGCTCGACCGTGCTCAGGGCCGCGCCCATCTCGATCAGCCCGAACACACAGCCGAGCACACCCAGGGCGACGCACAGCCCCGCGACCCGATCGGCGAGACTCAGCAGCTTGGGATCGTCGCTGCCCATGCGTCGGGCCCGCCCGTGAAGCAGCACCGACGTCAGCGCGACCACGGCCGCGAGGCTGATGAGGTGCATGAACAGGCCGCCGTTTTGGTAGAACACGGAGAAGTTACTCATCGCTGGGGCTCCTTTGGGTTCGGCGGTGCGTCGAGTCGCGCCGCTCACCTGCAACTGTGTCGGGCCCCGGTTGATCCCTACGCCTGGTCAGCAAAAACCTGATCGGCGACACTGGCGGCGATGAGCCTCAAGTGGGACCGACGGTTCTTGGCGCTTGCCCACCACATCTCGCAGTGGAGCAAGGATCCATCGACGCAGGTCGGCTGCGTGGTCGTGGGCCCCGATCGAGAGATCCGCAGCACCGGCTTCAACGGGCTGCCGCGCGGGATTGAAGACAGCATCGAGCGGCTCGGCACGCGCGAGCTCAAGTACCCGCTGATCTGTCACGCCGAAGAGAACGCGATCATGCACGCCGCCCGGATCGGCATCGCGCTCAAGGGCTGCACCGCGTTCGTGACCTGGCCGCCGTGCACCCGCTGCGCGCGATCGCTGATCCAGGCCGGCGTCACCGAGGTCGTGTTTCCAGGTCCGATCGAGATCCCCGAGCGCTGGGTCGACGACTTTCAGATCAGCAAGGCCATGTTCGGCGAGGCCGGCGTGATGGTCCGCGAAGTCGACACTCGCTGACCCTCGTTGGCCTACGAACCACAATCTAGCGGGTGAGCCTCGAGCACGACCTGCAAGCTCGCCTCGATCAGCGCCCGCGCGGTTGGAGTTGGTACGCTGAACCCCACGTGGATGTGTCCAGCCGCGACGTTGTGCGCGGCCTCGGCGTTGTAGAGCAGCCCGTGAAGCCCCAGGAAGCCCGACAAGAAGTTGCCGCTGGTGCCTTGATCGATCTGCACCGAGGTCGAGCCGAGCCCGAGCGCGGCGTCGCGGATCGCCTCGATGGGCAGCTGCGAGGGCAGCTGCTGGCCCTGGCGGTAGGTCGAGATCCCCGCCCAGCTGCGCGGCTCCACGCTGGCCTGGGTCGGTTGGGTCACCTCGCCGAACCGGTCGGAGGCCCAGTCGTCCGCCGGGTCCATGGTGCCACCGTCGTGCCCACCTTCGACCGCCTCGATCTCCCAGCCGATATCACCGCCGCGGCTGGTCGTGATCAGGATGACGGGCTCGTACTCGTCGACGATGCGCCAGAAGTCGGCCGAGGTGTCCTGATAGTCGACCTGTAGATCCGACTCTGGCGAGCCCACCGCGCCGGGGTCACCGAGCTGATCGTTGGTGGGGTCGCCATCGGGCGGGAACTCGGGGAAGAACGCGTAGACGTCGTAGCCGTGGCCCTGCCAGTTCTCGCCGGTCCAGCCGTCCGGGTTTTGCTCGGGGTTGCGACTCCACGGGCGGAGCATCTCGTTGGTCGGCGGCCAGTAGCCCATGATCACGACGTTGCGACGGCAGGTGTCTGCGTCGCCGTCTCCGTCTCCGTCTCCGGTGGTCTCGGTGGTCTGCGTGCTCTCGCCGTCGGTGCTTGTCGTGGCCTCGCTCGCGGCCGGGTCCGGTGAACCGCAGCTGGTCGCGCCGAGCAGGCCCAAGCTCGCGATCGAGAGGAAGACGCGTGAGAGGCCCTCGGTCCGCATGGTCCGCATGGTCCGCACTGTAGTCGCAAATCCGGTGCGTACCGATCAAGCTGACGCGCTCGGCTGCGAATCCGCGTGAGCAGCCAGCAGCGCGCGAGCGCAGGGCAGCACCAGGTCGCGCAGACCCTCGCGCTTCACACGACGACGCTCGTCGGCGGGCAGGCAGCCGGTCGCACGCAGCAGCGCGCGCTCGCTCGCGTCGAGCACCTCGATACGGCCGCTCGCCTCGAGCCTGAGCTCCACCGAGTCGAGCAGCGCCATCAAGCTCGCCGCAAACCCGGGCTCACGTCGCAGGCCCCACTGCACGAACCGCCAAGCCAGCGCGGCGTGCCGAGCTTCGTCGTCGGCGATCGCCTGCAGCGCGGCGGCGAGCTCGGGATCGTCACAGTGCTGGGCGACGGTGCCCAGCTCGAGCGCCGCCAGGGTCTCGCCGATGCAACCCTCGCGCACACAGGCGAGCAGCGTGTCGGTCAAGCTCGGGTCAGGCCGCGCCGCGCCGCGGGTATCGAGCGGACCAAACTCGAGCGTCTGCGCGCCGTGCTGACCGGCGAGCGCGAGCGCGAACTGGGCGTGGCGGACCTCGTCGGCCGCGGCCGCCAGCGCGTCCGCGACCAGCGACGCGGGGCATCCCAGCGCCTGCAGCCGCGCGGCGAACTGCGCGAAGCTGGCGATCGACGCGTGCTCCGCCCGAGCGCTAGCGGCCCAGCGCGCGGCGAGCTGCTCACGCACCCGCTCGGGCAGCCCCGCGCCGGCCGTCGCGGTCGGCCGAGCGAGCACGCGAAGCGCCGCCTGCCGCGAGACACCGCCAACCACGAACGGCCGGCCATCGGTGCCGCACTCTTCCTCGCCCTCGGCCAGCGTGCAGCACATGCCGTCGATCTCGTAGGGCCCGCAGTAGTCGACCGGCGCCTCGTAGATCATGTCGCCCTCGCAGTCCCACCACTCGGCGATGCAGTCGCCGTCTGGACAGATCTCCGCGCAGCTCTGCCCTGGCTGGGGCTCGACGCAGCCCCAGTAGAGGCCGCTCCAACAAATCCCATCTTCGAGCTCGATCGGGCACTCTGGATATTCGTCGAGGGTCGAGGTCTCGGTGTAGGTGACCGTGCACGCGCCGAGCGGCGGTAGATCCGGCTCGGGCGGAAGGTCGAACTTGACCGGCGGGGGCGGGGGCGGAGGCGGATCGGGATCGTCGGTTTCGGCGCCTTCGGTTCCGGTCGTGCCCGGTGTGGAACTGGTCGCCATGCCGGGATCGCTCGAGGTGCCATCGTCGAGGCTCGAGCCGCCGCCGCTAGGATCGGTGGTCACGCCACCGTCGTCGCCGTCGCTGATCACCGCCCCGCCGCAGGCCGGCAGCAGCAACGGCGAGACCAAGCCAAGGCTCGTGATGAGATACCGACGCAGCTGGTCTACGGGCGATCGCCTGGCCATGAGCCAGGTTATCGTATTGGGCCGCCGGGCGGCGGGTGCTCGCGCCAAAGCCCGATCTCACCCCGGACGCAGGCCCTGCGGGTGGCTGACCCACGGACTATTGGCGACCGCGAACCGCCACGGTCGCTCGAGGTCGGCCCGCGCGGCGAAGTCGATGCCAACCCGTGGGCCCATGAGCACGGCCGCGGGTGGCTCGCCCGGCAACACGCTCAAGCCGCCCGCGCGATACAGCGGATGACCCGACCAGCTGGTGTCGAGCTCGAGCGCCGCGCCGACCTTGCCCGGTCCCGCGAGCAAGGCGGCGCCCGACTTGCCCGCGCGACGGCGACGGATCTCATCGAGACCGGCGACCGGCTCACACGCGCGGATCAACACCGCCGACGCGCGACCAGGCTGCCCCGCCGAGATGTTGAGCATGTTGTGAATGCCGTAACAAAGATACACGTAGGCCCGTCCAGCGGGACCCCACATCGCGGCGTTGCGCTCGGTCTCGCCGAATCGGGCGTGGCTGGCGGTGTCCTCGGGGCCGGCGTAGGCCTCGACCTCCGTGATCGCGAGGATCACCCGGCCGCGCTTGATCCGGCAGCCGAGCAACCCACGCGCGAGCTCGTCGACGGGACGGGCAAAGAAGGACTGCGGGAGCGGGGGCATGGGACGGGATCAGCTACCACTGATCAGCTTCCACTGACCGACAGCGCCGGGATCCCGTCCCCACGTCTCAATTACCCTCAGAACTGAGCTCTGTGAGGAAGACCCGCCCCGAAGGTGCCCTCCTGTCGCATGGGGGCGAGCCCCGTGAGCCCAGCGGGAGGGCGGGGTCCGATGCCCTCAATTGACATCCACAGAGCGAATTGAGACGAACCCGAATGGACACCCGACTGATCGGCTTAATCACCGTGTTCTCGCTTGCTGGATGCTTCGCGGATCCAAACAGCGACTTCATGGACACGGGCACCTCGACGCAGACGACCGGGGATGGCGACGGCGACGGTGATCCGACCCAGGGCGACGGCGACGGTGATCCCACCCAGGGCGACGGCGACGGCGATCCCGCCGAGGGCGGCGACGACCCGCCATCGATCGAGAGCTTCGAGATCGACGGCTCCGGCTCGCCACCCAAGGTGCTGCAGTCCAAGGTCATCGAGCTCGTCGCGCACGCCAGCGATGATCTCGGCGTCGCGCAGGTCGAGTTCTTCGAGGACGGAGACAGCGTCGGGCTCGGCGCCGTCGATCCTCTCGATGCCACGCGCTTTGTCGCTCAGCGAGTCCTCAGCGGTGAAGGCGTTGACGGCGTCCATCAGTACACGGTGATCGTAACCGACACGACCGCCAACACGGCCGAGGCGGGCCCGATCCAGCTCGAGGTCGACGTCCCTGCCGCCGGAACCGTGATCTGGGAGCACACCATCGAGCAGAGCCCGTTGAGCGACGACCTGTTTGATTGCATGGTGACCGCCGACGGGGTCCTGGTGGTCGGCGGTGCGATCGGAAGTCAAGGAGCCGTTGGCTACGTCAACGCCGTGACGGGGAATCAGCAAGATGTCCGGCTGATCGGAGTCCCGAACATCGAGCAATGGCGCGTGTTTCGGATCGAGCCCGGACCTGCCAACCAGGGGGTCGTCGCGGGCCTGCAACAGTCGGCGCCCGGGCGGTTTGTCAGCGTCACCCGGCACAACGCGGCCGACAACCTCGTGTGGGACACGGGCCCGCTCAGGGAGTCGCAAGACATGTTTGCCCCGCTGATCGGGGCCATGGCGACCACCGGGGATGTCATCTATGTCAGCGTCGATCGCTACATGCTGCCCGCCGAGCTGATCATCTTGGACATGCAAGACGGCGACGAGCTGTGCGCGGCCTCGCCACCTGGTGTGACCAACATCGACGCCATGTTCGTGCTCACCGGCGGCGACGTCATCAGCTTGGGCCGCCAAAACGGCCAGCCGTGGGTCGCCCGCTACACCAACACATGCGAAGAAGTGTGGAGCCTGACCACCGACGCCGGTCAGTACACCAGCGGGTGGATGACCGAGAGCGGCACGGTGCTCGCGGCTGGGTGGGCGACCGTGCCCGATCCCGCCGGGCCGATGGACGGGATCCTGCGCGAGTTCAACGAGAACGGTGACCTCGGCGCGTCAACTCTGTTCGATCGCGCGAACGGGCGCGACCTGTGGAACGGTGTCGCCCAGACGCCAACCGGTAAGATCGTCTTGGCCGGTGAGTCGGGCGACACCGACTCGCAGACGCAAGCCGGGTTCTACGTCCGGGCTGAGCAACCGGCGGGGACCCTGGCCTGGGAGCACGGGCCTGTGCACGGATCCTCCAACAATCGCGACCGAGCCGCGGCGGTTTGCCTCGACCTCGCGGGCAACACCTTCGTGGTCGGCAACCTGTCGCAGAACGTCAGCAACCAGGACTGGCACATCGTGCGCTTCGCCCCCTGACCTTCTGATCGGGCTATTCAGCCACCGATCAACTTCCGAGCGCAGCCCGGCGACCAAGCCACTGACTAACGTCGCGGGGATCCCGGTCCCGATGTCTCACCAGTGCCGGCGGTCGGCGTCGGCGAAGATCTGATCAGGGTTGCCAAGATCCACGGGCGCCGGCGGCTCGGGGTCGAGCGTGGCGGCGTCGATGCCGAGCGGCGCGGGCGGATACTCGCCAGCGTCGCCCGCTCGCTCGGGCGCGTCGACCTCGAGCGGCAGCGGATCGGGGTCACACGGGATCGGGTTGGGCACTTGCAGCGAGAGCTCGCTGGCCTCGAGCAGCTCGATGAGCGCGTCGATCTCCTGATCGTCGAGGTCTTCGTCTTCGAGCAGTTCGTGGATCTCGGCGTCTTGTAGACCGTCGACTTCGAGTTGCTCG
Source organism: Enhygromyxa salina (assembly GCF_002994635.1). Taxonomy (GTDB): domain Bacteria; phylum Myxococcota_A; class Polyangia; order Nannocystales; family Nannocystaceae; genus Plesiocystis; species Plesiocystis salina_B. Next base: position 50,019 of record NZ_PVNL01000111.1, on the reverse strand, counting down.
AAGGACTCGTCCATGCAGCCAGAGATCAGGAGGCACGCGAGCAAGGGAGCCAGGGTGCGGAGAATTTTCGATGAGCTGAGCATGATGTCGGTCTCGCCAGGTTGGCGGCGGTTGGTTGGCGCGCCGCTGTGCAAGGCCGGGACCAAGTTGAAGCCTCGTGCTCGAGAGATCGAGTTGTTAGGTTGCGTCCGCAGGCTTGTCGCGATCTGATCGACGACACCGTCGGGAAAATTTGTGAGCGGCTTCGCGGTCGCGATCGCGGGCTCCCGCCAGCTGCGAAGCTCAGCGAGAACGCTCACGAACAACACCCTCAGAACCGCGTTCTGTGAGGAAAACACGGCCACGAAGGTGGTCGCCACGCCCGGCGGGGGGCGAGCCCCGTAGCCACAGCCCCTGCCCTACTCGGTGAACTCGATCTCGGGCTCGCGCTCCCTGAACGCGTTGAGCTCGGGCGACTGGTAGCGGCCGTAGTCGATCGCCCACGGGGTCGCCTTCACCTCGCCGTTGGTCCGGGTAATCGTCAGCGCCATCGGCCGCACGTCGCGGTAGTTGGAGTCGGCCGGGATGTCGTCGTTGTCGATCCCGCCGGCCGAGAACACGGTCAGCAACCGAATATCGTCGTCGCGGTAGACCGACTTGAACCCGGCGTTGACCTTCTCGTGGCCGCGCAGCATCAGGTTGCAGCCGAGCCGGCTCATGAACGAGCGGAACTGCTTGCGGCCGAACGGGAACCGGGCGCTGGCCGCCTGCAGATCCTCGGGGATCACGTCGGCGCGGCTGGGGTCGCTCCACAGCATCTGGAACCGAATGTCGGGATCGTTGAGCGTGGACATGTCCTGCCAGCGCTCGCGGATCAGCGCGTCGCGGGGGATCCCGGCGTGGACGAACAACATGCGATCGTGGATCAACATGTTGGGCATCGAGTCGAAGAACTTGAGGTAGCGCTCGAACACCTCGTCGGGCACATGGTTGACCAGCGAGTTGATCGCCTCGGCCGGGCGCACGCCGCCGTAGACCCGGCCTTGATACTCGATGTAGTACTCGTGGTTGCCGCGCAGCACGTAGACGTGCTCGGGCACGGTCAGCAGCAGCTTGAGCACGGTCCGCAGGATCCCGTTGTACGAGAACCGCCCGCGGTCGATGTAGTCGCCGAGCAGCACCAGCTTGATCTCGGGGTTGTTGGCCGGATCGGCGCGGTAGCGCTTGACCTTCTCCATGAAGTCGGCCTGCATCAAGGCGCCCTTTAGGCACGAGTAGCAGCCGTGCAGATCGCCGAGCACGATCAGCTCGAAGTCGCGGTCGCTGGGCGGGACCACGTGGACGTGGCCATCGAGGAACCCGGGCGCGCCAAACTCGAAGTCGTCGACCGAGGCGGCGCCGCTGAGCTTGCCCGCACCCTGGGCGCGCAGGCCGTCCCAGTAGGCCTGCGCCTGATCGAGGACCGCGACGTCGGCGTCGATCTGCTTGCGGATCTTGCCGGGGTCGGCGGAGTAGTGGTGCTCGAAGCTGGTGAAGAAGGGATGGTTCTCGGTCCGCGGCTGCAGCTCGATTGGCTGCTGCAGCTCGACCTCGTCGCCGACCACGTCCTCGTCGCCGACCATGGGATCCTGATCGAGCAGGGCCGCGAGCTCGTTGCGAAACTTGACCTCTTCGGGGTGCACGACCCCGTCGGCGCCAATGAACTCGTCGACGACCCCGAGCAGGGCCTCGCGGTTGTCGGCGTCGAGATCCTTGAACATCTCGAACGCGCGCAGCTTGAGCTTGGACTTGACGAACTCGCCGACGTCCTCGCCGTCGGCCACGGCCTCGGTGAACAGCTCCTTGACCTCCCGATCGATCTGCTGAAACACCTCGACGTAGTGCTCGTGCTCGCGCTCGATCGCCTCGAACCGGGCCTCGGCGGACAGCTCGGCGCCGTGGCGCTCGTCGATCCGGGTGGTCACGACCTTGCGCAGGTACGCGCGCACGAACGCCTTCTCGCTGAGGTCGAATTCACTGTCGATGTAGCCGCAGGTGGTGAGGTAGAAGATGACGGCCTCAATCTGCTGCTCGGCAATAGCGGGATCCAAGGAGAGCTTGATCATCGGCGTGTTCCTGTGGGGGGACCGGCGCGCAGGGCTGTGACGGCGCCCGGCCTCGGGTGGGCCCGGCCGGAGCATAACCGCCAGATCGGCAGCGTGGGCCGCATCGAGAGCGCGTTGTGCGAGAACAGGCGGCCAGCCGGTCCCCACGCGCGCGGCGCAACCCCAGGACGACCCCAAACCTGGCGCGACGCCACCATCCAGATTGCGGTAGCCTCCGGACCGTGCGCTGCCACGCCTTCCAGCTCCCCTCGGAGGTGTACCGTGAGCTCGAGGCCCAGATCCTCGAGGCGTTGGCCAGCGCGAGCCTCGAGCAGCTTGGCTACCTGCTCGCCGATCACGACCTCGAGATCGAGCTGCTCAGCGGCGAGTGGCGGGTCTTGTTCGAGGTGAGCGAGGACATCGCGTATCAGGTCGTCGATCTGAACGAGCGCCGCACACGAATGGCGGTTTCGCCCGATGAGCTCGCGGAGTTCGTCGAGATGCTGCGCGATCCCGAGCGGCAGCGCGCGTGGACGCCGATCAGCTTTGGCCTGGCCGAGCTCGTCGACGCGCTGCCACAGGGGATGGACCTGGTTGGGTTGGTGGTCGTCGAGGAAGACGACGACTGGCTGTGGAGCGAGTCGACCCACGAGATCATCGCGATTCGCCCCGAGGTCTACGCGCTGATCGAGCCGCACATGCGCCAGCTCGTTGAGATCGGGGACTACGGCGCGCTCGCGCGCCTGGCTGGCGACCACTCCGAAGGCGCGATCGAGTTCTCCAACGAGCGCTGGTTTCAGCTCGGCCAGGGCATCGTGCAGCACGCTCCAGAGCTGATCCCGGTGATCGAGGCCACGCTCTCGCCGCCCGGGGTCTACACCAGCATCCGTGAGGCGCTGTCGCGGGTCGCGGATCCACGCACCCAGCCCAGCCTGGACGCGTGGCTGCGCGTGCACTCGGGCGGGCATCAGTACGGCCTGTTCTTTCGCGACATTCGTCGCGAAGTGGAGTAGTGGTGATGCCCAAGCGAGCGCAGCGGTGAGCGGGGGCCGAGGGGCCGCGTCGTTGCGTCGAGAGATCCGTGATCGGGCCCGGCGCGAGCGGCTAGCGACGACCCTACAAGCCCTCGGGGACACCGAGGCCGGCCGCGAATTCGGGCTGCTGCGGCTCGATAGCTTCGAGGACTTCCGGGCCACGGTGCCCCTGCTCGACCCGATCACCCACGCCGAGCAGGTCACGGCGCGGCTCGGGTTTGGGCTCGATGAGTTCGACGCCGAGACGCTCAGCGCAGCCAACGTCGAGCGGGCGGCCGTGCGCGCGGCCTGGGTCGAGCGGCTCGGCGGCGCGCGACCCCGGCGGATCGCGGTGCTGCACGCGGCGGCCGATGATCTCCTGGTCGAGCGGATGCGCCTCGATGATCTGCGGACCCTCGGTGACGCCGTCGAGCTGCTGCGGATCAACACCATGCCCCGCGATCCCGACCAGCTGATCGACGATCTCCGTCGGTTCCGCGCGGACCTGGTGTTGATGCCCAGCCTCGCAACCTGCGGGTGGCTCGAGCAGATCATTCGCCAGCCGCTCGAGCGCAAGCTGCCGCAGCTGCGCTGGCTGATGGCGGAGCACGATCTCGACGAGCGCGTGCGCAGCCGACTCCCGGTGATCAACGCGGGGTGGTTGCACGGGGCCGGGCGCGTGGGCCTGCCAGCCCGACAGGCACCGCACGATGCGTTCACGCTGGCGGTCCGCAGCAGCTTGATCGAGCTGCTGCCCCACGGCGATCCCGAGAATGATCGCCGGCAGCAGCTGGCCGAGCGCACGGTCCTGCCCGAGGCGGCGATCCTCGGCGAGCGCTACGAGCTGGTGCTGAGCTCACCGCTGGGATTTCTGCGGCTCCGCAGCGGGCTGCACGTGCGCGTGGTCGGGTTCACCAAGCCCGAGCTCGGCGTCGCGTCGGCGTACTCGTTGCCGTGTCCGCGGGTCGTGCGACTGCCCCCGCCGCCGGCCGACGCCGCGCTCGAGGGCGTGACGCTGACCGGCGCATGGTTGACGGCCAGCGTGCGCCAGGCGTTCCTGCCCGAGGATCCCGCGTTGATCGCCGCCGAGATCGCCGCCGATCCCGACGCCATGGACGTCTCGGGTCGCGCGTCGCGGACGGGGCTGGATCCCTTCATCGACACCGAGCTCGGCGCGAGTCGGGCGGGCTCGCGCCGCCGCGGGCCCAAGCCCCGCGCGCTGGTCGTGCGGCTCGAGGTCCAGGGCCAGGCCGCGCCCGCGTTCTCCATGCAGATCGCCGAGCGCATCGACCTGGATCTGCGCCGTCGCTCGGGCGCCTACGACTGGCTGCGGACCGCCGACGAGCTGTGGGAGCCGCGGGTCGTGATCGCCAAGTCGGGCACCGCTCGCAAGTCCCGCGAGCGACGGATCCGCTCACTGTGGGGATCGGTCGAGCGCCCAGTCGTGCAGATGGCCTGACCCATGCGCCAGCGAATCCTGGACCACGCCGAGGCGCAGCTGTTGAAGTACGGGTACAAGGCCCTGCGGGTCGACGACCTCGCGCGGGCGGCCGGGATCAGCAAGCGCACCCTCTACGAGCAGTTCCTCACCAAGCACGACATCGCCCACGACGCGCTCGCGGGGCGGCTCGATCGCCTGGCGCGGGCGATCGATCGGGCCAGCCGACGTCGGCCCCGAGACGAGCCCGCGCAGCTGCTCGAGATCGCCACGCTGATCTGGCAGGCCGACGGCGAGGCCCGGCCAAAATTTTTTGTGGAGCTCGAGCCCACGCCGCTGGCCGAGCTCGTCGACACGTTTCGCACGCGCAGCGCCGCCGCGGTGGATCGCGTGATCCGCTCGGGGATCAAGCATGGCCAGTTTCGGAAAGATCTCGATCCAGGCCTGGCTCGACGGGTGCTCCTCGCCGGCCTCGCGACGCTCGCCCCCCCCGAGCGACCCCCGCCCGGCGGCTCGCCCGAGCGACCCGATCAGGCGATCGCCGCGATCCTCGACGTGATCCTGCATGGGCTGAGCGCCGTGTGATCCGCCGCAACTCGTGGCCCGCGCGAATGTGCGACGCATGCCCGCGATGAGCTTCATCTTCGAGCCCGACGTCCTCGCCCGCATTGCCAAAGACGCGCTCGGCCAGCCGCTCGAGGTCATGGTCGAGCAGATCGCCGAGCAGCTCGAGCGCGAGTACCCCGGGCACATCCGCGATGATCGTGAGTGGGTGCTCAACAACGCCGGCGGGGCGATGGGCATGATGACCGTGCTGCACGCCTCGATCACCGAGTACGTGATCATCTTTGGCACCCCGATCGGGACCGAGGGGCACACGGGCAGGTTCTGGGCGGAGGACTACTTCTTCATCCTCGAGGGCGAGCAGTGGGCCTACTCCGAGGCGTCGCCGGTCAAGGAGATCTACCGACCGGGCGACCTGCATGTGCTCCCGCAGGGGGTCGCGCAGGGCTATCGCATGCCGGATCGCTGCTTCGCGCTCGAGTACGCCCGCGGCTTCATTCCGGCGATGCTGCCGTTCGGGCTGGCCGATACGATGTTCGGCACGCTCGACTGGCGCACGCTGGGGCGCACGCTGAGCAAGTATGGCGCCAGCTCGATCAAAGAGCTGATGCAGGGCAAGATCTGAGGTCCGACCAGCCTACCCAGGGGTGACGCCGGGCGACGCCGCCTGGACCGACCACTCCCAGCTGTCGAGCAGCACCAGCGAGTCCCACACGCTGTCGGCGGAGTCCCAGATCACAAACCGGATCTCCATGGTCTCGCCGGGCGTGACGTTGCCCGACATCGTCAGCCAGCCAGTGCCGCCGCCCGCGTCGTTGTTGTTGTTGCAGGCCGCCGCGGCGGCGTCGAAGCCCGTGCCGAGCAGCCCGAGCTCACTGACGCAGCCGTTGTAGGGCACGTTGGGTCCGCCCGCGCAGCCGATGTTGCCGTTGTCGCACTGGGTGAACAGGCCCGGCGCCGCCGACACCAGGTTCACGCCGACCGGCCAGGTGTTGTTGCCCTGGGCGTAGATCGCAATGTTCTTGTCGTTCGGGTTGCCGTTGTCGGTCGAGTTGACCAGCGTCACGAACATGTCGTTGAAGGCCGTGCACACGTACTCGGGGTACTCGGCCGAGAAGAAGTACATCTTGGTCGAGAACGAGTTGGCGTTGGTGGGCACGCGCACCCGGACCTTGAACATCACCGAGTCGAACGCGGTGGTGCTGCCGGGGCCTGGGCAGCCGGGCGCGTTGGGGAACTGACCGCCGTTGGCCGCGACCCAGTCGGCGGGCGCGGGCACGTCGGAGCCAGCGCCCATGTCCTGGCCGGTCTCGAACGCGAAGTAGCTGGGGTTGACCGCGCCGGGGTACGACGCGTAGCCGCTCGACATCACCGCGAGCCGCTGCCCCTTCTGCGGCAAGTTGTTGGTGCCGAACTGCGGGCGGATCGAGCGGGAGTTGGCGTTGGGTGAGCCGCTGTCGTTGGCCCGCCGCAAGAACGCGCTGATGACACCCCAGATCCGGTTGCTCAGCTGCGGGTTCTCGGTGGTGAACTGGCACAGATCAACGGCCCGGGCGTAGTCGAGCGCGTTGTTGGAGTTGCTGGCCAGCCCGTTGTCGCACAGCGGGATCGGGTTATCGATGACGCCGTCGCAGTCGTCGTCGACGTTGTTGCCCGCGACCTCGAACGCGCCGCGGTTGACGAGCGCGGGGGTCGAGCAGTCCGGGCTGACCTGGTCGCAGCAGTCGTTGTCGCACACGCCCCAGCCGTCGCCGTCGAGGTCGGGGTTCTCGTCGACCTGCCCGTTGCAGTTCTCGTCCATGCCGTTCGAGCAGATCTCGACCGCGGGGATGACCTGGCCGAGGCACGCGCCGTAGCCCGTGCCCATCATGTTGCAGGTCCGCGTGCCCGCGTGGCACAGGCCAACGCCCTCCGTGTTGCCCGGGAACCCGGTGTAGCAAGCGATCTCCTCACCTGGGACGCACGCGCACATGGCCTGGGTCTCGCAACCGTCCATGATGTTGCCGTTGCAGTCGTTCCAGTTGCCCTCGCAGTCGCCCATGTCACAGCCGCCCATGGTGCACAGGTCTTCGGCGTTGGGGAAGTCGGGGCAGAGGTTGTCACACTCGCCGCAGTTCTCGGGATCGTCGGCCAGGTTCTCACACTCGCCACCGCAGCAGGAGAACCCGTTCTGACACGGTTGCTGATCCGTACAGCCCGGGTTGCAGTCGCCGGCCTCGCAGACCGACCCGAGCGGGCAGTCCTGATCCTCGACGCAGCCCGTACACGTGTTGGAGTTGACGTCGCAGACCAGCGGGTCGGGGCAGTCTTCGTCCTCGATGCAGCCGACCACGCAGTCGTTGTCGGGGCTGCAGTACTGGCCGACGTCACAGATGTCGTTCTGGGGCGTGCACGGCCAGCACTCGCCCGCGTCGCAGATCGGGTTGTTCGCGTCGGGGCAGTCGGCGTCGGTCATGCACGGCGCGTCGCCGTCGCCATCGCCGTCTCCGTCGCCAGAGTCGCCGTCACCGGGATCCCCGTCGCCGTCGCCGGGATCCCCGTCACCGTCGCCGGAATTCCCATTGGTCTCACCGCTCTCGCCGCTGTTGCTGTCGCCGTCACCGTCGCCGTCGCCGTCGCCGGTGTTGGTCTCGCCGGCGCTGAAGCCCCCCGTGGCCGTCACGTCGTCGCCACTGCAAGCAGCCAGAGTCAACAGGGACACGCAGACAATTCCAAGGGTACGACGCTCCATGTCGGTATCCTAGGACAGTTCCGCCCTGCGCTTCCACAAGAATCGGCGAGCGCGTAGTTTCAGCTGGCTGCGCGCATGCGCCCGCGGTTGCGTGGCCTCGGGGCCGCGTGCGACTCTCGCCGACCTTTGGGCGCGCCCTCCTGCGCGACACCACAACAACCCACGAGTGACAAGCACATGCGAATGATCCTGGTTGGCCCCCCGGGGGCCGGAAAAGGCACACAAGCCGCCCGTCTGGTCGAGACTTACGCGATCCCGCATATCTCCACCGGCGACATGTTCCGCGCCGCGGTCAAGGCGGGCACCGAGCTGGGCAAGCGGGCCGACGAGTACATGCAGCAGGGCGCGCTGGTCCCGGACAGCCTGGTGATCGACATGGTGCTCGAGCGCATCCAGCAGCCGGACTGCGCCAGCGGGTTCATGCTCGACGGGTTTCCGCGGACCACCCCCCAGGCCCAGGCGCTCGACCAGGCCCTGTCGGCTGCCGGCATCGAGCTCGACGCCGTGGTCTTGATCGAGGTCCCCGACGAGCTGATCGAGGACCGCATCATCCACCGGCGCCAGGACCCCGAGACCGGCGCGATCTACCACCTGATCAACAACCCCCCGACCGACGAGGCCGTGCGCGCGCGCCTGGTCCACCGCAAGGACGACACGGCCGAGGCCTGCCGAGCGCGGCTGGAGAAGTACCACGCGGAGACCGCGCCAATCGTCCCCTTCTACGGCGCGAAGGGCCTGCTCAAGCGTGTCGATGGGGTCGGCTCGCCCGACGACGTCGAGGTCCGCATCAAGGCCGCCCTCGCCTGACCTCGCCCCCCGCATCAGGGAGGGGCGAGTTGGCGGCCGACACCGGATGAGCCACGCTGTCGCGCATGACCGAGTCCGCGGTGATCGGAGCGTTCGAGCTCGGCCCCCAGTGGCCGACCTTCGACCCCTTCTTGTTCTGCGTTCATCACGATGACCGCTACCCGGCCGGCGACGACCGGCTCGGGCCAAAGGCCAGCCTCGAGGGGCGCAAGATCGGCATGGACTTCGCCGGCAAAGACGGCTGGCGCATGTATCACGGCGACGTCGTGCCTGGGTTCCCGCAGCACCCCCACCGGGGGTTCGAGACCGTGACCCTCGCCCGGCGTGGGTACATCGATCACTCCGACTCGCTCGGCGCCAAGGCCCGATTCGGTCACGGCGACTGCCAGTGGATGACCGCCGGCCGCGGGATCGTCCACTCGGAGATGTTTCCGCTGATCAACCGGGACCAGCCCAACCCGACCGAGCTGTTTCAGATCTGGTTGAACCTGCCCAGCCAGGACAAGCTCGTCGATCCCTACTTTACGATGTTGTGGGAGCCGCTGATCCCCAAGCCCCGGTTTACCGACGCCAACGGCCGGGTCACCCAGGTCGCGGTCGTGGCTGGGCAGATCGGTGAGCACCGCGGGCCGCCGCCGCCGCCCAGCTCATGGGCGGCGCGACCGGACTCGGACGTCGCGATCTGGACCCTGCGGATGCAGCCGGGGGCGATTTGGACGCTGCCGGCCGCCGGCGCTGGGGTGAACCGTACGCTGTACTTCTTTGCCGGGGGGTCGATCCGTATTGATGGGGCGAACTTGGATCGGCACGCGGGGATTCGGGTGCGGCCGGAGGTCGAGCTGCTGCTGGAGAATGGCGACGCTGAGGCTGAGTTGCTGGTGCTGCAGGGCCGGCCGATCGACGAGCCGGTTGCCCAGCACGGGCCGTTTGTCATGAACACGCGCGAGGAGATCCAGCAGGCGATGGCGGACTTTCGTCGGGACGGCTACGGCGGCTGGCCGTGGGCCAGCGCCGACCCGGTGCACGGGCGCGAGCAGGGGCGGTTTGCGGTGCATGCGGATGGGCGTGAGGAGGTGGGGGGGTAGGTTGGCGAGGTTCTGTTTCGCTGTGGCTGCTAGCCTCCTGAGCAGAGCTTCAGGGATTCGAAGTGTCACAATGCGCTCCGCGACGTCTCGAGGCCCTTCGACGAACATTGAGGACGAGTCGTGCAGCCCAAACGTCACTGCTGGCAGATCATGGCCCTCGCAAGCGACCAGGACATCGTAGAACCATTGATCTGTGCCGGTTGCCAGCCGGATCAACTCTTGGATGTCCAAGGCGACGGTACCCGGGGTGATCCGCGCCCGCGGCTCACGCTAATCCGGCGATTCGCGGAAGTCCAAGTCCTGGCATACGAGCGAAACACCGCCTGCTCCCGCGAAGTCGAGATCTACCTCCCAATCTCCGTCCGCACCGCGCTTCACCTCGCCATCCCATGATAGCGCGTAGCCGCTATTGACGTCGAACTCGAGTTCAATCCGTAGCTTCCGGGCCCAACGACAGACTACGTTCAGCCTTCGGTCCGTTGGCGGTACAAGCAGGTGCAAGACGATATCTCGCCCCTCCTCGATCCAGGAGATGCCGGTTAGGCTGATGTCGCCCCAGTTCATCTGAGCGACTTCCTCATCCGTCGTATCACTGTTCATCCTCGTTCCTTTTGGCCTTGCTCGCAGGGCGCAGTCACGTTGCTGTGAGTCTGGGATCACCTGATGCATTCTCCCTCGGACAGCACGCTTTTGATAGGTCGTCTCGAGCAACGGCGCGGCGGCGATGGCCACGGTTGCGATCGTGTTCTGGTTGACGATTGCTGTCCAGCCGCAGAGAACGGCGCCCGGCGGAGTTCCTGCGTCTTTCGTCGGCGGAGCCCGACTGCTCATTTGTCCAAGTTGAACGAATGCAGAGGTACAAGACCTTCGGGCAGGGGTTTCCGAACACGGTCGTGGCCGAGCACACGCCTTTCGACAGCCAGGTTCGGGCAGGGATCAAGCCGGTTCCCTCACGAACAGCGCTCCTCCGGCCGACGCAACCGACCACGACGCCGTCGACTCTGGCTCGCCAGCGACGCTCAAGATCCAAGCGGTATCTCCGTCGTCGAGATTCGCCGAGGCCGTAAGAACGCGGCCATTCTGGAAGCGAATCGAAAGTGCACCGCTAGCAACATCGACGGATTCGACGTTCGCGCCCTCCGTCCACCGCAGATGTGCGAGCTCCCAAGCTTGCACGGGTTCGTCAGGCTCGATTGCGTTCGGCGGAGCAATGCGCGCGACGTGCTCGCGCCACTGATCGTCTTCGCCGAACCTCCACGTTCCATGAAGCACGAGCTCTACTTCCGCCGGAAGCTTCTTACCCGCAAACGTGCCCGGCGTTGAGCGAGAGAAGCGCAAAGTAAACTGAGTCGAGAACGAGAACGCGGCGAACCCTGAGCCCTCGAGGAGGGCTCGAGCAACTTGCTCGCCCGCTTCACTGTCTTCGATCGTCTTCATCGTCACTTCACCTTGCCTCGCTACACAGGATGCCGCCGCCTACTTCGAGTCTTCCGGCTGGTACGTGGAGAAAGGGCCCCGACAATGGGCATCACCAGATAGCTCACGACAATCGCGGAAAAACCGATGGCTCCGACGAGTAGAGGCGTTGCAAGTCGATCGCCGGGCTGCACGACCCATTCGAGCAAGACAGCCAACCCAAGTAGGACGACCTCGACCAAACGGCATGAGCGAAATTCCTGATTTGTCGCCGTCACGCCTCCGTTTCGCCAGGGTGAAGGCTGCGGCGATGTTCCAGAGCAACTTAGCCCCCAGTGGCGCGAGCGCTAGATATTCGAATATCAGCAGCATGTGTACTTCGGCGGACGATTCGCTGACAGAAGAGACCCTTGAACCCACTCGGCCGCGTTCGGCATCGGCTCCCGCGCTGCTGTCGGGCAGCAGCTGGGTCGAGGCCGCTGCGCCGCGCCCTGCGTCCCGTTGACCGGCGCGCCGTTGACACGCTTGCGGTACAGCTCGAAGCTGCCCAGGTAGATGCGCTCTTCGGTCGTCGCTCCCGCGTGCTCCACATACTTGCGGACCCGCTGCCCGCCCGCGTACTGGAAGTACACCTCCTGCGACCCCACCGTGCACTGATGCAGCTGGTCGAGCTCGTCCCATGCCATCGCCGACATGTGCGGCATCGCGGTGAAGTTGCCGTGCTCGTCGTGCGGGTAGGTGTGGCTGTACGTGGCCGTGTTCGTGTAGAGCGCCCCGGCCGAGTCCCCGGGGGCGCTGGTGCCCACGAGCCGGTTGCCGTCTTCGCGGTACTGGTACCGACGCGTCCAGCCCGTCCCGCTCGCCGGCGCGTGGACGACCGTCTCGAGGTTGCCCACGGCGTCGTACGTGTAGCTCTGCGTGTACCGCCGCAGCGCGTTGGGGTCGTTCGCCATCGGCACCGCGCTGCTGACTGGCAGCAGCTGCGTCGAGCTCCGCTGCGCCGTGCCCTGCGTGGCGTGCTCGCGGCCGGTCGCCTCGACCAGCCGGTAGAGCGCGTCGTAGGTGTAGCTGTTCGCGGCCTCGACGATCGCGTTTTGGAAATAGACCGTCTGCTGCGCGTCGTCGCGGATGTCCGTGACGTTGCCGACTGGATCGTGGTGATAGTGGAGACCCTGCAGCTTCTTGCTGTCGCTCGCGCGGGTGGTCTCGATCGCGCGCAGGCGGAAGTTCAGCGGGTCGTAGGTGTAGCTGGTCGTCGTCGAGTTGGCGGCGTGGGTGATCGACTCTCGCCGGCCGCGGACGTCGTACGTGATCTCCGCGACCACGGGCGTCGACGTGAGCGCGCCGCGGTGCTTGCAGTCGACGGTCTTCAGCGCGCCGCGCTGGTTGTAGGTGTAGGCGACCTCCGAGCCGTCGGGCGAGATCGCGGTGAGCACCCGGCCGAGCGCGTCGTGGGTGCTCGACGACGTGTACACGGTCGTCTCGAGCGAGGGCGCGGCGGCGGTCGCCATGGTTGCGATAGTGTTCTGGTTGGCGATCGCTGTCTAGTCGGCGAGACCGGCGCCCGGCGAGACTTCTGCGTAGGTCGTCGCTATCGCTGACCTTGGCTACCATCGGCGCGTGCTCGACAAGCCGACGACCGTCAAGCGGAGCGAGCGCCACCGCGCGACTGCTCATTTGTATAAGATGGACGAATATGAAGGTACACCTTTCGGCAGGCATCACTTGGCTCACGCGGATCCGCGACTTGTTTCTTGCCGACACCAACTCGGGCGTCAGCCATAGCGTTTGACCAGTTTTGAATAGCTCCCCCCAGGGGTGTTCCAGCGTGCAGGATCGCATGGAAGTGCGAGGAGCGCGTCTACGACTTCCCGAGGTGGCATGTATTGATGGTCCCTGATGTAGTGCAGGAGCAGGCTTGGCGCGATGTACACCGTCTCGCTGACCGTGGAGGGAATCCAAATCTCTGACATTCCGAGCAGCGTGCGCTTTCCGTCTATATCTGTGTAGATGTCCCTGTCCCCACAAAAGGGGCACCCATGTACGCCTCGCATCGCGTTGAGATGCAAAGGAATGGCTGACTCGATCCTCGCTATGGCCTGAGCAGGAATCGACCCCTTGAGGAAAGGTACGTCCCGGTCGACCCACCCCACGTTGAGAAGCGATGCCTTCGACTGGAGTTTGGTGTAGCTATACTTGCTGAGGTCACTATATCGCATGTAGAAGCCTCATCAAAGCCTCGTTACCCGGCATGCTGCCCAGTCGAGATCGCCCATGTTGGGTACAAGTAAATCCGATAGTGGGGTCGGAGTTGCCACTGTGATCGAGTTCTGTCGAATCTTCAAACCGTCCGGTGGCTTTAGCGTGTAGTTTGGGACCCGGTCGCCGGGGAAGAACTTATACCGGCGTAGGCCAAATCGGGATCCCCGTTCGACACGGCGCCCGGCACGGTCAGTCAGCGACTTCCCATGCTTGCTGTAGAACGTGAGTGAAGTCCCTTCGGGTACGGTGACATTGCCCGCGCCCAACCTCAACTCGCCATGGCCGGCGAACGCGCGCCCGGATCCACCTGGATAGAGGGCTTTGGCATATGCATGTCCCGCATTGGTGACCGCGGGGCGGACCGGCGACACAGCACCTCCCGCGGCCGAGGCCGCGGCGCCCCGTGAAGCCGCTGCTTCGCGCCCTGCGGTCCGGACCGCGGCCCGCTCTGCGGCAGCACCTCCCGCGACTGACTCGCCACGCGTTGCCTGCGCGACGGCACGTCGCGTTCGCGCCGCTCGGACGGTCGCGTTCGTAGCGCGAGTTGTGAGCCGAGCAGTCGCCGCGGCCGGATTCGCCACAATGCTCAGGCTGAGCGCGCCTTCGCCAACGTCGATCGCCGCGTCGGCTCCAGCCTCGACGTCGCCCTTCGCCGCGGCTTCCTGATAGTCGTCGATGGCGACAATTCCCTTGTCAATGGAACTGAGGAAGCCCTCCGCAAGTGAAGCGCCGATCTGCAGTCGACCCGACTCGGTCGAGATCGCGGACTGAAGTTCGTTAGCAAGAGTACCGACTGCTAGGCCGGCATCGTCGGCGTTGTCGTAGAGTTCTTTGCCAGCCTCGAGCGCCTCCACCGTGGCGTCAACGGCCCGCTCACGAAGCTCGATGGCGACCCCGAGGTGATACCCAAGACGATCGCGCCAGCTCCGTTCGGCTGGAGTGGTGTCGCCGGAGCCTGGGAACAAATGTCCGACAATGTCGGCTGGACTGAGGGGCTGTGTCTGGACGGTGATCTCGACGGGCGCGTCGGTCTCCGGGACCCAAATCGTCGGCTCATCTTCGTTCGTTCCTGCGACATCCGTCATCTGAACGGGCGAGCCGTTCACGTAGGCAAAGCGATTGATGCCGCCACTCAGACCGATAGGATCGCTCGCCGTCCACCGCCCCAACCACGGCGCATAATACCGCGCCGTGTGGTACCCAAGCCCCGTCTCTTCGTCCCGCTCCATCCCCGTGTAGCGGTACCGCTTCGCCGGTACGTCGATCTGGCTGTCGACCAGCCGATACGCGCTCGTGCCGTAGGGGTGGTACTCCTCGTACGAGATCACCGCCCCCGTCTCGCTGACCTCCGTCGCCGCTGAGCCGAGGTGGTTGCTCAGCTGAAACCGCCAGATCCCCGTCGGGCTCCCAACGACGTCGCCGTCGTCCACCGTGTGCGTCTCGACCAGCAAGATCCGCCCGGTGTCGTCGCTGACGTGCAGCGACTCCCACTCCTCCTTCAGCGTCCCGTTGACCAGCGCGCCGTTGACACGCTTGCGGTACAGCTCGAAGCTACCCAGGTAGATGCGCTCTTCGGTCGTCGCTCCCGCGTGCTCCACATACTTGCGGACCCGCTGCCCGCCCGCGAACTGGAAGTACACCTCCTGCGACCCCACCGTGCAGTGGTGCAGCTGGTCGAGCTCGTCCCACGCCATCGTCGACATGTGCGGCATCGCGGTGAAGTTGCCGTGCTCGTCGTGCGGGTAGGTGTGACTGTACGTTGCCGTGTTCGTGTAGAGCGCCCCGGCCGAGTCGCCGGGGGCGCTGGTGCCCACGAGCCGGTTGCCGTCTTCGCGGTACTGGTACCGCCGCGTCCAGCCCGTCCCGCTCGCCGGCGCGTGGACGACCGTCTCGAGGTTGCCCACGGCGTCGTAGGTGTAGCTCTGCGTGTACCGCCGCAGCGCGTTGGGGTCGTTCGCCATCGGCACCGCGCTGCTGTCCGGCAGCAGCTGCGTCGAGCTCCGCTGCGCCGTGCCCTGCGTGGCGTGCTCGCGGCCGGTCGCCTCGACCAGCCGGTAGAGCGCGTCGTAGGTGTAGCTGTTCGCTGCCTCGACGATCGCGTTCTGGAAATAGACCGTCTGCTGCGCGTCGTCGCGGATGTCCGTGACGTTGCCGACTGGATCATGGTGATAGTGGAGACCCTGCAGCTTCTTGCTGTCGCTCGCGCGGGTGGTCTCGATCGCGCGCAGGCGGAAGTTCAGCGGGTCGTAGCTGTAGCTGGTCGTCGTCGAGTTGGCGGCGTGGGTGATCGACTCTCGCCGGCCGCGGACGTCGTACGTGATCTCCGCGACCACGGGCGTGGACGTGAGCGCGCCGCGGTGCTTGCAGTCGACGGTCTTCAGCGCGCCGCGCTCGTTGTAGGCGTAGGCGACCTCGGAGCCGTCGGGCGAGATCGCGGTCAGGACCCGGCCGAGCGCGTCGTGGGTGCTCGACGACGTGTACACGGTCGTCTCGAGCGAGGGCGCGGCGGCGGTCGCCATGGTTGCGATAGTGTTCTGGTTGGCGATCGCTGTCCAGTCGGTTTTGGCGGTGGGGTCGAGCAGGAGTTGAAGCTCGGACGAGGTGGATTGGCCGCCGCCACTGTAGCTTCGGTAGGCGCGACCACGGTGGTTGGTGGTGTGTGGGCTGGCGAAAGCTTCGCCGTAAATTGTGCGCGAGAGCAGGATCTCGCTGCCGACCGCACGCTGGTGTTCGACGTCAATTAAATTTGCCGGTCAGCGACATTTACATTTGCCGGTGCGGGACTTGCTCACCTCGCCCACGGCGACCACGCGCGCGGGGTAGTTGTCGTTCGAGCCTGGTCGCAGCCCATCCATGATCGTCAGTCTTTCTTCTTGCTCTTGGCCTTCTCGGTCCGGTAGCTCGGCACGTCGAATTCCAGGACCACCGAGTGGTGGACCAGGCGATCGATCGCGGCCGAAGTCGCCATCTTGTTCTTGAAGATCCGATCCCATTCGCTGAAGACCAGGTTGCTCGTCAGCGCGGTCGACCGCCGCTCGTAGCGTTCGGCCAGCAGGGTGAAGAGCACCTCGGCTTCTTCGGGCGACTGGTTCACGTAGCCAATGTCGTCGAGGATCACGAGCTCGAAGTTGTCGAGCTTGCGCAGCTTCCTCGGCAGCACGAGATCCCGCTTGGCGGCGAGCAGCTCCTGGACCAGCGAGTAGGTCGGTGTCCAAAGCACAGAGCGGCCCTGAGACACGAGCACGTGACCGAGGGCCGCGAGCAGGTGGCTCTTGCCGACGCCCGGCAATCCGAAGCCGAGGACATTGATCGCCTCGTCAAGGAAGGCGCCGCTCTCGAGCTCCCGGATCTTGCGGAGCACTGGCTGGCCGAGCCGCTTTTCGTCGAAGGTCTCGAAGGTCTTGCCTTCGGGCAGCTTCGAGGCCCGACGCAGCCGCTGCACACGACGCTCGTGTCGGGCATCCTCCTCGAGACCGAGGACTTCGGCGATCGTCGCCAGCGCTTGGTCATGGCCGGCGGTGACCAAGCGTGGCACGAGTTCCTCAGCCGCGGCCGTCAGCTTGAAACTGCGCAGAAGCTCGCTGATCAGCTCGGCGTGGTTTGCGGTTCGCCTGCTCACGCGGCACCTCCGATTAGGGCGTCGTAGTCCTCGAGCGTCGGGCTCGGTATGTTGATCACCGGCAACTCCGACTCTCGCGGTCGTACCTGCGCCTCGACGGCGGCGTAGTCGAAGCGACCACCACGAGCTTCGAGCAGTCGCACGAGCGCGGCCTCGACATCGGCCTCCATGGTCTTCGCCGACAAGTGCAGGATCCGGACGTACTCGACGTCGGCACGATCTCCGTGCGCGGCCACCAGCGCGTCGTAGGCTCGACGGAAAGTCAGCGTCGGATACAGCTCTTCGCGGAAGCGGTAGTTCGCGAAGGCTCCGGGCTTGCGCACCAGCGACGCGATCACATGGCGAGAGTCGATCCTGTGATTGAGTTCTCCTCGCAGCCGCGGGAAGACCTCGACGAGCTCGTTGCGGTAGCGCAGCTCGATCGTGTTCGGGTACACCCGGATCTCGACCTGGTGGCCGATCAGTCGAGACGGCACCGAGTAGATCCGGCAGCGGACCCTGACCGTGCTCCAGCGTCGGACCTTCGGCGTCTCGACTGTGTAGGTCGGAACCGGCTGAATCGGGAGCGGATCGAGATGAGCGCGCTCTTCGAGCAGTCGGCCTTCGATGTGGCGGTTGTGGTCGTGCTCGAGCGTTCGTTGAACGAAGCACTCGTACTCGGCCGCGCTCTCGAAGTCTTTGCTGCCGCGGAGGATCAGCGCCTGTCGGATCAGGCTCTTGGTGCGCCGATGACGGACCTCCACCGCGCCATTCTCGTGCGCCTTCCTGACGTTGATCCGCCTGACCTTCTTGAAGCCCAAGTGATCACACACGTCACCGAAGCGCTTGTTGAGGCCGCGACCGCGGCCCTTCTGGAGGTCGTGAGTGGCCGCCGACATTTTGTCGAGGACCAGTTGCCGTGGCACGCCTCCGAGCGTCCACAGGGCTCGCTGTAGTCCCTCGACCAGCGCCTCGAAGCTCTCCGAGAACGCGACGCAGGCCCACGTCCACGTGCTCGCAATCAGCACGAACTCGAAGAGCAGGTGCATGAAGGGTTGACCACCGACCGTCACGCCGAGGCTGTTGCCGGAGGTGAAGTCGAGTCCCGCCTCCTTGCCCGGCGGATGCTCCTGCTCGAAGTAAACCCCCTTCTCGGGGCCGCGCAACGCTCGCCAGTCCCGGACGCGTCGCTGCATGGTTCGCAGTTGACCGATCGAGAATCGCTCTGGATCAGCGTCGACGAGCAGCTGCATCAGCGTCTTGGCTTCGAGCTCGGCGCCGGTGTCGGCTTCGAGCAGTGGTTCGATCTTGGCTTCCCAGACGCCCTCAAAGGGGTCCTTGCGAGTTCGCCAGTCACGTGGTGACGCCTCGGTTTGAGACGGCAGCGAGCCCCTCTGCCACTTGCGTGCCGTTCGCACGCTCATCCCGGCCGCTGCTGCGGCGGTCTCCTGTGTTTTGCCTTCGTTCATCTTGCTCCTGAGCAGCCGTACTTGTTCGTCCGTGACCACGCTGTGGGCTCCTGAGCCCCAGCGTCGCACGCGCGATTGGCTGGCCTGCACCGGCAGTTCTAGTTGTCGTCGACCGGCAAAAATAAATGTCGTCGATCACGCTGGACGTAGGCGTCGACGGGGCGACGCAGATCAGCGACGCGAGCGGAACGCCGAGGCGCAGGCGATCGGGATCGCTGATGTCGTGAACGACGGTGACCTCGGAAGCCACGCCCCGACCATCGTCGACATCAGCTAGAAGTCGATGCGGGCGTCGTCGCTGGGGGCGGACCACGATGAAACGTGATTCGTCGATCCCGCCCGAAATTACTCTCGGCGGGATTACTCTCGTGGATCGCTACCTCGAGCGGAGTTATTCGATTGGCCCGATGCGGTAGGAACGGCCTAGCGGCTGGAGACGCGCGGAAGTCCAAGGGCCGAAACCCTCCCGCAGAACCAAGTCGCTACCTCGCCGCCGCAGCACAACCGTCTCCCCATTAAACAGCAAAATCGCATCACTGGGATCGGCGGCCAACACTGCAGCAACACATCGGACCAGCGAGTCTTGCGAGTCAGCCAGCGCGAACTTGTCCAGACGAAAGGTCACTCGTGCTCGAGCGTTGAAAGAAAAATCCTCGCTAACGAACTGTCGAGTCACCTCATTGACGGCCGACACCGTGCCAAGCAGCTTCTCTCCCGAGAATGTGAGGGTGCCAGTAGGTGACATGTCGGATTCATCCCGGATACAGGCACACACGCTCTCCCGAAGGCGCGGGAGAGCGCACTCGGTGTCGATGTATAATGTGTACTCAATGGCCATCGGTTACCTCATGGCCAAAGTCGAGAGACGCTTCCATTCCGAACGACCAACACCTCCACGAGGCCGGGAATCGCCCAGGTTTGGAATTGTTTTGCCAAATCATCCAGTTTAACGGCGCTGTCGTCGAGGTTGAGGACCAGCCGATTGGCCTGCTCGTCCTCCACTTTGCCCAGGACAGTCGACCAAATGTTCCTTGAACTCGCGGTTGTGGGAGCGTAGTTATCATAGATTTCTCCGTTGATACGGTAATCGGGGTTCTTCGGCCCCGATACAGTAGGGTTCTGCACGACATCATAGCCCTTACTCGCCAAAACGTCCGCAGACTCGTTTTCGCGCGTGAGAGCAAGAATGTTCTCGGGTGAGTCGTTCGGGTTAATCGCAGTTCGCGATCCACGTGGCCCAGTTACAGCCGATGCACCATCCGCCGCTTCATCCGCGAAGCGGACATCCGCCACTTCATCCGCGAAGCGGACATTCGAGAAGTTGTCTAGATGTCGGACTACATCCTCCCCAGCAGCCAGCAGCCGCGGCCCCGTTTTGGCGGCTGCCATTATACCGAAGCCAATGCCTCCCGTGACTTCGATACCGGCAGGGAACAATAGTCCTTCGGCCAATTCAGCGGCTGCAGCTGGGTTTGAGTAGGCCCATCGAGCAGCACCAGCGACGTATGGCGCCGCCACTATTGTGCCGTAGACCCCCAGCGTGATCGCTCCTGCGATGTTTACGGCCCTTTCTGCGGTTGCAAACCTGGCAGCCACCGCCTCATCTGCTTGCAACCTCGCCCAGTCCTGTTCCAGCTCGGCCCTGCGGTCAGCGATGTCGCGTTCGCCTGCGTCGATGCCCGCGGCCGTATCGAGCAAGTCCCGGACGAGCACTCGATCTAAATTCGGCTCGGCAAGCCCTTTTGGACCCAACTCCCGGAGTGCCTGCTCATTAGCCGCATCAGCAGCCGCCACCTGGGCCTCGTCTCGCCTAAGCGCAGTCTCACGGCTCCTTAGACTGGCACGCCTATCATTGACGTGGACAACTTGAGCCTCTGGTTCTGCATCTGGGGGACTTGTTCCGGTAGGGTCCGCAAAACGTATTGGGTTGCAATTTGTGTACCCGTATCGATTGACTCCCGCCGATAGCCCGATCGGGTCCGACGCCGTCCATCGCCCCAGCCACGGCGCATAGTATCGCGCCGAGTGATACCCGAGCCCGGTCTCCTCGTCCCGCTCCATTCCCGTATAGCGGTACCGCTTGAGGGGCACGTCGATTTGGCTGTTCTGCAGTCGATACGCGCTGGTCCCGTAGGGGTGGTATTCCTCGTAAGAAATGATCGCCCCCGTCTCCGTCACCTCCGTCGCCGCCGAGCCCAGGTGGTTGCTCAGCTGAAACCGCCAGATCCCCGTCGGGCTCCCAACGACGTCGCCGTCGTCCACCGTGTGCGTCTCGACCAGCAAGATCCGCCCGGTGTCGTCGCTGACGTGCAGCGACTCCCACTCCTCCTTCAGCGTGCCGTTGACCAGCGCGCCGTTGACACGCTTGCGGTACAGCTCGAAGCTGCCCAGGTAGATGCGCTCTTCGGTCGTCGCTCCCGCGTGCTCCACATACTTGCGGACCCGCTGCCCGCCCGCGTACTGGAAGTACACCTCCTGCGACCCCACCGTGCACTGATGCAGCTGGTCGAGCTCGTCCCACGCCATCGCCGACATGTGCGGCATCGCGGTGAAGTTGCCGTGCTCGTCGTGCGGGTAGGTGTGGCTGTACGTGGCCGTGTTCGTGTAGAGCGCCCCGGCCGAGTCCCCGGGGGCGCTGGTGCCCACGAGCCGGTTGCCGTCGGTCCGGTACTGGTACCGCCGCGTCCAGCCCGTCCCGCTCGCCGGCGCGTGGACGACCGTCTCGAGGTTGCCCACGGCGTCGTAGGTGTAGCTCTGCGTGTACCGCCGCAGCGCGTTGGGGTCGTTCGCCATCGGCACCGCGCTGCTGTCCGGCAGCAGCTGCGTCGAACTCCGCTGCGCCGTGCCCTGCGTGGCGTGCTCGCGGCCGGTCGCCTCGACCAGCCGGTAGAGTGCGTCGTACGTGTAGCTGTTCGCTGCCTCGACGATCGCGTTTTGGAAATAGACCGTCTGCTGCGCGTCGTCGCGGATGTCCGTGACGTTGCCGACTGGATCGTGGTGATAGTGGAGACCCTGCAGCTTCTTGCTGTCGCTCGCGCGGGTGGTCTCGATCGCGCGCAGGCGGAAGTTCAGCGGGTCGTAGCTGTAGCTGGTCGTTGTGGAGTTGGCGGCGTGGGTGATCGACTCTCGCCGGCCGCGGACGTCGTACGTGATCTCCGCGACCACGGGCGTCGACGTGAGCGCGCCGCGGTGCTTGCAGTCGACGGTCTTCAGCGCGCCGCGCTGGTTGTAGGTGTACGCGACCTCCGAGCCGTCGGGCGTGATCGCGGTCAGGACCCGGCCGAGCGCGTCGTGGGTGCTCGACGACGTGTACACGGTCGTCTCGAGCGAGGGCGCGGCGGCGGTCGCCATGGTTGCGATAGTGTTCTGGTTGACCAGCACTGTCCAGTCGTTTTTTGCCGTGGGGTCGAGCAACAACTTGAGCTCGGCTGACGTCGGGAGTCCTTTGAAGTCGAACCCGGGCGTGGTCGCTTCGCCGCCGCCGTCGTAGGATCGGTACACACGGCCACGATGGTTGGTGGCCTGCGGGCTTCCGAGCGCTTCACCGTAGATCACCCGTGACAGCAAGATCTCGCTGCCGACCGCGGGCTGGACGTAACCGTCGACAGGCCGCCGCAGGGCATCGTAGGTCACGCGAGCGCACTGGTCCTTGGCATCCCACGCGCGCAGCGGCTCACCGAGGATCGTCGTCAGCGCCTGCCGATCCCCCGCGTCTGCGCTCGTGGTCTCGAGCACCTGACCCAAGATGCCATGCGTTCGCGCTTCGGCGATGTTGCCGCGAGCATCGCTGATCTGCGTGGGCAACCCGCGGATGTCGAGCTCGATCTTTGTCTCGAAGGTGGTCCCGCCGCCGAGATCTTCGATGCCCAAGAACGGCCGACCCAGGCTGTCGAACACCATCTTGCTCGGCGTCTCGCGGTGCTCGTACGCGAGCTCGGCGGCGCGGCGCTCCTTCTGCAGGTAGACGTCGCCGCCGACGTAGCCGATGCGCGCCGTGTACCAGTCGCTGTCAACGACGGTGTCGTTGGCGTCCCACTGCTCGGACTCCCACGGCGTGAAGACGACCTTGGAGAACGTCCCGTCGGGAAAGTCAGTGCGGGTGACCCGACCGATCGCGTCGTAGTGGATCAGCGGGCTGACACCGCGCTCGACGAGCTCGGCCTCGTCCTCATATTCGTGCGTGCTGGAATAGTAGGGCTCGTACTGACGCACGGGGTTGCCCTTGTTGTCGAGGATCGTTCGACCGTTGCCGATCCACCGCAAAACGGGGCTGGTGTCGACGAGCACCGGGTCGCCGTATTGATCGAGGACGAGCTCGCCATATTGGTCGCGCTCCGGCGCGAGGCCAGGTTCGGCCTGCGCCTTGACCATCAACGTCTGCCCGGCACCGCCAAAGTAGCTGTAGCTCTCAATCCAGTCGGTGTTTGGGTCACCGTGGGTCACCCGGACGCGGGACTTGTTGGACGTGGGATTGCCGCTGTCTCGGAACGAGAACAGGTCGTACTCGAAAGTCGAGGTCGGTTCGGCGAGGGTGTCGCCGTCGCTGTCGCCGACCTTGCCCATGATTGCAGATTTCACGACGACGCCGCGAGTGTCGAACGCGACCTGGCCCCGGTTGCCGTTTGGATCAGTGACCTCCCACGCCGTCAGCAAGCGATAGTCGTTTTGGACCGTGACCGCGTTGCCCAGCGGGTCGGTTGCCGAGACGGGCAGCAGCACATGGCTGTCGAAGGTCGAGGCGTAGGTGTTGCCGAATGGGTCGATGAAGGAGGTCGCCACGTAGAACTTGCTGGCGTCGAGCACGGCGCGACCCGACGTGAGCCACAGGCTGCCAGTCCCGGCGCTCTGGCCGGCCTCGTACACGTAGCCGCCTTCGTTCTGCATCAGCGTCAGCGTTGGCGGGTTTGTGAGGCTGCCGAATACGGCGTCGAACTGAACCTCGTCGAGCGCACGCGTGAGCGTGTCGTACGGCAGCGCCCGCACACCGATCTGCCCCTCGGAGAGCATGCCGCTGAGGTCATCCGCGTAGTAGCGGACGCGACTGTGACCGAGCAGGCGCTTCTCCACCGTGTTGGCCGGCGGCGCGTCGTCCTCGGTGTAGGCGACCTCGGTCGCGCCGTCGTAGGCGGTCTTCAGGTCCTCGAACCCGAGTAGACTCAACTCTGGGAGCACGACGCCCACGACCTCGAACGACTTCGACGCGAGCGGGACACCGAGGCGAAGGCGGTCGGGGTCAGTCGTGTCGTGGGTAACCGTAGCCTCCGATGCAACGACGTGGTGAGTCGTCTGCTCGCTGTGTGGCGTGGAGACGCGGCGCGGGTAGACCAGCGAAGCGGACTTGATCGCAGTCCCGAATTCATCAACCTCGAGCACGAAATCGTGGCCGATCCGAGGGTCGGCCGGGTCGCGGTCGTAGGTGTACCCGAGCGACTCCTTCGCGTGGACGTAGAACACAGCGTGGTCGTGCTCGCGCGGGCCACGACCTTGCAGCGCGAGGATCTGAAAGTTGGCCTCGCTGACCGTGTACGGGTGCGGCTCCTCGACCGGGTCCCCATCGAGCGCATAGACCTCACTACGCAGCGTCCGGCCACGAAGCGCCCGAGCAGCCTCGCGCAGCTCAGCGGGCGTCAGCCCCGAGGGCCACGCAGTGTCGGGCAGAGCGTGAGCGTTTGCGTCACCGTCGTAGTACTCGCTAGCAAAGATCCCCGACACGCGATCCCAGCTCACGAAGGCCCCCGTGTGCAGCCACGTCTTGGTGTAGACCGGCGGCTGATGGAGTTTCTCCTCGACCGTGTTCGAGGGCGCGTACTCGAACTCAAACAAGCTCGAGTTCCCGTCCGAGAACGCCTCGAACGACTCGGTGTCCCAGGTCTCGACCATGCCGAAGCCCCGGAACTCGCGCTCGTGCGCGTCGTGGTAGCCGTGGTGATACGCGTAGTAGCGAACGGCCTTTTGCTTGCTGATCTGATCGTGGCTCTCGACGCGATCGACCACCTGCACCGGGTACGGCAGGCAGGTCGCCCATGGTCGGCCCGCCAGGCGGTCGCGCAAGTAGAAAGTTGTGGACGAGGCGTAGCGCGTGCGGGTGACGAGGCCGCGGTTGTTGTCGACCTCGACCAGCAAGTTGGGCTTTTGTGGCCCGACCAGATCGATGTAGCGAAGCTGCAGACCGCGATTGGCCTCGAGCGCGGACGACCAGATCAGGCACGCGGTCCCGCGGCCTTCGAGGTCGATGACGTCGACGTTCGCGGCGGCGTGCCCGGGCGGGAAGCCGGCGAGCTCGTCAGCCGGCGCGAAGCCATTCCCAGCGCGGTTGTAGCGAAGCGTGCAGCCTGTGGCCCCGAGGTAGATCAGATCCGCGGGCCCGGTACCGTCGAGGTCGGCGAGCTTAACCTGCACG
This sequence comes from Enhygromyxa salina, assembly GCF_002994635.1. Classification (GTDB taxonomy): domain Bacteria; phylum Myxococcota_A; class Polyangia; order Nannocystales; family Nannocystaceae; genus Plesiocystis; species Plesiocystis salina_B. Next base: position 25,173 of record NZ_PVNL01000111.1, on the reverse strand, counting down.
GGCGAGAACAGGTCGGGGCGATCGAGGACCCCGACCTTGGGTTTGCACCTTTGGGCAGAGAACACCGCGTGGCCACGGACTGCTCATTTGCCCAATCTGTACAAATATGAAGGTACAGGACCTTCGGGCAGGGATCACCCTCGGTACGCCCGGACAGGACTCGTAGGAAGCCAGCGAACATGACCGCCTCCGGACAGCGAACATTTTCGAACGACTACCAAGGCACAGAACCGTCTCGTGCGGGTACCACTAACCGAAAACCTATATTTCCTCCGCCGTACCTCTTATCGAGGGAAAATCGGCGTGTCGGCCGCGTCTCACATAGCTTCGTGTCCCAGTCACCGCCGCGCAACACTCGCTCGTCGGAACCTGTGCCGCGAGGATCTCGAATCACTCCGAGACTGTAAACCCGTGGCGCATCGTCGCACCACTCCAGCACGTTCCCAAGAAGGTCATAGACACCGAACCTATTTGGCTTCTTTCCTCGCACTGGATGGGTCCCACGAGGCCCATACCGCCTCTTGGAATTAGATGGCCCAGGCGCAACATACTCAACGCCGGCAAGGTCGAAGTCGGCGGCGCTATTTTCATGAACCCAAGCAGCCTCTTCAATGCAGCCATCCAAGTGCCCACATGTATACTCCCACTCCGCCTCAGTAGGCAAGCGACAAGAGAAGCCCGAGACGTGGGCCCTGAGTTTTCGAATGAACTCCTGGACCAGATCCCATGACACGCTTTCGACAGGCCGGTCCGGTGCCCGGAAGTGACTCGGTTCCCGCCCCATCACGGCTTTCCAGAGGCCCTGCGTACATGGAACATCCTCGACCCAAAACCCAGCTGAGAGTATGACTGTATGCGAAGGAACCTCCACTAAGTACGCCCGCTCCGTCCCATCATCATCAAGACCCATGGTGAAGGAACCAGGAGGAACCCAACGATACCGCGTCGACTCGGCGCAGATGACTATTTCAATCCACAAGCCGTAGCGGTCAGTCCCGCATGAGGAACAGGCCCATGCAACACAGTCCAGTGGGGAGGCGTCACCAGTACGGTCCTCGAGCCACCGTTTCAGGTGCTGTACGCAGTTTGCTCCGCGGAAGGTCTTCGTCTGATTCGTCATTACTCTTGCTCTTTATGGAGGCGGGGGCGGTTTGAGGAACCAGATCGCTCGGCCATCCGGATAAAACACACGTCGCAGACGTATGCCAATGCTTTCCACGTTTGTCCACCTGACCTCTGCCAAAGGCTTTGTGGCATTGCCTCCCCACCCTGGATTCAAAATTGGCTTGACGTAGTGGGGAGCTTCGTAGGTGTAAAACTTGACAACGCCTTGACCACCTGTCCCGGTGGCCTCGCCAGGGTATGCCCGAATCGCTTCGCCGTAGCCACGACTATTTGCTTCCGAAACCCTTAAAATCTGCGACTCTACAATCTCGTCGAGCCCACCTTTGTTGACTTGATGATAAAATAACCCATGTAGTTCTGCTGCGTCAACTGTGACCTCAACTTCTGCACCGACCGCCGCATCGATCTCGCCGGCGGCGGAGCTCCCCCCTGGTGGCAATGTGCTCGGCGCCGGTCGAACTGCACGGATGAGTGGCATGCCTTGCTGGAATGCAGTTTGCGTAGTAGAGGGTGCTCCGCCACGCAACTTCGAAAGCCCCCACCCAATACCTCGACCGGCAAAATAGCCAGCGCCACCGAGTGCACCACCAACCAGCCCTCCTCGGTTCGCACGCGCGAGCGCCTCTCCCGGTGACTGCCCGTCTAACAACGCTAGCCCGCCTTCGAGAGTCCAACCGGTTGTGGCGCCGCCGAGGATGGAACTGCCCAGTGCAGTGCCGATTAGGGGCAAGCCTAGTTTTAGCGCCAACCCACCGCTGAGGCCACCGGCCACAGTGGCACCGCCGCCAAGGCCGAAAGCTGCTATCATCTTGTTCGACGCAAGAATCTGTTGCGCTGCCGCAGCGGTTTCCCTGTTGTCGGCGATCTCCTGTACAGCATGCGCGTACTTCTTCCCCCACGCTTGCCCCGCGAAACTGGGCGTAAATGCCCACGCAAAGTGCCCTTCTTCCGCACGTTCTCCGGGTCGTGCGAAGATCGACTCGGTGGGAATGACCAGGTAGCGGTCATCCGTGCCCGCTATCAAGACCGGCGTGGCACCAGGCGCAATGAGAGAGCTATCACTCTTCCAGTCCTCGACCTGGTCAACTGAAATGTTGTCGCCCAACTGATGCGGTGATGTCCCCGCTTGATCGCTGAGAACGAGGGGACTCGACGCTGAGTATTCGAACTGATTGATGCCGCCACTCAGTCCGATCGGATCGCTGGCGGTCCACCGCCCCAACCACGGCGCATAATACCGCGCCGTGTGGTACCCAAGCCCCGTCTCTTCGTCCCGCTCCATCCCCGTGTAGCGGTACCGCTTCGCCGGTACGTCGATCTGACTGTCGACCAGCCGATACGCGCTCGTGCCATACGGGTGATACTCCTCGTACGAGATCACCGCCCCACTCTCGCTGACCTCCGTCGCCGCCGAGCCCAGGTGGTTGCTCAGCTGAAACCGCCAGATCCCCGTCGGGCTCCCAACGACGTCGCCGTCGTCCACCGTGTGCGTCTCGACGAGCAAGATCCGCCCGGTGTCGTCGCTGACGTGCAGCGACTCCCACTCCTCCTTCAGCGTCCCGTTGACCAGCGCGCCGTTGACCCGCTTGCGGTACAGCTCGAAGCTACCCAGGTAGATTCGCTCTTCGGTCGTCGCTCCCGCGTGCTCCACATACTTGCGGACCCGCTGCCCGCCCGCGTACTGGAAGTACACCTCCTGCGACCCCACCGTGCAGTGGTGCAGCTGGTCGAGTTCGTCCCACGCCATCGCCGACATGTGCGGCATCGCGGTGAAGTTGCCGTGCTCGTCGTGCGGGTAGGTGTGGCTGTACGTGGCCGTGTTCGTGTAGAGCGCCCCGGCCGAGTCCCCGGGGGCGCTGGTGCCCACGAGCCGGTTGCCGTCGGTCCGGTACTGGTACCGCCGCGTCCAGCCCGTCCCGCTCGCGGGCGCGTGGACGACCGTCTCGAGGTTGCCCACGGCGTCGTACGTGTAGCTCTGCGTGTACCGCCGCAGCGCGTTGGGGTCGTTCGCCATCGGCACCGCGCTGCTGTCTGGCAGCAGCTGCGTCGAGCTCCGCTGCGCCGTGCCCTGCGTGGCGTGCTCGCGGCCGGTCGCCTCGACCAGCCGGTAGAGCGCGTCGTAGGTGTAGCTGTTCGCGGCCTCGACGATCGCGTTCTGGAAATAGACCGTCTGCTGCGCGTCGTCGCGGATGTCCGTGACGTTGCCGACTGGATCGTGGTGATAGTGGAGACCCTGCAGCTTCTTGCTGTCGCTCGCGCGGGTGGTCTCGATCGAGCGCAGGCGGAAGTTCAGCGGGTCGTAGCTGTAGCTGGTCGTTGTGGAGTTGGCGGCGTGGGTGATCGACTCTCGCCGGCCGCGGACGTCGTACGTGATCTCCGCGACCACGGGCGTCGACGTGAGCGCGCCGCGGTGCTTGCAGTCGACGGTCTTCAGCGCGCCGCGCTGGTTGTAGGTGTACGCGACCTCCGAGCCGTCGGGCGAGATCGCGGTGAGGACCCGGCCGAGCGCGTCGTGGGTGCTCGACGACGTGTACACGGTCGTCTCGAGCGAGGGCGCGGCGGCGGTCGCCATGGTTGCGATAGTGTTCTGGTTGGCGATCGCTGTCCAGTCGGCGAGACCGGCGCCCGGCGAGCCTTCTACGTCAGCGTCGCTATCGCAGCCCGTTGGCCACCGTCGTAGCGCGAGCTCGACAACCCGACGACCGTCAAACGGAGAGACGGCCACCCGTCGACTGCTCATTTGTACAAGGTGGACAAATTAGAAGGTACAGGACCTTCGGGCGGGGTCATCAGCGGTAAGAGACCCCAACCGCGCAGATCTCCTCAGATCCCTTTGACCGCATCCACAGCATTTTGAAGAAACCTCAACCAGTCGACGATTGCCCCCGTTTTCCCCAAGACCGGCAGTTCGGCTTCCGTGCCAGAGGAAAGCCGAATACAGATGACTTCGGGAACAGGCTCTTTTGCAAGTCGGCCAAAGCTCTCGATACTCGAGTACTCCACGCACAAGCCAACAGTGAGATCTTCGTCCAGAACGCATACACTCGTCGACATAATCACCAGAGCCTTCGCACCACTCTCCGGCACGTTCTCGTACACGGCGAACGCGTCTGGAAACCCAGCCTCGAGTTGTTCCGTCCACCAAACAGGGTGTTGGCCGTGAGGAAACGAATAGTAGTTTGGCAGACCGCGCGTGTCTCCCGAACTCAACGCGCGAGGCCGCAGTGCTCGGTTTGCATGCATTTGAACTTTATTCATCACAAACTCCTCCACGGCCATGTCGTTGATGCCCGTGTCTACTCGGTTCAGCATGGTGTTGCCTTGACTAGTCGTTCAAGGTGGATGGATATGAGCGTACGGGATCCTCGACCAAATGTCACGCCGCCGCCACTTGTTTCTTCCCCAACCCCCAACCCGCGCGTCAGCCATAACGCTTGACTAGTTTTGCATAGCTCCCCCCAGGGGTGTTCCAGCGTGCAGGAGCACAGGGAAGTGCGAGGAGCGCACCCACGAAATCTCGAGGAGGCATGTATTGATGGGCCCTGATGTAGTGCAGGAGCAGGCTTGGCGCGATGTACACCGTCTCACTGACCGTGGAGGGAACCCAAACCTCTGACATTCCCAGCAGTATGCTCTTTCCGTCTATATCTGTGTAGACATCCCTGTCCCCACAGAAGGGGCACCCATGTACGCCTCGCATCGCGTTGAGGTGCAAAGGAATGGCTGATTCGATCCTAGCGATGGCCTGAGCAGGAATTACCCCTTTGAGAAAAGGTGCGTCCAGGTCGACCCACCCCACGTTGAGAAGCGATGCCTTCGACTGAAGTTTGGTGTAGCAGTACTTGCTGAGGTCACTATGTCGCATGTAGTATCCTCCTCGCAATCTCGTTATTCGGCATGCTGCTCAGTCGAGGTCGCCCATGTCGGGCACGAGCAAATCCAAGGGCTTCCACGGGGCGCTCATAGAACCCTGCGTCAGGCGTCGCCATCGCCGACCTTGGCCGCTATCGACGCGTGCTCGACGACGCGACGTTCGTCAAGCGGAGCGACCGCCGCCAAACTCAATTGACAGCGTCAAGAGTCCCTGAATATTGGGCTGTGGACGCTTCACCCCGCAGCCCTCCCTCGCCACGCCTCCACCCACCGAACCCGGCGCACGAAGGCATCGCCGCGCCTCGCCGCCTCAGCTCTCAGGCGCGGCGACGGGAGCCGCCTCCGGCGCAGGCGCAGGCTCGGGAACCGGACCCGTGCTGACCTCGTAGGTCGTCTCAATCTCATTATTCGTCGCAAACGAGATCGGCTGCCCCGGAATATCAATATTAATCTCGCTCTGGCTATACCCATTATACGAGACCGGCAGCTTCGACGCGAGGTTGAAGAACACCGTGTAGGAAGACTCCTCGAGGATCGAGACCATCGCCGTGGCCCCGCCCGCGTCGATCTCGGTCGCGCCGCTGCCCTCGACGGTGACGTCGAACTCCGCGACGTCACCTTCGACCCCCCGCAGCGTCCAGGTCACGTCGACCTCGACCGGGACCGAGCCAAACGGAAGCTCGCGCTCATCGGCCTTGGTCGGCAGCTCCACCTTGTTGCCGACTTCCAGGTCGACGGTCGGCAGATCCGGGAGCCCGAACAGACCAAAGTTCATGGGACCGTCGTCCTCGCCCTGGTTCTCGGCCATGGCCTTGGTCGCCTTCTCGTCCGCCTCACCCTTGAGGTCGATGATCGACCAGCTCTCGGACTTGGCGAGCTCGGCCCGCAGATCCATCGGCTCCTCGCCGGCCTCCTCGGCTTGCTTGCGCATGAACTCGGGATCGAGCTGACCCGAGCCCTTGTAGTCGAGCAGCTCGAGCACGCGACCGTGGACCTCGAGTCCCTCGCCTTGCGGCGTCGCCTCGATCACGCTGCGGACCGACAGCTCCGACTCGCCCTTACCCTGGGTGCTCGACAGCTCCATCTTGGTCTTGGTGGTGGCGATCAGCGTGAAGCCGTTGGCGTCGTAGACGTAGTCCTTGCCGCCCTCGGCCGCCTTGCCGCTGCCCCCGCCGTCGGCCTGGGCTCCGCCTGCGCCGCCGGGCTCGTTGGTTTTGTCCCCGTCGCAGGCGCTGCCGAACACGGCGAGGCCAAGCGCGAGCGCGACGGTGATCAAGGGACGAACGGGGGAACGGCGGGCCATCATGGGCCGCAAGCTACTTGCGCATTATGCGGGGTGCAAGCGCTGTCTTGGGTCTGCTACAAGCCTGCCCGCCGTGCTGAATTTCATAGCCGCGCTGTTCGGCCCTCGGGTCAAGCTCCCCCGTGATCGCGTCACGCGGATCGCGAGGCGCGCGCGCAAGCAGGCCAAGGAGCACGTCGACACGATGCAGCGCATCGTCGACGAGATCTCTGGACTTCCTGGTCTGGCCGACACGACCAAGACCAAGCGCTTGCCGCGGGGCTTCTATGATCGGGTCGACGACCTGCACACCGCCTACGATCGCTACGTGGAGACCGTCCGCGGTGAGCTCGGTCTCGCCGACGCCGCCGTGCCCGGCACGCCCGCGGGCAAGGGCGGCTGCTACGCGGCGCCATTTGGTGTCAGCGGGCCGGAGACGCTGGCGATCTATCGGGAGGTCCGAACCTGGAAGGACTTTCCGCAGGTCGCTCAGCGGCTCGGCGAGCTCGGCGAGCAACAGTTCAAGGACATCCAGGCCGGTCACACGGGCAAGGACCCCGAGAAGATCCGGATGACCAGCAAGGCCGCGGGTCGGGGTCGCCAGACCTTCGCCGAGCGCGGGCAGGCGTGTCCGTTCCTCGATGAGGGCAAGGGTCGCTGTCGGATCTGGGAGCGTCGGCCGATCAGCTGCCGCATGCACCACATCGTTGGCGACAGCGCGCTCGCGGATCCCCGCCACGAGCGACACGCCGACGTCGAGGTCGTCAACATTCGCCTGCCCGTGCGCCCGCAGGTCACCCTCTCGCAGATCGACAAGCGCATGGAGCTCGGCCTCTCGCCGTTCTTGTATGCGAGCGTGTTGCAGCTGCTTCAGCTGGGCGAGGGTGAGCTGCTGCAAGAGGTCGGCGAGGCGCCGCGGCGCATGCAGCAGGACGGGCGGGTGGTTCAAAAGGCCAACCGCAACGTCAAGCACGCGAAGAAGCACCAAAAGAAGAACAAGCAGCAGAAGAAGAAGCGCAAGTAGCAGGCGATTCCCCGCGCGGCGATTCAGCGCAGTCGTGGCTCTGGGTTGCGCGGCTTGCAGCGAGGGTGCACAGTGCTCAGACGTGGCTGCACCCCCGTCCCGCGGCAAGCGCTTCTTGAAGTTGGCTGGTATGACCGCCTCGGTCGCCGGCAACATGGCGCGGACGCGGGTCAAGGCGCTGTTCCAGTCCGAGGCCGACGCGGCGACCTCGCGCGAGGAATCCAATCGCGAGTCGGGCAACCGGATCGCGCAGACGCTCGGCGAGCTCAAGGGCGCGGTCATGAAGGTCGGGCAGATGGCGTCGATCGCCCAAGACGTGCTGCCCAAAGAGCTGTCCGACGCGCTCGGCAAGCTGCAGCGCGAGGCGCCGCCGATGGACTACGCGGTGATCGCCGAGCAGGTCGAGCGCGAGCTCGGCTCGGCGCCAGAGCTGCTGTTCTCACGCTTTGATCCGGAGCCGTTCGCGGCCGCCTCGATCGGGCAGGTCCACCGCGCGACCACCGACGACGGGCGCGATGTCGTGGTCAAGGTCCAGTACCCCGGTGTCGAGGACGCGGTCGACTCCGACCTGGCCCAGCTCAAGCTGGCCCTGCGCGCGAGCGGGATCGTCAACATCGGCCGCGAGGCGCTCAACGCCTCGTTCAAGGAGGTCCGCAAGCACCTCCACGAGGAGCTCGACTACACCAACGAGGCCGCCAACGTCCGCCTGTTTCGTGAGTTCCACCTGGGCCGCCACGACTTCATGGTCCTGCCCGAGGTCGTGGGTGAGCGCTCGAGCAAGCGGGTGCTGACGCTGACCTACGAAGGCGGCGATCAGCTCACGGATCTGAACGGCTTGGGCTACACCCAGGCCCAGCGCGATCAGCTGGGTCGCAACCTGTTCCACATGATGTGCAGTCAGGTGTTCGAGCTGGGCATCATCCACGCGGATCCCAACCCGGGTAACTTCGCGTTTCGGCCAGACGGCAAGCTGGTGCTCTACGATTTTGGCTGCGCCAAGCGGCTGCGGGTCGACATCATTGGCGCCTACAAAGATCTGATCGAGCAGGGTATCGCGCAGGAGTGGGACGCGGTCGACGACGCGCTGCTGCGTCTGGAGGTCCGGCGGCCAGACGGGCCCCGGCCCGACGATGGGTTCTACAAGAGCTGGCGTGACACCTTCGCCGATCCCTTCTTGGATGTGGCGATCTTCGACTACTCGCGCTCGACCGTGCACGACGAGGTGGTCAAGCTGATCCCGGGCTCGATCAAGCGGATGTCCTCGTTCCAGCCGGCGACCGAGCTGATCTTCTTGGATCGCACGGTGGTCGGTCACTACGGGAACATGCGGATCTTGGGGGCGCGGGTGCCGTCGTACACCTTCTTGAAGGGCTACCTCGACGCGTTCGCCGGCGAATTTGTTGCGCGGCCGGCAGACCCGGCGGCCTGAGTGCTAAGGAGATACCGCCGTGCTTGGTCGCCTGTTCTTGCTGTTCACCCTGGTCCCGCTGGTCGAGCTGTACCTGCTGGTCACCCTCGGCGGGCTCATGGGCGCGGGGCCGACGATCGCGCTGGTCGCCGTCACGGGGCTGCTGGGGTCGTGGCTGGCCCGCCGCGAGGGGCGTAAGGCGATCGCTAGCTATCGCGAGGCGCTGTCCAAGGGTCAGCTGCCAGAAGATGGGATCGTGTCGGGTCTGTTGATCCTGGCGGGCGGGGTCATGTTGATCACGCCGGGGATCCTCACCGATGTGTTTGGGCTGGCGATGATGGTGCCGCCGGTCCGCCGAAGCGTGGCGGAGCTGGTCAAGGCTCGGCTGCAAAAGCGCATCGAAGGGGGCGACATCCAGGTGATGCAGATCGGCGTTGGCGGGCTCGGCGGGCTCGGGGGCTCGGGGATGGGCGGCGGTGGTGGTCGTGGGCCGTTCGTCGACGCGGAGATCGTCGACGTCGACGCACGCGACTCTAGCGAAGACTGAGTCGCGAACGAGCGCCCCTGTTTTCAGAGGCGCCCGCCCGTCGTCCAAGATCCCCCCTCTATTGGAGGGGGTAGACGGTGCTGAAGAAGTCGTTGCCTGTCCCGGCGTGGCAACCGGTGCAGGTCATGTCGCCGTTGCCGTCGGCGATCACGCTGTCGTTCATGATCTCGTACCAGTACCAGCCGTTGCCCGCGTCGCTGTCGGCCTGGGTCTTGACCATGACGGCCCAGCCGATCCGGGCGTCGTTCGAGTACAGCTCCTTGATCGCAGCCGAGCCGATCGGGTGCGACGCGTTGCCGCCAGACAGGGAGTCGTCGAGGGCGGCGTTGATGAAGACCCGCACGTCGCCATGCGGGCTCGCGCCGGTCGCCGGGTGAACGGCGGACTCGGCGGGGAAGCCGGCGTACGCCTCGGACTCGAGGAACGGCAGCAGCTCGGCGGCGTTGGATGGGACATCGTCTCCATCGGCATCGCCATCGCCATCGCCGTCGCCGTCGCCGTCGCCGTCACCAGCGGTCTCGCCCGTAGTCTCACCGGTGCTGTCAGTGGCGGACTCGTCCCCGCCGGAGTCACAGCCGAATGAGACGACCGCGATCACGGCACACGCTTGAAGCAATTTGTAGTTCGTCATGAGTGATCGAGTCTGCGGTTTTTCGGGCCAAACAACCACCACAGTGACCGCCCCACCCCAGCGGATGGCTCAGATCCGCGCTCGCTCAGTGCACGCGGCCAAACACGACGTCCGTGCGATAGAACCCCGAGCTGTCCGACCCATGCCACGCATAGCCGATCGGCTGGCGGGCGTCGTCGGTCATGAACAAGATCGTCCCAATCCCAAACCCAGTCTCACCCTCCGCGCGGGTGTCGTCCTGGTGGCGATAGCGGGTCGAGTCGATCACCCGGACCACGTACGCATTCTCGATGTGGGCGACCGCGGCTGGCTTGGCGATCACCACCCCGATGTGGCCCGTGTTGCCGCCCTTGGGCCAGTTGGCGGGGCGCTTCCAGGCGAACAGGTCCCCGGGCTCGACGTCCTCGATGTCGGCGATCTGCTGCCACCCGCCACGCGCTCGCTGGGTCGGCGCCTTCTGGATGATGCGAACGTACGTGGCCGCCACGGGCCGCTCGCGATCCAGGGTCTCGAGCGCGGACTTGCTCACCTTGGCCAACGCCCAGTTGATCATGCCGGAGCAGTCGAAGTGGTAGAGCCCCTGCTTGGTCCGGACCTTGGTGCTGTGCTTATAGGTGGTGTCAGTGCGGGTGTCGTCGATGTGCTCGACCAGCTCGAACAGCTTCTTCGTGGCCCGGGTCGCGGGGGTGCCAGGCACCCACTGCGCGGCCGTCTTGCGCGCACCATCGACATAGACGAACGGCTCGGGCCCCGGCCGGACCAGGATCTTGGTCTGGGCCAGCGGTGCTGCATGAAAGCGCGCGGTGAGGTCGAGGTCCAGCTGACCGGAGGAGATCAGCGACTGAGTCAGCAGGGCGAGCTCGAGCAGCGGCATCAGGGATCCGAGACGATCAACCAGTCCAAACGCTTCGCTTTTTTTCTCCTATACCCCAGTCGAACCCGACGCGACCCGTGCTCGGCTTCGCCTCCGCGCGCGTCGCCACCCTCGCTTCGCTCGGGCTCGAGGTCGGGTCCGCCTGGGGAACGCTTCGCTTTTTCTCTTATACCCTCTGTGTTACTTGCACTGGGTGGGCGCCGCCATCGGGGTCGGGGTCCCGTCGCTGGCGGTGACGCCGATGTTGCCGATCGTCGACTCGCAGCCCCACTTCACGGTCGCTCCGGCACATCCCGCGCAGTCGACGTTCACGAGCGTGGCGTCGGCGGTGTCGCGCAGCTCGATCGCGGCGTCGTTGCCGGTGCCGCGCAGGTGCACGTGCTCGAACCGAGTCTTGACCGCGTGGGCGCCCAGCACGACGCCGCCCCAGGGCTGGACCTCGGGCGCGGGCGCGTCGGGCTCGCGCGCTGGTGGTGGGGTGGGCTCGAGGATGATCGGCGCCTCCTCGGTGCCGCGCAGCTCGAGCGTGCCCGCCTCGTAGTAGCCGACCCCCAGGATCACGCCAGGATCAAAGCCCAGGCGCGATCCTGGGGCGATCGACAAGGTCGCTCCCTTGTCGACGAACACGTCGCCGTGAACGATGATCGGAGCGGCCTGTGCGGCCCAGGTCGCGTCGGCCTCGACCTTGCCGCGCTCGAGGTGGATGTTGGCGCGGGCGTCGTAGCGGTTGTCGGGCCCGAGCGCCCCGAGCAGCGCGGGGGTCGTGCGGATCGCGACGGGCACGTCGATGAACGCGTTGTTGGCCAAGCTCTCGACCTTCACGCCAGTGCCGCGCAGCTCGACGCCGACCAGATCGCTGCGGAACGTGCACCCATCCAGGCTCAAGCTGGCGCTGCCTTCAGCCAAAATAACGCCCTCGTCGCGCGCGCCGCCATGGACCAGCTCGACGTTGCGGAGGGTCAGCTGGCCCTGATCTTGGACGTGCAACCCACCCCATCCGCCGGGCTGTTGTTGCTCGGCGGCGCGCAGGCTGATCGTCTGGTCGACCCCGTCGGGGACGCCGGTCGCGTCCAGGCTCCCGGCGCTGGCGCTGAAGCTGCCCGGCCCGAACCCGCCAATGACGATCCGGGCGTCGGGCAGGAAGTGGAGGCTGGTCCCCGGCGTGAGGCTGAGCTGGGCTGGGCGCATGGCCTCGCCTTCAACGCGGATCAAGCCTTCGATTCGGTAGGGGTTGGCCGGCCACTCGAGGGTCGCGTTCACCACCCCGGCCGTGATCGCAACCTGAGCCTTGGGCTCGAGCGTGAGGCTGTGCAGTCCGGCGGCGGCGGCCGGGGTCGCGCGGGCGACCACGCCGAGCCCAGACAGCTCGGCGCCGAGGACCTGGACGCCGCGCTCACCCGCGAGCTCGAGCGCGACGCCGGCGGAGCTGCGAACGGTCAGCCCTTGAACCTGGACCTGGGTGGCGACGATCCACAGCGCGGCCTGATCGGCCGTGCCCGCGCTGGCGATCTCCACGTGGCTCAGCGCCGAGCCGTCGGCCTGGGCGTAAAGGCGGACGCCCTGCCACCCGCCGCTGTCGCTGACCGAGTCGGCGACGAAGCGCACGGGCTGCTCGGGGGTGCCGTTGACCTTCAAGGTGCCAGGCTTGTCGCGCCCGACCTCGAGCACGGCGCCCGGCTCGAAGCGCAGCTGGACACCGGCCTCGACCTCGAGCGTCCCGCCGTCGATCCGGTACAGCCCGCGCACGTGCACGGGCGGACACGCGGCGGCGATCGTCCGGGCCTTGGTCTCGACGCCGGTCAGCAGCGCGGGACAGTCGGTGGCCTCGCCCTCGGGCGTGGGCTGGGCCTCCGCGGGTGGCTGAGCGTCTTGGCTGGTCTGGGCCTGCGCAGAGTCGTCCGCGCCGCCGTCGGATTTCTTGCGGGCCTTGGGCTCGTCGCCAAACAGGTAGCAGCCGCACACCAGGCCGAACAGAGCCGGGACAACAAACTTGGCGCCGCGCAGTCGACCCATGCCCGCGCTGGTACCACGGCGCGAGCGCTCGCAGCAACAGGCTCGAGTTCAGGAGGGCCGCAGTTTGGGCATGAGCAGGCCGTCGGGTAGGCGCCCGCGATCGCGCGCGTGGGTGATCGCCTCCATGGCGCGCTCGTCGACCACACAGCGCGACAGATCCAAGCTCGCGAGCGTGGCCAGGCGAGGGACGCTCGCAAGCACGTCGGCGAGCGCGAACGGGATCGGGTCGTTCGGCAGGCGCAGGGTCACCTCGGTCACCCCATCGAGCTCCGGGAGCCCGAGTAGATCCGCGAACGCGGCCGGGGAGATCCGCTCGGCGTACGCAAACTCCAAGGTGAGCGTGCGCAGCCGCGGCAAGCGACCGGGGACGAAGCGTCGGGACGAGCTGTCGCGCAGCCCGTTCATGTGCAGCTCGAGGTGCTCGAGGGTCGGCGAGTGCAGCTCGTGCAGCGGGGGTTGATCACTGTGCAAGATCAGCTTGTGGAGCCTGCGCAGGTGCGACCACAGCCGGGTCAGGGTCATCGTCGCGCGGGCGCTGCCAGCGTTGGCGACGTGGTCGCCGAGCTCGAGCTCGCGCAGACACGCGACGACCTCGGAGTTACACAGCGCGGGCTCGAGCTGCTGGCGACTCAGCAGCGCGCTCGTCACCCCGAGCGAGGTCATCCGCGCCGCGATCGGCAGCCGCAGCAGGTCGGTCAGGGTCTGCAGCGGAGCCAGGAACGCGCGCCCACGACCGACGCCGATGAACGCGGCGTCGATGAACCCCCGCGACCAGCGAACGACGACGGCGTCCGCGACCCGACGCAGCGGGCCGAACAGGTGGCTGGCGTGGCGCTCGAGGATGTCTCGCTCGCGCGCCTCGAGCTGGGCCAGGTTTGCGCCGCTGGCCTGCTCGCGGGCGTGCTGCAAGGCGATCAGCTGGCCGCGGGCGTCGCCGCGGGTCTGGAGTAGATCGCCGTAGATCAGGTGGGTGGCGACGTCGTCGGGGTTGTCGCGGAGCCTGGCCTCGAGCGCGAGGTCGCGCTCGCTCAGCGCCTCGACGATCTCGATCTCGCTCGCGGCCAGCTCCAGTCCGCGGGCCCGCCAGCGCTCGAGCTCGACGACGACGCGGCGCTCGGTCAGCCGCTCGTCGGCGAACAGCTGCGGCTCGCCCTCGACGAGCGCGCCGAGCTGCCCCTCGTCGATCGCCAGCTCGCCCGCGCCCGCCCGCAGGCGTTGGATGATCTGATCTGCCCGGGCCGGGCTGCGCGGATCGTAGGCATGGACGTGGCGCCAGATCGGCTCGACCTCGATCTCGGCCCCGACCGCCGCGAACCGCTCGGTCACGCGCCGGGCCTCGGCTGCGCTGACGTTGTCCAGGATCACGCCGCGGGTCCCGACCAGCTCCCTGGCTTCGCGCAGGCCGACGCCCGTGAACTTGCACACCAGCTCGAGCGCGGGCGCTGGGTTCTCGCTGCCGAGATAGCGGATCCGATAGGTCTCCATGCGGGGTGAGGGAGCACGCATACTACCGCCTGCGCTCGCTCGTTTGGCGGTTTGCTTGCAGGTGTGGCCGGGGGGACACTGCCGGCCATGGCCGCCGTCGTGACCGCGCTGGTACTGCTCACGTTTCTCGCGGCCTACCGGTTTTACGCCCGCTACATCGGCCGCAGCATCTACCAGGACGACGACCCCGAGTTCGTCACCCCCGCTCACGAGCTCGAGGACGGCAGCGACTTCGTCCCGACCAAGCGCCCGGTGTTGCTCGGCCACCACTTCACGTCGATCGCTGGCGCGGCGCCGATCATTGGACCCTGCGTCGCCGCGTACTGGGGCTGGCTGCCAGCGCTGCTGTGGGTCGTGTTCGGCACGATCTTCATGGGCGCCGTCCACGACTATGGCGCGCTGGTGGTGAGCGTGCGGGAGAAGGGCCGATCGATCGCCGACGTCGCCGCCAAGGTCGTCAGCGGCCGGGTCCGCCTGATGTTCCTGTGCTTCATCATGGTCCTGAGCTGGCTGGTGCTGGCGGTGTTCGCCATGGCGATCGCGGGGCTGTTCATGGCGGTCCCGACCTCGGTGCTACCGGTCAACATTGCGATCGTGGTCGCGGTGGTGATCGGGTGGTTGCTCTACAAGCGCCAGATGCCGCCGCTGATCCCCTCGCTGATCGCGTTGGTCGTGCTCTACGTGTTCGTGTGGGTCGGGACCAAGGTGCCGATCGACCTGACCGACGCGGGCCTCGACGCCCAGCAGGCCAACCTCGCCTGGCTCCTGGGGCTGTTCGTGTACTCGGCCATCGCCAGCTTGCTGCCGGTCTGGTTGTTGCTGCAGCCGCGCGACTACGTGAACAGCCACCAGCTGGTGGTGGGGCTCGGCTTGCTGTTCCTGGGCATATTCGTCGCCCACCCCGACTTCGACGCCCCGGCGATCCGCACGACCAACGGCGACGCGCCCTCGATGATCCCGTTCTTGTTCGTGACGATCGCGTGTGGAGCGATCTCGGGGTTTCACGGGCTGGTGTCGTCGGGGACCACCTCCAAGCAGCTCGACAAGCTCAGCGACGCGCGCCTGATCGGCTACGGCAGCATGCTCGGCGAGGGCGCGCTGGCGCTGGCCTCGACGATGGCCGCGGTCGCCGGGATCGGCCTGGTCGGCTTCTGCGCCCTGCCCGGCCAGGGCCCGGTCGAGGATCTGAGCTGGGCGGTCTACTACGACAGCTGGGCCCACGCGTCGGGCAACAAGGCGGCCGCGTTCGTGATCGGCGGCGCGGCGTTCTTGCAGGAGCTGGGGATCTCCACGCTGCTGGCCCAGACCCTGATGGCGGTGCTGGTGATCTCGTTCGCGTCGACGACCCTCGACACCGCCACGCGGATCGAGCGGTTCATCATCGCCGAGGTCGGCGACGCCCTGAAGATCAAGGTTCTGGCCAACCCCTACGTGGCGACCGTGATCGCGGTGGTGCCCGCGATCTTGCTGGCGACGCTGCGGGTGTCCGACGACAGCGGAGCCGTGCGCGAGGCTGCGTGGGCGCTGTGGCCGGTGTTTGGCGCCAGCAACCAAATGATCGCGTCGCTGACCTTGCTGGTGCTCGCGCTCTACTACTGGCAGCGACGCCGACCGGTGCTGCCGCTGGTGATCCCGATGCTGTTCGTGATGGGCGTGACGTGGCTGTCGCTGATCCTCCACCTGCTGGGGTTCTGGGCCGACCACGACTGGCTGCTGTTTGGGCTGACCGTGGTGCTCAGCGGCTTGATCCTGTGGATGAGCGTCGAGTCACTCGCGCTGTTCGTTCGCCTGGTTCGTGAGCGGCGAGCCGGAGCGGATGTGCCCAGTTGATCCAGGTGTGATCTCGCAGCGAGCCCACGAGCTGACCGCGGCCGCCCGCAGCTCTCGGGCCGGGCTTCGACCACGGCCGCCGTCGCACGGGCCTCCTGAACAGTTCGCGGGCCCCGCACGCAACCCATGAGACGGGGCTTGCGCAGGGTGGCCCCAGTTGGGATGCTCGCCGCTCATCACAGCGGAGGCCGTCCAGTGACGACCCACTACGTTCTCAAGATCCAATACGTCAACAAGCCCCCCGAGACCCGCAACATTGGTGCCCGAGTGACGAGCATCGGCCGCGAGGCTGGTGACATCGTGCTCGGTGATCCCCAGTCCTCTGGTCGCCACGCCGAGATTCACTTCGAGAATGGTGGTGTGCGCGTCAAGGACCTCGGAAGCACCAACGGCACCTTTTTTGGTGGCCAGCGAAGCCCAGAATTCGCCATGGAGCCCGGCCAGGGCTTCTCGATCGGTCAAACGGTCATGACGCTGATGTCCATCCAAGGGGCACAGCGTGCAGGCGCCGGAAAGACGATGATCGCAGTCGGCGGGATGCCGCGCGGCACCGGGGCGCCACCGCGTCCCCCGGGTGCGCCGCCTGGTCCGCCGGGGTTTGGTCCTCCGCCCGGCGCACCGCCCGGTCCTCCCGGGGCGCCACCCGGCGCGCCACCTCAAGCGGGATTCGGGGCGCCGCCGCCGTCCGGCGGGTTCGGGGCGCCGCCTCCCAGCGCGCCACCCCAAGCTGGTTTTGGGGCGCCGCCACCTGCCGGCGGGTTCGGGGCGCCGCCGCCCGGCGGTCCTCCGCCCGGCAGTCCTCCGCAGGGCGCTCCACCCCAGGGCGCCTACGGGGCCCCACCGCCCGGCGCGCCACCCCAAGGAGGCTTCGGCGGACCGCCGCAAGGTGCGCCTCCGCAAGGTGCGCCTCCGCAAGGTGCCTACGGCGCGCCACCGCCCGCAGGCGGATTTGGCGGGCCACCACCGGGAAGCCCGCCAAGCAGCTCGCCGCAGCCCGGCTTTGGCGGACCTCCGCCCGGCAGCCCGCCACCCGGGAGCCCGCCGCCTGGGGGCGGCGCCTACGGGGGCGCACCCATGGCGGCTGCGGCTGGCGGCGCGATGGCTGTCGGCGCGGCCGCAGGTCAGGCATTTGGGAGCCCGCCTCCGGGCGCGCCTCCGGCCTACGGCCAGCCGTCTGGCATGACCAACATGTCGGCCGGCGGCGAGGCGCGGGGTGACTTCGCGGGCACCGGTGGCGAGCTGCTCGGGCAGCTGTTCGTTGGCTACCTGCTGACCGTGATCACCTTCGGCATCTACATGCCGTGGTTCATGTGCAAGTTCGCCAACTTCATCGCGGAGCGGGTCACTTACGGCCCCACCGCGAAAGGCACGGTCCGCTTCAAGTTCGAGGGCGAGGGCGGCCAGCTGTTCGTGACCTTCCTGGTTGGCTACCTGCTGACCGTGATCACCTTCGGCATCTACGGCCCCTGGTTCATGTGCAAGCTGGCGAAGTTCTTCACGGACAACGCCACCGTCAGCGCCGACGACGGCAGCGTCTACAAGCCCCGGTTCGACGGCACCGGTGGCGACCTGTTCGTGACCTTCTTGGTCGGCTACCTGCTCACCGCGATCACCTTCGGCATCTACGGGCCCTGGTTCATGTGCAAGATGAACAAGTGGTTCTCGGAGAACACCAAGATCACCAAGAACGGTCAGGACGTCGGCGGCCTCGACTTCGTCGGCGAGGGTGGCGAGCTGCTCGTCACCTTCATCGTCGGCTACCTGCTGACCCTGGTGACCTTCGGGATCTACATGGCCTGGTTCCAGGTCAAGATGATCAAGTTCAACGCCGACAACACCAAGATCAACGTCGACGGGCACCGGCTCGGCATGCGCTTCACCGGTGAGGGCGGCGAGCTGTTCGTCATGTTCCTGGTCGGCTATCTGCTCACGATCGTCACCCTCGGCTTCTACATGTTCTGGTTCATGGCCAAGATGCTCAAGTGGCAGCTGTCCAACACCGTCGTGTTCGTCGAGGGCGGCGCACCCATGGGCGTGGGCATGGGCGGCGGCCAGGTCCAGCAGCTCGGCGGTCCGCCACAGGGTCAGATGCCCTACGGCCAGCCACCGCAGCCGCAGCTGGGTCAAGCGCCCGGCATGGGCCAGCAGCCCGGATACGGCGCGCCGCCGCAAGGTGGCGGCTACGGCGGCCCACCCCAAGGTGGCGGCTACGGCGGTCCACCCCAAGGTGGCGGATACGCCTGAACGAAAAACGGCCCGGATCTCCGGGCCGTTTTTTTGGGTTCGCCCTTTGTCACGCCGGCCTGCGTCACTTCGGCGGGTCGGGGACCGCGGGCAGGCTCGTCAGCGGTGACGTGATCCGGCGATACCCTGGCCACCAGCGATAGTGCTCGCAGTCGTGGCGACTGTAGAAGTCGATGATGTCCTCCCACTTGGCCTCGCCAGCGTCGATCTTGCGCGAGAACTCGACTGCAGGGACCTCGGCGCACATCTCCACGCCGCCGCCCGGAAAGTGTGAGCGACTGCTCAGGTTGTCGTGGCCGACCGCCTGCGGCGGGATCTTGCTGAGCCAGCGCGCGCCGATCTGCGACACCTCCATGACCCGCAGCTCCGTCAGCTCGACCTCGTGCTGTCCCGAACAGACCGAGATCTCCGCGAGCTCGCCGGGCTGCAGGACCATGGCGTTGTAGCGGGTCTGGGCGCGGATCTGGCAGTCGCCCGCCCGGCTGCGCATGCGCACGAAGTACGCCAGGGGCTCATGGCTGACGTTCTTGAACAGCGCGAAGGTGTGGACGTTCTTGGTCTGCATCCCCCGGCGCTCGACCTGGACCTCTTCGGCCTTCACCGAGATCTGCAGGCCCGCCTCGGTGATCGACGTGCCCAGCGGGATCGAGCGTGGGTCACCAGGGGACGCGACATGAAAGAAGGCGTTGGGCTGGAGCAGGCGCGTGGGCTCGACGGGCGCGAGCTCGTGAAGCGCGACGGTGTCGTCGATCGAGGTCTGATAGAACTCTTCGCTGTTCTGGTAGCTGGCCGTCTGGGCCAGGGCCTTGCGCTGAGCCTGGTCGGGGTCGATGCGCTTGGCCAGCGCGACGTCGACCGCGTCGCCGGTGTCCAGGGTCATGCGCGTGCTGACCCAACCGCCCAGCAGCACGACCATCACTAGACCCATGCCAGCGGCGGAGCGGGTGGCTGTCGCCTCCATCCGCGAGACCTTAGCAGCCTTGGACCCCCGACAGACACTGTTTTCAGCGCGGGTCCCCAGGTCTGCGGGTATAGCATCAGCGCATGGTCGAACAGGCGCTGAGTGTCCCCGGGAGCGCGAGTCTGGCCGGGCTGTGCATCGGCATCGCGGTGGTGGCGGCCGCCGGCGTGCCCGCGGCGCGGTGGTACGCGGGTGTTCGGGGCGACGAGCCAAGCCCGACACGGCGCGCGGCCACGCTGCGCACGGGCGTCGCCGTGGCGGTCTGGCTGAGCTTGACCGGGGCGCTCGCCGGGTCTGGAGCGCTGGCCAATTTCGAGAGCTTTCCCCCACCGGTGATGCCGGTCGTGCTCGCCAGCTTCGTCTTGACCTTCGTGCTGGCGTTCTCGCGGTTTGGCGAGCGCCTCGCCCGGGACCTGCCGCTGTCCCTGCTCGTCGGCTACCAGGGCTTTCGCGTGGTCGTGGAGATCATGCTGCACCGGGCCAGCGAGGAGGGCGTGATCGGGCAGCACATGACCTGGTCGGGCCTCAACTTCGACGTGGTCACCGGGCTCACGGGGCTCGGCCTGGGTCTATGGTTGTGGCGGCGCGAGCAGGGGCAGCCGCAGCCGCGCGCGCTGCTGTGGGTGTGGAACCTGCTCGGGCTCGGGCTGCTGGCCACGATCGTGGGGATCTCGATCCTCTCGATGCCCGGGCCGCTGCGGCAATTCGGCGGGCCGCCCAACGTGTGGATCGCCGACTTCCCGTTCGTGTGGTTGCCAACGATCATGGTCACCGCCGCGCTGTTCGGGCACCTGCTGGTGTTCCGTCGGCTCCTGGGCCCGATGAAGAAGGCCAGCTAGAGCGCCGATCAGTCAAAGATGTTCGCGGTCTCGCTTGCCTGCTTGGCGCGTGCGGCCCAACGCTGCAGCAGGTCGGGGTCGCTGCACGCCTGGATTTTGGCCCTGGATGCGGCGTCCACGGGGAGCTCACGAAGCTCGAGGATTGTGAACACGAGCTCAGCGAGGACCTCGCGCTTGCCTTCCAGCAGGCCCTCGCGCTTGCCCGCCAGCATGCCCTCGCGCTTGCCCGCCAGCATGCCCTCGCGCTTGCCGTCGTCTCGCCCGTCGTGATAGGCGATGCTGTTGAGTTCGAGTTCCGTGAGTTCGTGGCGTTCTTCCATCGTCAGGTCTCCGATCATGCGGTCGCGTTCGTGCTGTGGTACGGCGCTCAGGATGATCGCAGCGTAGCGCCACCGGCGTTCGTCCGCGAGCTCCCCAGCCACATCCCAGGCAATTTGCGCGATCTCGTAGTCACCGTTGATCGCGTGGAGCACCGCCGAGAGCACGACCAACGCGGGGCGCAGCCGGGCCAGCTCGAGATCGGTAATGCGCGGCATGTTTTCGTGGTCGAGAACCAGCAAACCTTCACGCATTGGGATCTCCAAACGCCCAAGTCCTCGCGACCAGCGCCCCACGGCCTTGGACAGCGGGACCACGAGAACCGCAGTATTTCGCTTCAGTTGCTCGGCGAGCAGGGCCCAGTAGACCCACAGGCGCCAGCGCTTGACCGAGTTGATGCGCTTTTGGACCTCGACGATCACCGCGATCCCGGCACGGCGATGTTCCGGTTGCTCGAGCTCGGCGGAGAGCGCGAGGTCCATCCGAAGCTCCCCGGTGTCTCCGGTGATCGGCAGATGACGATCGAGCTCCCCCTTGCGATCGGTGTATTGCGTCAGTGGCGGCAGCTCGATGCCAAACACTGACCGCAGCAGGTCAAACGCGAGCCTCGGGTCATCGCGGAACAGCGAGACCACCCCCTGGTGCAGTGTGCTTGGCATCGTGACGCATCACCAAGGCAAGCGACGTGCCACGGCGATTCGCCAATGATGTTGGGCGAGGCAAAAATTTTAGTGGCCTGGCAGCGGGACAGTGGCCCGCTGCCGGGCCGCCAACGCGTGCGAGTCAGCGCCCGTCATCGGTGGCCCAGCTGGGATCATCGGGCCGACGATCCCAGTGACCCGTCCGCGCGAACAGCAGCGCGTTGAGGCTGGGGAGGTCGAGGCCAGCGCGGGCGGCCAGCCACAGATACGCCCCACGCACCCGCAGCTTCGGCCCGACCACCTCGGGCAGTCGGTGCGGCTGTGGCCAACGTCGGGCCTGCTCGCTGCGCTCGTGATCGCGGATCCAGTCGGCGAAGGTCGCGGTCGTGAGCAGGGCGCCCCGCTCGAGCGCGCGGCGGAACGCGAGCTGATCGAGGATCAGCTCGTGCAGCTCGGCCCAGCACACGACCGCGAGCGTCGGCGTGGCCGGGCGCGGCTCGCCGCGGGTCCAGTCGGGTGCGCGAGCTTGGTCGGGCAGCGCGAGGCCAGCGACGGCCGCCGCGCGACGGACGGTCACCCGCTCCGGACCGACGAGCTCGCTCTCTCGCAGCCCACCCGGCCAGCGCGAAGATAGCTCGACGAGCAGCTGACGGTACGCGGGTCCGCGAGTCCCCCCGGCCAGCCTCGCCGCCGCGGCGACGGCGTCGTACTTGTCGATCATCGACTGCCACTGGCTCCGCGGGGGCGACTCCTCCCAAAACTCGGCGGGGGCGAAGCCCGGTACACGCTCGCGGATCATGAGCATGTCGAGTGTCTTACCAGATTGTCGGTTCACCTCTGCTACGCTTGCGGACGAGCTCAGAAAACTCATGACCCGTGGTGTCCGAGACATTGGCCCAGGCGAAGGGTCCTCATCATCAGCGCTCATGCTCGATTCCATCGAATTCCTGCCTGGCGAATCCTGCGTCGGCGTCACCACGCTGGGCGGAAGCTCCGAAGACGGCGCCAATTCGGAGCTCGCGGCCAGCGAGCGGCCGGCTCAGCGCGAGCTGCTCGAGTTGGCCCGCGCGGGCGATGAGCGAGCCCTGCGGCTCATCTACGAGCAGCACGAGAACCAGGTCCGCGGTCACCTGTTTCGCCTGCTCGGGCGCGACAGCGAACTCGACGATCTCGTGCAGATCGTGTTCTCCCGGGCGTTCGCGGCGATCGGCCGGTTCGAGGGCAAGGCCGCGATCTCGACCTGGCTGTACCGGATCACCGTCAACACCAGCCACAACCTGATCCGGCAGCGCTTTCGTCGCGAGCGGATGCAGCGCGCGGTTCAGTGGTTCGAGTTTGGCCGCGGCGCCGATCGGGTCGCGCCCAGCAAGGTCGAGGCACGTGACGAAGCCCAGCGGATCCTCGCCCACCTCGCGCCGGACCTGCGCCAGATCTTCGTGCTCTACCACCACGAGGGGCTGACCCTGCAAGAGATCTCGGAGATCATCGAGCGGCCGCTCTCGACCGTGGGCGATCGGCTGACGCGGGCCCGCAAGCAGCTGCGCGAGCTGGTGAGTCAGGACTGACATGTCGCAGGTTCACTACGGCTGCCACGAGTTCAGGGAGGACACCGAGCGGGTTCTCCAGGGTCGGGCTCACCCCGAGCTCGCGCGGCTGTACCACACCCACCTCGCGTGCTGTCGCGACTGCCAGCGCTACCACCATCGCCTCGAGGCCATCTACCGACGTCCGCGACCGGTCACGCCGCTCGACACCTTCGCCCGCGAGCGCGAGTTCGGAGCGATCCTCGAGCGCGCCAAGTCGCACGGCGAGCGCCACGGCCGGGCTCGTGCGCTGCGCCGGGCCAGCACCACGGTGGGCGTCGGCGGGCTCACGATCGCCGCCGTGATCTTGGCGCTCGCGCTGGTCGTCCCCAGCTTTGGCGCGCGACTGTTCCAGCCGCCCGCGGTCGCCCAGCTCGAGCTGCGATCCGACACCGGCTACACCAGCTACGGCGACGGCATCCGCATCCCGGTCGGTCACAGCCTCTCGCACCAGGCCCAAAAATTCGCGCGAGTGATCGGCTGGGAGTCGGGCTGGGACGCGGCGCGGGAGCCCGGCGGCCGGGTCGAGCTGACCGACGCCGAAGGCCGACCCACGACAGGCGACAGCCTCACCGTCGGCACCCGCATCGCGACCCGCGACACCGCCGTGCAGGTCGCGTTTGTCGGCCGCTTGATCGCCAACTTCCAGCCCCACACGATCGCGCGCTGGAACAGCGCCAGCCCGAGCCTGGTGGAGTTCGGGCTGCTCTCGGGCACGCTCGCGGTCCGCTACGATCGCCGCCCCGGTGATCCGATCTTGCAGGTCCGAACGCCACACGCGGTCGTGCGGGTGGTCGGCACGGTGTTCACCGTCACCGTCGAGGACGGCCGCACCTCGGTCTCGGTCCTGCGCGGAAAGGTCGTCGTCGTCGATCCCAGCAACGGTCGCCCGCTCGGTGAGGTCGAAGCCGGATTTCGGTTCGACGTTGGCGACTCGAGCTATCGAGACGTCGGGCGCCAGGAAGTCGCCGCCGCGCTGCCCCTGTCCGAGCTCGGCGAGCTGCTCGTCACGATCTCGGACGCCGGTGAGATGCGCGTGCAACCGCCCCCTCGCGAGCTCGGTCAGATCCCCCGGGCGTGGACGGTGCCTGGCCTGAGCAACGATCCTTCCCAGCGGATCCTCGACCGCGTGCTCGACCCCGACGCGCCGACCGCCTCGACCGCCCCGACCGCCCCGACCGCCTTGCTGGGCGGGGAGGTGGCTCCGGCCACGGGTCGCGCGGCAGCTCGGGCGGCGCATCGGGCCGAGCCCGCGCGGCACGCCCCGGCCGACGACAACGGCGAGGCCGCGACCCGCAAATTAATCAACAAGCAAATTCGCCGCGAGCGCGATCGCAAGTCCATGGTCGAAGCTCGGCTCGAGCGCTGTCGCGTGCTGCAGGCCGAGCCCGAGACCCGATTTCGCGCGGCGCGTTGCCTCGGCGACTTCATGAGCGAGCTCGGCGATCAGCCCGAGGCCGTCGAGGGGCTGCTGTTGCTGGGCACCTTGCGCATGGATTTCGCCCACGACTATCAGTCGGCGACGCGCAACTTCGAAGAGTTCCTGCGCCGAGCTCCCCAGCACCCGAAGGCCGAGCTCGCCCGCTACAAGCTGGTGCTCGCCGCGATCGAGGCCGGCTACATTCCTCACGCGCTGCAGCGTGGCTTGGCCTACCTGCGGCACTACCCCGACGGGCAGTATGTCGGCCGCATCCTGCAGCGCTTCCCGGAGCTCAAGTCCGAGATTTGATCGCGCGCGTGGTCGTTGACAGCGGCGGCCTGCGGGGTCGAAGCTGGGCGAGTGAGTGAGGGTGAGGAGCTCGTCGTCCGCGACGATGTCGAGTCGGAGTCGCTGCTCGTCAGCGCCGAGCGACGGGCTCCGGACGCCTACGAGGCCGAGTACATGCACGGCGAGGGCATGGTGCTCTACCGCGACAAGAGTCGGGCTCCGTGGCCGCTGCACGCGGTGTTTGGTGCGCTGAGCTTGGTGACGATCGGGTCGGCGTTCGCAGGCGCTGGCGCGTGGATCGGCACCGCGATCACCCTGCCGCTGCTCCTGGTGATGTGGCTGCTGTTCTCGGTCCTGCGCGTGACCGTGTCCGAGGGGCACGTCAACGTGCAGTACGGCCTGTTCGGACCGAAGATCCCGATCTCCTCGATCGCGTCGGTCGAAGCGGTCGAGTACGACTGGAAGCAGTGGGGCGGCTGGGGGATCCGCGTCAACATGAAGGGCGAGTGGATCTACAACATGCCCGGCGACCAAGGCCGCGCCGTTCGCATCGAGTGGACAGATCGCAAGGGCAAGTCGAAGGTCACCTACATCGGCAGCCTCGAGTCGGAGGACCTCGCGGGGCGTATCGCCCAAGCGCGCGCGCTCACAGCCGCCCACCAACCCGCGGCGCTCGAACCCGGCGGGGACTGAGCAGCCTGGATCTCCTCGCGCGAGCGCGTCCATGCGGACCCAGCGCTGCGATTGGGGGGCAGGGCTGGGTCCGCATGGACGCGCTCGCGCGAGG